>NZ_FNAR01000008.1 GCF_900101985.1 Bhargavaea beijingensis
ATGGCCTTCGGATTTGCCTCAAGGGTTCGCCATTTGCAACATGGCCTGCGGATTTGCCTCAAGGGTCGGCCATTTGCAATATGGCCTTCGGATTTGCCTCAAGGGTTCACCTTTTGCAATATGGCCATCGAATTTGCCTCAAGGGTCGGCCATTTGCAATATGGCCGACGAATTTGCCTCAAGGGTTCGCCATTTGCAATATGGCCTTCGGATTTGCCGCAAGTGCCCCGTCATTTGCAACATGGCCTTCGGATTTGCCGCAAGGGTTCACCGTTTGCAACATGGCCGGCAGATTTGCCTCAAGGGTTCGCCATTTGCAACATGGCCTGCGGATTTGCCTCAAGGGTCGGCTATTTGCAATATGGCCTGCGGATTTGCCGTAAGGGTTCGCCATTTGCAACATGGCCATCGAATTTGCCGCAAGTGCCCCGTCATTTGCAATAAGGCCCTTGACGCCCCCCAAATCTCTCAACAAATTATCATCAGCCCGCTCCCTCCTACATATGATAGAGAAAACATTTTGCAGGGGTGTGGTGCTGATGAGGTGGAGGGAGAAGTGGGTGGCGGCGCTGCTCGTGACGGCGGTGCTGTTCGGGGTGGCAAAACTGGAGGAGCACCAGGTGATGAAGACGCAGATTACGCATCTGGTACGGTCGGGGGAGGAGCTCACTGTACTGAAGAAGTGGGTGATGTCGTTCGTGGATCAGGGGCGTCCGGAGACAGTGGTGCCGGTGACGGCGGACGGCGCGACACCGGCGATGGCGGAGTTTTCGTCTCTGCAGCCATTCCGGGAAGGGGTGGTGCTGTCGTATGATGCGACCATCCCGGTGACGGCGAAGGGTGACGGGCTGGTCATCTATACCGGACATACCCGCCAGACGGGGAAGACGGTGACTGTCCAGTATGATGACGGCGATACGGTGACTTATGGGTTCGTCGGAAAGTTTCTGACCTTGCCTTATACGACGGTAGGCACAGGTGAACCGATTGCGGAGCTGGAAACCGGGGCGATGTTTCTCGGTGTGCAGCGCAATGGCGACCTGATGGACGCGGAAGGTGTGAAAAATTGGCTGGCGTCATTGAGGGGGACGGGGGAATGACAACCGGAGTCCTCTCTAAATGAAGTACCGGATGCATCCGGTCATGATCCCGTTCCTGCTTGCCATCATTGCGAGCGGGAATGTCTCGTTCTACGCCATCGTACTCGGCTCGCTCCTGTTCCATGAAGCCGGCCATCTGCTGGCCGCAAAATGGACGGGCGCTCCCGTTAGGCAATGCGTCATCATGCCTTATGGCGGGGAAATCGTGATTCCCCGTTTTTCCCGTTTGCCGAAATCGGACAGGCTCATCATCATCGCGGGCGGACCTGCGGCGACAACCTTATTGCTGTCCGCGTCATTTTTAATCCACACCCCCGGCCGCGACCAGCTGATTGCGACACAGCTTGCCCTGCTCGGACTGAATCTGTTGCCGTTTTTACCGTTGGATGGCGGGCGGGCAGCGCTTATTTTCCTCCCAAAGCATAAACTCCCGCTCATTCTGCTCTCCATTTCCGTATCGGCTGCCGCTGCCGTCTTTTTCATACTCTTTTTGCCGCAATCGGCACCTTACCTGTTCCTCTCCCTGTTCCTGCTGCTGCAAAACATTCTTCACTGGCGGTACAGAAAATATGAGCGTGTGCTGGAGCGCGTTTATTCCGGAAGTTTTCCAAGGCCGGCAGTTGACCGGCAGTCCGGTCTGTGATAGTATTTTCATGTTGGTTTGTAGCGCACCCGTGCTACTACAACCGCACTGACAAGGTCCTAAGCACCGCGAGGTCACCTTGGAGGGCGAGTCTTAGTCTAAGAGGAGGTGCAAGCATGTACGCAATCATTGAAACAGGCGGCAAGCAAGTTAAAGTTGAAGCGGGCCAGGAGATCTACATCGAAAAGCTCGCAGGTGACGTCGAGGAGACGATCACTTTCGATAAAGTATTGTTCGTCGGCGGCGACGACGTGAAAGTCGGAGCTCCATACGTGGAAGGCGCAACCGTTACAGGTAAGATCGCCAAGCACGGCCGCGGCAAGAAAATCGTTGTCTTCAAATACAAGCGCCGTAAAAACTACCGCAAGAAGCAGGGTCACCGTCAGCCTTACACAAAAGTCGTTATCGACGGCATCAACCTGTAAGCCGTGATCCGGGTAATTGTGGATGAAACATCAGATGGCCGCATCACCTCATTCGAGATGACCGGCCATGCGGACTTCGCGGAACACGGAAAGGATCTTGTCTGCGCCGCGGCCTCGGCCGTGTCGTTCGGCGCCGTGAACTCGGTGTATGCACTGACGGAAACGGAGCCGAAGGTGGATCTTGGCGATGATGGCGGCTATTTGTCCGTCAAAGTGCCGGATCCCGAAGACGAATCCGTCCAGCTGATCCTGAAGTCCATGATCGTTTCATTGCAGACCATTGAGCGGGACTATGGTGAACATATTAAAGTGACTATTAACCGATAGGAGGTGGACTACATGCTACGTTTGGATCTCCAGTTCTTCGCGTCGAAGAAAGGGGTAGGTTCCACGAAGAACGGCCGTGACTCCGAAGCGAAACGCCTTGGTGCAAAGCGCGCGGACGGCCAATTCGTAACCGGCGGCTCCATTCTGTACCGCCAGCGCGGGACAAAAATCCACCCTGGTGAAAACGTTGGCCGCGGCGGCGATGATACGCTGTTCGCAAAGGTTGACGGTGTCGTGCGCTTCGAGCGTCTCGGCCGCGACAAGAAAAAAGTTAGCGTCTATCCGGCTGCTCAATAAGCAACAGATGGATGAAGGCGGGCTGCATGATTCTCATGCGGCCCGCTTTTTCTTTGGCGGAATTTTTACCCCCTCTGCATTGAAACAGGCTCGTCCTGTAGTGTTATACTGTACGTACGGGATGAACACGAACTCTAGGGAGACGGGAAGTGACCGCAATGGAAGAACGGCTGTCGGCACAGGAACTGCTGAAGTATTCGAGGCATGACCATATGAACACGCTCCATCTGATCCGGATGCTGATGGATCTCGGCCAGCAGGACGGGATACGCAGGGCGATCGATGAAGCCGTGGAACGCGCACGGCAAGAGTCCGCGCTTGGTGCCCTGGGCATGCCGCGCCTGGGAGTATGGCTTCTCACCTTTGGCTGGCGCTTCCCGGAATACGAGGTGTTTCTGGACGTGTCCGCGGACGGACCGGGTGACAGGGAGACTGACGGGGAGGCGGAGGCCTTTCTCGAAGAGTTGTTTTCGGACCTGCACGAAAGCCTGAGTCCCTATGCGGAATACAGGGCACACATCCGGGTAAAGACAGAGTCCGGGGCGTGGGCTGTCAACTTCATGCTGACCGGCCCCCACGAACTGCAGGGAAACTTGCCGGAAGCGGCACCCGGCGCACGGTTTACATTTGAGCACGCTGTAGAAAATGGGCAACTGATGATGACAGTATCTGGAAGGAAGGTGGATCGGTGATGTTTGTCGATCACGTAAAGATCTATGTAAAAGGCGGAGACGGCGGCAATGGAATGGTCGCGTTCCGACGTGAGAAATATGAGCCGATGGGTGGGCCTGCGGGCGGAGACGGCGGCAAGGGGGCCGATGTCATCTTTGAAGTGGACGAAGGTCTGCGCACGCTGATGGACTTCCGCTATCAGAGGCATTTCAAGGCTCAGCGCGGCGAGCACGGGATGAGCAAGAGCATGCACGGAAAAAACGCGAAGGACATGATCGTCAAGGTGCCGCCGGGCACGACGGTGACCGATGCGGAGTCGGGCGCAATCATTGCGGACCTGACCGAACATGGCCAGCGCGCGGTCATCGCAAAAGGCGGCCGCGGCGGGCGGGGCAACATCCGATTTGCGACCCCTGCCAATCCCGCTCCGGAAATTTCCGAGAAGGGCGAGCCGGGCTATGAGCTGGAAGTCGTTCTCGAGCTGAAAGTGCTGGCGGATGTTGGTCTCGTCGGCTTCCCGAGTGTCGGCAAGTCGACGTTGCTGTCGGTCGTCTCGGCGGCCAAGCCGAAGATCGGGGACTATCACTTTACAACGATCGTCCCGAACCTCGGTGTCGTGGATGCAGGTGACGGGCGAAGTTTTGTCATGGCCGACTTGCCTGGCCTGATTGAAGGGGCCCATCAGGGGGTCGGGCTCGGCCATCAGTTTCTGCGCCATATCGAACGGACGCGCGTCATCGTACATGTCATCGACATGTCCGGGATGGAAGGCCGGGATCCGTATGAGGACTATGCGACGATCAATGAGGAATTGGAGCAATACAACCTCCGCCTCACGGAACGTCCGCAGATTGTCGTGGCCAATAAGATGGACATGCCCGAGGCCGAGATCAACCTGGCCGAATTCAAGGAGCAAATTCCCTCGGATGTGAGGGTCTACCCGATTTCCGCCATCACCCGCCAGGGACTGTCGGATCTGCTTTATGCCATTGCGGACCTTCTTGAAGAAACGCCTGAGTTCCCGCTTTATGATCCCGAGGAAGTGGAAGAATCACGCCACGTGCTTTACAAGTTTGAAGCAGAGAAAAAAGACGAGTTTGTCATCGGCCGGGACGACGACGGTGCGTTTACGGTGGGCGGTCCTGCGATCGAGCGGCTGTTCAAGATGACGAACTTCTCGCATGAGGAATCGGTTCGCCGGTTCGGCCGCCAGCTCCGCGGCATGGGCATTGATGATGCCTTGAGGGAGCGCGGCGTCCAGAACGGCGACACGGTCCGCATTATGGACTACGAGTTCGAATTCGTGGATTGAGACCTGCCCATAAGGGGGCCTGCCGGCGAGGACGGCAGGAAGAGAAAAGAGGGCTGAAACAATGAAAGATGTTTCGGATGAAAATTACTATCTGGTCAGGGAAGACGTCCTGACGGAATCGATGCAGAAAACGCTCGAAGCAAAGCGCCTCCTGCAGAACGGTGAGGAGACGACCATCTGGGATGCGGTAAAACGGGTCGGCCTGTCACGGAGCGCATTTTATAAATATCGCGACACGGTCTTTCCGTTCCATTCAGTCGTCCAGGAGCGGATCCTCACGATCTTCCTGCAACTGGAGGATCGGGAAGGGGCACTTGCGGAACTGCTGCGCACCGTGGCTGAGACGGAGTGCAATGTGCTGACGATCCATCAGACAATTCCGATCCAGGGACGCGCGAATGTCACATTGTCCCTGGACGTGACCGCAATGACGATGGAATTGAACACGTTTCTGCAGACGCTCAAGCGTCTGCCGTTCATCGAATCGGCAGATGTCGTCAGCTCGGGCGCTTATTGAGGGGGAGAACGGTTTGGAAAAAGCAGTGACACGGGTGGCTTATCTCGGACCGGAGGCGTCGTTCACCCATCTGGCGGCGGATGGCCTGTTCCGCGGAGACTGGCTTATGCCTTATACGACAATTCCGGAAGCGATCGAAGCCGTATCGGAAGACCGTGCAGACTATGCAGTCGTCCCGATTGAAAATGCGCTGGAAGGGGCCGTCTCCCTGACGGTCGATTACCTTTATCATGAAGTGGAGCTTTATATTAATGCGGAGATCCTGCAGCCCATCGATCAGCATCTCATGGTCCATCCAAAGCAGGCGGACAGGTGGGAAGAGGTGGAATCAATCCATTCCCACCCGCAGGCGCTGGCACAGTGCCATAAATTCCTGCACTACCGGTTCCGCGGCGTGCCACTGATTCAGGCAACCTCGACTGCGGGTGCGGCGAAATATGCATCCGATAATCCGGATCTGAACATTGCAGCCATCGGCAACCGGTTTGCGGCAGAAAAATATGGACTGAAAATCGTGCAGGACAGCATCAATGATTTCCACTTTAACCGGACGCGGTTTGTCGTCCTTTCAAAGCGAGATGAAGA
Organism: Bhargavaea beijingensis; assembly: GCF_900101985.1. Lineage (GTDB taxonomy): Bacteria > Bacillota > Bacilli > Bacillales_A > Planococcaceae > Bhargavaea > Bhargavaea beijingensis. Next base: position 5,879 of record NZ_FNAR01000008.1, read on the forward strand.
GATCGGCAAAGACGGATGCGGGGACAAGGTCAAATCAACACTGATGATCAATCTTCCGAAGGACAACCGCTCCGGAGCGCTTCATCAGGTGCTGTCCGTTTTCGCCTGGAGGCGGCTCAACCTGACCAAAATCGAATCTCGGCCGATGAAAACGGGGCTCGGCGATTATTTCTTTATCGTCGACGTCGACGCCGGGAAAGAAGAGCAGATGATGAAAGGCGCCTTGGAAGAACTCGAAGCCCTCGGCTGCATCGTCAAGCCGCTCGGCACTTACAGGACATATGAAATCAAACCGGCACCGCGCGAACATTAAGCGCGATGCCGGTTTTTATATGGGGGAGCTGTTTCTCTGTTAGGCAATAACCGCGCTTCCCGTCACGCCTCGTCAGTCAACAGGCCATGCTCCCTTAGCGCCTGCTCTGCACGGTCCAATATTTCTTCGCTGTCCGCGGAGATGGTGTGCAGATGCGGGCCGCCGGTCAGCTCCAGCAGGAAAGGCGATCCGGTCTCGTTTACGCGGGAGATAAATTGGCCCACGTCATGCCGGTTATTGACCATGATGGCGGCGGTCAGTTCTCCATAAACCGGATGCTCAACGGTGACATCACGGACAGAAGCGCCTGCGTCGACGATCAGGTTCAGCTCGCCCTCCGTCTGGTCAGGAGTGTGCGTACAGGCGACTTTTCTCGACAAAACGCCTTTTCGCTGCGGTGCTTCACTACCCAGGTGGACATATCCTGAACTCGTCGCCACGATGGACTCGCCGTGCGCCTTCAGTAACGTAATATCCCCGACGATGACCTGGCGGCTCACTCCGCATAATTTTGCCAGGTCGGCCCCTTTGATCGGCCGCCTGCTTTCTTTTAGTTTGCTGAGGATCAGCTCTCTCCGCTCGTTTCCCTTCAACTTTTCCATGAGCTTCGACTCCTTCCCGTCATAACTGCTGTTCGTTTTCTCATAGCTTATTGTGAAGACGTCCTCGGAGTCTGTCAAAGTTTCAGTGTCATCGCCCAGCGCGGGGTCATACGCTATACCGATGGAAGGGGGAGAAGCAATGCACGTGCACATTGTGCAGAAAGGGGATACCCTCTGGAAAATCTCCAGGCAGTACGGGGTTCCCTTTGAAGAAGTCAAACGGCTCAACGCCCATCTGGCAAATCCGGACTATATCGTGCCGGGGATGAAGATCTTCCTGCCGGATCATGCAAAGAAGGGGAAAGGCAAGCCGCCCGCCGAACATCCGTATAAAGACGGACGGCCGAAAAAACCGGTGAAAGAAAAACAGGAAATGGAATCGTCGGAGCTGACTCCGGTTCCGCCACCACCGCCGCCGATGGAAAAGCCGGCACCGCCAAAGCCGGCACCGCCAAAGCCGGCACCGCCAAAGCCGGCACCGTTGCCGGTTCCGCCACCACCGCCGATGGAAGAAGAGTCGCCGATGGCACCGCCACCGGTCATGCCGGAAATGGAGATGCCCCCGATGCCTCATCCATGTCCACCAGAGAAGGAGGCGGCCATCCCGATGATGCCGATGCCGTTCTGTTGTATGCCGGTGTTTGATATGAGCTGCATGTGCGGCCATATGCCGTACCATCACTACCCTCAAATGATGCACCCTTATCCTCAGATGCCGATGCAGCCATACCCAGAAGCACATCCGTATCCGGCCATGCCGCAAATGCCGGCAGCACCGGGCTACACGCTGCCTGTTGCGGAGGGGATGCCGGAATACGCCATGCCGGCTGAGCAAGAATCGCCGGATCGTGGTTGGAAAATGAGCGAATCGAGTTCTTATTCCTCTTCGCTGGACGTGTATATGGGCAATCGTCACGAACAGGAGTCACCGATGGCTGACGACCTCCATGTGCCTCAGGCCCCGATGCACATGTATCCGGCAGAGTCTCCTGGCGGCTGCGGATGTGGCGATGGGCCGTCCGTGCCGTACCCCGTCCAGGCCGCCGCGTGGCCTTACTGGCCGCAGCCGGGCTTCCAGCCTTATCCGGGCCACGGCCACCATCATGGCCATCACCAAGGGCAATGCTGCCATGTATGCGGATCTCCGTTCGGATACGGCGGCTACTGATCAACCATGACTGCCGGGGGCAACATCCGACAGATTAAACAGAATGTATGGAAATGGGACGTCGGCGGCAAACGCTATTCGCTGAAGAAATATGATTCCGTCCAACAGGCACGCAAGGTGAGGCGGATCCATGACGAGCTCCAGAATATCGGGTTCCCGCACATCCTGCCGATCATCGGTTCGGCGGATGAACGGGCGGTCATCCAGCCGTGGCTAGACCGTGCCAGACCCGCCGACTATTCGACGAGGGAAGGGCGGGAGCGGACACTTTCAGTACTCAGCCTGCTCCATGAGACTTCGGGCCACGTGAGTTGGGAAAGTACCGGTGTGCTTTACAGGTATCCGCTCATCGCAAAATGGGAAGACCGGCTTGAAAAGTTCCGCAGCCAGAAAAAGAAGCTGGTGCAGCTGATGGGAAGCCAGCACTACGGTGCCATCGTCTATCATTCCGAGCAAGCGCTCCGGACGATCCGGAAAACATATGATCCCGAGGAACACTGCACACTACTGCATGGAGACGTCGTTCATCATAATTTTCTGAAGGGCCCGGATGGCAAATACGTGATGATCGATTTTGACCTGGCTTGCATCGGTCCGTCCGGCACGGAGACCGCCCTGTGGATCCACCGCGTCCTGTCGCATGTCGACTTTAACCTGGATTACCTGTGCGGCGAGCAGCCAGGACTCGCTTCGCTTTCCGCGTCGTCTTTCAATCTGCTTCTTTATCCGAATGAATTGCTGAGGGAATGGCTGTACTTGCTGTCCCTTGACGATGACAAACAGAAAATCATGAAAGTGAAGCTGGACCGGTTCACGGATAAAGCGATGTCCGCCTGGATTCCGCTGTGCTATCAAGTATCGAAACGTGCGAACCATTGATTGTTTCTTGCCCCGGATCTCTCAAAGCCAAGAGAGATCCGGGGTACTTTTTTTGATGGTTAAAAACTATACAATTGGGAGGGTTCGGAGGAGGACCTCCCCCAAAACCTCCCCAATTCATAGATTAAGGGCGTTCGCGAAGAGGGTAACCGACTCAACTTTGAGGTCATCAATGGCGTATCCATAGACCTTCATGACCATATCCGCAGTATTGCCCAATCGTTCGGCGACATCGTGGACAGGCAGTCCCTGAGACAGCAGCAGAGCAGCATGGGAATGGCGCAGGGCGTGCGGAGTGATCTTCGGTATGTCCAAGTCGTTCCGCCTGATAAAACACCTCAGATAGTCGCGTACGGCGCTATATGTGATGGCCGTTCCTCGACTGGATATAAACGCGAAATCTTTTTCAGAGTGTCTGATTCCATGTCGCAGCTTTTGGGCTTTCGTCCAGGTCTTATAGGACATCAGCATGTCAATTACTTGCTGGTCAATCAGCACGGTCCGGTAGCTGTTAAGTGTCTTGGGTTCTCGTATGCCCCTGGCATCGCGTGTTCGAAGGACAGTTACTGTTTTGTTCTGCGGATCGATCTCTTCCCAGGTCAGTCCTAAGACTTCACCAACACGAAGACCGGTGTATGCCAGCAGATGGAGAATGACATTATGAGTCGGCATTGCTTTTTCCTTTACCGCCGACAGTAAGACATTCAGTTGCTTGGCAGTCAAGAAGGGAGGGTCATTCTTTCCGGTCTCCACCGACATACCGCTGAATCGGTTTCTGGTGATGTATTCGTCCTGGACGGCTGCATTGACGGCAATCATGAACGTCTGATGGTAGAGGTTCACCGTTCTTGGCTTTAACTTCTGGAGCATGACATTGATAAATTCCCGCTCATACGTGGTCCGGTCGAGGGTTGCCAGCTTGTACCGGCCGATCAGCGGCTTGACGTAATTTGTCATAATCCCTTTCCGGTGATCCCTCGTAGGTTTTTTCCATTTCCCTGACTTTGTTTCAAACCAGATGTCAATCCATTCACTTACCGTCATGTTTGAATTCTCAATCCGTTTTACTTTTAGTAGTAATGATTTTGGCTATGTTCAGTTTAAATTTAACGCCTGCTGCGAACGTTACTGCGCAAGGTGATAGTAGTCAAGATATTGTTGTAGTTACAGGTGATGAGGCTGAGGAGTTTGTAAATGCAACGTCACATGCTGTGGAGAATGGTGATATTGAGAATATAGCTCCTGTATCTGCATTTGATTTAGAGGCGTCGACTGTATACACTGTCGGGGGAGGAGTTACGGTTGTTACGGTTCCTTTACATGGGGATTATAGTATTCCTAGTAACATAACTGTATTCTTCGATGAGGATAATACTGTATTACAGACAAATGAAATGTTAGTGACCAAAAACGAGATAGAAAACTTCCAAGTTGAAACGTATCTGGACGGATCGCTTGTTAAATCTGAGGACACTGGGATCTCCTATATCACAGATGAAGAAATGCTTGCAGAAAAGCCGGTTGAATCTGAAATTCAGCCAATGGGTGTAGGTGCAGTGGCAGCTTGTCTTGCAGCAGTGCTTGGTATTGGTGGTACGGCTGCTTACATTATTGCTGTTGCATGCGGCGGGTCGTGTGCAACACCGACACCAGTGACTGCTACGATATGTGCTGCATGTATTGGTGCATATGCAGTGATTGGTGGTGGTGCTATCGGTGGAGCTGTAGCTTGCTTTAATAACTTGTAAGTATTGGTGAGGTGGTTTAAATGAACAAGGTATTGGCAATCTCAATTTTAGGAACCGGTTTAACTGGTGCCATTTTAATCATCTCTGTCGCATTGTTATTTGAATCTCCAATAGGGAATACGTTGAAGATGGTTACCGCTGCTTCAGCAGTAGCTTTTGTTATATTCGCTGTGTCGGCTGTAGTATTTCGACGAAGATTAGATGAACAAAGAGATAACATGATTTAAATCTTGGTCGGTACAAAGGAGTAGATAAATTTATCTGCTCCTTTAGTTTATTTTTCATGAATAATGAGTGTGGATACACACCGGATATAGGATGTTGTTAAGTAATAGAAAAACAGCACACTGAATTTTATAATTCCGTTTGAACTGACCCCCGAACTATAGGCACTTCAAAAAGTCCTGGTTCGGGGTCTTTGCGTTGTCAAAAACCCCGCTGTATTGACCACAAAGATAAGCAGAGAAATTTATATGAGCCGCCACCCCATAAGTGAACCATTCGCCGACTGACCGACGACAACCCGAATGTTTTTATGTGACGGATAAGTACATCTAATATGCTCATGAATTTAAGCTGAAGGCGTTGATGGACTGTCAGGAAGGGAAGACGTCTTATGCAATCTTTTGAGGGGGTTAGGTAGTTGGAATTAAAACCCGCCGTAACGAAGTACGACGATCATCGTCTGTCCACTGATTTATAACGTCCCCCAGAGCTCCCCCAAAACCTCCCCCAGATGCTTGGGGGAGAATACATTCTTTTGGAAGGCCGGCCGGCAGTCCAATCCTTATAAAACGCGGTCAACGTCTTACGTCTCTCAAAACATCGTCCCGGAACGCGGTCGGACTATATGCTATAATCTACTCAATGTGACAGAGGGGGAACATGGTTTGTACGATTACATAAAAGGGCGCATCACCCGGGTGACGCCCGAGTATATCACGGTTGAGCAGGGCGGCATCGGCTATCAGGTGATCACGCCCAATCCGTATGCCTTCCATGCGGATGAGGAAAAGCAGGTTTTTACGCATCTCCATGTCAGGGAAGACGTGATGCAGCTGATTGGTTTCCAGGCGCCGGAGCAGCGGGAATTGTTCAGGAAACTGATCACCGTCTCCGGCATCGGGCCGAAAGGTGCGCTGGCGATCTTGGCCGGCGGGATGACCGCGCAGGTTGTGGCGGCCATCGAGGCGGAAGATGAAAAATTCCTCGTGAAATTCCCGGGTGTCGGCAAAAAGACCGCCCGTCAGATCATTCTCGATCTGAAAGGGAAGCTTGACGGCGTGACCGATGAAGTCGTCTTCATGATGGAAAACGAACCGGAGCCGGCTTTGGGTTCAAATCACGACCTTGACGAAGCGATGCTTGCGCTCACCGCACTCGGCTATTCGGAGCGGGAGCTCGGCAAGATCCGGCAGAAACTCGAAAACGAAACGCTTGAAAATACGGAAGCTTACATGAAGCGGGCGCTCGCGCTTTTGCTTAAGCAGGGTTAAATGGTGAACCGCTTTGAACAACCTGATGGAAAGGGGGGGCACTGATGGAAGAACGGGTCATTTCCGGTGAAGCTTCGGCATTTGACGACGGCTTTGAGCAGTCGCTGCGGCCTCAGCGGCTCGGACAGTACATCGGCCAGGAGCGGGTCAAGCATAATCTCGGCATTTTCATCGAAGCGGCCAAGCAGCGGGAGGAAAGCCTGGACCATGTGCTTCTCTATGGGCCGCCGGGTCTCGGCAAGACGACACTCGCCTCGGTCATCGCAAATGAGATGGGTGTCAATTTCCGGACGACGAGCGGGCCGGCAATCGAACGTCCCGGGGACTTGGCAGCCATCGTCAGCTCACTGGAACCGGGAGATGTGCTGTTCATCGACGAAATCCACCGTCTGAGCCGTGCGGTCGAAGAAGTGCTTTATCCGGCGATGGAGGACTTTTGCCTCGATATCGTCGTCGGCAAGGGGCCGGAGGCCAGATCGATCCGATTTGATCTGCCTCCGTTCACACTGATCGGAGCGACCACGAGGGCCGGGGCTTTATCGGCACCGCTCCGGGACCGGTTCGGCGTGCCGCTCCGGCTCGACTACTATGACCGGGAAGCACTGGCGGAGATCGTGGTCCGGAGCGCCGACATTTTCGGCGCACCCATCACCCGGGAGGCGGCGGAGGAGATGGCAATGCGTTCACGAGGAACGCCGCGGATCGCCAACCGGCTGCTCCGGCGCGTCCGGGACTTTGCACAAGTGCGCGGCAACGGGCAGATCACGCTCCCGACCGCGCAGGAAGCCCTGGAGCTGCTTCAGGTCGACTCACACGGACTGGACAGCATTGATCACAAGCTTCTCCTCTCCATGATCGAACGGTTCAGGGGCGGGCCGGTCGGCCTTGATACGATCGCCGCAAGCATCGGCGAAGAATCGGCAACGATCGAAGATGTTTACGAACCTTATCTGCTGCAGGCCGGATTCCTGCAGCGCACACCACGCGGGCGTGTGGTCACACCGCACGCCTATGAACATTTCGGCATGGACATGCCGGACGACGGAAGAAGGAACCAACCATGAATGTAGAAGATTTTGATTTTCATCTGCCGGAGGAACTGATCGCGCAGACACCATTAAAAGACCGGACGGCATCCCGACTGCTTGTCGTCGACCGCCGGACCGGCAGTTTCGAAGACCGGAAGTTCTCCGATATCCTCGAATACTTCGAACCGGGCGACTGCCTCGTATTGAACGACACAAAAGTCCTGCCAGCGCGGCTGATGGGCATAAAAGAAGAAACGGGTGCCACCATAGAGGTCCTGCTTCTGACAGACAAGGGCGAAGATGAATGGGAGACGCTCGTCAAACCGGCAAAACGCGTGAAGCCCGGCACGGTTGTGACTTTTGGTGACGGGCTGCTCAAAGCGGAATGCACCGGAGTCGGCGATCACGGGGGACGGACATTCAAGTTCAGCTATGAGGGCATTTTCTATGAAGTGCTGGACCGCCTTGGCGAAATGCCGCTGCCGCCCTACATCCACGAAAAGCTGGATGACCGGGACCGCTACCAGACCGTGTTCGCCAAGGAACGCGGCTCGGCGGCCGCACCGACGGCAGGGCTTCACTTTACGGAAGAACTGCTGGAACGGATCCGTGAAAGAGGTGTCGAGATCGTTTTCATCACGCTCCATGTCGGGCTCGGGACTTTCCGCCCGGTCAGCGTTGATACGATTGAAAGCCATGAGATGCATTCGGAGTACTACAGCGTTTCCGAAGAGGCGGCATCGGCCATCCGGAAAACAAAAGAAGCCGGCGGCCGGGTGATTGCGGTCGGCACGACGTCGACACGGACACTCGAAACGATTGCTTCCGAAAACAACGGCAACATCGTCGCAGCAGGCGGATGGACATCGATCTTCATCTATCCGGGATATGAATACAAGGCGATTGACGGGCTCATCACCAACTTCCACCTCCCGAAGTCGACACTGATCATGCTCGTGTCGGCCTTCTCATCCCGTGAAATCATCCTCAATGCATACAGGCATGCAGTGGACGGGCGTTACCGGTTCTTCAGCTTCGGTGACGCGATGTTCCTGAAGCCTCCAAAGAAAGGGAGAATCAAATGACTCCAGCGGTCACCTATGAACTGATCAAAAAGGACAAGCAGACGGGCGCGCGCCTCGGCATCGTCCATACGCCGCACGGCTCGTTTGAAACGCCGGCGTTCATGCCGGTCGGCACACAGGCGACCGTCAAAACGATGTCACCGGAAGAACTGAAAGAAATGAAGGCGGGCATCATCCTGAGCAACACATACCATCTGTGGCTCCGCCCGGGCCATGAAATCATCAAAGAGGCGGGCGGCCTCCACAAGTTCATGAACTGGGACCGTGCCATCCTGACCGATTCGGGAGGCTTCCAGGTGTTCTCGCTGAGCGACATGAGGAAGATCGAGGAAGAAGGCGTCCATTTCCGCCATCATCTTGACGGCAGCAAGCTGTTCCTGAGCCCCGAAAAAGCGATGGAGATCCAGAATGCGCTCGGCTCGGATATTATGATGGCATTTGACGAGTGCCCGCCATATCCGGCATCCCACGAGTACATGAAGGCGAGCGTCGAGCGGACGTCCCGCTGGGCGGAGCGGTGCCTTGAAGCGCACAGCCGTCCAGAAGACCAGGGATTGTTCGGCATCGTCCAGGGGGGCGAATTCGAAGACTTGCGCCGCCAGAGCGCCCGTGACCTGATTTCTCTAGACTTCCCGGGTTACGCGGTCGGCGGCCTTTCTGTCGGCGAACCGAAGGAAGTCATGAACCAAGTGCTAGACTTCACGACACCGCTCCTTCCGGAAAACAAGCCGCGCTATCTGATGGGCGTCGGATCACCGGATGCGCTCATCGACGGATCGATCCGCGGCATCGATATGTTCGACTGTGTGCTGCCGACACGGATCGCCCGCAACGGCACACTCATGACAAGCGAAGGACGGCTCGTCGTCCGGAATGCGAAATTCGCCCGTGACTTCAGGCCACTGGATGAGAACTGCGATTGCTATGTATGCCGGAATTACAGCCGTGCTTATATCCGCCATCTGATCAAGGCGGAAGAGTCGTTCGGCATCCGGCTGACGTCCTACCATAATCTGTATTTCCTCATGGATCTCATGGAACAGGTCCGGCAGGCAATTCGCGAAGACCGTCTCGGCGATTTCCGCGAAGAGTTTTTTGAGAAATATGGCTATAACAAACCGAATGCAAAAAACTTCTGAAGCTTGTATACTTGTACCATACAGAAAGGGGGAAAATAATTGGAAACATTAGTAGCCTTGGCGCCGCTGATCCTGATGTTCGCTGTGATGTGGTTCTTCTTGATCCGCCCGGCGCAGAAGCGGCAGAAAGCCACTCAAAAAATGCAAAATGAACTCCAGCGCGGTGACAAAGTCGTAACAATCGGAGGCCTCCACGGCACGATCGATGCAGTGGATGACGCAACCGTATTCTTGAAATGCTCTGACGGATCCCGTCTACAATTCGAACGTGCGGCAGTCGGCCGTGTTCTCGACAACTGATCCGTTTCAATGACCGCAGGCACAGTGGGATTTTCTCCCGTGCCTGCGGTTTTTCTTATTCCACGTAGATGCAGCTGCCGAAAACCGGGTGAATGTTTCCCATCTTGATGTCCATACTGAGCAGGAAAAGAGGTGCATCATGGAAGATTTGCTGACAGTGATATGGCGGACGGTTTTCCTGTATGTGCTCATCATCGTCGTGCTCCGGCTGATGGGGAAGCGGGAGCTCGGGGAATTGAGTGTGGTCGACCTTGTCATTTCCGTCCTGATGGCCGAAGTGGCCGCCTTCGCACTTGATGACCCTGACAGTTCGCTGTTCATGGCGATAACGCCGATTTTGATGCTCTTGCTTATTCAGGTCACGGCTTCCTACTTTTCGCTGAAAAACAAAAAGTTCCGGGATGTCGTCGAAGGGGATCCATCGGTCATCATCCGGAACGGTGTGATTGAAGAACAGAATATGAGACAGCAGCGCTACAACATTGACGACCTGCTTCAGCAGTTGCGCGAGCAGCAGGTGGCTTCTGTACGCAATGTCGCCTATGCATTCCTGGAGCCGAGCGGAAACTTGGCGGTCTTCGAAAAAAACGGTGACAAGCCGATACTTCCGCTCATTTCGGACGGTGTGATCCAGAAGGAGCACTTGCCGCTGATCGGAAAAGATTTGGAGTGGCTGATGGATGAAATCCAGGCCGCCGGATACAGCGGCCCAGAGCAAATCTTTTTTTGTGCGTTCGATAAGGATGGGATGCACATCCAGGAAAAAGGCCGGACAGGGTGATGATCAAAAGCGCTTGGCAAGCTTGCGGACCATCTGCAGGTCGGACAACCGGAAATAGCGGAACAGGAACAGAAGCACAAGAAGGAAAGCAGAAGTGACAATGATGTCTCCTAGCATTCCGAATGGCACTTTTTCAATCAGAAGCGGCCGGGCGACGACCGTCAGGATAAAAGAAAGATACGGGATGATGAACATCGTGAAGCCTGTGGAAGCATCCCGTTTTTTGCGCAGTGTCGCAATATGAAGAAATGAAGTTACCAGCACCCCGAAGCCGATGGCCATGACGGCGCCCGCTTCCTGGAGACCTGGCTGTGAGGCCAGGACGAACATGACGAGGAGCTTGCCGATGCCGCCGTATACGGAGTTCATCATGGCGGCCTTTGCCTCCTGCATCGCCTGAAGGATGGAATGGAGCGGGCCCTGAATGTAATAGAAGAAGAAAATCGGTGCTAGCATCAGCATATAGGCACCGCCATCCGAGATATGGAACAGCTTGACCGCCATTTCCTCTCCGTGTAGAAAGAATACGGCGGCGGCGACGCTCCCCGTGATCGCGGAAATTCGGAGCGACAGATGGATCCGTTCCCGCAGAAGCCGGACATCGTTAAGGGCAGCGGCGCTTGAGACCGCCGGCACGAGGACAACAGCAAGAGCGTGGGAGATGAAGGCGGGGAACAAAAGCAACGGAATCAAAACGCCTGAAATGACGCCATACAGCGAGGTCGCCGCCGTCACCCCGATTCCGGCCATGCCGAGCGCGCGGATAAAGACGATCGGCTCCAGGAACCAGGTGAACGAACCGAACAGGCGGCTTCCGGAAGACGGAAGGGATACGGATAAAATCGGCCGGAGCGGGTACAGCCCTTTCGGCTTTTCGGTTTTGCTCCGTTTGACCTGACGATACTTGATGTACAGGTAAAGCAAGGTCGCGACTTCGGCCGCTCCGGTGATTCCCATTGCATACCCTGCCGTCATCGCGGGACGGGACGGGTCGGCGAACATCGGCAGAAGAAAGCTGATGAGGGCGATACGAACCGTCTGTTCGAGAATCTGTGACCATGCGGTTTCCTCAATCCGCGCGATGCCCTGGAAATAACCCCGGATCAGCCCTGAGGCGGTGGCAATCGGCAGTGCGGCCAGCGAGATGTATAGCACGACCGAAGTTTCCGGATTGCCGAGAAGCGTCCCGGACAAATAAGGGATGCCGAGGATGAACAGCGGGAGAAGGACAACAGAAGCGGCAACAGACAGGATGACCGAAGTGCGCATCACCTGATGGAGGCCGTTCCGTTCGCCTTTTGCATGAAGTTCCGCGACAACCTTGGCGACACCGATCGGGAGGCCGAGCTGGATCAAGGCAAGGAAAAAGATGAACGCCGGATAGGCGGTCATGTAAGTGCCGACCGCTTCTTCCCCCGCAACCCGCATAAACTGCATCCTGTAGATGAAGCCGAAAAACTTGGACAGGAATACCGCGCCCATCAGAATGATGGTGCCCCGGAAAAATGTCGACACATTGAACACTTCCTTCTCATGGTGGCCGAAATCTTATACAATATCCGTATGCGGGAGCAAGGGCCCGTACGACTCAAGGAGAGGATGTGACAGCATGGTTCAGCAAGACACCGGAGATCTGTTTGAACGGGTACGGCCGGCGCTTTTCAACAAAGCCGATGAGTTCAGCTTCTACGGTTACGGTTCCGTCACGGAAGAGGATTTATGGACGTATTGCGTGACGAAACTGTGGCGCAAAAAAGACCTGCCGGCTATTCCGGTCCATGAGGCAGTGGGCGACATTCTGTCCATTTCTCCGTCACGCTACATGACCCATACGCAAGTGGAAGGGTTTAAAAAGGCGGCGGGAAACAGCAGTTTCGGAGGGTTGGATGAGGAAGAATTCCGTGAGCTCCTTGCTCCGAAAAACCGTACAGGAGCCCCCGGCACAGCCCAAAAGCCGAATTGACACGAAAGGCAACGTATTCCATAATGGAACTGTTGCTTTTTTTGTACGTCTATAATAGGTGCCCGTAAGCAAAAGGGCGCTGTCTTTTGCTGCGAATTGAATAGGGGGAACACATATGAAAACTCGAGGGCGCATAGTTGCTTTTCTCTTGCTCCTGGTGCTGTTTGCCACAACGATTGGCGGTACAGGCAAGCAGATCGCCAATGAAGTCAACCTCGGACTGGACCTTCAGGGCGGTTTCGAAGTGCTTTACCAGGTTGAACCGCTCCGTGACGGACAGAAGATCACCGAGGAGGTCGTGGCCGACACTGCCCGGGCGCTGACCGACCGGATCGATGTGCTGGGGGTAAGCGAGCCGAGCATCCAGATCGAGTCGGGAAATCGGATCCGTGTGCAGCTGGCGGGTGTCGAGGATCAGGAATCGGCGCGGGAACTTTTATCCACGCAAGCCAACCTGACGTTCCGGGACACCAATGACCGTCTCATGCTCGATGGAGATGACCTGGTCGAGGGCGGCGCCAAGTCGACCTTTAGTGACCAGGGACAGCCGATTGTGACGCTTAAGCTGAAGAGTGCGGAGAAGTTCGGGGAAGTAACCTCAGAAATCGCTTCGATGGCGCCGAACAACCAGCTTGTCATCTGGCTCGACTTTACGGAGGGCGAAGATTCTTTTGCCGAGGAAGTAAAGAAACCGGATCCGAAATTCATTTCCGCCCCGAACGTTTCCAAGCCGATCCTTTCATCTGACGTCGAGATTTCCGGATCGTTTACGGTGGATGAGACCAAACATCTGGCCGGAATCCTGAATGCCGGTGCGCTTCCGGTCAATCTGGAAGAGATCTACTCGACATCGGTCGGGGCCCAGTTCGGTGAGCAGGCACTTGATCAGACCGTCATTGCCGCGGCAATCGGCATCGGGCTTGTCCTGATCTTCATGCTCGTTTACTACCGGGTGGCAGGCTTTGTCGCACTGGTCACATTGTCCGTCTATGTGTATCTGGTGCTGCTTGTCTTCAACCTCCTCAATGGTGTACTTACGCTCCCGGGTATCGCGGCGCTTGTGCTCGGTGTCGGGATGGCGGTCGATGCCAACATCCTCACATACGAGCGGATCCGCGAGGAGCTCAGGATTGGCGGCACGGTGAAGGAAGCCTTCAAGGCAGGGGCGAAATCGTCCTTCACGGCCATCCTCGACGCGAATATCACCACTCTTATCGCGGCAGGTGTCCTGTTTGTCTTCGGGACAAGCTCCGTCAAAGGATTTGCTACGATGCTCATCCTTTCGATCCTGCTCAGCTTCATCACAGCGGTTTGGGGCTCCCGGCTGCTGCTCGGGTTGCTCGTCCACAGCGGAACGCTTGATGGTAAGCCTGGTGCTTTCGGCCTATCAAGAAAGTATATCCATACCAAAGAAGAAAAGATGGATGTCCTCGACCTGACGACAAGATTTGACCGATTCGATTTCGCGGGAAACCGGAAGAAGTTCTTTACAGCTTCGATCCTTTTCCTCGTGGCCGGTGCAATCGTACTCGGAGTCTTCAGGCTCAACCTCGGCATCGACTTCTCCAGCGGTACCCGGGTGGAAGTGCTCTCCGGTGAGCCGCTTACGCAGGAAGAGGTTGCCGCCACACTTGAAGAGGCAGGCCATCCGACTGAAGACATCCTGATTTCCGGAGAAAACAAGGAAATGGCTGTTTTCCGCTACAAGGATGACTTGACTCAGGGTGAAATCAACCAGCTCAAGGCAGATCTCGGAGGAATTTATGGTCATGAGCCGAATGTCAGCACCGTTTCTCCGACTGTCGGGCGGGAACTGGCTGAAAACGCCGTTAAGGCGCTGGCCATTGCCATGCTGGGCATCATCATTTACGTGGCCTTCCGATTTGAGTGGAGGATGGGCGTGGCGTCCATCGTTTCGCTCTTACACGATGCGTTCTTTATGATCGCGCTATTCAGCCTCCTGAGGCTTGAGGTCGATATCACTTTCATCGCTGCAATCCTGACGATTGTCGGCTACTCGATCAACGACACGATTGTCACCTTTGACCGGATCCGTGAGAACCTTCACAAGATGAAGAAGATCGAGACGGAGGAAGACCTTAAAAACGTGGTCAACAAATCACTCCGGCAAACGCTCGGACGCTCGGTCAACACCGTGCTCACTGTTGTGCTTGTTGTCTTGGCACTGATTTTCTTCGGATCGGAATCGATCCGCAACTTCTCGCTCGCGCTGTTGTTCGGCCTGGTTGCGGGGACCTATTCGTCCATCTTCATCGCCGCACAGCTCTGGCTGCAGTTGAAGAAGAGGGAGATCAACAAAAAAGGGACACTCGATGTCCAGAAAAAAGAGAAAAACTGGGGCTCCGACGAACCGGTCGTCTGACCAGGTTTCCGCTCCGGAAGGGACAGGGTATACATTTGTATGCCCTGTCTTTTCTTGTGCGGAAAGGAGGAAACGAATGAAATTCCAGTGGACACTGCTTTTGGGACTGATCTTTGCTCTTGTCGTTGCCTGGTTCGCGATCGTCAACGTGGAACAGGTGCCTGTAAACTATGTGTTCGGAACGGCTGAATGGCCGCTGATTATCGTCATCCTCGCGTCGGCTTTGCTCGGTGCGGCGGTAAGCGGATCCGTGTCGATGTTCCGCTCTCTGATGCAACAGCGGAAAATCAAGCGGCTCGAACGCGAGGTGAACGAGAAGGAAGTCCAGATTGCGGATCAGCAAAATGAAATTGCCACTTTGCAGCATGCGGCTTCTGCATTTTCTTCGGTATCCGAACCTGAACCGCGCAACAGCAATCTCGGCGGCGACCCCGGCTCCTGATAAATGTCAGGAGCTTTTTTCTGTTTGGCAACAATTCGTCCGCAGTGTCCAGTCAGCCACGAAATTCCAAGTATCCCCCTGCCCATTCGAGTCGGGTGCTGCGGAGTGTTCTCATGTATAATAGTCTTCAAGGAAGTGATGGAATGATAGAATCGATGAAGCGCTGGCGGACTCAGGAAAGCGATGCCGGGGTGGCGGAAAAGCTCCGCCAGGCCCTGGGTCTTTCGCCGATTGCAGCAAAGGTTCTGGCGTCGCGTGGGTTCACGGACCCGGAAAAAGCGTCCGCCTTTATCGGGATCGGCCAGGAAAGCTGGCACGATCCGTTTCTCATGAAAGACATGGACAGGGCGGTTGAACTGATCCATAAGCATATCCGTTCGGGCAGCCGAATCGCTGTCTATGGTGATTACGATGCGGACGGTGTGACGAGCACGACCGTCCTCATGAAGGCACTTCTATCGCTTGGCGCGGATGCCTTCTATGTCATCCCTGACCGGTTCAAACACGGTTACGGTCCGAATACCGATCTGTTCCGCGAAACTTACGAGCGCGGCGCCTCGCTGATCGTGACAGTCGACAACGGGATATCCGGCAATGTGCAAGTGGCCGCGGCAAAGGAAATGGGCATGGATGTGATTGTCACGGATCACCACGAGCCGGGCGAAGTCCTGCCGGTGGCGGATGCCATCATCCATCCGCGCCATCCGGAAGGGAACTACCCGTTCGGTGAGCTGGCCGGTGTCGGGGTGGTCCTCAAGGTCGCCCATGCACTGACCGGCGAATTCCCGGCAGATTCGCTGATTTTCGGGGCGATCGGGACGGTTGCCGACCTTGTCCCGCTGCATGATGAGAACCGGCTCATCGTCAAGGCGGGCATCGGAAAATTGAGGCAAACATCCAATCCGGCCGTTCGGGCGCTTTGCGGCGTCTCGGATGTGCGTCAGCAGGATATCAATGAAGAAACGATCGGCTTTGCATTCGGTCCGAGAATCAATGCGCTCGGACGGCTGGGTGATGCAGAGCCGGCTGTCCGCATGTTCCTGACGGATGATGCTGCTGAAGCATCGTTGCTTGCCGCCCAACTGAATGACCGGAACAAAGAAAGGCAGAAGATGGTCGCCTCCATCGCCGACGAAGCGATCGCACAGATCGAGGATACATACGGTGATGCAGTCCCTCATGTGCTGACAGTGGCTGGAGAGGGATGGAATCCGGGCGTCGTCGGAATCGTCTCATCCAGAATCACGGAAAAGTATTACCGTCCGTCGATTGTGCTCGCGCTCGACCAGGAAAAAGGGATCGCGAAAGGGTCTGCTCGGAGTATCGAAGGCTTCCATATGTACAGGGAGCTTAAGAAAAATGCGGACCTCGTCCCGCATTTCGGTGGACACCCGATGGCAGCGGGGCTGACCATGCCGATCGAACATGTCGGGAATCTACGGGAAAATCTCATCAGGCAGGGGGAGGAAGCCCTGACGGAGGAGGACCTGATTCCGACATTGGACGTCGATGTGCAGCTGACACTGGATGAAGTCGATATCGCATCGATCGAATCCCTGGCCGAACTCGGCCCATACGGTGTCGGATTTGCCAAGCCTGTTTATTGCCTGCCGGACCTGAGCGTGGAATCCAGCCGGAAAATCGGTTCGATGAAAAATCATCTGAAGCTAAGTGTATCGGACGGTGCCAACACGCTGGACGTGGTCGGGTTCGGGCTTGGCCATCTTGAAGATGAGCTGACACCGGACGCCCGGATCAGCCTTGCAGGCGACCTTCAGATCAATGAATGGAACGGCAGGAAAAAGCCTCAGCTGTTGCTGACGGACCTGAAGTCGGACGGCTGGCAGCTGTTTGATGTCCGCGGGGAGCGCCTGCTGTCCAGGTGGCTCCCTTCCATCCCGGATGAAGCGGTATTTGTTGCTTTCAGAAAAGAGAGCGTACGGAAATTCCGTGCAGACACAGGGAAGGAAATCGTTCAGGCTGCGGATGTCGATCCCGCCCGTTCGCGGACACTTGTCCTCCTGGATCTGCCCGACTCGCTTGATGAACTTGAGGCGCTGCTCGGTTCATGCGCGCCGACCCGGATCTATGCGCATTTCCATGTGCCGGAATCCCGCTATTTCATGGGGATACCCGACCGGAAGCAGTTCGGCTGGTATTATACCTTCCTGAAGCAGCAGGGGAGCTTCCACGTGATGCGTGAAGGGGAACGGCTCGCGAAACATAAAGGTTGGAGCCGGGATACGGTGATTTTCATGACAAAGGTGTTTTTTGAGCTCGGATTTGTTACAATGGAGAACGGACTTGCTGCAGTCACGGGCAACCCGCCAAAGCGGGATCTGTCCGAGTCTGAAACCTATTCAGGGCTGGAGCGGCGGATCAATATCGAAGAGACTTTACTCTATTCGCCCTATCAGGAATTACGGCGGGTCATCGGCAGCATTCTGGATGCGCCTGAGACTGCCCGGGAGGAGCAACAACTATGGATTTAAAGCAATATGTAACGATTGTCGATAACTATCCGAAGGAAGGCATCAGTTTCAAGGATATTACGACAATCATGGACAATGGTCCTGTTTATAAATACGCGACCGACCAAATCGTCGAGTACGCAAAAAAAGTGGGGGCAGAGATCATTGTCGGCCCGGAAGCGCGCGGGTTTATCATCGGATGCCCGGTCGCCTATGCACTCAACATCGGTTTTGCGCCCGTGCGCAAGGAAGGCAAGCTTCCGCGCGAAACGATCAAGGTCGAGTACGGCCTTGAGTATGGCAAGGATGTCCTGACCATCCATCGCGATGCGATCAAGCCGGGCCAGAAAGTGCTGATCGTCGATGACCTTCTGGCAACCGGCGGCACCGTCGAAGCGACGGTCAAGCTGGTCGAGGAACTCGGCGGCGAAGTGGCAGGCTGTGCCTTCCTCATCGAGCTGTCCTACCTGGACGGACGCGAGCGCCTCAAAGGCTACGATGTCCATGCCCTCATGCAATATGAAGACTGATTCGGCCCCCGGCGGAAGCCGGGGGTCTGATTCGAGAGCGCGTTTTTGCAAAAACGCGCTTTTTTGATAAAATAGTCTTACTTTATATCAAAAAAGTAATCGAAAGGCGGTGGACGGAATGGCGAAAAATACAGTGATGACGGTAGAGGATGTTTTCGCATCCGTCTCCTCCTATATGAATGAAGAACATGTCCAGTTTGTGAAAGAGGCCTATGAAGTGGCAGAAAAGGCTCATGAGGGCCAGACCCGCAGCTCGGGAGAGGCGTATATTACGCATCCCGTACAGGTTGCGGGCATCCTTGCCAACCTCCAGATGGACCCGGAGACGGTGGCGGCAGGCTTCCTTCATGATGTCGTGGAAGACACCGCGGTGACCAGGGAGGAATTGGTCTCCCGGTTCGGCGAGGAAGTGGCCGGGCTTGTCGACGGCGTCACCAAACTGGACAAGCTGAAGTACAAGTCGAAAGAAGAAAAGCAGGCGGAGAACCACCGGAAGATGTTTCTCGCAATGGCACAGGACATCCGGGTCATCCTGATCAAGCTGGCTGACCGCCTGCACAATATGCGAACCTTGAAATTCACGAGCCCCGAAAAGCAGCGGCGCGTATCGGCGGAGACGCTCGAAATCTTTGCGCCGCTTGCACACCGCCTCGGAATTTCCACCATCAAATGGGAACTGGAAGACACGGCGCTGCGCTATCTGAATCCGCAGCAGTACTACCGGATTGTCAATCTGATGAAGCGAAAGCGGACCGAGCGTGAAAATTACCTCAAGAAAGTCATGGACCAGATCCGTGACGAACTCAATCAGGTAAATATCAAATCCGAGCTTTCAGGCCGCCCTAAACATATTTACAGCATCTACCGCAAGATGGTCCTGCAGAACAAACAGTTCAACGAAATCTATGACCTTCTCGCCATCCGGGTCCAGGTCTCGAGCATCAAAGACTGCTATGCCGTCCTCGGGATTATCCATACGCTCTGGAAGCCGATGCCGGGGCGGTTCAAGGACTACATCGCCATGCCGAAGCAAAACCTGTACCAGTCCATTCATACGACGGTCGTCGGGCCGAATGGCGAGCCGCTCGAGGTTCAGATCCGGACAGATGAGATGCACCGGATTGCCGAGTACGGGGTGGCGGCCCACTGGGCGTACAAAGAAGGAAAGAACCTGCAGGAAAATCAGGACAGCCTGGATTCCAAGCTGACTTGGTTCCGTGAGATTCTTGACTTCCAGAATGAGTCGTCAAACGCGGAAGAATTCATGGAATCATTAAAGTACGATCTGTTCTCCGACATGGTCTACGTTTTCACGCCGAACGGCGATGTGCTGGAGCTCCGGTCAGGGTCCGTGCCGATCGACTTTGCCTACAGGGTCCACTCGGAAGTCGGGAACAAGATGATCGGTGCCAAAGTCAACGGCAAGATCGTCCCGCTCGACACTGAGCTCAGCACAGGGGATATCGTCGAGATCCTCACGTCCAAGCAGTCGTTCGGACCGAGCCGGGACTGGCTCAAAATCGCAAACACCTCCCAGGCAAAAAACAAGATCAAGCAGTTCTTCAAAAAACAGCTGCGTGATGAAAACATCATCAAAGGCCGCGAGATGATCGAGCAAGAGCTCAAGGATCGCGGGTTGGCGAAAAAGGATGTACTCACTGAAGAAAACATCAAGCGGGTATGTGACAAGTTTAACTTCGCGAACGAAGAAGACATGCATGCTGCGATCGGTTTTAACGGCATCACTGTCCAGCAGGTCGTCAACCGGCTGACTGAAAAGCTCCGCAAAGAGAAAGAAGCCGAATTGCAACTCGAAAAAATCACCAAGGAAATGGCGGCGCCACAACAAAAGAAAGAAACCGAATCCGGCGTCATCGTTCCGGGAATCGACAACCTGCTCATCCGCCTTTCCCGCTGCTGCAGCCCGGTACCGGGTGATGAAATCGTCGGTTATATCACAAAAGGGCGCGGTGTTTCGGTCCACCGCGCGGATTGCCCGAATGTTTCGCCGGACGATTCAGAAAGCCGGCTGATCGATGTGGAATGGGCGGGAACCCCTGCCGGCAAGCAGAAAGAATATCAGGTAGATATCGAAATCTCAGGTTTTGACCGTCCCGGCCTCCTGAATGAAGTGATGCACATTGTAAATGAACTCAAGACGGTGATCACGGCGGTCAGCGCCAAAAGTGATAAAAACAAAATCGCGACCATCCATATGACGCTCCTGATCACGAACATCACCCACCTTCACCGGATCGTTGAGCGCATCAAGCAAATCCGCGACATTTATTATGTCCAGCGGGTCACGAACTGAGAAAAGGGGAGAGGTTTAAATGAGAGTGATCATCCAGAGGAGCGGGAAAGCGTCCGTAACCGTCGGCGGGAAAGTGACCGGTGCCATTGACAGCGGCTATGTGCTTCTGGTCGGACTCACACACTCCGACACGGTCGGAGATGTCCGTTATGTGGCCAATAAAGTCGCCAACCTCCGCCTGTTTGAAGATGCCGACGGAAAGATGAATCTATCGATCCTGGATGCAGGCGGCGCCATTTTATCTGTCTCCCAGTTTACGCTGTATGCGGATACGGCGAGGGGACGGCGTCCCGGATTCTCGGAAGCTGCCAGGCCCGAACAGGCCCGGCAGCTCTATGAACACTTCAACGAAGAGCTCCGTAAACTCGGGCTCCATGTGGAAACCGGCATCTTCGGCGCCATGATGGACGTCAGCCTCACCAACGAAGGCCCCGTCACGGTCATTGTGGAATCAAAGAAATGACAGACGAACCAGCAGATCCTGCGCTTCTACACAAGCTGCAGACAAAGTGAGTTTATCGCTCCTTTGTCTGCAGTTTTTTGATTTTTATCATGTTGAAGTGGTGTGCAGAGCTTTCCGCCACGGGTGGGCGCAATTTGCGGAGAAGGCCATGATCAGGCGCCAGAGATGTCAATCGGGAGGGATATAAATTAAAAAACTGCAGACCACGGAGCAATTTTGCTCTCCTGATCTGCAGTCTTGGCAGAATCCATCACGATTCTGCTTTTTATCGTCCCAATTGGGAATCAAAGTATTTGATGATGCCTCTGTAGATGCCGTCTGTCGCCTGTTCCCGGTATTCCGGATTGGTGACGCGGCGTTCTTCGGACAAGTTGCTGAGGAAGCCGAGTTCGACGAGGATGGACGGCTGCCGGTTTTCGCGCAGCACAAGGTAATTCCCTTTCTGGACTCCCCGGTCTTTCAGATTCACTGATTTTCCGAGGTAAATGTTGACGTACTCAGCAAAAGGGTGCTCGATCGACTTCTGGTAATAAGTGGTGAACCCCCGGACGGAGTGGTCGGTCGTCGCGTCGTAGTGGAGGCTGATGAATGCGTCGGCCCCCGCCTGATTGCTGAGCGAAACCCGCTTTCTCAAGCCGACATACTCATCGGTTTCCCTGGTCAGAATCACTTCGGCCCCGGCTGCCCTCAGCTTGGACGCCAGGAGTTCTGCAGTGGGGAGGGTAAGGTCTTTTTCATTCGTTCCCCTCAAGCCGGTCGTTCCGCCGTCATTGCCGCCATGTCCCGGATCGATCACAAGGGTGATCCCATTCAGTGTGCCCGCCTTGCGGTCGGCTTTTTTCTTCTGGTCTTTCAGTTCTGCCGCTTCGCCGATTGACACGACCCAGCTCGCCACATAGGCTTCCGAGCCGTCGTTCAGCGAAATACGGAACCAGTCACCTTCCCGTACACCGCTGAAGTTTTCTCCGGCAGACGCCCGTTTTACCACATCGGATGAAGTGGAAGCGCTGCTTCGCAGGTTCGTGCCATCATAAAGAATGGTGACCGATTCGGATGGTTTGTCCGACTCCGATCCTGTTTTTCCAACGGAGTTGCCGGCAGCAGCGCCGCCGGAAGAACGGACGCCATGGAAGGAGTACACCCAGCCCTCTTTGCCGCCGATAGAAAGTTTGACCCAGTTGCCGTGGGATTCGGTGACCGGGTAACTTTCCCCCTGTCTGACCACTGTGACTTTGGCGGCGGTCAAGTCCGGTTTTTCCCGGACGTTAAGCGCAGATACGGCAACTGTGAACGTTCCGCTTTCCGCTTTCGCCCCTTTAGCATCAGGCGAGGCTGAGGAAGCGGTTATGTATTGACTGGAGACCCAGCCGCGCGTGCCGTTCACAGTCACTTCCGTCCATCCGCCGGAAGAACCGTGGGAAGTGGCCTGGTCACCGCGGTTCATCTTCAGAAGAACGGCGGATGACGTGGTTGGCTGGGCGCGCACGTTCAGCCTGTCCACCTGTGAGATGATGCTGTCCGATCCGGATGCCGGGGCAGCCGACGATTTGGTCAGATAAGCGGCGATATACCCTTTGGAAGAACCGGTATCCACATACAGCCAGTCGCCTTCGGATCCGAGGATTTTGACGGTGTCACCGCGTTTCAGGGAACCGGTCACGCTGTGGGCGAGGCCCGGTCCGGAACGGACATTGATCGAATCCGTATCGACCGTCACTGTGCCTGCTGCGCGGACAGAGCCGGATGTTCCATTGAATCCGAGCAACAGCCCGCACACCAAAAGGATGGATAATGCGATTTTTCGTTTGTTCCTCATTCATCCCCCTCCTCATGGATTAGTTTACGGGGAAGTCACGGAGAATTCTATACCTTTTTCTAAAACGGTTGACAGTTGATTCTTAAGTCATTAAGATAATGGTTAATTGATACTGGAATGGACGCCACTGACCGGAAAAGTAGCGGCCCATTGTCCTGAAAAGAGAGGGTGGGACCCGGGCTGAAATCCCATCCGCAGGACACGGGCCGTGAACAACACCCGAGAGGCTCTTCTTCGAAAAGGGAGGATTTCCCCGCGTAGGAGAAGACGGACCCGGCCGTTACCCGGACCGAGTGGGTACAGCTGTGCTGTGCCAATCAGGGTGGAACCGCGGTGGCTAAAATAAGCCTTCGTCCCTTGCAGAGATGCAGGGGACGGGGGCTTTTTTCATTTCATTGGAAGGATGGGAAACCTATGATGTTCAAAGTGCCAAGAGGAACAAAGGATCTGCTCCCGGAAGAGACAGGGAACTGGCAGGCGATCGAGTCGCTGATCCGGGACACATGCCGTCTTTACCGGTACGAAGAAATCAGGACACCGGTTTTCGAGCAGACTGAACTGTTCACAAGAAGTGTCGGGGATACGACCGATATCGTCCAGAAGGAGATGTACACATTCGAAGACCGCGGCGGGCGTTCTCTGACGCTCCGTCCGGAAGGCACCGCGCCGGTGGTTCGTGCTTTTGTCGAAAACAAGATGTTCGGCTCGCCGGATCAGCCCGTGAAGCTTTACTACATGGGGCCAATGTTCCGCTATGAACGTCAGCAGGCCGGACGTTACCGCCAGTTTGTGCAGTTCGGTGTCGAAGCGATCGGCAGCGATTCGCCGGCAATCGATGCGGAAGTCATCTCCCTCGCGATGGATGTATATCAGCGTGCCGGGCTTCGGGATTTGCGCCTTGTGATCAATTCGCTCGGCGACAAGGAAAGCCGGAACAAACACCGCGAAGCGCTGATCCGCCACTTTGAACCGTCGATCGGTGAGTTCTGCAGTGACTGCCGGAACAGGCTTGAGAAAAATCCGCTCCGGATCCTGGATTGCAAGGTCGACCGCGAACACCCGCTGATGAACACCGCACCGGCGCTTACCGACTACCTGAATGAAGAGTCCGCTGCCTATTTTGAAGAGGTGAAGACGGCGCTGGACGCACTCGGAATCGACTATGTGGTCGATCCGAACCTTGTCAGGGGCCTGGATTACTATAACCACACCGCATTCGAAATCATGAGCACATCGGATGGATTCGGCGCGATCACTACGCTGTGCGGAGGCGGGCGCTATAACGGGCTATCGGAAGACATCGGCGGCCCGGAAGCGCCCGGAATCGGATTTGCCATGAGCATCGAGCGTTTCCTGATGGCGCTCGAGGCCGAAGGCAAAATGCCGGAGACCGAAAGCAGGCTGGATGCATTTATCGTCGCGCTGGACGAAGAGTCCCGGAAAGAAGCGGTCAGGATCCTCGGCACCCTCCGGCGGGATGGGATAGCGGCCGACATGGACTATATGGGCCGGAAAATGAAAGCACAGATGAAAGCGGCAGATCGCCAAAAAGCCAGACATGTCGTTGTCATCGGCGAAGATGAGCTGAAAAACGGAGCTGCCGGCGTGAAAAATATGGCGGACGGCACACAGAAGACGGTGGAATTCGCCCGTCTTGCGGAAACCCTGAAAAGCAGATCTTGAGTGTAGGAAGGAAGAGCTGACATGAAGAGAACGAACTATTGCGGTGAAGTCACCGATGCACAAATCGGACAGAAAGTAGTCTTGAAAGGATGGGTGCAGCGGCGCCGTGACCTTGGCGGCCTGATTTTCGTGGATCTCCGTGATCGGACGGGAATCGTCCAGGTCGTCTTTAATCCGGACTTTTCCGGTGAAGCCATGAAGACGGGCGACCGCCTGCGCAATGAATTTGTCGTCGAGGTGCGCGGCACGGTTATCGGGCGCGAGGAAAATCAGGTAAACCCTAACCTCCAGACCGGCAGGATCGAAGTCCAGGCGGAAGAGATCGACATCATCAACGAAGCGAAAAATCCGCCGTTCGTCATTGAAGATGCCAATCATGTAGGTGAGGAAACGCGACTGAAATACCGCTACCTTGATCTGCGTCGCCCTGAAATGTACCGGACGTTCAAAATGCGCTCGGACATCATGAAAACCGTGCGGAACTTTTTGGACGATAACGGATTCATGGAAGTTGAGACGCCGTACCTTACAAAGTCGACGCCGGAAGGAGCCCGTGACTACCTGGTTCCGAGCCGCGTCCATGATGGTGAATTCTATGCGCTTCCGCAGTCACCGCAGCTTTTCAAACAGCTGCTCATGGTATCGGGATTCGATAAGTATTATCAGATTGTCCGCTGCTTCCGCGATGAGGACCTGAGGGCGGACCGGCAGCCGGAGTTTACCCAGATCGACATGGAGATGAGCTTTGTCGAAATGGAAGATGTCATCGAACTGAACGAAACCCTTATGCAAAAAGTCATGCGGGATGTCAAAGGCGTTGAGGTACCCGTGCCGTTCCAGCGCATGACCTATGACGAAGCGATGGCCCGTTACGGTTCCGACAAACCCGATGTGCGATTCGGCCTTGAACTTCAGGATGTTTCCGAAGTGGTGGCAGACTCCTCCTTCAAAGTGTTCGCCGGTGCGGTTTCCTCCGGAGGACAGGTCAAGGCGATCAATGCCAAAGGTGCTGCGGGTGATTATTCCCGCAAAGACATCGACGCGCTCGGGGAATTTGCAGGCCGTTACGGTGCCAAGGGACTTGCCTGGATGAAAGTCGAAGAAGACGGCCTGAAGGGTCCGATCGCCAAGTTCTTCGAAGGCGAAACAGCAGAGCGGCTGAAGGCTGCTCTCGAAGCGGAGCCCGGTGACCTTCTGCTATTCGTTGCCGACAAAAAACAGGTCGTTGCAGACGCGCTGGGCGCTCTCCGTCTGAAGCTCGGCAAGGAGAGGGGCCTGATCGACGAGTCCCGCTACGCTTTCCTCTGGGTGACCGACTGGCCGCTGTTTGAGTACGACGAGGAAGAAGGCCGCTATTACGCAGCCCATCATCCGTTTACAATGCCGGTCCGCGAAGATATTGAAATGCTCGGCACAGAGCCTCAGGAAGTCAGGGCGATGGCCTATGATATGGTGCTGAACGGCTTTGAGCTCGGCGGGGGATCCCTTCGGATTTATGAACGCGATATCCAGGAAAAAATGTTCAAGGCGCTCGGATTTACCGAGGACGAGGCAAAGGCCCAGTTCGGGTTCCTGCTGGATGCCTTTGACTACGGCACGCCTCCTCACGGCGGGATCGCCTTCGGGCTTGACCGCCTGGCGATGCTTCTTGCGGGCGCAACTAGCCTGCGCGACGTGATTGCATTCCCGAAAACGGCAAGCGCGAGCGACCTCATGGTAGAAGCGCCGTCCGGTGTGTCCGATGCACAACTCCGGGAACTGGGCATAAAGCTGCGGAATGAAAATAAGGCGGAAGCCACAAACATTCAGCGTTGATTCCAAGATTCACATATGTTACTATGATACCAATACAGATCCTGATGTGTTCGTTATTTGTCTATCAGTTTTGACCGAACATTCAAATCGTAGGGAGTCCGAATACCGGCATTGCTGGCATGCCCCTCAGAGGGAAGTCAAACGTGCCGGTGAGGGCACCCACCTGCCTGGTGCGGGTTCAAAACGATTACCCAAAGACGGCACAATCGGGATCTGTCCCGTTTTGACTGACCGCCTCCCGCTTGAGCGGGAGGCTTTTATTTTGATTTGCGAAAGGAAGGAACCCCCATGCTGCATCAGTTTTCCAGAAATGAGCTTTCTATAGGAAAAGAGGGGCTGGACCGTTACAGGCAGACGACCGTTGCCGTTCTCGGCGTCGGCGGAGTCGGCTCATTTGCGGCTGAAGCATGTGCGCGGACGGGAATCGGGCGGATCATACTGATCGACAAGGACGAAGTCGATATCACAAACGTCAACCGCCAGCTTGTCGCTTATCTGTCCACAGTCGGGCGGAAAAAGGCCGAAGTGATGAAAGAGCGGATTGCGGATATCAATCCCGACTGTGAAGTGATCACACTCAATATGTTTTACACGGAAGAAACGGCAGACCAGCTGTTTGATCTGAAACCGGACTATGTGATCGATGCATCCGACACGATCGCCTACAAGATCCATCTGATCAAAGAATGTGTGAAGCGTGGCGTGAACGTCATTTCCTGCATGGGGGTCGCCCGCAAGACTGATCCGACACGTCTTCAGATTGTGGACATTTCGAAAACCCACACCGATCCGCTTGCCAAAGTGATCCGGACGACGCTTCGCAAGGCCGGCATCCGGAAAGGCGTCCCTGTCGTTTTCTCCGATGAGAGCCCGATCATATCTAAAGATGAAGTCAACGAGGTGGTGGGGAAGCCGGATGCAAAAATCCGCAAGGCGAAAATGCCTCCTGCCTCCAACGCATTCGTCCCATCGACGGCCGGGTTGTTTTGCGCCTCCTGGGTGCTGAATGATATCGTGCAAGATATCGAGATCAAGCGCGTCAAAGATGAATAAGCAAAGCCCGTTCCCGCATGTGGGGAACAGGCTTTTGATTGGCCTGGGGGCTTTTGGCCGCTGTCCGGTTTCGTCATTTGTCCGTCAGGTTTCGTCATTGGGCCCGGAAGTTTCGTCATTCATCCGGTGAATGACGAAATCGGCGCCTCGAATGACGAAACTGTGTCATGGAACGCTGAAAGCGGACGCTTGAATGACGAAACCTCACGGATGCATGGTTCGTTGTTAATTATATTATTATTATGTTAACCCCAAAATTGTTTCGCGAAAGATCCGTTTCCGGAATCTTACTGAGCAAAAGAAGCCGCCCAATGCGGGCGGCTTCTTTACGGTTGCTTCATAAATTGCTTGAGTTTCCTGTGGATACCGGCCATCTTTTTCTCCTTGCCGGCGATGACAGGTTCGTAAAACTGCTCGTCCGCAATTTTGTCGGGGAGGTATTGCTGGCTGGCCCAGCCGCCGAATTCGCCGAGCGGGGTATCGTGCGGATATTGGTACCCGGTATGTCCGAGAGCGGCGGCACCGGCGTAGTGGGCGTCTTTGAGATGCGGAGGGATTTCCCCGGTATCACCTGCATGGATCCTGGATGCCGCAGCATCAAAGGCGCGGTAGGCCGAGTTTGATTTTTCGGAGAGGCACATCTCGATGACAGCGACACTCAGGGGGATCCTGGCTTCCGGCATTCCGAGGCGCTCCGCGGACTGTGTCGCCGCCAGCACATGCGCGCCGACTTCCGGATTGGCCAGTCCGATGTCCTCATAGGCCATGACCAGGAGACGCCGGCATACCGCGGTCAGGTCGCCCGATTCCAGAAGATGCGCAAGGTAAAAGACGGCGGCATCCGCGTCGCTTCCGCGAACGGATTTTTGGAGGGCGGACAGGAGATTATAAAAGTGGGAACCGTTTTTGTCCCCGAATACTCCGGTACGCCCGATGAGGCTCTTGATCACTGCATCTTCCACGATGGTCATGCCGTCTTCCTCGTCAGAAGCGAGCACGGCCGATTCCAGAAGTGTCAGTGCCTTCCGGGCATCTCCGCCGGCGCCCTCCGCCAAACGGACGATCTGGTCGTCGGTGATCCGGATGTCCATCCGGCCGAGGCCACGGTCTTTGTCGGAGAGCGCTCTCAGGATCAGTTCCGTAATGTCTTCCGTTTCCAGCCCTTTTAGCTGAAGGATTTCCCCGCATCTTGACCGGATGGCGGGATTCACATCATGGTACGGGTTTTCGGTCGTGGCACCGATCAGGACGATCGATCCGTTTTCGACATGAGGGAGCAGCGCGTCCTGCTGTAATTTATTGAACCGGTGGATTTCATCCAAAAAGAGAATGACCTTGCCGGTGACCCGGGCCTCGTCTACGACCCGCTCCACATCTTTTTTTCCGGAGACGGTGGCATTCAGCGCGATGAACGGCAGGCCGCTCGTTCCCGCTATCGCATGTGCGAGCGATGTCTTGCCGACACCGGGGCGTCCATACAGGAGCATGGACGGCACATGTCCGTTTTTGATCATCCGGTACAGCGCAGTTCCTTTCCCGATGATGTGCCGCTGGCCGGCAATCTCGTCGATCGTTCCCGGCCTCATCCGATAGGCGAGCGGTTCGTTCTGCATGAAATCAGCCCTTTCTTCATCCATCCTTCCATTATACATTTCCTTTCGGGACTCTTCATGCGCGGGGGCGGTAATCGTTATGCTATAATGGCGGATAGAAAAGCGCAGGGTAGAGGTGTACTGATGAAAATATCAACCAGGGGCCGTTACGGGCTGGCGATCATGATCGAGCTCGGACGGCAATACGGCAGCGGGCCGGTTCCGCTCCGTAAAATTGCAGAAATCAATGACCTTTCCGAGGCTTACCTCGAACAGCTCGTTCCGCCGCTCCGCAATTCGGGGCTTGTCAAAAGTGTCCGGGGCGCGCACGGTGGATATAAACTGGCCAAGCCGCCGCATCAGATTTCGGCCGGAGATGTGATCCGTGTCCTTGAAGGGCCGATCCAGCCTGTCGAGGGGATCGAAGAAGAGCCGCAGCCCCAGCGCCTGCTGTGGGGACGCATCCGCGACGCTGTAAAAGAAGTGCTTGACACAGTCACGATCGAAGACCTGATCAATATGAAATCTGACAGCGAAGACGAAGGCTACATGTTTTACATCTGACAGCCGGACGTAACGGCCGTTCCGGAAAATCGGTGGAACGGCCGGCATCTCTGCTGGGAAAGGATTTTGGATATGAACGGAATTTATCTGGACCATGCGGCTACGACACCGGTACATCCGGAGGTGGCACGGGTCTACACGGAACTTCTCACAAGCACATACGGCAATGCTTCAAGCATCCATGGGCCGGGGCGCAGTGCAAGAAAGCTGCTTGACGACAGCCGGGCAACCGCCTCCGGCCTGATCGGCGCCCGTCCGGAAGAAATCATCTTCACGGGCGGCGGAACGGAAAGCGACAATCTCGCCATTTTCGGTACGGCAGAAGCAAGGTCAGATGAAGGCCGCCATATTATCACGACGGCCATCGAGCACCATGCGGTCCTAAACGCCTGCAAGCGGCTGGAAAATCGCGGCTATGAGGTGACTTGGCTTCCAGCCGACCGGGAAGGGCGCGTGTCGCCGGAAGATGTCCGGAAAGCGCTCCGGGATGACACCATCCTTGTGACGGTCATGGCGGCAAACAACGAAGTCGGCACCATTCAGCCGATCCGGGAGATCGGCGGCATTCTGAAGGAACACCGGGCGACTTTCCATACCGATGCGGTTCAGGCTTTCGGAGAGATTCCCGTCAACGTCGGGGAACTCGGCGTCGACCTGCTCAGCGCGTCGGCGCACAAAATCAACGGGCCGAAGGGAATCGGTTTCCTTTACCAGAAAAACGGCACGAAGCTTGTGCCGCCGACTTCCGGCGGGGAGCAGGAGCGGAAACGCCGTGCCGGTACGGAAAACGTGCCGGGCATCGCGGCATTTGCAAAAGCGGCGGAAATCGCCCATGCATCTCTTGGGCAGCGTAGAGAACGGCATGAGTCGTTCAAGGAGATCATGACCGGCACACTTGAAAAGTCCGGTATTGATTTTAGCGTGAATGCCGGACAGGCAAGGACATTGCCGCATGTCCTGAATCTCAGCTTCCCGGGAACGGATATTGAATCACTGCTCGTAAATCTCGACTTGGCGGGCATTCATGTATCGAGCGGCTCCGCCTGCACGGCGGGTTCGGTGGATCCATCGCATGTGCTCGCCGCAATGTACGGGGAAGGGGCAAGGGAGCTGCGCAATTCCGTCCGCTTCAGTTTCGGCTACGGCTTATCGGAAGCAGACATCCGGGCCGCCGCTGAAAAAACGGCAGCCGTAGTCCGGAGACTCGCTGGACAATAGAAAGGTGAAAAATATGGCTATTCATAAAAAACCAGAAGACACACGCATCGTCGTCGGCATGTCCGGCGGCGTCGACTCCTCTGTGACCGCTCTGCTTCTGAAAGAGCAGGGCTACGACGTCATCGGCATCTTCATGAAAAACTGGGATGACACCGATGATAACGGTGTCTGCACAGCGACGGAGGACTATGAGGATGTCATACGGGTCGCCAACCAGATCGGCATCCCGTATTATGCGGTCAACTTCGAAAAGCAATATTGGGACAAAGTGTTTACGTACTTCCTGGACGAATACAAAGCCGGGCGCACGCCGAATCCTGACGTGATGTGCAACAAGGAAATCAAGTTCCGTGCTTTCCTCGACCATGCGATGAGCCTTGGCGCCGATTACCTGGCGACGGGCCATTATGCACGAGTGGAGCACCGAGAGGATGAGTCTGTGATGCTGCGCGGCGTCGATGAAAACAAGGACCAGACGTATTTCCTCAACCAGCTGTCACAGGATCAGCTGTCGAAAGTCATGTTCCCTCTCGGCCATCTCGATAAGTCCGAAGTCCGTAGGATCGCCCTTGAGGCGGGGCTCGCGACAGCGACAAAAAAAGACTCGACAGGCATCTGCTTTATCGGCGAGCGGAACTTCAAGGAATTCCTGTCCGGCTACTTGCCGGCACAGCCGGGCGCGATGGAGACGATGGACGGCAAGCGCATGGGTATGCATGACGGGCTCATGTATTATACGATCGGACAGCGACACGGTCTTGGCATCGGCGGAGCAGGCGATCCGTGGTTCGTCATCGGGAAGGACCTGAAGCGCAATGTGCTGCTTGTCGGCCAGAACTTCCACAACGACGCACTTTATTCCGACAGCCTGAAAGCGGTACAGATCGGTTTCACTTCAGACCGAGCGAAGCCGGAAACCTTCCGCTGTACGGCGAAATTCCGCTACCGCCAGCCGGATACCGGTGTCGAAGTGAAGCTTCACGGCGACGGAACCGCGACGGTCAGATTCGATGAGCCGGTCCGGGCGATCACTCCGGGACAGGCGGTCGTATTCTATGACGGCGATGTCTGCCTCGGCGGTGGGACGATCGACGAAGTATACAAAAACGGCAGCCGGCTTGATTATGTCGGCTGAGGAGTGATGGAAAATGGATCATAATACCGAGGGGATCCAAGCGATCCGAAACGAAGACTATGAAGAAGCCGTGAAAGCATTCACGGAAGCGATCGATGCCAATCCGGACGATCCGATCGGTTATATCAATTTCGGTAATCTGCTTGCATCGATCGGGCGGGAAGAGGAAGCACTGAAAGCGGAAAAGTTTTTCCAGAAGGCGCTGGCTCTTGATCCGGGCTCCATGACAGCCGTCTACGGGCTTGCGGGCCTCTACTATAATCTTGACCGTTACGAGGAAGCGGCCAGGCTTTATGAAAAGGCGATCCGTGGCGGCATTGAGGGAGCGGACGCCCCTTACATGCTGGGCAAATCACTCGAACGCACCGGCAAGCTGAAGCTGGCGCTTCCGTATATGCAGCGTGCCAGAGAGCTTTCTCCGGACGATCTGCAGATCCGGCTGTCCTATGGCATCCTTCTGGCTTCTCTGGAAATGTTCCACCAGGCAATGGATGAGCTCACATTCGTTGCGGAACATGACCCGGACAATGCGGACGCCCACTACAACCTCGGTGTGCTGTACGCTGTGTCCACGCAGCAGCGTGGTCATGCGCTCAGCCACCTGGAAAAAGCGTTCACGATCAGCCCGGACCACATCCAGGCACGTGAAGTCTACAATATGATCTCCCAATCGGAGGAGTAAGGTAATGGAGGGAAGCCGGATGGCCGGGCAGCTGGATTTATTCAAAGAAGATGAACACTATCTATCGGGCCGTCCGGTCGCAACAGTCTTCCATAACCCGCAGAACCTTTTTTCAATTATCCGCGTCAAGGTCACGGCGACCGATTCGGGCTACGCCGGAAAAGAGATTGTCGTGACGGGCTATTTCCCTCCCCTCGATGGGGAGGATACATACAAGTTCCAGGGGAGTCTTGTCGAGCATCCGAAATATGGCACCCAGTTCAAGGCGTCCGTGTTCACGAAAGAGCTTCCTGACACCGAAACGGGACTGATCCATTACCTGTCTTCCGACCTCTTTCCCGGAATCGGCCAGAAAACGGCCAAGGCGGTCGTAAAAGAACTTGGGAAAGAGACGATCAGCCTCATCCTGAACGACCCGTCCGCCCTGGACCGGGTGCCGAGGCTGTCGGATGAGAGAAAAGAGACGATCGTTTCTGTCCTGCAGGAGAATATGGGGCTTGAACGGATCATGATCGCGCTGAACGAATGGGGTTTCGGGCCGCAGCTGGCGATGCGCATCTACCAGACGTACCGCGAGGAGACAGTCAGCGTGCTCCAGACGAATCCGTACCGGCTGATCGGGGAGATCGAGGGGGTCGGCTTCCAGCGGGCGGATGAGCTCGGAGCCAAGCTCGGCATCACAGGCGATCACAGGGACCGTGTAAAGGCGGCGGTGTTGCATCTCCTGAATACTGCGGCACTTTCGGAAGGCCATGTGTTTATGGAAGCAGAAGCGCTCCTGCCGGAAGCCAAGCGGATGCTCGAAGCGAGCCAGCCGCACAAAATCAGCTTCGAATCAATCACGCAGGCGATCATCGAGCTTGGGGAAGAAAGCAAGATTGTCGTTGAACAGCAACGCTGCTACCTGCCGTCCCTTTACTTCTCTGAAATCGGCATTGCCGCAAAGGCCGTTTCGCTGCTTGAGGACGAATCCCATAAGGATGCGTTTCCGCAGTCGGAAATCCGGAAGGCTCTCGGAGATATCGAGGAACGCCTCGGGGTCACATATGCCAAAACACAGGTGGAAGCGATCGAGCTCGCGCTCCATTCGTCGTTCATGATCCTGACGGGCGGTCCCGGGACGGGAAAAACGACGGTTATCCGGGGGCTGGTCGAACTGTACGCCGAGCTTCACGGGCTGTCGCTCGAACCGAAGGACTATGCAAAGAAGGAAGAGGCTTTCCCGATCGTGCTCGCGGCACCGACAGGACGCGCGGCCAAGCGGATGAGCGAATCGACCGAACTGCCTGCCATGACGATCCACCGGCTGCTCGGTTTTACGGGAACGGAGCGGGAAGAAGAGACGGAGCGGGAACTGTCCGGCCGGCTTTTCATCATCGATGAAGTGTCGATGGTCGACACATGGCTTGCACATCAGCTCATGAAGGCGATCCCGGACGAGGCCCAGGTCATTTTCGTCGGTGACCAGGATCAGCTGCCTCCGGTCGGACCGGGTCAGGTGCTGAAGGACCTTCTTGCCTCAAAGCAGGTGCCTGCAGTCGAGCTGACCGATATTTATCGCCAGAGCAGCGGTTCGTCGATCATTGAACTGGCCCATAAAGTGAAAAAGGGCGGGGTCACCGATGATCTCGGAAAAAAGACCTCCGACCGGTCCTTTATCAAAGCCGGCACGCCGCAGATTCCGGAAGCGGTCGAGAAAGTGCTGAATAGCGCCATTTCAAAAGGCCAGTCCATCCATGACGTACAGGTGCTGGCCCCGATGTACAAGGGGCCGGCAGGCATCGACAACCTCAACAAACTGATCCAGGAAATCGTCAATCCGGCCAAAGAAGGCCGGAAAGAGACCGTGTTCGGCGACATCACCTACCGGATCGGCGACAAAGTGCTCCAGCTGGTCAATCAGCCCGAAAGCAATGTATTCAACGGTGACATCGGCGAAGTGGTCGCAATCATGAAGCCGAACGAGACGGTCGACAAAAAGGAAATGATCGTCGTCTCTTTTGACGGACTTGAGGTGACATACGAGCGGAAAGACCTGAGCCAGCTGACACTGGCCTACTGTATCTCGATCCATAAATCCCAGGGCAGTGAATTCGGGACGGTCATCATGCCCGTCGTCCGGACCTACCGCCGGATGCTGCGCAGGAATCTGTTGTACACCGGACTGACGCGCGCGAAAAATTTCCTGATCCTTATCGGAGAGCCGGATGTTTTCAGGGAAGGCATCGCCCGGGCCGACGACCTCAGCAGGAGGACGACGCTCATGGAGCGGGTGACAGGCGGTGAGGCGCCTTCTGCCGATACGGCCCGACCGGCAGCGGAGCAGGAAGTTCCCGGCGCGGCAACCCGGCAGGAAGCAGTCCCTGGATCAGCCCCCCCCGCAACCGGCGCAGAACCGGGGCAGGAGCGGCCGTCCGCTCCGCCTTCACTGAACCTGACCAATCACCAGGCCATCGATCCGATGGTCGGCATGGACGGGATGACGCCGTATGACTTTATGGACAGCCGTTGACAAGGTGCCTCCCTTTTCACTATAATGCGGGATATAAGACAATTCGATGACGGAGAAAGTACGCACTGCGCCGGCACAGGAAGGATTCCCCCGACTGAAAGGGATCCCACAGGCAAGGATGCGGAAAGCTACTCCAGAGTGCAGCTCATCCCTGCCGTCCGCCGCGTTAAGGCGTTTGAGAGACAGCGGCGGATGCTGCTGTAATCAGGGTGGTACCGCGAACAGATCCTTCGTCCCTATGTATAGGGGATGAAGGGTTTTTTTATTGCCGCACCGCCCGACCAATAAGGAGGAGAACCTAATGAAAGCATTGACATCTGCGAAAATCAGAGAGATGTACCTGAAGTTCTTCGAAGAAAAGGGCCACTCGGTAGAGCCGAGCGCCTCGCTCGTCCCGGTTGACGATGCTTCGCTGCTATGGATCAACAGCGGCGTCGCGACACTCAAGAAATACTTTGACGGACGCGTTGTGCCGGACAACCCGCGCATCGTGAACGCCCAGAAAGCGATCCGGACAAACGACATCGAGAATGTCGGAAAGACCGCACGCCATCACACGTTTTTTGAGATGCTGGGCAATTTCTCGATCGGTGATTACTTTAAGCGCGATTCCATCCACTGGGCATGGGAATTTCTGACCCATGCTGATTGGATGGGCCTTGATCCCGAAAAACTGTCGGTGACGGTCCATCCGGAAGATGAGGAAGCCCTGAAGATCTGGCGTGATGAAGTCGGTGTTCCCGAAGAAAGGATCATCCGTCTGGAGGGGAACTACTGGGATATCGGGGAAGGGCCTTCCGGTCCGAACTCTGAGATTTTCTATGATCGCGGTCCGTCATACGGTGATGACTTCTCCGATCCCGAGCTTTATCCGGGCGGGGAAAACGAGCGCTATCTGGAAATCTGGAACCTCGTCTTTTCCCAGTTCAATCATAATCCTGACCACACCTACACGCCGCTGCCGAACAAAAACATCGATACCGGCATGGGGCTGGAGCGGATGGCTTCCGTCGTCCAAGATGCTCCGACAAACTTCGACACCGATCTGTTTATCCCGATCATCCATGAGATCGAGAAGATTTCCGGGGCTTCCTACGGCAAGGATCCGGAAAAGGACAGTGCATTCAAGGTGATTGCAGATCATATCCGCACCGTGGCATTTGCGGTCGGCGACGGGGCCTTCCCGTCCAACGAAGGCCGCGGCTACGTGCTCCGGCGCCTGTTGCGCCGCGCGGTACGGTATGCCAAGCAGATCGGCATCGGCGAGCCGTTCATGTACCGTCTCGTGCCGGTTGTCGGAAGCATCATGGAAAGCTATTATCCGGAGGTCACCGAAAAGGCCGAATTCATCCAGCGGGTCATCAAAAACGAGGAAGACCGGTTCCATGAGACGCTCAATGAAGGTCTGTCGATTTTGTCCGGCATCATCCGGCAGGTGAAAGAAAAAGGCGGCAATGAGATTTCTGGTGAGGATGCGTTCAGGCTGTATGACACGTTCGGGTTCCCGGAAGAGCTGACTGCGGAATATGCGGAAGAACATGGGCTTACAATCGACGAGGAAGGGTTCCGCCGCGAGATGGAGGCCCAGAGGGAGCGTGCCCGTGCAGCTCGCCAGGATGTCGGCTCAATGCAGGTGCAGTCCGGCGCGCTCGGCGGATTCCACGGGGAAAGTGAATTTATCGGATATGACCATCTGGTTGCCGGCGCGAAGATTATCGCAATCGTCAAAGGCGGAGAATTTGTGGAATCTGCGGAAGAAGGCGAAGATGTGCAAGTGATCCTCGACCGCACACCGTTTTACGCGGAAAGCGGAGGACAGATCGCTGACCGGGGATCGCTGGACGGCGATGCTTTCCGCGCATCCGTGCAGGACGTGCGCAAAGCGCCGAACGGACAAAATCTCCACTCGGTCAAAGTGGAAGCCGGCACGATGACAAAAGGCGATACGGTGAAAGCGGAAGTCGATGCGGCACAGCGGCAGCTGACCGTGAAAAACCACACAGCTACGCACCTCCTTCATCAGGCCCTCAAAGATGTCCTCGGCGGGCATGTCAATCAGGCGGGCTCCTATGTCGGACCTGACCGCCTCCGTTTCGACTTCAGCCACTTCGGTGCGATGACAGAAGAGGAAATCGAGAAAGTGGAGCAGAACGTCAACGAACGGATCTGGGAAGGCATCGGCGTCGGCACCGCCTACCACCCGATTGAGGAAGCGAAGAAAATGGGCGCGATGGCCCTGTTCGGAGAAAAATACGGTGATGTTGTGCGTGTTGTTTCGATCGGAGATTACTCGCTTGAGCTGTGCGGCGGCTGCCATGTCCGCGACACGGCGGAGATCGGACTCTTCAAGATTGTGTCGGAAGGCGGCATCGGTGCCGGCACAAGGCGGATTGAAGCGCTGACGGGCAAGGAAGCCTTCCTCTCTATGAAGGAAGAGGAAGAGATTCTGGCTCAGGCCGCTTCAATGCTCAAAGCCAATCCGAAGGACTTTCTCAAGAAATTGTCCGCCCTGCAGACCGAGCAGAAAGAACTCAAGCGCGAGCTTGAGTCGCTTTCCGCACAAAAGGCCCAGGGCCAGCTTGGGGCGATTTTGGAATCCGCCCGTGATATCGGAGGCGTATCGGTCGTGGCGGCACGTGTGGAAGGTGCGGACGGCAACCAGCTCCGCACCATGATGGACGAGCTGAAACAAAAGCTGGACAGCGGCGTCATCGTACTCGGTTCCGCTGATGGAAACAAGGTGACACTTGCTGCCGGCGTAACCAAAAATATTGCCGGCAAGGAGTATCATGCGGGCAATATCGTCCGCCACGTCGCGGAAATCTGCGGAGGCAAGGGCGGCGGCCGGCCGGATATGGCAATGGCCGGAGGAAAAGACCCATCCAAACTTGATGAAGCGCTCCAATCCGTGTATGATTTAGTCAAATCCGTATAATTGCGGATCTGTACGTTTATAATGGGATGCGAGGTTCCGAAGCGTCCCAAGGGAAAGCGGGGTGCTGACCATGGATTCATTCGACAAAACGATGAAGTTCAACTTTCCGGAAGAGCCGATGGAGGATGAGGTACGGACAGTTCTGCTGAAAGTCCATACCGCGCTGAAAGAAAAGGGATACAGCCCCATCAACCAGATTGTCGGCTACCTCCTATCGGGAGATCCGGCGTACATCCCGAGGCATGATGATGCACGCAACATGATCCGGAAGCTTGAGCGGGACGAGATCATCGAGGAGCTCGTGAAATTTTATATTGCCGGTCATGACGGGGGCCGTTCATGAGGGCAATGGGATTTGACGTCGGCACCAAAACGGTCGGTGTCGCCGTGAGTGACGGACTCGGCTGGACGGCCCAGGGAGTCGAGACGATCAAGATCGACGAGGAGGCCGGGGAGTTCGGCATCGGACGGATCCGCGAACTGGTCGCGGAGTATGGTGTAACTTCATTCGTTGTCGGGTACCCAAAGAATATGAACAACACAGTGGGTCCGCGCGCGGAAGCATCCGAGCGCTTTGCAGACCTGCTGAGGGATGAATTTTCCCTTCCTGTGGAACTCTATGACGAGCGCCTGACAACGATGGCCGCGGAGCGGATGCTCATCAGCGCTGATGTCAGCCGCAAAAAGCGCAAGAGCGTCATCGACAAGATGGCTGCCGTCATGATTCTGCAGGGCTGGCTGGACAGAAAAAACGGATGAGGTGATTTGAATGGAACACGGAGATGCGCACATCACGGTTGTAGACGAAGAAGGCAACGAGCAGCTTTGCGAAGTGCTTTTCACATTTGAAGCGGAGCAGTTCAGCAAATCGTATGTCCTTTACTACCCGGTGGGAGCCGAAGAGGACGAGAATGAGGAAATCGAGATCATGGCTTCTTCCTTTACCCCGGGTGAAGAGGGCGAACAGGGAGAACTGAAGCCGATCGAAACCGACGAAGAGTGGGACATGATCGAAGAAATGCTCAATACGTTCCTCGCTGAAGAAGACGAAGAGAACGAAGAAGAATAAGAGATTTGGCATCACCCGGCGATGATCCGCCGGACAGCTCTCCGGGCCAGCCGCATTTTCCGTGCGGTGTGATCCGGGGGGCCTTTTCGTATGTCTTTTTCCGTGTAAGCCGCACCCGCCATCCGCCCTTCCGGCAACGCCTTTCCTGTTGCTGTTGTTTCATGTATAATAGCCTCGAAATGCAGAGGGGGAACGCGGTTTATGAGTGACCGATCCAAAAAACAGGTCATGCTTGAACGCATGAATGAAAAAAAGAAAGAAGTGAAGACAATCCGGCGAATCGTCCTGATCGTCTTCCTCTCCGTGCTGCTCCTCATGGCCATAGGAGGCACCATCCTCTACTCCTACGTGACGGGAGCGCTTAAACCGGTTGATCCGGATGCCGAGGACACGGTCACCGTAGAGATTCCGATCGGCTCCAACCTGGATTCAATTGCGCTGAAGCTCGAGGACGCCGGTGTCATCAAAAATGACCGGATCTTCAAGTATTACGCCAAATTCAACAATGAAAGCGACTTCCAGGCAGGCACCTATGAAATGAGCAAGGCCATGACTCCGGACGAGCTGCTCAAGAGCCTGAAGACAGGCAAGGTCTACAGGGAACCGGTTTTCCAGTATACCATTCCGGAAGGCATGAACCTTGCACAGATTTCCGAGGTGATCGAGAAAAACACGGAATTCACGGCAGATGAATTCATGGAACTGGTCACGGATGAGACATACATCAATGAGCTGATTTCCAAGTTCCCGAACCTTCTCACCGAAGAGATCCTGGACGAACAGATCAAGTTTCCGCTGGAAGGCTATCTGTTCCCGGCAACCTATCCGGTCTTCGAAGAGAAGCCGACATTGAAAACGCTCATCGAGCAGATGGTCGGAGCGACGGATGAGAACATCACGCCTTACCGCGAAGCGATTGCAGAAGAAAAACGAACCATCCATCAGGTGCTGACAATGGCTTCGCTCGTCGAGAAAGAGGCCCGTACGCCGGAGGACCGGAAATCGATTGCCAGCGTCTTCGAAAATCGCATGGAGGAAGGCATGCCGCTCCAGACGGACCCGACAGTCGCATACGCTCACGGGAAGCACCTGGAACGGACCATGTATAGCGACCTGGAGATTGACGACGCCTACAACACCTACCAGAACGAGGGGCTGCCGCCCGGACCGATCTCGAATGCGGGAAGTTCATCGATTGATGCTGCACTCAACCCGTCCGAAACGGATTACCTCTACTTCCTGGCGGACCCTTCAGGCGCCAACCATTTCGCTAAAACGTATGAAGAACATCTGAAGAACAGGGACAAGTATTTGAAGAGCGGGGAATGACTTGGAGAAGGAGGGCTTCCGCTTTCCTTCTCTTTTCATGTGAATAGTGCTATGATAAACGGGTATTTTTTTGGATAAGCAGGTGTGGTTGATGGAACATGAATATAGCCGGTATTCGGAGGGGCTGATTCTTCCCCGTCCGGATCGGATCATGGCGATGGAGCAGTACGCCCGCGATAACCGGGTGCCGATCATGCAGCTGGAGGGGATGGAAGCGCTGCTCCAGCTCCTCCGCATGCAGCGCCCCGGAAGGATCCTTGAAATCGGTACGGCCATCGGATACTCTGCAATCCGTATGGCAGAAGCACTTCCCGGCACCGAAGTGGTGACGATCGAGCGGGAACCGGCCATGCAGCAAAAGGCCGAGGAAAATATCGGGCGATCTGCGGCCAAAGGGCGGATACGGCTTGTCCGGGGGGACGCGCTGGAACTGGAAGACGGGCTTCCCGAGGGGCCGTTCGATGCTCTGTTCATCGATGCCGCAAAAGGGCAATACAGAAGATTTTTTGACATTTACGAGCCGCTTCTTTCCGGCCGCGGTGTGATTTATTGTGACAACATGTTCATGCATGGGCTGGCCGCCGAGGACCCGAAGGACATTCCGAGGAAAAACCGGACGATGATCCGCAAACTCAAGGCGTTCACGGAATGGCTCATGACGCATCCCGGCTATGATTCGGCTCTTTTGCCGGTGGGCGATGGACTCATGATCAGTACGAAAAAAGAACCAACCGAAGAAGGTGCAGCATTATGACGACAAAACGGCCCCTCATCATCGGGATTGCCGGCGGCTCGGGTTCCGGCAAGACGAGCGTGACGCGTTCGATCTATGACGTCGTGAAGGAACATTCCGTTGTCGTGATTGAACACGATTACTATTACAAAGACCAGTCGGAACTGGCGTTTGAGGAACGGCTCAAAACCAATTACGACCACCCGCTCGCATTTGACACGGACCTTCTCATCGAGCATATTCAGGAATTGCTCAAGGGCCGTCCGGTCAATCGGCCGGTGTATGACTATGCACTTCATACACGCTCTGACAAGACCGTGGAAATCGAGCCGAAGGACGTCATCATCATCGAGGGAATTCTGGTGCTGGACGACGCAAGGCTGCGCGAACTGATGGATATCAAGCTTTTTGTCGACACCGATGCGGATCTCCGCATTATCCGGCGCATCCAGCGGGATATTGAAGAGCGGGGCAGATCGATCAGTTCGGTGATCGGGCAGTATCTGTCAGTCGTCCGCCCGATGCACAACCAGTTCATCGAGCCGACAAAGCGCTACGCGGATCTCATCATCCCCGAAGGCGGCGAAAACAAGGTCGCAATCGATCTTATGGTGACGAAAATAAAAACAATTCTTGAATCTCCACAAAAACTGTAATATACTCTTGTCAGTTAAAACCATTACATTTCCGCTATGTCGCATTCCCGGCCACGGGGCGGCATAGTATTCTTTTTATGAAGGAAAGACGCGAAGGAGAGATTGTTTATGTCTACAGAGAAAAAATTTCCGATGACACAGGCGGGAAAAGAGAAGCTGATTGAGGAACTGGAGTATTTGAAAACGGTTAAACGAAAAGAGGTTGTCGAGCGCATCAAAGTGGCCCGCAGCTTCGGGGACCTGTCCGAGAACTCCGAATACGACTCCGCCAAAGAAGACCAGGCCTTTATTGAGGGCCGCATTTCAACGCTTGAGTCCATGATCCGCAATGCTGAGATCATCGAAGACAACGGGGATGATGACCGTGTGCAGCTCGGAAAGACCGTGACTTTCAAGGAAGTGCCGGATGGCGATGAGGAGTCTTACACTATTGTCGGTTCCGCAGAGGCAGATCCGTTCGAAGGCCGCATCTCGAACGACTCGCCGATTGCCAGAGGGCTTCTTGGCCGCACCGTCGGAGACCGCGTCAAAATCATGACACCGGGCGGCGAGATGGATGTCGAGATTGTTTCCATCAGCTGATTGCTGACGGACAAAATCCATACCTGCAGGAACTAACCAAAAGGCTGATTCAAGCAGAAGGCTCCGGAAACTTCGGCAACCGAGTCTCTGCAGGAATCAGCTTTTTTCGTAGGTTTGGTGGGTCGGCCGGTGGACGGTTCCCTGAACACCCGGGAGGCTTTTCTTATCATTCAGAGCGCTTTGCTCAACACCAGCGGGACTTGATCATCAGAGGCTGCCTGAAATTCCTTTTCATGAAACTGAAACAAACCGGTAATCATTTCGTCAAATAAGCGGAAATCGTTTATGATAGAGTTACCGGGGGGAGGAGATGGCATGGAAGAACAGAATTTTTCCAGGGTAGCGCGGAACCGCCAAAAGTCAAACCGGATCCTCAACATCTTGATCGGCGTCGTCTTCGTCCTGATTGTGATCACTGCGGCAAGCATCTTCACCGGCGGAGACGACCGGGCTGCCGACAGAGGGAATGAGGCAGGGACAGAACAGACGGGAGGCGGCAGCGGACCGGATGGCGGAAAAGCGCTGGCTGATGAAGGCGGGGAAGATTCCGATGCAGCCGGTGACGACAAGTCCGAAGACGGGGAAACAGCAGCCGAAGAAAAAGATTCCGGTGCGGACAAAGGCGGGGATGAACCCCAAGAATCCGACCAGCCGGGCAAAGTAATCCGGACACCTTCAGAAAGTGGCGTTGTCGATGAGACGATTGTTGACACGTCCTGGAAACCGATCGGCACCAAACAATCGGGCGAACACGTCTCGGTC
Organism: Bhargavaea beijingensis; assembly: GCF_900101985.1. Taxonomy (GTDB): domain Bacteria; phylum Bacillota; class Bacilli; order Bacillales_A; family Planococcaceae; genus Bhargavaea; species Bhargavaea beijingensis. Next base: position 49,120 of record NZ_FNAR01000008.1, read on the forward strand.
TACGAAAAAGGACATATCGACTGGCAGGAAAAGGTCAAAGCCATGTCGTATGCCACTGGAATTCCTGAAAGTGACATGATTGTATGGTATGTGAAAAACGGCGGCGGTCCGCAAAAATCGATCGGGACCGTATCGACCGGTGATAAGAGCGAAAAGTATAACGTCCACCTGGAATGGGTGGACGGCGAAGGCTGGATGCCGGTGCGGCTCGACAAGCTGAACAAACTTGAAGGGGCCTATTGACCGGCGCGGAACGGAGGATTTACGTATGAAAATAGCCATTATCGGTGCGATGGAAGAAGAAGTCGAACTTCTGCGCAGCCGGATCGAAGAAAAAGAGACGACGATGGCCGGGAACAGCGAGTACACTTCCGGTAAGCTTAATGGCGCGGACGTCATGTTGCTTAAAAGCGGAATCGGAAAAGTGAACGCGGCCATGTCCACGGCGGTACTGCTGGACCGCTTCAATCCGGATGCCGTGATCAACACCGGTTCTGCAGGCGGCTTCGACAGTGACCATGAAATCGGCACGGTCGTCATTTCGTCCGAAGTGAGGCACCATGATGTGGATGCGACGGTATTCGGCTACGAATACGGCCAGGTGCCGCAGCTTCCGCCCGCATTCATGGCGGACAGCAGGCTCATGGAAGCGGCACGCAAGGCCGTGGAGGATATCGGTGAACATGCATCGGCAGAAGGGCTGATCGTCACCGGCGACACCTTTATGTCCGATGCAGATCGTGTGGCCCGAGTGCGTGAACTCTTCCCGGATGCACTTGCATCCGAAATGGAGGCGGCTGCGGTTGCCCAGGTATGTCACCAATTCGGCGTGCCGTTTGTGGTCATCCGGGCGCTTTCTGACATCGCCGGCAAGGAGTCGGCCATGTCGTTTGACGAATTTCTGCCGAAGGCGGCAAAGCATTCGGCGGAAGCGGTCATGCGCGCGGTCTCGAATCTTCAGGATTCACATGGTATAATCGGATAAGAATCACCTTTTGGACAGGGAGTGAACAATGTGCTTTATCTGATGGCAGGTTCGTTTATTTTGACCGGTATCCTCGCTGGCGTCATGATGGTCCAGCTCGGCTCCGAAAAGTGATTTAGTCTGCCCTTCCTCCGCGCTCGGCGGGGGAAGGGCTTTTTTCGTGTTTAAATTGCTGATAAAGCTTGACGAGGGCACGTTTCTCGATTCTTGACACATAGCTGCGTGAAATGTTCAGCTGCGCGGCAATTTCTTTCTGGGTCATCGGATTGTCATCCAGCAGGCCATAGCGTCTCTGGATAATTTCCAGCTCGCGCTCATCGAGCTTGGTGAGATGCCGGTACAGCCTGTCGAAGCGTTCCTTGCGCTCCAGCCGGTCATCGGCAGTTGACTCATCGACTTTCAGGACATCCGTGATCTGGAGGGAATACCCGTCTTTGTCAATACCGATCGGCTCATAAAGGGATACATCTTTCTGGACTTTTTTCTGTGCCCGGAGATGCATGAGGATTTCATTCTCGATGCATCGTGCGGCGAATGTGGAGAACTTGGTCTTTTTATCGGGTGTAAAGCTGCCGACCGCCTTCATAAGGCCGATCGTGCCGATTGAGATGTAGTCGTCCAGTTGCTCGTGCCGTGGATGGAATTTCTTCACGATATGCGCGACCAGCCGCATATTGCGCTCGATCAGCTCATCTCTTGCGCTTTCTTCGCCCTCGGCCACCCGCCTCAGACAGTCCGCTTCTTCCTCCGCATTCATCGGTTTCTGGAACGCCTGGCCCTTCAGGTAGCCGACCAGTGCGGGGATGTCCGCCCACAGCTGAAGCAGAGCAGTGAAAATCCCGCTCACGCAAACACCTCCTAAGTTGTTTCTGCCACCATATGTCACAATGTGGGGAATCATGAGAATGACGGCTCGCGGGATGTGGGACGGAGCGGCGCTATGGTATAATCGGGAAAGAATTCAGAGCCAATGGAGTGAATCGGGTGTATCGTCTTTTTTTGCCGAATGAATATGTGAAGGACATTTTCCGTATGACACCGGAAAAACTGAAAAACAAAGGAATCCGGGGAGTCATCACCGACCTGGACAACACGCTTGTGGAGTGGGACCGGCCCGACGCGACCGCGGAAATCATCGAATGGATGAGGGACATGCGCGAAGCGGGCATCCATGTGACAATCGTGTCGAACAATAACGAGGAACGAGTCAAGGCGTTTTCAGAACCGCTGGGCATTCCGTTTATCCACCGGGCACGCAAGCCGATGGGCAAAGCATTCCGCCAGGCGGTCCGCCAGATGGGCATTCCGAAGGAACAGGTTGTCGTGATCGGCGACCAGCTGCTGACGGACATTTTTGGAGGGAACCGCAGCGGGCTGCATACTGTCCTTGTCGTTCCGGTCGCCAGTTCGGACGGATTGGCAACCCGGTTTAACCGGAAAGTCGAGCGCATGATCATGCGAAAGCTCGAACGCCAAGGTCTCATCGATTGGGAGGAAGTAAAGTGACCGAAGTAAAGACCTGTATCGGCTGCGGGGCTGTCCTGCAGACCGATGACGAAAAAGCGCCGGGTTATGCCCCGGCGGTGACACTGGAAAAGGAGATGCCGCTTTGCAGGCGCTGTTTCCGGCTCAGGAACTATAATGAACTGGAGCCTGTGCCACTTACGGATGACGATTTCCTGAAAATCCTGAATACAATCGGCGCCAAGGATGCGCTTGTCGTCTACATCGTCGACATTTTCGACTTTAACGGAAGTTGGATTCCGGGGATGCACCGGTTTGCCGGTTCCAATCCCGTGCTTCTTGTCGGCAACAAAGCAGACCTGCTTCCGAAATCGGTAAAGGAAAACAAGCTCATCCATTGGATGACGTCCGAATCCAGGAAGCTCGGTCTGCAGCCGGAGGACATCCTGCTCGTGAGTGCCGATAAGGGAACGGGCATCGACTCTGCGATCCGCCGCGTCGAAGAGCTTCGCGCGGGACGGGATGTCTATGTGGTCGGCTGTACGAATGTCGGGAAGTCGACATTCATCAATCGGATCATCAAGCAGGTTGCAGGCGGTGACGATGTCATTACGACGTCCCATTTCCCGGGGACTACATTGGATATGATCGATATCCCGCTGGATGACGGGCATTCCATGTATGACACGCCGGGCATCATCAATCATCATCAGATGGCACACCTCCTCGATGCAAAAGACCTTAAGGTGATCACCCCGAAAAAAGAGATCAAGCCGAAGGTCTTCCAGCTGAATGAGGAACAGACACTATTCCTCGGGGGGCTGGCGCGATTCGATTATCTGAAAGGCGGACGCACGGCGTTTACCGTGCATGTCTCGAATGCGCTTGACATCCACCGGACCAAGCTTGAAAAGGCGGACGACCTGTATGCCCGGCAGAAGGGCGGCCTGCTCACCCCGCCGTCCGAGGATACGGATGCATTCCCGGGGCTTGTGCGCCATGAATTTTCGATCAGGGAAGATAAGACGGATATTGTCATTTCGGGCCTTGGCTGGATTACGGTCCAGCAGGCAGGAAAAGTCGTTGCAGTCCACGCGCCCGAAGGGGTCGCGGTTATGCTCCGGCCTTCCCTGATCTGAGGGGGAAGATAAAATGAAAAAATGGTATGCAGTCATCGGTGACCCGATTTCCCATTCAAAGTCGCCGGCGATGCATGAGGCGTGGTTTGCGGAAAATGACATCGATGCCGCTTATATCCCGATACATGTCCCGTCCGGAACGGTGGCCGGGGCTGTCGATGCATTGCGCCGGCTGGGTGCTTCCGGATGGAATGTGACCATCCCCCACAAGCAGGCGATCATTCCTTACCTGGACGAAGTAGATCCGCTTGCCGCGGCGATGCAGGCGGTGAATACCGTCAAAGTGCTTCCGGATGGGCGGTTGCTCGGGATGAACACGGATGGTCCCGGGTTTGTCCGGTCGCTCGAGGAGCGCATCGGCAGCTTCAGGAAAAAGGAACGGGTGCTGGTGATCGGTGCCGGCGGCGCGGCAAATGGAATTGCACTTGCGATGAACCAGGCAGGCTACGGGAAAATCTCGGTATGCAACCGTACCGTTCAAAAGGCGGAGGCGCTCTGCGGCCGCATCGGCGGTGAGGCGCTCAGCCTGGAAGACGCAGCAGAGAAGCTGGACGAGTTCGGAGTCATCATCCAGACGACGCCGGTCGGCATGTCGACCGCGACAGGCGGCCTGCCAATCGCAATCGAACGCTTGGATCCGGGGGCTGTTGTTGCGGATATTGTCTACAGCCCCCTGCATACCGACTTCCTGAAAGCAGCAATGAAAAACGGAAATGAAATTGTGGATGGTCTCGGAATGTTCATCTGGCAAGGAGCGCTTGCCTTTCATGAATGGACAGGGCGGATGCCGGACACGCTTGGAACAAGACAACGGCTGATTGCAGAAATGGAGGAATCAACATGCTGACCGGAAAACAAAAACGGTTCCTGAGAAGCGAGGCGCATCATCTGCAGCCCGTCTTCCAGGTGGGGAAACAGGGTGTCAATGATGAACTGATCAGCGGCATTTCCGAAGCATTGGAGAAACGCGAACTGATCAAGGTGGCCATTCTACAAAATGCGCCAGAAGAAAAAGAGGACGTCGCACAAAGGCTCTCAGAAAGGACCCGCGCGGAGCTCGTGCAGGTGATCGGCAAGACAATCGTGCTTTACCGGGAGTCGAGGGACAACAAGCGCCTCGTGCTTCCGGGTGAGTGAGCGGAAGAAAGTCGGGATATTGGGCGGAACGTTCAATCCGCCCCATATCGGCCATCTGATGATTGCTGAAGGCGTCCGTGACATCGCGGGCCTTGAGGAAATCCGTTTTATGCCGAACGCCATTCCTCCCCACAAAGTGAAGGAAGGCGATGCGGCCGCCTGGCAGCGGCTGGAGATGACCAGGCTTGCCGTACGCGAAAATCCGGATTTTACGGTTGAGCCGATCGAGGTGGATTCGGGAGGCGTTTCCTATACGTCCAGGACGATGGACCTTCTCCGTGAACGGGAGCCCGGGTCGGATTTCTCGTTCATCATCGGCGGTGACAGCATTGATCATCTGCATACCTGGTATGACATCGATGCGCTCGTGGAAAAAGTGGAATTTATCGGTGTGCCCCGGCCGGGCAGCGGTGCGTCGGGCCGGTATCCGGTCAAAATGGTCGGCATCCCGCAGATTGATTTGTCTTCGACCCTTTTGAGGGAAAAGCTGAAAGCGGGCCGTTCAGTCAAGTACTTGATTCCCGACCCGGTCATCCGCTTTATTCGCGAGGAGGGGTTGTATGGAGTCTGAACAACTGAAAAACGAAGTGGGGCGGCGCCTTCCCTCAGGCAGATACCAACATGTTCTTAGAGTTACCGGAACAGCGATGATTCTTGCTGACCGTTTCGGGGAAGATAAAGAAAAAGCGGAGACTGCGGCGCTCCTTCATGACGTGGCCAAAGCCATGACAAAAGAGGAGCTGAAGCGGATCGTGGAATCAGAAGGGGATCCCGCCGGCGTACTCGGATTTCATCATGAATTGTGGCACGGACCAGCCGGGGCGGCCATCGCCCGTGAAGAATTCGGAATCCGGGATGCCGATATCCTGGCAGCCGTCCGTTTCCACACGACGGGCCGGGCCGGCATGTCGTGCCTTGAAAAAATTATTTTTGTTGCGGACATGATTGAGCCGGGCAGGGCTTTTCCGGGGATCGAAGGACTGAGGGCTGAGGCGGAGCGGTCGCTTGACTCGGCGCTCGTTGCGTGCAGTGCCCACAATCTGCAGTACCTGGCCTCCGTCCGGACCGCCATTCATCCGGACACGCTCCGATGCTACAATGACAGTCTCTCGTAAGGAAAGGGTGCTTGAACCGATGACAAACCAGACATTGCTTAAAACGGTATACCATGCCGCAGACGATAAAAAAGCGGCCGATGTGGTCGTCCTGAACATGCAGGGCGTTTCGCTTCTTGCTGATTACTTCCTGATCTGCCACGGAAATTCCGACCGGCAGGTGCAGTCGATCGCCCGTGAAATCAAGGACAAGGCCGAAGAAGCGGGCTTTGGCGTCAGACGCCTTGAGGGCTTCGACTCCGCGCGCTGGATCCTCGTCGATCTCGGCGATGTGGTCGCGCACATTTTCCATAAGGATGAGCGGGCTTATTACAACCTGGAACGACTATGGGGAGATGCGCCGGAATTGGAAATGGAAGGGCGATGAACGGGGAGTCCTACCGCGCATTCGCTTCGGTTTATGATCTCCTCATGGAGGACATCCCCTACGGCCGGTATGCCGAATGGGTACGTCATGCGGCAGGGGATGCAAGCGGGCTGAAGCTGCTGGATATCGGCTGCGGCACAGGGGTGCTGACAGAATGCTTTGCCCGTGAAGGCTTCAGGGTAACGGGGATTGACCTGTCCGGCGATATGCTCGCGGTCGCAAAAGAACGTTTTGAAGCGGCCGGCCTGGATGGGGCATTTTTTGAACAGCCGATGCAGGAAATGGAAGGGCATTCCGGTTACGATCTGGCGGTGATTGCCATCGACTCTCTGAATTACGTGACAGATGACGAGGAAGTGTCCGCCGTCTTCAGGAACGTTTATGATGCCCTGAATCCGGGGGGGCGGCTGCTGTTTGACGTCCACTCCCCCTACAAGATGACCGAACTGTTCCTTGACGGGCCGTTCACTGCAGACCTGGAAGAGGTATCATACATCTGGCATACGTATCCGGGAGAGGAGCCGCTATCCGTGGAATCGGAGATCAGCTTTTTCATCCGGCGGCCGGACGGGCTTTACATGCGTCAGGAGGAGTTCCACCTGCAACGGACGTTCACGCCGGATACTTATCTCCGTCTATTGATTGAGGCGGGATTTGACGTCTGTTCGGTCACTGCTGACTGGACCGGCAATCCGCCTGCAGAAAACAGTGAACGGATCTTTTTCTCCGCTGAAAAATGAAGCTTTCCAAATAGTCGGATATCATGTATAGTAAAAGTGTCTCCATGATCCGCCATCCGGGAGGGAACGCTTTCTTGGAATGGCTGAAGATGAACTGGAGGAAGCTGATCCCCCCGATCGCAGCTTCCGTCCTGATCCTGACGTTTATCCTGTATACGAAGAGCCATACCGCGGGTGTGCCCGCGGATTCATTCATACCAGTTTCTGACGGGTTGGACCCGATCAGTGCCGATGACCGTGCGGATCCGTCCGCAGCGGTCATTTTTGTAGATGTAAAGGGAGCTGTGGAAAAGCCGGGTGTGTATAAGGCGGAGGAAGGGGACCGTGTGATCGATGCTGTCGCCAGGGCCGGCGGTTTTCTTCGGGATGCGATGCCGGATGCGATCAACCATGCGGAACGCGTTCGGGATGAGATGGTCATCTACGTGCCGTACATCACAAACGAGGACGGCGGGGAGGACGGCGTCATCCCTCCGCCTGTCTACGGAGCGGATGAAGGCAAAGTGAATCTCAATACCGCCGAGGCGGAAGAACTCATGACCCTTCCGGGAATCGGCCCTGCAAAAGCCGAAGCAATCATCGCCCACCGGACCGAGCACGGGCCGTTCGCCGAGCCGGCTGGCATGATGGAAGTGAGCGGGATCGGCGAAAAGACCTTCGCGGCACTTGAAGAGCTGGTCACCGCAAAATGACATTGAATCCAGGCGCGCACACCGATAAACTGATGATAGTGATTTGCAAAGTTACAGGAGGCGGACTTCATGGAGCGGATTAGTTGGGATCAATTTTTCATGGCGCAAAGCCATTTGCTGGCACTTCGGAGTACCTGCACGAGACTGTCTGTCGGTGCGACGATTGTCCGCGACAACCGGATTGTCGCCGGCGGCTACAACGGGTCGATATCCGGAGGTGACCACTGCATCGACAAAGGGTGCTATGTCGTCGACGGTCATTGCATCAGGACTATCCATGCCGAGATGAACGCGCTTTTGCAGTGCGCAAAATACGGGGCACCGGTTGCGGGTGCCGAAATTTATGTCACCCATTTCCCGTGTCTTCAGTGTACGAAAGCCATCATTCAGGGCGGGATCTCCAAGATTGTCTATGCGTCGGATTATAAAAATAACGAGTATGCCCAGGAACTTCTCCGGCAGGCCGGTGTCCAGGTGCTTAAAGTTCCATTCGAGGAGCGTGAAGTCGATTTTCTCGCAGAAGAGAAGCTCGGGCTCTACGAAGAATTGCTGGTCAGGCTAAAGGAAGCCGGAGCACCCCAGGATGAACTTGAGGAATACGGCAGGAAGGTGAGCGCGTTATTCGGCTGAGGCTGATTGAGAATCCTATTATGTATCTGGCGTTACCTGTACTTGCGGCAGCTGCCGCAAGTACAGTCTCCACTCTGTTTATGGCCCTGCTGCTTCCTTCCGTTGCGGCTGCAGCCGTGAAGAGGGAACCTCCGCCGGTCTGGATGGCAGTGATTGGCATTGCTGCTGCGTCATTTGCCTGGTTCAGCTCAGGTGAAAACCCGGATCCTTTTCTGTCCGTGCCCGAAGAAATTATCTGGACGGACAAGGTATCTGCATCCGGTGGCCTGCTGAGGGGATTTGCAGAAGATCCGTCAGGCAACAGATGGTATGTCAATTACCGGTTCCGCTCTGTAACAGAACGGGACCGGTTTTTTCGGGAGGGCATTGCCGGCCACCGGTTCCTCATCCGGGCAGAGAGGGAAGAACCGGATCCTGCCGCCCATTCTTATGCTTTCGACATGGCTAAGTGGCTGCGATCGGAAGGGGCAGCAGGCATTTTGAAACTCCGGGATGCCGAGCCGGCGGGGGAGGCCCCCGGAATGGCCGCTGCGCTCAGAAGGTGGAGAGCGGCTCTCGGCAGCCATATCCGGGCGCACTTCCCGGAATCGGTCGCCGCGGAGGCGGAAGCGCTCGTCATCGGCGAGCGCTCAGCCACCGCGCCGGATGATGAGCGGGCCTACAAAAGACTCGGGATCACCCATCTGTTTGCCATTTCAGGGCTCCATGTCGGCATCCTGATTTATCTTCTTCGCGAGGTCCTGCTCAGAGTCGGTGTCAGGACCCATATCGTTAGGACGGGACTGATGCTTTTCCTGCCCGTCTATGCCATGCTTGCCGGCGGCGCACCGCCCGTCTGGCGGGCTGTCCTCATTTCGGTTATGCTGCTCGTTCCGGAATCCAAATCCGGGAAACGGAGGCTGGATCTCCTTCTTGCCGCCGGCATGATTTTGTTTTTGCTCGTCCACCCCCAATCCGTTTCTAAGCCCGGATTCCAGATGAGCTACCTTGCAGCGTTTGCGCTGATCCATTCTTCTGCCATTCTTTCAACAGCACGCAGCGGGCTTCATCAGGCATGGCTGGTCACGGTCATCTGCCAGGTGGCAGTCACCCCGGTGCTCCTCTTTCATTTCTTCGAGACATCCCTTTCTTCTTTTGTTGCCAATTTGCTGTTCGTCCCGCTTTTTTCGGTTCTCATCCTTCCTGCCAACCTGGTTTTGCTTGCGCTGTCTTTTATCCTGCCTCAAGCAGCCGGTTTATTGTTTACCGTATATGTGCCGCTCCGCGAAGCTCTGGCACGGTTTATTCTGGTGTGCGGGGAACTGCCGCTCAGTGTCTGGACACCGGGGAGGCCTGATTTGCCTTTACTTTTGTTGCTGATCACTGCTGTTTTCCTGTTCTTTTTGCTTTTGGAAAGACGAAAAGGACTGGCAGCTGGTACTGTTCTCGGTGTTGTATGCTGCATTGTCCATGCCGTCCCCTATACCGAACCATCGGTTCGTGTCACATTCATCGATGTTGGACAAGGCGATTCGGCATTGGTGGAACTTCCGTACAGGCGTGGCATTATCCTCATTGATACCGGCGGCAGGCTCTTGTTTGATGGGACGAAAGAGGAAGGAAGAGGCGGGTACGGAGTCGGAGAACGGGTGGTCGTGCCATTTTTGAAAGGACGGGGAATCACAAAGGTGGACAAACTGATTTTGTCGCATCCGGATGCCGATCACGCAGAAGCGGCGGACGAGGTATTAAGGGAGATCCGGGCAGGAGAAATTCATATCGGTCCCGGGACTATCGGAAATGCGGGATATGCGGATGTAATGGAAACGGCCAAGGTAAAAGGCATCCCGGTAAAAGAGAGGGTTTCGGGGATGGGTTGGCAGGAGGGCGAGACGCTTTTCAGGTACTTAAGCCCGGCTGACACAGAATACCGGGGAAACAACGATTCGCTTGTGCTCCATATGGAACACGGAGAGCTGCGCGCGCTATTCACCGGTGACCTGGAGGAAGAAGGGGAAAAACGGGTCATCCGGGAATACGGAAACCTCTTTCCGGTGACGATTCTCAAGGCGGGCCACCATGGCAGCAAGACTTCCAGCAGTGCACCTTTCTTGGATGCGGCCAGCCCTTCGATTACGATCTTCTCCGCCGGCCGGAATAACCGGTATGGCCATCCCCATCCGGACGTCACCGGGCGGCTCATGGAAGCGGGTCTGCCCGCCGTTTCCACTGCAGACTACGGGACGATGACGTATTCGTTCCGCATAGGGCAAAGCATGATGATCACCCATAGCCGGACAAATGGAGAATAAAAAACGGAGGCTCCGGTTACCGGAAGCCTCCGCCCTGATCAGCGTGCAACGAGTTCAATAACTGTCGCAATGACGAAGATCAGTGAAAAGAATACAAAGGATACGATGAAGCCCACGCCCGAGTCGATGACGTCGTTGCGCTTCGTCTGCGGGTTCTGTTCAAATTCGTTCATTGCTACCCCTCCTATGGTTCCCCCATATTATAAGGGATGATGCAGAAAAAAGCTATAACGCATGGGCCGAACCGTTTGCGAACCCAAGAGGTTCATGAAACGTTCACAAACGGCGGCACGGCCGGGCTTCATGTATAATGGATGAACAGGCTCAAGTGAAACGGAGTGTTCAAGATGTTTACGGATAGTTGGAGAAACATGGCCAAAGGGAATATCGCCCCGGTTTACCTGGTCAGCGGCCCAGAAATGTATTTTTTCGATGAAACAGAAAAGAGGCTGAAGGACGCCATGCCCGATGCGGCGGCATCGGAACTGACCACGTTCGACTTGGATGAAACTCCGGTAGAAGCGGTGATTGAGGAAGCGGATACGTTCCCTTTTTTCTGTGACCGGAAGCTGATCATCGCAAGAAATGCATCGTTTCTGAAAGCTGCCGACAAGGGAAAGGATAAAGTGGAGCATGACTTGGACAAGCTGATGGACTGGCTTGCCCATCCGCCGGAAAGCGCGGTCGTCCTGTTTCTCGCACCATACGAAAAGCTGGATGCCCGGAAAAAGGTGGTCAAGGCATTCCGCAAGCATGCGGTCTGCCTGGAAGCGGAATCCCTCAAAACCCATGATGTCGAAACGTGGATCAAGCAGGAAGCGGCCCGTCTTGGGAGCAGCGTATCGGACAGCGCCGCGCGTCTGCTGATTGAAACAGCAGGGGAGGACCTGGTCCGTCTCCGGTCGGAGCTGGAGAAGCTGTCGCTTTATACCGGGGAAGGCAAAGAAGTCGGCGAAGACGCCGTCAGCCTGCTCGTGGCTAAAACGCCTGAAGACGATGCCTTTAAGTTGCTTGACGCCTATATGCAGGGAGACTCAGCCAGGGCACTTCAGATCTACAGGGATCTCCTGCACAACAAAGAAGAGCCGATCCGCCTGAATGCCCTTCTGGCAAACCAGGTCAGGCTCATCATACAAGTAAACGCCCTGAAGAAGAAAGGGTACCAGCAGCACCAGATCGCCAAGCAGCTTAGAGTCCACCCGTACCGGATCAAGCTGATTATGGAAAACCGGAAACTGGCAGACGACGCCCGTCTGCTCGGAACCCTGGCGCGTCTTGCGGATGCCGATCTCCGGCTCAAAACCGTGTCCGGCAACAGGGAACGCGTCCTCGAGCTGGTCCTGATGCAAAAAGTAAGTGGGATAAAATGAATCAAACTGCAGCACTGTGCTTAAAGCTTAAGACATGGTGCCGCAGTTTTTTGTGGTTAAGTCACGGTTGAACCAAAACCACTTCCAAGCTTCCCCGACAACTTCACATGAGGTGATCGAAGGATGGATGACGGATTCACGGCTTGCTCAGGAGAGAATACAAATGTCCAGTCACGCCACCGTTGCTGTTTGCACGGACGAACCCGAAAAAGTCAGCTATTGTCGTGAACTCTTTCAAACAGAAAAAATCAGATGCCATTCAACCGGGTTCTGTAAATCTTATATTCAAGTCAGAAAAGGACCGGAGTGCAAAACTGAAGGATGAAGAGAAAACTTTGAAATGCAAAAAAACCGCCCTTTGTCCGGATGGCCGGATTGGGGCGGTCGGAAAGCCGAGTAGGATTACTGGGCTTTTTTCGTGAGGCGGGATTTCTGGCGGGCAGCCGTGTTCTTGTGGATCAGCCCTTTGTTCGCCGCTTTGTCGAGTTTTTGGATCGCGTCTTTCAGAAGCGCGTTTGCATTCTCGTCGTTGTTGGCAATCGCCGTTTCTGCTTTTTTCATCGCCGTACGCATCGCAGATTTCTGCGTGACGTTTTGTGCGCTGACTGCTTCATTCTGGCGGATTCGTTTAATCGCTTGTTTGCTGTTTGCCAATGGATTCACCTCCATTCAGGGTCGGATCAGGAAGCGGCCCGCTTGCCGGACCTGCCTTTATGCAACAGACAATATTCTATCAAAACTGAAGGTTGATTGCAATCATGAAACGCAAAGAATATTCCCTTGACACCCGGGCATACTGATCTGGAGGTGAGCGACATGATGCAATTCGGCAGAACGGACCTGCTTGATGAAACGGAAGAGATGGTCAGGCACCGGAGCGAAAAGGACAAAGAAACGTTAAAAGAATCCAGCGGCATCGATTTTCGTGAAAAGCGAAAAGGACGCTTTATCGTGACGGAAATCCGGGTGGACGAAAAAGGCGCCGAGAACATCGGCAGAAAACCCGGGACATACATCACCCTTACCGCGCCGGGCCTGACTGCAGATGATTCGCAGGGCTTCGTGGAACTGGAACAGCTCCTTGCCGACAAACTTAGAGAAATGCATGCACCGCTCGGACTGCCGGAAACCCCGAAAGTCCTTGTCGTCGGACTCGGCAACCGCTCGGTCACGCCGGACGCTGTCGGCCCGTATGCCATCGACCGCCTTCAGGAAGCCGTCCCGGCATTTTACTCGGAGGACCCCGGACTCATCGCCTATGCAGCAGGTGTGACCGGCCAGACAGGTTTCGAGACCAGTGATTTTGTGCATGCGCTGGCGGACAAAGTCAGTCCGGACCTGATCATTGTCATCGACGCCCTGGCTGCAAGGGACAGTACGAGGCTGTGCCGGACCATCCAGCTGACGGATACGGGCATCCATCCGGGGTCGGGCGTCGGCAACGAACGGAAAGAAATCTCCAAGGAAGTGCTCGGAATCCCGGTGACCGCTATCGGCATTCCGACAGTTGTCGACGGGCCGGTCATGGTATCGGATGCCATTGAATCCGTGTTCAACTATATCGCAGCAAAGATTGAAGAGAAAAATTCACCTTCGTCGGCGCTGGCCGTCACGCCCTGGCTTCATGACAAAACAAAAGGAACCGACAAAAAGGTGTTAAAACCGATTTTCGGCGAATGGTCACAGTGGTCAAAGGAAGACAAGCAGCGGTTGTTCGAGGAGGTTCTTTCGTCCGACGAGCAAAGCATGTTCGTCACACCAAAGGAGACCGATACGTGGATTCTGCAGTATGCAACGCTCGTATCATCAGGCGTGGTGAAGTGGCTGTCACCCGCAACGCCCGGTTCTGAATCCCCTGCTTCCGCCATATAGTGCGGGAGGGGGGATTCTTTTTATGAAGAAAAAGTGGCAGTTCTATACATGGCTGATCCTATTCTTGTTCTTGATGCCGTTCATCACGGTCAAGATCCCCGGCCTGAACCCGGAAGTGCGGGAGGCCGTCCCTGAATCGGGCAGGCTCGTCTATGCCGCCAACCTGTTCGACTTCGAGGTGGAAGAGGACGGGGAGCCTGCTGAACCGGGCGGGACCGGACGGGCTCTGATGTACTTTACCCATTCCCACGAAGCGTTTGCGCCGATTCTGCAGGCAAAGGGAGGCAAGGCCGCCGTCTCGCACAGCAAGGAGAATATCATGAACCTCGGTGAGGCGTTTAATTCCCACTTTGGCATGAATGGGATTGAGCTTGACGTCCTGAACTATGACAATGCGGGCCAGATGAGCCAAAAAGGCGTCCCGCACAGCCGTGCCTATAAGGCGATCCGGCCCCAAGTGGCAAAGCAGATGGAGGCAGAAAAGTATGACCTTGTCCTGGATGTCCACCGGGATTCTCTCGGCAGAAACAAAACCACCCTGGATTATAAAGGCGGGCCGTATGCCAAAGTATATTTTGTCATAGGCGAGGATCATCGGGGCCACAAGGCCAATCGGCAGCTGGCAGAGAAGATCTCAGCGAGGATGAACGAACTGGTGCCCGGGATTTCCAAGGGGATCTTCAGAAAAAGCGGCCATGGCGTCGACGGCATTTATAACCAGGATCTCGGCCCGCATGTGTTGCTGATCGAGATGGGCGGGACGGAAAATACGGAAGAAGAGCTTAACCGAACTGCGGCGATTGTCGCAAAAGCTTCGGCAGAAGTGCTTGCAGGAAGATAACGGTCCGCAAAAACAATGATTTTCCCATAGGGCCCTAATTGAATCATGTTTTGTCCACTGTTATAATTCAAACTAGTTTACAGAGGAGTGGACAACATGAATCGCGAAGAACGACTTGCACGTCGGGACCACATCCGGAATTTCTCGATCATCGCCCATATCGATCACGGAAAATCCACGCTGGCCGACCGGATATTGGAGAAAACGGAAACCCTGACATCACGGGAAATGAAAGAACAGCTCCTTGACTCGATGGATCTCGAGCGTGAGCGGGGCATTACGATCAAACTGAATGCCATCCAGCTGAAATACAAGGCAAAAGACGGTGAAGAATATATCCTTCACCTGATCGATACACCCGGACACGTCGATTTCACTTACGAAGTTTCACGGAGCCTTGCTGCGTGTGAGGGAGCCATCCTCGTCGTGGACGCGGCGCAGGGGATCGAAGCACAGACACTTGCGAACGTATACCTGGCACTCGACAATGACCTGGAGATTCTTCCTGTCATCAACAAAATCGACCTTCCGGCTGCCGACCCTGACCGGGTCAAACAGGAAATCGAGGATGTCATCGGACTGGACGCTTCCGAAGCTGTCCACGCTTCGGCCAAGGCCGGAATCGGAATCGAGGATATTCTCGAGCAGGTCGTGGAAAAAGTGCCTGCGCCGACCGGCGATCCGGATGCACCCCTGAAGGCCCTCATTTTCGACTCGCTTTATGACCAGTATCGCGGTGTCGTGACTTACATCAGGATCGTTGAAGGGACAGTCAGGCCCGGAGACAAGATCCGCATGATGGCGACC
The DNA here is from genome assembly GCF_900101985.1 of Bhargavaea beijingensis. Classification (GTDB taxonomy): domain Bacteria; phylum Bacillota; class Bacilli; order Bacillales_A; family Planococcaceae; genus Bhargavaea; species Bhargavaea beijingensis. Next base: position 64,570 of record NZ_FNAR01000008.1, read on the forward strand.
GGGAAGGAATTTGAAGTGGTCGAGGCTGGTGTGTTCACACCGGCTGCCACAAAACGCAATGAACTGACTGTCGGCGATGTCGGCTACCTCACTGCGTCTATTAAGAATGTAGCGGATACACGAGTGGGCGACACCATTACCAGCGCCGCCAATCCGACGGATACGCCGCTATCCGGATACCGGAAACTCAACCCGATGGTATTTTGCGGTCTCTACCCGATTGATACAGCCAAGTACAACGACTTGCGCGAAGCACTTGAAAAGCTGGAACTGAATGACTCCGCTCTGACTTATGAGGCTGAAACGTCCCAGGCGCTCGGCTTCGGTTTCCGCTGCGGATTCCTCGGACTGCTTCATATGGAGATTATCCAGGAGCGGATTGAGCGCGAGTTCAAAATCGATCTCATCACCACTGCGCCAAGCGTGATTTATGATGTCATCCTGACCGATGGGACCGTTCTGAAGGTGGACAACCCATCCCTGATGCCGGACCCACAGAAAATCGAAGAAGTTCAGGAGCCGTATGTCAAGGCATCGATCATGGTGCCGAACGACTATGTCGGGGCTGTCATGGAACTTTGCCAGCGGAAGCGCGGCCACTTTATCACGATGGATTATCTGGATTCCACAAGAGTCAACATCATCTATGAGATCCCGCTGTCCGAAATTGTCTATGACTTCTTTGATCAGCTCAAGTCCCATACGAAAGGGTATGCTTCGTTTGACTACGAACTGATCGGATACCGCACGAGCAAACTCGTGAAAATGGATATTCTTCTGAACGCAGAGAAAGTGGATGCGCTCAGCTTTATCGTCCACCGCGATTTTTCATACGAGCGGGGCAAAGCGATTGTCGAAAAGCTGAAGGAACTCATCCCGAGACAACAGTTTGAAGTGCCTGTCCAGGCGGCTATCGGAAACAAAATCGTCGCCCGCTCCACAATCAAGTCCATGGGCAAGAACGTACTTGCCAAATGTTACGGCGGCGACATCTCCCGGAAACGAAAGCTTTTGGAAAAGCAGAAAGCCGGGAAAAAGCGGATGAAGCAGGTCGGCTCCGTCGAAGTGCCGCAGGAAGCATTCATGGCCGTCCTCAGCATGGACGAGGACAAATCCTAACACCGGAAAAGGAGGCGGCCGCCTCCTTTTTTCGCATGAAAGAAGGAAACACACAATGACAGACGGTCTTTATATCCATATTCCCTTCTGCCACCAGATCTGCTTTTACTGTGACTTCAATAAAGTGTTTTTTAAAAACCAGCCGGTTGATGAATACATCGACTGCCTGGGAGAAGAACTAAGGATGATGCGCGGGGAAGGGCTGTTCGATGGCGGCGGGCCGCTTACGATCTTTATCGGCGGCGGAACACCGACCGCCCTTGAAGACAGGCAACTGGAAAAGTTATTCGCCCATATCCGCACTGCCGTGCCGACCGACCGCCTGATTGAGTTCTCCACCGAGGCCAATCCGGACGAGCTCACCCCGGACAAGCTGGCCATTCTTTGGGGAAATGGAGTCCGGCGGCTGAGCATCGGGGTCCAGTCCTTTGACGCCGGGCTCCTGGAACGGCTTGGCCGCACTCACAGCCCGGATGACGCGGAACGGGTCGTGCGCCAAGCCCGTGATACAGGATTTGAAAATATCAGCATCGATCTGATGTACGGACTTCCCGAACAGACGATGCACCAATGGGAAACCACGCTCGACCGGGCACTATCATTCAGGCTTCCGCACTATTCCGCCTATTCTCTGATTGTCGAGCCGAAAACCATCTTCTATAACCTGATGAACAAAAATCAGTTGCCGCTCCCGGGAGAAGATCTGGAAGCGGGCATGTTCAACCGTCTGATGGAACGGATGGAGGAATCGGGGCTATGGCAATACGAGATCAGCAATTTTGCCACAGAAGGCTTTGAATCGGTCCATAACAAGCTCTATTGGCAAAATCGTTCTTACGCGGGTGCAGGTGCTGGAGCGCATGGTTATACAAGAGGCATCCGCTACTCCAATCATGGACCGCTGAAAAAATACATGAGTGCGGTCAGCGAGGGACGCCGGCCGATTTTCGAGGAACACCGCGTGACTGCCGGTGAAGAGATGGAAGAGGAAATGTTTCTCGGGCTGCGAATGACGGAAGGAGTCCGTTTCGACAGATTCAGGAAGCGGTTCGGCCTGGAGCTGAAAGAAGTCTATGGCACCCGGATCAGGGAGCTTTCAGAGAAGGGTTTGCTGGCATCGGACGGGGAATCGGTACGTCTTACCCAAAAAGGCATTTTCCTCGGCAATGAAGTATTTCAGGAGTTCCTGGTATAGCGGACAGTTTGATTGACGGGCGGAACGGCTTTTGATAAATTGGGTATAGATATTAGCACTCATTCTAAAGGAGTGCTAACAGAGGTGATGATCATGCTGACAGAGCGTCAATTGCATATATTGCAAGCGATCGTCGACGGGTTTATCCGGTCGGCCCAGCCTGTCGGATCGCGCCAACTATCCAAACATGAAGCGGTTCCGTTTAGCGCGGCAACCATCCGGAACGACATGGCGGACCTGGAAGAAATGGGTCTTCTTGAAAAGACACATACTTCTTCGGGGAGGGTGCCTTCCGAAAAAGGCTACCGTTTTTATGTGGACCATCTGCTGAGGACCAAAAGCCTGGAAAGAAATGATCTTGAAAGGATTCGGTCAATATTCGGGGATCGGCTTCTGGAGACCGAACTGATCATCCGGAAAACAGCGGATATTCTGTCCGAGTTGACCAGCTATACATCGATCCTGTTAGGACCGGATGTCGGCCAGCATAAGGTGAAGAGGTTCCAGATTATCCCGCTGAGCGACGATTATGCGGTTGCCATCATTGTCACCGACGGTGGCCATGTCGAACACCGGAACTTCCATATTCCGGAGGATATCCATCCGTCCGACATCGAACGGATGGTGAACATCCTCAATGAGCATCTGGTCGGCGTTTCGCTCCACGAAATCGACAGGCGGATGCAGACCGAAATCTCAGGCATCCTCAGCCGCCATGTCGGCCGTTACGGTGACTTGTTCAGGTCATTCCGTGAGTCGCTCAGTGCCGGCAATGAGGAAGATCGCCTGTTTTTCGGCGGTCGCATGAATATGCTGACTCAGCCGGAATTCAACGACCCGGAAAAAGCGCGCCAGGTCATGCACTACATGGAGGACGCGCCGCTCGCGGCGCTTCTCTTCGGTCTTGGCGATGACGGGATCCATATCCGGATCGGATCGGAAAACGGCCACTTTGCCATGGAAGATTGCAGTGTGATCACTGCTTCTTATACAGCGGGAGAGGGAAGAAAGGGTGCGATCGCCATCGTCGGTCCGACCCGGATGGACTATGCGAGGGTCGTGTCCGTGCTTGACTACATGAGCCGCGGCCTCTCCCGTGAACTGGGCCGGCATCTCAAGTGATGCCTGCCCGGTCAAAATCACAACGGATAGTTAGTATGAAAGTTTGGAGGAGAATGACTCGTGTCCAAGGATGAAAACAAAGAGTTGAATGAGGAAACCGTCAAGACGGCGGCGGTCGAAGGGGACAACCAGACCGAAGAAGCGAGCACTTCGGCGTCCGCTGCTGATGAAGCAGCAGAAAACACGGACAGCGGGGAAGCCGAGACCGATTCCTGCGGCACCCGCATTGCCGAATTGGAAGAGGAACTGGAGCGTAAAGAAGACAAGTATCTTCGCCTGCTATCGGATTTCGAGAATTTCAAACGCCGGTCGGCTGCGGATATGCAGGCTGCCGAGAAGTACCGTTCGCAGCGGCTGATGCTCGAACTGCTTCCTGTCCTGGACAACTTCGGACGCGCGTTTGATGCGGAAGTAACCTCCGAAGATGCGCTTGCCCTCAAAAAAGGCATGGAGATGATCTACCAGTCATTCCGTTCCGCCATGGAAAAGGAAGGGCTCGAAGAAATCGGGGCGGAGGGCAAGGAGTTCGACCCGAACTACCACCATGCCGTCATGCAGGGCCAGGACGACTCCAAGCCGTCCAATACCGTTTTGGAGGAGCTCCAGAAGGGGTATATGCTGAAGGATCGGATTCTGCGTCCTTCAATGGTGAAAGTCAACGAATAAACAACTTGCATAATGCTTCATGATGCATTGATTTTAGGAGGAATGGACAATGAGCAAAATTATCGGGATCGACCTTGGAACAACCAACTCTGTAGTAGCGGTACTGGAAGGCGGCGAGCCGAAAGTCGTGCCGAACCCGGAAGGCAACCGGACGACTCCTTCCGTCGTATCGTTCAAGAACGGCGAACGCCAGGTCGGTGAAGTGGCGAAACGCCAGTCGATCACCAATCCGAATACAATCATGTCGGTCAAGCGCCTGATGGGCACGAATGAAAAAGTTTCCGCCGAAGACCGTGACTACTCTCCGCAAGAAGTTTCTGCGATGATTCTCCAGTATCTGAAAGGATATGCGGAAGATTATCTCGGGGAAAAGGTAAGCAAAGCGGTCATCACGGTGCCGGCTTACTTCAATGATGCCGCGCGCCAGGCAACGAAAGATGCCGGCCGAATCGCCGGACTTGAAGTTGAGCGGATCATCAACGAGCCGACGGCTGCTGCACTCGCATACGGACTTGATAAAACGGACAGCGAGCAGACCATCCTCGTTTATGACCTTGGCGGCGGTACATTCGATGTTTCGATTCTCGAACTCGGTGACGGTGTATTCGAAGTTCGTGCGACTGCAGGGGACAACCAGCTGGGCGGCGACGACTTCGACCAGGCGGTCATGGATTGGCTCGTGGAAGAGTTCAGGAAAGAAAACGGCATCGATCTGTCAAAGGACAAAATGGCGATGCAGCGCCTGAAAGATGCTGCTGAAAAAGCGAAGAAAGATCTGTCGGGCGTCACGTCGGCACAGATTTCCCTGCCGTTCATCACAGCCGGGGAAGCAGGCCCGCTGCACCTCGAGACCACGCTTACCCGCGCGAAATTCGACGAGCTCACAGCAACCCTTGTTGAGCGGACGATGGTACCTACACGCCAGGCACTCAAAGACGCAGGCCTTTCTGCAAGCGAGCTTGACCAGGTCATTCTCGTTGGCGGTTCCACCCGGATTCCGGCCGTGCAGGAAGCGATCAAGAAAGCGACCGGCAAAGAGCCTCACCGCGGCGTCAATCCGGACGAAGTGGTTGCGATGGGTGCGGCCATCCAGGGCGGCGTCCTCTCCGGCGATGTCCAGGATGTCGTTCTTCTTGATGTAACACCTCTTTCGCTCGGAATCGAAACAATGGGCGGCGTGATGACAAAACTGATCGACCGCAACACGACGATCCCGACGTCCAAGTCACAGGTGTTCTCTACCGCCGCTGACAACCAGCCGGCCGTTGACATCCATGTTCTCCAAGGGGAGCGCCCGATGGCTGCCGACAACAAGACGCTCGGACGCTTCCAGCTGACCGATATTCCTCCGGCACCGCGCGGCATCCCTCAGATCGAAGTCACTTTCGACATCGACAAAAACGGGATTGTCAACGTCAAGGCGAAGGATCTGGGCACGAACAAGGAACAGCGCATCACGATCCAGTCCGACAATACCTTGTCTGACGAGGAGATCGAGCGCATGATCAAGGACGCCGAAGCGAACGCCGAAGCCGACAAGAAGCGCCAGGAAGAAGCTGAACTCCGAAATGAAGCGGACCAGGCTGTATTCATGACTGAGAAGACCATTTCCGATCTCGGCGACAACGTCTCCGAAGAAGAAAAGAAGCAGGCTGAAGAAGCGAAGGAAGAGCTGAAAGCCGCACTTGAAAAAGACGACATTGAAGACATCCGCACCAAGAAGGACAAGCTCATGGAGATTGTCCAGCAAATGTCGGTGAAGATGTATGAACAGGCTGCCCAGCAGGCCCAGGCCGAGCAGGCACAGCAAGACGGCGGATCTTCCGATGACGGCGTCGTCGACGCAGACTTCGAAGAAGTCGACGATGACAAGAATAATAAATAATCCGCCCTCGGAAAAGCCAAAGTCGGTGTTTCGGCTTTGGCTTTTCTACTGTTTAAAAGCGGGCAGCCGATTCTTGCGTGGCATGAATGCAAGCTCCCGCCGTGTTTTTGAAAGACCTTTTACCGCATGGTACAATGATTCTCATGCAAGCGAGTCAGGAGTCGGGCTTCTCCTGAACTTGCGACTGCGGAGAGCGCCGACAACCTATGCAGGGGTTCTGCGAATCAGGAATAATCCAGCGTAGACATCTATTTCTACGTTTGTCTATGTTTAAAGGCTATGTTTAAAGGAGCAGTGAGACTATGAGCAAGCGTGATTACTATGACGTACTTGGTGTCACGAAATCTGCAAGCAAAGATGAAATCAAGAAAGCGTACAGGAAACTGTCGAAGCAATATCACCCGGACCTGAACAAAGAGGAAGGGTCTGACGAGAAATTCAAAGAAATCGCTGAAGCTTATGAAATTCTGAGTGACGATGCCAAGCGGGCCCGCTATGACCAGTTCGGCCATGCCGATGCGGCAGGCGGATTTGGCGGGGGAGGATTCGGCGGCGGTGCTGCAGGATTCGACTTTGACGATATTCTGAACACCTTCTTTGGAGGAGGCGGCAGGCGGCGCGATCCGAATGCGCCTCGCCAGGGGGCGGACCTTTCGTATACGATGACCATTGATTTTATGGATGCCGTTTTCGGCAAAGAAACAGAAATTGATGTCAACAAAGAAGAAACCTGCGATACATGCGGCGGTGATGGAGCCAAGCCGGGAACGAGCGTAAACACCTGCGCGGAGTGCGGAGGATCGGGACAGGTAAGCGTTGCTCAGACCACGCCGTTCGGTCAGATGGTCAACCGCCGCCCTTGTCCGACCTGCCAGGGAACAGGCAAGATCATTCCGGAGAAATGTTCCGAATGCCACGGGGCGGGACGCGTCACCAAACGCAAACGTATCAAAATCACCATTCCTGCAGGCGTTGAGGACGGACAGCAGCTCCGTGTTGCCGGACAAGGCGAACCCGGTGCAAACGGCGGTCCTCCGGGAGACCTGTATGTGGAATTCCGTGTACGGCCGCATGAGCGCTTTATCCGTGAAGAGGACGATATCATCCTGGAGCTGCGTGTCAACTTTGCACAGGCGGCCCTTGGAGACGAAGTGGAGGTCCCGACTGTTCACGGAAAGGTCAAGCTGAAGATACCGGCGGGAACACAGACGGGTACAACATTCCGCCTGAAGGGCAAAGGGGTGCCGAACGTACATGGTTACGGCACGGGCGACCAGCACGTCGTCATCAAGCTCGTCACACCGACGAAGATGACAGAAAAGCAGAAGCAGCTGATGCGGGACTTTGCCGCTGTCAGCGGAGACGTTCCGGACGAATACCAGAGTTCGCTGTTTGATCGTCTGAAGCGGACATTCAAGGGCGACTGAAAGGGCTGATTGTTACATGAAATGGGCGGAAATCGCGGTGCACACTTCGAACGAGGCAGTTGATGCCGTATCGAATCTCCTTTATGAGGCAGGTGCGAGCGGAGTCGTGATCGAAGACTCCCGTGAACCTGATCTCGAGCATGACACACGGTTCGGAGAACTGTATGAACTGGATAGGGCAGACTATCCGTCTGAAGGGGCCATCGTAAAGGCGTACCTGCCGGTGAACAGCTTCCTCCCCGAAACGGTGAACGAGCTGAAAAACGAAATTTCCAATCTGGTGTCTTTCGGTCTCGATATCGGACCCAACTCCGTTACCCAGTCAGAAGTGGATGAAGAGGACTGGTCGACCGCCTGGAAGGACTACTACCACCCGGTCAAAATCTCAAAACGGTTCACGATCGTGCCGACTTGGGAAGACTATGAGCGGCTGAGCACCGATGAGCTGATCATCGAACTGGACCCGGGCATGGCATTCGGCACAGGCACACACCCCACGACGGTCATGTGCCTGCAGGCGCTTGAAAAGACGGTTAATAATGGGGATGAAGTCGTTGATATCGGCACCGGTTCTGGCGTCCTGTCGATCGGAGCTGCGCTGCTCGGAGCCGGCCGGGTCACAGCGCTTGACTTGGACGAAGTGGCCGTAGAGTCAGCCCGCCAGAATGCTGAGCTTAACGGGCTGGCCGGACAGATCAATGTCCGTCAGGGAAATCTGCTGGATGTTTATGACGGTATACCTGATGTGGCGGTTGCGAATATCCTTGCGGAAGTGATTGTCACTTTCACGGATGAAGCGTACCGTGTGCTGAAACCGGGAGGCCTGTTCATCACCTCCGGTATCATCGCCCAGAAAAAGGACGAAGTGAAGGATGCGCTGGCAGCTTCCGGCTTCCGTATTGAGGAAGTGATGGTGATGGAAGACTGGACCGCCATCATCGCACGCAAACCGGAAGCGGGTGGGACGGATGCAGAGATACTTTCTAAATGATCCGTTCGATGGGGACAGCCTGGCGATCATCTCCGGTGAAGACGCCAGGCACATTATGAAAGTGATGCGGATGTCCGAAGGCGCAAAAATCATCGCGGTTTCAGGCGGAGAGGCTTTCGAGTCAGAAATCACTGCACTGGCTGATGGTGAGGTCGAGATCCGCAGGCTCGGTGATGCACTGCCTTCCAATGAGATGCCGGTACATGTGACGGTCGCGGCGGGTCTTCCGAAAGGGGATAAGCTGGACCTCGTCGTCCAGAAAGGCACCGAGCTGGGGATGTCCGGACTGGTTCCTTTTGAAGCGGAGCGGTCAATCGTGAAGTGGGACAACAAAAAAAGCGGCAAGAAAATCGAGCGGCTAAGGAAAATTGCAAAGGAAGCAGCGGAGCAGTCGCACCGGAACATCATTCCCGGAATTTCGGAAGTGACAGGCCTGGATGGCCTGGTCCGGCTTGCGGAGTCGTTTGATCTGCTGCTTATCGCCGATGAGGAAGCCGCCAAAGACCGGAGCGGAGGCTCGATTGCCGCCCATCTTGAAAACGTGTATCATGGACAGAAGGTGCTGGCCGTCTTCGGTCCGGAAGGCGGCATCAGCCGCAAGGAAGCGGATCGGTTCCGTGAAGCAGGATTCAGTCCCATTGCACTCGGGCCGCGAATCCTCAGGGCCGAGACGGCACCGCTATATGCGCTGTCCGCCATTTCAAGCGAAATAGAAGGAAAGAGGTGAGCCCATGTCGACAGTTGCCTTTCATACATTGGGCTGTAAAGTGAACCATTATGAGACGGAGGCCATCTGGCAGCTCTTCAAAGACGCAGGCTATGAGCGTGCGGAGTTTGATGGCCGTGCGGATGTCTACGTCATCAATACATGCACCGTCACGAATACCAGTGACAAAAAAAGCCGGCAGGTGATCCGGCGTGCCATCCGGACGAACCCGGATGCCGTCGTCTGTGTAACGGGCTGCTATGCCCAGACATCTTCGGCCGAAATCATGGAGATTCCCGGCGTCGACATCGTGGTCGGCACCCAGGACCGGACGAAGCTGCTCGGCTACATCGAACAGTACCGCAGCGAACGCCAGCCGATCAACGCGGTCGGAAACATCATGAAAAACCGGGTTTATGAAGAGCTGGATGTCCCTTCGTTCACCGACAGGACACGGGCATCCCTGAAAATCCAGGAAGGATGCAATAATTTCTGCACGTTCTGCATCATCCCGTGGGCCCGCGGCCTGATGCGTTCCCGTGACCCGGAAGAAGTCATTGCACAGGCCCGCCAGCTTGTCGAGGCCGGCTACAAGGAGATTGTGCTGACCGGCATCCACACAGGCGGTTACGGCGAGGACCTGAAGGACTACAACCTCGCGCAGCTGCTGCGTGACATCGAGGCGAAGGTCCCGGGGCTCAAGCGGCTCAGGATTTCTTCGATCGAAGCAAGCCAACTGACGGATGAAGTGATCGGCGTGCTGAAGGAGTCCAATATCGTCGTGCGCCATCTCCATATTCCAATCCAGTCCGGTTCGGACACCGTTCTGAAACGGATGCGCAGGAAGTATACGATGGCCTTTTTCGCGGACCGGCTGGAGCGGCTTCGTGAAGCGTTGCCGGACTTCGCACTCACATCGGACGTCATTGTCGGTTTCCCGGGCGAGACAGAAGAAGAGTTTATGGAGACCTACACATTCATCCGTGATCACCGCTTTGCAGAGCTGCACGTATTCCCGTATTCCATGAGGATCGGCACGCCTGCAGCCCGGATGGATAACCAGATCGATGAAGAAGTGAAGAACGAACGCGTTCACCGTCTTCTTGAACTGAACGATCAGTTGGCGAAGGAATATGCCTCCGCCTATGAGGGCCAAGTGCTTGAAATGATTCCTGAAGAGCCTTTCAAGGAAGATCCGGGCAGCGGGCTTTACGAAGGTTATACAGACAATTACATGAAAGTCGTCATACCTGCCGACGAATCGATGGTCGGCAAAATCGTCCGCGTCAAAATTACAAAGGCCGGCTATCCTTACAACGAAGGCGCCTTTGTCCGCGTGATCGAGGACAGGCCGGAACCGGTCGCCTGATTCGGCGCATCGCCCGGAGCCGCACCACGGCTTCCGGGCATCTTGCGTCGGAGCAGAAAGATCCGGGACATTTCAGTTAACAGACCCGAGGGTCATTTTAGGAGGATTTGACATGAGCATCTACGTTGCATCAATGATCGACCATACGCTTCTGAAACCGGAAGTGACCAAAGAGCAAATTGAAGAACTGTGCAAAGAGGCAAAAGAGTACAAGTTCGCTTCGGTTTGCGTCAATCCGTACTGGGTGGAAACAGCTGCATCCGAACTGTCGGGCACTGAAGTGAAAGTCTGCACAGTCATCGGCTTCCCGCTCGGCGCCAGCACCAAAGAAACAAAAGCGTTCGAAACAAAGGATGCCATCGGAAAAGGCGCGCAGGAAATCGACATGGTGCTCAACATCGGTGCCCTAAAAAGCGGTGATGAAGAAGCGGTTGAAGCGGACATCCGCGCGGTTGTCGAAGCGGCCGCCGGAAAGGCCATCGTCAAAGTAATCATCGAGGCCTGCCTCCTCACCGATGATGAAAAAATCATCGCATGCCGCCTGTCCAAACAGGCAGGCGCAGATTTCGTAAAAACATCGACCGGGTTCTCGACGGGAGGCGCGACGATTGAAGATGTCGCACTGATGCGCCTGACAGTCGGCGATGAAATGGGCGTGAAGGCTTCCGGCGGCGTCCGCAGCCTGGAGGACCTGCAGGCGATGGTCGAGGCTGGCGCAACAAGGATCGGTGCCAGCTCCGGTGTCAAGATCATGCAGGGTCTTACGTCGTCCGAAGATTACTGATCATCAATAAAATGATGCGTTCCGAAATAGAAGATATATATTGACGGGCACGAGTATGTAGGCTATAATTTTTGAGTACATGACATCGGTTCATGTATGGAAGTGCGTACGGAGGGAGGGGAAAAGACATGACAAAAACTGTCGTTCGTAAAAACGAATCGCTTGAAGATGCTCTTCGCCGCTTCAAACGTACTGTTTCCAAATCGGGCACGATCCAAGAGGTCCGTAAGCGTGAGTACTATGAGAAGCCAAGCATCAAACGGAAGAAAAAGTCCGAAGCTGCCCGCAAGCGCAAATACTGATCCCCCTCACCATCCCTGCGTCCATAACAGGAATGGCACGAATCAGATAATGTATGTAAAACCGGAAAGTCCCTCGGGATTTTCCGGTTTATTTCATTTAAATGAAACTTATTGCTTTGTTCATCCGTAGAATCACCTATAATGGACAGAGAGATGAATGGGGGTGAAGAATTGAAAGGAATCCGCTTGATCCGCGGCCTCCTTCTGTTTGCTGCCCTGTTCCTCTTGGCGATACCTCATGCCGGAGCGGATGGCGGAAAAGTTTACCACGTGCCATTGGAAAACGAAGTCGAGCGGGGACTGTATGAGTTTTTGAACCGTTCGTTCAGTGAAGCAGAAAAGGCGGGTGCGGAAACGATCATCCTGGAGATCAACACACCGGGAGGATTTGTGGATGCCGCCGGCCGGATCGCCAAACTGATGGACGAAACGAAGCTCGATACAATTGCGTATATCAATCGTGATGCCCTGTCTGCGGGAGCATTCCTCGCGCTGCACGCAGACGAAATCTATATGCACCCGAACGGCCGGATCGGCGCGGCGCAGGTGATCGACCAGTCGGGAAATGCCGCTGACGACAAAGCCAACAGTGCCTGGCTCGCTTCGATGAAGGCGGCGGCAGAATCGTCCGACCGGAATCCTGAGTATGCATTGGCCATGGCTGATGCGGACATCGACTTGCCGCAGTACCGGGCGAAAAAAGGAAAACTTCTGACGCTTTCCGCCGATGAGGCACTGAAAGTCGGGTACAGCGAAGGAACCGTGGCGTCATTTGGCGAACTGCTTGAAACCGCAGGGCTCGAAGGTACCGAAGTCATCAAGATAAACGAGACTTTCAGTGAAAAACTGGCTCGCTTCATCACAAATCCGGTCGTCGTGCCGATCCTTCTGTCCATCGCGGGACTCGGACTGGTGGTGGAATTGTATTCCCCCGGCTTCGGGATTCCGGGTTCTATGGGCGCCGGGGCATTGTTGCTGTTTTTCTACGGACATCTCGTAGCGGGGCTTGCCGGCTATGAATCTTTGCTGCTGTTCCTCGCGGGAGTCGGATTGCTCATTGCCGAACTGTTCGTACCGGGGGGCATCCTTGGCATCCTCGGCGGTGTGGCGATGGTGGCGGGAATCATCCTGGCGGGGGCCGACCCGGCCTGGATGGCCGTTTCTGTCATCACGGCGCTGGTCATCACGATATTGGGGATGGTGATCATGATGAAATTCTTTGGCAAACGTCTCCATCTGCTTAACCGTATCGTCCTGAGGGACGCCACCGACAGCGAAAGCGGCTATGTTTCCAGTCCAAGCCGTCTTGAACTGATCGGGCGGACGGCAAGGACGGTGACACCGCTGCGGCCTTCCGGCACGGCGGAACTGGACGGTGAGTATCTCGATGTCGTCTCGGAAGGCAGGTTCATCGGGAAAGACCAGAACGTCAAGATTACGAAAGTGGAAGGCTCCAGGATTGTTGTCCGGGAAGCCTCCGACAAATAGGAGGAAACAGAATGCTTGGATTAGGAACAATCGGGCTGATTATCGTCGCTTTTCTGGTGATAGTCGCCCTGTCCGTCTTCTTTACATTCGTGCCGGTCACGCTGTGGATTTCCGCATTGGCAGCCGGCGTGAAGGTCAGCATCTTCACATTGATCGGGATGCGTCTGCGCCGGGTGATCCCGAGCCGGATCGTCAACCCGCTCATCAAGTCCCATAAGGCCGGACTTGATGTGGCCATTAACCAGCTGGAGAGCCACTATCTCGCCGGCGGTAACGTTGACCGTGTCGTCAACGCCCTGATTGCGGCGCACCGGGCGAATATCCCGCTGACTTTCGAACGTGCGGCCGCGATCGACCTGGCAGGCCGTGACGTGCTGGAAGCCGTCAGCATGTCCGTCAACCCGAAAGTCATCGAAACGCCGTTTATTGCCGGTGTCGCCATGAACGGGATCGAGGTCAAGGCAAAATCCCGCATCACGGTCCGCGCCAATATCGACCGCCTCGTCGGGGGAGCCGGTGAAGAGACGATTATCGCCCGTGTCGGCGAAGGGATCGTTTCGACGATCGGTTCCGCAAAACATCACACTGTCGTTCTCGAAAACCCGGATAAGATTTCACAGACGGTTCTCTCGAAGGGTCTGGACTCCGGAACCGCGTTTGAAATTCTGTCAATCGATATCGCGGATGTTGATATCGGCAAAAACATCGGAGCCGAGCTCCAGACCGAACAGGCAGAAGCAGACAAAAATATTGCCCAGGCAAAAGCGGAAGAGCGCCGTGCAATGGCTGTTGCGAGCGAACAGGAAATGCGCGCGAAAGTCGGCGAAATGCGCGCCAAAGTCGTCGAGGCGGAGGCGGAAGTTCCGCTCGCCATGGCAGAAGCGCTCCGTTCCGGCAACATCGGCATCATGGATTACGTGAACTACAAAAACATCCAGGCAGACACCTCCATGCGTGAAACCCTCGGCAAAATGGGCAAGGAGCAGGATAAGCGCTCCGACGGCCAAAAATGATCCGCGGTCTGACGGAAAGGGGATGAGCTGATGGAACCGATCATCCTGCTGATCATCTCACTGATAGTCGGCTCCCTGTTCAAGGGAAAGGACAACCAGAAACCGCCGGCGCAAAAGCCGAACCAGCACCCGCGTCCCGAATCGCCCAAGCCGCCCGCCCAACATGGCGGAAATCTCAAGAATCTGACCAGGCAGCTGTATGAAGATCTCCAGAAAGAGATCCAGAATGAATCCGGTGAATTCCGGACGGATCCCCGCACTGGGGGAACAGCGCCCAGGCCAAATCGTGAGCGGCCGGGTGCGGACCGGGCAAAGCCGGCTGCCGATCGTACGACGGGAAGAATGGGAGACACGGTTGCCCAAACGGCGATTGACGCTCCTCCGGCGCCGAGCCGGCCCGAGCGGAAAGAGCGGATCCGGAAAACGGCACAGGATCCCGGAAAAGCGGACTATGCAGACCCGGAATCCTTATTTCCGGAAAACGAAGAAGATCTGGCACGTGCCATCGTGTTTGCTGAAATTCTTGGCCCGCCAAAAGCAAAGAGAAGATAAGCCGGTTGAACCCGGTGTGAATGCCCCTCCTCGGCTTGTCATAAACTGAAGGCCAAGGGGGGTTTTTGTATGCGCAGATTTTTCAGGATGGTCCCTTTTCTTGAAATCGAGGATCATCAGACGCTGCGGCTCAACGGGAAATTCACTATCGGAAAGATCGGGGAGCGTGCAGTCAGTCTCCGCCTTGCACCCTATGCGATGACACTTGAAGGGGAAGCGGTGAAAGTGGAGGAAATCGGAGACGAAGCGGCACTCATCACTTTTGAACGGCTGGACCGGCTGACGCTGATCCGGACAAGAGACCATGCGGACAGGTAAGCGGATCGGCGGACGGGATACCGTCCGGCTCGCGGTGACGGGAAGCCGGACCGATGCCTTTTTCTCGGCATGTGCCGCTTCCGGCATCCGCATGAGGGATGTCGTGAGGGACGGAGAACGGCTCCGGTTTTCCGTGAGGCGCAAGGACATGCCCGCGCTGCGGAAGCTCAGGAGAACATACCGGGTGCGGATCGCACTGCAGGCTGGACGATACGGAGTGATCTTGGATCTTACCCCTGTCCGCATCATAGCCGTTTTACTTTTCCTGTTCGCACCCCTTGCCTGTTCAGGAATGATCTGGTCGGTTGGTGTGGAAGGCGGCAAGCCGGAACGCCAAGAGCGGATCAGTGCTTATCTTGAGAAAAATGGAATCAGGCCGTTTATCCCGATCGGATCCGTTCCGGACGAGTCCGAAATCAGGAATGACCTGATGGTCGCTGACCCGGGCCTCAGCTGGGTGCGCGTGAGCCGTCAGGGCGGCCGCCTGACCATCCATCCGATCGAGGCTCCGGAAACAGGCGAGAGTGCAGAGGAAAAGTTGCCTCCTGCCCATCTGGCGGCTTCAAAGCGGGCAGTCATCACCCGGTTTGAACTGTCAAGCGGAGTCCGGAATGTTCTGCCGAACACGACAGTGGAAAAAGGGGATATTGTCGCTTCCGGAATTGTTACGCAGCGGGAAGACAGCCATGTGACCGGCGCGGCAGGCAAAGTATACGGGAATTACTACGTCGAGACCCGATTCGAGATGCCCGCAGTTATCCGTTACTCCGCACCGGGTGAACGGGCGTACCGGCTATCGGTCGGCAGTGATGCCGCTGGTGGGGATTCCTGGCGCGAGATTCCGCTTCCCTCTTTCCTCGCCCCTTTCCTGTCGGTGTCAGAAAGCCGTGACGGCTCGGCGAGAGAGGTGAAAATCACGGAGGAAAACGGAGAGCGGATCATCCTTTCCGTCTTGAAGGAAAAGCTGCTGGGGACACTTGATCCTGACGCGACTGTAAAGGATGAAAAAGTTTTGCGAGTGCATTATGATAATGATAAAGTAAAGGGGACCGTATTATTTCTCATAAATGAAAATATTGCCGTAAGAAAACAGATTCCCCAAGGAGATTGATCGATTGGAAGAAAACAACACGGTACAACTGCATGTAGAAGATCCAAATGAAGCGGTGATGCTTCTCGGCATCTCCGACCAGAACATGAAGCTGATCGAGGAAGAGATCGGCGTACGGGTGCTGACCCGGGGAGGCGTCATCGCGATAAAAGGTGAAGAAGAGCCCCGTGGAACCGCTCAGGAGCTTCTCAGCCAACTTCTGCGGGTCATTCGCAAAGGCATCAATATCAACCTCCGTGACGTGTCCACCGCGCTAGAGATGGCGAAGAACGGGACGATCGAGTACTTTGCGGAACTTTACGACGAAGAAATCGCCAGAAACTCCAAAGGCAAGGCAATCCGCGCAAAGACAATCGGGCAGCGTGAATATGTCCATGCCATCCGCGCGGAGGACATGGTGTTCGGCATAGGGCCTGCCGGAACCGGCAAAACCTATCTGGCTGTCGTAATGGCCGTCCAAGCATTGAAAAACGGACAGGTTAAACGGATTATTCTGACACGTCCTGCCGTAGAAGCGGGAGAAAATCTCGGCTTTCTTCCGGGTGACCTGAAGGAAAAGGTCGATCCCTACCTCCGGCCGTTGTATGATTCCCTTCATGATGTGCTCGGACCTGAACAGACAGAACGGCTGATCGAGCGGGGAACGATTGAAATTGCGCCGCTCGCGTATATGCGCGGACGGACTCTGGATGATGCGTTTGTCATCCTGGACGAGGCGCAGAATACAACGAAGGCTCAGATGAAAATGTTCATGACCCGGCTTGGCTTCGGTTCCAAGATGGTCATCACAGGCGACCAGACACAGATTGACCTGCCGCGGGGAACGGAATCAGGGCTCATTGTCGCCCAGCGGATCTTGAAAGAGGTTCAAGGAATCCGTTTTCAGCACTTTGAGCAGGCAGATGTCGTCCGCCATCCACTCGTGGCGAGAATCATTGAAGCATACGAAGCGAGCAGTCACCGGGAGTGAGCGAAACGGTTCACCGGCCGAGTACTCCTGCCTCAGCTGGAGTCCGGCCGGTTTTGTCGTCCTTCGGGCTGGAATCGTCCGGCTGAAGAAGGGGAAATACTGCGGTCATGAACCGTTGGTTACAGTTGCGAAAATGCGTGATGCGGTCCCAAAATCGGGGGTTGCGTTCGCGAAATCACGTTTTGGCCCGTCGCTAGGGGGAAGCTGTTATGTTCAAGGCGTTGCAAACGTTCATTGAAAAAATTTCGTTTTCCATTTTCTCCATCATTCTTCTCGGACTTTCCGCCATCCTGGCATTTACGATTATGCTGGGAAGCGTTAAGGACGAAACGTTTGATATCCGGATGTTCCATCTTGCCAATGAAACCATCCGGGCGACCAAGACGGTGGAAGATCCGGTCAAGACGGAGCAGGAAAGACAGCGCGCCGCGTCCGAGGTCACGCCGGTTTATGATTATGATGAAGAGGCTCCGGCAAACAGTGCGGCCATCGTGCGGTCTGTTTTCGACTATGCCTTGGATGCCAAAGCGGAAGCAGCGGAAGGCGATCAGAAAGAACCTCCGGATACAGAGCGTCAGATAGGGGATCTTCGAAAAAAGCTTGAAGATCTCGAGGAGTCGGGGGGCGGTTTCCGACTGAGCGACGACTTGCTCGGGATGCTTGTGCGCTCGGGCAATGACGAACTGGAAAAAGCCCGCGATACCGTCAGTTCGATAGTTTCCGGGGCCATGGAGCAGCCAATCCGGGATACGGAACTTGCGGACGCAAGGAATGACACGGAAGACCGGATCCGCACTGCTGCCATCCCGCATGGACTGATGCCGGCAGCGGTGGAGATCGGCCGCTCGAGCATCAAAATCAACGAGAAAGTGGATGAACAGCAGACCGAAGCAAGAATGGAACAGGCAAGGGCAGAGGTAGAACCTACACGGATCCTTCAAGGTCAGGTGATTGTCCAGGAAGGACAGATCATCGATAGGGAAGTTCACCGCCAGCTTGAGCTTGCGGGGCTTCTGAACGAAAACACTTCGCTCAGGCCGGTGCTGGCTCTGGGACTTTTCACGCTGTTGACTTTCTGGTTCATCTATCGCCATTTCAGGCAGCTGGAGCACCCGGGATACTTGAAAAAGAAATGGCTTTCTATCACACTGGTTGTCTATTTCCTCGCCATTGTCGCGATGAAGCTGCTTGCCGCGACGGAAATCGATTTTAATATGGCGCTGGCCTATGTTTATCCGACCGCGCTTGTGCCGTTTCTTCTCCGGCTTCTGACGGACGGAAGGGTGGCGCTTCTCCTGACTGTGCTGACCGCTGCAACCGGCGGGCTTTTGCTGCAGGAAGGGTATTCGCCGGTCGCCAATATGGAGATTGTGCTGTATCTTCTGTTCGGCGGTTTTGCCGGGCATTACCTGATCCAGGGTGATGGCCGCAGATCGTCGATCCTGACGGCCAGCTTTGGCGTTGCGCTTGTGAATGCGCTTTTTATCACATTCTATCTGCTCATGAACCAATCCCACTTTGGTTTGCAGGAGTGGTCGCTATTCATGATGGCGGCACTTGGTTCCGGCCTGTTGTCAGGCGCGCTCACTATTGGCCTGATGCCGTTTTTTGAAACAGTGTTCGGCATCTTGTCCGATCTGAAACTGGTCGAGCTGTCCAATCCGAATCATCCTCTTCTGAAGAGGATCCTCACAGAGACGCCGGGTACATACCACCACAGTGTCATGGTCGCCAATCTGTCCGATGCGGCATGCGAGGCGATTGGCGCAAATGGGCTCCTTGCCCGGGTAGGAAGCTATTATCATGATATCGGAAAGACCCGGAGACCGGCATTTTTCATAGAAAACCAGATGGCCGGCCCCAACCCGCATGATTCGCTGCCGCCCGACAAAAGCAGGGACATCATCATCGCCCATGCCACCGAGGGGGCAGAAATCCTGAAAAAGCACGGGATACCGAGAGAGCTTGTGGATATTGCACAGCAGCACCACGGAACGTCACTGCTCAAGTTCTTCTTCGTAAAAGCCGGGGAGTCCGGGGAAGTGGCGGACGAGGAGGCATTCCGTTATCCGGGTCCCAAGCCGCAGACAAAGGAAATCGCGGTCATCTCGATTGCAGACAGTTGTGAGGCGGCCGTACGATCGATGAAAGAGCCGACTCCCGAGAAGATCGAGCAGCTTGTCCGTTCCATCATCAAAGAAAAGATGAATGACGGTCAATTTTCGGAATGTGACCTCAGTTTCAGGGAACTGACTATTGTGGGGGAAGTGATCTGTACAACACTTAACGGGGTATTCCACAACCGGATCGAATATCCGAAGTGACCGACTGGAGGGCTTGAAATGAAATTGACAATCGATATGAGGGACGAAACCGGCACAGTCGGAGCAAAGGATCAGCAACTGGTCCTGCGGCTTCTGGAACACGCGGCCGAGATGGAGAACGTCGGCAATGCGGAAGTGTCCCTCACATTCATGGATGATGAATCCATCAGGGCAATCAACAGGGATTACCGGGAAAAGGACCGGGCGACCGATGTGATCTCATTCGCTCTTGAAGAAACGGTCGAAGGAGAGATGGCCCTGAGCACACCGGACGGCATGCCCCGTCTTCTCGGCGATATCCTCATTTCCTCGGAGACCGCTGACCGGCAGGCCGGAGAATATGGCCACAGCAGGGAACGGGAAATCGGTTTTCTGGCGCTGCATGGCTTTCTCCATCTGCTCGGCTACGACCATATGAATGAAGAAGACGAAAAAAAGATGTTCGGCCGACAGGAAGAAATTTTGGAGTCGTTCGGCCTGGGACGGGACACGGATGAACGTCCGTAAACTTTTCCGTTCCTTCCGGTATGCTTGGCGGGGAGTTGCAGAAGGGCTTCAAACTGAGCAGAATTTCAGGTTCCATCTCTTTGCGGCACTGCTCGTGACAATCCTTGGATGGCTGAGCGGATTATCCGGCTCTGAATGGCTGATCGTCATCCTGCTGTTCGGTGGGATGTTTGCATTGGAACTGGTGAACACAGCCATTGAGCGGGTTGTAGACCTCGTGTCTCCCGAACATCATCCGCTCGCCGGACAGGCAAAAGACGTCGCCGCGGGCGCTGTTCTTGTCTTTGCTGCAGCGAGTGCTGTGATCGGATGCATAATCTTCATCCCTAAATGGCTCAATCTCTTTTAATGAAGGTGGTTAATTAATGGAAAAACTACAACTGATGGATCGGGCAAAAGCTGTCCGCGAACTTGCTTATGTGCCTTATTCGAAATTCCAGGTAGGCGCCGCTCTTCTTACAGTGGACGGTGAAATGTTCGGCGGATGCAATATCGAGAACTCTGCATACAGCATGGCAAACTGTGCCGAGCGAACGGCTTTTTTCAAAGCGATCTCCGAAGGGCATCGTGACTTCAAGGCGCTTGCGGTGGTCGCGGATACGCCGGGGCCCGTTTCTCCTTGCGGCGCCTGCAGGCAGGTAATCGCGGAATTCTGTGATGGTGACATGCCCGTGTACCTGACAAATCTGAATGGGGACGTTCTGGAGACAACCGTAAGCGAACTCCTGCCGGGAGCCTTCAAGGCGGAGGACATGGAAAATGTTGAATAATCGTGAAGGTTACAAGTCAGGATTCATCTCGATCATCGGGCGCCCGAATGTCGGAAAATCGACTTTCCTCAACCGGGTGGTCGGGCAAAAAATCGCCATCATGAGCGACAAGCCCCAAACCACGCGGAACAAGGTCCAGGGCGTTGTCACTACGGAAGATAGCCAAATGATTTTCATCGATACGCCCGGCATTCACAAGCCGAAGCATAAACTCGGCGACTTCATGATGAAGGTGGCCAGAAACACGCTCAAAGAAGTGGACCTGGTCCTCTTTATGGCAAACGCCGATGAATCGCTCGGCAAGGGCGACGAATTCATTATGGAGATGCTTGGCGACAGCGGAACACCGGTCATTCTCGTCTTGAACAAAATTGACCTGATCCATCCCGACGAGCTGATCGGCGTCATCGATTCGTACCGGGAGCGGATGGACTTTGCTGAGATTGTGCCGATTTCTGCCCTTCAGGGGAACAACGTGGACAGGCTGATGGACGTGATCAAGGGCTATTTGCCTGAAGGACCTCAATACTATCCTGCTGACCAAGTGACAGACCACCCCGAGCGTTTTATCATCTCAGAACTGATTCGTGAGAAAGTTCTTCATCTCACTCGTGAAGAGATTCCGCACTCGGTGGCCGTCGTCATCGAACGGATCGCAAAACGGGAAGGACAGGAAACCGTTGATGTCAGTGCCACCATCATCGTGGAGCGGGATTCCCAGAAAGGAATTGTCATCGGCAAGCGCGGTGCGCTTCTTAAAGAAATCGGCACACGCGCCCGACAGGACATTGAGATGCTGCTTGGCAGCAAAGTGTACCTCGAGCTGTGGGTGAAGGTCCAGAAAGATTGGCGGAACCGGGCCAACCAGCTTAGGGAGTACGGTTTCCGGGAAGATGAATACTGACAGGACGCGGGCCGGGTGCCCGCGCTTTTATTCTCATCAGGGTTCGTAGAAGCCAGAATCATTTTGCATAGATAAATGCCTTTTTATAGTAAGGAGCAGTGGAACGAATGCTGAACAAATGGGAAGGTATCGTCCTCCGCACAGGGCCGTATGGCGAAACGAATAAAGTGGTGACGCTCCTGACCAGGGAAGCCGGAAAAGTGACCGCGATGGCCCGCGGCGCAAAAAAGCCAGCCAGCCGCCTAGCTGCAGTCACACAGCCATTTATTCACGGCATCTTCATGATTTACAAAGGGAGAGGGATGGGGACACTCCAATCAGGAGATCCGCTTAACCAGATGCGTCATCTGCATCAGGACATCACAGCAACTGCCTATGCAAGTTATATCGCCGAACTGATGGACCGTCTGATTGAAGATAACCAGCCGTCTCCTGCCCAGTTTGAACTCCTCAGGCAGGCGTTCCATGCCATTGACGAGGAATACGATCCGGAGGCGATTACTTTGTTTGTGGAATGGAAAATGCTCCCTGTAGCAGGAATCCATCCGGTCCTGCATCAGTGCGCAAACTGCGGGGCGATAGAGGGGGAGTTTGCATTTTCCTTCCAGGAAATCGGCTTTCTCTGCCATCGCTGCTTCCATGTCGACCCTTACCTGATCCGCCTGTCGCCTGCCCATCTCCGCCTGGTCCGGACGTTTTACACCGTCCCGATCGAGCAGGTGGGAAAGCTTACGCTCAAACCTGCGACAAAAAAATTTATGCGGAAAATTGTGCGGACCATTTATGATGAACAGGTTGGCCTCCGGCTTAAATCCGCCGCATTCCTCGATCAGCTCGACCGCATGCCGACTTTTGTCAGGGAAGAGCCGAAGGCTGCAGAAGGCCGGAATGAGGAAACAGCGCCGGATGAAGATGCATGACGTTGTTTCCCGGGAAATGCCGGCGACAGAATCATCCGGAAATTTCATGATCGGCTTTATGCGGATGCCGGTGTTCGGCGACGGGCACTTTTTGCAGATCTGAACAGCACAGACTAGCCCGATCAGACGATTTCCAAAGCTCTATCCAAAAAAAGAAAACTGCAGCCGAAAAGAGCTTCAAGCTCACTTCGACTGCAGTCTGGGGCAGCCCGCCGTTGCGGACTGCCTTTTTCATGTAAAAATCAGAATTCAAGGCGCTGTTCAATGAACGCGCGGACTTCGCTGATCGGCATGCGCACCTGCTCCATTGTATCCCGGTCGCGGACCGTGACCTGGCCGTCTTCCTTGGAATCAAAGTCATAGGTGATGCAGAACGGCGTACCGATTTCGTCCTGGCGGCGATAGCGTTTCCCGATCGACTGGGATTCATCGTAATCCACCGGGAACGCTTTGCGCAGGTCCGCCCAGACATCCTGTGCTTCATCCGAAAGCTTCTTGGAAAGCGGGAGGACCGCTGCCTTGAACGGCGCAAGTGCAGGGTGGAAGCGCAGGACCGTGCGCTGGTCATCTTCGCCGATTTTCTCTTCTTCGTAAGCATCGCACAAGAATGCGAGCGTAACGCGGTCCGCTCCGAGTGAAGGCTCGATGCAGTAAGGAACATACTTTTCGCCGGTATCCGGATCTGTCATTGTGAAGTCTTCACCGGAATGTTCCATGTGGCGCTTCAGATCAAAGTCGGTCCGGTCCGCAATGCCCCAGAGCTCGCCCCAGCCGAACGGGAATTTGTATTCGATGTCGACCGTTGCGTTCGAGTAGTGGGAAAGTTCTTCT
This sequence comes from Bhargavaea beijingensis, assembly GCF_900101985.1. Taxonomy (GTDB): domain Bacteria; phylum Bacillota; class Bacilli; order Bacillales_A; family Planococcaceae; genus Bhargavaea; species Bhargavaea beijingensis. The sequence goes on from NZ_FNAR01000008.1 coordinate 87,844, forward strand.
TTTTCATGTTCGCGAAGGCGGACATTTTCATCCGTCATATTCAGCTGATCAAGCCAGTTTTTGCAGAAGTCGCGCCAATACGCATACCACTCGAGATCCTCGCCAGGCTTGCAGAAAAACTCCAGCTCCATCTGCTCAAATTCGCGTGTCCGGAACGTGAAGTTGCCCGGCGTGATTTCGTTTCTGAAGCTTTTTCCGACCTGTGCGATCCCGAACGGCAATTTTTTGCGCATGGATCTTTGGACGTTTTTGTAGTTGACGAAAATGCCCTGCGCAGTCTCCGGACGGAGATAGATGTCGTTCGAGGAAGAATCCGTTACACCCTGTGAAGTTTTGAACATCAGGTTGAACTGGCGGATTTCGGTGAAATCCTGTGCGCCGCAGTCCGGGCAGGAAATTTCGTGTTCGCGGATCAGTTCCTGCATTTTTTCGAACGGCATGCCGTCGACGACCATTTCGTTTCCTTCGGCTTCGAGTTTATTTTCGATCAGCTTATCCGCACGGTGGCGCGCTTTACAGCTTTTGCAGTCGATCATCGGGTCGTTGAAGTTGCCGACATGGCCGGATGCCTGCCAAACCTTCGGATTCATGAGGATGGCGGCGTCGAGGCCTACGTTGTACGGGGATTCCTGCACAAATTTCTTCCACCAGGCTTTTTTGATGTTGTTTTTGAGTTCCACGCCGAGTGGGCCGTAGTCCCAAGTGTTGGCCAGGCCGCCGTAGATATCGGAGCCCGGGAAGACGAACCCCCGGTGCTTGGCCAGATTGACGATTGTTTCCATTGAAGTCATGTCTGTTTCCTCCTTGAATTCTTTTCAGGCGATGTCAGAGGGCGTGCCGGACTGAACTGTGTTGACAGGCGGAATCATTGCGCACCAACACAAAAAACACCCGCCCCCGGACATATTCGTCCGGGGACGGGTGCCTGATGACCCGCGGTTCCACCCCGATTGGCCGGAAAACCGGCCCACTTTAAGAAGATCGGCTCGGGGGTGCCGCTTCATATCCATGCAGGCTTTCACCATCCCTGCTCGCTATTGCCGGATATTACTTGATTGTCCCTTCATCGCCGTATGGACTTTGACAACATTGTAGCATGGGATGAATCGTTTCGCAATCGGCGGGAGATTCGGATATAATGAACTAGGCTATTACCCATCAAGTACAGGATGTGAGTCGTATGGAACTCAATAAGCGTCAGGATGAGATCCTGGAGATTGTGAAGGCCGACGGGCCGATCACTGGCGAACAGATCGCGGAACGGCTCAGCCTGACCCGCGCCACAATCCGGCCCGACCTCGCCATCCTGACGATGGCAGGTTTTCTGGACGCCCGTCCTCGTGTCGGTTACTTTTATTCGGGCAAGAAAAAGGATCAGCATCTGACAGAGAATATGTTGAATATGAAAGTGCGGGACTTTCAGTCCATCCCGGTCGTCGTCCAGGAATCCCTTTCCGTCTATGATGCAATTACACAGATGTTCCTCGAAGACGTCGGCACACTGATTGTCGTGGATGACCAATCCAAGCTGAGCGGAATCCTTTCCAGAAAAGACCTTCTGAGAACAGCAATCGGCGGCACTGACTTGGAGAAAATTCCGGTGCATATGATTATGACGAGGATGCCGAACATCGCTTACTGCCGGAGAAACGAGGCACTTGTCCATGTGGCGAAGGTACTGATCGAACGGCAGATTGATGCGCTTCCGGTCGTCGAAGAGACGGATGAAGGGCTATCAGTCATCGGACGCATCACCAAGACAAACATCACCTCGGCGTTCCTGTCGCTGGCGGAAAATCACGATTTGTGAGAGGTGCCCTATGAATCAACTGAAAATGTATATCGTGTCCGATTCGCTCGGAGAAACCGGAGACCTGGTGGCGAAGGCGGCCATCAGCCAATTCCGGAAAGACTTCGAATCGACCGCGGTCAAACGGATCCCTCATGTGGAATCCACAGACCAGCTTAAAGAAATCACAGAGATCGCAGCAGAGCAGCATGCCATCATCTTGTATACGCTCGTCAAAGAAGAGATGAGAAACTGCCTCAAGCTTGAGTGCGAGCGGAGGAACATTCCCTCGATTGATCTGCTCGGCCCGATCATTGAAGTGATCGGCAGCACGCTGAACGAGCGCGCGTCGGAGGAGCCGGGCCGCGTCCGGTTGCTGGATGAAGACTATTTCCAGAAAATCGAGGCGATTGAATTCGCGGTCAAGTACGATGACGGCAGAGACCCAAGAGGCCTTCTGCTGGCGGATATTGTCCTTATCGGCGTGTCGCGCACCTCCAAAACCCCTCTGTCCCAATACCTTGCACATAAGCGTTATAAAGTCGCGAACGTGCCGCTCGTTCCGGAAGTGGAACCGCCCGAAGAACTGTTTAAGATCGATCCGGAAAAATGTTTTGGCCTTGTGATCTCACCGGAAAAACTGAATTCAATCCGAAAAGAGCGGCTTAAGGCGCTTGGATTGAAAGATGACGCGAATTATGCGAAAATCGAGAGGATCAAAGCAGAAATCGATCATTTCTACTCAGTGGCGGACAGGATCGGATGCAGGGTCATTGACGTAACCGACCGGGCAGTCGAGGAGACCGCGAACATCATCTTAAATATCAAACAGAAACGTGAACGATGAACGGCAGAACCGCCTCTTCGGAAGGCCGGTTCTTTTTTGCGGTGCTGCGCAGGATTGCAACCCGGAAGTTTAAAAAAACTTCTTTAATGCTGGAAATGCACTGTGAAGCGTATTATAATTGGATATTGTGAATAAAATGCGCGTAGTGGGCAGTTTTCTTCCCTCCTGCGCACTTTTTTGTCGAAGAATGAAGGATTCTTTTCTTGAATCTCGAATTCGAGAGTACGACCGAAAGTGTGGTGTGAAGGATGAAGCGGATTCCTGAGGAGAAGATCGAAGCGATCCGCTCCCAGACGGATATAGTCGGACTGATCGGTGAATATGTCCAACTGACAAAGAGGGGAAGGAACTGGTTCGGGCTGTGCCCGTTCCACGATGAGAACTCTCCATCCTTCTCGGTCTCTGAAGACAAGCAGATGTTCCACTGTTTCGGATGCGGGGCAGGCGGTAATGCCATCACATTTCTCATGGATGTCGAGAACCTGTCGTTCGTCGAGGCTGTAGCCAAACTGGGCGCTCGCACAGGGGTCGAGGTGGAGACCGGCGAAACGTCCGGAGAAAGGCAGATGCCGTCCGGCCAACGGAGGCTTCTGGAAGCTCACCGGTATGCAGCCGAGTTTTATCATCACCTGCTTTTGAACACGGTGGAAGGGGAGGACGCGCTCAACTATCTGTACGGACGCGGCTTCACGAAAGAGACCATCAATAAGTTTGGCATCGGATGGTCTCTGGGCAGCCGGGAGTCGCTTGTCACCCTGCTGAGACGTCAGGGCTTCACCGATGAGGAAATTGCGGAAGCCGGATTGGCGATTCTCCCCGAAAACGGAAATGGCGCATTTGACCGGTTCAGGAACCGGGTCATGTTTCCTCTCCACGATATGAACGGGAAAACGGTGGGTTTCTCCGGACGGATCATTGAAAAGACCGGAGACGAGCCGAAGTACCTGAACAGCCCCGAGTCACCGATCTTCAACAAAAGCGAAATTCTCTATAATTACCACAATGCACGTCTCGCAGCCCGCAAATCGGGTAATGTAATATTATTCGAAGGATTCATGGACGTCATTTCAGCAGATGCGGCAGGCATCCAGTCCGGTGTCGCCCTCATGGGCACATCGATGTCGGACAAGCACCTGTCGATGCTGGGGCGTGTGACAAATGAGGTCATCATTTGTACCGATGGAGACAATGCGGGATGGGAAGCGGCCAGGAGATTCAGTCGGATGTTCCCATCGAACCGCCTGGGTGCCAAAGTAGCCATCGTGCCCGAAGGCCTGGATCCGGATGATTACTTGAAAAAGTATGGGGGAGAAGCTTTCAGGGAAAACATCATCGGCCAGCCGCATACGCTTCTGTCCTTTTCAATGATGTATGCCAGACGTGACAAGAACCTGAAAAATGAAAATGACCTCCTTCAGTATATCCACGAAGTTTTGGAGGAACTGGCCGGTAAGACGACACCAGTCGAGCGCGACCTCTATCTGAAACAGCTGGCGGAGGAGACGGGCGTCTCTGTGGAGGCGCTCACGGCGCAGTTCAGGAAGTCGGAAGCCCGGCATACGCGGAGAGAAAGGAATGCACCGCCGCCTGAAAGCCGGCCTGCCGAGCCGGCACCCCATCGCGGGAAAACAAGGAAATCCCCGGTGGCAAGGGCGGAGCGGATCATTTTATCGCACATTCTCCGTGACGGTGCCCTCTTTGCCCAATTCAGGGACTCGGACGAGGGCAGCCCGTTCTTCCATGATGAATATACGGCGATTTTCGTCAGACTTGCAGGATTTTATGAGGAATATGGCGAACCGGATGTACATCGCTTCTGTGAAACACTTGACGATTCAGAACTGAGGAGAATCGTGATGGAAACGGCGATGAACGAGCTTTCCGGAGATTACGCCGAAGAAGAGATCCGGGACAGCTTGAGACATATCAGAAAATACAGGATCGAAATGGAAATCAGCGAAAAGCTGCAGCAATCGAAGGAAGCGGAAAAGATGAGCAATCTGAGCCGCGCGCTTGAACTATCCAGAGAAATCATCGCATTGAGGAAGTCCTTGTCGGCCATCTGAGTGTGCCGGCTTTTGCAGGAGGAGGAGTAAAATGGCAGACCTTTCAGGGCAGTCCAATGAGCATGAACACGAAATGACTATTGAGGAAATGAAAACACAACTGCTAGAGCAGGGCAAAAAGGCCGGCGAGTTGGCGTTTGATTATGTAACGGAGAAACTATCCGCTTTTGATATGGAGCCGGATCACTTCGAGGAATTCCTTGATCAACTCGAGGAACAGGGAATTGAAATCGAGCGCAAAGGAAAGGGCCAGAAAGGCGAGGATGGCGAGGAAGAAGAATTCGATCTCAACGATCTGAGCGTGCCGCCCGGAGTCAAAATCAATGACCCTGTCAGAATGTATCTGAAAGAAATCGGCCGTGTCGACCTCCTTTCTGCGGATGAGGAAATCGCGCTTGCCAAACGTATCGAGGACGGCGATGAGGAAGCGAAAAAACGGCTTGCGGAAGCCAACCTGCGGCTCGTCGTGTCGATTGCCAAGCGCTACGTGGGGCGGGGCATGCTTTTCCTCGACCTGATTCAGGAAGGGAATATGGGCCTGATCAAAGCGGTTGAGAAATTCGATTACCGTAAAGGTTTCAAATTCAGTACGTACGCAACGTGGTGGATACGCCAGGCCATCACACGCGCAATTGCCGACCAGGCGAGGACCATCCGGATTCCTGTCCATATGGTCGAGACGATCAACAAACTGATCCGCGTCCAGCGTCAGCTTCTCCAGGATCTAGGACGCGAACCGACTCCTGAGGAAATCGGTGAAGAGATGGACCTTCCGGCGGAAAAAGTCCGGGAGATCCTGAAAATTGCCCAGGAGCCGGTCTCCCTTGAGACCCCGATCGGGGAAGAAGACGATTCTCACCTCGGGGACTTTATCGAAGATTCAGAGGCGCAGTCACCGTCTGACCATGCTGCCTATGAATTGCTTAAAGAGCAGCTTGAAGACGTCCTGGATACCCTGACTGACCGTGAGGAGAATGTGCTTCGTCTTCGCTTCGGATTGGATGACGGCAGGACCAGAACGTTGGAAGAAGTCGGAAAAGTGTTTGGCGTCACCCGTGAACGGATCCGTCAAATCGAGGCCAAGGCACTTCGTAAGCTTCGTCACCCTTCCCGTTCCAAGCGCCTGAAGGATTTTCTTGAATAATGAATCAGCTATCCGCGGTTCCTCTTGGGACCGCGTTTTTTATATTCCCGAAACGGTATCGCCTGCAGGCGTAAAATGTGATAAGCGGGGATACACGAAACCCTTTGAATCTTTCATTCGAGGTTGTTAAGCGAGCGCTCGTTCAGTTATACTGTTTTTGAAAGCGTATTCACAAAAGGGGGATGCAATATGAACTTTGATCTGACTGATGAGCAGCAGATGATCCGAAAGACGATCAGGGAATTTGCCGACGAGGTCGTAGCTCCGGGGGCGATTGGGCGCGACAGGACTAAGGAATTCCCAAGAGATATTTTCCGGCAGCTTGGGGAAATGGGGATGATGGGCCTTCCGTTTGAGGAAAAGTACGGCGGAGCCGGTGCCGATACAATCAGCTTTGCCATCGTGACGGAGGAGCTCAGCCGGGCATGCGCATCCACGGGAATCACTTACTCTGCACATATTTCACTTGGGGGAGCTCCATTGAACCTGTTCGGGACGGAGGAGCAAAAGCAACAGTATCTTGTGCCGATCTGTACGGGCGAATCGCTCGGTGCATTTGGCCTGACCGAGCCGAATGCAGGCTCCGATGCAGGGGGCACGCAAACGACGGCGAAGCCGGAGGGGGACGACTTCGTCATCAATGGCAGCAAGGTTTTCATCACCAATGCCAGCTATGCCAAGCACCTTGCACTTACCGCCATCACCGGAACGGAAGACGGAAAAAAGGAGATTTCCGCAGTCATTGTCCCGACCGATGCGGATGGATTCCAGGTAATCGACAATTATGAAAAGATGGGACTGAACGCTTCGAATACAACGGAGCTCGTTCTTGAAAATGTCCGGGTACCGCAGGAAAACCTGCTTGGGAAGCGGGGCAATGGCTTCCGCCAGTTTCTGGTCACGCTGGATGGCGGCCGGATCGGAATCGGCGCGATGGCGGTCGGAATCGCACAAGCAGCGTTTGACAGGTCTCTCCAATATGCTAAGGAACGCAAACAGTTTGGGCGAGCCATTGCAGATTTCCAGGTTAATCAGTTTAAATTGGCGGATATGGCCCTGAAGATCGAACTGGCGAGAAACATGGTATATAAAGCTGCTTGGCTTAAAGACGAGGGACGCCCGTTTTCTAAGGAAGCTGCGATGTGCAAGCTTTATGCATCTGAAATCGCCATGGAAGTGGCTGATGAGGCCATCCAGCTTCATGGTGGTTATGGTTACATGAAGGAGTATGAGGTCGAGCGCTATATGCGTGACGCGAAGCTTCTGGAAATCGGTGAGGGAACGTCCGAAGTCCAGCATCTCGTGATTGCGCGCCAGATCGGTGTGTAAGTCACCGGACTTCCATCGGACTTTTGCCGAATTTGTCACAAAGTCGCAAAACTTTCCCGGCTAATGCTTTCAGTTTTCAGGGGAATGCAGTACAATATGTATTGTTCACTGTATATAACTGTACAGCTATCTCACGGAAAAGGGGGTTTTAGTCGATGAACAGAAATCCTGTCGTACCTTATATCCTGATCATGGCCCTCGGGATCGGCCTTATTTTCTTCATGTCTCTGTACGGGCTGGATAACCAGAAGGAAATCGCAGCCGACCAAGAGCAATCCGAGGATAGCGGTGGCGATACCGCTACAGGCGAGGCCGGTGGAGAAGGCGGAGACGAAGCTTCCTCCGGTGACTTCGATCCAGAGGCACTTGCACAAGGTAAGTGTGTTTCTTGCCACGGCCAGAACTACGAAGGCGGAGTGGGTCCAAGCCTGGTTGGCGTTGATTTGAGCGCTGACGAAGTCAAAGACGTTCTGAAGAACGGTAAAGGCGCGATGCCTGGCGGTCTCGTCCCGGACGAGAACCTCGATGCGATGGCTGAATGGGTGCTATCGCTTCAATAATGAACTCGCTCTAGGAGCCCTTATCCTGATTTCCGGATAAGGGCTTTAACATTTTGCTCATAGTCGTTTACAATTTCACAAGGAGGTGTCGCTAAATGAATGTCAACAAGCTGTCCAAGCGGCTGCAGACAGTCGCTTCTTACATCGGACAGGATGCCGTCCTGGCGGATATCGGAAGCGACCACGCCTACCTGCCGGCCCACCTGGCACTTAGGGGCCGGATTCGCAGGGGCATTGCCGGGGAAGTGGCCAAGGGACCTTATGACTCCGCGGTAACGACAATCCGGGAGACGGGCCTTGACGGAAAAGTCGAAGCGAGACTGGCAGACGGACTTGAGGCCATCCGTGAAGAAGACGGTGTGGACACGATTTCCATAGCAGGAATGGGTGGGCCGCTGATCGCCTCGATATTGGAAAAACGAAAAAACCGGCTGAAGGGTGTCCGCCGCCTGGTTCTTCAGCCGAACATCCATGCTGTGGCAATCCGCTCATGGGCGATGACGAACGGCTGGCATATCACAGAAGAAGACATCTTCGAAGAAGACGGAAAGATCTATGAAGTGCTTGTGCTTGAACGGGGAACGTCCGTTTATGATGACTCCGAGCTGAGGTTCGGGCCGATCCTGTCCAAGAGGCAGCCGCCCGCATTCAGGAAAAAGTGGGCGCATGAAGCAGCTTCACTCCAGAAAATTTTGGAGCAGATGAAGGTAGCAACCCCTTCAGCGGAGCGTGAGGCAAAAGAAAGAGAACTGAAGCGCTCACTTGATCAAATCATGGAGGTGCTCGCGAATGGAGAAAAAAGCGACCGTCAATGACATCATTCGCCTGATGGAAAATTGGGCGCCGAAAAAATTCGCGTATGACTGGGATCCCGTAGGTCTTCAGATCGGAAGGCCGGATGCCTCTGCCGGAAAGGTCCTTGTTACTTTGGACGTGACAGAAGAGGTGGTCATCGAGGCGGCTGAAGCGGGCGCCGGGTTGATCATCGCCCATCATCCGCCGCTTTTCCGCCCGTTGAAGTCGGTCAGGACCGACACACCGAACGGCCGGATCGTGGAACTGTGCCTGCGCCATGGAATCTCTGTGTATGTATCCCATACCAATCTTGATGTTGCACCGGGCGGCGTGAACGACATGCTTGCGCAAAAACTCGGGCTTTCCGGAATCTCGATCATGGAAGAGACCTATAGGGAGCCGCTGTTCAAGCTGGCTGTTTTCACGCCGCATGACAGCGTTGAGAAGGTCCGTAAGGCCCTCGGCGATGCAGGCGCCGGTGCAATCGGAGAGTACACACACTGTAGCTATGAGCTGGAGGGGACGGGACGCTTCACCCCGTCGGAAGGGGCCGACCCTTACATCGGGAGCGTGGGCAAAGAGGAGGCGGTCTCCGAAACGAAGATCGAGGTGGTGCTCACCGGTTCGATCCGCACGCGGGTCGAGCAGGCCATGATCGAAGCCCATCCTTATGAAGAGCCGGCCTATGACTTTTTCGTGCTCGACCAGAGACTCGAGGAATACGGAATCGGGCGTGTCGGACATCTTCCAGAAGCGATGTCCCTGGAATCGTTCGCAGAGCATGTCAAAGAACGCCTTGGCGTTCCGGCTCTCCGTGCAGTGGATGGAGGAAACGAAAAAATCCGGACCGTGGCGGTGCTGGGAGGATCCGGTGCCAAGTACGTCGGTGCCGCTATCGGTAAAAAGGCGGATGTGCTCGTGACGGGAGACATCGATTTCCATTCGGCACAGGACGCCGCAAATCTCGGACTCTCCATTGTCGATCCCGGACACCACATCGAACGGATCATGGTCGGAGGAGTCAGGGAGCGCCTGGAAAAGGACGCGGAAAAAGCCGGCATCAGCTGCGGATTCATCGAATCGGCAATTGTCACAGAACCATTCAAGTTCATGTAAACAAAAAACGGGACTGCCCAATTGGACAGTCCCGTTTTTTCTGTTCTCAAACCGGATAAGGGTCGATCCGTTTAACCGGTTTCGGCTTCCTGATGCGCGGCAGAATTTTTTCAAGTTGTACTTTGGATGTGTTGTCATGCGTTGAAGAATCATTCACATCGTACTGCTCGAGGAAATTGATGACTTCCTTGACAATCGGGGTCGGTGTGGATGCGCCCGCCGTAACGGCGACAGTCTCAACGCCTTCCAGCCAGGCAAGGTCGATGCCCGAAACATCTTCGACCCGGTAGGAAGGGGTGCCGGCAATTTCAATCGAGACTTGGGTAAGCCGGTTGGAGTTGTTGCTCATCGGATCGCCGACAACAATCAGCAGATCGGCATCACCGGCCTGCTCGGCGACGGCTTCCTGCCGGACTTGTGTTGCCATGCAGATTTCGCGGTGCACCTCCAGATGCGGATAGCGCCCCTTCAGGTGTTCCATGATATCGGCGACGTCCCATTGGCTCATCGTCGTCTGATTGGTGACCAGAAGTTTTTCAGCATCAATATCCAGCGATTCTGCATCCGCCATCGTCTGGACAAGATGAACTTTGTCCGGCGCGACTCCGATGGCTCCTTCCGGTTCAGGGTGGCCTTTCTTGCCGATGTAGATAATATCGTAGCCTTCTGCGGTTTTCTCTTCAATCAGGTCGTGAGTACTCGTCACATCGGGGCATGTTGCGTCAATGGAAACGAGTCCTTTGCGGCGGGCAATCTCGCGGACTTCAGGCGAGACGCCATGCGCAGTGAAAATGACCGTTCCTTCTTCGACCTGTTCAAGGATCTCCTTGCGGTTCGGCCCGTCAAGCGTGATGATGCCGTCTTGCTCGAAAGCATCGGTTACATGCTTGTTATGGACAATCATCCCCAAAATATATATCGGCCTCGGCAGCGACTTGTCCATGGCGGCGTTCTGGGCGATGACCATCGCGTCCACGACTCCATAGCAGTAGCCCCTCGGCGAAATCTTGATTACATTCATGGATTTCACTCCTTCAGGTCACTGCCCCTATTATAGCCGAGCGTGGCCGCGGATTCAAAGATTCAAATGGGCGGCTGGAAAATCCGGGGTACGGAACTGCCGTCAGAGCGTGGAGCAGGGGCTTCAGGAGACTGTTGGGCAGTATTCGGTGCTGTTCTGTTTCCGGCGCCGGCCGAAGGTGTTCCTGAAAATCCGCGGTAGATCTGAAGCAGTGCAGGGATATTCTGCATCATCGGGCTGAGCTGGTTGATCAGCGGCGAAAGCTGCTGGGCAGTGGAGAGGAACCTGTCGGCCGTCCTCATATAAGATTCGATCCGTGACATTCCCTGTCCCTGGCCACCGGGATTTCCGGTGATTCCTAACGACCCGCCCGGGGCTCCGCGGCCTCCTGCAGCTCCGACCCCTCCTCTGCCGAACCCGCCCGGACCAAAGCCGGGATTTCTACCGAAGCCGGCAGCCGGACCGTTGAACATTCCGCGCTGTGGGGGAGGTCCGAACGGCATCCGCGGGGGGCTTCCGCCGCCTGAAAACGGGTAAAATGACTGATATCGCATCCGGCGGACTCCTTTCATCAAAATACTCTCTCCCTAAATCATATGCAGAGCCTTCCGCATTGCCACTGATTCCGGATTTCGGCCTATCCGCAACAAACGGGAGAATCCGGCCCGCCTGTGTTAAAATAAAGGACAGTTGAGGAGGAAAACGTATGCTGAAATTCACAGAAATGAAACTCCAGCCTTTTCTGCAGGATGCCATCCGCAGAATCGGTTTTGAAGCGCCGACCCCGGTGCAGGAATCGATCATCCCGCTCATGCTGGCCGGAAAAAGCGCCATCGGACAGGCTCATACCGGTACGGGGAAGACGCACAGCTTCCTGATCCCGATTGTCGAGCGCATCAATCCGGATGCCGATGCAGTACAGGCAGTGATTGCTGCGCCGACAAGGGAACTGGCAGAACAGATCCACTCGGAACTTTTGAAGCTGACTGAAGGGACAAGCATCCGCTCCGGGCTTTTCATGGGCGGCACGGACAAACAGCGTTCCATCGATAAGCTGAAGACACAGCCGCAAGTCGCTGTCGGCACACCCGGAAGGCTGCGGGACCTTGTCCAGGAGGATGCCCTCCTGGCCCACACGGCCAACGTTCTGGTCATCGATGAAGCCGACCTGGCGTTTGATATGGGGTATATCGAGGATATCGACCAAGTGGCCTCGCGGATGCCGAAAGATCTCGAGATGTATGTGTTCTCGGCGACCATTCCGGAAAAGCTCAAGCCATTCCTGAACAAGTATATGGAATCGCCCGAGCATGTGCGGATCGGCGAGCGCCGTCCTGTTGCGGAAGGGATCGAGTTTCCGCTGGTCCCGGTAAGGAGCATGGACCGCAAAAAGAAACTGCTCCTAGTCATGGAAGGGCTGAATCCCTACCTGGCCATCATTTTCACGAACACCCGGAAAGAAGCGGAAGAGGTCGGGGAATATCTGTCTTCGAACGGAATCAAGACAGGGCGCATCCACGGGGACCTGACTCCCCGTGAGCGCCGGAAGATGATGAACCGGGTCCGCGACCTGGAATTCGAGTACATCGTCGCGACCGACCTGGCTTCCCGGGGAATCGATATCCCTGGTGTCAGCCATGTCATCAACTACAACCTGCCTGAGGACCTGGAATTCTTCATCCACCGCTCCGGTCGGACAGCAAGGGCCGGCTTGCAGGGAACTGTCATTACGCTCTATGAGCCTTCGGACGATGACGCAATCGTGCGCATTGAAAAGATGGGCGTGCCATTTGTCCACCGCGACGTCAAAAACGGGGAATGGATCGAGCTGAAGGAACGGCATGCGCGCTCCACCCGGCAAAAGACCGACCGGGAACTGGACGAAAAAATACGGCGACAGGTCAGGAAGCCATCGAAAGTCAAGCCCGGCTATAAGAAAAAGATTGAAAAGCAAGTGGCCGATATCCGGCGCAAAGAAAAGCGCAAGGAACTCCGGCAGGGAAGGAGAAAGTAACGTGCTGATTGGTTCACATGTATCCATGAGCGGCAAAAAGATGCTGCTCGGGGCCAGCGAGGAAGCGGCCTCCTACGGTGCATCGACGTTCATGATTTACACCGGGGCTCCCCAGAATACAAGGCGCAAGCCGGTTGAGGAGCTGAATATTGCAGCCGGCCGCCTTCATATGGAAGAACACGGTCTTTCGAACATTGTTGTCCATGCTCCATACATCATCAATATCGGGAATACGGTCAAGCCGGAAACATTCGAACTCGGCGTGAACTTCCTGCAAAGCGAAATCGAACGGACGGCTGCCCTCGGTGCCGACCAGATTGTCCTGCACCCGGGGGCCCATGTAGGAGAGGGAACCGATAAAGGAATTGCAAAAATCATCGAAGGCCTCAATCAAGTGCTTCAGGCGGAAGCCCCGGTCAGGATCGCTCTTGAGACGATGGCGGGCAAGGGCTCGGAATGCGGATGTTCATTCGATGAATTGGCAAGGATCATCGACGGTGTGGAACGGAACGATCGGCTGACTGTCTGCTTTGACACCTGCCACGTCCACGATTCGGGGTATGACATCGTTAACGACCTTGATCAGGTGCTGACAGAATTCGATCAGACAATCGGTCTGGACCGGATTTCGGTCATCCACGTCAACGACAGCAAAAACGAGCGGGGAGCGAGAAAAGACCGGCACGAGAACATCGGCTTTGGGCATATCGGCTTCGAGGCATTGGCAAGGATCGTACACCTTCCCGAATTTGCGGAACTTCCAAAAATCCTTGAGACCCCTTGGGTCGGGCCGGATAAGACCAGCCGCAAGGCCCCTTACCGGGATGAAATTGCCATGTTGCTCGAACGATCGTTCAGCCGCGAGCCGATCGAAGCCCTCATGGTGTAAACAGAATCAGGCTGCCTGCGCGTCCCGTACGGACGCAACGGCAGCCTGATTTTCTGGTTTCCGATGGATTACAGATACTGGTCCATGATCCATCGTGTCCGTTCCGGTCCGATAATCGATTCCACTTTCCTGATAAACGGCTCAGGCACTCCTGTCCAGAGAAAGGAAAATGAAATTTCATCAAGAAGCGGGCGGAGCTTACGGACTTCTCCCGAAGACAGCTGAATCCCGTACTCCAATGCCAGTTCCCTGAGCTCCCGGTCAGACTTTCTTTTCAAATCCGCAATCATTCCATTCAAATTCATCCTGGGCCTCCATTCTAAAATCATTTACAACAAGAAGGAACTGTACTATACTTCATTGAGTAAATCGTAGTCATTCCGAATTGGAAAAGAGGACGGCAACATGGCAGAACCATTGATAGAGCTTGAAGACGTGTCATACCGCTATGGAGACACGTCCGCGCTCGAACAAATTTTCCTAACCGTTGAAAAGGGAGAATTCTGGGCGGTTATCGGACCGAACGGTTCGGGTAAATCAACCCTGATCAAACTGATCCTCGGTCTGATCAGGCCGTTGTCGGGACAGATCCGCCTGTTCGGCCAAGATTCATCCGATTTCAGGGAAAAGGAGAAAATCGGATATGTCTCGCAAAAATCCAATGCGTTTAACCGCGCCTTTCCCGCAACAGTCAGAGAAGTGGTCCGCAGCGGACTGGTCAAGAAGACCGGTCTGTTCAGACGCTATCCGGCCGATGCCAACGAGAAAGTGGACAGCGCCCTTGCCGCCGTGGGGATGGAAGACTTCACGGAACGGAGCATCGGAGACCTCTCCGGGGGGCAACAGCAGCGTGTGTTTATCGCCCGGGCGCTCATCAGTGATCCGGAACTTCTTGTTCTGGATGAGCCGACTGTCGGCATCGACCGCAAACATATGCAGTCGTTTTATAATATGCTGGGCCGTCTGAACCGTGAGAAAGGGATCGCCATTGTCCTGGTCACACACGATGTGGACACGGTATCCGAACTGGTGACGCATGTGGCCTGTGTAAACCGGTCGATCCACTTCCATGGTCCCCACGAAGAATATAGCCGGCAGGAAGACAGAATCCGCAGCGAATGGTACGGGCATGCGGTCCGGCGAGTGCATCACGGCAGAAAGGCGGCAGACGCATGATTTCTGCCATCGTTGATTATGAATTTCTCCAGAATGCTTTTGCATCCGGTCTGATCATCGGCCTTGTCGCACCGGCGCTTGGTCTGTTCATCGTAGTCAGAAGGCTGGCGCTGATCGCTGATGCGCTGAGTCATGTGGCGCTTGCCGGGATAGCGGGGAGCCTGTTCCTGAGTCAGAATGTTACCGCATTTGCTGCCCTGAACCCGCTTTATCTGGGCATCGGTTCCTCCGTTGCAGGGTCACTTTTGATCGACCGTCTGAGGGAGTTGTACAAAAGCTACGAGGAGCTGGCCATCCCGATCATCATGTCTGGCGGGATTGCGCTCGGCGCCATTTTTATTTCTCTGGCTCAGGGTTTCAGCACCGATCTGGTCGGTTATCTGTTCGGATCGGTCTCGGCCGTGGGCCGGGAAGATCTCTATACGATTTTGGCAGTTGCCGTAATCACGATTCTGTTCATCGTGCTGACTTACAAGGAGCTTTTCTCGATGTCGTTCGACCCCAAGTATTCCAGGGCTCAGGGAATCTCCTCAAGGGCATTGAACATCGGGTTCATGGTCGTTACGGCTCTGGTGGTCGCCGGCTCGATGAGGATTGTGGGCATTCTGCTTGTCTCTTCACTGATGACCATCCCGGTGGCGGCCGCGATGCAGATTGCCAAGGGTTTCCGGCAGGCCATGCTGTACGCAGCCGTCTTCGGGGAACTGTCGGTACTCGGCGGCCTGTTCGCTGCCTTTTATCTCGATCTTGCACCAGGAGGCACCATCGTCGTCATCTCGATCACGATTCTGCTCCTCGTGCTGGGGGGCAAAAAACTGGCCGCATCCCGAAGTGCGGCACGCAATGAGGAGGTGGAAACCGGTGAACTTTAATCTTGCCATGGAGAAGCTGAAGTCGGAAGGTTTCAAGCGGACGCCCAGCAGAGAGGCGATTCTCAGGCTTCTTGAGAGGGAGGACCGGTATCTGTCTGCCGGAGATGTCAGGAAAGCATTGGCCGAAAAACATCCGAAAATGAGCCAGGACACTGTATACCGTAATCTATCGTCATTCTCGGAAATGAAGATTCTTGAAGAGACCGAACTTGGCGGAGAGCGGAAATTCCGCATGCATTGTGACCGGCATGGCCATCACCATCATTTCATCTGCATGGAATGCGGCAGGACCGAAAAATTGGACATCTGTCCGATGGAACAGGTTACTCTTGCGCTTCCGTCATTCATCATCGATGACCACAAATTCGAGGTCTACGGCCAGTGCCCGGACTGCTGCACGGCGGGCTGACGGATGGTCGGATAAAAGAAAAAAGCGTGAGGATTTTGCATCCTCACGCTTTTTGTGTGCCGAATTCTTTTTTGATCCAGTTGTCCGCCTCGCGCCAGTCCTGTACGCGGATCACTCCGGGAGGGGCGGGCAGGCGGTTGTATGGGGCGTCGAACAGCAGGACGGGAATGCCGACTTCTTCATGGATATCGACGGCATTGTCATGCTTGTCTTCGAAAAAGATTTCGATTTCGTGCTTTTTGGCCGCTTCGATTTTCCGGTGGCTGCCTGTCAGTTCGATGTGGCGGTAGGGGATTCCGTGTTCCCTGAACCAGCTGAACGTAACATCCCTGACTTCCAGCCCGCGTGCCGAAATATAGTAAAGTTCATGCAGGCGGTTCCATTTGTTCAGGATCTCCTTGGCATAGTCATGAGCAGGAGAGGTCCTGTAAATTTCAGGTTCCGCTTCCTTGAACCAAGAAGCAAACTCTTTGGGATCCAGCATTGGAAACGAGGCAGTCAGGCTGTAGTCGGTAATGTCGTCCAGCTTGAACTCTCTTCCGAACCGTCTGTTGATGTGCGGCAGGAGGGCAGCAGGGCTGGTCACCGTTCCGTCAATGTCGATTCCGAGGCGGAGCGGTGTCACTCTGCGCCTTCTCCCTGAAGTGACAGTTCTTCTTCGCGGCGCTGTTTCTCGAAGTACTCTTCGGCGAGCTTGTCGATTTCCTTCTTGAGTTCATCAACCATCGTTTCTTCCGGAACTTTACGGACGGTTTCCCCTTTCATGAAGAGAAGGCCCTCACCGCGCGCTCCGGCAATGCCGATATCCGCCTCGCGTGCCTCTCCCGGCCCGTTGACTGCGCATCCGAGAACAGCGACTTTGATCGGCGCCTTGATGTGGGAAATGTATTCTTCCACTTCGTTTGCGATGGAAATCAGGTCGATTTCGATCCGGCCGCATGTCGGGCAGGAAATCAGCGTCGCCGCGTTGGAGGACAGCCCGAAGACTTTCAGCAGTTCGCGTGCCACCTTGATTTCTTCGACAGGATCCGCACTGAGCGATACGCGCAGCGTGTTCCCGATTCCCATGCTGAGGAGGGTGCCGAGACCGGCAGCGCTCTTGATCGAACCGGCGAATTGTGTGCCGGACTCAGTGATGCCAAGGTGGAGAGGATAGTCAAATGCCTGGGACGCTTTGCGATAGGCCTCGATTGCCAGTTGGACATCGGAAGCCTTCAGCGACACGATAATATCATGGAAGTCGAGATCTTCAAGAATCTTGATATGATGAAGCGCACTTTCAACCATTCCATCTGCAGTCGGGTATCCGTACTTCTGAAGAATATGGCGCTCGAGTGAACCGGCGTTGACGCCGATCCGGATCGGGATGCCTTTCTCTTTTGCTGCTTTTACGACTTCTTCGACGCGCTCCCGCTTTCCGATGTTGCCGGGGTTGATGCGGATCTTGTCTGCGCCCTGTTCGATTGCGATCAGGGCAAGGCGGTAGTCGAAATGGATGTCAACTACAAGAGGGATGTCGATCTGTTTCTTGATTTCGCCGATGGCACGCGCAGCGCGTTCGTCTGGGCAAGCCACCCGGACAACCTGGCAGCCAGCTTCCGTCAATCGCTTGATCTGGGCGACAGTCGCCTCCACATCATGCGTCTTGGTTGTGGTCATACTCTGTATAAAGAGTTCATTACTGCCGCCGATCGTCAGATTGCCGACTCGGACCGGACGGGTTTTTGAACGGTGTGTAATTTCACCCATGGTTCATTCTCTCCTTTTCAGGCCGGTGCCTTCACTTGGATTATTCTATCAATGCATGCGGGCTTAGACAAGTAATCCGGATGCAGCCCGCCATGAATTCCCGGTCATCTGCATGTATCACCGCTGCCGGAAGACAGGGGCAAAAAGACCGTCTCTCCGGCAGCCGGCTGCTGGTTTTTCAGGTGGGGGTTCAACTTGTAAAACTCACTCAGCCGGGTGAGGAGGTCCATATCATCCGGGTAAAGCGCGAATAAAGAACGGACTGTATCATCTTTGACGACAGTCACGGGAATTACATCCGGTTCAAGTGTATCCGCACAATCGGAGATGCCGGTTCCTTCCGAGTAAAAGGCGGCTTTCGGAATGGTTCCTTCCTGCAAATCGGTTCTGATGAAATAGGAAATGATGAGAATCACGATTGCCGTCAGGAAAATCCTCATGGAAAAACCCCCTTTTCCACATTCTATGAACGTGCCGGGGGTTTATGCGCGACGGGTCTCTTAGACGGGCCATTTTTGGGATAATAGCCGACCGCCAGCCAGATATAAACAAAGGCCGCAGCCCAGGATAAGACCGTGGCAAGCGGAATGATTCCGCCGAGCAGATCATCGGACAGAAGAATCAGCGTCGGCACGGTGAGCGCGACTGCCGATGTCCGCCAAAGGTGCCGGTATTCGCCGCGCCGTCCGCGAATCCGGACCATGCCCATTCCTGCAAGAGCAGCGATGCTCGCTTTGATGTAAAAATAAAATGTGGAAATCAGAAACTGGAGGACAAAGGCTGCGGGATACAGGAGCGGGCCGATGCCTTTCAGCTCTTCCGCCGGGATTTCTGTATCTGCCAGGATATCCCTGGAAGATATCGAAAAATTGACGAACGACAGGACAGCCGTGAAAAACACAAATATGAAAATATACTTCACGACTTTGCCGAATGGCAGAAGCCTGTATGCGGCCAGTTTCTTCGGCTCATAAAAAGCCGAAAGGAAGAGTTGCCGGAACTTCAGATTCAGATCAATCGCCTCCCTAACCTGTTTATTTTAACATGCGGAAGGGTAGTTCTGAATGAAGAATACGACAGTTCTATGACTCCGTGGCGTCCGATTGTTAACGTATTGTAAATTCTTTAAAGCCGCTCTTTACAATCAGCAGGCAGACTCTACATAATGGACAGGCATCAATATTTGTCGAATGGGGTTGAATGAACTCGTGGAAATCAACTGGACAGAAATGTTATTCCAGTTTATCGGAGGACTTGGGATTTTTCTTTTCTCCATTAACTTTATGGGGGACGCTCTCCAGAAAGCGGCCGGGGACCGGCTCAGAGATATATTGGACCGATTCACGACGAACCCGTTTATGGGCGTGCTGGTCGGGATTATTGTCACGGTCCTGATTCAGTCCAGTTCAGGTACGACCGTCATCGTCGTCGGCCTCGTCAGTGCAGGCTTCATGAAGCTGCGCCAGGCGATCGGCGTCATTATGGGGGCAAATATCGGGACAACCGTCACCGCCTTCATCATCGGTTTTGACGTCGGTGCCTATGCGCTGCCGATCATGGGTCTGGGCGCTTTCCTCTTGTTCTTCTTCAGAAAGGACAAAATCAAGAACCTGGGTGAAGTCATCTTCGGATTCGGCGGGCTTTTCCTCGGTCTTGAACTGATGAGCGGAGGGATGAAGCCGCTCCGTGAACTCCCTGCTTTTATCGACATGACAGTCGCGATGAGCGAGCATTCGGTGCTGGGTGTTGTCGTCGGAACGGTCTTCACACTGATTGTCCAAAGCTCCAGTGCCACAGTCGGAATCCTGCAGGGTCTGTATGCCGAGCAGCTGATTGATCTCAGAGCCGCACTGCCGGTCCTGTTCGGGGATAATATCGGGACGACCATTACGGCAATCCTTGCATCTCTCGGAGCTTCTGTAGCGGCACGCCGTGCGGCTGCCACCCATGTCCTGTTCAACGTGGCAGGAACCATTGTCTTTATGATTTTCCTTGTGCCGTTTACTGCATACGTCAGCTGGCTGTCGTCCGCACTCGGGCTTGAGCCGAAAATGCAGATCGCATTTGCCCACGGTTCCTTTAACGTGGCCAACACGATCCTCCAGTTCCCGCTGATCGGGGCTTGGGCATTTGTTGTGACGAAGCTTATTCCGGGAGACGATGTATCGATTGAATTCAAACCGAAACATCTGGATCCTTCATTCATATCCCAATCGCCGTCCATTGCGATCGGCCAGGCGAAAGAAGAAATTCTGCGGATGGGAGAATACGCCGTACGCGGGCTGAACGAGACTTACAGCTATCTGAAGTCGAGCAATAAGAAGCATTCAGAGACGGCTTACCAGCTGGAAGACGCAATCAATAACCTGGACCGCAATATCACGGATTACCTTGTTAAAGTCTCCGCAGAGCCGATCAGCGCGATTGAATCCGAGCGTCACGTCATCCTGATGGAGACCGTCCGTGACATCGAGCGGATTGGTGACCATTTTGAAAACATTATCGAACTGATTGATTACCGGGAAGCGAATCGTGTCGTCATGACGGAAGGCGCAATGGCAGACCTTGATGAAATGTTCAGCCTGACCATTGAGACGGTCGAACGTTCTCTCGAAGCGCTCAACCACCACGACGCAGAAATCGCACGCGAAGTCGCGGAAAAAGAAGACCTCATCGACAAAATGGAGCGGAAGTTCCGCAAAAAGCACATCCAGCGGCTGAACGACGGCCAATGCTCCGCACAGGCGGGAATCGTATTCGTTGATATCGTTAGCAACCTTGAACGGATCGGTGACCATGCCGTCAATATTGCGGAAGCCATCCTTGGCAGAAACATCTAATGTGCGAAAGGGAAGGAGGGGAACTGAATGGACATGATCGCATGGACGCTCATCATCTTATGTTTCACGGTTGCGTTCATCGGGCTAGTTTATCCGGTGATTCCCGCCTCCCTTTTTGTTTTTCTCGGTTTTGTTCTTTATGGGCTGTTTTACTCGTTCGCAAATCTTCCATGGTGGTTCTGGGTGGCTGAAGTTTTGTTTGTCATCCTGTTGTTCGGAGCGGATTTCCTGGCCAATGCTGTTGGCGTAAAAAGATACGGCGGTACAAAGGCCGGTATGTGGGGGAGTACGATAGGTATCCTTGTCGGACCATTCGTCATCCCTGTGTTCGGTATTCTTGCCGGACCGTTTATCGGAGCGGTTGCCGGCGAACTTCTGATAAACAGGAAAGGACTCAAGCAGGCTCTCCGGAGCGGGCTTGGCTCGCTGATTGGTTTCCTGACATCGGTTGCCGTCAAGGGCGCCATCCAAATTATCATGATTTTGCTGTTTGTCATTGTCGCCACTTAATATGTTTTCTGCACCGCCATATTCGGCGGTGCTTTTTGATTGAAGCTGTGCAACAAGTTTGATAATGTGGAGATGCAGTTAATCATCAGAAACCGGGAGGAATGTGAAATGGCTTTTAAATTGCCTGAACTTCCATACGCGTACGACGCGCTGGAGCCAAGCATCGACAAAGAAACAATGGAGATCCACCATACGAAACACCACAACACGTATGTAACAAACCTGAACGCAGCAGTTGAAGGAACGGATCTTGCTGAAAA
The DNA here is from genome assembly GCF_900101985.1 of Bhargavaea beijingensis. Classification (GTDB taxonomy): domain Bacteria; phylum Bacillota; class Bacilli; order Bacillales_A; family Planococcaceae; genus Bhargavaea; species Bhargavaea beijingensis. Next base: position 109,230 of record NZ_FNAR01000008.1, read on the forward strand.
ATCGATTGAAGAGGTTCTCCGTAACTTCGATTCCGTACCGGAAGACAAGAAAACAGCAGTACGCAACAACGGCGGCGGACACGCCAACCACTCGCTCTTCTGGCAGATTCTTTCGCCTAACGGCGGCGGCCAGCCATCCGGAGCGCTTGCTGATGCAATTGACAAAAAGTTCGGCAGTTTTGACAAGTTCAAAGAAGAATTTGAAACAGCAGCAAAGGGCCGTTTCGGTTCCGGCTGGGCATGGCTCGTTGTAAACAACGGAGAGATTGAAATCACATCCACCGCAAACCAGGACTCTCCGCTCATGGAAGGCAAAACGCCTGTTCTCGGACTTGATGTCTGGGAGCACGCATACTACCTGAAGTATCAGAACCGCCGTCCTGAATACGCGTCGGCATTCTGGAATGTTGTAAACTGGGAAGAAGTTTCCAAGCGCTACGAAGCAGCGAAGTAATTTTTTCGTTCAGCAAAAAAACCGGCTGTGCCGGAAACCCCGCACACACCACGGGCGTCCCGTTGGTGTGTGCTTTTTTTGTTGGTTTGCGGTACAATTTTCATAGAAATTTGCAGGGAAAGGGGGAAGCCGCGTGAACCGCCGCAGGCGCTCCTCTAAACAGGAAACACCAAAACAGAGGTTTCGCAAGAACACTACTTTCAGGATGAACATCCTATTCTTCACCATCTTCCTCTTGTTCTCGTCGCTGGTCCTCCGCCTGGGCTATCTGCAGATTGTCAAAGGGGAAGACTACAAGCGCGAAATCGAACGGAAAGAGGAAATCTCGGTCAATACAAGTGTGCCACGGGGCAGGATCTACGACCGGAACGGAGAGATTTTGGTCGGCAACGAACCGAAGCGCGCGATCACTTATACGAAAAAGCAGTCCACGAAGCCGGAGGAAATGCTTGAGGTCGCCCGCAGCCTTGCAGAATTGATCGAAAAAGATGAGGAAGAAGTCACGACGCGCGACAAAAAGGACTTCTGGATTCTTCTCAACAAAGATGAGGCATACGACCGCGTGTCGGACAAAGAGAAAAAAGCGATCAATTCGGATGAAACCAAAACGAAAACCCAGCGCCAGAGGGAACTGGACAGCCTGGTGCGCGACAAGATCACCGAAGAAGATCTGAATGCCATGACGGACGAGGAGCTTGAGGTGCTTGCCATTTACAGGGAGATGTCATCGGGCTACAACTACTCGCCGCAGATCATCAAGAGCGGCGATGTGACGCCGGAGGAATATGCAAAAGTTTCCGAACGGCTCCACGAGCTTCCGGGTGTCAACACAACGACGGACTGGGAGCGGGTGAAAAACTCCGAGTTGGCCATACTCGGTAATACAACAACGCCAAAAACAGGCCTTCCGAGTGAAAAGCTGGAATACTATCTTTCCCGCGGGTATTCGCGCAACGACCGGGTCGGCACAAGCTTCATTGAGGAGCAGTACGAATCCGTCCTGCAGGGACAGAAGACAATCGCCAAAAACATCACGGACAAAGCGGGCAATGTCCTTGAGACCGTACCCGTACAAGAGGGCCAGCCGGGCAAGGACCTGGTCCTGTCCATTGACAATGAACTGCAGAAAAAAGCGGAGGAAGTCGTTTCCCGCCATGTTCTGGCCATCAAAAACGGACGGAACTCCCAGATGTTCGACCGGATCTTCTTTGTCATGATGGACCCCAACAACGGGGAAATCATATCGATGGTCGGCAAGCAAGCTTACTATGATCAAGAATCTGGCAGATACAAAGTCCGGGACAGGACATTTGGCACTTTCCAAGATGCATACGAAGCGGGATCCACCGTCAAGATGGCGACTGTCTTGGCCGGTTACGAGCACGGAGCGATCCATGCCGGACAGACGATGATCGATGAGCCGCTGCATTTCAGAGGAACGTCTCCGAAGCGGTCGCTGTTCAACCAGTATGGCCGTGTGGCCGTCACTGACCTGACCGCCATCACCCGGTCGTCCAACGTCTACATGTGGAAAATTGCTATCGCACTCGGTGGAGGTTCTTATGTGAGGAACGGCCCGCTTGCCATTGATACTCAGGCCATCGACCGGTTCCGTGATTCATTTGCCGGTTTCGGACTCGGCGTCCCAACCGGCATCGACCTTCCAAACGAAGCAGCGGGACAGAGTCCTGCCAAGCCGGACGCCAATAAAATCCTCGACTTTGCCATCGGACAATATGACACGTATACAACCATGCAACTTGCCCAATACGTCTCTACGATTGCAAACGGCGGATATCGGGTTGCCCCGCGCGTGGTCAAGGAAATCAGGGAGCCGTCTCCGGACGGCAAGACACTCGGCCCGATTGCGACGGAAGTTCCGGCAAGGTACCTCAACCGCATTGATAATTCTGACGGCCAGATCGATCGCATGAAGCAGGGGATGTACACGGTCTACTACAACCCGCGTGGTACTGCGTATTCCACATTCAAAGATACGAAAGGCTATAAAGCCGCCGGTAAGACAGGCACCGCCCAGCGAAATTACTACGAGGCGGACCGGAACGATCCGTGGTTCGGCAAGCCGACCATCAACGTATCACATGTCGGATTCGCCCCTTACGAAGACCCGGAAATCGCCTATGCGATCCTGGCCCCGAACGTTTCATCAAATACCGGCTATATTCCGCATCCGAACAATGAAATCGCACGCGAAATGACTGATTTCTATTTTGAACTCAAAAAGCAGCGGATCGAAGACGGAGAAGCCGGTCCCAACACCGAGGGCACACTTAAAGAATCCTCTGATGACACGGTTATCCGGGAAGGTGAATGATCAGCAGGGCCGGGACTGCCGCAAAGGCACCCGGCCCTTGCTTTCGGCGCTGAAAAAAATGCCGTTGATCGCATATTCTTTAGTGGACATCAGCACGCTGTGTGCTATAATGGAACAGTCGTATAAATCATGCTCACTTTACATGCTCAAACATTTCTATCCTGTATGAGTGGGAGGGGAACCGAATGCGCGTTAACGTAACTCTTGCTTGCACCGAATGCGGCGAGCGCAACTATATCACGACTAAAAACAAGCGGACCAATCCGGAACGCATTGAAATGAAAAAGTATTGCTCACGTGATAACAAACAGACTCTGCACCGCGAAACGAAGTAAGCGGATCCTGCCAAAACCGGTACCGGTTTTGGTTTTTTCATTGAAGGGGGCTCTGTAATGGATAAAAAAGAGATCCGGAAGACCATACTCGGTGCATTGGGCTCAATGGGACCGGAAGAATATGCTGCCCGAAGCCAGGAGGCCATTCGTCGCCTCAGAGCCGACCCAAGGTATAGTCAGGCCGGCACAATCGGCGTAACTATCTCAAGATTTCCCGAGCTTGATACCAGGCCGCTTGTGGAAGCAGCCTGGAAAGACGGCAAACGGGTGGCGGCGCCAAAATGCGTGCCGTCCGACCGCAGTATGCAATTCCGATATATCCGCTCCTACGAAGAACTGGAGACCGTCTACATGGACCTTCTCGAACCCGCGGAAAGCATGACAATGCCCGCCGGCAGTCAAGAGATCGGTCTTCTGATCGTCCCCGGTGTCGCTTATGCGGAGACCGGTCACCGCATCGGTTTCGGCGGCGGCTATTATGACCGCTATTTGCAGGAATTCAGCGGGCACAAGGTCTCTCTTGCTTTTGAGGAGCAGCTGTGCGGGGAAGTGCCGGTTGAGTCCCATGATATCCCTGTCGACAGTATTTTTACGGAACGCCGTGTGGTCCATTGCCGGGGAGGGTCGCCGGATGGAAACCGTCTATGATGTGATGCAGCTGTTAAAGCGCTTCGGGACGTTTGTCTATACCGGCGATCGGAATGCCGACCTGATCCTCTTGGAAATGGAAGTCCGCCAGCTGCACGCCGACGGCCTGATCACCCAGAAAGAATTCGCCCAATCCCTGCTTGTTTTAAGAAGAGGGAAATAAGCCCGGGACAGTTTTTCAGGTCTTTGGAAGTATTAAGAATTTATGAACTTCAATTTAAAATGAAACCATATGAAGTTTACATCCGTCATAAGTAGGGTACCCGGATTTGAGCAGTCATGTGTTTGTCTTCATTCCAATCATTTATATCCTGCCAAACCGGAAAACCGACCAGAAAGGGGTTAGCCAGAACGTGGCAACTACGAAAAGGCCAAAACTCCTGCTGCTGCTTGCGGTTGCAGTAGTGGCATCATGGCTTAAAACCTATATCACATATAAAACAAGCTTCAATATGGCGATCGATAATGTGATGCAGGAATTTATCCTGTTCATCAACCCGCTGTTCTTCCTGCTCTTCATTTACGGCTTCTCCATGTACATGAAGACTTGGAAAGGGACTGTCAGGTATCTGCTGATCACAAGCACGATCATGACAATCGTTCTGTATGGGAACGTTGTGTTCTACAGATTTTACAGTGATTTCATCACGCTTCCGGTCCTGTTCCAGACAAATAACTTCGGAGACCTCGGATCTTCCGTGCTGTCGAGCCTGAGAATCCATGATCCGCTTTACTTCGCGGATATCCTGATCATCTGGTTTGCTGCGAGAAAAATTGGTGAGCCTGCCATCAAGGCGGCGGTCCGTCCGATGTTCCGCAGACTTTATTTTGTAGGGACAGCGGCATTGCTCGTCCTGAACCTCGGCCTTGCCGAAACAGAACGACCGCAGCTTCTCACGCGAAGCTTTGACCGGGAATTGCTTGTTAAAAACCTGGGGATGTACAATTATCACCTCTATGACATCTATATTCAGTCGAAGTCCCATGCACAGCGTGCCTTGGCAGACGGAACCGAACTGACAGAAATCGAAAACTACACGTCCGCCAATCATGCAGTACCCGATCCGGAGATGTTCGGTGTCGCGAAAGATCGGAATGTCATCTTGGTTTCGATGGAGTCCCTCCAGACATTCGTGATCAACAATGACATGAATGGCCACGAGGTTACGCCGTTCCTCAACAGCCTGACGCAGGACAAAGATACGTTCTACTTCCCGAACTTCTATCATCAGACCGGTCTCGGGAAGACTTCGGACTCCGAGTTCCTCGTGGAAAACTCACTTTACCCGCTGAGCGGCGGAGCGGTATTTTTCACGCATGGTGGTAACACCTATAACTCGATGGCTGAAAAACTTGGTGACAATGGCTACTATACGAATGTCATGCACCCGAACGGCAAAAGCTTCTGGAACAGGGATATGATGTACAAGGCACTCGACGTGGATCACTTCTACGATATTGAAAGCTATACGATCGGAGAAGGCGATGCGGTCAACTGGGGCATGAAGGATATACCGTTCTTCGAACAGTCCGCAGACCTCATGGCGGAAATGCCGCAGCCGTTTTATTCCCGGATGATCACCCTCACGAACCATTATCCGTTCACGCTTGATGAAGAGGACAAGTACATTCCGGAATACGATTCAAACTCAAAAACGCTGAACCGCTATTTCCAGACAGCCCGCTATATGGATGAAGCCCTTAAGAGCTTCTTTGATGACCTGAAGGAAAAGGGACTCTATGACAATTCCATCATTGTCATGTATGGGGACCACTATGGCATCTCCGAAAATCACAACAAGGCGATGAGCATGTACCTCGATGAAGAGGTGACGCCGCTTCTGTCAGCCGAACTCCAGAAAGTGCCATTGTTCATCCACATCCCTGGTTACGGGGAAGGGGAGACGCTGGACACACTTGCAGGACAGATTGACCTCCGCCCGACCATTCTGCATCTCATGGGAATTGATACTAAAGAGGACCTGCAATTCGGAACAGACATTTTCTCTCCTGAGCATGATGAATTTGTCATCTTCCGTGACGGCCGATTCGTCACTCCGGAAAATATTTATGCCGGAGAAATGTGCTATGATCTGTCCACACGGGAGGCCGGAGACCCGGCTGCCTGTGAGGAAAGCATGCAAAAAGTACAGCAGGAGCTGAAATATTCGGATATGGTCATCAATGGCGACTTGCTTAGATTCTATCGGAATCAGCCGGTGCCCGGGCAGGAATTAGAACTGCGGGAAGCCGAATGACCGGAAGCCTGTGCGGAACCAATGCCGCACAGGCTTTTTTACATAAACTAAACGAAACTGGGGGGGTAGGGTTGAGGAAATACGGGATGCTTGCTGTCGTGCTTTCCATCACTTTGTCGGCAGCGGGCTGTTCGCCTGACGAAGACGCATTCCGTGATCAGGGCAAAATGGCTGAACGTGCTGAAGAACCGGGGGGAAGCAGGCAGACCAGCCCTGATCATGCGGAACGTCCATCAGTCTTGGGTTTTGATGCAGAAGGCAGGATCTTGGCCGTCACAGACGGAGAAACAGGCGGTTCCGTCCTGTACGCAATCAATCCTGATAAAGGCACTTCCGAAGAAGTTATCAGGACAGAGCTTGTCATCACCGAGGCGGAAAGCCATCCGTCCGGCCGGCTGCTGCTCAGGCTCGATACAGGTGAGGGAGAAGCCCGCCTGAGGCTGGTCGGTGACAACACAGCAGAAAATGATCTGATTGTGGAATCCCATGATATCGCCTGGTCTTGGAATCCGGAAGAATGGACGAAGCTGTACATCACCGCTTTTGATGAAAACTGGGAATTTGAGGTGTTCTTGGCCGATGCCTCCACAGAATCGCTCCAGTCAGTGGAAGATGCCGGGCCTTTCCCGGTGTGGCTGGAGGCTGATGGTGTTGCGGAAATCATTGATGACGGCGACTTGGAAGACGGAGGGACACTCGTGGACGGAAATGGAACCGTGTTGGCGGACAATGTACTGGAATTTTCGTCGGACGGCAAGATGTTCGCCATTGCAAAAGCGGCAGGCGAAGGCAGCATTGACTATATGATCGGCAGCGGAAACGATGATTGGCTGCCTGTCTTGAACCTTCCCGCTGAAGAACAATGGCTTGGACTGCTTCCCGCGGAGATTGAGCAGGCAGGACCCGGACGGTTCGTAACGCTGCTTCCGGCGGAAACCGAGGACGGGTCCGAGGCTTCCAATTGGCAGCCGGCGGTGATTTCGGCAAGGGGCATCCGGAAGGCGTCGGTAATGGTCGATTCACCGGTCATAACGTGCTCGCCGGAAACGTCAGTCTGCCTGTCAGGTGCAATGAGAGAGATGCTTTTCGACACGGCGGACGGTACGCTTGTCAATTGGATGGACAAGTTAAAAGGCGATTCCGGAGAATGACCGGAATCGCCTTTTAACGTCATGGGTTCAATGCCAAAAGAAAGGGCCGGCATGTTTGCCGGCCCTTTGCGGGAATCAGTGCAGTTTTGGCGGGTAGCCCTGGAATGTGATTGTCAGGACGACAAATGCTCCAAATACAACGAATGCAGCCAGGTTGAAGATGATGCTCAGGATATTCCGTTCCTTGAAAGCCTGGACTGTTCCGATTGCTGCAAGAATCGCGATCAGCCCGAAAATAACCATCAATAAGTTCATCGGTGACACTCCTTCTGACAATGAGTCCGATAATGATACAGATCACGTATAAACTCCTCTTCTATTGTAATGAAACGCCCCACATTTGTCGAGTATTATTCGTGTCGAATATTTGAACACCGGCCAGCCGGGCAGCTCATGCTATAATGGGCGCGGGGTGATTCGACAAATGATCAAATTCCATCGTTACCCGCTTGGCCCGCTCCAGACAAACTGTTATATCGCGGAAGCGGACAACGGCAAGTGCCTGATTTTCGATCCCGGAGAGGAAGCCGGGAAGCTGATCGGCGAAATCGGGAAACTCCAATTGCGTCCTGCCGCCATTTACCTGACCCATGCCCACTTCGACCATATCGGTGCAGTGGAGGAGGTCCGGACCCGCTACGGGATTCCTGTCCACCTTCATCAGGAAGAGAAGGAATGGCTCGGGGATCCGATGCTGAATGGTTCCGGACGGTATTCGGATCTTCCGGATATCCGGACATCCGAACCGGACCGGCTGATCGGCCAAGACGGTGGACAGACGGAGGGTCCCTTCCGTTTCAGGACGTTCCACGTTCCCGGACATTCTCCCGGCAGTGTCGCGTTCTATTTTGAAGAAGAGGGAACACTGGTCGGGGGAGATGCACTGTTCCGCATGAGCATCGGCAGAACGGACCTTCCGGGCGGGGACCATGAAACGCTGCTGAACTCGATCCGGGGAAAGCTGCTTGTACTGCCTGACGACACCACCGTACTTCCGGGGCATATGGGTCCCACCACGATCGGTGATGAAAAACAGATGAACCCGTTTCTTTCCGGCAAGTAGTGCAGGAGGCGGGTATCCATTCAGAAAATGCATGTAAAAAAACAGCCATGACGGCTGTTTTTTTATGTACCGTTTTCAATTAATGTCCTGCTCCTGGTGTGTAGATGAAGTTCGTATAGTAGCTGAACCCTACCATGAAGACCATCAAGTAAGCGCCGAAAAGATATAAGTACATGCGTTCAGTTAACTTAAGGTAACCGAAAAGAATGAAAAATCCGGTGCTGGCCAACATGAGCAATGATGGGGTCATCATGTCTCCGACATAGAACATGACCGCGAAAATTCCTGTCCAGAAGCCGCAAAGCTTGAACATATTATCCACGCGTGTTCCCTCCTTTACAACGGTGCCATAATCATCTCCCATTCATTATATAGTGTTTGTCTGCAGGGTGCAAACGGATTCCGCATCTGAGATTGTGACAAAAAGTTGTCCGTGGTAATCCGGCAAAAGCGGATTTTGGCGCTTCCCGGACTGCAATTTTCAAAAATGACATCGAAAAATGGTTCATTTTGCAAAGTCTGCGAGTTGACTATACCGCGGGTTCTCACCGCCCTATACTCGAGATGACAGGGAAGTGCGGTCCTTTCCTGTCAATCCACTTGGCAGGGAGGCGGCAAAGGGGTGGAAAACCTCATCGAACAAAAAGCCGTGGAACTCCTCGGCCGGGCACTTGGAGAGGGGGCAACGGATCTCCACCTGAATCCGTCCGGCCGGAATTACGAAATCCAGCACAGAAAAGGGAGGGGGATCATCACGGCTGCGGAGATCCCGGTCGAGCTTGGCGAACGGATCATCTCTTTTTATAAATATCTGTCATCGCTCGATATCGGAGAACGGCGGAAGCCGCAAAGCGGAGCTTTTTCACTGGATTTCGGAGAGGCCCGCTACTCATTCCGTATCTCGACACTGCCGTCTGTGAATCTGAAGGAAAGCGCCGCCATCCGGTTCCAGCCGCACGAGGAGGCGCTGCCTGTGGGCAACCTGACTGATGACCGGGAGGCGGCTTCCCTGCTGCTGGAAGCCGCCGGCATGCGGCAGGGCATGATCTTTTTTACGGGGCCGACAGGAAGCGGAAAGACGACCACCATGTATTCCGTCACACGGCACTGTGCGGAGGAACTGGGCAGGCATGTAATTTCCCTTGAGGATCCTGTTGAGAACAGCCAGCCCCACCTGCTCCAGATCCAGGTGAACGAACGGGCCGGTATCACTTACTCCGCAGGGCTGAAAGCGATTTTGCGCCATTCGCCTGATGTGATCATGATCGGTGAAATCAGGGATTCGGATACTGCAAAGGTTGCAGTTCAGGCAGCGCTGACCGGGCACCTCGTCGTGGCGACAGTGCACTCGCGTGATACGGCGGGCAGTTTGTTCAGGATGACCGAGTTCGGCATCCAACTGGAAGAGCTGAGACAGACGGTCTCCATGATCTGTGCACAAAGTCTGGAGGACGGTGCAGGCGGAAGAAAAGCGATGTTCGAAATTCTGCACGGAGAACTGCTGGCAGAAGCTTTCCGGGCAATCAGGGAAGGGCGGCCATTTATGATGCCGGAACATCTGACCCTGAACCGGAAGGAGAGGATGCGGCATGGCGCTGCCTTTTAAACGGCGGCGGGCGGGGCACCGTCTTCATCAGCCGGAACGGTTCCTTTCCCGGGCCGCAGGGCTGATGGATGAAGGCTATACCTTCCACGATTCAGTCCGCATGCTTTTGCCCCATCATCTGGATGACCCGGGAAGTGCCGAACAGGTGCTGGAGCGAAATCTCCGTTCGGGGGAGGGACCGGATGAAATCCTTGAAAATATCGGGCTCGCCCCTTCGCTCCTTATTCCCGTGGGAGTCGCCATCAGCCATGGCAATCTTTCCGAGGCGATCAGGACGGTGTCAGATCGGCTCAGGCGCAAGAAAAGGACATTGGAGAAGTTAAAGAAGGCAACATTGTATCCGTGTGTCCTTTTCGGTTTTATCTCGGTTCTTTTCATCCTGTTCAGGACCCTGTTCATGCCGAATATGGAGAAAATGTTAGCCGGAAGGGGCAGAGAAGGAGATGCGATCGCGCTTTCCGCCCTTTTGCTGAAAATACCCGATCTCCTTGCGGGAATCGCTTGTGTCTTTGCGGCGGCAGCGGTGATCGCTTACCTTGTGTGGTCGCGAAAGTCCGCAGAAGGGAAGCTCCGGGCGATCCATTCCGTTCCCGTCCTTTCAAGGTGGATCCGCATGGGACATACATCGGTTTTTTCACGGGAGATGGGCACGCTTCTGGGTGGGGGGATTTCACTCCAGCAGGCTATCCGGATTTTAGCCGGACAGGACGAACATTCCATGCTTGCTTACATGATCAGGACGGTGGGCAATCGGATTCTGATGGGTGATCCGCTCCATGAAGCCGTGCGTCAAGCCGGGGGCTTTATGCCGGATTTTCCGTCTTTTATCCGCCATGGAGACGATGGCGGCCATCTTCCGAGGGAAATGCTGGTCTACAGTGAATTGATGGACGAGAAAATCGGCGAGGAATCGGAAAGGCTGATCGCCGTCATCCAGCCGGTGCTGTTCGGAATTCTGGCGGTTTGCATCATGGGCGCCTACCTTGCCCTGATGCTTCCTGTCTACAGTATGGTCGAATTACAATGAGGGGGAACGTATGCTTAAGCGACTGAAAAACCAATCGGGCTTCACATTGATCGAAATGATGATCGTACTTCTCGTGATATCGGTCCTGATCCTTCTGGCCATCCCCAATGTCACGAAACGGGCTGCAGAGATAGATAAAACCGGCTGCGAGGCACTGGCGCAGATGGTCGAAGGTCAAGTACAGGCCTACAAACTGAAAAACAAAGAAAATCCGGCTACTGCTGCAGCTCTCGTACCGGATTACCTTGAAAGCGAGAATGACCTTAAATGTTCGGACGGAAGGACGATTATTGTAAACAATGGCGCGGTCAGCGTTTCAAACCCTTAATCTGGCCCGCGGGTTCACGTTCACGGAAATGCTTCTTGTCCTGGCGATAGCAATGGCCGTGACAGGGGTAGGATATGCGGCGGCCGCTTCAAAAGCCCTCCAGGACACCGGGCCGATTCCATTTGAGGATCAGCTGAAGCTCGATATCCAGGCTATCCAGTTGCATGCTGTCGCGCACGAGGAATATACGAAAATCGTTTTTCTGAATGAAGGCATTTATGTGGCCACGGGAGCAGGCTCGGACATCCTGTTCAGGCGCCGGTTGCCAGAAGGCGTGTTCCTGTCGGAATTCAGTACACTGAAACAGGTTGAATTCACGAAATTGGGATCTGCAAGAGCTTTCGGCACCCTGCATTTTCATACTCCGGAAGGGGAAATAAGGGTAATTGTCCATATCGGGAAGGGGAGGGTGACATTTGTCCTGTGAACGAGGTTTCTCATTTCCCGAATCCCTTTTGTCACTGCTCATCGTTTATGTGATTTTCACCTCTCTTTTTCCGCTGATGGACCGGATGGTCATGAATCTGGAAATGCAGAAACTTGCGGTCCAGGCTGCTTCCGTCGCCTCCGATTCGGTGGACCTCCATTACCTGACCGGAGAGGCAGAAGGCTCGCGTACAATCGGGAGTGTGGTGTTTGACTGGCGAATGCAGGGAGGGGGAATCTGTGTTTCATACAAGGCAGCCTCCGGATGGCAGTCACGCTGCTATGAACCGGACGGATGAGGCGGGATACACATTCATCGAAGCTTTGCTTCACCTGGCGATTTTTTCTGTGTTTTTCATATTGTTCGCCGGGTTTTTCCGGTATTCCGCCGGTTTGGTCCATCATATCGGCGATCCGTCCTCTGTGGAGTGGGAGCAGTTCAGGTACGAACTGGCAGACTATCTGAAAGACGTGGACGGGGTGCAGGTCGGCGAACAGGGGAGTCTGCTGCGGGTGGTCCGTCAAGACAAAGTTACCGAGATCAGCCATTACCCTGTGCAGTCAATGGTCCGCAAGCGGGTGAACGGGGAAGGTCATGAGCCGATGCTGACCGGCGTACGGTCGGTCAGCATCTCTGTTTCAGAAAATATACTCTCCCTCCGCGCCGTCTTTGTTGACGGAACCGAAAGGGGGACGATGCATCATCTTCTGCCGGCAGAAAAATGAGGCAGGGGGGATTCTTCCCGCCGCGCTGCTCCTTCTTTTCCTTGTTTCCGGCTTCGTTCTTGTCGTGACAAATGCCTATCTGGCACAGATGCAGGCTTTTACGTTATTGGAATCTTCCCACGCTCGTGATACGATTAGAAAAATCGAGTCGTATTTTAGCGAAGCGGAACCGCTTTTAGGTAGGTGGGAAGATGAAAAAGATATACCTGATCGGCTACATGGGGTCCGGAAAGTCGGCGATCGGGAAGCGGCTGAGCTACGCGTTGCGCCTCCCGTACTACGATATGGACAGGGAGATCGAAAAGCAGGCGGGCATGAAAATTCCGCAGATTTTTGAGCAATACGGCGAAGAATACTTTCGCCAGATGGAGACGGACTTTTTGAGAAACTTCCGTGACGAATGGTGCATCATCTCCACAGGCGGCGGAACACCGATGCGTCCGGAAAACCGGAAACTTCTCCGGCAGACAGGGCTTGTTCTTTTCCTCAACGCTCCATTTTTCGAAATCTGGAGACGCATCAGAACCGACAAAAACCGTCCGATCGTCCAGCGTTCTACGCGGGAGGACCTTCAGAAACTCTACAACGAGCGCAAAAAGGTTTACAAAAAGACTGCGCATATTACCATCAACACTAAGGGGCGCACCCTCCGCCAGGCTACGGATTATGCCGCCAGGCAGGTCAGACGGCTGAAAGGCAGAGAAACGCGCTGAAAACACCGCCGGAATCCGAACTATAAAGGGTTCCGGTTTTGTTTTGTTCGTCTATGGTCCGGAATTTGAAAAGATATTGCCTTTCTCAAAATTCAATGTTAGGATATAGGCAAAGCGACAGAACTTTCGCTTGACTTACAGCTGAATAACCGGCATCTGCCGGGCGGATGAATGTACGGGGAGAGAACGCACAAACGCGTCGCCGAAGGAGCAAGTAACGGGTGTTATGAATCTCTCAGGCAAAAAGACTCGTACAGGACGCATCTCTGGAGAGCGCCGGACCAGCCGGCCACCAACGAGGAAAACCGAGCAGGAAAACTTTCAGGTGACAGGACAGAGGACCCGACTTCTACGGGTCTCTCTGTCCTTTTTTACATCTGGATGAAACGGAGGAGAAGTGCAATGGCGGAAACCACCTTGCAGCGCACCCCGCTCTATGACTTGTATGCCGGTCACGGGGGCAAAACAATCGACTTTGGCGGATGGGACCTTCCTGTCCAGTTTTCCGGCATCAAGTCGGAACACGAAGCAGTACGGACAAGTGCGGGCCTTTTTGATGTTTCCCACATGGGAGAGGTTCTTGTGGAAGGAAAGGATAGCACCGATTTTCTTCAGAAACTCATGACCAACGATGTATCAAAGCTTACTGTTGGGCGCGCACAATATACCATCATGTGCAACGAACAGGGCGGAACCATCGATGATTTGCTGATCTACAAAATGTCCGATGACAAATATTTTCTTGTCGTCAACGCAGCCAACACCGAAAAAGATGTGAAGTGGATGAAGCAGCATGCCGAAGGTGATGTCACCGTCACTGATGCATCGGCGGATTATGCCCTCTTGGCACTGCAGGGACCAAAAGCGGAGGAAGTACTCTCCAGGCTGACGGATGAGCCGCTAGCGGACATCAGGTTTTTCCGCTTTAAAGAGAATGTCAGCATCTCCGGCCACCAGGCGCTTGTTTCGCGTACCGGCTATACCGGTGAAGACGGATTTGAGATTTACACGGCACCGGAAGCCGCACGGGCACTATGGAAAGAAATCCTGAAGCAAGGCGAAAAGGATGGTGTCGTGCCTGCGGGTCTCGGCGCCCGCGATACGCTCCGCTTCGAGGCAGGCCTTCCCCTGTATGGCCAGGAAATGGATGAGGGAATTTCCCCGCTTGAGGCCGGGCTCGGATTTGCCGTGAAACTCGGCAAAGAAGCCGGGTTCATCGGCAAGGAAGCCCTTGCCCGCCAAAAAGAAGAAGGCATGCCGCGGAAGCTTGCCGGCATCCGCATGATTGACAAAGGAATTCCGCGTACGGGTTATGCAGTCTACAAAGGTGAAGAAAAGATCGGTGAAGTCACGACCGGTACGCAGTCTCCTACCCTTGGCCTGAACATCGGAAATATCCTCGTCGGTACCGAACATGCTGTTTTGGGTGATGAAGTCGAAGTCGAAGTACGCAAAAAACGCCTCAAGGCTGAAATTGTTGAAACCCCATTTTACAAGCGGGCGAAATCCTAATCAGAAAGAGGTCCAGAATGATGAAGCACCGTTATTTGCCGATGACCGAATCGGACAAGAAACAAATGCTTGACGCGATCGGCGTCGAATCCATCGATGAACTGTTCAGTGACATTCCGGAGAAAGTCCGTTTTGACCGTCAATACGACCTGAAGCCGGCCCTTCCCGAGACCACTCTTGTCAAGGAACTTTCAGCTCTTGCGGGACGGAACGCCGACAGCAACTCCCATGCGTCTTTCCTGGGGGCAGGTGTCTATGACCACTACAAGCCGATCATCGTCGATCACGTCATTTCGCGCTCCGAGTTTTATACGGCTTATACGCCTTACCAGCCCGAATTCTCACAGGGGGAACTCCAGGCGATCTTTGAATTCCAGTCGATGATCTGCGAACTGACAGGCATGGACATTGCCAACTCCTCCATGTATGACGGCGGCACATCGCTTGCCGAGGCAGGAATGCTCGCAGCAGGCCATACGCGCCGGAAGAAACTCCTCATTTCGGAAGCGGTCCATCCGGAGTACCGTGATGTCGTTAAGACTTATGCACTCGGCCAGTCAATTCAAGTCGAGGAAATTCCCCTGAAGGATGGCCAGACTGATTACGATGCACTGAGCAGCATGATCGACGGTGATACGGCCGGAGTCTTGGTCCAGTATCCGAACTTCTTCGGCCAGATTGAAAACATCCGGGAAGCTGCGGAGATCGCACACGAGAACAAGTCGCTGTTTATCGTTTCCTCGAACCCGCTCGCGCTTGCAGTCCTGACCCCTCCGGGTAAGCTCGGCGCCGATATCACTGTCGGGGACGCGCAGCCGTTTGGTATTCCTGAAGCATTCGGCGGCCCGCACTGCGGCTATTTCGCCGTCACGAAAAAACTGATGCGCAAAGTTCCTGGCCGCCTCGTCGGCGAGACAACCGATGAGGAAGGCCGCCGCGGCTACGTGCTGACACTTCAGGCGCGGGAGCAGCATATTCGCCGTGACAAGGCGACGTCCAACATCTGTTCGAACCAGGCGCTGAACGCGCTGGCCGCTTCCGTCGCAATGTCGGCGCTCGGCAAGCAGGGTGTCCGCGAGATGGCCCTTCAGAACATCTCGAAAACGCAGTATGCCATCCGGGCATTCAAAGAAGCCGGCTATGAAGTCCTGTTCGGCGGCCCAAGCTTCAACGAGTTCGTCGTAAAATGCAAAGAGCCTGTTGCAGACCTGAACGGCCGCCTGCTTGATGCCGGAATCATCGGCGGGTACCACCTGGGGCTGACTTATCCTGAACTGGAAGGCCACATGCTCATCGCGGTGACCGAACAGCGTACGAAGGAAGAAATCGATGCACTTGTGCAGGAAATGGAGGCCATCCATGCATAAAGAGAATCAGCCGCTCATTTTTGAAATCAGCAAAGAAGGCCGGATCGGATACAGCCTTCCGGAACTCGATGTTCCGGAGACCGATCTTTCCGGCCTGCTTCCGGAAGGGCTTATCCGAAAGGAAGCGGCAGAGCTTCCGGAAGTATCCGAACTGGATATCATGCGCCATTACACGGCACTTTCAACACGGAATCACGGTGTAGATTCCGGCTTCTACCCGCTCGGCTCGTGCACGATGAAGTACAATCCGAAAGTTAACGAAACCGTCGCGCGCCTGTCCGGCTTCGCGAATGTCCATCCGCTCCAGGAAGAGTCTTCGGTCCAGGGCGCAATGGAACTGATGTATGACCTTCAGGAGCATCTGGTCGAGATCACGGGCATGGATGAAGTGACACTCCAATCCGCAGCGGGGGCGCACGGGGAATGGACGGCGCTTATGATGATCCGTGCCTTCCACGAAGCGAACGGGGATCACAACCGGACCAAAGTCATCATTCCGGACTCCGCGCACGGAACCAATCCGGCTTCTGCGACAGTGGCCGGCCTTGAGACCATCACAGTGAAGTCTGATGAAAACGGGCTTGTAGACATTGAGGACCTGAAGCGCGTAGCCGGGGAAGATACGGCAGCACTCATGCTGACCAATCCGAACACGCTCGGTCTGTTTGAGGAAAATATCCTTGAGATGGCGGAAATCGTCCATGGCGTAGGCGGTAAGCTCTACTATGACGGCGCCAACCTGAATGCCATCATGAGCAAGGTCCGCCCGGGGGATATGGGCTTCGATGCCGTCCACCTGAACCTTCACAAGACGTTCACCGGGCCTCACGGCGGCGGCGGGCCGGGTTCCGGCCCCGTCGGAGTCAAAAAGGAACTCGTACCATTCCTGCCGAAGCCGGTCCTTGTGAAGAAAGATGATGTCTTCACATTTGACTACGACCGCCCGAAGGCAATCGGCCGGATCAAGCCGTTCTACGGCAACTTCGGCATCAACGTGCGCGCGTATGCGTACATCCGCTCCATGGGCGCGGATGGCCTGAAGCTTGTTTCGGAATATGCGGTACTCAATGCAAACTACATGATGCGCCGCCTTGCGCCACACTTCGATCTGCCGTATGACCGCCACTGCAAGCATGAATTCGTGCTGAGCGGCCGACGCCAGAAGCAGCTCGGAGTACGCACGCTTGATATTGCCAAGCGACTGCTGGACTTTGGCTTCCACCCGCCGACCATCTACTTCCCGCTTAACGTAGAGGAAGGCATGATGATCGAGCCGACCGAAACGGAATCCAAGGAAACGCTGGATGCGTTCATTGACGCAATGATCCAGATCGCCCGCGAGGCGGAGGAGAATCCTGAAATCGTCCAGGAAGCGCCTCACACGACAGTCGTGAGCCGTCTTGACGAGACTCAGGCCGCCCGGAAACCTGTATTGAAGTACAGCCGTCCTGAGAAGGCGGAACCCGTTGCTGTGAACTGACAAGCGCATATGAAAGAAGGCCCGCTATGGCTGCGGGCCTTCCGGCTGCAGACAGAGGGAGGGAATGCCCATTGTCTGCAGTTTTTGTGTTGCCGCGGAATGTCACGCCGCTTCAACCGGTTTCGTCATTCGCCCTGGTTGTTTCGTCATTAAAGCGGGCAATTTCGTCATTGGGCCCGCCGGTTTCGTCATTCATTGGTGGATGACGGAACCGGGGGTGCCTATGATGAAACCGAACCCTTGAATGTCGAGACCGACACATCTACCGTCATGTTCATCCTGCATAACCAAACGCCGCCATGCAGACAATTCTGCATGGCGGCGTTCCGGTTTTATTTTTTCGTTTTGACCTTGCCCGTCCACTGGCGGAAGCCGCCTGTCAGCATGTAGAGCTGCCCGTAGCCGCGTTTTTTCAGGTAAAGTGCCGCGCGGCCGCTCCGGGAGCCATTCTGGTCATACAGATAGACCGGTTTGTCCGGACGGATTTCCTTATAGCGCTGGGAGAATTGCGTAAACGGGATATTGCGGGCGCCGAGGATATGCCCCGCATCAAAGTCTTTTTGTTCGCGCACATCGATCAGCTGGGCTTTCCGGAAGCCGGCGATAAATTCCTCCTGGTTGAGGGCGGTCACCGCCTTGCGGGTCCTGAGTACGGTCACGAGCAGGTAGATGATCAATCCGAAAAGGATCGCGGAAATGATATAAAGTGATTCCAAAGCCATTTTCCCCTTTCTCTCTCCCTAAGATTATAAAAGAAC
Organism: Bhargavaea beijingensis; assembly: GCF_900101985.1. Taxonomy (GTDB): domain Bacteria; phylum Bacillota; class Bacilli; order Bacillales_A; family Planococcaceae; genus Bhargavaea; species Bhargavaea beijingensis. Next base: position 127,417 of record NZ_FNAR01000008.1, read on the forward strand.
TCGCGCGCTTCGTCCACGGCCGGACAAAATATCCGGCCGATTGCTCAAAAGGATCGGGGGATTGTGATAAACTAAATCCATTGTGTTTTTTTGAAAGGGGCTGTCTGGAATGACAGAAAAATGGATGTTTATCAACTCCGGGCCGCAAACGGGGTCCTATAATATGGCGATGGACGACGCACTGCTTGAACTCCACTCGAAAGGCAAGATTCCGCCTGTTGTCCGATTTTACGAATGGAATCCCGCCACCCTGTCGATCGGCTATTTCCAGAAAGCGGCTGAAGCGGTCGACTTGGATCAAGTCAAAGACATGGGATTGGGCTTTGTCAGGCGGCCCACGGGTGGCCGCGCGGTGCTTCATGACCGTGAGCTGACCTACAGCATCATCATTTCCGAATCCCATCCTGACATGCCGGAAACGGTGACAGAGGCCTACCGGGTAATCAGTGCAGGCCTGCTTGAAGGCTTCCGGAATCTCGGCCTCCGCGCGGAGCTTGCCGTTCCGTCCACCCCGGAAGAGCGGAATTCGCTTAAAAACCCGAAAAGCGCGGTCTGCTTTGATGCGCCAAGCTGGTATGAGCTGGTCGTCGAAGGCAGAAAAGCAGCGGGCAGCGCACAGACCCGGCAAAAAGGCGTTATCCTGCAGCATGGAGCCATACCGGTTTCGTTGGATCTTGACAAACTTGTGTCCGTTTTCCACTTCCCGACCGAAGACCATAGGCGCAGAATGAAGGAAAAGCTGGAGAAAAAGGCGGTTTCGATCGAGGAATTGTCAGGCTGCCGTGTGGGGATGGACGAAGTAACGAAGGCGTTCCGTAACGGGTTTGAAAAAGCACTGGGTGTAGAACTGTTCCACGCCGAGCCGGACCAGGAAGTTTCAGAGCTCGTGCGTCGGTTTGAAGAGGAGAAGTATTCAAACGACTCATGGAACTTAAAAAAGTGAATCAGGGACTTTCAGATCATTTTTGTTTGCCCCATTTTTTGTCGGATCCGGTCGAAGCCAGCAGCCGCATGGCCTTGGCCCATATCCGGAAAAGTCAAGGCTGAATTTCAGTTCTTGATGCGGAGTTTCAATATGTAGTAGAGTTGGGAAGTACATAATACCAGATATAGTATCTATCATAGAGGACACTCGAGGAGGTCATCGTATTGGTCATCGCATCACACAACAACCAACCGACGCTGGACGTTTCGAAACTGAACAGGGACATTGCCGGTTTTCCGCAAGTCCATCCGGTCACGGAAGAGATGAATATCCGGCATAAAGGGGTCTCCCGACTGGTCATGATCGACCGTTACTCGTTCAAAGACACCGAGAAAAAGACACTGGGCGAGGGGGACTTTGTTGTCCTGACCGTGAAGGAAGATCCGAAATTCCCTGCGAGGGGTCTCGGCTATATCCTCTCCCTTGACCGTGAACAGGGGCTGGCGGACATTTGGATCGAACCGGACTACCGTTCCGCGATCGACGATCCGGCAGAACAGGAACAGGGTATTGTCAGCCGTCCCCTGGAAGTCATCGAAAAGCCGCTTGAAATCTTTTACGAGCAGATCGCCAAGCGGAACGCGACCGGACTTTCCTCCGTCGAGAAGGATGAAAAGACCCGCAGGGAGTCGTTTGAGCGGTTCTACAAAGAGCTCGTCTCGCTGAATTTCATCCCCGCCGGCCGAGTCCTCTACGGAGCCGGCGCCGATACGGATGTCACATACTTTAACTGCTACGTCATGCCGTTTGTCGCCGATTCCCGGGAAGGCATCTCGGACCACCGCAAGCAGGTCATGGAAATCATGAGCCGTGGCGGGGGCGTCGGGACGAACGGTTCCACGCTGCGCCCGCGGAACACTCTTGCGCGCGGCGTCAACGGCAAATCGTCCGGCTCGGTTTCCTGGCTGGATGACATCGCAAAGCTGACCCATCTGGTGGAGCAGGGCGGTTCCCGCCGAGGCGCACAGATGATCATGCTCGCGGACTGGCATCCGGACATCGTCGAGTTCATCATCTCGAAAATGCAGAATCCGCGTATTCTCCGTTATCTGGTCGAGAACACGAACGATGAGCATATCCGGAAACTCGCGAAAGAAAAGCTGAAATTCAAGCCGTTCACCCAGCAGGAAGAAGCGATGTACCAGGGCATCGTCAACTACAAGAATATCCCGGGGCTTGGCGGCTTCAACGAAGCGATCATCCGGGATGCCGAGCATAAGTTGCGCGACGGCGGCACTTACTCGGTCCACAACCCCGAGTTCCTGACAGGTGCGAACATTTCGGTTACGCTCACATCCGATTTCATGAAGGCGGTCGAGGAAGACGGGGAACACCGTCTCCGCTTCCCATACGTGGAACAGTATTCGCCTGAGGAAATGGACGTGTACAACGAGGAATGGCATCAGGTCGGAGATGTCCGTGAATGGGAAAAGCGCGGATTCGCCATCCGCACTTACCGTTCCATGAAGGCACGAGAGCTTTGGAACCTTATCAATATCTGCGCCACGTACTCTGCGGAGCCAGGCATCTTCTTTATCGACAATGCCAACGACATGACGAATGCGAAAGCCTACGGCCAGCAAGTGGTGGCAACCAACCCGTGCGGTGAGCAGCCGCTCGCGCCATACTCCGTCTGCAACCTGGCGGCAGTCAACCTGGCCGAGATGGCCGATAAGGAAACGCGGAAGGTCGACTACGGCAAACTCCGTGAAACCGTGCGGACAGGCGTCCGGATGCAGGACAATGTCATCGATGCGACCCCTTACTTCCTTCCTGAAAATGAACACCAGGCACTTGGCGAACGGCGAGTCGGGCTCGGTGTCATGGGTCTAGCGGATCTTCTGATTTATTGCGGCAAGCGCTACGGATCAGAAGAAGGCAACCAGCTGGTCGATGAGGTCTTCGAAGCGATTGCGACGACCGCCTACCGGGAATCGATCGAACTTGCCAAAGAAAAAGGCAGCTTCCCGTTCCTGGTCGGGGAAACGGAAGAGGAAACGCAAGAGCTGCGGGAGCGGTTTATCAACACCGGCTACATGAAGCGCATGCCGGAGGATATCCGCCAAGGCGTCCTGGAGCACGGAATCCGCAACTCCCACCTGCTGACCGTTGCGCCGACAGGATCAACGGGAACTATGGTCGGGGTCAGCACAGGACTGGAACCATACTTCTCCTTCACTTATTACCGCAGCGGCCGTCTCGGAAAATTCATCGAGGTAAAAGCGGAGATTGTGGAAGAATATCTGAAGGCCAACCCGGGTGCAGACCAGAATCAGCTGCCTGACTGGTTCGCCACATCGATGGACCTGACACCGGAAGAGCATGCTGACGTTCAGTGTGTGATCCAGCGCTGGATCGACAGCTCCATCTCCAAGACCGTCAATGCACCGAAAGGCTATACCGTCGAGCAGGTCGAATCGGTATACGAGCGCCTGTACCGCGGGGGTGCGAAGGGCGGTACGGTTTATGTCGACGGTTCCCGCGACTCCCAGGTACTGACGCTGAAGGCGGAGGAGAACGACCCGGAAGCGGAAATCGAGGAAGAGGTCGAAGAAAAGCGACCGGTCGTCCTCGTGGACACGATTCAGGCCCTCCGTTCGACCAATGTTACGATCGGATCGGAAATCGGTGATACGTGCCCGGTCTGCCGGAAAGGGACAGTGGAAGAGATCGGCGGCTGCAACTCCTGCACCAACTGCGGAGCACAGCTGAAATGCGGACTGTAATCATTTTTCCCATCTTTTAATCCAACAAGCGGGCCCCAAAGCGGGTGCCCGCTTTTCCCTTTGTTTCACGGAGAAATCCGGACTCCTTGAATAAACGCCGGTTCCCGTTCCCATCATGGAATAAAGATCCGGGAGGTGGTCCGATGTTCAAACAGCTGCCGTTCTGGACGGCGGGGGCCGTGTCGCTGATGCTCGCGGCAGGCCTGAAGTTCCTTCATTATTTCAAGTTCATCAAGTGGAATCCGACCGGTTGGGCTGAGCGGTATGGGATTTTTGCGGATCGTCCATGGGAAATCAAGTGGTTGCTTTTGTTTGTTGCCATCTATGTGATTTCGCTTGTTTCCTATTATCTATTCGCATTGTCATGGAAGTGGAAGATTTCCATCACGGCTGCCGCAGCAGGCCTCCTGATTGCGGGACTGATCGAGTGGATGATTGCGAGGCCCGAGAACTTCGGGGATTTCCGGAAAGCCCTATCAGTGCCGTTTGCCGCATTGATCCTGATCGCCACGCGCTTCGTGATGGAAACGGCGGTATTCAGTAAAAAACAGCAGGCGGACACGTGAAAAACGTTGTCCGCCTGCTTGCGTATGATAAAATGGGGAAGAATCTGCTGAAAGGAGGGCTGGCGATGAAAATCCTCTGTCTGAATGGCCCGAACCTGAACCGGCTCGGAAAAAGGGAACCCGGTATTTATGGCAGCGAGACACTTTCCGAAGTGGAAAACAGGCTCCGGCAATTGGCGGGCGGAAACGGGGCGGATCTGGAATTCTATCAGTCCAATCATGAAGGTGCACTTGTCGACAGGATCCAGGAGGCCGCCGGGGACGGAACAGACGGCATCATTTTCAATCCCGCAGCCTATACCCATACATCGGTCGCGCTGCGCGACGCGATTGCCGACGCCGGGCTGCCGACAATCGAAGTGCATATCTCGAATATACATAAACGGGAAGCCTTCAGGCACCATTCGTATCTTGCCCCGGTTTGCACCGGCCAGATTGCCGGCATGGGGACCTATGGATACGACTTGGCGATGCTCGCCCTCCTTCGGATGGGAAAAGGGGAATGATCATGGACAAATTAAACGCATTCCGGGCTTCATTCGACAGGCTTGGAATCGATGGGTTTTTGGTCACGAATCCGCACAGCCGGCGCTATATGACCGGCTTCACGGGCACTGCGGGCACTGCTGTTATTTCACGAGATGATGCTGTTTTCATCACAGACTTCCGATACACGGAACAGGCCGCGGAACAGGTGTCCGGTTTCCGGATCGTGAAGCAGGACGGACTGATGAAGGATGCGGTCGCCGATCAGGTCAAAGCGTTGGGCATCCAAAAAATCGGCTTTGAACAGGATACGCTGCCTTACGCCGATTACGACCGGTACCTGAAAGCGACGGATGCGGAGTGGGTTCCCGTTTCCGATGTCATCGAGAAGCTCAGGATGATCAAAACGGACGAGGAAATCCGGACAATCCGGAAAGCCACTGCGATTGCCGATGAGGCATTCAGTCATATCCTTACGTTCATCAAGCCGGGTGTAACCGAACTGGAAGTGTCCAATGAACTGGAGTTCTGCATGCGCAGGCTCGGTGCATCAGAATCCTCATTTGATACGATTGTGGCTTCCGGCAAGCGTTCGGCGCTGCCCCACGGTGTCGCGACCGGCAAAACAATCGAAAACGGCGATATGGTCACCTTGGATTTCGGCGCTCTGTATGACGGCTATGTATCCGACATCACACGGACAGTGGCAGTCGGCGAGCCAGCGGAAGAACTCAAAAAGATCTACCATACCGTCCTGGAAGCCCAGATGCGCGCATGTTCCGCGCTTAAACCGGGTATGACAGGGAAAGAGGCGGATGCCGTCGCACGGGACTATATCAAGGAACGTGGTTACGGCGAAGCCTTCGGACATTCAACGGGACATGGCATCGGCCTTGAAGTGCATGAGGGGCCGGGGCTTTCCTTCCGTTCCGACACGGCTCTGGAACCGGGTATGGTTGTTACGGTCGAGCCGGGCATATACGTTCCCGGCCTGGGTGGCGTCCGTATTGAAGACGACGTGCTCATCACAGAAGACGGCTGCGAACTGCTGACGTCCTCGCCAAAGCAGCTTATCATCCTATAACAATTGAAAAACGGAGGATTTCACATGATTTCTGTAAACGATTTTAAAACCGGCCTCACCATTGAAGTGGACGGCGACATTTATCGCGTCCTGGATTTCCAGCACGTAAAGCCTGGCAAAGGTGCGGCTTTCGTCCGTTCCAAACTCCGCAACCTGCGCAACGGAAACACCACGGAGAAGACATTCCGCGGCGGGGAAAAAGTGGAGCGCGCACAGATTGACAACCGCCGCATGCAGTATCTGTATGCCAACGGTGACCAGCACGTGTTCATGGACACAGACAACTATGAGCAGATCGAACTCGGCGAAAGCCAGATCGAGTATGAACTCAAGTTCCTGAAGGAGAACATGGAAGTCCATGTGATCCAGTACCAGGGCGAGACGCTCGGCGTCGACCTTCCGGCAACAGTCGAACTTGAAGTCACAGACACTGAGCCGGGCATCAAGGGCGATACGGCAAGCGGCGGTTCCAAGCCGGCGACGATGGAAACCGGCCTGGTCGTCCAGGTGCCATTCTTCATCAACTCGGGCGACCGCCTGATCATCAACACGGCAGAAGGGGAATACGTCTCCCGCGCGTAAACGGGAACCCCATATGGACAAGCAAGCTGCAGGCAAGCGGAGAATCCGCATGCCTGCAGCTTTTTGGGTTGCCGTATGGGCTGGCGATTTGCAAAATGTGCCTGCAGTTTGCCGCATGGATCCGTGATTTGCAATATGGGCCAGCAGTTTGCCGCATGGGCCTGCGGTTTGCAATATGGGCATGCAGTTTGCCGCAT
>NZ_FNAR01000017.1 GCF_900101985.1 Bhargavaea beijingensis
CCGGTTTCCCGGAGTTATCCCGATCTTACAGGCAGGTTGCCCACGTGTTACTCACCCGTCCGCCGCTGAATCAGGGGAGCAAGCTCCCCGTCATCCGCTCGACTTGCATGTATTAGGCACGCCGCCAGCGTTCGTCCTGAGCCAGGATCAAACTCTCCATAAGAGAGTATGAGTAAGCTCATACTTTAAAGCTGGCATATCAAGTGATATGTCCGATATCATTTGTTCCGTTCTCGCCCGACGGGGTCGGGGATCGGGAACTCATTTCATCAGCGTTTTGCTGTTCAGTTTTCAAGGTTCATATCAAACAGAAATGGAGCGGGTGAAGGGAATCGAACCCTCATCATCAGCTTGGAAGGCTGAGGTTTTACCACTAAACTACACCCGCGAAGTGGCGCGCCTGACAGGAGTCGAACCCATAACCTTCTGATCCGTAGTCAGACGCTCTATCCAATTGAGCTACAGGCGCACACTTAATAAAGAAATAAATGGTGCGGTAGAGAGGACTTGAACCTCCACGGGATTTAACTCCCACTAGGCCCTCAACCTAGCGCGTCTGCCATTCCGCCACTACCGCATGTTAAAGTGATTCGGTTTTTAAGAAGCTGTTTTCGTTCGCTTTCGTTCCAGCGACAAGATTTATTATATAACCTCGTCCTCGGAAAGTCAACAACTTTTTTCAACTTTTTTAAACCGTTTTGTTTAAAGGGTGGTGAGCCATGCAGGGCTCGAACCTGCGACCCTCTGATTAAAAGTCAGATGCTCTACCAACTGAGCTAATGGCTCACATATGATCCTCCGGCCATCGACCAAAGAACAAATGGCGGTCCCGACGGGAATCGAACCCGCGATCTCCTGCGTGACAGGCAGGCATGTTAACCGCTACACCACGGGACCACCTATGTATGAAAGGGAGATTCCGGACGGCCAGGCAAACCTGCCGTCCGTTCCCTCGTGATGACCCCTACGGGATTCGAACCCGTGTTACCGCCGTGAAAGGGCGGTGTCTTAACCGCTTGACCAAGGGGCCATATCCAATGTCCCAAGAGCTCTCAGCCGTTCAGGCTTTCGTGTGATCTCTTGTCGACTTGTCCTATTATAGGGGGCATAAGAAAATACGTCAACACTTTTCGCCAACTTTTTTATAAAAATATCAAAACCCTTGCCGCTCAACGGTTTTCCCCGCCCGGCAAGGGTTTCCTTCTTCAACTTTCTTCGACTATATGAATGCGGCCCCGACATTTTCCACAACGGTAGCGGCTGGTGTCCATCCGGATTTTCCGCATGTAGGACTGTCCGCAATCTGTACAGCGGTACAGGTACTTCGCTTTCCTCCTGACCGGCTCCCTGATGACAGAACAGTGCCTGGGCGCTCCGGTCTTCTTGAGAAGTTCCCGGAAATCCCGGTCGCGGTGCTGATATCCCTTTCCTTCTATATGAAGGTGATAGTGGCAAAGCTCATGCTTGATGATGCCGACGAGCTCATCCATCCCGTACTTCCTGTAAGCTTCCGGATTGATTTCAATGTCGTGATCGTGAAGCCGGTACCTGCCGCCCGTTGTCCGCAGTCTCGGATTGAAGTATACCCGGTGGCGGAACGGACGGCAGAACGAATCCCGCGAAATCGATTCGGTCAGATGCTGGAGCTCCCCTTCATCCACGGCGGCTTCCGCTCTTCTCGTTTTCTTCGGGGCCGATCATCGTCAGCGAGATTTTCGAGGCGGACGGATCGACCGATTCGATCCATACCGCTACGGTGTCCCCCGGCTGCACGATCTCTCCCGGATCATTGACGCGGACTGGCGCCATCTTGGATATATGGACAAGTCCGTCTTTTTCTGCACCGACGTCCACAAATGCACCATATGGCTGCAGCCGACGCACCTTCCCCTTCACCCGGGTCCCCGGTTTAAGATCGGCAAGCTTTTTGGCACTCCGCTTCCGTTCCTTCGGCTGTCGTTTCCGCTCCTCTGCCAGTCTCTTCTTTTCTTCTTCCTGCGCAGGGCTGAGCATCGTGAGGGAAATCCGCCCCTTTTCCTGATCAACCTCGTCGACCATGACCGTGACGACGTCACCGGGAGCCATCATGTCCAGCGGATGGCGGACCCGTGCAGTGCTCATCTTGGTCACATGCAGCAGGCCGTCCTCACCGACACCGATGTCGACAAACGCCCCGAAGTCGACGACGTTACGGACGGTCCCTTCCATTTCCATACCGCGCTTCAGATCCTTGAGTGTCAGCACTTCTTTCCTGAGCAGCGGCTGCGGGAATTCATCGCGGGGATCCCGGTTCGGTCGGCTCAGCGTTTCAATGATGTCACGGACGGTCACTTCCCCCGCTCCTGCAGTTTCGGCCACTTCTCCCGCATCCAGCCTGGCGAGGGCTTCTGCCGCATGCTCCGTACCGATTTCCTTCTTGTCCAATCCTGCCGCCTTCAGAATCTCTTCTGCAAGACCGTAGCTTTCCGGATGGACTCCGGTGGCATCCAGCGGATTCTTGGCTCCGGGAACGCGCAGGAAGCCGATCGCCTGCTCGTACGTCTTCGCGCCGAGCCGCGGAACTTTCTTTAATTGTGCGCGGGAGCTGAAGCGGCCGATCTCGTCACGGGCTGCGACGATGTTGTCCGCAACCGTGCGGGAAAGCCCCGAGACGTGCTGGAGCAGCGATGCGGACGCCATATTCACATCCACCCCTACCCGGTTCACCGCGGTCTCGACGACAAAGTCCAGCTGCTCCCCCAGGTTTTTCTGGGAAACATCATGTTGATACTGGCCGACACCGACCGATTTCGGCTCGATCTTCACCAGCTCGGACAAAGGGTCCTGGAGGCGGCGCGCAATCGAAACGGCGCTCCGCTGCTCGACTTGAAGATCCGGGAATTCGCGGCGCGCTTCTTCCGAGGCGGAATAAACACTTGCCCCCGCTTCGTTGACAATCACATAGGAAGCTCCGCCGTCCGCCTCCTTCAGGCAATCCGCAATGAACTGTTCGGTTTCGCGGGAAGCTGTTCCATTGCCGATTGCGATGATGGAGACCGGGTACTGGCGGAGAAGCGCGAGCACTTTCTTTTTCGCGCCTTCCGTGTCAGACGATGTATGCGGATAGATGACGCCAAGTTCGAGAAGCCGGCCGGTATCGCTGACAACAGCCAGCTTGCAGCCGGTCCTGTAGGCAGGGTCCACTCCGAGGACCGTCTTGCCCCTCATCGGCGGCTGGAGCAGCAGCCGTTTCAGGTTCTCCGAGAAAATCCGGATTGCCTGTTCTTCCGCCTTCTCGGTCAGCTCACCTCGGATTTCGCGTTCAATCGACGGAAGCAGCAGGCGCTTGAAGGCGTCTGCAGCTGCTTCTGCCACTTCCGCAGCGACGGGTGATCCCGGACGGCGTACGTAGGTGCGCCGGATGTCTTCTATCAGACGCTCCTCCGACGTTGTGACCGACACCTTCAGCACACCCGTCTTCTCGCCCCGGTTCACCGCCAGGATCCGGTGCGGCTTGATCTGCCTGACCGGCTCTTCGTATTCATAGTACATTTCAAAGACGCCCTTCGGATCCTCGGCATCTTTTTTCCGGGCTGTGACAATCAGGCCGTCACGGCGGATGGCGCTGCGGATCCTTTCCCGGACCGAGGCATCATCGGAAATACGCTCCGCAATGATATCCCTCGCACCGGCAAGCGCAGCCCCTGCGTCCGGGACATCTTTCCCGGCATCGACAAACCCTCCGGCCAGGACTTCGGGATGTTCTTTCGTTTCAGAAAGGAGCAGATCGGCAAGCGGCTCCAGCCCTCTCTCTTTTGCAGCCGTCGCCCTGGTTTTCCGCTTTTTCTGATAAGGGCGGTACAGGTCCTCCACCCGCTGCAGCACGTCGGCGCCGCGGATTGCTTTTTCCAGATCACTGTCCAATTTCCCCTGTTCGGAAATGATGCGGATGACTTCCTCTTTCCGCTCCTCCAGCTGGGCGAGATAGCGGTGGGCGTCCTCGACTGCCTTGATCTGCACTTCGTCGAGTTCGCCGGTCGCTTCTTTCCGGTAGCGCGCGATAAACGGGACAGTCTTGCCTTCGCCAAGCAGGCCGATGACCGCCTGGGCCTGGGCCGGCCGCACACCCGCGCGCACCGCTGCTTTCTGAATCAATTCTTGTTCCTGCATGTTCTCACCCTTTCGTTCCCTTCCCTTTACCTTTTCACTTTATCATAAATGGCACGATCCGCCGGGTTCCGTCTTGACAGCATCCATCAAAAAACCCGCTCCGCGGATTTAGCGGAGCAGGCTTCCTGCGATATATGTGGCATCGTCACCGTGTTCGAGGGTTTCAAACACTTTCCTGTATAGGTCATATGGGCCGGCGCTGTTCTGCATAAAGGCCTTCGGGCTGCGGATGTCCACGCCGTCGGAATGCAGGAGGAACAGATCCCCCGGTCCGTAATCATACCCCTGTGTGCGAAGTTTTTGCGGGCGCCCGGACAGGTAGCCCATCACCGGAAGCGGATAAATCATCTTATCGTCAGAACGGCGATAAAGATAAAACCGCACATTTCCCACACAGCTATATTCGATCGTCTTTGTATGGAAATACGCCTTGATGATTGCAACGGCCGCTCCGCGCTTCTGGTGCATATGCGTATTGCAACGGCTCAGAAGCTGGTCGATCGATTCGTCGTGATGCCGTTCCAGGATTTCCGGAACGATTTCCGCCGATTCTCTGGCAATCGGCCCGTTCCCGAGACCGTCCGCAATAGCGCACAGAAAATAGTCTTCATTGGTGAAGGTGTAATATACGTCACCTGATTCATGGTTTCCCGCCTTGGCTTCCTGATAGATATACGCTTCCACGCGGTCGCCCTTCACTGTCTTCAAGACGCTCCACCACCTGCCGCCGCAATCGCTTCCTGAAGTTTTTTGATGGCCTTCCGCTGAAGCCTGGATACATGCATCTGTGAAATGCCGAGACGTTCGCCCGCTTCCTTCTGGCTCATCTGCTCGATATATGTAAACTGGATGATCTGCTTTTCACGCTCGGACAGCACATCGAGCGCTTCAGCCACGATCAGACGCTGGTCGGTCATCTCATAGCCGTCATCCGTATCACCGATGATATCGAACAGGGTCACGGTACTGCCGTCGGAATCGGCTTCAAGTGAATGGTCCATGGACAGGGCCTGATAGCTCCGTCCCATCTCCATCGCTTCAAGGACATCGTCTTCGTCCACTTCCAGATAATCGGCAATCTCCTGCACCTTCGGCGAGCGCTGGAGCTCGTTCGTCAGCGTCTCCGCAGCGGACTTGATTTTCGGTCCGAGTTCCTTGATCCTGCGGGGAACATGGACCGCCCATGTCTTGTCGCGGAGGAACCGTTTGATTTCGCCGATAATCGTCGGAACGGCGAACGCCTCGAAGCTCCGGCCGAAATCGGGATCGTAGCGGCGGATTGCGCCAAGCAGCCCGAGCATGCCGACCTGCACGATATCTTCATGGTAGGATTTCCCGTTGGAGTATTTGCGGGCGATCGACTGGACAAGCCGTTCGTAGTGGAGAACGAGATTCGTCTGCGCCTCCTCATCGCCGCTTTCCTGGAAGGCCCTGATCCAGTCCATCACCTGTTCTTTTGACTTGGAATCAGGAGGAGACTGTTTCGACATCCTTTTCCACCTGCTCTCCGCCGAGATATTTGGTCATGAAGACCGTGACCCCTTCATCGTGGTGGATTTTAATCTCGTCCATCAGCGTTTCGATCAGGTAGAGGCCGAGACCCCCTTCCCGGAGGAACATACCTTCTTCATGATCATGGTAAGGACCCACGTTCTTTTTGGTTTCCTCGAAGTCGAAGCTCTGACCATGGTCGGCCACCATGATCTCCATCCGGTCTTCATACAATGCGCAGCCGACGACGACTTCACCTTCCTCGTCATCTTTGTATGCGTGCTGCACCGCATTCGTAATGGCCTCACTTGATGCGATCTTCATATCTTCTATGTCGTCATAGGTGAAGCCGAGCCGGCTTGCGAGGCCGGAGATTGTGAGCCGCGCCACGCCCACATACTGGGCCTTGGCCGGCACACGGATCTCCACATAGTCATACGGTTGCATCATTGAACCCACCTTTATCTTCTTGATGTCCTTCGATATCCATGACTTCATCGAGCCCGGTGATATCGAACAGCCGCTTCAGCCGCGGCGAGAGCCCCGTGATTTTCACATGTCCGCCGCTTTCCTTCACTTGTTTGAAGTAGCCGACAAACACGCCGAGACCCGTGCTGTCCATATATTCCACGTCTGAAAGATCGATCTCTACTTTTACGCCCTGTTGGACAGTTAGCTCAGAAAGCTTCTCGCGGAGGACAGGCGCCGTGAATGCGTCGATCTCTCCGACCACTTTAAAATGCTGCACACTATTTTCTTCGCGCAAATCGACTTGTAGGTTCATTTCCACACCTCTTCTTTTATTTCTGCGTTCTGTAATCCCAAAACCATAACTTCGTCTGAACACAACATCAAGGCTTTACCCTTTCAGAAGAAATCCAAACATCTATTACTCTTTTTTCAAGATTACGAGCGAGAAATCGTCTTGGAGACGGAAGCCCTGCATGCGGTCCAACTCCGCGAAAACGTGTTCTGCCATTTCTTGTGCGGGACGGTCCTTTACGCTGCTGATGATCTCAAGGATGGTTTCCTTTTCGACAAAGCCTTCAGGCGTCCGCGCTTCGGTCACCCCGTCGGTCATGATGGCGACAAAATCACCGCGCTCCAGGACAATTGCCCCTTCTTCATAGCGGGCATCCTGCGAAACGCCAAGAAGAAGACCTTTGGCATCAAGTTCCACAAACCGGTTTTCCGACGCCCGGTAATGGAGTGCCGGCTCATGCCCGGCGGATGCATAAGAGAAAGTGGAGTTTTTCGCATCATAGAGGCCGTACATCATCGTCACGAACATCGAGTCGTTGACGCTTTTTTCCACGATCCGGTTAATGACCGAAAGGACGCCGGAAGGGCCTTCGGCCGAATGCCGGACACTGTCCATGCCGAATTTGACCATCGACATGCACAAGGCCGCCGGAATGCCCTTGCCCATTACATCTGCGACAGCCACGCCCGCTTCATCCTTATCATTTCCGACAAAGTAGATATAATCCCCGCTCATTATCCGTGAAGGCACGGTGACGTAGCCGACATCCATTCCCTCCACCGCCGGGATCTTCGTTTTCAAAAGCGTTTCTTGAACTTTTGCGGCCACTTCCATCTCCAGCTGCATCTCTTCCTGCCGTTTGACGAGTGACTGGTGTTCCTTCAGCGCGAGGCCGTAGCGGATCATCATTTCGATGAGGAAGTCGAAAGAGTGCCAGACTTTTGACGGAAGGCCCGGCAACACATCCTTGAGTGCGGATTTATGTATGCTGATGACCTCCTCCGGAGAGATGTCCCGCTCGATGAGCTTGCGGCTGAATGCTTCTCCCATATACAGGTTCTGCTCGGACTGGTCCTCAAGATACTGCCTCAAAATCTCTTTATATTCATTTTCCGTCTGCTGAGGCATCTACATTCATCCCCCTGTCAGCGGAGCCATTTGATCGCGGTGATTTTCGTGCCCTTGCCCCGTTCGGTGTCCACACGGAAGTCATCCATCAGACGCTTGACTCCCGGCATCCCCGCACCGAGCCCGCCGGAAGTCGAGTAACCGTCTTCCATCACTTTTCTCACATCGGGGATGCCCGGGCCTTCGTCCGAAGCGATAATGGCAATTCCGAATAGACCACCTTCGTTCAGGCGTTCGATCTCAATCTTTCCGGCTCCTGCATATAAGTAAATATTTCTTGCGAGTTCACTGATTGCCGTAGTGATACGGGCCTGGTCGACGGTGCCGAAGCCTACTTTCTTTGCTTCGTTCCGGCCTAGCTGCCGCGCTGCGACAATGTCCCATTCTGTATGGATATCGACTGAAGACCGGTACGCCATCGTCAAGCCTCCAATTCTTGTTGCAGTTTGTCCATTCCGTTTTCGAGATCAAGGGCCGTCATGACATTCTCCAGACGGATTCCGAGTTCGATGAGCGTAATGGCGACGGCCGGCTGGATGCCCGTGATGACTACTTTGGCACCCATGAGGCCCGACATACTGATCACGTCGCCGAGCACCTTCGCGATGAAGGAGTCGATGAAATCGATCGGCGTCAGGTCGATCACGACGCCTTTGGCCGACGTATCATGCAGTTTTTTCAGAAGGTCTTCCTGGAATTGAATCGCAGTCTGGTCGTCCAGTTCCCACTGCAGCGAGACAATCAAGATATCGTTGAGCTTGAGGATCGGGATACGCATGTTCACTGTTCATCCACCTCCATGATTTTTCGGTTTGTCAGCGCGAGCGCTTCCTGCATGCCGCGCTGGAGCGTGCTGGTCGTCGTAAAGTCTTCCAGGCTGATGCCGAGTGCCACGATCGTCTGGGCGATTTCCGGCCGGATGCCGACAAGCATACAGCGTGCGCCGACGAGGCGGACCGCATCGGCCGCCTGGATAATATGATGGGCGACCATCGTATCGACGACCGGCACGCCGGTGATATCAAGCAGCACCACTTCCGCGCGATGGCGGACAACCCCATCCAGGAGGTTTTCCATGATGAGCTTGGCGCGTTCGGTGTCGATCGTGCCGACCAGCGGCATGACGGAAATCTTGTCGAATACCGGAATCAGGGATGCCGACAACTCCTGCAGGGCAATCTTCTGCAGATTGACCGTGCGTTCCCAGGTGCGGGAATACATTTCGACGACTTCCTGGCGGAGCGGCTTGATCCAGTTGTTGAGAATATCAAAGTACTCGGCCACATTGCTGTCATCCAGGATCTCCGCCTTCCGGAGCAGATCGTAGAGCGTATCCGCGAAGTTCTCAATCGCCTTCATGACGAGCGATATCGACCAGCCGAGCCGGACGATGCGCTCGGAAAAGTTATGGAGCTTCTCCTCATACTGGCCGGATTCCTCTGTCAGGCTGGACACGACAAGTTCCGTGAAATCCCGGCTTGTCCGCTCGATGACTTCTTCCGGCATGATATGGAAGAATTTTTCACCATGCTCATCTTTCATGCGTGCTTTCCAACTGTCGATGATTTCCTCGAGGTGAGTCTCGACAAACTGAGGAACTTTTCTATACATGGCTCTGACGGCCCCCTTCTACGGACTGTTCTTTACATTGTAACGAAAATACACCAGGAACACACTTATTTTGCGAGATATAAATACTCATATGAAAGCGGTGGCCGGCACCGGGATAAAGATACACGGCTGCCGGTCCTCCGCCGGCACATCGCATCTACTGTTAGTATCACACGAAAGCATCAAACAATCGCATTCCAAATGAAGGAATGCGGACTACCGCCGCTTCTGAACCGGATTCAGCACAGGCCACACCAGCCTATCAGTTTGACCTGACAGAGTCGATGATTGGGGAACTTTCCGTGCCGCTGCCCCGGCCTATATAAATCAACAAAAAACCGTCCGGTATGCCGGACGGCGCTTTTTGTATATGTATACTTAAAATTTCACCAGTCCGAGGCTGATTTCAAGCGCCTCTTCCACCTGCCGCATCATTTCTTCGTCCAAATGTGTGATCTTGTCGGAAAGGCGGGATTTGTCAATTGTCCGGACTTGCTCAAGCAAGACGACGGAGTTTTTGTCCAATCCGTACCGTGCCGCATCAATCTCCACATGGGTGGGCAGTTTGGCTTTCTGTATCTGGGCCGTGATGGCTGCGACGATCACAGTGGGGCTGAACCGATTGCCGATATCATTCTGAATAACCAGGACGGGTCTTTTCCCGCCCTGTTCAGAACCTTTCACCGGCGACAGATCTGCAAAGAAAATGTCCCCGCGTTTTATGGCCAAAATCTCATCCTCCGATTACGAGTTGCGCCACGCGTGCTCCGCTTCGTATTCCGCGTACAAACATTCGGAAGCAATCGAAAGATTGATCTGCGACATCTCCACGTAGCCTTTGACGATGGCTTCCCGTATAAGATTTGGTTGTTCCTTCCGTGTCTTGCGGGTCGTCGTCAGATAGACGTACCCGTCCTGTTCCGCTCGGTCGTAGGCGACGGACTCCCCGTCACACTGAAGCATCCTCTTCGGGATCTTCACCACAACTTCTTTTGTCTCTTTCTCTGCCACAGCAAACACCTCCGACGCAGCCATTCAACAAATTTCTATCCCATCATATCATTGGACAGACCTGTTGAAAAGACACGTTCGGAAAGAATGCGACAAAGTTCCTCCGAAACCGGTTGAATCTGTCGGATCATGTCGGGCCGTGGTTGGGGTTAGTATTCCCCGCATCCCTGCAAATAAACTCTCGGAATCCGCTTTGACAGGGTGACGACGACCTCGTAAGGAATGGTCCCCAGACGATCCGCCCATTCATCAGGCCGGATTTCTTCATCGCCCTGTTTTCCAAGGAGGATAACGGGTTCACCGGGGGCCATTTCACGGGGCAGCCGGACCATGCACTGGTCCATGCAGATGCGGCCGACCACCGGGCAGCGGCGGCCGCCGATCAGGACATCCTGCCCGCCGAGGCCTCCGAGAAACCCGTCCGCGTAACCGATTGGCAGCGTCCCGATCCATTCATCACTTGCCGCCCGGTAGGTCGCCCCGTAGCTGACCGTATCCCCCCGGCCGATCCGTTTCACATGGACAAGTTCTGTCGAAAGCGTCAGCGCCGGACGGAGCGGGAATGGCAGGTGCTCCCCAACGAATCCGGACGGGGCGATGCCGTACAAGGAAATGCCGAGCCGCACCGCATCGAACCTGCAATCCGGATGCATGAACGCGGCCGCGCTGTTTGATGCGTGCACTAAGCGCGGCCTCTCCGGAAGCAGCGCCACGGCTTCCCGGAATCCGGATGCCTGCTTTCTCCACACTTCATTATCCGGCTCGTCTGCCGTCGCGAAATGGGTGAAGACACCGTCCACCACGATTTTGGCCGCCCTGGCGGTCCTGTACATTCGGAGGAGGTCTTCCCCGCTCCGGACGCCGAGCCGGCCCATTCCGGTGTCGACCTTCAGATGGACCTGTAAGGGGCGGCCGAAATCAGGCGCTTCTCCGGCAACCTGCTCCATCCAGGTCGGCGAGTCGGCGGTGATGATGATGCCCATCTCCGATGCGACCCGCGCGAACGGAACAGGGGAGGCGCCCAAAAGCAGAATGTCCGCTTCCAGGCCCGCCTCCCTGAGTTCCACCGCTTCTTCCGGAGTAGCAACTGCCAGCATCATCGCTCCCGCATCGAGCGCCGCCTCCGCGACACGGACCGCGCCATGGCCGTATCCGTCCGCCTTGACGACGGCGATCACGCCGGTGTCCGGGCCGGCAATGCGGGCCGTGTTGCGGACATTTTCCCGGATTGCCTCAAGATCGACGGACGCCACTGTCGGCCGTCCCCATTTCGTCTGTTCCATTTCCCGTTCTCCCTTCCGAATTGCCGGATCTCTCTTTATCTTTCATTATCCGCCCGGAGGGAGAAAGCCGTCAATACTCCCGGATCACTTCTGTTCGGCTTCGATCATCGAAGTCGCGACTTCCACCATTTCTTCGCGGCTCAGGCCGTTCGAGGCGAGGAAGTAGGATACGCCTCCCTGTTCCCAGCTGACCGAGTTGTCAGTGATTGCGCCGATCGTGAAGCCGAGGTGTGCCGGATCCCCTTCCGCAAACACCGGAACGAGTGCATCCTGCGGGGACTTCGCCTGCTGCTGGACGATGACGAACTCTTTCTCGCCGCTGTAAGTCAGGTAGACCCGCTTGTCGTCTCCGCTGCCCACGACTTCCTCTTCCACGTCGACGCCTTCCCACTTGAGGAGCGGATAGGATGTGCGGAATTCCTCACCATCCAATTCGGCACCCGCTTCTTCATCTCCTTCTTCCTTGCCATCTTCGTTACCTTCTTCATCAGCCGCACCGTCTGTCTCATCCGAGGTACCTTCTTGCTCTTCCCCATCCGAGGTGCCTTCCTGGTCTTCTCCATCCTGCTTTTCTTCTGTCGCACCGGTATCATCCGCGGATCCTTCCGCGCCTTCAGGTGCCTTCGAATGCTTTTCCACCGCATAGTCGCCGGCACTTCGCTCCGTGCCCAGTGAAATTTTCTCGAACGTGATCTTCATCTGTTCTTCTTTGTTTTCATTCAGCACTGAAACTTTCACAGGGAGGAGCGATTTTTTGTCTATGTGGATCCGCTGGTAAGGAAGCATTTTCCGGTGGTTGTTCCGGGTGGCCGTCTCAAAAACATATTCCTTTTCTTCTTCCTTCATCACCGCATCCTTGTCCGCCCGGATGTCTTCGGCAAGCGCCCCGATCAGGTAAGCCTGGCTGTTTTTCTCCGGCCAGTCGCTCTGGAACTTGTACGTTTTGCCGATTGAAGGCGTAACGACAAATACCCCGTCCTTGTTGCGGAGGATCATCTGGGACTCTTTGGAGCCCTGCTGGGCCACGTTGACCCGGTAGTAGTCCGGCTTTGTGTGCCACACTTCCACGTCATACAGCCTTGGCTCATCGCCGGTCTTGATCTCCATGACGGCGGTGAGTTCATAACCTTTTGCATCCGTCCATTTGCCGCTCAGCTTTTTCATGACATCTTCCTTCGACTGTGACCCGCATGCCGCCAGCAGCATGACGAGCACGATGAGCATTCCTGCGAATATCCGGCTCCGCAATTCCTTCACCCTTTCTCATTTCGCTCCTGTAGAACATCCTATGAGAGAGGGTCCAGGTTTATTCGGACAGGGCTGCCGGTAATCCGGTGAGAATGACCTGGGCCGCTGCGTATTCACGCGTGTGGGTGATCGATACGAATCCCGGCGCCGGCTCGCCCCTGAAATAAAGCACAGGTTTGCCCGTTTCGTCCGGCAGCACGCTGATGTCGCCGAATGCGCATGACCTGCCGATCCCGGTGCCGAGGGCTTTTGCGAAAGCCTCTTTGGCGGCAAATCGCCCTGCCAGGTATTCGGTCCGCCTTGTGTCGCCGAGCTTTTCGTACCTCTCCAATTCCATCCTGCTCAGAATCCTTTGCCTGAAGCGGCCGCTCCTCCCGTCTGCCTGCCGGATCCTGTCCATCTCCACGATGTCGAGCCCGATTCCGGTGATCATCTGTGTTCCCCGCTTTCTGGACCGCGCCAAACGCGGTATACTGTTCATATGTAAATAGAGGTGAAACCATGTTTATCAGAAGAGAAAGCTTCTCCGAGTATATCCGGTTCTATCCGGTCGTCTCGGCGCTGATCGCGATCAACGTGATCATCTACATCCTGACCATCCTCCCCGGCATCGGTGACCTGATCATGTTTTACGGAATGGGCATCAACCGGCTGATCGCGGAAGGGGACTGGTGGAGATTCGTCACGCCGATGTTTCTGCATGCCGGTTTCATGCATGTGCTGTTCAATATGTTCGCCCTGTTTTTGTTTGGTCCCGAGCTGGAAAGGCTCGCAGGGAAAGTCCGGTTTTTGAATCTGTTTTTCCTCGCGGGCCTGTTCGGAAATGTGGCCTCTTATTTCCTGCATGACGGTTCCTATGCCTACGTGGGGGCGAGCGGCGCCATCTACGGGATCTTCGGCGCGTTCGCCGCATTTGTCTACCACACCAAAGGCGCGTTCCCGCAGATCCGCCAGATTATCCTGCCGATCATTGTCATCAGTGTGGTCATGACGTTTTTGACCCCGAACATCAACATCACCGCCCACCTGACGGGCCTGGCTGTCGGCTTTCTCGTCGGCCTCAGCTACTTCCATCCGAAGAATATCACAAGCTGGCGCAAGAATCGCCGGTGAAGCGCCAGTACCCCGCTGTTGCGGGGTTTTTGGTATTTGGATCAGGGGCCCCTTTAAAGCCGGCTTTTCCTGTTGACAATGCACAGGGCTCTGCTATACTGTTCACCAAGCCGAAAATTCATAATTTTATTTCTTATCGAGAGAGGTGGAGGGACTTGGCCCTGCGAAGCCTCAGCAACCAGCAGACCCCGCTCTGCATGGTGCTAATTCCAGCAGGGCGGATCCCGTCCCGGAGATGAGAAAACAGTCAGGCAAAAAGGGGCGTATGCACTCCGGCCAGGCTCTTCTCTCATTATTCACAAGGGAGAAGAGCTTTTTTCATTCCCCCGACGGCCCCCTGAACACCTATTAGGAGGGTTCGTCCATTCTGAATCCCTAGTTCTCCGACAGATTTATCTATAGAAAGGATGATCACCATGTCCGAAATCGTCATCATCTCCGGCAGCCCGAATGCCGGTTCCCGTTCCGAGCGCGTGCTCGGTTATATCGGCGGGCTGCTTGAAGACCAGCAATTCACCGTTACCCACCTGAGTGTGCGGGACATCCCTGCGGAAGTCCTTTTTTCCGCCGACTTCAGCCATCCGTCCGTCACTGATGCTGCCGTGAGAATCCGCGGGGCAAAAGGGGTCATCATCGGTTCTCCTGTTTACAAGGCGGCGTACTCCGGTGTGCTGAAAGCCTTCATCGACCTCTTGCCCCAGGATGTGCTCGAGTCGACACCCGTCTTGCCGCTTATGACAGGCGGCAGCCAGGGGCATCTGCTCGCCCTCGACTATTCCCTGAAGCCGCTCCTCTCCACACTGAAGGGTCATCCCCTCAAAGGGATCTATCTTACCGATGAGGTGATCGACAAGAACCTGGATATCCCTGTTCTGGACGGAGACTGTCTCAGGCGCCTGGAAAAGCAGACCGCCTACTTTGCGGAGCTTGTACACGGGCAGTTCAGCCGGACCCACGCCTGAACAGAATGAGGAAAAATTGTCCGGTTCAATCGAAAGCCCCGAACCGGCACCGGTTCGGGGCTTTCTAGAGGGAAGCTGCGCACATACCTCGGCCATTTTCATTGACGGCTTGGCCGGAAGGAAGATCCGCAGCGCAAATAGTGAGACTCGCTGCCCGAATGACGAAACTCCAGTTTTGAATGATGAAAGTCCCGCCACGAATGAGGTAATTGCAGAGCCGGATCGATTACTGCCCAGCTTCAATCATCTTCCGCATCTGCCGGACCGTCTCCAGGTGGAGGGCTTCATGATAAAACGAGAACAGCAGTGTCTCGCCGGCCATGCGGAACGCAAGGCCCATCCGGTTCGTGAACGGTTCCGGCAGCGGCTCGTCCAGCCTGCCTGCCCGCAGCTTCCGAAGACGCTCCGTCTGGGTGTCCAATGCTTCCCGGATGTCAATGAGCGTCGGGGGCGCGCCCTTCCATTCCGACGGCCTCGTGCCCGCTGCAAAGTAAATCCTGTATTCCTCCGGCAGCTCCATTTCCTCCCCTGCCACTTCCAGTGCAAGCCGTTCCTGAATAAATAGGATGTGGCCAAAGTTCCAGTGAATATGATTGGGATAGCCATCCGGAACCGTTCCCGCGATTTCCTCGGGCATATCGTCCAGGCACTTCAGCGTCAGTTCACGGACCGTCTGCATGTGGCGGAAAATCAGGTTTTCCATCCCGTCCCCTCCTGTCCAAAAAGGCCGCCCGGATCAGGGGCGGCCTGTCTGTATGGATTTATTCGCCCTGCGGAGCGGGAGTTCCTTCAACCGCCGCGTGTTTGTCCGCTCGATACCGGGGGTCATACCAGTCCATCAGCCCGTCGGCATCCGCCACATCGATATGCCGGATCGGCGCTTTGCTCGGCATGATACCCGACTTGAACGATGCAGTGACCGTTGCGACGTTCCGTCGCCGCTGGAAGATCGTCTGGCGTTCCTGCATCGACTGGACGCGCTTCCTGAACACATAGACCGTATGCAAGGTGAATTCACGCCAGCGGACGGTGAGCTGGCGGCCCGTGATGGCCCAGCCCGCGGAGCGGTGCTGCCAGAGTCCCAGGAGGATGATCACCGGAACGATCAGCAGCGACAGCAACCCGTACGGGAAGAGAAAGTAACCGGCTGCCGCAACCAGCGGGATGACCCAGAAAAAGTCCAGACGGTAATAAAACGGACGGGACCGTTCCGGGATGCGGTTCAGTTCCGCGGAAGTCTCGATTTCCGGGAAGAGTTCGGCCAGCAGGCGGTTGACTTCCCGTTTGCTCACGAGCGGGAACAGCCCGATGGCCGATCCCCCCTCCTGAACACTCCCCCCTGCACTATGGACCTTGACCGACACGTACCCGAGCAGCTTCTGGAACGGGTTCTCGCTTACGCGAACCGCCTGGATGCGCTTGAGCGGGACGGTGACGCGCTTTTTCTCAAGAAGCCCCCTTGAAATGAACAGGTCGTCCCCGTCAAACGAGACGGTAAACCCGTAGAATCCGAGATACGTCCAGGCAACCGACAGCACCCAGCCGGCCAGCATCAGGGCAAGGACCGCCGCTACGACCATGAACACGCCAAACCGGATAAATGCGACCAGTTCACCATAGATGGCTTCATATGGAAGGATATCGGAAAACTGCGACAGGAAAATCGCAATCCCCGAGAAGATGAGCCCGATCCTGCCGGAAAACGTTGCCAGGAGGAAAATCTCTTTCCTCCCCATCCTGAAGAGGGTCTTCGTTTCTTCTTCAGGCTCTCCGGCAGAAAGGATTCCGCCCGCTTTCCCGTCAATTTCCGGAGGCTCCTGCACGCCAGCACGGCGGCGGCGCTTCGCCTCGGAAATGACCTCGCTCACCCGCTCCGCCTCTTCACGGGTCACGGCAGTCAGGTCCGCATCCGCCCCTTCCAGCGTGGACGAGTTGCCCGCTGTCTCGATCTTCACCTTGACGAGCCCGAACGGCCGGTGAAGGATCCCCTCCGTATAGTCGACGCTCTGGATGCGCTCAAACGGGATGTAGCGCTTTTTCTTTACGAACAGGCCGTACTCGATCCGGAACTCCCCGTCTTCGAACCAGTAGACGAACCGTTTCCACTTGATAAAGCCGGCAACCGACGTAAAGATGACAAACGCGCCGAAAATCAGGAGGGTGAGGTTATCCATCCAGAAATTCCCTGTCCGTTCGCGTCCGATGCCGTTCGCCACGACCACGACCACGAGCGGGATAATCGCTTCTTTTAGTGTCTTCAGGAGCTCGATGACGGCGGTGATCCAGTGCAGCCTATTTTTCTCAGACATCATCTTCCGCCACCCTTGCGAGCACCGAAATCCTGCTTCTCAACTCATCAGCCTCATCCATCTGGAGCGCAGGGATCTCATGATTGGTCGCGGCCGTTGAGACGGTGATGCCGGAAAGGCCGTATTTCCGGAGGATCGGCCCCTGGCTCGTGTCGACATGCTGGACACGGACCATCGGCACGAGCGTCCGCTTCACGATGAACAGGCCGTGCTGAAGCTCGATTTCCGTTTCCCGTACTTCATACCGCCAGCGCTCCCAGCGGATTTTCGGAAACAGGAAAATCAGCAGATACGCCGCAAGCACGACGGCTGCGCCGGAAACGATATAAATCCAGACCGGTCCTTCGAATATGTATGCCAATACGCTTGCCGCGATTGCCGGAACGAGAACGATCAGCGTATAGAAGATTCCGTGGATCCTCCAGACGGTCAGTCCCTTTTCCGAAATGCGGTTCGCCGGTTCTTTTCTCATCCGGTTCACCCCTTCTTATCCCTTTCCATTGTATACGGAAACGCACGGGAAACGTTTCATTCATTCAATTTAATAACAGGCCGGAGCTTTTGGAAAGCAATTCGTCACTCTCAAAGGGTGAATCGTCATTTTCGGCGACCGAATCATCACTTTGATCAAACACAGAAAAACCCGGAAAGCCCATATTCGGCTTTCCGGGTTTTGTCATTGTCTTATCGGTTGCGCGGGCGTCCGCCTGGGCGACGTCCGTCGCGACGGCGGCTGTTGTCGCGGTTGTAACCACCGCTGCGGCCTTTGTAGCCGCCGCCGCTGCTGCGTCCGCCACGGTTTCCACCGCGGAACGGAAGCGGCTTTTCTTCCGTGATCTTGACCGGCGTATCGTCCGGCTCACGGGTAAGCGACTTAATCGCTGCTGCAATCAGATCAATGGCTTCGTTGTCCTGCAGCATTTCTTCTGCAAGGATGCGGTAGTCATTGAGCTCGTTCTTTTCAACAAGTTCCTTCAGTTGGCTGACAGCAAGCTTCTGCTGGCCGGCCAGCGCTTCGTCCTCGGATGGCGGACGAAGAGGCGTCATGCGCTTTTTCGTCGTTTCTTCAACCGTGCGGAGGTAACCCATCTCGCGCGGTGTGACGAAAGTGACGGCAACCCCGCTCTTGCCCGCACGGCCGGTACGGCCGATACGGTGGACGTAGCTTTCAGGATCCTGAGGAATATCGAAGTTGTAGACGTGTGTCACGCCCGAGATATCAAGGCCGCGGGCTGCAACGTCAGTCGCGACAAGGATATCGATTTTGCCTTCCTTGAACTGGCGGAGAACCGACAGGCGCTTTGCCTGTGTCAGGTCGCCGTGGATACCTTCCGCAAGGTAGCCGCGGAGGTTAAGCGCCTGAGCCACTTCATCAACACGGCGCTTTGTGCGTCCGAAGATGATGGCGAGTTCCGGCGTATGGACGTTCAGCAGGCGTGTAAGTGCTTCGAACTTCTCGCGTTCTTGCGCTTTTACGAAGAACTGCTCGATGTTCTCCACTGTCATTTCCTTCGCCTTGATGCGCACTTCTGCCGGCGACTTCATGTAGTTGTCCGCGATCTTGCGGATCGGGCCAGGCATCGTTGCCGAGAACAGGAGCGTCTGGCGCTCGGATGGAACGTTTTCGAGGATCGCGTTGATGTCCTCGATAAAGCCCATGTTCAGCATTTCGTCCGCTTCGTCGAGGACGAGTGTCTCAACACCGTGAAGCTTCATCGTGCCGCGTTTGATGTGGTCAAGAATCCGTCCCGGCGTGCCGACGACGATTTGCGGGCGGTTGCGCAGCGCACGGATCTGGCGTCCGATTTCCTGGCCGCCGTATACGGAAAGAATGCGCGCACGCTTGCCGTAGCCGATGCGGTAGATTTCTTCGGATACCTGAATCGCGAGTTCACGGGTCGGCGCGATGATCAGCGCCTGGATATCAGGGTTCTGCGTGTCGATCTTTTCGATGATCGGAACGCCGAATGCCGTCGTCTTGCCCGTACCTGTCTGTGCCTGGCCGATGACGTCCTTGCCCGCCTGCGCGAGTGGAATCGTCTCTTCCTGGATGGGTGTCGCCTCTTCAAACCCCATGCGTTCGAGTGAAAGCTGCGTGGAGTCACTGATGTTCAGATCAGAAAACTTTGTCAAATGTGTCAATCTCCTTATCCTTCATGTGATCATTGGATCCATTTTCAAATGAAGTCCGGCATGCCGTGCCGTTTCGGAGTTTTCAGTGTTGCCTGCCATCCCTCGGCAGGGCAGTGCGCTCGAAAAGTTCCGGTTGCTGCCGGGCGGTCCGACCGGAGAGGAACACGCCCTTCAACCGAACCGTTTCAAAAAAAACAACTCTTCCTTAAAAACGCGAAGAGTTCCCGTTCAAATGTATCCAATAGTTAGTAGTATACCATGGCACGGCTCTTCTTGCAATGAAACCGGCGCGGGCTAATGCCCGCGCGGCCCATTGGTGATGCCCGGACCGGATGCCGGATGCCGTTTCGGGCTTAGGCATCCGGGTTCGGACTCAGAATAGCAGATTCGGACTTGCGCCCATAAATCGGACTTGAAAGCCCTCTTCCGGATTTCCGATTTGATCAGGACCCTGTTTATAAGGTGTCCGCCAATTCCCCGATGATACGCTCAAGCGCCATTCCGCGGGAACCTTTCAGCAAAATGAGCGGTGCATGGCCAAGCCGGCTTTGCAGCTTCCCGGTGATTGGCGACAGATCTTCCCCGCTCCAGACGAGCCGGTCCGCCGGGAATTTCCCTTCCAGCTTCCTGAACAGGTGCGCCATCCGCGGCCCGTACAGGCAGACACCGTCAAAGTCCGCCGGATCCAGTTCTTCCGCAAGCCCTTCGTGTGCCGGCACTTCCAGTGCGCCAAGCTCCAGCATATCGCCGAGAACAACCCACTTTTCATTTCGCAATGCTGAACTCCTGACAAATCCGAGAGCGGCGCGCACGGATGTCGGCGCCGCATTATAGGCGTCGTTGATGAAAAGCGATCCGTTCGGCCCTTCCACGGTCTGCATGCGCATGCCGGTCAGCTCGACGGACTTGAGCGCTTCCCGGATCTGGTCATCGGTGAGTCCGGCTTCCCGGCCGATCAGGATGGCGGCAAGCGCATTTTTCGCCTGGTGCGCGCCGAGGACGGGAATCATGAACTCGCCTTCAGCAAGCCCTGTTGTCCGGAATATACTTCCCGCTTCCGACGGCTCGGCCGACAGGAGTCGGAGGCTGCACGTCTCCCCCTCCCCGAACGGCACCGCCGCGCTTTCCGGGAGGGTTTCCACATGCGGGCCGAGCAGCGGCTCGTCGCCGTCATAGAACAGTTTCCCGTCCGGCTGGAGGCCGTCGGTGATTTCTGATTTGGCTTTTGCAATGCCTTCCCGGGAGCCGAGGTCCTGCATATGCGCTTCGCCGATGTTCGTGATGACGGCATACTTCGGACGGGCCAGCGCGGACAGGAAGGAAATTTCCCCGAATCCGCTCATGCCCATTTCAAGCACCGCGTATTCGGTGTCTTCCGGGAGTGACAGGATCGTCAGCGGGAGGCCGAGCTGGTTGTTGTAGTTGCCTTCCGTTTTGCGCACACGGAAGTATGGCGAAAGCGTGCCCGCGACAAGATCTTTTGTCGACGTTTTGCCGTTCGAGCCGGTGATACCGATGATGACGGCATCCAGTTCCCCGCGGTAGCGGCGCGCCATCTGCTGGAGCGCCTGTTCCGGATCTTCGACGATGAGAACAGGAACGTCCTCGGGTGCTCCCGGAACGCCTTTTTGCCAGAGGGTGGCCGCGGCCCCTTTGTCGAATGCCTGCCGGACAAACCGGTGGCCGTCCGCCTGATCCCCCTTGAATGGAATGAACAGGTCGCCTTTATTCAATGTACGGGTATCGATCGACACGCCTGTGACGGCAGCTGTGCCGCCTGTTGGATGCGGCAGGCCGAGCCAGTCCGCAATTTCATTTAATGTTCGTTTCATAGAAAGGATTCCCTCAATCTTTGTTCGTATTCAGTGACTGTTTTTCCTGATAGCGCTCAAGGGCCAGCCGGATCAATTCTTCAAGCAGTTCCGGATACGGCAAGCCGGAGTTCTGCCAGAGAAGCGGGAACATGCTGGTCGGCGTGAAGCCGGGCATCGTGTTGACTTCGTTGATGAGCACGTCACCCTCCATTGTCAGGAAAAAGTCGGCACGCACAAGCCCCGAACAATCGAGCACCTTGAACGCCGCCTTTGCCGCGCGCTCCATTTCTTCGGCCGCTTTTTCCGGAACGTCCGCCGGGATGGTCAGGACCGTGTTCCCGTCCATGTATTTGGATTCGTAATCGTAAAAATCGGAAGCGGAGCTGATCTCGCCGACGACCGAGCATTTCGGCTCGTCATTGCCGAGAAGGGCCATTTCGATTTCACGCGCATCGACGCCCTGTTCGATGATGACTTTGCGGTCATAGCGCAGCGCTTCCTCAATGGCTTCAATCAGGCTCTCGCGGCCGGAAGCCTTCGAGATGCCGACGCTCGACCCGAGGTTTGCGGGTTTTACGAACACCGGCCAGCCAAGTCTCGATTCGGATTCATCGAGGATGCCGTCCCGATTTTTGTTCCATTCGCTGCGGATAAAGTGGACATACGGCACCTGGTTCAGCCCGGCCTGGGCAAACAGCTGCTTCATGATGACTTTGTCCATGCCGGCAGCGGATGCAAGCACCCCGTTCCCGACGTACGGAAGATCCAGAACTTCCAGGAGGCCCTGGACCGTGCCGTCTTCCCCGTTCGGCCCGTGAAGGAGCGGGATGACGACCGGCGGCGCTTCCGGCGTCTGCGCGGCAAGCGCAGCAATGCCGTCCGTGAGCCGCGCCGGTGCATCCGTGCCATTTTCCCCGATCATCAGGTCGGTGACATGCCCGGCCGGCCCTTCAAGAAGCGGGCCCGGCCGCCATTCCCCCTCCGGCGTGATGAATACCGGCGTGACTTCATACCGGTCAAAATCAAGTGCGTGTGTGACGGCGCGTGCAGTCGAAAGCGATACTTCGTGTTCCGCGGACTTGCCGCCATATAAAAGAAAGATGCGATTTTTCATGGTTAACCTCCATGTCTCGGATACTATCAGTGTAGCATGCATGAGCCATCCCGTTACAGAAGCCCGTTGAAAAAAACTGCTTGCGAAATCTTGATGAAACATTTTCCAGACCCGCGCGTCCTTTAAAGACGGAAGTCAGACAGGCATTCGGCACCGGTATGGGGTATAATGGTGCGTATTGCCGAAGCCATTCTGTGAAACTTTTAAACGACCGGGTGATCAATCATGAAACTGAATAATCGGGCGTCCGACCGCTTTGACTGGACGCTGGCGTTTATCTTGCTTTTGTTCCTTATCGTCAGCACCGTCGCCATCGCATCCGCGCAGACGACCGGCCAATATAATACGAATTTTGTCCCTTCCCAGATCCAGTGGTATGTCGTCGGGGCCGCCATCATCGCCGTGATGATGTATTTTGATCCGGAGCAGTACAAGAAAGCCGCCTGGATCATTTACGGAGGCGGGGTATTTCTCTTGTTCCTCCTCTTTATCCTTCCCGAAGGAATGGAACTTGTCGCCCGGCGAAACAATGCGAAAAGCTGGTTCCACCTGCCGGGGCTCGGCAGCATCCAGCCCGCCGAATTCATGAAGACCTTCTACATCATCGGGGCGGCACGCCTCATCACCATGCACAATGAAAAACACCTGAACCGCACGACCCAGACCGATCTGATGCTGTTGGGCAAGATCGCGGCTGTCCTCATTGTTCCGCTGTTCTTTATCCTGAAGCAGCCGGACCTCGGGACGGCGCTCGTCTTTATCGCCATCACGGCAGCACTCGTTCTCGTTTCCGGCATCACCTGGAAAATCATCGTACCGCTTTATGCGGGAACGGCCGCTTTGGGAACGCTTCTGATCTGGATGGCCGTCTACATGCAGGACTTCCTGGTGAAGACGTTCGGCTTCAGTGCGTACCAGTTTGCAAGAATCTATTCCTGGCTGGATCCGTACACGTATTCAAGCGATGAGGGCCGCCACCTGATCACGTCACTGAATGCGATCGGTTCCGGCATGATCAGCGGCAAGGGGTTCCAGGGCCGTGAAGTTTACGTGCCGGAGGCCCACACCGACTTTATCTTCTCGGTGATCGGAGAGGATTGGGGATTCATCGGAGCAAGCCTGGTCATCAGCCTGTACTTCGTCCTGATCTATCACCTGACCCGGACAACGCTCCAACTGAAGGATCCGTTCTCGACGT
Organism: Bhargavaea beijingensis; assembly: GCF_900101985.1. Lineage (GTDB taxonomy): Bacteria > Bacillota > Bacilli > Bacillales_A > Planococcaceae > Bhargavaea > Bhargavaea beijingensis. The sequence goes on from NZ_FNAR01000017.1 coordinate 23,328, forward strand.
ATGTATGTACCGGGATTATCGCCATGATCACGTTCCACGTGTTCCAGAACATCGGCATGACCATCCAGCTCCTGCCGATCACGGGAATCCCGCTTCCGCTCATCAGCTACGGCGGGAGTTCCATCATGGGCAACATGCTCGCCCTCGGGCTCGTGTTCAGCATGAACTTCCACCACCGGACCTATATGTTCTCGGCGGATCCGGAAGATTAAGGGCCCAAACAAAAGCTCCCGCCTCGCTAAAATCGAGGCGGGAGCTTTTTTGAAGCTTAGGTCGTGGGTGCCTGGGAGCCAGAGGGCGGCGCAAGGGCTTTCAGCAAATCGAGTCGCGACTTGGTCAGCGTCACCGGAATGCCTAATGCTGTAATCCGCTCTGCGATCGTCTTGACGTCCTTTTTCTGGGCCATCCGTTCCACCTCTTCCTTCCTTCAGTATGACGCGGCAACCGGGAGCAAAGTTGCAGGAAACATGGATGATACCGAACGTTCTATATACACATCCTTACTATACCACCGGCACTGTGCGGCAAATCTTTCAATACTGTTACAATTGTTGCCTTTCCGTAAATGATTGATTCCGAAAAAACCGAGTGGAAAAAGTTTGATTGCATACCCCTTGGTGGTATAATGAAATCAACAAAGGAGGCGGTGCCCATTGACGACGGAGCCAATGGAAAGTCCGGTCCATGAAGCGTCCTGCCGGAAAAGCCACCAGACGCCCGAGGTGAAGAAGAACCTGGCCACCCGGCTGAACCGGATCGAGGGCCAAGTGCGCGGCATCCGGGGCATGATCGAGCGGGATGTTTACTGTGACGATGTCATCACCCAACTGGCTGCGACGCAGTCCGCCCTCAACAGCGTGGCGCGGATCCTGCTTGACGGGCACCTGAAAGGATGTGTCCGTGACCGGCTTCTCGAAGGGGACGATGAAGTCCTGGATGAACTGACCGTCACCATCCAAAAACTGATGAGAAAATAAGGAGGAGATTCAGAATGGCAACCAATCTCGTACTTCAAGTGGAAGGCATGAGTTGCAACCATTGTGTAAATGCTGTTGAAAATGCGGTCCGCGGCTTGAATGGAGCCGATACCGTCAAAGTCAATCTTGAGGCAGGCACTGTTGAAGTGGCCTACAACGAAGACCTCGTAAACGACCAGCAGATCAAGGATGCGATCGAGGAACAGGGCTACGATGTAAAGTGATCATCGGCTGCGGGAAACCGCAGCTTTTCCCGGAATTTCTATATACCCCCCTCCCCTATGAAAGGATGAATGGCCATGAGCAATGATAAGCGTGAACTTGCCATCACCGGCATGACATGCGCCGCCTGCGCGAATCGGGTCGAGAAAGGCCTGGGCCGGATGGAAGGTGTAGAGTCCGCGACGGTCAACTTTGCAACCGAGAAGGCAACCGTCGAATTCGACAGCACCAAAACGGACATTCCTTCCATCGAAGAGAAAATCCGCAACCTCGGCTACGATGTGGCCAAACAGGACGCCGAGCTGGAGATCATGGGCATGACGTGCGCCGCCTGCTCGGCCCGGATCGAGAAAGTGGTCGGGAAGATGCCGGGCGTCTCCCAGGCAAACGTCAACCTGGCACTCGAGACCGGCCATGTCACCTACGACCCGGCTCAATTGGATCCGGAAGCGATCATTGAACGGATCCGGAAAATCGGCTACGACGCCCGGCTCAAGCAGGAGGACGATGGCGCTCCCGACCACCGGAAAGAGGAAATCCGCAAAAAGACCAGATTGTTCATCATCTCGGCGGTCCTCTCCCTCCCGCTGCTCTGGACGATGGTCGCCCACTTCTCGTTCACCGAGTGGATGTACGTGCCGGAAATCCTGATGAATCCGTATGTGCAGTGGGCGCTTGCGACACCGGTCCAGTTCTGGATCGGATGGACGTTTTATAAAGGCGCATACCACTCGCTCCGGAGCGGCAGCGCGAACATGGACGTCCTTGTTGCGCTCGGCACCTCGGCGGCCTACTTCTACAGCGTGTACCTCGTTCTTGCCCATGCAGGAAGCGGGCACATCCCCGGGTTGTATTTTGAAACAAGCGCTGTCCTGATCACATTGATCCTTCTCGGAAAAGTGTTCGAGGCAAGGGCAAAGGGCCGATCTTCGGAGGCCATCCAAAAGCTGATGGGCCTGCAGCCGCAGACCGCGACGGTTGAGCGGGACGGCCGGATGGAAGAAGTTCCGGTGGCGGAAGTCGCGGAAGGAGATATTCTCGTCATCCGGCCCGGAGATTCCATCCCGGTCGATGCTCTGGTTTTGTCGGGCAATTCCGCTTTAGATGAATCGATGCTGACGGGAGAGAGCCTTCCTGTCGACAAGTCAGAGGGGGATACGCTATTCGCCGCCACGGTGAACGGGAACGGCTCTCTCCGCGCAAAAGCCATCAGCGTCGGCAAAGATACAGTGCTCGCTTCCATCATCCGCACTGTGGAAGAGGCACAAGGGTCGAAAGCACCCATCCAACGGCTTGCCGATCGGATCTCAGGCATTTTCGTTCCGGTCGTCGTCGGCATCGCGGTCCTCACATTCCTCGTCTGGTACTTGATCGTGGATCCGGGCAACTTTGCCCAATCGCTGGAAAGCATGATCGCCGTCCTCGTCATCGCCTGCCCTTGTGCACTGGGCCTTGCGACACCGACCTCAATCATGGCCGGCTCCGGACGCTCCGCCGAGCAAGGCATCTTGTTCAAGACGGCGGAAGCCATCGAAGGGACCAAGCAGATCGACACCGTTGTCCTCGACAAAACAGGCACCGTGACAAAAGGCAAACCGGAAGTGACAGACTTTCTTACTTCGGCCGTTCTGGACCGTGATGACCTGATCAGGGCGGCAGCGGCTGCCGAGAAGGAATCGGAGCACCCGGTCGCAGCCGCCATCACGGCATTCGGCGAAGAGCGGGCGTCCGCCCTGCCCCGGGCGACCGGCTTCTCCTCGATTCCGGGACACGGAATCGAAGTCCGGGTCGGTGACAGCGACCTCCTTCTCGGAAACCGGAAACTGCTGGAAGATCGCGGCATTCCGATCGACCCTTCGATTGCCGACATCGGCGCGCTTGAAGACGAAGGAAAAACCGTGATGTTCATGGCAGCGGACGGACAGCATGCCGCTGTCATTGCGGTCGCCGACACGCTGAAGGACACTTCCGCGGAAGCCGTACGCGAACTGAAAGAATCCGGCATCGATGTTATCATGCTGACCGGAGACCAGCCGCGCACCGCTGAAGCGATCGCCCGCACCGCCGGCATCGACCATGTCATCGCCGGTGTCCTTCCAGAGAAAAAAGCGGCCGTCGTCAAAGACCTGCAGGAAAAAGGCCGGAAAGTCGCCATGGTCGGCGATGGCATCAACGACGCGCCGGCACTGGCCACCGCCGATATCGGCATGGCCATGGGCACCGGCACCGCTGTGGCGATGGAAGCCGCGGACGTCACCCTCATGCACGGCGATCTGAAACGGGTCTCCGACACGCTCCGTATGAGCAAACTGACCGTACGCAACATCAAACAGAACCTGTTCTGGGCACTTGCCTACAATTCAGTCGGCATCCCGATCGCCGCCGCCGGATTTCTCGCCCCATGGGTTGCCGGCGCCGCGATGGCATTCAGTTCGGTATCGGTCGTCCTGAACGCCCTCAGGCTGCAGCGCGTGAAATTAAGGGACTGATGAACGTGTGAAGCCGCTCTCCTGGTTGGAGGGCGGCTTCATTTGTCAACGCCGTCACTGTCGCGAAGACCTTCTTCATTTGTCACTTCCCCTCTCTCCGGAGTAGAATGAAGGCATTATATGTTTTCCTGAAGGCAGGTCTTTCTTATGAAAAAGTCAATTCTTCTTCTGATGTCGGTCCAGTTTCTCGTCTATCTGGGGTTCGGGATCATCATCCCTGTGTTGCCCGAGGTCGTGGTGGCGCAGGGCTTCGCTGAGATGCATGTCGGCGGGCTGCTGACTGTCTATGCGCTGGCGTCCTTCTTTACCGCACCACTCTGGGGGGCGTATTCCGACAGGACAGGACGGAAGAAGCTGATCGCGATCGGACTGGCCGGATTCAGCCTGAGCTTTTTCCTGTTCGCGGCGTTCACCCATTCTCTTGCGATGATGTATGTATCGCGGGCGGTCGGCGGGCTGTTTTCAGGGGCGCTGTACACGGCGGTCACGGGCTTTGTCGCCGACCTGACCGATGAAGAAAACCGGAACAAGTACATGGGGCTTCTCGGGATGTCGATCGGGCTCGGCTTCATTTTCGGCCCGGCGATCGGCGGCATCCTCGGCGATATCAGCCTTTCGCTGCCCTTCACCGCGTCGGGCACGCTCGTCCTTCTCCTGCTTGTCTACGCCATGATTATTCTGAAGGAGCCGGAGCGCAAAGGGGAAGCGAATAAGCGCTCGATTGTTCCCGAAGGTGCCGGCAAGTTGTGGAGGTACCGCATCCGGTATCTGTTCATCATGTCATTTATGGTGACATTCCTTCTGGCGGGCATCGAGGCGACATTCCAGCTGTTCCAGATGCACAAAATCGAAATCACACCGAAGCAGATCGGCTACCTGTTCCTCTTTAGCGGACTGGTCGACGCGGCCATTCAGGGCGGAGTCGTCCGCCGGGTAAAAAACGGCATGGAAACGAAAGTCATCCTGATCGCCCAGGTCGTGACGGCAGCCGGGCTTGCCCTCATGGTATTTACCGGCAGCCTGTTCTGGGCGGGACTTTCCCTCTGCGTGTTCACGGCAGGAAACGCGCTCGCGCGAACGGTCCTCGTGTCACTGACGACAAAGGAGTCGGGTGGCCGCTACGGCACCGCCGCCGGCATGAGTTACTCGATGGATAACGTCGGGCGCATTGCCGGACCATTGCTGTTCACCTGGCTGTTCACACAGATGCCGGACGGTGTGTACTGGATTTCCGCCGCGCTTGCCTTGTTATCGGTAGGATTGATTTTCCTCTACAGGAAGTCCGGAAAGTCGCTTCGCGAAACCGCTGTCTCATAAATCGGAAAAACCGCCTTCGGATCAGGGATCCAAGGGCGGTTTTTCTCTTGTTGGGGCTGCGTCACTCCACAATGCGGTACCGGTTCGGGCCTTTTTTCTTCGCATCATACATCGCCCGGTCAGCGTGTTTCAGCAGGGCATCCGTGGATTGCCGGCGCGGGCCGGCAAAAGCGATGCCGATACTCGTGCTGACGGGGACCACATGTCCCCCGGCGACGATAGGCTCTCTGAGCGCCCCGATAACACGCCCGGCAAGCGTTTCGGCTTCCTCGTAAGTCATGCAGTCCGTGATGAGAATCACAAATTCATCCCCTCCGAAGCGGGCAGCAAGCACATGGTCGGCCGCACTTTCAATCCGGTGGCTGAACGCACGGATGACTTCATCACCGACGCTATGGCCCCATGTGTCGTTGACCACTTTAAAACGGTCAAGGTCCATCAGGGCGACAGCGAACCGCTTTCCGGTCTTTTTATACTCGGCGATCCGGTCTTCCAGGCGATTCAGGAACAGCCGGCGGTTCGGCAGGCCGGTCAGCGGGTCATGATAGGCATAGCGCTCAAGGCGCTCTTCATCCGCCTTCTGCCGGCTGATGTCTCTGACGACAACCACCATATGCTGGAATTCCCCGTGCGTTCCCCGTACGGCGGACGCGTTCAGCTCAGACCAGATCCAGCTCCCATTTCGGCAGAGGACCCGGAGGCGGATCTGAAAAACGTGACGGCCTTCGAGAATCTCCTCATATCCTTTGATCAGGTTCGGGAAGTCATCAGGATGGACGAGGTCTCCGGTCTCTTTCCCGACAACATCCGCCGGGTCATAACCGTATTGGGCTTTTATGGACGGTGAGGCATATAACAGCCGCCAGCTGCCGTCGATTGTGACTATGACATCACTCACGTTTTCTGCGATGATTTCAAACTGATTCTGGCTTTCCAGATAAAGATGGGCCAGTTTGTCGAGTTCGCGCATATCCTTCAGGTTCGCGTAATAGCTGATCGGCTTGCCGGCAGGAGCGACCGGCGTGAACTTCAAGAGACACCCGACAGGCCGGCCATCCTCCGGCTGGACGTCGATGCGGACATCCTGCAAATTTCCTGCCGCGGCCAGAGAGAACGCAGCCCCCATCAGACTTCGCGCCTGTTCCGAAACCAAGCTTGAAAAGGGTCTGCCGTATAGAGCTTCGCCGGATACCCCAAACAGCCGGAGGGCGGCGGGGTTCGCCCCGGTGATTTCCCCCCTCGGATCAAGTTCCAGGACTGCATCCCCGTTATTTTCAAAAAGAGCGCGGAAGCGGGAAGTGCTTTCTTCCAGCATCAATTCATTTTGCTTTCTCCCTGTAATGTCTTTGACTAGTGCGATCACGTACCGGATTTCCCCTTTTTCGGAGAGAGGCGTAAGCATGACTTCCGAATACCGCCCCTCCCCGTCTGACGCCGTGTACTCATCCTCGTAAACCGCCTGTTCCCCTCTTTGCACGACTTCTATGTAACGCTTTGCCAGTTGCCCCCCGACATTTCCACTAAACACTTCCCTGATCGTCTTTCCGATATGCTCATCACCGAATCCCAGCTCTTCCCTGGCCTTCCGGTTGATCCATTCATAGATGAATTCACCGTCCCGTCCAACTTTCATGATGAACAGCATTTCACCGAATCCGTCAGCGAGCACCCGCTCCATCAAACTGAGTTGTATCCTGCCCATCGCTAACCCTCCATCCCAATCATTACCTTACAACCATTATAGAGGAAAATACTGCTAAACAGAAATGGACGGGCGATGTGCGCCCGTCCGGTCCTTGTTCCGTATTATTTTGCTGCAGGTGCCGGGTTCTCCGGTCCTTTCGGATGTCTGCCGGCAAGTTCCGGATGCGCTTTCCGAACCACGGACGGGCGGGCCAGCGTCAGGACAACCGCGATCAGCACGGCTGCCGATACGATGAGGATCCATTCGGCAGGAAGCAGGTCATACAAAAAGCCGTAAAGCACCGTGCCAAGCGGCATGAGGGCCATCGCCATCGTCTCAAGAATGGCAAACACGCGGCCTTTGTAATCGTCGTCCACGCCTTTTTGCATCATGACCTGGATCGGGGTGTTGACGAGGATCATGACCATCCCGAATGCGAACATGACCGATGCATAGAAGATGACGAGTCCCTTGTACGGGAGACTCACCAGGACCGGAAGTGCGACGGATGCCATGATCAGCCCCATCGTCACGATGCCCCACTTGGAGACGAGCAGCGGATACTTCACTTCTTTCCTGACACTCAGACCAATCGACATGAGAAGCATTCCGACCGCAAACGCCCCTTCCGTCATGCCGAAGTGCTCGGAAGCCACCTTCATCTTTTCGATCAGGATATAGGAGTAGCCGACCTGGAAGGCCCCGAACAGGAAGTTGATGAACAGCGAAATCCAGATGATCGACAGGATGATCGGCTGTGTTTTCAGGTAAGTGATGCCCGCCTTCATGCTCTGCAGGAGCGGCTCCTTTACAGGCCCTTCCCCGGTCGCTTCCCCCGTGTCCGCCTTGCGGTTAAAGAGCCGGAAGTTCATCGTCGCTTCGAGGATGAGCGCGACGGTTTCTGCCGCCATGAACAGGATCAGGAACAGGTTCATTGAAACGGTGCCGTAGAGCAGGCCGCCGACCGCGGGCGCACCGATGGCGGCGATCGAGATCGACATCTGATTCAGCGACATCGCCTTCTGGATGCGCGCCTCATCGACCAGGCCGGTGATGGCCGCGGAAAAGGAAACGCCCGAAAACGAAGCGGCCAATGAGATGAGCGCTGTTGTGACATAGATTGCAGGGAGTGAGAGCCCGTATATCAGGCTGATGGAAAGCAACCCGCCGACCGCGAGCACGATTGCTCCCTGAGCGGTGAGGACAATCGTTTTTTTCGGCCAGCGATCCGCGGCATAGCCTGCAAACGGTGCCGCAATCGTCCTGGGAAGGATGCTGCAGATCAGGTTCATCGCAAAACTTGCCGCAGACCCTGTGAGCTGAAGGATGTAGAAACTGACGGCAAACGTGTAGACCTGGGCACCAAATGCGGAAATCAGCTTGCTCGCCGTGAATGTCCAAATATGATAAGTGGCGCGGCGGCGTTTCATCGCCTGTTCCATTTCAATACACCCCGATGTTTAATTTTATTAAACAAATCATATCATGCCTTTTCCTTCACAAGCAAGCAATTGTTTAATAAAATTAAACTATGCAAAAAATATGGAGGTGCTCCCTTTGGAAACAATGGGCGAACGGATCCGCCGGCTGCGAAAAGAGCGGGATATGACGCTCCAGGAACTGGCCGGCGATCAATTATCAAAGGGAATGCTTTCCCTCATTGAAAATAATAAGGCGCAACCCTCGATGGAGAGCCTTTCCCATATCGCCGCGCAACTGAATGTCCCGGCCTCGGACCTGCTTGAGGAAAGCAGCAGGGAGAAACTTAAGAAGCTGCTGGATGAAGCGGAAGGATACGCTTCGGTCAGGGCGATGGATGAAGGGGCCCGGGAAGCCAGGCAAAAACTTGTCCGGCTCATCGCCCCTCACCTCAGTGAAATGGGAGAAGGCTATGAATCGGGCAGGCTGCTCGAAATGTATGGACGGTCTCTTCACGATCTGGATGGGGATGGATGGGAGGAGCCGATCAACCGGGCATCCGCCATTTACGACTCGCTGAATATTGTCCCGCGCAGGGCTGCCATCGGCATGTTCCGCGCACAACTCCTGTTTGCGGAGCATGAGTATACAGAAGCCTTGGAGACGCTGAACCGGGAACGGGAAGCCCTCGACCAAAGAGGACTTTTCATCGAACCGATGACCCGCCTTGACTTTGACTATTTGCAGGCTGCCCTTCTCTATGCGGTAGGCAATACGGAAGAGGCCATCGCTGTCATGGAACGCGCGCTCGCCTTTTCCCGGGAACATGATCTTTACTACCATATGAGCGATTGGTACCGGCTGGCCTCGATCCACGCACTGATGGCCGGTATGGACAATGAGTACTGGCATTACCGGACTAAACTCCGCCAGTATGCGGAGTTTGCGGAAGACAAGGAGACGGCCGGCTTCCTGGACTTTCTTGATATCCATGAACTGAATTCATTCCGCAATGACTATGCGGAAGCATACCGCCGGATACAGGATTGGCCGGATGATCCGGAAACTGCCTTGCCAGATCCCCTCCATTCCCCGTACATGTCTCTGGAAACCGGAAAGGCCCTCTCCGGTCTCGGCCGCCACAAGGAAGCGCTCGAGGCGCTTGAACGGGCACTTGTCCCCCGCGAGTTTATCCACCATCCGATCGACCTGTCGATTTTCATGGAGGGAGAAGCCTACAAAGCGGAATCCCTTTGGGAGACCGGTGAAACCGGCAGGGCGCGGGAATTGATCCGTGACGTTGCCGAACGGATCGGCCCCCTTCCCCGGACGCCCTACAAAAACCGGGTGCAACAGGTACACGAACGCCTTACACCCCATTAAAAAGATGCCGCCCTGTATGGGGACGGCATCTTTTTTCAATATTAAGCATCAATCGGCTGCGCTTTGAGGTCACCGTTGTACACATCGCGGTTGACTTCCTTGTTTACGGTGGCCGCCGTCACGCCAGCGGTCATCGAGCCGCTGACGTTAAGGGCGGTCCGGCCCATGTCGATGAGCGGCTCGACCGAGATGAGTACTCCGGCGAGTGCGACCGGCAGGTTCATCGCCGACAAAACGAGGATTGCGGCAAATGTGGCACCGCCGCCGACGCCCGCCACGCCGAACGAACTGATCGCGACGACAGCGATAAGCGTCGCAATAAAGCCCGGATCAAGCGGGTTGATGCCGACGGATGGCGCAATCATGACGGCAAGCATCGCCGGATAAATGCCCGCACAGCCATTTTGTCCGATTGAGAGGCCGAACGATCCGGCGAAGTTCGCAGTCGCATCCGGAAGGCCGAGACGGTCCGTCTGCGTCTTGATGTTGAGCGGCAGCGTGCCCGCGCTGGAACGGGAAGTAAATGCGAAAAGAAGCGTCTCGGACGTTTTCTTCAGGTACGTCACCGGGTTGAGTCCATTCAGGGCAATGATGATCAGATGAACCAGGAACATGGCGATCAGCGCCGCGTAAGACGCAATGACGAACTTGCCGAGATTGGCGATCGCCCCGAAATCGGACGTCGCGACCGTGCGGGCCATGATTGCCAGGATTCCGTACGGCGTCAGGCGGAGGATCAGCTTGACGACGCGCATGACAAGCGCATAGATGGCGTCGATTCCCTTTTTCACCATTGCGGCGTTTTCCGGCTCTTTTCGTCCGATGCCGAGATATGCGACGCCCAGGAACGCGGCAAAGATGACGACACCGATCGTTGATGTCGGGCGGGCGCCCGTCAGATCGAGAAACGGGTTGGCCGGAATCAGCTCGGTGATCTGCTGCGGCAAGGTCTTGCCGGCCACTTCCGAAGAACGCTCTTCGAGGTCCGCACCACGCTCCATTTCTGCCGTACCCTGCACAAGTTCGGATGCATCCAGGTTAAAGACAAGTGCCGACCCGATGCCGATTGCCGCTGCAAGTGCGGTCGTGCCGACCAGCATGCCTAGCACCAAACCCGCCGTCTTCCCAAAGTTTTTGCCGGTCGTCACTTTGGTGAACGCGGCAAGAATCGATATGAAGACGAGCGGCATGACGATCATCTGAAGAAAGCGGACATAGCCCGTGCCGAGAATGTTGAACCAATCCACGGAATCGGCCAGCACTTCGGAATCGGTCCCGTAAATGAGGTGCAGGACCAGGCCGAAAAGAATTCCGAGACCGAGACCTGTAAAGACCCGGTTCGAGAACGAGACATGCCGGCGCTGCATATAAAACAAGACACCGACGAGAGCGAGCATGGCAGCGATGTTGATGACAACCAGCCAGGTATTCATATTCTTCCCCCCAATTATTTTGATGTTCCCCCGATGAGGATTCTTACTTTACAAAAGTACAAGCATCAGGATAATCGGTTTATTCCTATAAGTCAAGTAGGTTTTATCGGCATCTTCCCCTCCATTCGTGTTTTCTGCGGTCTAACGTTATACTGTCCTTAGACAGATCATACGCAACTGGAGGTTCTCATGGTACAGTTCATCACGTACACAACGGTCGCGGTCTTTATCCTGAACATCTTCCTCGCGATTGCCCTGATTTTCCTTGAGAGGCGCGATCCGACTTCGACCTGGGCCTGGTTGCTGGTCCTGTTCTTCATCCCTATTTTCGGATTCTTCATATATCTGATGTTCGGCAGGCAGCTGCGGAAAAAGCAGCTGTTCCGCTGGGAAGACAGGAACAAAATCGGGATTGAGCAGCTTGTCAATTACCAGATCGAGGCGATTGAGGACGGAACGTTCGACTTCAGGCTGGACGACACCGCCCATTACCGGGACATGGTGTATCTTCATCTCAGGAACAACCACGCCCTCCTGACCCAGGACAACGATGTGGAGATTTTCAATGACGGCGGCAAAAAGTTCGAGGCGCTTTTGGATGATCTTGAGCACGCCAAAGATCATATCCATATCCAATACTATATTTTCAGACTCGATGATTTAGGCCGGCGCATCTTGGATACGCTCATCCGGAAAGCGAAAAGCGGAGTCAACGTGCGCGTGCTTTACGATGATATCGGCTCCCGCGGGCTCCGGAAACGCCATTTCCGGGATCTGACCGCGGCGGGCGGCGAAGTGGAGGCGTTCTTCCCTGCCATCCTCCCGCTCATCAATCCCCGGATGAACTACCGGAATCACCGCAAGATTGCAATCATCGACGGCCGCGTCGGGTATGTGGGCGGATTCAACGTTGGGGATGAGTATCTCGGGCTAAACCGCAAGTTCGGATATTGGCGCGACACCCACCTCCGGATCGAGGGCAGTGCCGTCCACCCGCTGCAGACGCGGTTCACCTTGGACTGGAACCAGGCTTCCGCCTCCCATGACATCGAATACCATGAGCGTTACTTCCCGGCCATCCCCAGGAAGGGTTCCGTCGGCCTGCAGATCGTATCGAGCGGTCCCGATGAACAATGGGAGCAGATCAAGGACGGCTACCTGAAGATGATCCACCTGGCGAAAAAGTACATCTACATCCAGACGCCGTACTTCATCCCTGATGCCAGTTTCCTTGATGCCCTGCGGATTGCCTGTTTGTCGGGCATCGATGTCCGCATCATGATTCCGAACAAGCCGGACCACATGTTTGTCTACTGGGCGACCTACTCGCATGTCGGCATCCTGCTTCGCGCGGGTGCCAAGGTCTATGTTTACGAAAATGGATTTATCCATGCAAAAATGATCGTGGTCGACGATGAAGTCGCAACTGTCGGGACCGCCAACATCGATGTCCGAAGCTTTAAGCTGAACTTCGAGATCAATGCATTCCTCTATGACCGTGAAAAATCCCATGAGCTCGCAGAACTGTTCGAACAGGATATGCGGCTTTCCACGGAATTGACTCTTGAAGACTACGAGAACCGGACCACCAACATCCGGCTCAAGGAATCGGTTTCCCGCCTCCTGTCGCCGATCTTGTAAGGACGGCAAAAAGCCCTCCCGCACGGGTGTTCCGTGCGGGAGGGCTTTGTTTGTCATGTATTCTTTCATCTGGCGAGATCACTTTGGATGTCTCGCCTTATTTCTCCGGTTCCGGCGGCTCTGTACGCCCGTCCTTCACAAGCAGATATTCTTCCAGGGTGATGCCGCGCGAATGAATCCGGCCGGCCACTTTCTTGCCGACATAACGGTAGTGCCACGACTCATGCATGTAGCCGGTGACGTCTTCCTTTCCTTCCGGATAGCGCAGGATGAAGCCGTACCGATGGGCATTGGCGAAAAGCCACTGTCCCGCCGGCGTGTCGCCGAACGATTCGCGGGCGTAATGCTCAGGCTGTGTTGCCTCGCCGATGTCAAAAGCGAAACCGGTCTGATGCTCCGAGTACCCGGGACGCGCGCTGTAGCGGTCCGCTGCCTCGACACCGTCACGCTCGACGTACCGGTCATACAGCTCCTGTTGGCGCTCGAACGTCCTGAACGTGCTGAACGCATCCAGATCGAACCCTTCAAGCAGCGCCTCCGCGGCCATTTCCTCGAATGCCTCACGCGCTTCGGGGCTTTCACCTGGCGCGAACCCCGAAGGAAGGGGGTACTTTTTGTTCGCCAGAAGGATGCCATCAATATAGGTCGGTTCAGGCGGAAGTTCGCGGCCATCGACATAAGTACCGATGCCTTCAAGCGGATCCGCCTCCGGCTGCTTTGTCGTGTCGCCGCTTGCAGGCAACCGGCCTTCTTCCGCATCGCCATCCCCGGCCACACTCCCGCCGCTGTCCGGTTCTTCGGTCTCTGCCCGGTCGGTCTCTGCCCGGTCCGTCTCCTGTTCCTGTCCCGGTGTCCCGCCGCTGAGGGCGCCTTTGATCCTTTCCGGATCCCAGCCGTTCATGCCAGCGAACACCGCTGCTCCGCCGACCAGCAGGACGACTGCCGCAATGACAGTGATCCATACGCCTTTCCGCTCGCTTTTCTGTTTCCGTCCATCCATTCTGCCCATTCTTGGTGACCCTTCTTTCATGGAATTTCCATTGGTCTATCGTATCATATCAGGTGCCGTTCCGCGCCCGTCTCTGTTATGCTATGATGCATTTGTGACAAATCTATTAAGTGCGGAGGATCCATTTTGAAATCTCGCTGGCTCTCCCTGAATTTCTTCGCGTTCTTCTTTACTTGGGGGATCTTCCTCCCCTATTGGACGGGCTGGCTTGTCTCCGCCAAAGGCCTCACTGTTTTCCAGGCGGGCACCGTCATGGGGACAGGCATGTTCATCAGGGCGTTTTCGACACTGTTCCTGTTCCCTGCGGCGGCAAGGCGCTTCCCGATCGCCGGCGTGATGAAAGCCGGCGTCGTGCTGTCATTCCTCATTGCCCTGCTCTACATGCCGGCAGGCTCCTATACGGCAATCCTCATCGTCACCGCGGCCTTCAATATCGTTTATCCGAACCTGTTGCCGGCAATGGAGACAAGTGCCTCCGTCCTGATCCAGAAAGACCGGATCAATTACAGCCGAAGCCGCGCCTACGGCTCCGCCGGCTATATGGTTGCCGTTCTGATTGTCGGGGCGGTCACTGCCCTGTTCGGCAATGAGGCGATTCTCTGGGCGATGTTCGCGGGGCTCCTGCTCATGCTGGGGACTCAATATACGGCGGTCCCTGCATCGCTCGGTCGCGGAGAGCCCGGGAAGCCGCCGGAAAAACGGTCCGGTGCATTCCGGGAACTTGTCCGCAACCGCGGTTTCCTGACCGTCCTGGCCGTCTCGGTACTGCTGCAGGGCGCGCACGCTTCCTATTACAACTACGGTTTTGTGTACCTGGAAGATCTTGGCGTCGCGAGTTTCACAATCGGCCTCGTGCTGAACGTGGCCATCCTTTTTGAAATTCTGTTTTTCGGCACCGCAGACCGGCTGTTCGGCAACACGCCGGCTTCCCGGATGTTCCTGCTGGCGGCGGCCGGCTCGACCCTGCGCTGGGTGCTGATTTTCCTGATGCCGACCGTATGGATGTTTACCCTTACACAGGCGTTGCATGCGGCTTCGTTCGGCATCGCGCATGTCGCCTTTATCCGCTATATCTCCGAAAAGTTGCCGACCCGCCTGATTGCACCTGCCCAGGCATTGTATGCGGCATTTGCGATGAGCCTCAGCACCGCCTTCCTTACTCTGCTCGGCGGAGCTCTATACGAGATACAGCCAGGCCTGTCGTTCCTCAGCATGGTCATTTGCACGGTCCCGGCCGCCCTGATCGTCTTTTCGACAAAAAAGCGCTTCTCCTACTAACGGCCTATTTTATCGGATTACGGACAAATGCCCAGTCGGGCGCCCGTATAGTCTGGGAAAAGAGGGAAAAGGAGCATTTTTATGAAACCGATCTCGATCCAGGATATTCTTCAATTGATGGAAAGGCTGGATGTGTTGCTCGCGGAACGGGAGCGCCTCATCCCGGCAAGGGGAAGCAAGACAGAAAACGCGCTCGGTCAAAAATGACCGGCGCGTTTTTGTGTGGGGCGATCAGATAAAGAGCATGACTGCCAGGACGATGAACAGGATACCGAAAAACCCGGCCAGCAGGTTCATCCATTTCGCTTCCTTCATCATGCCCCGCTCCCTGAATCCTGCGGCGCGCGCGGTATTGGTCAGGACGAACAGGAGCGCCATCGACAGGCCAGCCGCATGCATCGCCTGGCGGATAATAAAGACCAGGGTCAGAATGAATACCACCGCGATCCCGATCCCGAACATCCACCGCTTATTCTTCGACATCCCCTTCATCCCCTTTTCCCATTCTGATCTAAAGTGAAAAACGGCAGTGCCCCGGCCTCGCGTGAGACTCCCTGGCCACTGCCGTATGTTCGGATTGCCGGATGGTTTGCCGGCTTATTGCTCCACTGCCTTTTCCGGATGCTGGTAATAGAACTTCCGTCCGATATATGTCTGGATCACAAGGATCGCACCGCTGACCGCCCAGTAGAGCGGAAGCGCGGACATCGCCGTAAAGGAGATGAACGTAATCATGATCGGGGACATGTAGACAAACATCTTCATCTGCTTTTGCTGCTGTTCAGGCATCGTCCAGAGTGAGACGCGTGCCTGCAGGAGGTAGACGACCCCCGCAATCAGGGCCATGATCATATCCGGAGAGCCGAGATTGAACCAGAGGAACTGGTGGGATTTGACGTCCCCGGAATACAGGATGGCAAAGTAAAGGCCCATGATGATCGGCATCTGGATAAGAACGGGCAGGCATCCCATGTTAAGCGGGTTGACGCCGTGTTTCTGGTAGAGGCCCATCATTTCCTGCTGGAGCTTCATCTGTTCGTCCTTGTCCTTCGTTTCCTTCAGACGTTTCTGGATATCTTCCATCTCCGGGCGGAGCGCGTCCATCTTCACCTTCATCGCCTGCTGGGTTTTGTAGTTCTTCAGCATGAGCGGCATGAGGATCAGACGGATGATGACCGTGATGGCGATGATTGCCAATCCATAGTTTCCGTTAAAGAAGGTCCCGAGTGACTCAAGGGACCAGTCCATCGGCCGGACGAATAAGTTATAAAACGTGCCTTCCTTGTTCTCGACGCTTGAGCATCCGCCAAGGAGCAACGCTGCAGCTGCCAACGTCAGGACGAGGCCAATTCGCTTATTCAATCGATTCACCTACAACTTTTTTAGACTATAGTGTAGTATACACCACCCGTTGCAGGCTTTTCAATTTATGTTCCGGTCTCTTCGGCGCTTCCCGGCACAACCGAGGTAAAGTAATCGATGTCGTTACGCTCCCTGAACTGCTTCGGAGTCACATTTGTATACTTTTTGAACGTCCGTGTAAAGTAGCTTTGGTTGCAGAAACTGAAGCGTTCCGAAACTTCCGATATTTTCATATCCGTGTTGCGGAGGAAAAACTGGGATTCCTCGATTTTCCGCATATTGATGTAGTCGATCAGCGTCAGCCCGGCATGTTCCCGGAAAATCCGCGAGAGGTGGCTGGTACTGATTCCGGCGCGCTTTGCCAGTTGATCGACAGTGATCGGGTCTTCGATCGAGGCATCGATGAATTGGATGATGTCGTTAACAATCGGGTGGGGGAGTTCCGGCTTATCGCGGCCTTCAAGGACGTGGATAAAGAACTCTATGAGGTCGTTGGTCGTCTCCGTGATGTCCATGTTTCCCGCTTTGCGGTCCACGATGCGCATCGCGGTGATGTTCGTCGCAACGGCCCATTCGGGAGGGAATTTCGGAACCATGAGGAAGCGGGCGGTCAGCGCGGCGAAGATGATGTAGTAATTGGCTACGTCTTTCACCCAACGGTCTCCGGCGATATCCTTGACCATCATGATAATCCGGTTCAGCCGATCCTTGGCCCTGGCACGGTCCCCTTCGGCCACCGCTTCAAGCAAGTCTTTCTCAAGATGATAGAAATCCTCGCTCCGTTCATACGCCTTCAATACCTCGACCCGGTCCATAAACAGGTTGGCCATGTATTGCAGACCCGGGTCCTTCATCCTGTTGCACCTCTATTCCTCATGATCATTCTCCTTCCGTTGGTTCCGGCGCCAAGATATTCAGATGACGGGGCAGGACTCTGATTCCGATCGGGGTTTTTCCGCCTTCGTCACCATCTATATTGCAGGCAAGCGGCTCGTCCGTCTCGATGCGCACGCGGGCCGTCCGGATTTTCTCGACCGCCCCCTCCTCCTGCAGCTTTCCAAGAAGGAGCGACACGGACATTTTTAAAAGCCCGGGCAGCTTGCTCTGCTTGATCACTGTCAGGTGGAGCATCCCGTCATCCGTCCTGGCATCGGGATTCATCTTCTCGAAACCGCCCACCGAATTCGTCAGGGCAACCAGGATCAGCGATGCCTGTCCGGTCCACTTGCCGCTGTCATGGGTGACGGTGAATCGGTTCCCTTCATCAGTCAGCAGCGTCTGCAGCCCATGCCCGGCGTAGGCAAGCGTGCCGAAGCGCGTCTTCTCACCGGCCGGCACGTCCATCACGCCTTCAGCCAGGCTGCCTGCCGCAAGGACGTTCATGAAATAGCGGCTGCCGGCTTGGCCGATATCGGTCGGCCTTGCAACAAACCCGGGGAGCCGGCGGATCGCTTCCTCAGGGTCCAGGGGGATAGCAAGCGCCCTGGCAAAATCGTTTACCGTGCCGAGCGGGATCAGGGCAAAATCCGGGCGGTCAGATTCCCCCGCGAGTCCATTGATCGCCTCGTTTACCGTGCCGTCGCCGCCCATTGCGACGACCAGGGCATGCCCGCTTCTGGCGGCTTCCCTGGCAAAGGCGGTCGCATCGCCCTCCTTCTCCGTGGCCCGGATTTCCACGGAATACCCCATTTCCTCCAGCACTTGCACACCCTGTGCCCTGTAGGATTCCGCCATCTCCTTTCCCGAAGAGGGATTCAGGATAAAAACAGCCTTCCCTTTTTCCATGACACACGTCCTTCCGGTTTCCTTAAATACTAATTCTATACCCAAACGTGGTTGTTTTTCACACATTTATGCAAAAAAAATACCCATCCATTTATCGGATGGGCATTAGGCAGTAGCCATTTTAGGGTTTTTCGGTGTCGATGCGGTTTTCCGTCGCGGCGGAATCCGTTTCCTCATTCATCTGCTCGGCTGCCGCCTCATCATTGCTGCCGAGGCTCGCTTTTTGCTGGCCCGCGGGCTCGCCGGTTTTCTTTTTGGTGTACAGGCCGTCTTCGTCAGGATTCTTTTTCATGTTCTTTTTGTCCTCCACTTCCTGGTTGTAGTAGTGGACGCTTGTCTGGGCCCCTTCGGCCACCATGTCATTGTCCTGGAAGTCATATGGATCGGAAAGGCCCGCTTTCGTTTCCTCATAGTTGCGGTTCACCTTTTGGGACTCCATGAATGAATCCATCTTTGTCTTCAGATTGTTGAAGGCGACCATCGCCTTGTCACGGTTTTCCTTTTTGCTGAAGTACGCGTAGGCACCCGCCGCGAGACCTGCCAATAATAGATTCTTATTCTTTTTAGCCATGTCCATCATCCTCCAGTTTGATTTTCAGTCTTGAATGGGTTTGTCAGTAAAGTATACCCCTTCACTCGCCGCCAGAAACCACGAGGCGCATATCCACGTGCGGGATTCCATCTTCATCATACGGGCCGGAAACTTCCCGGAACCCGCAGGATGCATAAAAATCTTTCAGATGATACTGCGCAGAAAGCCGTACCGGGATATCGCCGTACCGCTCCGCGGCAACCTCTTTTGCCCTTTCGACAAGTACACGCGCAATCCCTTTTCCCCTATGGGATTTCCTGACGACGACACGGCCGATTGCCGGGTCCGGATGAACGGCACCGGGCATGAGCACCCTTGCATAGGCGGCAAGCGTGTCGCCCTCCCAGCCGGCAAGATGAAGGGCAGCCGGATCATGTCCATCGATTTCCGGATACGGGCAAGCCTGCTCGACGACGAATACATCGACACGCAGTTTGAGGATTTCATAGAGTTCATCTGCAGTGAGTTCCGAGAATTTTTTGAGGGTCCACTTCATCTGTGTCACTTCTTTCATTTCAATTTGATTACATTATTCCACAACATATATCGGAGGGGCGATTTATTTGTTATAGTGGATGGAAATCTATTGCCGAGGTGACCTTTTCCATGATCCGTTTGATGACACGACATGATATCGAGACCGTCCGGCAGATCGCAGCGGTCAGCTACGATGATACGTATGAGGGCCTTCTCCCGGAAGATGTCCAGGAGTCCTTCCTCGCACGCGCTTACGCTTCCCCGATGATGATGAAACGGCTGGAAAAGACGACGATGCTGATAGCGGAACATGAAGGGCGCCCGGTCGGATTTGCCAATTTCACCCGAGTGGATGAAGACGGCGATGCAGAACTGACCGATATGTATCTGCTGCCGGATTACAAGGGCATGGGATTCGGCAAGGCACTGCTTGAGGCCGGCATTTCCACCCTCGAAGACGGCCACCAGCTGTTCGTCTACGTCGATAGCCGGAACGAAGGAGCCCGCCTGTTCTATGAAAAACAGGGATTCGAACTTCTTGAAGAATTCGATGAGCTGTTTGAAGGATTTCCGACGACCACGGTCCAATATGTCTATTACCTGAAAGCACCCGCTCTTGTATGAGCGGGTGCTTTTTTACTCGGCTGCTACGCCTGATGAAAAGCCCCGGCCGGAGGGCCGGGGCTTTGGAGTTGACGTGCAATCGATCATAGAGGGCGCATCGTGTCGTTGTCGTAAGGTGTTTTTTCGACAGGCGGCTTGCGCACGAAGCACATGGTGCCCGCGATGTAGAGCAGAATCGATGTGAGGGAAAGGATACCCGCGAGAACACCGGCGATGATGAACAGGATTCCGCTCAGCTTCACATTTTTGTTGAGCTGGATAAGCGCGACGATGATCAGTACCGAACTGATGACCAGAGCGGCAATAAAGAACCAGCCAAAGTTGACCATCCAATCCATGCCCATGTACATCATGTCGATGATCATCTGTGCATCCGATTCGGTAAGTGTCGGGTCATTCCAGATTTCCGCTTCGAATTCCTGCTGGAACTGCGGATCGTTCGTGAGCATTTTCATGAAGCTGTTCATGACGACCGTCAAAATGATTCCTAGCACGTTGAATACGAGGCCGATGATTCCGAGCACCCGCTCGACGGTCCGCTTGAATGGGCGGTTTAAAGAATTAGGTTCCATTTGATTACACCTCTTTTGTTTTCTTTTATTCTACTTTCTTCTTACGTTTCAAACTACAGAGGGTTTCAATTTTTTTCGGCGAATTGAACTTGGAAGGTTTACCCAAACATTGCGCAGGGTAAATTCAAACTATCAAACCACTCCAGAAGGGGGATACGGACCCATGGAAAAGGAGCTTATCTTCAGTCAGTCCGATGCTATGTACGCCATCGCCGGATCGTCTGTTCTCACTGCACTCCTGCTCTTCATCACATTCTGAGGGAGGTCACCATGACGATCAGCCACAGCAAAACATAAAAAGCAATCCGCACCGAACGAACGGAACGGATTGCTTTTTTCGTGCTCTTATTTTGCTTTGACATCTTCATATTCACCATAGCGGTTGAATGCCGTCACGACGTATGAACAGACCGCTTCCATCTTATAGCCGTTTTGGCGGGCGTAGTCGGCTGCCTCGTCGAGCAGCTTTTTCGCGATTCCGCCGCCGCGCAGCGAAGGATCGACGAAAGTGTGGTCCATGACCATCACATCCCCCATCATCGTCCAAGTGATTTCCGCATCACGCTTGCCGTTTTCCTCGTGCACAAATGCATAGGCATCGCCGCCCAATTCCTTCAGCTCGAATTCCATCATCATCCAACTCCCCTTTCCCCATTGGTGTACCCGGAACGGTGCTCAGTCAAGCTCCAGCGGGCTGAGCGCGGCCTCGATCTCCCGACGGCGCGGCTCCAAGAACGGCGGAAGGGCCAGTGTCTCGCCAAGCGCCTCCATCGGTTCGTCCGAGTCAAAGCCCGGCTCATCCGTCGCCAGTTCAAACAGGATACCGTTCGGCTCCCGGAAATAGATCGACCGGAAATAGTACCGGTCCACCTTGCCGCTCGTCTGGAAGCCGGCATCGCGAAGGTGTGCCTCCCACCGGTCATACTCATCGAAAGTCGGCACGCGGAACGCGACATGGTGGACGCTGCCTCTTCCCGGACGTTCCGGCGGCAGATCCGGCCGCGTCTCGAGATGAACTTCCGCGCCCGCTCCGCCCGCGCCGGTCTCGTAGACGATGATGTCCGGCATGCCGGAAACATCGGACGGGTAAGTCCCCGCTTCCCTGAAACCAAGCACTTCCGTCAGAACGGTCTCTGTCCGTTCCGGATGACGTACCGTCAATTTTACAGGACCGAGCCCGGCAATCGCAAATTCTTCCGGGATATCCGTCTTTCTCCAAGGTATGCCGTACGGGACACCCGAACCGTCATCTGCGACCAGCATCAGCCTGGATCCTTCAGGGTCGGTAAAGGCCAGTGTCTTCCGCCCGTTGCGTTCCAGGATCGCTTCGTGGTCCACGCCCAGTTCATCAAACCGCCTGATCCAGAAACCAAGTGCCGCTTCGGACCTGACCCGGAAACCGGTGCTGCTGATGGAAGAGACTCCCGGATAAGTGCGTCCCGCCATCGGGATTTCGAAATACGTCATATCCGTACCGGGCGTGCCGGCCGCATCTGCATAAAACAGATGGTACATCGAGGGGCTGTCCTGATTGACCGTCTTTTTGACAAGCCGCATGCCGAGCACCCTGGTGAAGAAGTCGTGGTTTTCGGCTCCGCTGGCCGTAATGGCCGAAACATGGTGGATTCCTCCGAGTTGCATAAATTCATCTCCTATTTATCTCGAATTCGAGATTATTTGGTTTCCTTATCTTATACCCTTACAATCCATTTTGCAATCAGCAAGGTTCCCCGATACACTTTAGGAACAGACACCTTAACCGAAAGGAACGTGCACATGCCGCTCATCTTCTGGACCCAATTATTCCTGATCGGACTGTTTGCCTTTTTCGCCTACCTCATCCTGAATCGGCGTGCCTATCTGTTCATTTCGGGATTTGCCACGCGACCGGAAAAAGAACAAGAGCAATTGATCGAAAATGGCTATCCGCAAGGCGTCGGACGTCTTTTCCTCATCATCGCGGCGGGACTTCTTCTCCTGATGCCGCTTGGAATGACCGGATTCCGCTATACGTTCGAATTACAGCTGGCATATATGTTGCTGATGCTGTTCGGCGGGCTCATCCTCCTGTCCCGGCGCGAAGTTCCGCACAAGAGGAAGCGCGCCCTCCGCACCTCGGTCATCATGGCTGCAGTCGTAATCGGGGGGATTTCAGCCCTTCTCTTTACCGGCGCCAGGCAGCCGGACGTCACATTCGGCGACTCCGCGATGGAGATTTCCGGGATGTACGGTGAAACCATCCCCTATTCGGACATCCGCTCCATGAAACTGCTCGATGATCTGCCGGAAGTCCGCTACAAGGAAAACGGCTTCGGTTTCGCCGACTACGCCAAGGGCCGATTTTCCGTAGAAGGCCACGGCTCTTCCCTGCTCTTTGTCGATACAAAGCAGTCACCCGTTCTGCTGATCGAGACAGCCGGCCGACCGGTTTTCATCACGGGCGATCGTCCGGGAGAAACGAAGTCATGGCACAGAAAACTTGAACAGAAAGTCCGATGACGGCATCACCGCGGACTGCCGGTGGACATTCACTGACGGGAACGTCATTCTTGGAGGGCGAATCGTCACTCTCGGGACATGAATCGTCATTCTCGCCTCAGAACATGCCCTTTCATGTAAATCAGAAAAAACGGATGCGCCGGCAACTTTGCCGGCGCATCCGTTTTTTTCTTCAGATTCAGCTAAACAGCGAGCGGACCGAGTCGATCAGGTTGTTGAAGAAGTCTTTGACTTTCTGCCAGAAGCCTTCGTCGTTCACCGTCTCGCGGATCTTGTCGCCGTATTTTTCATTGAAGTCCTGTGCAAACTGACCGAGCTGGTCGGACCATTTGCTGAAGTCGATATCCAGCTGGCGGATGCGGTCCATCAGGTCGATCAGCAGCTGGCGGTCTTCCGGGCTGAGTTCGACCTGGAGCTTGTCAAGCTGCTCGGTGACGATCCGCTCGACATCCTCTTTTGTCGCCGGGTTCTGCTCGGCGATCTGCTGCTTGAGCTCGGTGAGGAGCTCCGTCACCTTCTGCTCATCAATGCCCGACTTTTCGGCGAGCCCGGTGGCGACGGTAAGCTCGTCATTCGCGACGTCGGTCCGCTCCGTATCAAGCGTGCCGCCGCTTGCCTCATACGCCTTGTAGATGCCGGCCAGCGCGGAGTGGCCCGTAACCGGCTTCGGTGCCGCCACATCGACATTGGCATCTTCGATTCCCGCTGTCAGCATCGCATTTGCATACATATCCGATGTCACCTGGGTGATGTTCTCCGGAGTGACAATCTGGATGACGAGGCCGCTTCCCGGCTCCGTCACCGTAATTTTCGCGGACGAATACATCCGGGCCCTCGAATTGGAGCCCTGGATGTACTTGCCGAGATCCTGGCCGGAAACCGTGATTTCCTCGACTTCCGCTTCTTCATCGACTTTCAGGCTGGTCTTCACATTCGCCTTCTGGTCGGCGGTCAGATCCGCGCCGTACACGACGATCGGCACACCGAGCCGTTCATCGACCGCGGGAGCCGCGGATATGGCAGGGCCCGCCAACATTGAAAGGACCAATGCCACAATTGCAGGCAATGCCCATCTTCTCTTTTTGTTCATCTGGTTTTCCCCTTTCATGGATGCAAAAGAACTCCCCACCCATATGAACGGGTGGAGAGGGTAAAAAGTTTCACGAATCCCGCTGGTTATCCTTCAAATAGGTCCAGCCATCTTCCTGCCTGATTTTGCGTTCTTTCAGCAGTTTGCCGATTGCCCGTTTAAACGAAGCTTTGCTCATGTCGAACATTTCGCTGATCTCTTCGGGCGCCGACTTGTCTGTGAACGGCATTTTTCCGCCGGCCCCGTTCAGGTAGCGGAGCACCGTTTCCGCATCATCCCCGATCCGCTCTTCTTTCCGCGGGAGAAGGGAGCCGTTCAGCGAACCGTCATCGCGGATGCCGATCACCCGCACCTCGACTTCCTGCCCGAGCCGCGGCTCGAACTTCATCTCCGTATGGTGGACGAAGATCCGGTACTTTTGCGGCTCGCTCAGCATGAACGCGCCGACCGGAAGCAGCCGGTACGCCCGGGCTTTGAGATTTTTATTGAAAAGAGAGGCCGGGGCATCGACATACTCGTCCTTGATGCGCTCCTCGGTGATCAGCCGGCCGAACAGATTGCCGCCTTTGTCCGTGCGCAGTGTCATGTACAGACAGTCACCGGGCTCCGGCCAGAGCTCCCTGAGCTGCGGCATGTCCTTCGGATTGACGATGACTTCGACGGACGATCCGATGTCCGTCCGGATGCCGTCGCGCCCGTCCGTGTCGATCACTTCCGCCCAGCCGTACGAACCGGCTTCCATCCGGGGCAGCCGGCTCGTCGCGACCAGGTTGCCGCGGCGGTCCGGGTGGAGAAATACTTTCAGCCTGTCCCCTTCATTCAGGTCTTCCGGCGCTTCTGACGCGTTCATATTAAATTCCTGCCCATCACAGGACAGTACCCAGCGGGAGCCTTCCCGCCGTTCCGCGAGCGCCTCGATGATTCGCCCGGATTCCGCCTTTGCCATTTTTATCTCTCCCTTTCTTCATCCCCACCGCCTGCCGTACGCTGCCGCATCAACTGGCCGAGCATGGCCGGATGGTCTTCGAGGACCTGCACAAGTTCGGTGATGCGATCGATTGCGTCCCAGCTCAGGTGGTGCTCAATCCCTTCGACGTCGTTGTAGACATGCTTTTCGTCCACACCGATCAGCCGGAGAAATCGTTCAAGCAGCTCATGGCGGCCGGCCAGCTTCCGGCCGAATGCTTCGCCCTTTGAAGTTAATATTAACCCTTTATAGCGTTCATAAACTAAGTAGCCTTCCCGGTCAAGCTTCCTTGCCATCTTCGTCACTGACGACGGCAGGACTTCCAGCGCCTCCGCGACGTCGGATACGCGAGCCTCCCCGGTCACGGCCGACTTCAGCCAGATTTGCTCAAGATAGTCTTCCATACTCGGCGTCGCCATGCCAGATCCGCCCCTTCCATTGCCTGTCCGTCCATTATAGCACGGAGTCAGGGATGCCCGTCCCGGTTTATCCGGGATCGCCGGAGGGTAGGATTTGGTTAACAGACAAGACGGAAAGCGGGTGACGTCATGGGCAAAATCCTTTGGTGGGTCATACTGATTCTGATTGCATTCTGGCTGATCGGTTTCCTTCTCGATATTTTCGGCGGGCTGATCCACATCGTCCTTATCATTGCCGGAATCATCTTCATCTTCCAGCTGATCACCGGCAGGAACAAGTATTAAATAAAGGGATGCCGCATGCAAGTGGAGCGGCATCCCTTTATTTTCGTGGCGGGGCGGGCGGAGGCAGGTTTCTTAACACCCGGCGGGAATTGCTTGACATTCGGAAGGTCTTCCCTAACACTCGGGCCGATTTGCTTAACACTCATCAAAACCGCGCTGCCTGCCCACAAAAATCCGGCGGTCCTCATGGGAATCCGCCGGCGGATCACTTACTTCAATTTTGCATAGACGCATGTGTCGCGCAGGCTGCCGTCCGCGGCGACATCATCACTTTTCAGGATGCCCTCGAGTTCATAACCCAGTTTTTCCGGGATTGCCCGGCTCTTCCTGTTCTCCGTGTCGCAGCGGATCTCGATGCGGCGGGCGCCGAGCGTCTCCGCGGCGAACTGCGTAATCCGTTCCACGGCTTCCGTCATATAGCCGAGCCCCGTGTAGCGGGTATCGATCCAGTAGCCGATCTCGAATTTCGGGACGTTCCAGTTGATCCGATGCAGGCCGGACGAGCCGATGAACGCGCCGTCTTCCCGCCGGTAAAGATGCAGACGCAAATCTTTCCGGGTGATAAAATCGGCCACCGCTCCTCTCAGGCTGTCTTCCACGCCCTCCAGTGTCGGCTTGTCCTTGGCAAACGGGAGCCATTCTTTCAGCTCCGGATGCGAGTAAGTGAGCGCATCGTAAACATCCGCTGCATCCTCCACACGCGGCGCCCGGATAAGGAGCCGCTCCGAATGGAATTCTTCCGGGAAGCCCGGCGGCCGGCCGTGGTTATCGGCTGCCGCGGCAATTTCCCTGTCGTTCCATTCCACAGGGGTTGTCTTGCCGCTCTCGAAGTCCTCCCGTGTAATGCCGTATGTGACCGCATCATAGTATGAATCCTCTTTCGGGGAGTACCATGACTTCCGGAGGTGGCCTTCTTTCACGAATCCCGCCCTCTCGAACGTTTTCCTCATCGCGGCGTTGTCCTGGCGGGTATGCCCCTCCAGCCGGATCTTCTTGTCCGGCAGGCTGAACACATAGTCGCAGATCAGGCGGAGCGCCCTCGGGCCGAATCCCCTGCCGCGCGCCCGTTCCGCAATCCTCAGATCAAACATCGGGATCTCGTCCTGCATGTCATACAGCTTGACGATGCCGACCTTTTCCCTGTCATCGGTCTCCACCCAGAACGTTTTCACTTCGTCGGATTCGTAGCCTCCGTCATCGATCGCCTTCTCGATCATCTTCCGAGCGGGATGCGGAATGCCGTGATACGGCCAGCTGTTCTCCGTCATGAAGTGGATGAGTTCTTCCTGTTCCTGCATCGTCCATTCCGTCAGTTTCATCCGTGTCCCCCCTTGCCGCATGGCCGTTTCCCGGTCAAAAGGCCGGGAAACGGAGCGTCAGCTGCTCCGGAACAAACAGATGCAGCGCGACAATTTTTGAGTGCTACTGAAAACATAGCCGTTTCTTTGATTATACACAACGTTTTCCGGCTTAGCTTCTATTCGTTATCCACATGCGGGCCGGAAAACCTTTTTCTTTTGAGTCAAAAGGTTTTCAATCGGAATGGAGGGAATATAGTATAAATAGAGAACGTTTCCCCGCGTCCGGTTGGCCGGGCGCCGGGGGCGGTGAATCCGCCCATTCCGGAAACCGAAGGAGGACACCGGACGAATGTACGAAAAAATCATCGTTGCAGTGGACGGCTCCGCGCACTCGGGCCGAGCGGCCAAACATGGGGCCACTATCGCGAAAGCGACAGGCGCGTCCGTCGACCTGCTTTATGTCGTCGATTATGACCGCTCGCGCCCGCAAGAATTTGAACACGTCACAAAAGAAGAGCTGGACTCATACATCCGGGACCAGTTGTCCGAGATTTTCACAGTTTTCAGTGACATGGGAATCCGGCCCGAACTGCAGATCCAGTTCGGCGAACCCGGACCCGCCATCGTCAAATTCATCAATTCCGCCGGCTATGACCTGGCCATCGTGGGCAGCCGCGGTTTAAACGCCTTCCAGGAGATGGTGCTTGGCAGCGTCAGCCACAAAGTCGCCAAACGTGCCGAATGCCCCGTCCTGCTCGTGAAATGAGCCGTCCCAAAAAGCGGGACGGCTTTTTCATGCACCCGTTTGTGGCCGAACTTTGAGATAATGGGAAGCAGAAAATGCACAAGGGGGATGCGGCAAATGAAAAAAGGAAAATGGAATGCCATCACGGATGTCGAAGGGGTGGCGGTCGGTCACGTCACGCTGGACCGGCCCGGGGACGGGGAGGATTATTTCTGCACCGGGGTGACGGCCATCCTCCCGCACGGGGGCAACTGCTTCGAGGAAAAACCGTCCGCCGCCTCGTTTGTATTGAACGGCTTCGGCAAGACGGCAGGACTCGTCCAGGTCGAGGAACTCGGCGTCCTGGAATCCCCGATCATGCTGACAAACACATTCAGCGTGGGGGCGGTGCTTGAAGGCACGCTCCAATACATGCTGGACGCAAACCCGGCCATCGGGGATTCCACCAGTTCGCTCAATATCGTGGTCGGGGAGTGCAACGACAGTTACCTGAACTCGATGCGGAAAATGGCCGTGCGGCCGGAAGATGCCTTCCGCGCCATCCGCGAAGCGGAAGGCGGTGAACTGGCACAGGGTGCGGTAGGCGCCGGCAAGGGCATGATCTGCTACGGGGCAAAGGGCGGAATCGGCAGTTCTTCCCGGATCGTGGAGGCCGGCAGCCGGTCGTTTACCGTCGGCACGCTCGTCCTCACCAACTTCGGCCGCGGCCATGAATGCCGGTTTCCGGGATGGGTGCCGCCGGCAGAACCGGCCCCCGAGACACCGGTCGCCGAACCGGAAAAGCGCCCGGACGGCTCGGTCATCATCGTCGTCGCGACCGATGCCCCGCTGGATCCCCGCCAGCTAAAACGCATTGCCAGGCGCGCCGCAATCGGGCTCGGCCGGACAGGCACACACATCCACAACGGGAGCGGCGACATCATCATCGCTTTCTCCAACGGGTTGCTTACCCCGCACGGCGGCGAAGACATGACCGTCACCCGGGAACTCATCAAAGACGACCACCCGGTCATGAATGATCTGTTCGAAGCGGCGATCACTTCGACCGAGGAAGCTGTCCTGCAGTCGCTCCTTCATGCGGAGACAACAGCCGGCAGGAAAGGAAGAGTGGTCAGGAAAGCGGAATTTCGCTGAGGATCAACCATAAAAAGAGAACTCCCGGGTTATCGGAAGTTCTCTTTTTCTATCTGCTTTTTTGTACCCGGTTCCGCAGCAATCCATAAAGCTGGATCGGCCCAAAGGCGTGATCAGCATCCATCATGTCCTTTTCGCTTAAAAACCGGTCACTTGATCAAATGGCCGCTGCTCCCCGTTCACCCTGACGTCGATTTTGTCTCGTTTCGCGTCTGTCCTCAGTTTGTAGATGTGGGTTTCCGTGACCTCCTGTTTGCTGCCGGACTCGTCCAGCTTGATGATGACTCTATTGTCTTTGATCTCATAATCTGCCGTCACAGCCCGCTCCGACTGGAAAACGATATAGGAATGGTCTCTCGAAGAAAGCAGTTGAAGCGGCAGTTTGGGCCGCACATGCTCCCAGACATCTCCCGGCACCTGGTTGACTTCATTGAAACTCGTAACTTCCGGGTCGCTGCAGCCTGCCGCAAAGAAACCTGCAACGACTAGCAAGGCAACTAACAGGATCCTCATTTTGTTCCCCACTCCCCAGATGATCTGTCCGCATATTTAAAGTCCGGTGTCCTTATTGCAACCTCTGGCTCCTTGTTTCATTTTCTGGTTCCTTGTTTCAAACCCACACTCCTTATTTCAACTCCACACTCCTTATTTCAATTCCCCGCTCCTTATTTCAAATCCGCACTCCTTGTTTCAAACCTACACTCCTTATTT
>NZ_FNAR01000027.1 GCF_900101985.1 Bhargavaea beijingensis
AAAGCCTCCTTTATAGGGATAGGATCAGTATACCGAAATTTCATTCCGCAACCCGCTCGTAACGATGAAACCACTTGGAATAAGAAGGACCGAATTGCTACATGGGATCGGGATTTGCCTCATGGCATCGGGAATTGCCGCATGGGATCCGGATTTGCTGCATGGGATCCGGATTTGCTACATGGGATCTGGAATTGCCGCATGGGATCCGGATTTGCTGCATGGGATCCGGAATTGCCGCATGGGATCTGGAATTGCCGCATGGGATCCGGATTTGCTACATGGGATCCGGATTTGCTACATGGGATCGGGAATTGCCGCATGGCCTCCGGAATTGATGCATGGCCCCCGACGTGCAACAAGCACGTCGCCTCAAACAAAAAGCCGGAAAGTCCCGCGACGGACTTTCCGGCTTTCCTCTTATTTCCCTTTAAACTCCGGTTTCCGCTTTTCCGCAAATGCATTCAGCGCCTCGATCCGGTCTTCTGTCGGAATCGTCACTTCATATGCCTTTCGTTCGATGGCGAGGCCGGTCTGGATGTCGGCGTTCATGCCGTGCTTGATGGCGAACTTCGCCTGCTGGAGTCCGATCGGGCCGTTGGCGAGCATCTGGTCGGCGAGTTCAACGGCAGCGTCCATCAGTTGTGCAGCAGGCACGACTTTCGTGACGACGCCATACTGATATGCTTCCTCCGCCTTCATCCGCTTGGCGGTGAGGATCAGTTCGAGCGCTTTCGCTTCACCGATCAGGCGGGGCAGGCGCTGTGTGCCGCCGGCGCCCGGAATGATGGCGAGGCTCGTCTCGGTCAGGCCCATGACAGCTGTTTCCGAAGCGACGCGGAAGTCACAGGCGAGCGCCAGTTCCATCCCGCCGCCGAATGCGTAGCCGCCGATGACAGCCATCGTCGGCTGCGGCAGGTTCTCGATGGCGCTGAACACCTCGCCGATTTTATACAGATTCCGTTTGACGTGCTGATCCGGCAATGTCTTGCGTTCCTTCAGGTCGGCACCGACGCTGAAGGCGCGGTCTCCTGCAGCCGTGAACAGCACGACGCGGATGTCCGGGTTGATCCGGATTGATTCAACGACCTGTCCCAAATCGGTAATCAGTTCATAGTTAAAGGCATTCATGGCATCCGGGCGGTCAAGCGTCACGATGCCGAGATGGCCCTTTTGTTCATAGCGGATGGTTTCCATGTTCATTCCCCCTCGTTAAGTGAAAAGTAAAAATCCCCCGTTTACAAAAACATACCATTCTCCGGCACGTTCCGCCACCGCATGACAGAAAAAGGTCATTGCATAAACAAGAAGGAATGAGGTAAGATAAAAACACGAACAAATGTTCTTTTTCTTCGGAAGGAGGGGAAGGGACGATGCCGCTGATCCCGCCGGAGGCACTGCCTCACTTTGAAAACCAGATCTACCTGCCGATGCTTCTCATCATCCTGGAGCGCGACCGGCTCGCATTCGAAAAAGGCCCGTTCAAGCTCAAGCGCCCATACCTCGCGATGATCGCGGAGGCGGAAAAGCTTGTGCAGAAGGACCTGAAGGAATCCCGTCTCTACATGCGCCGCCACTCGATGAAGGTGATCAAGGGGGACCATGACGACATGTTCACGGAGTATGTATTCATCCATGGCGGCTATGAGGACCACCGGCGCTACCTGAACGTCCGGCTGCGGAACCGGTCGGAAGAGTTGCTCGGGGTGTACCTGGCAATGGGCGACCGTGCCATCTAGATGAATTCCCGGTCAAGCCCCGGATGGCGAAGATAATACTGCATCCGGGAAAACTTTTTGTCGAGCCTGCAGGCAAGGGCATACTGCCGGTTCATTGTCTGGATTGAAACGTTTACCCGGATGGTGTCGCCGTTCTCGAGCAGGATTTCACAGGAATTCGGGTCGCCCCAATAGTCCTCGATGCCGTGCAGGCCAATCCAGACATTGCTATCGGACTGCGGCGAGAGGGTCGGTAGGAAGATGCATGGCATTCCCATATCCTGGACGATGAGCACCGGGACTTTATGGTGATTGCCAATCAGCTTGCTGGAAATCTGGATCGCCTGGCGAAGCGTGGTTCCGTACATTTCGCATGCGCGCTTGAGGTTATTGAGCGGCCTGTTGTCGAGAAGGAGCTTGTCTTTCTTTTCCGTAACGACTGTGCAGACCTTGCCGTCAATTACTTTAGGCTCAAGAGCCAGTGTGTTGAACGAAATATAATAAGGAGATGCCAGCCGTTTTATGTCCAAAATAGATGCCCCCCTGACTATGTGTACTTCTAATTATAGAAAAGGATGGAAAAAAATCAAGACTTGTTTCTCACTATTGTAAATAAATTGCTAATATAGAATTTTAAAAAATAAGCGTTGCATCCGCCGCCCGTTTGCATATATAATAGTAAAAAGCGCCAGGTGGTGAATGGAATGGAACATTACTATTCGTACGCGGAATTCCTGAAGGCGGTCGGCAAGGGCAAGGCGAGTCCGTCCGAGCAGCTGCTGAACGACATCTACATGGATCTGTTCCTGAAGCATGTGCACCGCGAGCAGAACCGGGAACGCCTGCTTAAGCTGATCGACGAAGCGCTCGACAAGAAGGACATGGAGGCCTTCGACCTGTATGCCGGACAGCTGAAGCAGCTGGACGACGATGAAACCGGGAAACCGTAACTTGGAGGATTGCTGACATCATGCCGAAATCATATCGTTGAACCGTCCGTACAAAAGGGGATCTGAGCCCTGTGTGCGGGCGGTTTTGTGTGTCCGGCCCTCCTTCCGCCCGGCCGGCAGACGGGCCGCCCGGAAAAGAGGAAGACCGCTCCGTTTCCCGAAAAAGCCGGCACCAGATTGATAGAAAACACCTGTTCGCTTTTTGCTCGTGAAGAATAGGGGAATATGGTACGATAGTGACACTATCGTGAGTTTCATGAACGCAATCGGAAGGGGACGGGACATGGTCCAGAAATTTGAACTGCAGGCACCGTATGAGCCTTTGGGCGACCAGCCCAAGGCGATCGACCAGCTGGTGGCAGGAGTCAGGGAAGGCAAGCGGCATCAGACATTGCTCGGGGCGACGGGGACGGGGAAAACATTCACCGTTTCGAACGTGCTGACGGAGATCAACCGGCCGACGCTCGTCATCGCGCACAACAAGACGCTCGCCGGCCAGCTGTACAGCGAGTTCAAGGAGTTTTTCCCGAACAACGCCGTCGAGTACTTTGTCAGCTACTACGACTACTACCAGCCCGAGGCGTACGTGCCGTCGACGGATACGTACATCGAAAAAGACGCAAGCATCAATGACGAGATCGACAAGCTGCGCCACTCGGCGACGTCTTCTCTGTTTGAGCGGAACGACGTCCTGATCGTGGCGTCGGTGTCTTGCATCTACGGTCTCGGTAACCCGGACGAATACCGCGAGATGCTCGTGTCGCTCCGGGTGGGCATGGAAATCAGCCGGAACGACCTGCTTCGGCGGTTCGTCGACATCCAGTACACCCGCAATGACATGAACTTCATCCGCGGGACGTTCCGTGTGCGCGGGGACGTCGTGGAGATCTTCCCGGCATCGCGCGACGAGCGGTGCATCCGGATCGAGTTTTTCGGCGACGAAATCGACCGGCTCAGGGAAGTGGATGCGCTCACCGGCGAGATCCTGGGCGACCGCGACCACGTCGCGATCTTCCCGGCATCCCACTTCGTCACGCGCGAAGCGAAGATGAAAAAGGCGATCGAGAACATCGAGGCCGAGCTGGAAGAACAGCTGAAAGTGATGCGCGCCGAGGACAAGCTGCTGGAAGCCCAGCGGCTCGAGCAGCGGACACGCTATGACCTTGAGATGATGAAGGAGATGGGCTTCTGTTCGGGAATCGAGAACTATTCCCGCCACCTCAACCTGAAGCCGGCGGGGGCGACGCCGTATACGCTGCTCGATTATTTCCCGGATGATTTCCTTATGATCATTGACGAAAGCCACGTGACGCTTCCGCAGATCCGCGGCATGTACAACGGGGACCAGGCGCGCAAGCAGGTGCTCGTGGATCACGGGTTCCGCCTGCCGTCGGCGCTCGACAACCGCCCGCTGAAGTTCGAGGAGTTCGAGGCGCGTCTGCGGCAGGCGATCTATGTGTCGGCGACGCCCGGCCCGTACGAATTGGAGCATTCCCCGGAAATGGTCGAACAGATCATCCGTCCGACCGGGCTGCTTGATCCGGTCATCGAAGTGCGTCCGATCGAAGGCCAGATTGACGACCTGATCGACGAGATCCAGGAGCGCATCAAGAAAAACGAGCGTGTCCTCATCACGACATTGACGAAGAAGATGTCCGAAGACCTCACCGACTACCTGAAGGAAATCGGCATCAAGGTCAACTACCTCCATTCTGAGATCAAGACGCTGGAGCGGATCAAAATCATCCGCGAACTGCGGCTCGGCACGTATGACGTGCTTGTCGGGATCAACCTCCTGCGGGAAGGGCTCGACATCCCGGAAGTGTCGCTTGTCGCCATCCTCGACGCCGACAAGGAAGGGTTCCTCCGTTCCGAGCGCTCGCTGATCCAGACAATCGGCCGTGCTGCGCGGAACTCGAACGGACACGTCATCATGTACGCCGACCGGATGACCGACTCGATGCGCGCGGCGATCGACGAAACCGCGCGGCGACGCGAAAAGCAGATCGCCTACAACGAAAAGCACGGCATCACGCCGACGACGATCAAAAAGCAGATCCGGGACTCGATCCGCGCGACGCACGAAGCAGACGAGACGGCCTCGTACGCGGAAAAGGCAACACAAGGGAAGAAGCTGACGAAGGACGAGAAAGAATCGCTCCTCGCTTCCCTCGAAAAGGAAATGAAAGAAGCGGCAAAGGCGCTCGACTTCGAACGGGCCGCCACGCTCCGCGATACGATACTCGAATTGAAAGCAGAGGGGTGAGCTCCGCATGAGAAACCAGGAAATCGTCATTCAGGGCGCGAGGGCGCATAACCTGAAGGACATCAACGTCACCATTCCGAGGGATAAACTGGTCGTCGTGACCGGCCTGTCCGGGTCGGGCAAGTCCTCGCTTGCCTTTGACACGATCTATGCAGAAGGCCAGCGCCGCTATGTGGAATCGCTGTCCGCCTATGCCCGGATGTTCCTCGGCCAGATGGACAAGCCGGACGTGGATGCGATCGAAGGGCTGTCCCCGGCCATCGCCATCGACCAGAAGACGACGAGCCGCAACCCGCGGTCGACCGTCGGGACGGTCACGGAAATCTCCGATTATCTCAGGCTCCTGTACGCGAGGATCGGCAAGCCGATCTGCCCGAACCACGGGATCGAGATTTCCTCCCAGACGGTGGAGCAGATGGTCGACCGGGTAATGGAACTGCCGGAGCGGACGCGGCTCCAGATTCTCGCGCCTGTCGTCTCCGGCCGCAAGGGAACGCATAAAAAGCTTCTGGAAGACATCAAGAAGCAGGGCTATGTCCGCGTGCGGGTCGACGGGGAATTGTATGACCTGGACGATGACATCGACCTGAACAAAAACAAAAAACACGACATCGAGGTCGTCATTGACCGGATCGTCGTGAAGGATGACGTGGAAGGGCGACTCTCGGATTCTCTCGAGGCGGCTTCGTCCCTTGCCGGAGGGCGTGCGATCATCGATATCATCGGCGGCGAAGAACTCATCTACAACGAACACCACGCCTGCCCGGTGTGCGGGTTCTCGATCGGCGAACTCGAGCCGCGGCTGTTCTCGTTCAACAGCCCATTCGGCGCCTGTCCGGAATGCGACGGTCTCGGCTCCAAGCAGGAAGTCGACCCGGACCTCGTCATCCCGGACAAGAGCCTGTCGCTCGCGGAAGGGGCCATCGCCCCGTGGGAGCCGACAAGTTCCCAGTATTATCCGGAACTCCTGAAGGCGGTCTGCAAGCATTACGGGATTTCTATGGACGTGCCGGTCAGCGAGCTCCCGGACAGCCAGCTGGACAAGATCCTCCACGGTTCCGGAAGCGACCGGATCCGCTTCCGCTATACGAATGAATTCGGGAAGACGCGGGACAACCAGATTTATTTTGAAGGGGTGCTCAAGAACGTCGAGCGCCGCTACCGCGAGACGAGTTCCGACTGGATCCGCGAGCAGATGGAAAAGTACATGGCGGAGCGGCCGTGTCCGGTCTGCCGCGGCGACCGGCTGAAAGAAGAGGCCCTTGCGGTGAAAGTTGCCGGTCTCAACATCTCCCAGGTGACCCGGTTCCCGATCACGGAAGCGGTGGAGTTTTTCCGGAGCCTCAACTTATCCGAGAACGACCGGGCGATTGCGAACCTGATCCTGAAAGAGATCAACTCCAGGCTCGGCTTCCTCGTGAACGTCGGGCTGGATTACCTGTCGATGTCCCGCGCGGCGGGCACATTGTCGGGCGGCGAGGCGCAGCGGATCCGACTGGCGACCCAGATCGGTTCGAAGCTTTCGGGCGTCCTGTACATTCTCGATGAGCCGTCGATCGGGCTCCACCAGCGCGACAACGACAAACTGATCGGCACGCTGAAGGAAATGCGCGATCTCGGCAACACGCTGATCGTCGTCGAGCACGACGAAGATACGATGATGGCCGCCGACCACCTGATCGACATCGGGCCGGGTGCGGGCCTGCACGGCGGGGAAATCATCGCGCAGGGCACGCCGCAGGAAGTGGCGGAGGACCCGGATTCGATAACAGGCGCTTACCTGAGCGGCAGGAAGTTCATCCCGGTGCCGGCTGAGCGGCGGAAGCCGGACGGCCGTACCGTCCGCGTTGAAGGCGCGTCGGAAAACAATTTGAAGACCATCGATGCCGACTTCCCGCTTGCCCAGTTTATCGCCGTCACCGGTGTTTCCGGTTCCGGGAAGTCCACGCTCGTCAATGAAATCCTTTATAAGGCGCTTGCCCAGAAGTTGAACCGGGCCAAGGCCAAGCCCGGCGCCTATACGGCAATCTCGGGCCTGGAAGAACTCGAGAAAGTGATCGACATCGACCAGTCCCCGATCGGGCGCACGCCGCGTTCGAATCCGGCCACATACACCGGTGTGTTTGACAACATCCGCGACCTGTTCGCTTCGACCAACGATGCCAAGGTCCGCGGCTTCCAGAAGGGCCGCTTCAGCTTTAACGTCAAGGGTGGACGGTGCGAGGCGTGCAGGGGCGACGGCATCATCAAGATCGAGATGCACTTCCTGCCGGATGTCTACGTGCCGTGCGAGGTATGCCACGGCAGGCGGTACAACCGGGAGACGCTCGAAGTCCGCTATAAAGGCAAGAACATTTCCGACGTGCTTGATATGACGGTGTCGGACGCAGCGGTGTTTTTCGAGAACATCCAGAAGATCCACCGGAAGCTCCAGACGCTCGTCGATGTCGGCCTCGGCTACGTCAAGCTCGGCCAGCCGGCGACGACTCTGTCGGGCGGGGAAGCGCAGCGGGTCAAGCTCGCATCCGAACTTCACCGCCGGTCCAACGGCAAGACGTTCTATATCCTGGACGAGCCGACGACGGGGCTGCATGCGCATGACATCTCGCGCCTGCTGGAAGTGCTCCACCGGCTTGTCGACAACGGCAATACGGTCCTGGTCATCGAGCACAACCTCGACGTCATCAAGACGGTCGACCATATCATTGACCTCGGGCCGGAGGGCGGCGACCGCGGCGGCCAGATTATTGCGACCGGCACGCCGGAACAAGTGGCGGAAGTCCGGGAATCCTATACCGGCCGCTATCTGAAGCCGATCCTCGAGCGTGACCGCAGGCGGACCGAGGCGCTTCTTGCGGAAGCGGAAAGCCGGGCGTGACGAATTTCCGCGCATGGCAGTGAAACTTTTCCTGTTCCCGGAACGTAACATAACTATCAACGGAAGCGCCAGCCGCTTTCGAAGGAGGAACGCATATGAAAGACGAGAAAAGCCGTATTCTGGACATGCTGGAACAAGGGACAATCAGCGCAGACGAAGCATTGCGTCTTTTGGAGAAGTTCGAGAGCAACCGGGAGGCCGTGAAGGAGAGCCATCCTGAAATCCGTGACGGGCAGGCGGACAAGCCGGAGGCGGAATCTCAGCCGGCAGCCGCAGGTGAGGAAGCGGACAACTGGCAGGGGGACTTCCAGCAGGAAGCCCAGCCGGAAAGCGAAGAACACCGTTCCGGGAAACAGGCATCGATGGATGATTTCCTCGAAGACGTCCGGCGCGATTTCACGACGATCGGCAACCGGTTCATGCAGTTCATGCAGACGGCGGTCGACCGCGTAAAGACATTCGACCTCGACAAGCCGTTCGGCGAGCCGATCGTCTTCCATGAAACCTTCTCGAAAAACGCGGAAGGCATCGAGGAAATCGTTGTCGACCTTTCCATGGGCAGCTTTGATATCCGGCTGGGCGAAGGGGAAGAGCTCCGCGCCGAGTGTGAAGTGAAAGTGCATCGGGCAGAGGACGAGGCGGAAGCTAAGCGGGAATTCCTGGAGCGCTTCCTCTTCGCCGCGGACGGCAGCCGTCTCCGGATTTCGAACGATCAGAAGATGACACAGGTAAATGTCGTGCTCCATGTGCCGGAAAGGCAGTACAAGAAGCTGTCGGTGCGCATGTTCAACGGCACATTCAGAGCGGGCGAAGGCCTGACTGCGGCACAGGTGCGCGTGCGCACGGCCAACGGCAAGATCGAGGCGGACAACCTGCATTTCGATGAGGCGGAGTTCGAGACCGCCAACGGCGCAATCCGCCTGACGGACATCCACGGTGAGCAGATCGAAGCGGAAACGCTCAACGGCCGGATCGACATCGACGGCATGCTGAAGGACATCGAGGCCCAGTCGGTGAACGGTCATGTCATCGTCACGACTCGCGATGCCGAATCCCGCAAGGTGGAAGCGACCGCCATGTCCGGAAGTGTCGAAGTGTATGTGCCGCAGGATGCCGGCATCGAAGGGGAGGTTTCCTCGAACTTCGGCCGCATGGACATCCGCATGCAGGACGTCACCCGGACGAAGGAACAGGAACAGCTGCTCCAGAAATCCATCCGCTTCAGCAAACAGGGCGGCAACCCCGATCTGCCTCCGCTCCGCATCAAGGGCGAAGCCAAGACGGGAACTGTCATTGTCGGCTATATCGGAAACTGAAGAATGTTTAAAGGACGGAAGGCCCGGGTGGCCTTCCGTCCTTTTTTCATATGGGGCCTTTTGCGCGAGTATGACGAACCGGTCCGCGAGAATGACGAATGACGCTCTGGAAGTGATGAACCGCTCCATGAAAGTGACCAAGCATGTTGAACCGCCGCATCTGACGCCGCCCTGCCGATCACAGCCCCTTGCCGTAGTACCAGTTCACCACGGCGAAAGCGATGGCATTGGCGCATTGCCTGCGGTATCGGTCGTGTTTCAGAAGTCCTGCTTCCTGGCGGTTGGTCATAAAGCCGCACTCGAGCAGGACGGCGGGCATGCGGGTATCGCGGACGACGGCGAAGTCGGCGCGTTTCACGCCCCGGTTTTTCCGGCCGGTGGCGCAGACGAGCGCCGCCTGCATATGTTCCGCTAGCAGTTCCGACTGGCGCTGTGCCCGGGGATAGAGGTACGTCTCGATGCCGTTCGCCGCGTTCCAGCCGGAGCCGAACGCATTGGCATGGATCGACACATATGCATCGGCTCCCCAACTGTTCGCCTTGCGGACGCGTTCCGCGAGCGGAACATCGCGCCCCGGTTCATGTGCCGTCATCACCGTGATCCCTTCTGCTTTTAGGAGCTTTTCCGCATAGGCGGAAACCGAAGCGTTGAACGCAAATTCCAGCATCGTTCCGTCGGGCGTCCTCTTGCCCGGTGTCGCCGGCCCATGGCCGGCATCCAACATGATTTTCTTCAATTTACTCCACCTCCGACTGTTACATAGGGACAATCGGGCGGATGTATACGCTTGCAAAGGGGATTCCGGATAAAAGCGATGTTCATTGACCGAATCTTTGTTAGAATATAGGGCATGGCCGACATTCGGCAGTGAAGGGGGCAATGCCGATGGATCACGTGACGGTAAAAGACGTGATGGAACGTTTCGGACTTGAGCTGTCAGCGGGAGCGGAAGGAATCGGGCGGCATATCGCCAGCAGCGATATTTCCCGTCCCGGACTTGAAGTGGCCGGTTTCTTCGAGTACTATCCGGCGAACCGTATCCAGCTTCTTGGGAAAAGCGAGATTTCCTTTTTCTCGATGCTTCCCCGTCTTGATAAAATGGAGCGCGCCCGGAAGCTTTGCTCTCCGGACACGCCGATGATCGTCGTCTGCCACAGCATGCGGATTCCGCCGGAGCTGGTGGCTGCAGCGGAAGAGGAGCAGGTTCCGCTTCTCTCCTCGCCGATGACAACGACCAAACTGTCGAACAAACTGAGCGACTTTCTCGAGAACCGCCTGGCCCCGATGACAGCGGTGCACGGTGTCCTGCTCGACATCTACGGGCTCGGCGTCCTGATCACGGGCAAGAGCGGCATCGGAAAAAGCGAAGTGGCCCTTGACCTCGTCAAGCGCGGGCACCGGCTTGTCGCGGACGACATGGTGGAAATCCGCCAGGTGGCTGAGGACACACTGGTCGGCAATCCGCCTGAACTGCTCCGCCACCTGCTGGAGATCCGCGGGCTCGGCATCATCGATGTCCAGATGCTGTTCGGGGCAAGTGCCATCCGGGATTTTAAGCGGATCACGCTCATCATCGATCTGGAATCGTGGGATCCAGAGCGCACCTACGACCGGCTCGGCCTCGAGGAAGAGAAGCTGAAAATCCTCGATACCGAGCTGACGCGGCTCACCGTGCCGGTTCGTCCGGGACGGAACATGTCGTCGATCGTCGAAGTGGCGGCGATGAATCACCGCATGAAGCAAATGGGGATGAACGCAGCCGAACAATTTTCAGACCGGCTGAACGATATGATCGGACGGGAACAGGACCCGTCCTACTAAGCCGGCATCATTGCCGGCATGTACGGAAGAAGGGATCAGTGTATGCAGTTTTCTCTTGCGGCGATCGATCCGATCGCCTTTTCTCTCGGACCGATTGATGTCCGATGGTACGGCATCCTCATTGCGTCCGGAATCGTACTGGGATTCCTCGTCGTCCAGCGGGAAGCGGTGAAGCGGGGACTCCACCCTGACTTCATGACGGACTTCCTGATCTGGGCGGTGCCGATTTCCATCGTCGGTGCACGACTTTACTATGTTATCTTCCAGTGGGAGTACTACCGGAACGACCTCGGGAAAATTTTCAGGATCTGGGAAGGCGGGCTCGCCATTCACGGCGCGCTGATTGCGGCGGTGATCACGGCCGTCATTTATACGAGGAAGCATGGCGTGTCATTCTGGAAAGTTGCGGACATCACGGCACCTGGCCTGCTCATCGGCCAGATTCTCGGCCGGTGGGGCAACTTCGTGAACCAGGAAGCGCACGGCGGACCGGTCGCCGATGACTGGTGGGGCTATTCGGTTCTGCCGGACTGGATCGTCAATCAGATGGCGATTGACGGCATCACTTACCATCCGACGTTTCTTTATGAGTCGGTCTGGAACTTGATCGGACTTCTTCTGATCCTGTTTGTGCTCCGCCGGATCAATCCGCACCGCGGTGTCATTTTCCTGTTTTACATCGCCTGGTATTCATTTGGCCGCTTTTTCATCGAAGGCATGCGGACGGACAGCCTGATGGCTTCGGGCCTGAAGGCGGCGCAGATCGTCTCGATGCTCGGTTTCTTCGGCGCGATCCTGATTTACCTGCTCCGCCGGTTCGCAATGAATATCCGCACCCGCTATAAAGAGTAATTCAGCAGAAGGTCCGGCTTGCGGACCGGAATGATAAGTAAAGGATGTCGAACTGAAGCATGTCTACTCTACGCAAAGGAATCACGGCGGGGCTGAACACGACGTGGACGCTCGGCAAGATCATTTTCCCCATCACGCTGCTGGTCGTCATCCTGCAGCACACGCCTGTCCTGCCGTGGATCATTGATCTTGTTTCACCGCTCATGGGACTGTTCGGACTTCGCGGAGAGGCGGCGATTCCGCTTGTCCTCGGCAACGCACTGAATCTGTATGCCGCCATCGGCGGCATCCTGTCGCTGGAACTGACGGTCAAGGAAGTGTTCATCCTCGCCGTCATGCTGTCGTTTTCCCATAACCTGTTTATCGAATCCGGCGTCGCGATGAGAGTCGGGGTCAAACTCTGGGTCATCCTGGTCGTGCGTCTCGGGCTTGCGTCATTTTCAGCCATCCTGATCAACCTGTTCTGGAAAGGCGGATCGGAAATTGCGCAGTACGGCATGGCGCCGGCTTCTGAAGCGGCACCGGAAACTTGGGGTGGCATCGCTTTGCTGGGGCTCGAAAAAGCCGGCTTCGGCGTCCTGCAGCTTGCAGTGATCGTCATTCCTCTCATGGTTGCCATCCAGTTCCTGAAAGACGGCGGCTGGATGCAGAAGCTGTCCGCCAAGCTGGGGCCGGTCACGAAGCTGATCGGCGTCCAGCCGAACGCCGGCATGACACTCGCCACGGGGCTGGTCGCGGGACTCGCAATGGGGGCAGGCGTCATGATCCAGGCGGTGGAGGAAGACGGCGTCAGCAAAAAAGACGCGACGCTCGTCCTCATCTTCCTCGTCAGCTGTCATGCGGTCATTGAAGACACGCTGATTTTTGCGCCGCTCGGCATTCCGGTCTGGCCGCTCCTGCTGATCCGCGTGGTGACCGCGTTCGCTCTCACGATGGGAGTTGCCTGGGCGTGGAAGCGGGCAGAACTATCCAAAGGGAAGGGAGTCGTGCTGCCGCATGGCCAATAAAATCGAAACCATCCTGTTCGACTTTGACGGAACTTTGTTTGATACGAACGATCTGATTATCGAGACGTTCATGGCGGTGCTCGGCAAGCATTTCCCGGGCCGCTACACGCGGGAGGACTGTCTCTCGTTCATGGGCCCGCCGCTCCGCGAAACGTTCGAGGCGCTGGCGCCCGAGAATGTCGAACGGATGATGGAAGAGTACGTGAACTGGAATCTGGAAAACCATGACAAGCTGGCCGCAGAGTTTCCTGGCGTATCGGAAGTACTCAAAAAGCTGAAGGCACGCGGCCTGAAGATGGCGATCGTTTCGACAAAGCGGAACAAAACGATCCATAAGGGACTGGCCCTTATGGATGCGGACGGAATTTTCGACGTGGTGATCGGGCTGGATGATGTCACTCATGCCAAGCCGCACCCCGAACCGCTCCAAAAAGCGATGGACGCGCTTGGGGCCGACCCGGCGACGACGCTGATGGTCGGGGACAACTCGCATGACATCGATGGCGGCCGCAATGCAGGCACTCTCACTGCAGGTGTTGCATGGAGCGCGAAGGGCAGGGCGTTCATGGAATCGCTCAAACCCGATTATATGCTTGAGGCGATCGGGGACCTGCTGGAGATTACGGACGGGGCGGTCCGCGCGCAATGAGGCGGACCGACCGCCATCCTGCGCCGGTCAGCGGCACGAATCCGCTGTGGCATATGTACCGGACGGTTTCGTTCTTCAAGGTCGCCAAGAATTTTATCGTCATCCAGATCGGAAGATACACGCCGTTCCTGTCAGTGAAGCGCTGGCTGTACCGGATATTCCTCGGGATGGATATCGGGGAAAAGTCGGCGCTTGCCCTGATGGTCGTCCCGGACACGATGTTTCCGGAGCGCATCCGCATCGGCCGGAATTCAATCATCGGGTTTAACACGACGATTCTCGCGCACGAATACCTGACAGACGAATATCGGCTCGGCGATGTCGTCATCGGCGATAATGTGATGATCGGGGCCAACACGACGATCCTGCCGGGCGTGGAGATCGGAGACGGCGCCATCGTCTCCGCCGCCTCGCTCGTCAACCGCGACATCCCGCCCGGCAGTCTCGCAGGCGGGAACCCGGTACGCATCATCTACACTTCAGAACAACTGAACGAACGGAAGAGAACCCCCCGTCAGGAATGACGGGGGGTTCAGTGTAAACGTCCCGCTCCGTCCCGCACTGCCTCCGGAACCGTCCCCCTTTTCGCATCACACCCATCCATTACCGGCGACCGTCACACATGTCTGTGATATAATGGGAAGCTGAAACCATTGACCATTCTGACCATTACGCGGCTTTGCCGCTTCCATAATCCGGAGGAATCTTTATTGAACAATCACTCTCAACAGGGAAATCATAAGAAAGTCATCAACTTCATTCCGAACGGTGAAT
Organism: Bhargavaea beijingensis; assembly: GCF_900101985.1. Taxonomy (GTDB): domain Bacteria; phylum Bacillota; class Bacilli; order Bacillales_A; family Planococcaceae; genus Bhargavaea; species Bhargavaea beijingensis. The sequence goes on from NZ_FNAR01000027.1 coordinate 14,232, forward strand.
TCTACTATAAAAAAGCACTCGGTGCGCTGAAGCGCGACGAGGTGGAGAAGGCCCATAAGTTTCTCAGCAGGGCGGCGGACCTGAGCCCGGAGGATGCCGACATCCTTCTGCAGTACGCCATTCTGGAAATTGACATGGGCCGTTTTGAGCATGCCCGCGACCTCCTGATGACCGCCCATGATTCGGGAGCGGAAGATCCGGACACCCTGTTCTACCTGGCCGAAGTGCATGTGAATCTCGGCTATCTCCGTGATGCGATCCGGTATGCGCAGCGTTACCTCAAACTCGCTCCGGAAGGGTTGTATCGTGACGAGGCGACGGACATCATCGAGTTCTCGGAGCATGAGCTGTATGGACTGCCGGATGACGCCGAGGGAGACGGGCGGCTTGATTACATTCTCGACCGCGGCCGGCGCCTCATGGAATCAGGTGAATTCCGTGAAGCCGTCAGCCTGCTGGAATCGGCAATCGAGGAACACCCTGATTTCTGGGCAGCCTACAATAACCTGGCGCTTGCCTATTTCTACATCGGCGAGACCGAGCAGGCGGAGGCACTTTTAAATCAGGTGCTCCGGGGAGACAACGGCAACCTTCACGCCCTCTGCAATTTCGCGGTGTTTTATTTTTACAAGCAGGATGCGGAAGCGCTCAACCGGATGGTGTCCATCCTTCTGAAGATTCACCCGATGCTCGTCGACCACCGCTACAAGCTTGGGGCAACGCTCGCACTGGTGGGCCGCCATCAGGAGGCATACGGCTGGCTGCGCGGCCTTCAGCGGATCGGCTTCGAAGGCGATCCCGGCTTTTACTTCTGGCTGGCGCATGCCGCGGCGATGATTGGAGAAGATAAGGTTGCGCAAGATGCGTGGGCGGTGCTCGTCTCGATGGATCCGTCCAAGGAAGGCAAGGAGCCTTGGCTGCGTGCCCGGATTCCCGATACGCCCGAAAACGATCCGAAGTTCGTCATCGGCAAGCTGAACAGCGGGGAAGAGGGGCTGCGGCTTCTCGGCCTTTTCCTGACAGGCAAATCGATGCGCCGCGAAGACATCCTGATCCATCCTGAATGGCCGGATGTCGAGAACATGTCGACGACCGAAAAACTGTTTCTCGCGAATGGTCTCGGCCACCGGCTCCCGGGCAGGGACCGCGGGGAACTCCTTTATAACCGCGTGTTCGAAGCGACTGATCTGTTGTACAGCCGTTATGAACCGCTGACAGAAGAAGAAATGCCGATTCTCGAGATGTGGTTCCTCATGTGCAGCCGCGCCATCGAAGAAAGCTATGCCTTCCGCAATCCGCGCGCCATTGCAGCATCTGCCGAATACATGTACCGATCTTCAAGACATGCGGGGACAACGAAAAAAGAAATTGCGGAAGCGTACGGCATTTCGGTAAAGACGCTCACGAAGTACGTCAACGAACTGTTCCGCTTCTTGCCGTTCCCGCGCAGCTAAGCAAAAATGTTGAGCCCTGTCTGCAAATGGAATAGCATGAGTGCAGATAGGCGTTCACATTTAAGGAGGAACATTTCATGGCTGAAGATAAAATTTATGATGTCATCATCATCGGTGCCGGTCCTGCCGGGATGACGGCTGCGGTATACGCAAGCCGTGCGAATATGTCCACGCTCATGCTGGAGCGCGGCATTCCCGGAGGCCAGATGGCCAACACTGAGGACATCGAAAACTATCCGGGGTTCGACAGCATCCTTGGTCCCGACCTCTCCAATAAAATGTTCGAACACGCGAAGAAGTTCGGCGCCGAGTATGCATACGGCGACGTATCCGAAGTCCGTGATGGAGAAGCATATAAGACGATTGTCGCGGGCGGCAAGGAGTACAAGACCCGCTCGATCATCATCGGCACGGGTGCGGAATACAAGAAAATGGGCATTCCGGGAGAGTCCGAACTCGGCGGGCGCGGTGTCAGCTACTGCGCGGTGTGCGACGGTGCGTTCTTCAAAAACAAGAACCTCGTCGTAGTCGGCGGCGGCGACTCCGCCGTCGAGGAAGGCAACTTCCTGACCCGATTCGCGGACAAGGTGACCATCGTCCACCGGCGCGATGAGCTGCGCGCGCAGAAAATCCTGCAGGACCGCGCTTTTGCAAATCCGAAGATCGACTTTATCTGGAGCCACACGCTCAAGTCGATCAACGAACAAGACGGCAAAGTCGGCAGCGTCACGCTCGTTTCGACAAAAGACGGCAGCGAGCGCGAGTTCGAGACGGACGGCGTGTTCATCTACATCGGCATGGTTCCGCTTACCGCTCCGTTCAAGTCGCTCGGCCTCACTGACGAGAACGGCTACATCCCGACGGACGAACACATGAAAACCTCGGTTCCTGGCGTTTTCGCCGCGGGGGATGTACGCGCAAAAACACTCCGCCAGGTCGTCACAGCGACGGGGGACGGCAGCATCGCCGCGGAAACCGCACAGAAGTACGTGGAAGAACTTAAGGAAAAAATCGGTGCAGAAGCCTGATTTAACACGTTCTTAACCGCGCTGTAACAGCGCTGCAATGAAAAGGGTGTATAGTAAGCAGTGTAAATTGACCCCCCTTTATGATAGCAACATTTTTGACGGCACCGGGACCCCGGTTGCCGTCCTTTTTTCATTCCTTTTGTATCCCTCTTCAGTTGCATAGTATAATAAAGGGTAGAATGTTTTCCGGGAAGGTGGGAGACCGATGCAGCGGATCGCCAATCTGTTGGTTGTCCAGGACGGAAAAGTCCTGTTATTGAAGAAGCCCCGCCGCGGCTGGTATGTCGCGCCGGGCGGGAAGATGGAAGCGGGAGAGTCCGTTTATTCGGCCGCTTTCCGGGAGTTTACGGAGGAAACCGGCGCGACACCGGTCGGGCCGCACCTGAAAGGGGTTTACACGATGGTGATCCGGGATGAAGAAAACTCCCGGACACTCGATGAATGGATGCTTTATACATTCATGGCGCCAGGCCTCGAGGGCGTGCCCTATGAGGAGAACCGTGAAGGAAAGCTTGAATGGCATGATGTCGGTGAGCTGGATACCTTGCCGATGGCAGAGGGAGACCGGATGAACCTGAAGTTCGCTGCCGGGAGACCGGGTATCCAGTACGGCACGTTCACCTATACGGAAGAGTTCAGGCTGCTTGGGGCAGATCTCCAGCAGTCGGCAGAAAGGATGGAACCATGACGAAGCAGACGAAAGAAAACAGCGGCAATATGGAACTGGTCGTCATCACCGGAATGTCGGGGGCCGGTAAAACGGTCGCCATGCAGAGTTTCGAGGACCTGGGTTACTATTGCATCGACAATCTTCCGCCGGAATTGCTTTTAACGTTCCTGAAGCTGCTCGCTGATTCGGACCGGAAGCAAAAGCGGGTTGCTGCCGTCATGGACATGCGGGGCAGGGAATACTTCGATTCGCTGATCGGGACGTTGGACCAGATCGAGGCGGCAGAAGGCTTCGATCTTCAAGTGCTGTTCCTTGACGCCGACGACAGCACGCTCGTCAAGCGGTACAAGGAAACCCGCCGCAAGCACCCTCTGTCCCACGGCGGGCTGGTCAGCGACGGCATCCGCAAAGAGCGGGAGATGCTGTCCGAACTCAAGGGCAGGGCCCGCTACATGTTCAACACTTCCTATCTGCGCCCCCGCGAGCTTCGCGAAAAGATTGTAGAAAGCTTTTCGGGCACGGAAAAGGGCGCGTTCACGGTCAATGTCATGTCATTCGGTTACAAGCACGGCATCCCGATTGATGCGGACATCGCGCTTGATGTCAGGTTTCTGCCGAACCCGTATTATATCGAAGAGCTGAAGCCCCTCACCGGCCTCCAGTCCGAGGTCTACGATTATGTCCTCAAGCAGAACGACACAAAAGAACTCATCATGAAGCTGGAAGACCTCTTCCGCTTCCTCATCCCGAGATACAAGGATGAGGGAAAGGCGCAGCTTGTCATCGCATTTGGCTGCACGGGCGGCCAGCACCGTTCCGTCTCTCTCGCGGAATACTTCGCGGAAAAGCTGAGCGGCGAGTACAAGACGTCGGTGACCCATCGGGATATCAAACACAGAAAGGGCTGATCCCATGCCCGGAAAAAAGGGGAAAAAGCGCATTGTGGCGATTGGCGGGGGGACCGGCCTGTCCACGATCCTGCGCGGCCTGAAACAGTATGATGTCGACCTGACCGCCATTGTGACCGTCGCGGATGACGGGGGCAGCTCGGGGAAAATCCGTAAAGATTACATGATTCCGCCGCCGGGTGACGTCAGAAACGTCATCGCGGCGCTTTCCGATGTAGAGCCGCTCGTACTGGAAATGTTCCAGTACCGTTTTTCTTCTTCTGAGGGTCTCGGAGGCCACTCGCTTGGAAACCTGATGCTCGCGGCCATGACGAACATTACCGGTGATTTCTCGAATGCGGTGGCTGAGATGAGCAGGATCCTTAATATCAAAGGCCGTGTGCTTCCTGCCGCGAATCAGATCATCACACTCGGGGCGGAACTGGAAGACGGCTCGATCATCAACGGCGAATCGAAAATCCCGGTCTACGGACGCCGGATCCGCCGGGTATTCCTGCTCCCGGACGAGGTAGAGCCGCTGGAAGATGCAGTCCGCGCAATACGCAAGGCCGACATGATCGTCGTCGGGCCGGGAAGCCTGTATACCAGCATTTTGCCGAACCTGCTCGTACCCGGCATCGGGGAAGCCGTCCTCAAGTCCGAAGCGCGCAGGCTCTACATATGCAACATCATGACCCAGCCGGGCGAGACGTCATCGTTCAGCGCATCGGACCATGTCCGTGTGATGTACGACCATCTCGGCGGCCGGTTCCTGGATGGCGTGCTCGTCAATGACGGGACCGGCCTGGATGCCGTGGCGGAAGAATACCGCCAGAACCAGTCCGTACCGGTCCCGGGTGATGTGGATTGTCTTGAGGAACTGGCCGATGACGTCATCCTGGCAGATATCGCGACCGTCGTTGCCGGGCATGTCCGGCACGATGCGGGCAAGGTGGCAAAGCTGATCTGCAGCTACCTGGACAGCCCGGACGGGGCGGCCGTCTGAATGTGACGGACGTCCGTGAAAGGAGAGGAAGCCGGTGTCTTTCGCATCGGAAACGAAAAAAGAACTGACTCAGGTGGAGATGGACGAGTGCTGCACCCGTGCGGAGCTGTCCGCCTTCATCAAGATGAACGGGGTGCTGTCGTTTTCCAACCGGCAGATGAGCCTTGACGTCCAGACGGAGAACGCGGCGATCGCCCGCAGGATGTATACGAACATGCGGAGGCTCTACCCATATAAAGTGGAATTGCTCGTCCGGAAAAAAATGAGGCTGAAGAAAAACAATGTCTATATATGCAGGATCCGTGAAGGCGCGAAGACGATGCTGGAGGATCTGAAAATTGCCGGAGATGGAGTCGGATTTGACGAAGGCGTGTCGGAGGATATCGTCAAGGACGACTGCTGCAGGCGTTCCTACCTTCGCGGGGCGTTCCTTGCGGGCGGTTCGGTCAATAACCCGGAAACCTCATCCTACCATCTGGAGATCTTCTCGCTCTACCGGGAGCACAGCGAGGCGCTGGTGGAGCTGATGAATGCCTACAGCCTCAATGCAAAATCAATCGAGCGCAAAAAAGGCTTTATTGCCTATCTCAAGGAAGCGGAGAAGATTTCCGACTTCCTCAGCCTGATTGGCGCCCACTCGGCGCTGCTCAAGTTCGAGGACGTCCGCATCGTGAGGGACATGCGCAACAGCGTCAACCGGCTCGTCAACTGCGAGACGGCAAACCTCAATAAAACGATCGGTGCCGCCATGCGCCAGGTGGAAAACATCCAGTACATCGACCAGATGATCGGCATCGAAGGACTGCCGGACCGGCTGCAGGAAATCGCCCGGCTTCGCGTCGAGTACCAGGACATCACGCTGAAGGAACTCGGAGAAATGGTTTCCGGACCGCCGATCAGCAAGTCAGGTGTCAACCACCGCCTGCGCAAGATCGACGAAATTGCAGAAAAGCTAAGAAAAGGCGGAGTCTCGCTGAAGTAAGTTTGTCCTTGTCCTTTTCGGGCTTCTCCGATACGATAAAGGAATAGACAAGCAACCGGTTGCAAAGGAGGAAGTCGGCCATGACCGAACGGACACTAGAGGTGAAACTGAAATCCGGCCTGCAGGCCAGGCAGGCGGCGCTGTTTGTCCAGGAAGCGAACCGTTTCTCCTCGGACATCTACCTTGAAAAAGGTGCGCGCAAGGTGAATGCCAAGAGCATCATGGGCATCATGAGCCTTGCGATCGCCAAAGGGGTCGAAGTGACGCTGAGCGCGGACGGCCACGATGAGGAAGACGCCGTAACGGCTCTTGCAGCGATCATCGAAGATCAAGCGTCCAAATGATCGAATGCCGTTATTAATGAAAACAATAGGAAAGACCCGGCATCCGCCGGGTCTTTTGACTTTTACTTGTTTTCTTTTTTGCTGTCCGGAAGTTCGTTCCGCTCGATGATGTGGTCGATGAGGCCATATTCCTTTGCGCGCTCGGCTGTCATGAAGTTGTCGCGCTCTGTGTCGCGCTCAAGCACTTCAAGTGGCTGGCCGGTGCGCTCTGCGAGGATCGTGTTGAGCTTCTCGCGCAGGAAGAGGATGCGTTTTGCCGCAATCTCGATTTCCGTCGCCTGGCCCTGTGCGCCGCCGAGCGGCTGGTGGATCATCACTTCCGCGTTCGGAAGGGCATAGCGCTTGCCCTTCGTGCCTGCCGCAAGAAGGAAGGCGCCCATCGATGCCGCCATGCCGATGCAGATCGTCTGCACGTCCGGCTTGATGAATTGCATCGTATCGAAGATCGCCATTCCGGCCGTGATGCTGCCTCCCGGGCTGTTGATGTAGATCGAGATGTCCTTGTCCGGATCTTCAGCTTCCAGGAAGAGCAGCTGCGCGACAATCGAATTTGCCACGTTATCGTCAATGCCCGAGCCGAGCATGATGATGCGGTCTTTCAGGAGCCGCGAGTAAATGTCGTACGCCCGCTCACCGCGGTTCGTCTGTTCGATTACTGTAGGGATGAGATTCATCTGTTCGTCCTCCTTTAAGTGGATGAGTAAATACCTGCACTGGAACACTATACCCTCCAGCCCTTGAAAATATCATAAGCTATTTGGTCAATGAAGGTCAAATGGGACGCTTCACCAAAAGTGAAAAAGGGGCTTGCATCCCGGATAACATGCTTGTATAATAAAAACTGTCGTCCGGTAAGGAGACTATGAATGTTCTGCCCTCGTGGTGCAACGGATAGCACGTAAGATTCCGGTTCTTAAGATGTGGGTTCGATTCCTGCCGAGGGCGCTGACAGACGCATCACCTGTATAGGTGGTGCGTTTTTTGTTGTACCGGAAACTTGCGTTTGCCTGCAGTTCCCTAAGTTTCATTCCACATCCCCTGAATCTTTTCCTTCTTTTGTCCGTAGAGAATAATGAACCGGCCGTTGTTTCAAGCGGAAACGGGTTAGGGTAAGGTAGGATTAGATTGTGCAACAAAGAGAGGGGAATGAAGCGAATGAGAAAAATGACGGGCCCACTGCTGATTATTGTGGGGATATTGGTCGTACTGGCCGTCATGCTGGTGCCGAAGTACAATTCTTTCGTGAACCAGGAAGAAGATGTGAACCAGGCCTATAGCCAAATTGAAAACCAGCTGCAGCGGCGGATGGATCTCATCCCGAACCTTGTGGAAACCGCGAAAGGCTATGCCAAACATGAAGAGGAAGTGTTCACGGATATCGCGGATGCGCGTTCGCGTCTGGCAGGGGCGGGCTCTCCCGAAGAACAGGCCAATGCCAACGAAGAACTGACCGGCGCGCTCAGCCGGCTTCTCGTCGTTGCAGAAAATTATCCGGACCTGAAGGCGAACGAAAACTTCCGCCAGCTCATGGACGAATTGGCCGGTACGGAAAACCGCCTTGCGGTTGCGAGGATGGATTATAATGAGGCGGCCACCCAGTTTAACCGGAATGTCCGGAGCTTCCCGGGTAATTTGGTCGCCGGCATTTTCGGATTCGACCAAAAAGAGTATTTCGAAGCATCGGAGGCCGCCCGTGAAGTGCCGAAAGTCGATTTCGGGGAGTACGGTAACTGATGAAGCGGTTCGGCAGGACTCTTTTGTTCGTCCTGCTTCTGTTTACCGGAACGCCTGCTCTGGCGGCGGAGCCGGACGTGCCGGAACCGATCGGCGACACGATCTATGTGCAGGACCACGCCGGCCTCCTGACGGCTGATCAGCAATCACAGATTGTCTCGATGGCTTCGGCCCTTGACCGGGGAACAGGCGCGCAAATTGCCGTACTGACCGTCCCGTTCGCGGTGGAAATACCTGAAATGTACGCACTGGAAGCACTGCGGAAGTACGGTCTCGGTGAGGCAGAAAAGAACAATGGTGTTTTGCTGCTCGTTTCGACTGTCCCGGCCTCCTCAGGCAAGCGTGCTTTTGAAGTGTCTGTCGGGTACGGACTTGAGGGTGCCCTTCCGGATGGGAAAGTGGGAAGGATACTCGACGAATATGGAGTCCCTTATCTTGCAGACGAACAGCCTGCAACCGCCATCATGAACGTGTACCGTGTTCTCCACAATGAAGTGGCCAAAGAGTACAATTGGGACGGAACCGTCGAACAGCCGGCTCCATATTCCGATACCGGCGATGATGGCGGTGGCGGCATCAACCCGATCGTTGCCATCATCATCATCTACATCCTCATCAGCATCTTCTTCGGCGGTGGAGGACGGGGAGGCGGCGGAGGCCCGGGCGGCAGGCGCCGCAGGGGCGGACCGGTCATCTTCATCCCCGGCTCTTTCGGCGGAGGCGGCGGAGGTTTCGGCGGAGGCGGATTCACCGGCGGCGGCGGGGGCTCCGGCGGAGGAGGAGGCGCCGGCCGGGGCTGGTAACCTGACAGGAAAGTAGGAGAACACATGAATGTCACGCTGTATGTGGGCAACGAGTGCCCGCTCTGCGACGAGGCGTTGCTTAATCTGAGACTTGCAGCGGAAGACATCCTGCTCGATATTGAAGTGATTGATATCGGGCGGGATGACCGGCTGCACGAAAAATACATGCTGATGGTCCCTGTACTGGAAAAGGACGGCGAAGTTCTGCTCTACGGGAACATCGGCTACGGTGATGTGATGGAAGCGCTCCTCTAGCGCTTCCTTTTTTATTTGGATAAAAAGTTTGCAACTGCCCGATACGTGGAATACAATGAATACGAAGTGGGACATATTTTAAAACTCCGGGACGAAATACGTCCCTGTTTAAGGAGGATGTCCATGGATGCAGTGACACAATCATTGCTCAGTGTTTTGCCCGAGATGCCGGAGATGCTATCCGTGCGCTGCAGTGTTCTCAATGCCATCCGGCAGGAAGGACCCGTCGGCCGGCGTTCACTGGTCGGCCGTGAAGGATTAAGTGAGCGGGAAGTGCGCGCGGTATGTGATCTTCTAAGAAAACAGGGACTGATCACTGCAGAAACGTCCGGCATGAAAGTGACCCCCGAAGGAAAAGCTGTGCTGGATGCGCTGCAGCCGGTAATCCGGCAATGGACAGGGCTTGAAGATTTGGGGACTGAACTATGCCGGAAATTGGGTATACAGAAAGTGATGGTCGTTCCCGGCGGGGAAGACGGGGACCTGTCGAAGCGCAGGATGGCGAGAGCCGCGTGCAGCTATATGGCTGGCGTCCTCGAGAAAGGATCAGTGGTAGCCGTCACCGGCGGAAGTACTGTCGCGGCGGTTGCCGACGAAGCAGCAACTGCCGGACTGCCCGAAGGAATGCGCTTTATCGCGGCCCGCGGCGGCACAAGCGGTGATGTGAAGTCACAGGCCAATATGATTGCGGCCATGCTTGCTGCTGCAACAGGAGGCGGGTGGACGCCGCTTCATCTGCCTGAAACGCTTGCAGAAACCTCGATCGGCCCGCTTCTGGAAGAGCCTTCTGTGAAGGAAGCGATGGACCTCTATGACCGGACGGACTGCATCGTCCATGGAATCGGAGATGCGCTCGAACTGGCACGCCGCCGCGGTGCCGATGACGGGACCATGAGAAAGCTGAACGCAGAAGACGCAATCGCAGAAGCGTTCGGCTACTATCTTGGGCGGGACGGTTCGGTCATTCACCGGCTCAGCACGATCGGGCTCAGCAGGAGCCAGATCGACCGCATTCCGCATCCGCTTGCAGTGGCGGGCGGGAAGGAAAAAGCGGGACCGATACTCGCTTATATGAAGCAGGCCCCGGCACAGACGGTTCTTGTGACCGATGAATGGGCCGCAAGAGAAATTCTCCGCCTGTCCGGCGGGGAGTCTGAGTGAAGTTGACAATTGATGAGTGAATGATAAAAAAACCGGAGGGATTCAGATATGGCATTGAAAGTGGCAATCAACGGATTTGGTCGGATCGGACGCGTGGTCTTCCGTCAGGCTTGGAATAACCCGGAACTGGAAATTGTAGCGGTCAACGATCTGACTGATGCGGCAATGCTCGCCCACCTTCTGAAGTACGATTCCGTACACGGCATCTTCGGCGAGGAAGTGAGCAGCGACGAACAGCACCTGATCGTGGCGGGCAAGAAAATCCGCGTATTCGCTGAAAAGGACCCTGCGGCACTTCCGTGGGGTGACTTGGGAATCGACGTCGTCCTTGAATCGACGGGCGTCTTCCGCGACCGCGAATCGGCCGGCAAGCACCTGGAAGCGGGCGCGAAGCGCGTGCTCCTTTCTGCACCCGGCAAGGGGGACATCAAAACTCTCGTCATGGGCATCAACGAAAACGACTACAATCCGGAAGCGGACCAGATCGTCTCGAATGCATCCTGCACGACGAACTGCCTGGCACCGATCGTTAAAGTGCTCAATGAAACATTCGGCGTGAAAAAGGGCCTGATGACAACCGTCCACTCGTACACGAACGACCAGCGGATCCTCGATCTTCCGCACAGCGACTACCGACGGGCACGCGCTGCAGCGGAGTCGATGATTCCGACAACAACAGGTGCTGCGACCGCCGTCACCAAAGTGCTTCCGGAACTGAAGGGCAAACTGGACGGCATGGCGGTCCGGGTTCCGACGCCGAACGTCTCCCTCGTCGACTTCACGGCGCAGCTTGAAAAACCGGCAACTCCGGAAGAGGTCAATGAGGCGATGAAAAAAGCAGCGGAAGGCGACCTGAAGGGCCTCCTCTTCGTCTCTGAGCTGCCGCTCGTCTCCAAGGACTACAACGGCGTGCCGGCATCATCCACGGTCGATGCGCTGTCGACGATGGCGATCGGCGACGATATGATCAAAGTCATCAGCTGGTATGACAACGAGAGCGGTTATTCCGCCCGCTGTATCGACCTGATGGTCCACATGTCGAAGGCAGGAATCTGATAGCCTTCCCATAAAGAAACCACTATAATGGAATGGGGCCTGGAACGGATGCCCCGTTCCTTTTTACATACGGAAAATTATGGAGGGGTTTTCATGATCCGAAAAAAATCCATCAACGATCTCGACGTCACCGGCAAGCGTGTATTTGTCCGTGTCGACTTCAACGTGCCGCTTGACGGCGGCCATATCACGGACGACACCCGTATCCGCGCGGCGCTGCCGACCATTGAGAAACTGGCCGGTTCAGGTGCAAAAGTCATCCTCGCCAGCCACCTCGGACGGCCGAAAGGCCAGGTCAACGAAGACATGCGCCTTGCTCCTGCGGGCAAGCGCCTGTCTGAGCTGCTCGGCAAAGACGTCCGGATCCTGCCGGAGTCGACGGGTGACACGGTGAAGGAAGCTGTGGCATCGATGCAGGACGGCGATGTCGTCCTTCTTGAGAACGTCCGCTTCCATGAAGGGGAAGAAAAGAACGAACCGGAACTGGCGAAGCAATTTGCTGAGCTTGCGGATTTGTACGTGAATGACGCGTTCGGCGCGGCCCACCGCGCGCATGCTTCGACGGCGGGTATCGCGGAACATCTTCCTGCGGCTTCCGGGCTGCTGATGGAGAAGGAACTGGACGTCCTAGGCAAGGCGTTGGCAGAACCGGAACGTCCGTTTACCGCCATCATCGGCGGCGCCAAAGTCAAGGATAAAATCGGTGTCATCGATCACCTCCTGGATAAGGTCGACCATCTGCTTCTCGGCGGCGGTCTTTCCTACACCTTTACAAAGGCACAGGGCCATGATGTCGGAAACTCGCTTGTCGAGGAAGATAAAATCGGCCTGGCCAAGTCGTTTATCCGGAAAGCCGAGGAAAAGGGCGTGAAGCTGCATATTCCGACTGACGCGGTGGTGGCTTCCGAATTCAAGGCGGATGCGGAGACCAAGATCGTCCGCACCGATTCGATCCCTGAAGGCTGGATGGGGTTGGATATCGGTCCTGAGACGGCGGCCGAGTATGCGGATGTCATCCGCCTGTCGAAGACCATCCTCTGGAACGGGCCGATGGGCGTATTCGAAATGGAGGCCTTCGCAGAAGGCACCAAGACAGTCGCACAGGCGGTGGCCGAAACAGAAGGCTACACCATCATCGGCGGCGGAGACTCCGCTGCTGCAGTCGAAAAGTTTGGTTTGGCAGACCGGATGGACCATATTTCCACGGGCGGCGGTGCTTCCCTTGAATTCATGGAAGGAAAAGAGCTTCCGGGCGTGTCTGCCCTGGACGACAAGTGAACGGCTAAAAATTGGAGGGAACGGATATGCGAAAACCGATCATTGCAGGCAACTGGAAAATGCACAAAACACTCGGTGAAGCGGAATCGTTCTTTGACTCGGTCAAAGGAAAGCTCCCGGATGCCGGCCGGGCGGATACGGTAATCTGCGCACCGGCGCCTTTCTTGGCAAGCCTTGCGGAATGTGCCGGTGACGAAATGCCGGCAGTGGGTGCACAAACGATGCACGAGGAAGAAAAAGGAGCCTTTACCGGTGAAGTCAGCCCGGTGATGCTGGCGGACCTGGGCGTCAAGTACGTCATCATCGGACACTCCGAGCGCCGCGAATACTATAACGAATCCGATGAGTCGGTCAACCGGAAGGTAAAGTCCGCATTTGCCCACGGGCTCGTCCCGATCATCTGTGTCGGAGAGTCGCTGGAAGAGCGCGAAAGCAACAAGACTGCCGAGAAAATTTCCGGGCAGGTCCGCGCTGCGCTGGAAGGTGTCGGCGCGGAACAAGCAGCCGGTGCGGTGATCGCCTATGAACCGATCTGGGCGATCGGGACAGGGAAGACGGCGACTTCCGATATGGCAAATGAGGCATGCGCCGAAATCCGCAACACACTTGCGGAGCTATACGGGCAAGAAACAGCGGAACAGATCCGGATCCAGTATGGCGGCAGCGTAAAGCCGGAAAATATCACTGAACTTCTCGCACAACCGGATATCGATGGCGCTTTGGTCGGGGGCGCGAGCCTGGAGCCGGAATCGTTCATCGCCCTGGCGGAGGCGGCGGGCCATGAATAAACGCCCTGTCGCGCTCATCATCCTTGATGGCTTCGGCCTGAGGAGCGAAACGGCCGGCAACGCCGTCGCGCAGGCGGACAAGCCGAACTTTGACCGTTTCCATGCGGGGTTTCCGACAACGACACTCACGGCAAGCGGAGAGGCGGTCGGCCTTCCCGAAGGCCAGATGGGCAATTCCGAAGTCGGCCACCTGAACATCGGTGCAGGCCGGATCGTCTACCAAAGCCTGACCCGCATCAACAAATCGATCCGGGAAGGCGATTTTTTCGAAAACGAAATGCTCCTATCCGCCGTCCGGAACGCCAAAGAGCCGGGCAGGTCGCTCCATATCATGGGGCTTTTGTCGGATGGCGGCGTCCATAGCCATATCGGCCACTTGCACGCACTGATCGACCTTGCGAAACAGCACGGTCTGGAGCGTGTCTATCTGCACGCCTTCCTGGACGGACGGGATGTCGGGCCGAAAACGGCTCTTGGCTATATCGAGGAGACCGAGCGGCATCTGAAAGAAGCAGGTGTCGGCCAATTCGCTTCGGTCAGCGGACGCTATTATGCGATGGACCGTGACCGGCGCTGGGACCGGGTCAAGCTCGCTTACGACGCCATCACGGACGGCACGGGCGCTATGGCACGCTCTGCCGCGGAAGGCGTCGAAGCCGCCTATGGCCGGGGGGAGACGGATGAGTTTGTCATCCCGTTTGTTGTCGGCGGCGAAGACGGGAAGCCGGCCGCCACGGTCGACGACGGCGACTCGATCATCTTCTTCAACTTCCGTCCGGACCGGGCGATCCAGCTGACATCCGCGTTTGTTTCGGATGACTTCAGCGGGTTTGGCACAACCTATCGCCGTCCGGCAGACCTGACCTATGTGACGTTTACGCAGTACAGTGAGGATTTCGAGGGGCAGGCGCGGGTCGTCTATCCGAACGTGAATCTGAGAAAGACAGTTGGAGAAGTGATTTCCGAGGCGGGACTCCGCCAGCTCCGGATTGCGGAGACGGAAAAGTATCCGCATGTCACGTTCTTCATGAGCGGAGGAAGGGAAGAGGTCTTCCCGGGCGAGCAGCGGATCCTCATCGATTCCCCGAAGGTTGCGACGTATGATCTGAAGCCGGAGATGAGTGCCTTTGAAGTCACGGAAGCACTCGTCGGCGTGATTGAACGGGACGAAACGGATGCCATCATCCTGAACTTCGCCAATCCCGACATGGTCGGGCACAGCGGCATGCTGGAGCCGACGGTCAAGGCGATTGAAGCCGTCGATGAATGCCTCGGGCAGGTCGTCGATGCCATCCTCGCAAAAGGCGGGGCCGCCATCATCACGGCGGATCACGGGAATGCCGACGAAGTCGTCACGCTCGACGGCCGTCCGATGACCGCACATACGACAAACCCGGTTCCGGTGATCGTGACGGAAAAGGGGCTTGAGCTCCGGGAAGGCATTCTTGCCGACCTGGCACCGACCATGCTGAAGCTTCTCGGTGTCGAACAACCGGAAGATATGACAGGCAAACCATTATTCTAATCAGAGGGAGTGTCAATGCAATGCCAATCATCAGCCATATTCAAGCACGTGAAGTACTCGATTCCCGCGGGAATCCGACAGTGGAAGTGGAAGTCTTTACGGACAGCGGTGCTTATGGCCGCGCCATCGTGCCATCGGGTGCGTCAACCGGCGAATACGAAGCGGTCGAACTGCGTGACGGGGACAAGTCCCGTTACCTCGGCAAAGGCGTCCTGAAGGCTGTCGACAATGTCAACGGTGTCATTGCAGACGAACTGTCGGGCATGTACTCGGTCCTTGATCAGGTATCGATCGACCAGGCGCTCATCGAACTGGATGGAACAGAAAACAAAGGCAAGCTTGGCGCCAATGCAATCCTTGGCGTATCGATTGCCGTTGCGCACGCGGCTGCAGATTACCTGGACTTGCCGCTTTACCAGTACCTCGGAGGAGTCAACGCCAAGCAGCTGCCGGTTCCGATGATGAATATCCTGAACGGCGGCGAGCACGCAGACAATAACGTCGACATCCAGGAATTCATGGTCATGCCGGTCGGAGCGGAATCGTTCCGCCAGGCGCTCCGCATGGGCGCGGAAGTGTTCCACTCCCTGAAAGCGGTTCTGAAGGAAAAAGGCCTGAACACGGCAGTGGGCGACGAGGGCGGCTTCGCTCCGAACCTCGGCTCCAACGAAGAGGCGCTCTCCACCATCATGGAAGCGATCGAAAAAGCGGGCTACAAGCCTGGTGAAGACCTCGTTCTCGCGATGGATGTGGCTTCTTCCGAGTTCTTCGACAAAGAATCCGGCAAGTACAACCTGTCGGGCGAAGGCATCTCTCGCACTTCCGAAGAAATGGTTTCCTGGTACGAGGAACTGTGCAACAAGTATCCGATCGTCTCGATCGAAGACGGGCTGGACGAAAATGACTGGGACGGACACCGCATGCTGACCGAGCGTATCGGAAGCAAAGTCCAGCTTGTCGGCGACGACCTGTTCGTCACCAACACGAAAAAGCTGGCCCGCGGCATCGAAGAAGGCGTCGGCAACTCCATCCTCGTCAAGGTCAACCAGATCGGCACGCTGACCGAGACATTTGACGCGATCGAAATGGCGAAACGCGCGGGCTACACCGCCGTCATCTCCCACCGCTCCGGCGAGTCGGAAGATGTGACGATTGCCGATATCGCAGTCGCGGTCAATGCAGGCCAGATCAAGACCGGCGCGCCATCGCGCACGGACCGTGTCGCCAAGTACAACCAGCTTCTCCGCATCGAAGACCAACTTGCGGCAACAGCCCAGTACCCGGGCAACAAGGCATTCTACAACCTGAAGAAATAAGGGAAAGACCGGCAGGCTGCCGGTCTTTTCTATTTGGACGGGGGCTAGTTCGCTGAATGGGGTTGGAGGGGGCCGCATGGGGAGCGGATTTGCAATATGGGATGCTGAATTGCAATATGAGATGCGGATTTGCAATATGGGATGCTGAATTGCCGCATGGGATGTGGATTTACAATATGGGATGCCGAATTGCAGCATGGCGCGCGGATTTGCAATATGGGATGCCGAATTGCAGCATGGCGCGCGGATTTGCAATATGGGATGCGGATTTGCAATATGGGATGCTGAATTTCAGCATGGGATGCGGATTTGCAATATGGCCTCCCGATTTGCCGCATGGGGTGCGGATTTGCAATATGGGATGCGGATTTGCAATATGGGATGCGGATTTGCAATATGGGATGCTGAATTG
>NZ_FNAR01000001.1 GCF_900101985.1 Bhargavaea beijingensis
ACTCATGGTCACCCACAGCATGGACGAAGCCTGCCGCACCGCGGACCGCATCGTCCGGATCGAAAAAGGCCGCATGACCGAACTCCCGATACCTGAAGCTTCCCTTTGAAGAAGGGAGGCTTTTTTTATTGCCAGTTGCGCAGAATGGGCGGGAGGGTGCAACTTGGGGAGGCGATTTGCAATAAGGGTTCTGACTTTGCCACATAGACTTGCGACTTGCCACATGGACTCCGAAGTTGCCACATGAACTGCAAACTTGCCACATGGACTCCGAAGTTGCCACATGAACTGCAGACTTGCCACATGGACTCCGAAGTTGCCACGTGAACTGCAGACTTGTCACATGGCCCCGCGACTTGCCACAAGACCGGCCCCCCGGTTATCTTCCTGACAATTCTGCCCCGCCTGCAAAATTCCGCTTTTCACCGCTCGATAAAGGGAAATCCCGCCCTCCGATAGGTCTTTCCCTAATGGAATGGGGGCTGGCGGAGACGGATAATGAAACTATCAGAATAGTATCACCAGTATTCTGCCCAATTGTCCTGTCCAAAAAGGAGTGTCGGATAAATGAAAAAGAGAAGATATGGCCTGAACTTCTTCAAGCCGGTGGAGAGCTACTCAGGGAACTGGTCGATCCTGGAGGCGAAAAGCCGGGATTGGGAGAACATGTACCGCCAGCGCTGGTCCCATGACAAAGTCGTCAGGACGACGCACGGCGTCAACTGCACCGGTTCCTGCAGCTGGAAGGTGTTCGTCAAAAACGGCGTCATCACTTGGGAAAACCAGCAGATCGATTATCCGTCCTGCGGGCCGGACATGCCGGAGTTCGAGCCGCGCGGCTGTCCCCGGGGGGCCACATTCTCGTGGTATGAGTACAGTCCGCACCGGGTGAAGTACCCGTACATGCGCGGCCGCCTCTGGAAGCTGTGGCGCGAGGCGCTTGCGGAACACAACGGCCATCCGATCGATGCGTGGGCAAGCATCGTCGAGAATCCGGAAAAGGCGATGAGTTATAAGCGTGTCCGGGGCAAGGGCGGCCTCATCCGCGTCGCCTGGGACGATGCGTTGCAGCTGATTTCGGCGCAGCTGATCTACACAATCCGGAAATTCGGCCCGGACCGGATTGCCGGCTTCACCCCGATTCCGGCCATGTCGATGATTTCCTACGCGTCCGGCGCAAGGTTCATCTCACTTCTCGGCGGGGAGATGCTGTCGTTCTACGATTGGTATGCGGACCTTCCGCCGTCCTCGCCGCAGATCTGGGGCGAGCAGACGGACGTGCCGGAGTCGTCTGATTGGTACAACGCGGGCTACCTCATGATGTGGGGCTCGAACGTGCCGCTCACGCGGACACCGGATGCGCATTTCATGACCGAGGTGCGCTACAAGGGGACGAAGGTCGTTTCGGTCGCGCCGGACCTTGCCGCGAACGTGAAGTTCGCGGACAACTGGCTCGCGCCACACCCGGGCACAGACGCCGCGCTCGCTCAGGCGATGACCCATGTCATTCTGAGCGAGTTCTACCAGGAACGGAAAGAGAAGATGTTCATCGACTACGCGAAGCAGTACACGGACATGCCATTCATGATCCTGCTCGATCCGCATGAGGACGCCCTGAAGGCCGGGCGCTTCCTCCGGGCGAGCGATTTCGGCAGCGATACGAAAAACGCCGAGTGGAAACCGGTCATTTTCGACGAGGCGGGGGGCGAGTTTGTCGTTCCGAACGGGACGATGGGCCAGCGCTGGGAAAAGGACGGCAAGTGGAACCTCATCCTCGACAAGGAGGACGGCACGCGCATCGAGCCGGCACTGTCCGTCGAGGGCCACGGCGAAGAATGGAAGGAAATCGACTTCCCGTTCTTTGATGACTCCGGCGACGGCACGTTCCGCCGTGTCATCCCGGCGAGGAAAGTGCGGCTTGCGGACGGCACGGAGCAATACGCGGCGACCGTCTATGACCTGATGATGAGCCAGTACGGCGTGCGCCGGACGGACAGCCCGTACGACGCAAAAGGTTATGACGACGCAGAATCGCATTACACGCCGGCCTGGCAGGAGCGCATCACCAGTGTCAAGGCCTCGGTCGTGACGCAAATCGCCCGCGAGTTCGCGCAAAACGCTCTGGACACGGGCGGCCGCTCGATGATCATCATGGGCGCCGGAATCAACCACTGGTTCAACTCCGACACAATCTACCGATCGATCCTGAACCTCGTGATCCTCACTGCTTCCCAGGGCGTGAACGGCGGAGGCTGGGCGCACTACGTCGGACAGGAAAAATGCCGGCCGATCGAGGGCTGGTCGACGCTTGCCTTCGCAAAAGACTGGCAGGGGCCGGCCCGGCTCCAGAACGGGACTTCGTTCTTCTACTTCGGCACCGAACAGTGGCGCTACGAGGAAGGGGACACCGAATCGCTAAAGTCTCCGCTCGCAGACAAACTGGACTACCGCCACCCGGCCGACTACAACGTCATGGCCGCGCGGCTCGGATGGCTGCCGAGCTATCCTCAGTTCAACAAAAACAGCCTGCTGTTCGCCGAAGAGGCGGCCCGCGAAGGCAAGACGACAAATGAGGAAATCATCGAACGGGCGGCGGATCAGATCAAGAGCCGCGAAGTCAAGTTCGCAATCGAGGACCCGGCAGCGCCGGAAAACTTCCCGCGCACGATGTTTGTCTGGCGCTCGAACCTGATCTCAAGCTCCGCCAAGGGCCAGGAATACTTCATGAAGCACCTGCTCGGCACGGCTGATGCGCTAATGGCGCGGCCGAACGAGGACGTGAAGCCGGAAGAAATCATCTGGCGCGACGAAGTGGAAGGCAAGCTCGACCTGCTTGTCTCGCTCGACTTCCGGATGACGACGACACCGCTCCACTCGGACATCGTGCTGCCGGCGGCGACCTGGTACGAAAAGACCGACCTGTCTTCGACCGACATGCATCCGTTCGTCCACCCGTTCAACCCGGCGGTTAATCCGCTCTGGGAATCCCGTACCGACTGGGACATTTTCCGCGGGCTGGCAAAGGTGTTCTCAGGGATGGCGGAGACCCATCTGCCGGGCGTCTACAAGGACCTTGTCAGCACGCCGCTGAACCATGACTCGGAAAGCGAGATTTCCCAGCCGCTTGGCCTTGTCCGCGACTGGGCAAAGGGAGAAGTGGAGGCGGTCGTCGGCAAGACGATGCCGAACCTGAGCATCATCGAGCGTGACTACACGAAGATTTACGACAAGTACATCACGCTGGGTCCGAACCTGCAGGTCGGCAAGACCGGCGCGCACGGCGTCAGCTTCTCTGCAGCCGAAGAATACGAAGAGCTGAAGCGCATCAGCGGTGTCTACCACGACGAGTCGATCAAGAGCGGCCTGCCGAAGCTCGAGACAGCGCGCCAGGCTGCCGACGCGGTGCTTCATCTGTCGTCCGCGACAAACGGGCGCCTGTCGCAGAAAGCCTACAAGGAAGCGGAAAAGCTTTCCGGCGTGGAGCTGGCCGACATCTCGGCGGAACGCGCGGCGGAGCGGATCACATTCCAGAGCATTACCGCACAGCCGCGGGAAGTCATCCCGACTCCGGTATTCAGCGGATCCAACAAGTCCGGGCGCAGATACTCGCCGTTCACGACGAATATCGAGCGGCTCGTGCCATTCCGGACGCTTACCGGCCGCCAGCACTTCTATATCGACCATGAGATCTTCCTCCAGTACGGTGAGGCGCTCCCGGTCTACAAGCCGACGCTTCCGCCGATGGTGTTCGGACCGAGGGACAAGGAAGTGCGGGGCGGCAAGGATTCTCTCGTCCTCAGGTATCTAACCCCACACGGCAAGTGGAACTTCCACTCCATGTACCAGGATAACCTGCACATGCTGACGCTGTTCCGCGGGGGGCCGGTCGCCTGGATGAACAACGAGGAAGCGGCGGAGCACGGCATCTCGGACAATGACTGGATAGAAGTGTATAACCGGAACGGCGCGCTCACTTGCCGGGCGGTCACGAGCCACCGGATCCCGCGCGGCACATTGCTCGCCTACCACGCACAGGACCGGCATATCCAGACGCCGGGGTCGGAAATTACGGACACGCGGGGCGGCAGCCATAATGCGCCGACGCGCATTCACATGAAGCCGACGCAGATGGTCGGCGGCTATGCCCAGCTCAGCTACGGATTCAACTACTACGGGCCGATCGGAAACCAGCGTGACGAATACGCCATGATCAGGAAGAAAAGGGAGGTCAACTGGCTTGAAGATTAAAGCTCAGATTGCAATGGTGATGAACCTGGACAAGTGCATCGGCTGCCATACGTGCAGCGTCACTTGCAAGACGACGTGGACGAACCGGAAAGGCGCGGAGTACATGTGGTTCAACAACGTGGAGACCAAGCCGGGAATAGGCTATCCGAAGCGTTGGGAGGACCAGGAAGTGTACAAGGGGGGCTGGCAGCTCCGCAACGGCACACTGGAGCTGAAGTCGGGGAACCGCCTGTCGAAGGTGGCGCTCGGGAAGATCTTCTACAACCCGGATATGCCGGAGATGCGCGACTTTTACGAGCCGTGGACCTACAACTACGACCATCTCGTCACCGCGGGCGAAGGCGAGCACCCGCCGGTCGCGCGCGCCTACTCGGCAGTCACGGGCGAGAAGATGGACCTTGAGTGGGGCTCCAACTGGGAGGATGACCTCGCAGGAGCCGATGTGACCGGGCCGCTGGACCCGAACATTCAGAAAATCGAGGAAGAGATCAAGTTCAACTTCGAGAAGTCGTTCATGATCTATCTGCCAAGGCTTTGCGAGCACTGCCTGAACCCGAGCTGCGTGGCCTCCTGTCCGGCAGGCGCAATCTACAAGCGTGACGAGGACGGCATCGTGCTCGTCGACCAGGAAGCATGCCGAAGCTGGCGCTATTGCACGACCGGCTGCCCGTACAAGAAGGTCTACTTTAACTGGCAGACGAACAAGGCCGAGAAGTGCACATTCTGCTTCCCGAGAATCGAGGAAGGCCTTCCGACGGTCTGCTCGGAAACGTGCACCGGCCGGATCCGCTACCTGGGCGTCCTGCTGTATGATGCGGACCGGGTGCTGGAGGCGGCATCTACACCGGACGAGAAGGACCTGTATCGCGCGCAGTGCGACCTGTTCATGGACCCGCACGACCCGGAAGTGATTGAGCAGGCGCGCCGCGACGGCATCACGGAGGACTGGATCGAGGCCGCTCAGAACTCGCCGGTCTATAAGCTTGCAATCGAGCACCAGCTTGCATTCCCGCTCCACCCGGAATACCGCACGCTCCCGATGGTCTGGTATGTTCCGCCGCTTTCGCCGATCATGAACTACTTCGAGGGCAAGGATTCAATCAAGAACCCGGACATGATCTTCCCTGCGATCGATGAAATGCGCACGCCGATCCAGTATCTCGCGAACATGCTGACGGCGGGTGACACGGAGACGGTCAAGGGCTCGCTCCAGCGCATGGCGATGATGCGCCAGTACATGCGGGCACTGTCGTCGGGCAAAGAATTCGACGAGTCGCGGCTTGAGCGGGTCGGGCTCACCGCGCTCCAAACGGAAGAAATGTACCGCCTGCTCGCAATCGCGAAGTACGACGACCGATTCGTCATCCCGACTTCCCACAAGGAAAACCGGATGAACACGTACGACATGCAGGGTTCTGCGGGCTTTGGCGGCGACACGATGGGCCTCGGCGCGATGGGCACCGGCGGCGACGGCTGCGACGGCTGCGGCCCGGCAAGCCCGGGCGCCGGCGTGGCTGCAAAGACCGGAAAGGAGATTTACGAAGAGAACTTCTACGGGGGAATCTGGCGTGATTGATAACCGGAAGCTGTATACGTTCAAAGATTCATTCGGATTCTTCGCCAATCAGCTGACGTGGCCGGACAAGCGGAACTTCCATCCGGACCACGCCGGGGAGGAGATCGGCCCGGACCATCCGGCGAGGGCCCACGTCCTCCGGTACTGGGAAGAGATCCAAAAATTCAGCCTCGACGAACTGAGGGAACTATACACCGCGACCTTCGACTTCGAAGAGGACTGTGCGCTGTACATGACCTGGTTCAAGTTCGAGGATGCCCGTGAGCGCGGCCAGATGCTCGCGAAGCTGAAGGTGCTCTACGAAATGTACGGCCTCGAGATGCCGGACGAGGAGCTGTCCGACTATCTGCCGATCATGTGCGAGTTCCTGTATGCCGCCGAGTGGCTGGATGACCCGCGCACGCCCGACAGTTTCCGGATCCTGATGGGGGTCCTTGAAGACGGCACCTACCACCTGATGAAAGCACTCGAGAAGGAGGAAAGTCCGTATTTCCACCTCATCAAGGGGCTGCGGGAAACATTCAAAGCGTGTTTAGAGGAGGCGCCGGCTCATGGTTGACCAGTTTTTGTGGGTGATATTTCCGTATATCTGCATCGCGATCTTTGTCGTCGGGCATATCTACCGCTATAAAGTGGACAAATTCCACTGGACCGCGAAATCCAGTGAATTCATCGAGAAAAAGCAGCTGATGGTCGGGAGCCTCCTGTTTCACCTTGGGATCATCCCGGTCATCCTGGGCCATATCTCGGGGCTCGGTATCCCGAAGGAATGGATGCGGGCTCTCGGCGTCAACGACCATATGTATCACCTCGGCGCCATCTGGATCGGCGGTTTCTTCGGATTCGTCACGCTTCTCGGGATGTTCATTCTGACGTTCCGCCGGTTTTCGATCAAGGCCGTCCGGAAGCTTAGCTCGGCAAGCGACATGGTCGTCAACACGCTCTTGCTGATCATCGTGTTCATGGGGATGTACGCGACGATTGTGACGAACGCCGTGAATCCCGCATTCGACTACCGGGATACAATTTCCGTCTGGTTCCGTGACCTGTTCCTTCTGCGGCCAGACCCGTCGTACATGATGGGTGTTCCGGTGTCGTTCCAGATTCATATCCTGGCCGCATTCCTCATTTTCGCGCTTTGGCCGTTCACGCGCCTCGTGCATGTCTGGAGCGTCCCGCTGTCGTATGTCGGCAGAAGTTACATCCTGTACAGGAGGCACAAGGTGAATTAAGCTGAAAGGAAGAATGAACGCCGATCCGGCGGGAAACGGGAGAGGTCCGCGATGAATGAACCGACAATCTACCAGAATGTGATCGACAGGCTCCGGGAACAGCTCGGTTTCGATTTTATGGCACTGGCGATGGAAGACGCTCCGAGCGGCTTTTCGGTCCGCTGGCGGGTGGCTTCAGGGAACCTGAACAACCGATACCGCCGGATCGTCCTCCGGTCCGGCAGGGGCATTGCCGGCACCGTTTTCAAGACGGGAAAGCCGCTGCTCGTGCCGCATGTCGATCCCGGCAGGCATGTGCCCATCGTGCTTGACTATCCGATCGTGAATACCGAAGGGCTGACGAGCATCGCCGCGGTGCCGCTTTACGACAGCGGCCGCGTAAAAGGCGTCCTGCTGGGCGGCTACCGGGGCGGCCGCGCGGAAATGACGGAAGCGCTTTGCCTGGAGATGGCAGCAGCATCGGCTTCCGTTCCCGGGTTTGACGGGAAGGAGCTGGTGAGCCGGTGAGCGTAAAGCAGGACCTGCTGAATGAGCTGATGCTGAAGATGTTCGACAAAAGCAGCGAAGCCATCCTGTTTTTTGACGGAGAGGGCAGGGCACTTGCCGCGAACCCTGCGGCGGAAAAGATTCTCGACCGCGACGTGCTGAGGGCGCTTCTCGACGGCAAGGAAGGCGCGCTCTGCCGCGCCTGTGCCGGGTATGTGGATGAGAGCGGCCAGGTGACTTGTGAGAACTGCTATTTCCATCACCCGGAGCGCAGCGATTTCACGTCGTTCCAGCTGTACCTGAACACGAAGGGACAGGGCCTTGTGCCATACGCCTCATCCTTCCATACCGTCGATGCGGAAAATGACATCCGGGTATTCATGCTGCGCGACATGACACGGCAGCAGCGAATGCAGGAAAAGGCTTATCAGAACAAAATGATGAAGCATATCATCGACGCACAGGAAAACGAGCGCAGAAGGATTTCCCGGGAACTTCACGACGGGGTCGCACAGGAGCTCATGAGCGCGGTCGTCGACCTCCGTGTTCTCAAGTACATGACGGGTGACGCGGATGTGCTCGCCAAGGTGAAAGAAACCGAGGCATCGTTGTCGAGGCTCCTGGAAGATATCCGGAATCTGTCAGTTGAGCTGCGCCCGGCCGCCCTTGACGATCTTGGCCTCGATGCGGCGTTCCGCTCGCATTTCAAGCGTCTTGAAGAAATGTTCGGCCTCCTTGTTGACTACACATCCGACCTGCCGGTGAAGCGGTATGAAAACGAAATTGAGACGGTCGTCTACCGGGTATGCCAGGAGGCCATCCTGAACGCAATCAAGTACGCGGATGTGGACACGGTGTCGGTCACGCTTAAAGGTGAAGGGAGCCGGCTGCTTCTGACGGTCCGCGATTCAGGCACAGGGTTCACTCCGGGGGATCAGCCTCAGGGAACGGGACTCGGACTGTACGGCATGAAAGAGCGCGCGGAACTGGTCGGCGGCACGCTTGAGGTGGAGGCTGCTCCGGGCGCCGGCACGACAATCCGGCTGAGCGTTCCGGCGTTGCCGAGAAGGGAGGCCCGCTGATGGATAAGGTGTCAATTGTCATTGCGGACGACCACGCCGTCGTCCGGAGCGGCTTCTCGATGATCCTTAACTTCCAGAAAGACATGGAGGTTGTTGCGACGGCGGCAGACGGCCTTGAAGCCTATAAGATGGTCGCGAGGCACCAGCCCGATCTTCTGATCATGGACCTCAGTATGCCGCCGGGGGAAAACGGGCTGATTGCGACCGGCAAGATCAAAGAGGACTTCCCGGACACGAAAATCCTGATTTTGACGATGCACGACGACGAGGAGTATCTGTTCAACGTCCTGAAAAGCGGCGCGTCCGGATACATGCTGAAAAATGCGCCGGATGAGGAGCTGCTGCACGCCATCCGGACGATCCGGCGCGGCGGCACATACATCCACCCGAAGATGGCGACCTCACTCGTGCGCGAATTTGTCAAAGCCGACCCTGCCACGGCGCCGGACGACCCATACGAACTCCTGTCCAAGCGTGAGCTGGAGATTCTCCCGCTTGTCGCCAAAGGATACCGCAACAAGGAAATTGCCGAAATGCTCTACATCTCCGTCAAGACCGTGGAGGCGCACAAAGCGAAGATCATGGAGAAGCTGGGCCTGAAAAGCCGCCCGGAACTCGTGGAATTCGCCCTCAGGAAAAAGTTGCTGAACTTCTGACGGTTAAGGCGGTTTGCCGGTTTAGCCGATCAGTTTTCTGCAGGGAAGGCGCCGGGCAAAAAGAGTGTTCCGGACCGGAGCGCAGCCATAGTTTCTAGACAAACAGGCAGGAGGCATCCCAGATGGCAAACGGACAGCTGCAGTTTACGGAGCCGGCGGTGAGGCTCCTGGAAAACGAACACCGCTACCTCATGCACCTCGCGGAGGAATGGCACGCCATCGTCCTCCGGTTCGAACGGGAAGAAGACATGGACCGGGCAACGGCGCTTGCCCTTCTTAACGAACTGAAAGCGAAACTCGTCGAATTCCTCGACCCGCTGAAAAACCATACCGACAAGGAAGAAGAACATTTCTTCCCTGTCCTCGGAAGCTATATCGGCTTTGAGCAAGGGCCGATTGTCGGCATCCAGGAAGAGCACGGGGAGATCGACGCCTATATCGGACACTTTTTCCACCACACGCGCGGTGATCTCTCGGAACTGACCCTGGACCAGATCAGAAAAATTGTCGGCGATGCCGGTGAGGCGTTTGAGGTGATCACGGTCCATTTCGTGAAGGAGGAGACGGTCCTATTCCCGATGGCCGAGCGGCTGCTCCGGGCGGACGATCTTGACGCGCTCGCCGAAAAACTGAACACGCTTATCGTCTGATGGGCAAAAGCCGCTGTCACAATTTCGTGGGCGGCTTTTTTCTCATACAGGGATTCCCCCGAGAGGGACAGGGAAGCCCCTAATTAACCGCGCAAGAGCAGGCATTTAAAATAGAATTATAGAAAATGATGTCGATAAACTTGCAGCACCTGCAGTCAAAACTCTATCGAGTAGGTGAAACAGATGATCAAGAAGATTCAGTTGCCGCTCCAGACGGCAAACCTCGTGGTCGGTTTCATGGTATGGGTGATTTTGTCTTCGCTTATTTCATTTATCACGCAGGACATCAGTGTGCCGCCGGAGCGCCTGGCGATTGTCACCGCAGTGCCGGTCGTGCTCGGCTCGATCTTGCGCATGCCGTTCGGCTACTACGCCAACTTTGTCGGCGCGCGCACCCTGTTCATGTGGAGCTTCATTCTCCTGCTGTTCCCGGTCTGGTACATCAGTGAGGCGGACACTTTCACGGATTTGATCGTCGGCGGCCTGATCCTCGGCGTCGGCGGTGCAGTGTTCTCTGTCGGGGTCACTTCGCTGCCGAAGTACTATCCGAAGGAAAAGCACGGACTCGTCAACGGGATCTACGGGGCGGGGAACATCGGGACGGCGATCACGACCTTCGCCGCGCCGATTATCGCCGGCCAGATCGGCTGGCAGCCGACGGTCAAGCTGTTCCTCATCCTGCTGGCCGCATTCGCCCTTCTGAACTTCTTTTTCGGTGACCGCAATGAACCGAAGCCGGACGTCCGGCTGTCGATGTTCGAGCAGATCAAAGGGATATCGGGCAATCCGAAGCTCTGGCTGTTCTCACTGTTTTACTTCATCACGTTCGGCTCGTTTGTCGCCTTCACCGTGTACTTGCCGAACTTCCTCGTCGGGAATTTCGGGCTTGACAGCGTGGATGCCGGCATCCGGACGGCGATCTTCATCGCGGTCGCGACATTCCTGCGTCCGGTCGGCGGCTTATTGGCCGACAAGTTCCAGCCGATGTTCCTGCTGATCGCGACGTTCTCCGTCTACACGGTCGCGGCAATCATCCTGGCGTTCTCGCCGTCGATCGGACTGTACACGGTCGGCAGCATCGCCATTGCCATCAGTGCAGGGATCGGCAACGGGGTCATCTTCAAGCTTGTGCCGTTCTACTTCGCCAAACAGGCGGGGATCGCCAACGGTTTCGTTTCGATGATGGGCGGCCTGGGCGGATTTTTCCCTCCGATCCTCCTCTCGATCATCTATTCGATGACCGGTGCCTATTCGATCGGATTCATGCTGTTGTCCCAGGTGGCGCTCGCCAGCCTCATCCTGGTCGTCTGGCTGTACTACTCTGACCGGCTGTCGCTGCAGGCGGAAGTATTCCGCTCGACCGGCCAGGGCGTGCTCGTGACGGATGCCGGCGGCAAAATCCGTGCGGTCAACCCGATGTTCACGAAGCTGACGGGGTATACGGAAGAAGAGGCGCTCGGCAACAATCCGAACATGCTGTCTTCCGGCCGTCAGCCGCAGGAATTTTACAGGAACATGTGGAAGCAGATAAAAGAAGAAGGCATGTGGCAGGGTGAAATCTGGAACAGGAAAAAGAACGGGGAAGAGTACCTGCAATGGCTGAACATCGCGGCCGTCAGAGACGAGACCGGCGAACATGTGCGCTATGTGGGAACCTTCAGCGACATCACGAAAGAACACGGACAGAATTTCCGGCGATGACCGGACCCTGTCCGGAAACAGGGGGCAGCTGACGTGGACGGACGGTATTCGAGGCAGACATTATTCGGGCCGATAGGGGAAAGCGGACAGGAGCGCATGGCGTCGGCCAAAGTGACGGTCATCGGCTGCGGCGCGCTCGGCACCGCCATCGCCGAAACGCTCGTGCGGGCCGGCATCGGGGAACTCATCCTGGTCGACCGCGACTATGTTGAGCTTTCCAACCTTCAGCGCCAGACGCTGTTCACCGAGGCGGACGCCGCGGATATGCTCCCGAAAGTAATCGCCGCAAAAAAGCATCTGACGGAGATCCGGAGCGGTGCCGCCATCCGGACGTATCTCGTCAACGCCGACGGGTCGCTGATGGAGACCCTCGCGTCGGAAAGCGATCTGATCATGGACGCGACGGACAACTTCGAGACCCGCCTCCTCATCAATGACGCTGCACACAAACACGGCATCCCGTGGATCCACGGGGCGTGCGTCCGTGGCTCGGGGACGGTCTATCCGTTTATCCCGGGCCGCGGCGCGTGCTACCGCTGCCTGCTGCCGATGATGCCCGCCACGGGTGCGACATGCGACACGGCGGGCATCATCCCGCCGGCCGTATCCGCAACAGCCGCGATCCAATGCGCGGAAGCGATGAAATGGCTGACCGGAAACGCAGCGGCCCTGCGTACAAAAGTGCATCATTTCGACTTGTGGGAAGGCACGCATCTGGATATCGGCGTTTCCCGGATCCGCGACCCGGAGTGCGCCACCTGCGGCAAGTCGCCGGCGTTCCCGGAGCTGGGTCCCCGGCGGGCAGGGGACGCCGCGGTTCTGTGCGGACGTGATGCTGTTCAGATTCTCCCCGGTCCGGAACGCGCCGTGTCTCCGGATATCGGTGAGGAAATCGGGCGCCGGCTTGATCCGGACGCCCGCCGGACGCCATATTTTACAGAATTTCGGGCTTTCGGCCGCCGGTTTGTCCTGTTCAGGGACGGCCGGCTGCTGATCCATGGTGCCCGGACGGCGGATGAGGGGAGAACCCTGTATCACCGCCTGTTCGGCTGAAGGAAAGGGGGAAGCCTGTTGGCACACGGACAAGAACCGAATGAGATCAGGATTGCGATTCTTACGGTGAGCGATACGAGGACAGAAGACAACGATACCGGAGGTGCGCTTATTGAGCACTTCGCGGAACTTGCCGGCCTGGCTGTTGCCGGCCGCGGGTGGGTGGCGGATGACACCGGAAAAATCCGCAACGTAGTGACCGCGGTGCTCGCCGACCCGGACATCGACGCCATCATCACGACGGGCGGCACCGGCATCGCCGAGCGCGACGTCACGATCGAGGCGATCCGCCCGCTTTTGTCCAAGGAACTCGACGGCTTCGGCGAACTGTTCCGCTACTTGAGCTTCGCCGAAGATGTCGGCACGAAAGCGATGCTGAGCCGGGCCGCCGCCGGCACCGCCCAGGGAAAGGCGGTCTTTATCCTTCCGGGCTCGCGCGGCGCAGTCCGCCTCGCCATGGAGCGCCTCATCATTCCGGAAATCCGCCATGTTGTAGCGGAGCTGAGGAAATAGGGACGAAGGTGAAGCGGCCTGATTACTTAACGTCCGGGAATCGGACTTATACAGCCGGGCGTGATGTTCCGGCACTAAAAAACCGCCCTATCAGGCGGTTCCGTTCAAACACCACTTAATCTCTTTTGTAATCCCCCGACTTGCCGCCGGTTTTCTCCAGCAGCATCGTCGGGCCGATGATCATTTCCTTGCCGGCGGCCTTGCACATGTCATAGATGGTGAGGGCGGCGGCGGAGGCGGCCGTGAGGGCTTCCATTTCAACGCCGGTCTGGCCTTTCGTCCTGACGCTCGCTTCGAGGAGCACTTCATAATGCCCGGCTTCCTCGTCAATGTTCCATTCAAATGAGATGTCGATGCCCTTCAGCGGGAGCGGGTGGCACATCGGGATGATCTGCGGTGTGTTTTTTGCCGCCATGATGCCGGCAACCTGGGCGACGGCGAACACATCGCCTTTCTTGTTCGTTCCTTCGCTGATCTGGCGGTGGATGGTTTCATTCACCAGAATGGAAGATTTGGCGGTGGCGGTTCGGACAGTCTCGGCTTTATCAGAAACATCGACCATGCGGGCGCGGCCCTGGTCATTGAAGTGAGTGAGTTCAGACATGTGAATTCTCCTTCCGGCGGATTGTAATCAGTGTAAATCGAGTATAGCAGATGCAAACAGGAGGCGGTCATGATGGTGGAAATTCGGAAACCGATACAGGTCGCAGAGGCGGTGGAGCGGGTGCTCGCGCACGCGGTTCCGGCTGGTACGGAAACAGTCCCGCTTGAGGAAAGCGCCGGCCGGATTCTGGCCAGTCCGGTGACCGCTTCCCATCCGGTGCCGCCGTTTGACCGGTCGCCGTATGACGGGTTCGCGATTCGTTCGGAAGATACCGCAGGCGCATCCGGCAGTAGCCGGATTCCATTCACTGTCATCGATGAAATCCCCGCAGGGAGCGTTTCGAATAAGATACTCGGCGAAAAACAGGCCGTCCGCATCATGACCGGCGCGCCGCTTCCGGAAGGGGCGGACGCGGTCGTCATGTTCGAGCAGACGGTGGAGGACGGGGACACATTCTCGATCCGAAAGCCGTTCAAGCCGCTCGAGAACGTCTCGCTGAAAGGCGAGGATCTGGCGGAAGGCGAGGAAGTCGTCCCTGCCGGAAGCTTCATCCACGCGGGAACGGTCGCTGTGCTCGCGACGTTCGGCTATACGCAGGTCAAGGTCGCCAGGCGCCCGGTCGTCGGGATTCTCGCCACCGGCACCGAACTGGTCGGCGTCGGCGATCCGCTTGTACCCGGCAAGATCCGAAACAGCAACGGCCCGATGATCGCGGCCCAGCTGCGCCGGATGGGCATTGATTGCCGGACATACGGCGCACAGGCAGATGACCCGGATGCCGTTGTCGCAACGGTGGAGCGGGCGCTTTCCGAGACGGACGCCCTCATCACGACCGGCGGGGTATCGGTCGGCGACTTCGACTATCTGCCGGCTGTCTACGGGCGGATCGGCGCGGAAGTGCTGTTCAACAAAGTCGCGATGCGGCCGGGCAGCGTGACCACGGTCGCCGCGGGCGGCGGCAAGCTGCTGTTCGGGCTGTCGGGCAATCCATCGTCCTGCTTTACCGGCTTCGAACTGTTTGTACGTCCGGCGCTTCTCAAGATGATGGGTGCAAACAAGCTGTTTTTGCCGCATACGAAAGCGGTGCTCGGCGAAGATTTTACGAAAGCAAACCCGTTTACCCGCTTTGTCCGCGCTGTGTATGACGGTAAAACTGCATCGCCCGCCGGCTTCAACAAGTCCAACGCGGTGTCTTCGATCGCCCGCGGCAACGCGATGATCGTGCTGCCCGGCGGCACGCGCGGGTTCAGGAAAGGCGACGAAGTCGATGTCCTGCTGCTCGGCGTCGAGGAAGGCAGCGCCCAGTGGATACTGTAAGGGTGCTTCAGGTCGCCGGGTTCAAAAACAGCGGCAAGACGACAATGATCCGGGCGCTGATCGCGGAAGCCGCGTGCCGCGGATTCCGTACGGCCACGGTCAAGCATCACGGCCACGGCGGAACGCCGGCTCTGCCGGATCAGGAAACAGACAGCATGCAGTTTTTCGGGGACGGGGCGGCAGCTTCCGCCGTGTCTGGCGGCGGGGTCATCCAGCTTCATTTGAGAGAAGCGGAGACCGGTCCTCTTCCGTTGATCCGTCTGGCGGCCGCAGCCCGGCCGGACCTTGTCCTCGTCGAGGGGTTCAAACAGGAGCCGTTCGAGAAAATCGTTCTTCTGCGGAGCGGGGAGGACTGGCAACAGCTGAAAGGCCTGCCGGGCATCCGGCTCGCCGTCACGGCTGGAACGGACGCGCCCGGCGCACCGGAAATCATTGCAAGGGAAGACAAAGAAGCCATCCGCGGCTGGTTCGGCCGCTGGCTAAAAGGGGGGACGGGTGATGTCCATCTATGAAATTACCGATAAGCCGATCGACCCGCAGCGCTATGCGGACCATGTTCTCCGTCCCGAGGCAGGGGCGGTCGTCACATTCACCGGCCATGTCCGCGAGTGGACAAAGGGCATCCGGACGCTTTACCTGAGCTACGAAGCGTACGTGCCGATGGCGGAAAAGAAAATGGCACAGATCGGCCGGGAGATCGGAGAGAAGTGGGAAGGGACGCGCATCGCGATTGCCCACCGGATCGGCGAGCTGGACGTGGGCGAAGTTGCCGTCGTCATCGCCGTTTCCTCGCCCCACCGGAAAGCCGCTTACGAGGCCAACGAATATGCCATCGAACGCATTAAGCAGGATGTGCCGATCTGGAAAAAGGAAATCTGGGAAACAGGCGAGCAGTGGATCGGCGACCAAAACAAAAAACCGGAGGTGCGCAATCCATGATCAAACTTTTATATTTCGCGGGCATCCGTGATCTGACGGGTGTC
This sequence comes from Bhargavaea beijingensis, assembly GCF_900101985.1. GTDB lineage: Bacteria > Bacillota > Bacilli > Bacillales_A > Planococcaceae > Bhargavaea > Bhargavaea beijingensis. The sequence continues at coordinate 16,102 of NZ_FNAR01000001.1, forward strand.
CCGGAGGAACAGGCTCCACTTGCCGGCAGGACGGTCGGAGAACTGATGGAATGGGCCGAGGACAAGTACCCGGGCATCCGCGAAGGCGGCGCACGTGTTGCGGTCAATGAAGAATATGCTCTTGACGGGGACGTTCTCACAGAAGGGGACACAGCGGCGTTTATCCCGCCGGTCAGCGGCGGCTGATGACGACGGGAATTGTCCTTGCGGGCGGCCTGTCCAGGCGGTTCGGCTCGCCGAAGGCCTTTGCGGAACGGGATGGCCGGCTGTTCTGGGAGCTGGCGCATGATGCGCTCCTGGACGGCGGCTGTGATCATGTCATCATCTCTGCCCGGCCGGAGCATTTGGGACGGTACGGCGGGGCAGACGCCATTACGGACCATCCGGAGGTTGCCGGAGCCGGCCCGCTTGCCGGCATCTTTACGGCGATGAAGCTGCGGCAGTCGGATGAATTCGCCGTCCTGCCGTGCGACATGCCCGGCATCGGACCGATGGAAGTGCGCAAGCTCATTGCGCTGGCCGATGAGGACGCAGACGTGACCGCCGTCCGTACGAAAGACCAGCCGATCCCGCTGTTCAGCGTCTGGAACGGGGCGCTTGCGGATCTGATCGGTGAAGCACTTGCGCGCGGCGAGCGCGGCGTCATGCCGTTTCTCGCCTCTGTGGAGACGGAGTGGATCGATGCGCGGGAACTGAATCCGGACCTTTCCGTATTCAGCAACATGAACAGACCGAACGAGCATTAAGAAGGAGGAAGCGAACATGACCCGACAACCTTTGACCGACCGGTTCGGGCGGCCGATCCGTGATCTGCGGATTTCCGTCACCGACCGCTGCAACTTCAGATGTTCCTATTGCATGCCGAAAGAGGTATTCGGGGATGACTACGTTTTCCTCCCGAAGTCTGAGCTGCTCACCTTCGAGGAGATCCACCGGCTGACACGCCTGTTTGCGGACGCCGGCGTGAAGAAGATCCGCCTGACCGGCGGCGAACCGCTGATGCGGCGGGGGCTTCCCGACCTTGTGGAGCGGATCCTGTCCGTCGGCGGAATCGAAGACATCGGCCTCACGACAAACGGGCTGCTGCTCGGCGCGCATGCCCGGCCGCTTTACGACGCGGGCCTGCGCCGTCTGAACATCAGCCTTGATGCACTCGATCCGGTCATTTCCGGTAAGCTGAACGGCCGCGGCGTCGATCCTGCGCGCATACTGAAACAGATTGACTACGCCAAAGAAGTAGGATTTGACATCAAAGTGAACATGGTCGTGAAAAAAGGTGTCAACGACTCGGAAATCCTGCCGATGACCGCTTATTTCAAGGAACGCGGCATCACGCTCCGGTTTATCGAATTCATGGATGTCGGCAACGACAACGGCTGGAGCTTCAGGGACGTCGTCACGAAACAGGAGATCTTCGAACGGCTCAGCGGGGTATACGACCTTGAGCCGGTCGGGCAGGACTACTACGGCGAAGTCGCCAAGCGCTACCGCCACCGGGACAGCGGAGCGGAAATCGGCTTTATCACTTCGGTGTCGGAGTCGTTCTGTTCCACATGCACCCGCGCCCGCCTGTCATCAGACGGCAAGCTGATCACCTGCCTGTTCGCAGAAGGCGGATTCGACCTCCGCGGCCTGATCCGGGACGGAGCGACCGATGAAGAACTCATGGCCGCCATCGCGGGAGTCTGGGAAAACCGCGCCGACCGCTACTCCGACGAACGCACCGAACAGACCGCGCGCAACCGGAAGAAAATCGGCATGTCGTATATCGGCGGCTGAAACAGGAAAACAGGGCTGACACACGGAGCGGAATGATCCGCCTTGGGTGTCAGCCCTGTTTAGATAAGTGCTTATGTTAACGTCTCAGCCCAGTATGTCAACGTTTCAACCCAGTATGTTAACGTTTCAGTCGACTATGTTAACGTCTCACTCCAGTATGTCAACGTTTCCCGACAGCCAGCATCCGCCCCATAAAAAAAGCCGCAACGATGCGGCCATTTGTCAGCTGTTGATCGAACCGGTCTGTTTGTCATCCTTTGCCGCCTCGTAATTGCCGGATCCCACACGGCGCTTGATTTCCTCTTCGGTTAGGGGTTCAAGCACGGTCTCATCAGTCGGAAGGTCGATTGCGCCGGCCTCCATCTCCATGTTCTCTACCCGCGCAAATCCAGCGTTGGTCTGCCGGCCCAGCTCTTCGCGGAGTTTCCGGTCTTCGTACGTTTTTTCCATGAACGGTTCCTTCTTTGCCATATCCATCCCCCACTTCATTCGATTTCTCCTAAGTTTACCCTACTATTAGCCCGCTAAAACGATCACTCGGCCTTCTCTGCCTGTGCTACTTTTTTCTTTTCCCGCCATTTCGTGATCCACGCCACCCCGAAGTCGACCAATGTGTCCATGTCGATCACCCGGGTATCCGCCTGGCCAATCTTGCAGCGGGTCACGGCTTCCGGATGTTCACGCTCGAATGCCATTCCGAGCGGCGGGAAGTCGTCGGATTCCAGATCCGCCATGTCGTATTCGACCCATTTCCTCTCGCCGCCCACCAGCATGGCCGCGCCGTCCCGGTATGTCTCGAGGCCCGGAGCCCGGTATTCCGACAGATGCAGTGCCGTGCAGGAGTCGTAGCCGGTCCCGATGAGCAGGATCTTCATACCGGAGCCGTGCATCTTCCCGAGCGGGGAACCCTCCCCGAAGGAATCCTCCAGCGGGTGATCCCGCATCCATTCTGCTGCGTCACGGCCCCAGGTGATGAACGAATGCGCCGGATGCGGGCTGCGGACCGTCTTCGGATGGCGGTGGAGACACTCGGGGACCTTGCCCATCCCGCGCAGATGCGTCAGATGAGGGTCATAGGCCGGTAGCGTGCGGCGGATCGGCTCGTGCCATTCTTCCGGGACCGGCGGCATCATCCAGTGCCTCGGGTCAGAGTTGTCAGAGGACTGGGCAGGCATGACGACCGTCCCGTCCGCCGTCACGGTTTCAAGCAGCGCCTCGACAAAGGCCTGCTCTCCGCCGGATATCCAGCCGACCTTTTTCAGCGACGTGTGGACGATGATTCTGTCGCCTTTCCCGATACCCGCATTGCCCAGATGCTCTTTGATCGTCTTTTTTGAAATGAATTCCCCTGTCCGAAGCACAACATCCAGTTCGTTCATCGTTCATTCCCCCGTATTCGTTTTATTCAGAGTACCTTATTTGGATGCCCCGCGGAACGGGTATAGAATGGTTTTGGGAGGTGTTGGGAAATGGAAACATGGAAACTGTGGATCAATGGGGAATGGAAGGAAGCGGCGCGTACGTATGAATTGAAGTCGCCGTATTCCCAGGAAGCGATTGCAACGGTTGCAAAAGCGGATGAAGAAGATGTGAAACATGCAATTGAAGGTGCCCATGAGGCGTTTCTCGAGTTCAGGAAATGGCCGGCATACGAGCGGGCCGAACTGCTATACCGTACTGTCGATTTGATCGAAGCGCGGAAGGAAGAGCTGGCGCAGCTGCTGGTGAAGGAAGCGGGCAAGCCGATCAAGACGGCACGCGGCGAGATCGACCGGACGATCGCGACGTACCAGTTCTCGGCGGAAGCGGCCAAGTCGCTTTCCGGCGAGACGGTGCCGATGGACGCGGCACCAGGTGTGACGGACCGCATCGGCTGGACAAAGCGGGAGGCGCTCGGCGTCGTCGCGGCAATCACGCCGTTTAACTTCCCGTCGAACCTGGTCGCGCACAAGCTCGGACCGGCATTTGCCGTCGGCAACACGGTCGTCCTGAAGCCGGCCACCCAGACGCCGCTTTCTTCTCTGGCACTGGCCGAGATCTTCAAGGAAGCGGGCCTGCCGGATGGCGCCCTCCAAATCGTCACGGGGAGCGGCAGCGAACTGAGCGACCCGCTCATTACGAACGACCTCGTGAAGAAAGTGACATTCACCGGGAGCGTGCCGGTCGGACTCGAGATCAAGTCGAAGGTTGGCCTGAAAAAGCTGACGCTCGAGCTTGGGTCGAACTCCGCACTGATTGTCGAACCGGACGTACCGCTCGAGAAAATCATGCCGCGTGCCGTCACCGGCGCATTCGGCTTTGCAGGACAGGTGTGCATCTCGCTCCAGCGCGTGTATGTGCATGACGACATTTACGATGAATTCGTGGACCAATTCGTCGCTGAGACAGAGAAGCTCAAAGTCGGCGATCCGGCGGATGAAGCGACTGATGTCGGCTCCATGATCCACCCGGGCGAGGCGGACCGCGCTATGGAATGGATCGAAGAAGCGAAAAAAGCCGGCGCGACCGTCCGCACCGGCGGCGAGCGCGTCCAGAACGGCATAGCGCCCACCGTCATGACAGACGTCACACCGGACATGAACGTCGTCTGCAAGGAAGTGTTCGCCCCGATCGTCACGATCATGAAATACTCGGACCTCGACGAGGCGATCGACCTCGTCAACGACTCCGAATACGGCCTGAACGCCGGCATCTACACGCGCGACATCGAATCTGCGATGAAAGCCGCGGATGAAATCGAAGCCGGCGCTGTCATCATCAACGACATCCCGACTTTCCGCGTCGACAACATGCCGTACGGCGGCGTCAAGATGAGCGGCTACGGCCGCGAAGGCGTCAAATACGCCATCGACGGCATGACCGAGCTGAAGTTCATTACGGTGAAGACAGTAATATAAAAAGTAATTTGACCGAATAAATAGCGAGTAGAAAAAAGAGCGGAAGCGGCCTAATACCGCCTCCGCTCTTTTCGATTACATGATGGTTGAAAGGCAGGCCCTTAGAATAAGTTAAGATTTCTATACAGGATGAATGTATTGCGCCACCACGACGGTGGACTAAGGTCCAGTTGTTACAGTAATTTTGTTGAGGGAATAAATATAAATTAAAAATGGGTGAGATGTTCACAATAACCAAAAATAGGTTTAAAGCATCATGTGGTGGAAAAGGTTGGTGTGATAATCTTGTTTACATAAAGAATCAACAGAACCTGTCACTTTGCTGCTATAGGCTGTTTTATTTAGTAAAGTTCTGCCGTTTCGTTCTCGGAACATCTATGAGATTGATTTATTTATTAAATGAATGATAGGAAATGATTTCGGGTCCGATAGGTATTTTCCTACAGGGCCCGATTTTTGAAATAGTGCCGCATTACTTATAGATGCCATCTTTAAGGAGTAGGGTATGAAATATTCTTTGTTTAGACTTATCGACGTTCTTGAGGCGTGTGCGATCTATCTAATCTGCTTTGCTTCAAACTTAATCTTGATTTATGTACATACTTTGAAGTTAGAAGGTTCTTCTGTTTTAGAGTCTTTTTTAGACAGCATTACAGATTATCAACTTATGATAAGTGTTTTTCTTACATTCATTATAATTGTTTTTCACTATCAATTCTTAAACCGTAGAAAAACAGAAATTTCCTGCCGAATTCTTGTAGGAGATACAATGGTAAATATTATTATCCGATATATCTTGAATAGCTTAGCCATTTTAGCGTTTAGCTTTCTGCTATCACTTTCATTGAACTTCTATTTAGGACTGAAACTATCCAGCAATCTCTACTTAGTTTTTATTTTTATAATATACATACTATTTAGTGCAGGTCAGGTGAAAAAAGTATGAGGATTTTAAAATTTTTTATAACTAAAATCATTTTGAAGAGATGGATACTTGTTTTGGGCATGGTACTCTTACTTTTGTTAGCTAATTATCTTACTTTTACTGCTGCTCGTTCAATGATTTCAACTTTTCAAGGTTATCAAGAAATAGAAACTCTGAATCAGGAAGGAACTTTTATTGCTAATCTAGATCCAAATAGTGAAGCTGATTTTGATCGAATTGAAATAAATGATACACAAAAAGTATATGAGTATTTAAATAGCAATTATACTTATGCTCTGCAAGTCGATGGTTTTGTCACTTCGTTAGATAATAAACATGATATGGAAGTTTCTTTCAATTATATCAATGAAGAGGCATATAAGACAAAACAATTTGGATTATCTCAAGGAAACCACTTAAACTTCAACTATCAATTTAATAAAGAAGAAATACCTGTTTTAGTAGGTGCAGGTTTGGCCACAACATACCCTGTAGGGTCAAATATTGAGATTACAGATCCTGTCACCCAACAATTAGTCAATTTAAAAGTTCAAGGGGTCTTGGAGAAGAATACTCATCGTTCTAATTTTTATGCTCCTAATTCCAAAAATTATTTTAATTTCTCAGTTTTTCTACCTATTAACGAAGAATTTATTCAAAGTGCAGGTCTTGATCTCCACGTTAATGGTTTGATGGACATTGTTCTTCTTGATTCGACAAAAGAGCAAGCATTGAATTTAAAAGAACTGATCCAAGAAAATACAGGTTTGGAATTTAACTTTTTTAATCAACAAGAAAATCTTAATTACTTTGAAGATTATTATATTAATTCATTAAAAATCATCTGTATAATCACCCTTATTTTGCTGCTAATCCTAGTTTGTTTGGCTACCTGGAATACTTTGGTGAGCATTCGTTTAATGATAAAAGATTTTACAATCCATTTATTAGTCGGATTAAATCATTCAAAACTAAGAGCGATTTTTTACAGTTATTTTGGATTGTTGTTTTCTATTAATCTGGCGATCCTATTTGTCATAACAGCTTTTAACAGATACGGCTTTTGGTTAAGCAAAAACTCAATATTGGCGACTTACGGAGTATTTGGGTTAATAAGTATGGATTGGTTTGCTTTACTTATTGTTCTTTTAATAGATCTTATTATTGGATTTGCGATTGTTGAACTTGCGATAAGGAAAATTAAAAGTATTCCGATCTCCGTGGGGGTGTTAGATTGAATAGTATAATTAAATTAGAAATCCAGAAAAAAACATTCAAGAAGAAAGGATTTTCTATCTTAAATGATTTTGAGTTGGAAGTTGAACCTGGGGAAAGGCTTTCTATTATAGGGGAGTCTGGAGTTGGAAAAACTTCTTTGCTAAATATTATCGGTCTGCTTGATACACAATATCAAGGGAGCTATAAGCTTTTTGGTTCATCTGTTAAGGATTTATCACAAAATAAACTAGCTGAGTGGCGTAATCAAAAAATTGGTTTTGTTCTTCAGGAGTCCGCACTAATTAATTCTTTGACCATAGAGGATAATATTAAATTGCCCCTTATGTATGCAAATGTTGAAAAAGACCCAACTGTCCAAGATCACTTTAAACAAATTACTAATAAAATTGGAATCGAGTCCATTTTAAAAAAGAAACCGCTTGAGTGTTCTGGTGGCCAACGATCTAGAGCTGTTTTTGCCAGGGCTGTAATGATGAATCCCCAAGTAATTTTATCGGATGAACCAACAGCGTCTTTGGATTCAAAAAATAAAGAGAAAATGATTGATTTGCTTTTTGAGATGAATAAAGAATTTAATACGACTGTTATTACTGTGACTCATGATTTAGATTTAGCCAATCGTCATGAACGAATCATTACTCTTGAAAGCAGTGAGGGTTAATGAAATTTGGCAGATTTGACTGGTTTTTATTGCTTGTAGTGATCGTGATTTCAGCAGCTGTTTATAGTGCTTATAACGGAGAACTGCCAAACGGCTACCTGGTTTTGATAATCCTGTTTGTCGGTTTGACCATAGGTGTTTTGAAGAGAGTGCTGTTCAGGTCTAAACAGTGAGCGTTTTATACAATTGGTAACCGTTCGTATAGACAGGGTAAAGACTCAGGCAAGCGAGGTAATTATTAGAATCCAGCAGGTAACAACCCGTCAGAAGCCGGAAGTGGACATCCCTCTTCCGGCTTTTTGGTGCTTTCAAACCAAAAAGCCCGGGTCTTTCCTCCTCTTTTCTTCCAACTTAGGAAACCCCGCCGCGCCCTCAGACGTATCCCGTAGAATAAAGGTATGGCGCAATCGAAATGGGGATTGATGTTATGGAGACTACCTACCAGAAAATTGCTGATCAAATTCAAAGGATGATTCCCGAGAAGTGGAGTTCAGTATATTTGTACGCGGAAAAATGGGCTGATTATGACACGGTATATTTTTATTACTTTCCTGAAAACGATAACAAAGCCCGTTTGCATTATGAGATTACTGAGCAATTTCAAGTGAATTCCACCGAGTTTGATCAACTGGAAGACGATCTTAGTGATACGGTATTACAGTTATATGAAAAACAGATGAGTCAAGAAGAAGAACCGTGGACCAGCATGACGTTCATACTTAAGAGTACCGGTAAATTTCGAATCGAATATGGCTATCAGGATCTATCACTACTTGGACCAGTTGAAAAGAGGAGACTTTGGAAAGAAAAACACTCAATCAATTAAGAATTTGGCAGAATGGCACAGTGAGGGGGATACCATGGACAAGGAAAAAGAGGAAAACCTCTATACTTACATTGCAAATACAGTGCTTGAGATGATTCCGGGAAAGTGGGATTGGATAAAGCTGTACGCCGAGTATTGGGATGGGTACTATAAGTGCTATTTCTACTACTCTCCTGCAGGCAGCGGCGAACACGTATACAGTCTGGATATCCCTAATCAATACGAGGTTAGTCAGGAAACATTTGATCGCTTGGATGAGCAATTATATGGATACATCAAAGCCCTCTGGAACGAATTCAAAAACCAGGGTGAGACCGCCTGGACGAACCTGACACTTTCTTTGCAAAACGATGGAAAAATGAAGATCGATTATGATTATAGCGACCTGTCAGACCTTAACCCTCTTGAAAAACGAAAATGCTGGGAGTCTAACTATCTTCTTGGGGGAGTGACAAGTGACTGCAGAACAGATTGATAAGTGCTATAAAAAAATTGCGCACCAGATCAGCACGATGATTCCCGAGGAATGGACCACTGCGAAGCTTTACGCTGAAAGTTGGCCAGGGTACTTCACTGTATACTTTTATTACGATCCGGTAAGTACCAACCGGCCGATTCTGAATTTAGATCTCCCGGACCTTTATTCAGTTGATCCGGATGAGTTTCTTCTGCAGAAGCGTCGGTTGAGAAGGACGGTTCTTGCTCTTCAACAGTTGTTCGGCGAAGAGAAAATGGAAACATGGACGAACTTCACGTTTATCTTAAATCATGACGGCATGTTCCAGGCCGAATACGGCTATGAAGACTTAACAGAATTGGATCCGGGGGAAAAGCGGGAGGCTTGGAAAGCCAAATACGGGATTGAATAGAATAATCATCTAAAAAACCGGAAGGGGTATGATCCCTTCTGGTTTTTGGTGCTTTCCGCCTAATGCGCCCGGGTCTTTCCTCCTCTTTTCTTCCAATTCAAGAAACTTCGCCTCCCGCTCAGCCGTATCCCGATAGAATAGAAGATAATCACGGGATAAAAGGAAGGGATGGGAATGGGGATCCAACTGCCTGTTTCGTTGGCTCATATAGGATTTTCCTTGGCCAATCGGCCGGATAAAGTGTTGGATGTTCGATTGCTGGAAGAGGGGCTGGACCGGAACAGGGAGATGCTCACCAGGCTGAAGGGGGAACTGGAGCCGCTTCTGGCACAGACAGAGAAGCTGATCTCAATGGGAGAGGCGTTCAAAGGGGAGGGCGGTTCGGCGATCCTGGGGTTTTATGAAGCCTGCCACATCCCTTTTCTGAAATATGCCATCATGTTCTGTGATGAGGCGACATCTGTCATGGCCCGTATCTCTTCGGCGCTGTCTGCACTTGAGCCATCACCTGACGGCTACATCGATGAGCCGTTTCTTGAGGCGGAAGTGGAACAGGGCCTTATCGAAATCGGCCGTCTGACGGACAGACTGACCAACGAGACCAATGCCATCATGGACAGTGTATCGGACATCGTTGCCCTGCCGCATCTGGACGACAGTGTCGTACAGGAAGGTATCCGCGACAGCCGGAAAAAGAAAGACGATACCGTCAATGACCTGAATCAATTCGATGCGGAGTCGGTCGGCTCATTAAGCGGACTATTCGACGGCGCCAATCAGATGACAGATTGGATCAACCGATTGGCGGGCCTCTTTCAGGAAGGTGCATTGCTAACAGAATTTGAGCAGTCTCAGTGGAAAGTCCTTACCTACAACAGTAAAGTCCGCTCCACTATCGAAGATTCAGAAGCGGAGGCAATGAAGGCCTGTGCGCCTGGGGATGAACAGCTCCTGGTCGGCACAGAGGTCACACCGGCAACACTCAAGGTCCTTGAGGCCGGGAAAAAAGAAACCATCGAACGTTCGGCCTATGGTAACTACGCCAGCCTCCGGTTCCATGTGTATGACAATGGACTCGTCATCAAGGAGTATGCCAACCACTCAGGCGATGTGAAATTTGAAGTTGCGGCAGAAGTCGAAAAAGAATTCGTAGACGGCGGCGTGCGTGAATTGGACAACATGTTTGATGAGACACCACTGGCCTTTATCCACTACGTAGACCCAAGGAGCCTTCTCAGGAAAATCGGCAAAAAAGGAATTCTCGCTCTGACAACGAATCGTAAGCCTGTCAAAGTCAAGGACACACCGTCCAAGAAGAATGCCGATTCATCAAAGGTAACCGTCGTACCTGTAGAATACGGAAAACAGTATACACGGCAAAACCGAAAGAAAGTGCTTAGGGCGAATGTTGAATATATAAGTTCTCATGGATATAAGTATCAAACGGACAGTTTAGGGAGAATTCAAAGTGCTAGTGGTAAGCTGACAAAGGGCCAGGCCAAGCGTAATCAGTATGCTCAAAGTAATGTTGGAGGAGTAGACCGAAAAGGAGATGACCATGGTGGTCATTTGATTGCCAGTATTTTCAATGGTTCTGGGGACATTGATAACCTTGTTCCTATGAATGGCAAATTGAATCAAGGTGCATACAGATCAATTGAAAACCAATGGAAGAAGGCTCTTGATGCTTCTCCCCCAAAGAAAGTTGAGGTGAATATTCGGCCTGTTTATGAAGGTAATTCGAATAGGCCCGTTGAGTTTGAAATTGAATACAAAATTGACAACGAAAAATTTGATGCCGTACTTCCTAACTATTAAGGAGTGACCATAATGACTACAGAACAAATAGACAAGTGCTATGAAGAAATTGCGCAACAAATCATCGAAATGATTCCTGAGGAATGGAGCACTGTGAAGCTCTATGCTGAAAGTTGGCCAGGCTACTCTACCGTTTACTTCTACTACGACCCGGTAAGTAACACTCATCCGATTCTAAACTTAGATATCCCGGACCTTTTTTCAGTGGATCCAGATGATTTTATTCTGCAGAAACGTCAGCTGAGAAGGACGGTTCTGGATCTTCAACAGATGTTCAGCGAACAGGAAATGGAAACATGGACGAACTTCACGTTTATCTTAAATCATGACGGCACCTTCAAGGCCGAATACGGATATGAGGATTTAACAGAATTAGACCCGGGTGAAAAACGAGAGGCTTGGAAAGCCAAATACCGGATTGAATAAGAACGATGACTAAAAAACCGGGAGAGGGTATGTTTTCTTTTAATTTTTTGCGCTATCCGCCCATTGGCCCGGGCTTTCCTCATCTTTTCTTCCAAATTAGGAATCCTCGCGCTTATCCGTAACTCGGTAGAAGAGAAGATAACGATAGGATAAATAGAAAGAGATTGGAATGAGGATCCAACTGGCTGCTTCTCTAAGGAGGAGAAAATGAAAGAAATCTACCAAGAAATCGCAGGTTTAATTGATGAGATGATTCCGGAAGAGTGGAAAAACGTAAAACTCTATGTAGAAGGATGGGAAGGATACTCTACAGCCTATTTTTACTATTACCCTGAAAGCAGTGAAAAACCCATATTGAGTTATACCATTCCAGAGCGCTTTGCTATTGATAAAATGGAATACCATCAGCAGGAACGCAAGATTAGACGTACCGCTTTGTCCATACAGAAAGCGTTCGAGTCGGATGGACAAGAGCCTTGGACGAATCTCACTTTCATTCTCAACCGTGATGGAACATTCCATGTCGACTATGGCTATGAAGATTTGACGGAAGCAGACCCCGGGGAGCAGCGCGAAGCATGGAAAGCCAAGTACGGAATCGAATAAACGACAAACTGGAAGGAAGGCGGATCAAATGACGGATGAAAAGTTGAAAGTCTCTGATCAGCAGATTACGGACACCGTCATTGAAATGATTCCGGTGAAGTGGACACTGGTAAAACTCTACGCCGAAATGTGGGATGATTTTTCAACCATCTATTTCTACTACTTTCCGGACAACGGGGCAGAACCTGTACTCAGCCTCAGCATTTCCCGCCTGTTTGAGGTCGACAGGGATGAATATACACGACTTAAACGCAGGCTGCGAAAACAGATTGAACAATTGCAGGATGTGTTTATGGCCAACGGTCAGGAGTTGTGGACGAACTTTACCTTCATCCTGCATTCAGACGGCGAGTTCACGATTGACTACAGTTACGAAGACCTATCCGATTTGGATCCGGTCGAGAAGCGCGAGCGTTGGGAAGCCAGGCATATTCAGTGACAAAGGTGGGGTTGCATATCTTCGATTAAACCCATTCATGAAAGGGATGATTCGCGATAAATGACCGGATAGCAAACTTCTATCAGGAAATTGCTGAAACCTTGAATGATCTCATTCCTGAGAAGTGGGTGAACGTCCATCTTTACGCTGAAGGCTGGGAGGGTTATTCCACGGAGTATTTTTATTACAAACCCGCGACCGGGGAAACGCCTGTCCTGAGTTACGACATTCCGGAACGATTCACTTTGGATGAAGAAGATTTTGAGGACAAGGAAGACAAGCTGAGAAAACTCGCACTTTCCCTTCAACAAATGTTTATAGAGCAGGGGCAAGAGCCATGGTCGAACATGACATTCATTCTTGAACGCAACGGGAAATTTCATATCGAATATGGCTATGAGGGTATGTCTGAAGTCGATCCCGGAGAGCAACGCGAAGCGTGGAAGGCCAAGTATGGGATTGAGGCGAGAACATGAACACATCAAAGATGGAAGAGTTGTATCAGCAAATTGCCGATACAATCATTGGCATGATCCCGGAGGAATGGAACTGGGTCAAGCTCTACACCGAATATTGGGATGGGTATTATGCCTCCTTCTTCTTTTATGCGCCCTCCCATGGCGGAGAATCGGTGTACAGCCTGGATATCCCTGATCGGTTCGAAGTGGACGAAGAGCTTTTTAATCAGTTGAAAGAAAGCCTCTACAATCACCAAAAATCGCTATGGATGCAGTTCGCGGGTCAGGAACCTTGGACGAACCTCACATTCTCATTGACAAGCGGCGGGGACATGATGATTGAGCACGGTTATGAGGACTTATCTGACCTTGATCCGATTGGAAAGCAGGATCGCTGGGAAGCAAAGCATGTTTTCGACGAGTAACAGGGAGTGAAGCATTTGACCCGGAAAGCGGAAGAGGTCTATCAAGCACTCGCCAATCAGTTGAATGACCTGATCCCTGAGCAATGGGAAAAGGTTCTTCTTTATGTGGAAGATTGGGATGATTCATCGACCGCCTATTTCTTTTATTATCCTGCAGAGGGCACAGGTCCAGTGCTCAGCCATGACATCCCGGAGCGCTTTGAGATGGACTCGGATGACTTCGAAATGAAGGAGTATGAACTTGGCGAAACAGGGCTTTCCCTTCAGCGGGTTTTCAGAGATGACGGACAGACACCGTGGACAAGCTTCACGTTTATCCTGGAGCAAAACGGTCAGTTCAAGGTGGACTACGGCTATGAAGATTTAAGTGAAGTCGACCCCGGAGAGCAGCGTGAAGCGTGGAAGGCCAAGTATGCGATTAAATAAGTTGGACTGTGGGTGAAATTGATGCCAGACCAAAAGGAAATCTTCCAAGAGGTCGCTCATGCTTTAAATGACCTCATTCCAGAAGCGTGGAACAAAGTATTCCTGTATGTCGAGGGATGGGAAGACTTTTCTACCGAATACTTCTATTACTATCCGACTGATGGAAGAGCGCCGGTTCTGAGCCATCACATCCCCAATCACTTTGATCTGGACGAAGAAGAATTTGAGGACCTTGAAAGTGAACTGACAGATCAGGTTCTTTCACTGCAAGATGTTTTTAAAGCGCAGGGACTGGAGCCATGGACAAGCCTCACGTTTATCCTTGAGAGCAACGGCAAATTTCATGTGGAGTACGGCTACGAAGATCTCAGAGATCTGGATATGGTGGAGCAACGCGAAGCCTGGAAGGCCAAGTACGGGATTGAATAAGTGAGGTATCAATGAATATACATACCAGAGAACGAGTGAAGGGGAATTTTGATGGAGATCCGACTGTTAAACGGGTCCGACGCCCGCTCGTACCAGCAAGTCCGTTTAAGCGCCCTGAAAAACAAACCGGAAGCCTTTGGTTCAACGTTCGAGCGGGAAACTGCTTTTCCGCTTGAGTTTGTGGCAAGCCGATTAAAGCCCAGTGAAGATCAGTTTGTCCTGGGGGCATTTCAGGACGGCGGGGTCTTGGCCGGTATCGTGACGTTCAAGCGTGAAGAGTCCCCTAAGATGAGACATAGGGGAAACGTATTCGCTATGTATGTCGCACCGGAAGCAAGAGGCGGGGGCGTCGGAAAGGCCTTGCTGGAAGAATTGATCAGGCGGGCCAGGGAAGCTGACGGGCTGGAGCAGATCCATCTGGCGGTCGTTTCTGACAACGGCCCGGCCAAGAAACTGTACACGTCCCTGGGATTCGAAATCTATGGTACCGAGCCCCATGCCCTGAAAGTGGGCGGGAAGTATTATGACGAAGACTTGATGGTTCTGAGATGGTGAGCAAGAAAAACGGAGGCCTATGCGGCTTCCGTTTTTTTCGCTTCAGCGGGAAATCGCATTGTCCGTCACCCCTCATTCTGCTAAAGTGGACTTGTATTTCGAAAACGAAAATAGTTCTGAAAAGAAAGAAGGCGAACCGATGAACATTTATCTTTCGGTTGACATGGAAGGGATTACGGGCATCCCGGATTACACGTTCGTCGATTCAACCCAGCATAACTACGAAATCGGGCGAAGCCTCATGACGGGGGACGCCAATGCGGTCATCAAGGGGGCGCTGGCCGGCGGGGCGGAGCATGTCCTCGTCAACGACAGCCACTCGAAGATGAACAACCTGCTGCCCGAGAAGCTGCATCCGGAAGCGGAGCTGATCAACGGCGGTGTGAAGCTGTACTCGATGGTGGAAGGCCTCGACAGCACGTATGACGGTGTCATCTTCACGGGCTACCATTCCCGTGCGGGCCAGCCGGGGGTCATGAGCCACTCGATGATCCATGCAGTGCGGAACATGTGGATCAATGAGCAGGAAATCGGGGAAATCGGATTCAATGCGTACATCGCGGGCTACCACGGCGTGCCGGTCATCATGGTGGCAGGCGATGACGGGGCTTGCCGCGAGGCGGAAGAACTGATTCCGGGCGTGGTGACGGCAGCGGTGAAAACGTCACTGACGCGCTCCGCGGTCCGGTCCCTCTCGCCGCAGAAAGCGCAAGAATTACTGAAGGAAAAGGCGGCGGAAGCAATCGCGAACCGCGACAATGTCAAGCCGCTGACGCCTCCTGACAACCCGGTGCTCCGCATCGAGTTCACGAACTACGGCCAGGCTGAATGGGCCGCGTTCATGCCGGGCTGCGAAATCGAACCGGGGTCGACGGTCGTCCGGTTCGAGGCGAAAGACATCCTGGAAGCGTACAGCGCGATGCTCGTCATGATCGAGCTTGCGCTGCAGACCACCTACCGATGACGGAACTGATCCGTCCGGAGCGGCTCAAGCGGGGCGACACCGTCGGCATCATCGCCCCGTCCAGCCCTCCGAAAACCGAACAACTGACCCGCTCGCTCGCTTTCCTGGAGTCGCTCGGACTGAACTGGAAAATCGGAAAGGCTGTCGGAAAAAAGGAGCGTTATCTCGGGGGGACCGACCAGGAGCGCCTGGATGACCTGCACGCGATGTTCAGAGATCCTGAGGTCAAAGGCATCATCTGTGCCAGAGGGGGCTACGGCTCCGCGCGCTACCTTGAGAAGATCGACTACCAGATGATCCGCGAAAACCCGAAGGTTTTCTGGGGATACAGTGACATCACTGCGCTCCACCAGGCCATCCATATGTATTCGGACCTGGTGACGTTCCACGGGCCGATGCTTGAATCAGACGTCGCCAAGGATGACTTTGATCCGCTGTCGGCCAAACTGTTTGCCCAGCTGTTCCAGCCGCTCGAGCTGCACTATGACGAATCGGTCTCGCCGCTTACCACTTATTCAGGGGGAAGCGCTCGCGGACAGTTGATCGGCGGCAACCTCTCCCTGATCACCTCGAGCATCGGCACAAAGTTCGCGCCGTCGTTTGACGGAAAGCTGCTTCTTATCGAGGACACCGACGAAGAGCCGTACCGTGTCGACAGTATGCTGACGCAACTTAAGCAGTCGGGTGTGCTGGAGCGGGTGGCCGGCATCGTCATCGGAGACTTTAAATATCCTAAGAATCATAAGGACGACTTCTTTTATGAAGAGGTATTTGAGGACTTTTTCCGGGGGATCGGCAAGCCGGTCGTATCCGGCTTCCGGATCGGCCACTGCCAGCCGCATTTCGCGGTTCCGCTTGGCGCCGAGGCCTACCTGGACGCAGAAGCAAAGTCGCTCACCATCCTGCCGGGCGTGGAGTAAGGCAACAAATGCTGCTCGGGCCTTGAAGCATCGGCAGGACCGTTTGAAAGCACTCAGCACCGGATTCGAAGCACTCGCTTGGCTGTTCGAAGCACTCGCGCAACCTTTCGAAGCACTCTTCCGACTGCTCAAGATGTATCAGGCTAATATTAGAATCAATCAAGCTTAATATAAGGGGGAAATTCATCGTGAAACCGCTTATCGGCATTACAACCCATGTGGAGCTCGACTATAAGCACGTCCTGAACCACGACTACATCACCGCTGTCCAGCGGGCAGGCGGCATTCCGATGCTTATTCCGATCGGCACGCAACACGATGCGGGCCGGATTTTGGACGCGCTCGACGGGCTCGTCGTCTCCGGAGGCGGTGACATCGACCCGACGCTGTTCGGCGAGGAGCCACACCCGAAGCTTGGAGAGATTTCGCCTGGCCGGGACGCATCGGAGCTGGCGCTCATCAAGGGGGCCCTGGAGCGAGACATGCCGCTTCTCACCATCTGCCGCGGCCTGCAAATCATGGTTATCGCCGAGGGCGGAGATATGTATCAGGACATCTACTCTCAGATCGACCGGCAGCTGCTCCAGCACAGTCAGCGTGCCAACCGGGTTCATCTGTCCCACTTTGTTGAGACGGCGGAGGGAAGCATCCTGCGGGAGGCCGCGCAGGCAGAGAAGTTCCGCGTGAACTCCTACCACCACCAGGCGGTGCGCGATGTGAAGGCGCCGTTCGCAATCTCCGGTGTCGCATCAGACGGTGTGATCGAGGCAGTCGAAAGCACGGAGCACCGGTTCGCGGTCGGCGTCCAGTGGCATCCGGAAGCACTTGCCGCAGCGGGGGACAGCACATCACTCCGTCTGTTCGAGCGGTTCATCGAAACGGCAAAGGAAGGGGCGGGAATCATTGCAAATCATTGACCTGCACTGCGACGCATTACTGAAGCTGTATGAAGCGGACGGCAATATCCGTTTTGCGGATGCGCCGGAACTGGACACGAACCGGGAACGCCTCCGGAAGGGCGAGGTAAAGCTCCAGGCGTTCGCCATCTTTATCTGGCCGGGCATGAAGACGGAAGAAAAGTTCCAGGCCGCACTCGATCAGGTGCACTGGTTTTACACGGATGTCCTCTGCAACAACCCGGACATGAAGCTGATCCGGGACTGGTCGGATATCGACTCATTAAAAGAAGGAGAGACGGGGGCACTTCTTACGCTTGAAGGCGTGGACGCAATCGGCAACGACCTGAAGAAGCTGTCCATCCTCCACCAACTCGGTGTCCGCTCGGTCGGGCTTACCTGGAACAACGCGAACCTCGCAGCGGACGGCGCGGGCGAACCCCGAGGAGCCGGCCTCACGGCATTCGGCCGGGAAATCGTCCGGTTCAACAACGAGCACCAGATCCTGACCGACGTATCGCACCTTTGCGAGAAAGCGTTCTGGGACGTGATCGAAACGGCGGATTACCCGATCGCGAGCCATTCGAACGCCCGGGCTGTCCGTGACCATGTCCGGAATTTGTACGACGACCAGGCAAAGGCGCTGTTTGATAAGGGGAGCATGATCCATGTGGTCTACTGCCCGGCATTCATCAAGGAAGGCTCTTCGGTGACCATCGATGACCTGATCCGTCACATCGATCATTTCTGCAGCCTCGGCGGCGAGAAGTTCGTCGGTCTCGGCTCTGACTTTGACGGAATCACCGACAAAGTGGAAAACCTGTCCGATGCCTCGATGCAGCAGAACCTTATCAACGAATTGCTGAAACGTTATTCGGAAGATCAGGTCAAAGGCTTCGCTTACCGGAACTTCCTCGAAAGCCGCCCAAGATGATGAAAAGACAAGGACCGCTGTTGCGGAACCTTGTCTTTTTACTTTTCCCGACGCCAACCGACATATTTCCCGGGAAATAGCCACGGGCATCGGCACGCTTAATCAATTGCCAGGATGGAAGCGATGATGCTGACGGTAAACAGATACAGTCCGAACAAAAGCACCGGACGGTAAGGGAGAGGGGCTTTCCTGAACTCAGGGTCTTTATTCCTGCCTTCCGCTTCCCTGATGTAGCTCTCTTTCCTGTTCAGCGAGCGGAAGAACTTTCTCCAGTTTCTTGTAAAAGTCTCTGTGACATCATGCCTGGCGATGTAAAGAATGCCTCCCGCCAGCAGGATCAGAATGCTTGTCCAAAATAGAAGATCTGAGGCCCGGACGGGATCCGGGGTGCGTGTCATCCACGACCAACCGACAAACATCGGGGGGATGACGAAAATAACCGGCATATAACGTCGATTCATGTCCGCCCTTCTTTCATGCTTAAAATTAGCAACGATTTAAACTATCTAAATTGTGAAAAAAGATATTGCTATATATCCGTAGTATACGTAAAATAGAATTACATTTCGATAGAGACGAGGGGGAAATGGCATGAATAAAAAGTGGGTATATCGCTTCATGGCTCCGGCCGCAGCGGCTCTGATCCTTGCGGGCTGCAACTTCAGCGGCTCCGGTGATGAGGCGTCCGGCGATTCGGAAGGCGGAAGCGCCGAAGGGGACGGCAACTCCGCGCAGGTGATCACGCTGAGCGAACAGTCGGACATTCCTACAATGGACTCCACAAAGGCGCATGACTCAATCGCCTTCAACGTCCTGAACAACATCAACGAAGGGCTCTACCGCCAGAATGAGTCAAACGATGTAGAGCCGGCAATGGCCGAAAAGCACGATAAAAACGAAGATGAAACCGTTCACACGTTCACGCTGCGCGAACAGAACTGGAGCAACGGCGAGCCCGTGACGGCCCAGGACTTCGAATATGCCTGGAAGCGCGTCATGCGTGAAGCCGGCCCGTACAATTACATGCTCGTCACGGCGGGCATCAAAAACGCCGAAGCGATCATGAATGAAGAAAAGGATGCCGATGAACTCGGCGTCAAGGCAATCGATGAAAAAACCCTTGAAGTGACACTTGAAGCGCCGAACCCGCTGTTCGAGACACTGCTCGCGTTCGCGACCTTCCTGCCTCAGAACCAGGCGTTCGTCGAAGAGCAGGGCGACCAGTATGCGCTTGAAGCTGAAAACGTTCTCTCCAACGGTCCGTTCAAGTTCACCGGATGGCAGCAGGAGCAGGGCTGGACTCTTGAAAAGAATGAAGACTACTGGGATGCCGAAAACGTCAAGCTCGACAAAGCCGAGTTTGTCGTCGTCAAGGATCCCCAGTCCGGCGCCAACCTGTATGAAACCGAGAAAGTCGACCGCGTGAAGCTCACGTCTTCCCTTGTAGACCAGTACAAGGACAACGATGGATTCACAAACGAGAAAGCGTCCGGCATCGTGTTCCTGCGCTTTAACCATAACCACGAAGTGCTGAGCAACGTGAACATCCGCCGCGCAGTCAACATGGCGATTGACCGTGACGGCCTGGCTGACGTCATCCTGAAAGATGGTTCGACACCGCTTTACGGTGTTGTTCCTGAAGGCTTCTACACTTCTCCAGAAGGTACTGACTATCGCGAGCTGAACGGTGACATCAACAAAGGCACCGCTGAAGAAGCAAAGAAATTCTGGGAAAAAGGCCTTGAGGAAACCGGCATCGACAGCCTGACCGTTTCCCTGAACATCGCGGATACGGATGAAATGAAGAAAGTCGGCGAATATCTCCAGGCACAGCTGGAAGATAATCTGCCAGGATTCAAGCTGGAACTGAAGGCGGTTCCGTTCGCCCAGCGCCTCGAAATCGAGAAGGCGATCGAGTATGACCTCTCCCTCTCGACATGGGGCCCTGACTACGCGGACCCGATGACTTACCTCGACATGTGGGTGGACGGCAGCTCTGCGAACCGGATGGACTACAGCAATCCGAAGCTGGATGAGCTTGTAGCCGAAGCACGCACGGACACGGACCTCAGCAACCGCTACAAGACCCTCCTCGAAATCGAGAAGGTCCTTCTTGAAGAAGATGCCGCGGTCGCACCGCTTTACCAGCGGGGCAATACGTACCTGACACGCCAGAGCATCGAGAACCTCGTCATCCACCCGGCCGGCGCGGACCTCTCGCTCAAGTGGGCATCGGTCAAGTAATCCTTTTATAGCAGCAGACAAGCGGGGAGCCACTGGTGCGGCCCCGCTTTTCTTGTATTCCGCAACACCCATCTGAAGCGAGGTGACCCACATCATGAAACGCTATCTCATACAACGCTTTGCCTATGCCCTGATCACGCTGTTCATTATTGTGACCGCGACGTTCCTGCTCATGCAGCTTCTACCGGGCACGCCGTATTCCAATGCTGAAAAGCTGACCGAGTCGCAACGGGCCATCCTGGATGCGAAATACGGTCTCGACAAGCCGGTGGCGATCCAGTATATCACCTATATCGGCAATCTGGTCCAGGGCGATCTCGGCTATTCATTCCAGTACCAGGGCCGGACGGTAATGAGCATGATCGGTGACCGCATTGGTCCTTCCGCGCTGATCGGCCTGCAGGGACTCGTGTTCGGCACGATCATCGGCCTTGTGCTCGGCATTATTTCCGCACTCCGCCACAACACCGCGGTCGATTACGTATCGGTGACCATCGCCGTTCTCGGCATGTCGATTCCGTCATTCGTCTTTGCGGCGCTTCTCCAATACTATATCGGCGTCAAGCTCGGCTGGCTGCCGGTTGCGCTGTGGGAGAACTACCAAAGCACCATTTTGCCGTCGCTTGCCCTGTCCGTGACGGTCATCGCGACCGTCGCCCGGTTTATCCGGAGCGAGATGCTCGAGGTGCTCGGGCAGGACTATGTCACAACGGCCAGGGCCAAGGGGCTGAATGAGTCCGGCGTCATCTGGAAGCACGTCATCCGGAACGCTCTCATTCCGGTCGTCACGATGCTCGGACCGCTCGCTGTCTCGATCATGACGGGGACCCTCGTCATCGAGAAGATCTTCGGCGTACCGGGACTCGGCGAGCAGTTCACACTGTCGATCCTCGTGCTCGACTACAGTGTCATCATGGGCATCACGCTGCTTTACAGTGCGCTCTTCATCTTCGTCGTCTTCTTCGTCGATGTGCTGTACGGCCTGCTTGACCCGCGGATCGACCTGAAAGGGGGAAGCAAGGCATGACGACCATCCAGCCGAATGACGGAGACTTCAAGAATCTCCGCAGCCAAGACCGTCCGGCGGAACCGTCCGTGGACCTGTTTGTCCCGAAACCCCTTGATGCAACGGTTCGGGAGGAACTGGCGGCACCTGCGCCGACTTTCTGGAAAGAGGCGAGAGAGCGGCTGTTCAAAAACAAGGGTGCGGTCGTCTCGCTCGTTCTTCTGATCATCCTCGGCGCCATGTCGCTGATCGGCCCGTCGATGAACGAGTTCACTTACCGTGAGCAGCATATCCCGCACTCGAACCTCCCGCCGAAAGTCGCGGGGCTTGAATGGCTCGGCTTTGACGGGAAGGATGTGAACGGCGTCGACCAGTACGCCCAGCGCGGCGTCGAGACCAACTACTGGTTCGGCACCGATGAATTCGGGCGGGATTTGTGGACGCGCGTCTGGAAGGGGACACAGATTTCCCTCTTCATCGCACTCGTCGCTGCATTTCTCGACCTTGTGATCGGGGTCATCTATGGCGGCATCTCCGCCTATTACGGGGGTCGCATCGACAACGTCATGCAGCGGATCATCGAGATCCTGACCGGGATTCCGAACCTGATCGTGATTATTCTCTTTATTCTGATACTCGAACCGGGCATCCGTTCGATCATCCTCGCGATGATCATCACCGGCTGGGTCGGGATGGCGCGGGTCGTCCGGGGCCAAATGCTCCAGCTGAAGGGGCAGGAGTTCGTCCTCGCCTCACGGACGCTCGGCGCCTCGGATTCCCGGCTGATGAGGAAGCACCTGCTTCCGAACGTCATGGGGCCGATCATCGTCACCGTCATGTTCACGATTCCGACCGCAATCTTCTTCGAAGCATTCCTGAGCTTTATCGGCCTCGGGCTGCAGGCGCCGCTCGCCTCGCTCGGGGTGCTGATCGAGGACGGCTATGATGCCATCCGCTCGTTCCCGTATAAGCTGCTTATTCCAGCGGTCGTCATCAGTCTGGTCATGATCTGCTTTAATCTGTTGGCAGACGGGCTGCGCGACGCGCTCGATCCGAAAATGAGAAAGTGAGGGGTCAAAAAATGGACAACCACATCCTTGAAGTCAGCAACCTGCATGTTTCATTCAAGACCCGCAACGGCGAGGTCCCGGCGGTCAGGGGCGTCAACTTTTCTCTGAAAAAAGGGGAGACACTCGCGATTGTAGGCGAATCCGGCTCCGGCAAGTCGGTGACGGCGAAGTCGATCATGCAGCTGCTGCCAAAGCAGAACACGATGGTTCCCGAGGGCGAGATCCGCTATGAGGGGAAAGACCTTCTGAAGTTTTCCAAGAAAGAGATCCAGAACGTCCGCGGGTCGGACATTTCGATGGTCTTCCAGGACCCGATGACGTCGCTGAACCCGACGATGAAAATCGGCAAGCAGATCATGGAGGGGCTTTCCCGCCATATGAAGCTGACGAAAAAGCAGGCTCGCAAACGGGCCAAGGAAATGCTCGAGCTGGTCGGCATCCCGAACGCCGAAGCCCGGCTTGATGCCTATCCTCACCAATTTTCCGGAGGGATGCGGCAGCGCGTCGTCATCGCGATCGCGCTTGCCTGCAATCCGAAAGTTCTCATCGCCGATGAGCCGACGACGGCGCTTGACGTGACGATCCAGGCACAGATTCTCCGGCTTATGCGCGGGCTCCAGGAAAAGATGGACACGGCGATCATTCTGATCACGCATGACCTCGGCGTCGTCGCCAACATGGCCGACCGCGTCGCTGTCATGTATGCGGGGGAAGTGGTCGAGCAGGGCACATTGGATGAGATATTCTACAGTCCGCAGCACCCGTATACGCTCGGTCTGCTGCGGTCAATGCCGAACCTGGACGCACCCCGCACCGAGCCGCTTATCCCGATCCCGGGTTCCCCGCCGGATCCGGCAATGCTCGGGATGGGCTGCCCGTTTGCCGCGCGCTGCCCCTATACGATGAAGGTGTGCCACGACTACCATCCGGATTATACGGCAGTGAGCGGCACACAGGCCGTTCGCTGCTGGCTGCAGGATGAGCGCACGCCGGAAGACCATGTGCCGGAAGTGATCCGGCAAGGCCGCCAGAAGTCGGAGATCGCCGCCGACCAGGCCGCCATCGACGCAGCGGGAGGAGTGCCGGTATGACACATGAATTAAAAGAACAACACACCATGAATGCCGGGCAGGACGATCTGCTTGTTGTGAGCGACTTGAAAAAGCATTTTCGCCTGAATCGGAAAACCGTCCTGAAGGCGGTTGACGGCATCAGTTTTTCCATCAAAAAGGGCGAGACGCTCGGCCTTGTCGGAGAGTCCGGATGCGGCAAGTCGACGGTCGGCCGGACACTCACCCGGATTTATGAGCCGACTGATGGAGAGGTCCATTTTGACGGCCTGAAACTGAAAGGACGCTTGGACGGGAAGACGAAAAAGCGCATCAACCGCGATGTGCAGATGATTTTCCAGGACCCGTATTCGTCGCTGAACCCGCGGATGACCGTTTCGGAAATCATTTCGGAAGGCCTAGTCATCCACAATCCGGACATGTCCCCGAAGGACCGCGAAAAGCGCGTCCATGAACTGCTTCAATTGGTCGGCCTGAACAAGAATCATGCCGGCCGCTATCCGCATGAGTTTTCCGGCGGCCAGCGTCAGCGGATCGGCATTGCGCGTGCGCTTGCCGTCGAGCCGAAATTCATCGTCGCCGACGAGCCGATCGCGGCTCTTGATGTCTCCATCCAAGCCCAGATCGTGAACCTGCTCAAGGCACTGCAGGAAGAGCGCGGACTCACTTACCTGTTCATCGCCCACGACCTGTCGATGGTCAAGTACATCAGCGACCGCATCGCCGTCATGTATCTCGGAAAAATCGTCGAGCTCGCGGAGAGCGAAGAGTTGTACGAAAAGCCGCTTCACCCGTACACCCAGGCCCTCTTGTCGGCGATTCCGCTGCCGGATCCTGAAAAGGAACGCACCCGTGAGCAGGTCATATTGTCGGGCGACGTCCCGAGCCCGACTGACATCCCGTCCGGCTGCCGGTTCCGCACCCGCTGTCCGTTCGCGATGGACAGCTGCGCGGCGATCGACCCGGAATTCCGAGAAGTCGAACCCGGCCACTCCGTCGCCTGCCACCTGTACGACCCGGAAATCATGGCGAAGGAAGGCAAAGAACTGAAAACAGTGTGATGATGGAACTCCCCGGCGCGCCGGGGAGTTTTCTCTTGGAGATAAGGGAGTTGGCAAGGGGAGTCGGAAATGCACTTCGCAATAAGCGGTCTGTCATTTGCAATATGTCCCGGCGAATTGCCGCAAGGGACGGTCATTTGCAATATAGGCCGGCGAATTGCCCCAAGGCCTTCCGATTCGCAACATGGGCCACCGATTCGCAACATGGGCCACCGATTTGCCACATGGACCTGCGACTTGAAATAAAGAATTCAAACACTTTCCTCATGCAATGCATCCCGGGCCCGATTCGGGTATACTGTTGCGTACCAGGCCGGATCCAGGTCCGGATAGAAGAAGAGGTGTTGCCATATGTCAGAAGCGATTCCGATGAGCCGGTCACGGACAAGGACAACGAAACTTGTCATGCCGCCGGATACGAACCATCACGGAACCATTTTCGGCGGCCAAGTGCTGGCTTATTTGGACGAAATGTCCGCCATCGCCGCGATGAAGCATGCCGGAGCGGCGGTCGTCACTGCATCGATTGACTCGGTGGACTTTGTTTCGCCTGCGAGAGTCGGGGATGTGCTCGAGATTGAAGCCGTCGTGTGCTCGACCGGACGGACATCGATGGAGGTGTTTGTCCAGGTGCACTCGGTCGATATCGTCACAGGCGCCCGCAAGCTGACGACTGAATCGTTCGTCACGATGGTCGCGATGGATGAAGAAAACAAGCCGACCCCGATCTCCCCGGTTTATCCGGAGACAAAAGCGGAAAAAGCCCTTTTCGACAAGGGGCCGGCACGCCGGGCAAACCGGCAGGAACGCCAGCAGATCAAGCATTCTTGACAAACAGAGCCGTGCAGCGGGGAATACCTGCCGCACGGCTTTTATTAAACCTTAAACCCGGCCGCCGCGGCCCGGATGACATCCGGGCCATTTTCATCACCCTTTTGCAAAAGCATACCGCTGTCAAAGGAGTGTTGATTTCAGGAGAGAATTGGAAATATGAAACTTCACGGTGGTAAAATCGTAGGTAAATCAGGGGGTGCTTGGAATGATGAGGGAAGCCATCTACGACCGGCAGACCGAACTCCGGATGCGTATGACGGAGAGGGACCGGATGAAAAAACGATATGAAGCAAAAGAGGCCGAGCGCGCCGAAGCCAAACGCAATTATGACCGGTTAAAGGCGAGGCTCACCAAAGAGCAGCAGGACGTCCTGAAGCTCGGCCAGTTTTCGTTCGCCAACAAGTTCCGCCAACTGACCGGCAAGATGGATGAAATCATGGAAAAGGAACTGAACGAGGCCGCGGAAGCCGAGCTGAAGTTCAATGAAGCCGAAAAAGTGCTCATGGACCTGGAAGAAGAAACGGCCGCGCTAAAGCAGGAGCTCGACCGGCCGGATTATGAGTTCCTTGATGACGACTGGGAAGCGTTCGTGCAGGAAAAGGAATTGTGGATGCGCAACAATGACGAGACCGCAGTCAAAAAGCTCCAGCAGGTGGCCGATGAACGGGCGATGCTGCAGTCGCTGCGAAGGGAAATCGAGGAAGCGATCCATGCCGGCCAGGATGCCGGGCGGGTGCTGCAGTCCGCGATGAGCCAGCTCGGCAATGCGGAAGGGATGTCGATGTGGGACACGTTTCTCGGTGGCGGCATGATTGTCACGGCGATGAAGTACTCCAGCATCAACAGCTCCGACGACAAGATCCATCGCGCACAGCGCGCGCTGCGCCGGTTCCAGTCAGAGCTCGCGGACGTCGAGGAATTTGACCGGCAACGCCTGACTGTCAACAAGGGCGATTTCCTGAACTTCACGGACTTCTTCTTCGACAACATGTTCACGGACTGGATGGTCCATTCGCGCATCACCGATGCAAAAGGCGAACTGGACCGGGTCCTCGCCGATGTCGAGCGGGTGCTTCGTGAACTCCGCGATCGGCTTACCCGTACCGATGAAGAGATTGCCCGTCTCGCCGCTAGGGAGCAGGAGATCATTCTGTCCTGAACAAAGCAGGCCTGTGATTCAAAGGCCTGCTTTCAAATGAATGAATGATAAAAAATTCTTATGTAAGTACATAAAAACAATCTAATTTCCTTATCGGACAGTTCGTCGTATACTAATATTACCAATTTAAGGGGGTGCGGTGATGGAATACATCGGACTGTTTTTTATCGGGCTCGTGGCGGTGACGATCGGGACGCTCGCCGGAGGCGGCGGGCTGATCACGCTGCCGGCGATGCTGCTGATCGGCATACCGGTCCACGCCGCAGTCGGGGCGAGCAAGATCTCCAATACGGTCAGTTCGCTCTCGACGTTTCTGACAATCCTCCTGAGGAAGAAAATTTCGTTTAGGGAACTGTACTGGATCATGCCGGTGTCCGTTTCGGGCGGTCTTGCCGGCGGGTTTATCGCGAACGGACTGAGCGAGGGGACGATGCTGACGGTTGCATCGGTGCTGCTGGTCGCGGCTTTTATTTTCTCATTCTTCTCAAAAGGGGATTTCAGCGGTGATGCGAAGCTGACCCCGAGCAAGACCGCCGTTTCGAGTCTGTTTGGTGTCGGCGTGTATGACGGGCTTTTCGGGCCCGGCCAGGCGACCATCCTCCTGCAGTTGTTCGGCCATTTGAACATTTCCTATATCCGGGCGATCGGGTTCGTCCGGGTCGCCACGTTCTCGAGCGCATTCGGAGCGGCGATCGGCTACATTACATCGGGCCACATCATCTGGCCGGTCGCAATCGCGCTGATGCTCGGATCGCTGACCGGCGCACGGGTCGGCGTCCATATCGCAGAAAAGATCAATCCGCGGTTCGTCAAGCCGATTCTTCGCTTGGTCACGCTTCTGCTGATTGTCGAGATTGTGGCGGAGAACTTTCTATAAGGTGTAAACAAAGATGCCAGACCCACCCGGGGCCTGGCGTTTTTAATTAGGAAACCAACTTTTTCAAAAAATCTCCATGAAAGCCTTGCGCCTTTCCTGAATACCAGTGTACTATATAACTAATGCACCGGTACACGGATGAAAACCAAAGGAGTGGAGTTTTATGAGCCGATGGAAAGGGCTCTTGTGGAAAGAATGGGTGCTGGCACGTCCCGGGATGGCGCTTCTTGTCATCGCCACCGTGCTCAGCATCGGGGTGGCACCGTTTTTGCTGCAGCGTTATGTGGTGCCTGATTTCCCGGTGATGAATATCGCCGCGATCATCATGGGCTTATGGATGGTGGCACTCAGCTACATGCCGGCCGTAAGTCTAGTGATCAGCCTGACGACTGACATGAAACGACCGGATATCTGGCTGCATTCTCCGGTGCCAACCAGTGTTCTGATTGGGGCAAAGGCGTTTTTCGCCGTGTTGATGACGGCCGTGTCCATGCTGCTTGTCTTTGGTGTGCTGGCATTGGCAAACCTCTTCATCCTCATCTTCAGCGGCAGTTCCGGGCTGCCGGAAAGTGTCCCGGCCGGCTGGTTCGTCGGGTTCCTGGCTGAGATCGGATCCGTATCGCTTTTTCTCGGCATGATCCAGATGGGACTCGTAATCCTGTTCTGGACGATCTATCAGTGGATGAAAAAAGCCAACAGGGTCATCGCCATCGTGATAACGGGCGCGATGCTCATCGGAACCTTATATATCTGGGACAAAATCACAACGTGGGGACCGTATCAGAAACTTGCCGGGTACGGCGAGGTGCCGTTCAGGTATTCGGAAAAGCTGAACCGGATCAATGACTGGGCGCTGGACATCACAGGAGTAGTCACGGCAAGCGGCATGCTTCTTGCCGTGATTGAGACTGTCTTCTGCGTGTTGCTCGCCATCTATATCTTTAACCGGAAGGTGGCGCGATGAATGAGTTTTGACTTTCTGCCGGATAAACCGATCTACCAGCAGCTGATCGACCGGATCACGGGTGACCTGATCCGGGGCATCCTGCAGCCGGGAGAAAAGCTGCCTTCGGTCAGAGAATACGCGGTCGAGGCCGGCGTCAATGCCAATACGATGCAACGTGTGTACAAGGAGCTGGAGGGGATGGGCATTACCGAAACGAAGCGGGGCCAGGGGACGTTCGTCACGGAGAACGCGGAACGGCTCGGACAGCTGAGAGAGGAGAAGAAGGCGCAGCTGATCGATGACTTTATCCGGGACATTGAGGCGCTTGGCTTCACGGAAGAAGAGATTGCGGAGTCCATGAGGAGGAGAGAGCGATGATCGAGATCAAGCGGGTGACCCGGTCATTCGGCCGGCGCCGGGCGCTGGACGGTGTAACCGCGACTTTCGGGCGGGGGAAAATCATCGGCCTTGCGGGGAAAAACGGAAGCGGCAAATCGACACTCCTGAAAATCATGGCGGGCGTCATGGGAGCAGACTCGGGGGAGGTCTTGCTGAACGGGTTGCCGATTACCCGGACGCTGGCGGGAAGTCAGATCGCCTATATGGCGGATGCCGATCTGTATTATCCGTACTTTACAACAGATGAGTTGCTCCGCTTCCAAGAGTCGCAGTACCCGGACTTCTCGATGGAAAAAGCGCTTGAAGCAGCGGAATTCCTGAACGTCGACCGGAAAACCAAGCTGAAAAACCTCTCAAAAGGAAACCGGGGCCGTGCCAAAATCGTAGCGACATTAGGGAGGGAAGCCGATGCCTATCTGCTTGATGAGCCGTTTTCGGGACTTGATCCGATGGTCCGGGAAATGATCGTGAAGGGGCTGATCCGGTTTACCGACCCCGAGCGGCAGACCGTCATTATGTCTACGCATGAGCTGCATGATGTCGCTCCGCTCCTCGATGAAATCGCCGTACTCAAAAACGGGCGGATCGCCGCCCATGACCAGGTGGAAGACATCCGGATGGCGCAGCCGGGCGGCCTGGCCGCATACATGCGAACACTCTACGAAAAGGGAAGTGAGCCGTTTGGCAAACCAAGCTGAGCCGATAGTGGAACTAAAGCGCCTTTCGAAGACGATCCGCGGCAAGAAAATTATTGACGATCTGAACTTGCAGTTGTATCCGGGCCAGGTGACCGGATTTCTCGGGCCGAACGGCGCGGGAAAGACGACAACGATCCGCATGATGGCGGGGCTCATGAAGCCGACTTCGGGTGAGGTGTTTGTCGCGGGCAAGTCCGTACAGAACGATTTGGAGGCGGCGATGTCCAACGTTGGCGTCATCGTAGAAAATCCGGAAATGTACAAATACATGACCGGGTACAAGAACCTCGTCCATTTTGCCCGCATGCACAGGGGCGTGACAAAGAAACGCATCATGGAAGTGGTCCGGCAAGTGGGTCTTGAGAACCGCATCCATGAGAAGGTCGGTACGTATTCGCTCGGCATGCGCCAGCGCCTCGGCCTTGCACAGGCGCTGCTGCACGATCCGAAGTTTCTGATCCTCGATGAGCCCACCAACGGCCTTGATCCGGCGGGCATACGGGAATTCCGGACGTATCTCAGGAGCCTCGCGGAAAAAGCGGGTGTCTCGATCTTCGTCTCGAGTCACCTGCTGTCCGAGATCGAGCTGATGTGTGACCGGATCGCCGTCATCCAGAATGGCAAGCTGATTGATATCCGGGAGATGAAAGGAGACACGCGGCCGCACCATTACATAGAGGCACAGCCGGCGGACCAGCTCAAGGCAGTCCTCGAATCAAAGGGCTACGAACCAGTTGAATCCGGCGCCGGATTCATCATCGAAGAAGGTACGGAGCGGATACCGGAACTCGCAAAAAGCGTGATTGCCGGCGGCCTCAATCTGTATGCGGTCCGTCCTCACCGGAAGACGCTCGAAGACGAATTCATCGAAATGACGGGAGGCGGACAGATTGCTGAAACTGCTGCAAAATGAATGGATGAAGCTTTGGAACAAAAAAGCGACATGGACCATGGCCATTCTTCTCGTCGTCGGTATTGCCGGAATGATGGGCCTGACCAAGTGGATCTCCACAATGGAAGGAAACCGTGCAGAAAGCGGAGACGTCGCGGCTGAGGGCCAGGCGGACGCGCCGGACTGGCGTGTGATGGCGGAAGCCGAGCACGCGGATATCTCCGCGCAGCTCGCTGCCCCTGGCCTTTCCGACTCCCGCGAGACAGACCTGAAAGAAGAGCTCCAGATCGTGGAATACCGGCTTGCGGAAGGTGTGGAGCCGCACGGCAGCTTCAGCCGGCAGCAGATGATCAAAGACTCATCGGGTATCGCTACGCTTGCCATGCTGTTCGCCATCATTGTCGCGGCCGGCATCGTCGCGACAGAGTTTTCTGACGGGACGATCAAGATGCTCCTTGCCCGCCCGGTCAAGCGGTGGAAAGTGCTCACTTCGAAGTTCGCGGCCACGGCTTTGTTCGGCGCGCTGCTCACGCTGGTCGGCTTTGTGGTCTCGGTCGTGATGTCGTATCTTCTGTTTGCTGCGGACGGAGGGACGGAGCTGGCGGTGCAGGGCGGGGAAGTGACTGAAGTCTCGGTATGGACGCTGACGCTTTACCACCTGTTCCTCGCTTTTTTGAACATCATCGTCTACACGACGTTCGCCTTCATGATCGGCAGCGTATTCCGTTCGGGCGCGCTCGCCATCGGGCTGTCGCTGTTCATCTTCTTTACCGGCAACACGGTTTCGGCGTTGCTGAGCCGCTATGAAATCGCCAAGTACCTATTTTTCTCCCACGATCTCGTGGCACTCGCACAGGGCATGACGTTCATTGAAGACGTGACTCTGCCATTTGCCGCTGCGGTGCTCGGCGCGTACGCCGCCGTGTTCCTGATTGTCAGCTATCTCGTCTTTTCAAAGCGGGACATCACCGCGTGAAACCAGGCCCCTCCGTCATGGACGGGGCCTGTTTTTGTGCTTCAGGGAACCCAAACAGCACCGAATACGTTACAATGGAAGGATCATTCTATTTTGCTTTTTTGTGAGGAGCAAAAAGATAAGTAAGAGGGTTAAAACGATGAAAAGAATAGCAATTATCGACTCCGGAAGCGGGGGGCTGACTGTTGCCAATGAGCTGTTCGGCCGGCTGCCCGATGAACGGATCATATATGTGGGCGACCACGGAAACTGCCCGTACGGCAACAAGAGTGCGGATGAGATCAAAAAACTCGTCTTCGGAGTCATCCGATTTTTGGAGCAGTTTGAGCTCAAGATGCTCATTGTTGCCTGCAATACGGCATCGGCTCTGATGCTGGACGAGCTCAAAGAAAGGATGGATGTCCCTGTCATCGGGGTCATCGAGCCGGGTGCAGAAATGGCCGCCCGGGCGACGCTGAACCGGCGGATCGGCGTCATTGCCACCCAGAGGACGGTGGAGTCCCATATGTACCGGAAGAACATCCTGGAAAACCGGGATGGCCTGGGTGTTTATGAACAGGCTTGTCCGAAACTCGTCTCTTATCTGGAGAACGAAGGAACGCTTGAAGAAGCCATCACGGAAGCCCTGGAAGAGTATCTGGATCCGCTCCGCGAAAAACAGGTGGACACGCTCGTGATGGGCTGCACCCACTATCCGCTTGCCGAGCAGCAGATCCGCCGTGTATGGGGGCGCGACGTCAATCTGGTCGACCCGGCCCGTGCGACGGTCGCACATGCGGCAAAAGTGCTGAGGGAAAACGGAGATCTGGCAGTTGCACCTGAAGGGGAGCACCTTTTCTGCACCACAGGGGACGTCACGGATTTTGACGAAAAAGTTAAGAGGTGGACCCCTATCAGCCGGCCGGTTGTCCGGCATGCGGAAACCGGATTTTAAGACGATAGAGAAGGGAGGCTTCCGGAATCGGAAAAAAGAACGGGAAAAAGCATCCTGCCGCCCTCGCAGGCAATGTCGCGGGCATGGTGATCGCTGCGGTGGTGGCGGCCGGGATCTGGATGTTTGTTCAGCGTGAACTTGATTTTCGTGAAGAATTGGAGACGCGCCCGCTTCCGGAAGGCCTTCATCCGATTGTCGGGCAAAAGACGGAAGAGCTTGCCGGTATGGCCGCAAAGCGGGGGATCCGGATTGAAATCACCGACGGATTTCGCTCCCATGATGAGCAAAACCAGCTTTTTGCACAAGGGCGAACCGCTTACGGACCCGTCGTCACCCATGCAAGGGGCGGCCAGTCGTATCATAACTATGGACTTGCAGTCGATTATGCGATCCGGACGACGGACGGCCGCCTGGTCTGGGATACCGGCTACGACGGCAACGGCAACGGCAAAAGCGACTGGTTCGAAGTCGCGGACATTGCCAAGGAAATCGGCTTTGAATGGGGCGGCGACTGGAGCGGCTTCAAGGACTATCCGCATCTGCAGATGACATTCGGCCTGTCCACATCCGAATTGGACGCCGGCTGGCGGCCGGAGGACACAGACAAGTATGAAGTCATGGCCGGAAAATCCGAATAGAAAAGGGACTGTTCCGCAAACCGGCATAAGCCGATGCGCGGAACAGTCCCTTTTAATGTCCAGAATCAGTCGTTGCTGCCTGTGAAAGTCAGGACAAGGCCTGCAATCGTACCGATGCTGATGAACCCGAATAAAATGGCCAGGATAATAACGAACCACATGTCAGTCTCCACTCCTTTGCAGGCAATTCAGCTTCATTATATCATCAGCCCGCGAGCCCGGCAACGAACGGCTGGCTTGATGAGTGCATGAACGGGTAAACTGTCGGCAGGATGTCATTATTAAAAGGAGTGAACTGCCATGGATTGCCGTTCCGACGAGGAACTGTACCAACTGGTGCAGGAGTCGAAAGTACATACGATAGAAGGAAAAGTCGCAGACTATATTCCCGCGTTGGCCAAGGCGGACCTGAGCTCGCTGTCCGTCGCAATGGCGTTTCCTGACGGAAGTTGCTATTCCGCGGGGGACATCGAGACAAAATCGACGCTCCAGAGTATCTCGAAGGTGATCGCACTTGCGCTTGCGCTCCTCGACAACGGAGAGGAATACGTCTTCCAGCGAGTCGGCATGGAACCGACAGGAGACCCCTTCAACTCCATCATCAAGCTCGAGACGATCGCTCCCCACAAGCCGCTCAACCCGATGATCAATGCCGGTGCCATCGCCGTCTCGTCGATGATCAAAGGCGATAGCATCGAGGAGCGGCTCGGACGGCTGATCCAGCTGACCGAGCTCATCATCGGTGAAGAAGGCATCGGCTACAACGAGGAAGTGGCCCAGTCAGAGCTCGAGACTGCCGACTTGAACCGGTCGATGGCGTATTACCTGAAACAGCACAGCGTCATCGAAGAAGAAGTGGAGACGGTCATCGAACTTTACACGAAGCAGTGCGCAATTGAGCTGAACTGCATCGGGCTCGCCAAAGTCGGGCTGCTTCTGGCCATGGACGGCAAGCACCCGGACACCGGCGAAATGATCTTGCCGCCGCGGGTCGCCAGCATCTGCAAAACCTTCATGGTCACCTGCGGCATGTACAACGCCTCCGGAGAATTCGCCATCCGCGTCGGTGTTCCGGCCAAATCCGGTGTCTCAGGCGGCATCATGGCATCCGTCCCGCAACGTTGCGGCATCGGCATCTTCGGACCCGCCCTCGACGACCGCGGCAACAGTGTCGCCGGCTGGGACCTGATGGAGAAAATGTCCAAAAAATACGACCTCAGCATGTTCTGACAAACCGAAAAACGGCTGCTCCCGCCCTGAAACAAAGGCGGAAAGCAGCCGTTTTTCCTCGTTTCCGAAAGAAAATCCAAAAAAAACGTCGATATGCGTAAGTACATATTTCTGTTGCTAAAAACTGTGTAGAGTAGTAGGTAGGAAAGATTCAGACACTCCCGGCCGCCAGATACTGCATCTTGTGCTCCTGTAAAATTTTCTTGTAATAGTCGAGACCCAGGAGGTCGAAGAAAAATAGCGCCCTTTGGTAATTCTCCGAAATCTCGGAGTCTGGATGGCCGAGTTTTTCAAGAATCGCTCCTTTTTGGTAGTAGAGCTGACCAAATACTGACATCTCACGTTGGGCAATTGAAAGACGAATTCCTTCTTCGGTTACATCTAACGCTTTGTCATAATTTTTCTGTTCATACCGTAATTTTCCTACGTTATACAAAATCGTGATTTTCATAACTTCATACTCATCTGAAGCCATTTGCTCTTGTAGTATTTCTTCAAATATCTTCATACTTTCATCGAATTTATGATTTTCAGCAAGAATGATTGCTATAGCATTCTTGATACGTGTTTTGAGAAGAACGTCCATTCCATCGATTTTTACATCTGTCAGTCTATAGAGTTCAGTGACGCAATATCGGTAGTCATGCTTTTTCAAGTAGTAAAGACAGACAAAATAATAAGACTCGAGATATGTCTTGAGTTCAGGGTGTAGAAACTTTCCACTGTTTAACTGCAATTGAGTGTATTGGTATAGCCCTTCGTAGTCTTTTTTCGCTGAATAGTTTTTAACTTCATCCAGCATTTTTTCTTTTTCTTCAAAGTCGTCATGAATTAGGACTTCGAAGAAGTATGAAAGAGGTAATTTGAGCTTCATTGATATGGCCTGCATCGTATCAATACTTGGATAAGAATCACCTTTTTCCAGGCGGCTAATCTCCGATTGGTTACAAATGCCGTCTGCCAGTTGCTTTTGGGTCATCTTGCGGATCTTACGCCATTTCCGGATCTCCATACCGAGGCGAACCTGATTCATTGTCCATCACCCTTTTGGCAAATGGTACAGCCGGATGCCAGCTGTCCTCTCTCTATAGTAACGGAAAATTTCCGCAGTTTGTCAACTGTGTACGAAAATATGTTTGCTGTCCAAGCCACGAAGAAAGGATTGAGGAAGATGAAACTGGAACTGAACCGAACAGAAACTTCCGTCCGTTTATCAGAAGTTGCCGTTGCGCAGGTGCATGATCTGCCGGCTTCAGTCATTGACTCCCTTGTCCTATCTGCTTCGATGAACCTGATCCAACGGCTGTCCCGACATCGGGCCGCTGTCTCAGAAGCTTGGAAATCCGTCGAGGTTGTACTGACCAGAACCGGGATGCAAACAGTTGAAGAACTTGAGCGGAAATTGCCCGAACTGTGCGAAGGAGATTGGGAGATTGTACAGTTGTGGGTTAAAAGAAAAGCGGAAATGGATGATGCCCTCGAACGGTTCAAGCTGATCTACCGGATGGGCAAAGAACAGGCTGATGCAAAACTTGCCCGCATGACAAAAATTCCTGCTCTCCACCGAAAACTTGTCTTGCAGCATCCGCAGTTGCTTGATGACGCCGTGGAATTGCAAGAAAGCACCATTGACACCATCCTTACGTATTTACTGAATTCAACTGTAGAAAGGACCGAATCCGGTACAACAGAGGTCCGTTTCCGCTTGGGGGATAAATCGGCCAATGTAATGGAAGAAGTCTTGTCGCAGGTCCGCGTCAGGCAAATGCTGGTTGACTGTTGGATTCATGCTTTAGCGTGTGATGACAGCCTGAACGAAGGGTTTTCCTTCAGAGTGAACGATGGGCTCGTCCACCATAAAGGGAAGGCGGGACTGCTTGTCGCAGATGGCATTGAAGTCGGTGGTTCCCCGATTATTAATGAATACGTTTATCGGGTTGACCATCAAGCTGCTGGCCATCTGAAGAAAGGAACTGTACGAAAAAAGAAAGATTGGATTCGTTCACTACAAAAAGCCGGCGGAAAGATGGCCTTTACGGATTTGTTGTCGAAAGAAATTCTGTTGCCCGTGTTGCCTGAAAAACAGGCAGAGATATCCCCGCTCAAGGGCCTTGGGGTGATGGTTACAAAATTTAATTCACCAAAAGCGAGAAGGCTCCGCAGATGTTTTTTGCTCCTAGAAGTCCTGCTGAATAAAATGGAAACCTGTAGTCCGGCTGCTTTGAAGGAACTCCGGAAAAAGGCTGATCGCGCAGTTGAAAGAATTAACGGGATTCTTCGGATACACCTGACAGGCCGGTTGGCAAAGGGGGATTGGTTCACGGAGCACCAATCCTGCAAAGAAAAGCCGATCGGTCTGCCTGAATCTGTTCTAGAAGACTTGGTGTCTTACGCAAAAGAGCCGGGGGTTTCCATTGTCCGTTCAAGAGTCACAGATACTATAACCAGCTGGTTTACAGAACAGTACGGCCGTGGTGGCGAATGCAGTGAAATTCTCGCATTCCTTACCCAGTGCGTATCAAGGCTGGATGCTGCAGAGGAAGCAGCAATTGCCGAGGAAGATGCCAAACGGGCTGCCGAAGGAACAGAAATCCGGAAACCGTTCGGTCCGTCTGAGCTGGTACCATATGGCACGCTTTCGTTCCGTGTGGCGGCCCGTTCCGAACAGGCATTGAAACGGGGGGACTACCAGATCCTTGCCGAGTGCTTGCAGGACGGAATCATAACTGAGGAAGAACAGTGGGTACGGGAGTTGCTGCCGAATGCTGAGCCGCTCTGGTTCTCATACGGATCCGGCTGGACGGGCGGGGAGAATCGTTATGGCGGACAACGGTTGCTCTGGCCGACAGACCGCCAGTATGCAGGCAGAAGCGGAACGTTCTTGACGTTGCACGATCTCAAAATCTCCCATGACCAAGAGTCTGATACGCTCACCATCCTAGGTCCCGAAGGAACCCCTGTCGCCCCTGTGTATAACGGAAAAATCCCCGTTCATCAGCTTCCGGAATGCGTCCGGCTTTTCCTGAAGCTGAGTAATCCATGGGTATACATTAAAAACGGTCAGAGCGGCAAGATGAGACCGGGATATGCCCAGCGGCAGACAGCTGGCCGGGTAGTAAAGGCTCCAGCAGAATGGCGGATACCCACTAAGGAAATTCCGTTAAGGAAAACAGGGGAAGCTGAATCGGACTATTACCTCCGCTTCCATGACTGGCGGGTGCGAAAAGGGATACCGAGAGAGGTGATGTTTTCGGTGGTCGACGCGAAATACCCGACAGCTGCCTGCAACGGCACCAAGGAGCGTTACATTCACTTCGGCAGTCCGCGCCTATTCGGGCGTTTCGCGGAATCTTTCTCGGAAGGTGATCTGCTGATTTTGACCGAGGTGTTTCCGGAGCGTGGTGCACATGCCATCGGTCGATCCGGTCAGCCATGCGTCACAGAGTTTAAGGTAGCTGTAAAGTGGGTTTGAATGGAGGATGAACATGCAGCGAGAAAAAGAATGGCACATCTATCGGTTCTATCCAAAATATGAATACCATCTGGACGAAGTGATCCATCAGATTGTTATGCCGCTGGCGTCTGATCTGACTGGGGAGGTCCACTACTACTATTACCTCCGTCGTGAAGATCATCATGGGCATCACGTTATGGCCGGGTTCCTTCTTTGTGATGAAGTGGCTGAGCGGTTGCGTTACCGCATTCGGCATGACTGCAATCTGCTGCTCCATGAGATCGGGGAGGAAAAACCAAAACGAAGAAGAGGGCGGCCGCTGGCTGGGGGTCCGGCTGAGCAGCAGCCGGCTGTCCGGCCATATAAACGGGAACCGGTTTTCGGAGAAAATTCCGCAGCGGGCATTGTATGGCCCGATTTGCTCCTTAAAAGGTCGACTGACCTTGCCTTCTTTATCATTGAAAATGAACTGCTGGGAGGCCCAGACCGTGCGGCGGCAGTCACACTTCTGATGCATCAGGCGATCCGGTCCGGGCTTTGCAGTACAGCTGCGGCTACCCGATTCTTGGAAAAGTATGCAGACCACTGCATCCAAACTTGTGCAGACCCGGCTCTTGAAGAAAGTTTGGATCAGGCGGTGGCAATAAATGAGCGGGAGTTCCGCAGTCAGTGGACTCGTTCGCTTAATAACGTCCACCTGCTCCGCACAATCCGGCCGTTCATCGAAGAGTTGACTTCTGTTCGCCATCAGGTGGAGGAACAGCTGATTCCGTCTCCGCCCTTCGAAGAATTCTTGTTCCACTACCTTCATGATACAAATAACCGCCTGGGAATAAGCCATGAGGAAGAGGCGTACATCGCGAAACTGCTACATAAGTCACTTGAAGAAAGTTCTAAATATGCATAATTGCATATTTACATTGAATCTTTCATGCTATACTGGACTAAATCACACGGAAGGATGGATGGGA
The DNA here is from genome assembly GCF_900101985.1 of Bhargavaea beijingensis. Classification (GTDB taxonomy): domain Bacteria; phylum Bacillota; class Bacilli; order Bacillales_A; family Planococcaceae; genus Bhargavaea; species Bhargavaea beijingensis. The sequence continues at coordinate 55,053 of NZ_FNAR01000001.1, forward strand.
AAATGAAGAAAAAAATCTTCATGACAATCATGATGGGCGCATGTGTATTTGGCCTCGTCTTGGGCGGAGTAAACCCACTTACAGGAATTCCTTACGAGCTTGTTACAAGGTAATATAATAGCTATTAAAACCCGCTCCCCACGGAAAGATCCGTATCGGGAGCGGGTTTCTTTTGTTTTCTCAGCTGTTTTTTTGTTCCTTCAGCAAATCGCGGATCTCGCGGAGCAGTTCTTCCTGAACAGTCAGCTCTTCTTCCGTCTCTTCCACCACTTCCTCTTCCTTCTCGCGCTTCAGCTTTGTGAGGAGGCGCAGGGCCATGAAGATGGCGAAGGCAATGATGATGAAGTCGAAGACGTTTTGCAGGAAGATGCCGTAGGTGACTTCCGCGTTTCCGACAGTTAACTTCAGTCCGGTGAAGTCGATGCCGCCGACAAGAATCCCGATGAGCGGAGTGATGATATTCTCAACAAGGGAAGAGACGATTTTCCCGAAGGCGGCACCGATGACGACGGCGACGGCCAAGTCGACGATGTTTCCCTTGAACGCAAATTCCTTAAAGTCATTCCACATGCTTTTCACCCCTTACGGTTTGGAGTATGGCGCCGCTTGGCGGCCCGCGCACCAGTTTAGCCTAATCGAATAAAGAATGGAAGAGGCTAACAGAAAAGAATTCGCCAATCTTCAGCACGGCAGAAAATACCTGCGCCCTCCTGAGTGAAATGGGTTGTGAAGAAGAAGAAGTTCGCATATAATGGGAACAAACGTTCTTGTTGGAGGGAACAGGATGCACGGACTGTTGATGAATTGTATGAAGCGGCACCAGCTGGCCGACATGATCTATATCGGATCGGACGGAAGCATTACAAAACGGCGTGTACGCCTGTTGCGCCTCCGGCAGGACACCGTGACGGCGTTTTGCTTCCTCAGGCAGGAGCGGCGCACCTTTAAAATTGACCGGATTTTGTCTGTCCGGCCGGTGTATGGCCATGAGAAACAACCGGGATAATAAGTAACAGGACCTTTGTCGCCGACGGTTGCGGGTCTTTAGACCTCTAGTGTCGAATCTTGAATGTGAGGTTGTAACCGTTTTCATTTCTCTGGCAGGAGGATAGAGTCTCAAAAACGAATCCCTCGGATGGAACAAGAATCGAAGAGGGGGAATGGAAGATGAAGAAAAGCAGATTTGCGGCACTGACGCTATCGGCGTCACTGTTGCTTTCCGGTGTCGTGATGATGCCGGCGGATTTTGGAGGGCAGGCCACAGCCGAGGCGGCGAAGCCGGGCAATCCGGCGGCATTTGATCAGAAGATCATTTCGAGGATTGATGCGGAGCGCATCTATTCGGATGTCCGGTACTTGAGCGAAACGATCGGGCCTCGTGTTGCCGGGACCGCGGAGGAGCGGGAAGCGGCTTCCCTGATCCGTGAGCGGCTGGAGTCCTACGGCTATCAAATTGAAGTCCAGGAATTCAGCATCCCTGACAAGATGGTAGGGCACTTGGCTACATCGAACGGTGACGAAGTGAAAGCAACCTTCCCATCGGGTTCCGGGGAAACACCAGAGGAAGGGCTGACAGCCCAGCTCTACGATGCAGGCTTCGGCTATCCGGATGACTTTACGGAAGCGGCGGAAGGAAAGATTGCGCTGATCAGCCGCGGCGAGCTTTCGTTCCGGGATAAGATCGACAATGCTGCCGCTGCAGGAGCAGCCGGTGTGATCATCTATGACAATAGCGAGGCCTCGGGGCCGCCGAATCTGAGCATCGGCGGGGATGCGCCGCTTCCGGTCGCGGGTATCAAGAAAGTGTCCGGCGAAGCGTTGCTTGAAGACGTCGTCGCCACTGGCGGGACGGTCACACTGAAAGTGGATGCACTGACCGGACAGACGTCCCAGAATATCATCGCGACTCGCGCACCGAAGAATGTCAGCAATCCGGACATCGTCCATGTGTCGGCTCACTTCGATAGCGTGCCGCTGGCGCCGGGTGCTAGTGACAACGCTACAGGGACCTCAACCGCGCTTGAAATCGCCCGCGTGCTGAAGAGTTATCCGATTGACAAGGAAGTGCGCTTCGCGTTTGTCGGGGCAGAGGAGATCGGCCTGGTCGGTTCCGCCCATTACGTTTCGACCCTGACCGAAGATGAGGTGTCCCGCAGTATCGCGAACTTCAATATGGACATGGTCGGCACCGCTTGGGAGAATGCGACCGCCATCTATATGAACACGCTTGACGGCCTGCCGAACATCGTCACCGAGGCCGCGCTTTCCGCGCAGGAACGGATCGGCACGCCTTCCGAGCTTGTCCTTTACAAGCGGGGCTCCTCGGATCATGTCAACTTCCACGAGGCGGGCATCCCGGCGGTGAACTTTATCCGCCGCGAACCGGGAACAGCGGCACTTGAGCCGTATTACCACACACCTCAAGATACCATCGAGTTTGTCAGCCAGGAACGCCTCAAGGAAGCGGGCGACCTTGTCGGGTCCGCGCTTTACTCGGTCATCCGCAAAAACTGAACAGCTGAATCAGCCGTCCGGCAACAGCCGGGCGGCTTTCTCTATGCCGGTAGTTTGTTTAGCAAGTTAGTTGACGAGGGCATTTCTGTCTGCTATCATGGTAAACAAGATAGAGGTAATTGGTTAAGCAAGGTACTGGAGGCGGACGCTATGTCAACAAGCCAGATGCTGAAGGGGGTGCTGGAAGGGTGCCTTCTGGCCATCATCGGCAGGGGAGAAACATACGGTTACGAGATGGTCGAGAAGCTGGGGGGATACGGGCTGACCATGGTGAGTGAGGGAAGCATTTATCCGGTGCTCCTGCGCATGCAGAAGGAAGGCTTAGTCATGACGGTCATGCGGCCGTCGCCAAATGGGCCGAAGCGCAAGTATTACCGGCTGACGGATGCCGGGGAACTAGAGCTTGAGGCATTCAAAAAACGCTGGAATGTGATGGCGGGAGCCGTCGGAAACCTGCTGGAGGGGGGGCGGAAACGATGATGCTGTCGAAGAGAAGTGAGGAGTTTATCGCAAACGTCCGGATGTACCTGATGACGTCCGGCAAGAACGAACGGGAAATCGATGAAGTCGCGGAAGAGCTGGAGGACCATCTTGCAGAGCTTGAGATTCGCGGGGAAAGTGTGGACAGAATCACTGGCGGATCACCAAGGGAATACCTCGCGTCGCTTGAACAGGAGATGGACAACGACTATGCCGGCTGGCTCAAGTATGTGCCTGCGTTTCTGGTGTCATTTGCCGCTTTTGCCGCCATGGGCCCGGCCATCCGAGGAATGTTTTCTCTCAATCTGCTGCAGCTGATCGGCTATCCGGTTGTTGCTGGAGTGGTCATCATGCTTTACCGGACCATGTTCCGTAAGATGGCTGCCGGCCAGTGGAGCGATAAAAAACTGTTCCTTGTGGGGGGCGGCCTGTCGATGCTGTCCGTTCTCCTATTTGTCGGTGTGCTTCTGGCTGGTTCCTTTATCATGGATCCGTTCTACACGGCCGGCCGGACCGGAAACTTGGTGATCATCCTGCTGTCGGCAACGGCGTTTGCAGCGGCAGCGGCCATGATGGGCTCCTGGCTCCTCATCACGATTCCTGTAGCGCTTTTTCTGCCGGAGTGGCTGATCCTTTCCATGCCGCTCCAGGAGGAAGCCAAAATGCTTTTCTCTGCCGTCCTCCCATTTATTGCTGTCGTTCTCGTCCTTGCAGCTCACTTGCTTTACGAAAAACGCAAGGCTGATGATGTATAAAAAGCCCCGGCTGTCGTCCGCTCATGCGGTCAGGTTGCCGGGTTTTTGTCTGGCACCCGCGTGATGACTTGCACATGTGCAGGCCAGCCCATCCGGTATCGAGACATTCAGCGCAGGTATCGGGGCATTCACGGCAAGTATCGAAACATTCAGCATGGGTATCGGGACATTCATGGCCAGTATCGAGACATTCGGTCGCAGTATCGCTTTCCGCATGAGCCACGGCAACAGCAATTGCTGGAACGGGCATTCAACCGGACGGAGAAACCCTCGTCCTTATTTAATAAGATAAAGCCGGCTCCCCATCGGAAACCGGCTTGTCCCATCTTATTCGAACAGCGTCACATTGTATGCATCCAGGACGTACTTCGGCACGAAGAATCTTGCCGTCATGAGCGGATCGACAATCTGGCTGATCTGCGACTGTCCGGCGGCGCTCAACATCATGGCCAGGTCTGCGGCGCCGAGGCCGGTCCTTGTAAGCAGGAAGTCTGCCATCTCTTCGACGGCCGCTTTTGCCGCTTCATCGAGAGTCGGTTTCGAGACGAGGAATGCGATGCCGTCCCCGTTCTCGAGGAGCGGGTGGCGGAGGGCGCCTTCCTTCACGACTTCAAGCGTAACGGTCGCCTTGCCGGGCACCTCAATGCCCGAGACGCCGATTTCACCGTCGCCCATCGCCGCATGGAAATCGCCGAGTGCAAACAGTGCGCCTTCCGCGAACACCGGGAAGTAAAGCGTCGCGCCCTCGGCGATCAGGGTCGTGTCCATGTTGCCGCCGTGTGCGCCGGGCGTCCCGCACGGCACGGGCTCGCCTTCAGGAGCGACGCCGATCACACCGATCATCTTGTTGAGCGGGATCTTCAGCTTGTCGTCAAAGACGGCGTGATCGCCCTCGACCGGGATGATCTTGGACGCCATTTCTTCCTGGCGGTGTCCGAGCACGCCGAGATCAGGGCCTGTTGCCATCACTCCCTGGTTTCCGATTTCAAGCTTCTCGATCCGCACTTTCAGCACATCGCCCGGCTGTGCCCCTTCCACATAAATCGGCCCCGTCGCGGGGTTGATCCGCTCCCAGTCGATGCCCCCGATTTTCGTATCGGCCGACTGGACCTGGTTTTCAAAGCAGTCATAGGTTTCGATTTCGATTGTCGTTCCCGACTCCACGCGCTTGACCGGTTCGTGTGTTTTGTCGAACGCATAGATCACATCTTTGCACGCCAGCGTTTCTGCCATTACCGATTGCCCCCTTGCAGACTTGTTGCCAATAGTCTATCAATTTAGCGGCGTTCTGACCAGTGATGCCCTGGCCGAGGTTCAGATGCACTCATTTCACACTTCGGACCGCTCGCACAACCAAAGAGAATCATTCCTCTTCGCCAAACCCCGGGTGCCATCTGTATCGCTCCATGTCCACACGCTTTCCGCCGATTACAAGTACCCCTTCTTCACGCAGCCGCTCCTCCTGCTCAAAAGCGGCCTCCCCGTCACTGATGACGATTTCGCCCTTTGCGTTCACAATGCGGTGCCAAGGGATGCCGTGCTTCCGGCTCATCGAGTGAAGAATTCTGGAAACCTGGCGCGCCCCTCCCGGATTGCCGGCAAGACGCGCAATCTGCCCGTAGGAGGCGACCGTTCCGGCCGGCACTTCTTTCAAAAGCTTCACGACCCGCTCCGTAAAGTCTTCCATGATTCCGCCTCCTCATCTGCCCGTACCAGTTCCGGATTCCGTTCCGTATACCATCGGTTAAACTGTTCCGCCGCCGATTTCGGCAAATCCTTCAGTTCCTCGACATGGACCGGCTTCGCCCGGTTGGTCGTGCCGACTGTGGCGACACCGAACCGCTTCTGCAGAAATGACTGGGATACCGCGGCCTCGATGACTTTCTCCCGTCTGGTCACGAACGTTTCACGCGACAGGCCGCCTTTACTGAATTGGACAAGCGGGCCGCGGATGGCATAACGGGTATTGCGGTAGTCAAAGTACCTCAGGGCATAAGTGAAGACAAAAAGTGCCGCTGCAAGTACCGGCCAGTCCGGGACAAATGGGAAGTCGGGACGCCAGAAGGAAAGCACGAGGGTGCCGATCATGGCGGTCCACGGGAAACGGAGCATCCGTACAGTCAGCGCTGCCTTTGGAAGACGCTCCATCCCGTCCAGCACCCGGATGTCGGGAAGCAGCTCGCCGACCAGCTCAACCGCGCGCTGCTTCCCGAGAAATGGATAAAGTGAGCTGATGTCTTCGAGTCCTTCTTCAAAACTCCCCACGGTAACAAGCTTGGCCTCAGCGAGCCCAAGCAACCGCTTAAACGGCGTTTCGGTGATTTGGATGGCCTGGACATGCTTTTTCCTGACGGAGAGCGAGTGCTCCGTCAGCACGCCCCTCCGGATGTAAATCCGCTCGTCATCCGATGAAATCTCGTACCGGCCATACTTCAAATAGGTCCTGATGATGCCGAACGCGATCGCCGCGACTGCGAACAGGGCGACAGTGATGACGAGCACGATTCCGGAACCAGCCAGGAACGACAGGAAACCCTCTGCCCGGCTGTCGAGATCAAAGAAGTCATCGATGTTCGAATAAAGGGTCGCGAGCACGGGGATGAGTGCGATAAAACTGAACGACAGGAACGATGCCTTCAGAACGTCTTTAAGCTCCGGCGTGAAGTGGACGGTACGGATTTTCCCGGGGAGGGGCCCGGTACCGGCCATTTGCTGAGCTTCACCGCCTATGCTGCCTGATCCGGTAACCGGCCGGTCCGCTTCCATCCGCTCCTTCCGGTAACCGTCCAGCGCCTCTTCGATCCGGGCGGCTTCCGCCTTTGTGATCGCAGGGAATTTCACGCTGGCATCCTCGCCGTCCGCGCCGGTTTCGAGGGTGAGCGAGGTCAGGCCGAACAACCGTAGAACGGCCGGCACTTGCCGATTGACGTTCTGCACGCGGCGGAACGGCACATTGCGATGCTTACGGGAAATGATGCCGCTGTTTATCTGTACCGAATCGGCCTCAAGCCGGTAGGTCGTGCGCCACCAGGACAGGATGATGTTTAGGGTGGAAATCGCGATGGCCGCGATGAAAATCCAGCGGCCCGCCACCACCCATCCCGCATCGGAGCCTCTCCTGAGGACGAACAGGAAGATGAACACAATAGCGCTGTTTTTGACGAGTTCATAAAGCGACAGGAGGATCCGCCCGGGATGCATACGCCGGCTTTCCATCACTCTTCCTCCTCCCGGATCTTCGCGAGCCGGGCGATCCGATTGCGGAATTCTTTGGCTTCCTGCTCCGGCAGCGCAGGGATGGAGTGGTTCGATCCCATCGTGCCGACCGTGAGCGTGTACAGGCCGTATTTCCGTAAAAGCGGGCCCTGTTCAAGCCCGACATACTGGACCTTTGTCATCGGAACCGTCTGGTGCTGGACGGTGAGGACACCGTGCCGCATCTGGACGAATTCCTCGTCCGCCCCGTAACGCCACGTCCGCTGAAGAATCACGGGCTCGATCAAAATTGAATACACCGCCGACAGGGCTGTCAGGCCGCCGAATATCCACAGCACGGTCATGGCCCAGTCCCACCAGCCAAAACGGCTCCCGGCGATGATGAGGCCCGCGAACACGAGCAGCGTGATGCCGTGGCCGATCGTATTTGACAGCCGCCATACCGTCACCGCTTTTTTTGAGATTCTTCCTTCCGGTTCCCTGATGTCGAGTTCCATTGCCCTGCACCTCCGATAAATCTTATTTCCTATACGGAACGGTGTGTGTGAAGGTTTCACGGAACCAGGGCAGCCGTTCTTCCGTATACGGTATCATGAAAGCATAAGACGGGAGGTGCCGGGATGAAACAATGGGTGATGGCGGGTCTCTTGGTGCTGATCATGCTGGCCGGGGCTGTTCCTGCATCCGCCGCGGATCTGAAAGTGAGCAAATCCCAGGTCCGGCTCTGGATCGGTCCTGACGGCGCGGTGAGAGTCAACGAAATCCATACGTATGAAATTCCTGACGGGACCGATGGGGTGTTGCGGGACTTTACTTATGGCACCCATGAAAATGTAAGCGGGTTCCGCGCAGGCGAAGTGGACGGCTCGGCACGGGTCGGTGAAGTCGCGGACGAAGAGGTCCGTCCCGTCGCGGTGAAGGAAGGCGGAACCGGCTGGGAGCTGCTTATGGACGGCCGGGGAGGAAAGCGGACCTTCCTCTTGTCTTACTTACTGGAAGATGCGCTGAAGGTGTACGGCGGATACAGCGATCTTGAGGTCGGGCTATTCTCCAGCACCAGCTACGAGTTTGAGGGGCTCCGGAATTTCGAAGTTTCCGTGGTCCTGCCCGGCAATGCCGGCGCCGCTTCGATCCGGCCGTACACGAGGAACATGAACGGTTCAGAGGTGGATGTGAAGGATAATGGCGTCATTTTCCATGACCCGCTCGTCGAGGAACCGCTGGACGCGGCCTACCGCTTGTTTTTCCCGTCCGATGTGATGGCGGACGCTGTGAAAGGGAACGCACCGCAGACTTTGGAGGAAGCCGCAAAGGCGGAGGAAAAGCGCTACACCTATCTTGCGGCGATCCGTCCGTACCGGGAAACGTTTGAGAACGCCGGGTTCCCGATCGCCCTGGCATTTATCCTGGCCGGATTGGCGGGCTTGGCCATGCCCCAGCGGCTGCCCATCGCAAAAAGGGATGAAGCGATGATCCTTTCCCTGGATCTCGTCTACCTGCATTTCGTCCGCTGGGCGGGTCGCTTCACACCCCGTGCGACAGATGCGGTGCTATATGGGCTTCTTGAAAAACGTGCGGTGTCCGTCATCGGAGGTCCGGGCGAACAGGTCTGGGAGGTGAAGGGCGGCACGGACCGTCTTGAGCCGCATGAGCAGCTGTTCATCAGGAAACTGTTTCGCAATACTGGCGGCCGGCGCATCCTCGGTCCGGCAGAAATCAAGTCGGACCGGGCAAAGCGGGCGCTGAAGGAATGGCACAGGTCCGTTCTCCTCATGTTGGAGGAAGCGGGCACGATGAACCTGAAAATCCCGAAGCGCGTCCTGCTGATCTCCGCACTTATCCCAACAGCTGCCGCCATGATTGGAGTCGTGGTCGCCGCGATGCCGGCGGGATGGCTTGCGGCATTTCTGGCGGGCATACTCGTCTTTTTGTACCTCCATGCGAAGAACATGCATTGGCGCTGGCTCGGTATCGCCTACGGGCTTTACCTGACCCTCAGCGTGGCGGCGTTTGACGTGCCGGATACCGGAGCGGTGATCCTGCTGTTCGTCATCGGCTATCTTCTCGTGTGGCTCTTTTTCCCCCGGGCGCTCCTCGTCTCCCGGTTCGCCTACCGGCTCAAATACGCCATCAACCGGCTGATCTATACGGGGGACCGCTTCCGCGTGCCGGATGGGACATTGGAAGAAAACCGGCTCCGCGAGCACCGGGTGCATGTGCTGGCCCCGAAATTCAAAGGACTCGCCGGGATGATCAGGAACCGGAAAGAAAAGGAAGTGAAGGCGGATGGGTGACCTGTTTATGCTGTTGGCCGCCTTCCTGGAAACCCGCTGGCCCACAAAGAAAAACCGCCTCATCAATCAGCGGATGAAACTGTTGAAGAAAAGCGGAATCCTAGACAGTCTGAACGTCCGTTACGGCCCTGTCGTGATTCACAGCACGGAATTCCGTGAGTTTATCAGAGAGCGGGAATTGGAAAGGATTCTTCAGAATCCCCGTCGGACGGATGAATGGATGAGGGAGCTGGACCTGTATGTGAAGGAACGGGGACTATAAACGTGGATGGAACAAGACACAAAAAAAGCATGCGGACCGCAGAGGGGTCCGCATGCTTTTTCTCCGTTCATGCAGCGATTACTGCATGCCTCCCTGGCTGCCGGCCGGGGCATAGGCGTTCATGATGGCCTGCATGTCCTGCTCGGCAAGCTGCGGCACCTGGTAGTAGTGGTGCTTGTTCTGGTAGATCGACAGCTCGTAGGCCATCTCGATGCAGTTCGGCACCGAGTCGGCGAGCACACGGCGGACAACAGGATTTGTAGTCTCCAGTGCTGCGGCCGTACAGGCCGTCGCGCCGGCTTTGTGGCCAGACAGAAGGAAGCCGGAGATGGCTGCGTCGTTCAGCTCCTGCGGGGACTGCATCGGCTTTTTCGGCTGCGACTGCTTCATCCCGTAAACCCAGTCATTGCCGCCTGCCATCTTGTAGCTCTGCGTCGGCATCTGGGGATCGGTCCCAGACTTGAAGCAGTCGACAAGCGTGTTGTACGACTGCTGCATGAACCGGTACTGGCGGTCCATGATATCGATGAGCTCGGGATCCTGTGCATGCGGACGCATCAGGGTCGACATATCCATCGCACCGATCATCGTCGACAGCACTTCGTGGACGTCAAATGCCTCATGTCCCCCGTGGTTCATCTGCTGGCCCACCTGGCCGGTATGCATATTCGTGTGGGTGACGTTCTGCGGGTCTTGGCCGAAGTTTTGCGTCATCTGCATATTCCCTCCATTTTTTCATGTTGGCCGAACACGGATAGTATCCGCTTTTCTTACGGCATTATGCATTTGCTGAAGGGATGATCGAGTGTCGACGGAATCGTCATGGCAGTGACTTTCATACTGCCTTTATGAAGAAAAAGGCAGTTCGTCATTAACCGACAAGTCCTGCCTTTTATGGACAGAAATAATGTAGAACTATCGATAAAGACGCCTGGCTACGGCGAAGGCCCGGTCACGATGGGCATCCGCCCGGAACATGTCGCGCTCGGGCAGCCTGCTGCCGCAGGCCAGTCAATGGCCGTTGTGGACTCGGAAGTCATTGTTTCCGAGCTGACCGGAGCGGAAACACTTCTCTACTCGAAACTCGGCAGTCAGGAGCTGATCGCCCGTATCGACTCGGGGCTGGATCTCCGAGCAGGGGAAAGTGTCCGGCTCGCCTACGACATGGAACTCGCCCACTTTTTCGATGCCGTAAGCGGAGACCGCCTGAAGCTCGGGGAAAAGGCGGCAATCTCACTATGAATAAAAAACGCAGTTCCGGTTTTACCGGAGCAGCGTTTTTTTCGTTCGGCACATACTGAAACCGGCATTTCAAGATGCCGGTTTTTGGTTACTCGCTTTTTTCCTCATTATGGGTTTCGGCCGATTCACGGGCCTCTTTTTTCATGTCGTCAAGCTTTTCTTCTGCCTTCTTCGCGGCATCATTGGCTTTTTCTGCCCATTTTCCATTCTGCTGATTTTTGTCGTTGTCCGCGTAGCTTTTCATCAGAATCGCTCCCTTTCTGTTCTTGCCCTTATTATTCCCGAGTGCCGTGGAATGAAACAGCCTGTTTTTATCCGTGCGGAATGGGGAAAAGTAAAGCGATCATGGATTTATAGTGGAGGAGAAGAAAAGTTGACATTGCCGAAGGACGAAACATCCAAGATTGAAGTCAGCACAGAATACGGCACGCTCCGGCGGGTGATTCTCTGCCCGCCGCGTTATATGGCGATTGAAGAAGCGATCAATGAAGTGCAAAAGCAATATGAAGATGAGAACATCGATCGGGAGCGGGCGATGGATCAGTACCGCACGTTCCGCGACACGCTCCGTGCCCACGGCGCGGAAGTGATCGAGCTGGAGCCATCTGAAGAATACCCGGAGCAGGTGTTCACCCGCGACATCGGTTTTGCAGTTGGTGACGAGCTGTTCATCTCCCGGATGGCGAGCGATATCCGCCAAGGCGAGGAAGAAGCGCTGGAAACGTTTCTCCACGAAAAAGGCATCCGTTACCGGAAGCTGGAAGGCGGCAGAATCGAAGGCGGGGATGTCATCGTCGACCGGGACACCGTCTATGTCGGAGTCAGTGAGCGAACTTCCCGCGATGCCATCCGGATGCTGACGGAAGAGCTTCCTGAGCATGACATCATACCGGTCGATTTTGACGGGAAATACCTGCACCTCGACTGCGTCTTTAATATCCTGTCGCCGGATACGGCACTGATTTTTCCGGAAGCACTGGATTCGGAGACTGTGGGGAAGCTTGGTGGTAAGTATAATCTGATCGAAGTGAACGCGGACGAGCAGTTCACGATGGGGACGAATGTTCTGTCGATCGGCGGTCGCAAGCTGTTCAGCCTGCCCGTCAACCCTGCGGTGAATCACGCCATGCGTGCACACGGTTACGAGGTCATTGAAATCGACTTTACGGAGATCATCAAATCCGGCGGCTCGTTCCGTTGCTGCTCGATGCCGGTGGAAAGAGACTGACTGTTCGTTTTGACTCATTTCCCGGGGAATCATGTTATTTCCCGGGAAATCGACAAACTGGAACGGAGGAGATAAAATGTTCGATTACACAATGGAAACGGCCAAATCCAGGGAAGAGGCGATTTCGGCTCTTAAAGAAGAACTGGCAGGCGTTCAGTTCGGTGTTCTGTGGGAGCTGGACATGACTGATACGCTTCAGCAGAAAGGACAGGATTTCGACAAGCCCATCACGATTCTGGAAGTATGCAACCCGGCCGCTGCAGCAGAAGTGTTGAAAAAAGAGTTGAGAATCGGCTATCTCCTGCCATGCAAGATCGCTGTCTATGAGGACGGCGGCAAGACCCATATCGGGATGCCAAAGCCGACACAGCTGCTTGGCCTGACCGGCAGGGAAGATATGATTGCTTTTGCCGGGGAGATCGAGGAGACAATGAAAGCTGTAATTGATCGGGCGGCAAAATAATGGTCACATCAAGAATGAGCCTAATGTTAGGTTGAATCAATATTAATATAACCGCATATTGCCACTCATGAGAATGGGACGGCCGGCAAGCCTAAGAGGGTGAAGGGAGGTTATGACCCGTGCGCCACGCCATCTGGCTGCCGGCCTATTTGGTGCTGCTGTCCGTCCTTTTTGTTACGATCGTCCGGGCGGAAGATTCTGGAGAGGAAACGGAGCAGACCACTGCAGAGGAACGGATGAATTTGTATATGACGTACGAGACGCCTGCCGTGCCGTGGCATACGCTTGCCGCAATCGACCGGTACGAGCGGAACATCCAGCGGGTCCGGAACGATCTGGAAGAGATCGGGGGCCCGGTCGCTTTCCGGTTCGAGGATGAATTCTGGGCCGGCGCGCCGAATCCGGAACAGGAGGAAAGCGATCCTGCGGCCATTGAGTTTTTTGAAGGCGGCGGCATGGACGGCAACGGGGACGGCAAAGCCGACCCGGAAGACCCGGAAGACATTCTTTATACACTGGCAAACACGATCGGCAACAAGGGCGGAGACGTGCAGGACCGGCGTCTCGCGCTATACGAATTCTTCGGCAGTGAAGAGGCCGTGCGGCAAATCATGACGATTGACGAACTGTTCCGCAGCTTCGGCACCATCGAGCTCGACGCCCATGTGTTTCCTTTGCCCAAGACCCACCACTACACCTACAGGAGCACATGGGGTGCCAGACGCGGCTGGGGCGGCCGACGGATGCATGAGGGGACCGATCTGTTCGCCTCGTACGGTGTTCCGGTCCGTTCCGTTACCTATGGCGTGATCGAGATGAAGGGCTGGAACGAGTTCGGCGGCTGGCGGGTCGGGATCCGCGATGCTCACAACGTATATCATTATTACGCTCATCTCTCGGGCTTTGAAAAAGGAATCGAAGAAGGGCAAGTCGTCGAGCCTGGAACAGTCGTCGGCTATGTCGGCAGTTCCGGCTACGGCAAGGAAGGTACTTCCGGCAAGTTCCCGCCCCATCTCCATTACGGCATGTACAAATTCGACGGCCGCTCCGAGTGGGCGTTCGATCCATACCCGTCGCTGAACCGGTGGGAACAGGAAGACAGGAAATAGCGAAAGGGCCTTCCCGATGCGGGAGGCCCTTTTACTCTTGGGGAGGAAAGCGCAGCACAAACCTTGTGCCGGCACCTTTTTGGCTTACGACATCGACAGTTCCGCCGTGCAGCCTGACAAGCTGCCGCACGATCGACAGTCCGAGGCCGAATTCCCCGAACGGGTTGGACGTCCGGGAGACGCCTGCGCGGTAGAAGCGGTCCCAGATTCGCTCGACGTCTTCCGGATCGATGCCTTCGCCGGTGTCGGTGATCTCGATGACCGCCGTCCCGCCGTCCACGTATCCCCTAAGAGTGATCGTGCCGTCTCTGGTGAATTGAATGCTGTTTTTCGTGATGTTGATCAGAATCTGGGTCAGCCGGTCGTAATCGGCGAAAACCGTTACGCCGCCTTCTGTTTCCGTGCGGATGACATTGCTTTTATTGTCTGCAATCGGCTCCAGCTGCTCGGCAATCAACGGCAACAGCTCATCCAGCAGGATCTCCGTTTTCTCGAGCGTGATCTGGCCGGAGCGGATCTTCTCATAGTCCAGGTTTTCATTGACGAGACGGATCAGCCGGCGGGTTTCCTTGCCGGCCAGGGCGAGTGCCCGCTCCCGTTCCTGTTCCTGGATCATGCCGTCCCGGAGGCCGTCAAGCGTCCCGCGGATCGTCGTGAGCGGCGTGCGCATCTCATGGGAAACATCAGCGATAAACTGCCGCCGGCGGTTTTCGAGCCGGTCGATTTCATCCATCGATTCCTCCAGCTGTTCTGCCATTCCATTAAAGTCCTCGGACAGCTCCCCGATCTCATCCACTTTGGAAGAAGGAACGCGCACCGAATAGTCGCCGGAAGCGACGAGTGATGCCGCGTTGCGCAGCCGCTTGAGCCGTTTTACATGGAAGGCGGACAGGCCCCATCCGAGCAGAAGGGAGGCGGCAAGCGCCGCAAGCATCGCCCAGAGCAGGTAGCGGTTCAGCTCGGTAATGATCTCACGCGACCCGGAGATCGGGGAAGTGAGCAGCACGCCTCCGGTGAACTGTCCGCCCCGGACATAGGGCAGGAGGGTGAAGGTGACTGCGACATCCGACCGCTCAAACTCCTGGTTCACGATGATGGCCTGTCCGTTCCGGATCTTATCCCATTCCTCTTGGCGCAGCTTAATGAGAGACGCGGGCCTGCCCGAAGAGTAGATCACCGCGGAGTCCGAGTCGAACAAGCTGAACTGGATGTCTCTGCCTTCCAGTACGCGCCCATATTCGCCGAGGATCCGCCGGGTCTGCCCCGGCTCTTCCGACAGGTCCCCCATCAGATTGCGCCCGTAGGACACGAGCTCATCGGCCTTGTCCTCATAAATCAGCTGCTCGGCGAAATGGGCGAACAGCAGTGTCAGGATGAGGAAGGCGATCAGGAGGACGCCGATGTGGCTGGCGATCAGCTGGTAGAGATACCGGAACTTCATCCGTCCGTCTCCTCGAACCGGTAGCCGACGCCCCATACGGTATGGAAAAACTGCCGCCCGCCCGATTCCGTCTTGGAGCGGAGACGCTTCACATGCACGTCCACCGTGCGGTCATCGCCGTAGAATCCGTATCCCCATACATTTTCGATCAGCTGCTCACGCGAGAAGACCTGTTTGGGATGACGGGCGAAGTGGGTAAGCAGATCGAACTCCTTCGGTGTGAGGCCGGGCAGCGGCTCGCCGTCAAGACGCACTTCCCGGGTTTTCTCGTTGATCAGGAAATGCCGGGTCCGGATGATGCCTTCTTCCTCCGGCTGCGGCTGTTTCCCGTATCGGCGGGTCACGGCGCGGATCCGGGCCATGAGCGCAGCCGGGCTGAACGGCTTCGTTACGTAATCGTCCGCTCCGGTTTCAAGCCCCGTCACCTGGTCTTCCTCGCCGGTCTTCGCCGTCAGCATGATCACCGGCACATCGAGTCCCGCCTCGCGGACTTTCCGGCAGATCGTCACACCATCCATGCCCGGGAGCATCCAGTCGATGATCAGGCAGTCATACTCGCCCGTCATCGCCTCCCGGTAGCCCGTGTCCCCGTCTGTAATAAATGTACCGTCGATGCCTTCCTTCGAGAAAAACATCCCGATCATCGACGCCACGCTCTCGCTGTCTTCAATGACGAGAATCCTCACTGCCTCCGCCTCCTTTCCCATCAGATCTCACTCCTTTCAGTATAATCAAAGCTTTAACCTGCCTGCAAAAAAGGGAAGGTGCCGGGCGCCCACAATAAAAACCCGCCGGCAACCTGCTGCCGGCGGGCACTGCCCCATCAAGACGGGGAAGAAGCTTTATTCGAGCCGAGCGTGACCGGGATCTCCGTCTTCTTGCCTTCACGGTAAACAGTGAACACGGCCTGGTCGCCGACTTCAAGTTCGGAGTAGAGATAGCGGCGCAGTGCCTGGCCGTCCTCGATCTCCTCGCCGTCGATGGCGGTAATGACATCGCCTTCCTTGATGCCTCCCTTTGCAGCGGCGCCCTCCGGATCGACGCCCGCGATGTAGACACCCTGAGAGATGTCGTTCGGCAGGCCTTCGAGGTAGCCGCGAGGAATCTGGGCAACATCATACATCGAGATGCCGGCGTAAGGCCGCTCGACATGGCCGGATTCCATCATTTCCTCAACGAGCGGCACGACATCATTGGATGGGATGGCGAACCCGAGGCCTTCAACGCCCGAGCCGCCGATTTTCAGGCTGTTGATGCCGATTACTTCGCCATTCATGTTGACGAGCGCGCCGCCGGAGTTCCCCTGGTTGATGGCAGCGTCGGTCTGGATGACGTTCATCTCCCACTCGCCGGCGGATGTGTCGACGCTGATCGAACGGTCGGTCGCGCTCACGATCCCTTCCGTCACGGAGCGGGACAGCTCGAGTCCGAGCGGGTTGCCGATCGCGACAACCGAGTCTCCGGCGCGAAGCGCGTCAGAGTCGCCGAATGCCAGCGGTTCGGCATCCACCAGGTTCGCATCGACCCGGACAACGGCAAGGTCGCTCAGGGCGTCCGCGCCGACCAGTTCGGCCTCTGCACGTTCACCGTTTTCCAGGGAGACTTCGAGTTTGGATGCCCCTTCAACAACATGGTTGTTTGTCACGATGTAGGCGGACTCATCGTTTTTCTTGATGATGACGCCGGAGCCCGTGCCCGCAGGGATCGACTGGCCGCTGCCGGCGCCGCCGAACGGGTTGCGCTGCTGTTGCTGCTGGTAGTTCACGATGCCGACGATCGAGCCGGATACCTGCTCGACCATATCGGCAAGCGATCCGTCGGTCGACACCTTCGTTACTTTACCTGTCGACTGCTGCGACTCGGACTGCAGGCCGCTCTCAGCCGGCTCGTTTGTCTCTGCAGGATCTCCGTCAAGGAGCGGTACCGCGATGGCGAGCGTCAGGACAGAGCCCGCGACCCCGCCGCCGATCGCCTGCAGCCAGCCGGCGCCGCCGCGCTTTTTCTTTTCGCGGCTGTCTCGCGCCTGCACGGGGGCAGAGGGTTCTTCTGCGGCTCCGGGCATGTCGGACCGGTAGGCTTCCTCGCGTGTTTCTTCCGGGGATTCTTCCGTACTGAAGCGGGCGGGCTCCGTCAGCCGTTCGTCAGGAATCTGGTCGGGCACCCCGTCCTCGCCGTGCTGCCATTCCTGTTCACGGATGTCCGGCTCGGCCGGATTGTGGTTCGGTTCATTTATAGGATCATGCTGATCGCCGGGTTCCCGGCCATTATGGTGATTTGTCATCTGACAATTCCTCCTTGCATCTGTTGACTTCACTTTAAGGGACAGATATGAACAAAGTATTAACAAGATTAAAATCGATTTCCCCGCGTCCCGCGCGCCCCTCTCGGGTATAATAGAACCACCATCACGGAACGGAAGGATGTTGCACATGGAAATCACGGGCCACACGGTCGAACTGCTGAATGACCCGACCGGAATCATCGAAGGGGACCGCTATGAGTTCTTCCTGGATCTCAACCTTGATGAAGAGGACGAGCTGTACACGGAAGGCGGCGTGAAGCTCCGCGTCCTTTTCGCCGTACAGGACGGACGCGAATGGATCGCGAATTATGACTTCATCGAAGCCGCAACCGGCAAGGCGATGGGCTTCGCGCTTGAAGAGGACGAGGAAAAAGAAGTCCTCGAATACTGCCGTACCCATAAGGACGCATGACCCCGCGGACCGGATGCACCGGTCCGTTTTTTCATGCACCTTCAGCACGTATTCTTCCCTTCAGCTGAAAAGGCAAACTTTTGAGCAATGTCCTTTCTAAATGGGCAGAATTTTCGTATAATGATAGCAGGAAAGGTTGTCTGTCTCTAAGTCTCTCTGTCTCTAAGTCTCTCTGTCTCAACACAAGTGAGGAGGGATCGTATGGTAAGGCATCCAAACGGCAAGTTGAACCAGCCCGACGACAAAGAAGCAGTCCTTAACATGATTGATGAGGGGGCCCCGGTCCATTCCGCCCGCGAAGAACAGGCCGGGGACTTTAATCTCCGGCGGGAAAACAGCTTCGGCGAAGAGGAACTCAGGAACATCACGTATCAGTAAACAGCGAACATCGCCCTCCATTGCTGCTGGAGGGCGATGTTCATTTTAGTAAATAATGCCCCCTCTGCAGCTTGGGCTGCGAAGGGGGCACTCTTATTAATCATTGCAGATCATCAGTACATTGCCGTCCGGGTCCCGGAAATTAAAATAGGCAAAATCGCCGATCCGCTCGATCTCTCTTGCAATAGGAATGTCATTCTCCTGAATGAACCGGTAAGCCTCATCGATATCCTCAGCATAAAAGTTAAACAACGCATGATCAGAGGGCTTGAGGGTGAAGCCAGGGTCAAACGTATGGTCATCCAGCGTCAGCCCGGCTTTCGAGGTCACGGGGATATTATAAACAGGTGACTCCACATCACGTTCATCAAACGGAAGTCCAAGCAAGCGGCTGTACCATGCTGCGGACTTCTTGAGGTCACTGACATGAATAAACACATTGTTCACTTTTCCGGCAATCGGTGAAGCGGTTGAATTCATTTTCATCCACCTTTCAGTGAGGGTTAATCTTAGCATTCAATAAGGCGGACGAAATTCCTTTAAAATACAATCAAAAAAGCACCGCCTGTGACGGTGCTTTGTCTCAGTCTTCGTTTTGTTGTAAACGATAAACTGAAAGTGACCAATTTCGAAAAATAGAATAGAGCCACTTTCCAACCAGAAAAACACCTTCTGTATACTGGGATCAGTAGACGGAAGGCGGGGATTGGAAGTGAAGAAAATGGAACTGTATTACAAGATGAAAGACTTGGAGGGAAAGGGATTTTCCCAAAGACAGATTTCTAAAAAGCTGAGAGTCGGAAGGAATACGGTTAGCTCCTACCTGGGCATGTCTTCAAAGCAGTTCATCGAGTATATCCATTCGCTCGAGACGCGGCCAAAGAAGTTGGATCCTTATCGGGAGCACATTCTCGGATGGCTTCGGGAACATCCGGATCTTACCGGCGCCCAGGTCCACGATTGGCTGATTGAGCGGATGGAGCTGAAAGGCGTTACCCAGGCAACGGTCCGAAGCTACGTGAAGGATATAAGGGAGCGTTATGGGATTCCGAAGGTGAAGAACCAACGGGTCTACGCAGCGGTGCCCGAGTTTCAGCCGGGCCATCAGGCCCAAGTGGATTTCGGACAGTTGAAGGTGCTTACGGTGGACGGAAAGGAAAGAAAGCTGTATTGCATCGTCTTCATCCTTTCCCACTCCCGCTTTAAATACGCGGAGTGGTTGGACCGGCCATTCAGGACAGTCGATATGATCCGGGCCCACGAGAATGCCTTCCATTATTTTGGCGGAATGCCGGAAGAGATGGTCTACGACCAGGATGCCATCCTAGCGGTCAGTGAGAATGCGGGCGACCTGATCCTGACATCGGAGTTCGCCAGATACCGGGAACACTGTAGCTTCATTGTGCATCTGTGTCGGCGGAGCGACCCGGAGTCCAAGGGAAGGGTCGAGCAGGCCGTGAAGTACGTGAAGAACAACTTCGCCAAGAACCGGCTATTTGAGGATTTGGCAGCCTGGAACGAATCGACACTCCGCTGGCTGGCACGCACGGGAAACCATAATGTCCACCACAATACAAAAAAGAGACCCGCCGAAGTGCACGCCCTCGAAAAGCCGCACTTACGGAAGATCCCTTCTGAGTTCCCGCTTGGGAACCTAACTGATACCAGTATAACAAGGACCATCCATAAGGACAATGTCATCCGCTTCTCAGGCAACCGGTATTCGGTGCCTGCCGGCACTTTCGGAGCGATGGAAAGAATGTCGCCTACGTCGAAGAGAAGGCGGGAACCCTCCTGATCCGGTTAAAGCCGGAGGCGCCACCAATCGCCATACACCGGATCCCTGAAGAAAAAGGGCTCGTTGTCAGTGATGAGAATCATCGGAAACGAGATGTCTCCAGGAGTACGATTCTCGCCGCAAAAATTACAGAAGCCTTTGCGGACAAGGAACTGATCGGCTGGTATCTCGATGAGTTAAGGAAGAAGTATCCGCGTTATCTTTCAGCTCAGTTCGAACGGATGGAAGACGCCATCCGCGCATACTTGCCTTATGTGGACGAGGCACTTGAGAAGGCCAGGCTATTGAACTTGGTAAGCGCAAATGATTTCCGTGATATCGCCTCTTCCCTGGCAAGGGACTCAAAGGAGAAAAAGAACGGAAAGGCCGAAGAATGGGTTTCTACCTACGAGCACCTCCGGGCAGCCGAGAGGACAGTAGATTACTACGCAAGCGTATTGGGAGGGAATGGCCATAACCAGTCCGGCAACTGATCTACAGGAAAAGTGCAAGTCGCTCCGTCTCGCAGAAACAGCAAAGGAGCTGCCAGAGCTTCTGCGGAGCGCGGAATCGGAAAATTGGACCTACCATGAGTTCATTCACCAAGTCCTTTCTCACGAGCTGGGGGCCCGTGAAAAGAAGAATATCGAGCGATTCATGAAGTGGGCCAATTTCCCGTATCACCGGACGCTTGCGGAGTATGATCTCGGCGAACAGAGCGCAATCGGGGAACGGCAGTTCAAGCTCCTGAAGGAGCTGACATGGATTGACAACCACTTCACGCTCATCCTCATGGGTCCACCCGGGGCCGGCAAGACCCATCTTGCGGTCGGCCTGGGCATCCATGCGATCGAAGACGGCCGCCAGGTAGCCTTCGTCTCGATGGCTGAGCTCGTACATATCCTCAAGACCCGTGAATATGCGAGCAAGTCCCGGACGAGATACAAGCGGATTATCGACTCAGAGCTCGTCATCATCGATGACGTCATGTATATGTCAATCGACCCCAAGGAAGCCAACCTGTTCTTCCAGTTCATCTATGAGCGCTATGACCACACGGCTTTTATCCTTACGTCGAATAAGGGGCCGAATGAATGGGGACGCTTTCTGGGCGACCAGACACTCACCGCCGCCATCCTTGACCGCCTGCTTCACCGCAGTGAGGTCATCTCATTCAGTGAGCACGATGACAGCCTCCGAATGAAGCATCGCAAGACGTTGTTTTCGGATACAATGGCTCCATCCTAATTTGCGAAAGTGGTAACATCCTAATTTTCGAAAATGGCACTTTTCTACTTGACGGTTACATTTGTTCCTGTTGCTCGGAAGGCTCCTCTGTCGGATCCGGTTCCTGCTCATCGCCTCCGGTGCCGCAACCGAACAGAAGGCCTGCTGACAACAGGACAGACATGAATCCGAAAAGTTTCTTATTTAACCCCATCACTCCTTTCTAAAGGATGGGATTAGCTTGTGGGATTTAGGGAAATGGAGGAAAATCGAGGTATATTTTTACGATGTGTATGCAACCACTCACTAAATAAGCGAACAGCGCCCCCTTGTATCATGTGGGAGAGCGCCGTATGTTGCATTCGACAGGAGCTATTAACAATAGCGAATCCTCAGGACATTGCTAAAAAGAAGAAACATCGATATCCATTATTTCGTTGCTTTAAACTCAAACAAACTATCTATATTATGGGTTAACTCACTTGTAACTTCTGTAAAGTCAATTAGTTTTTTATTAGCATTTTTTAAAGTCTTACTAATGATAAACTCCATATGTTTTTTTTCTATTAATGCACCTTTCGATGCCAATAAAACTTTATTTATCAAATTAAAAAATAGGTCTTTAACATTTTCGATAAGTTCATAGTTTTTTCTGTACTCTTCATGAAGATACAATAAGGCATCATTAGTTAAGAATACAATTTCTGTATCATAATATTTGCTAATTGAAGCTCTAATGTCTTCATAAGTATTGGTTGCATTTTTTTGTTTGAATATGTTGCTTATAAAAATATGCCCATCTAAATGTTTGCTATTTGTAAAGTCAGACAACTCTATTGTTTCACTTAATGATCTAATGTAACGTATTGCTTTATCCTTTTCACCCACACTAAAATTGTATCCTTTTAAATCTGTATTTAGCTTACAATCATAGGAAAATGCCAATTTATTAGTTTCTATTTTCTTTCCCACATATTCATCGAAACCCAAGGTAAATACCCCTTCGGGTAGCTCATGACCAATATATTCATGCCCCCACTTTTGTACATTAATAAAGAGGTCTTTTAAAATAGTATAAATATCATCCTCATAATCGGCTGGGGTATAATTATGTACTTTTGGATTTTCTATATTGTGTTTTACTGTTAAATATGATTCAGATGCAGCATCAGAAATGTAATTCTTTGTTTTTAATTCAAGTGTGTAAAATGTTTTATTTAAGAAACTTACTAAATTATTGCTATCTCTCTCGTAAAAGTTTCCGAAACTTATTGCAGAAAAACAGCCGCTAGAATAGCGTTCTATTGCTTTACTTCCCTGACCCACTGTAATAATTAATGTAGGATCTAAAAATTTCTTTAGTTTTGAGAAGGCTAGACCTGAAATAGTTTCAGTACAAACTAACACTTTAAAAAGCTTACCCATCTTATTCTCAATCTTTAAAAATTTAAAAGTAGAACCAGCTACTTTTCTGTTGGAAATACCATTAAATTCCCACTCAGAAGACTCGCAAATTTCCTTTACCTTCCATATTACATATTTATCAATCTTATCATTGTCCATTGTTACAATATGATCATCGATCGTTTTTACCTCAGAATCACAATCAGGACAATCTTCTTGTATAACTTCACCATCCTCAATAATTTCCTCATATGTGCATGAAGTATTTGAGCAAAATCTTTTTAATACCTTAACTTTATTCAACAATCCAGCCTTAAATAATTCATCACGTTTTTTTATTTCTATTGAATTAAGATTTCTTCCATTCCGACTGTTCATTATATAATCTACTAAGTCAGCTTCACCATCTATTGTACCTACATTGGAAATTTGTTTATACAGCGGCAAACCAAAACGGCTAAAAAACTTCTCTTTTAAAATTCTCTTTTTCTCAACGTCTAATCTACTATCGTTCATTTGAAAGATAATATTGCCATTATCTAAGATCGATGAAAATATTGTCCTTCTAGTTCCATGCGATCGAAAAGAAATAGACTCCACACTTTTAATACTACTGATGCTTATTGCTCCCTTTTCATAAGCATCATAAACGGACTGGCTAATATCAATATCTTGCAGGGCAAATGCTATAGCTGGTGAATTTTCTAATGGACTTTCTCTAAATTTAATTCTATCTACTAAAAAGTCGTCTACTTGTTCCCCGGAGAAATTTTTTCCTTTTAAAATGCTGTCTCTAACTGCTTCATGGTTAACATCATTAAATGGCTCTTCCTTAATTTTGGTTGCCGAAGCTTCAAATGTTTCTTCAAGATATTCTTTAATAGCGACTAATTCAAAATTAGCCTTTGTTTTAATTTCAAATAAATTCTTGCTCGAGTCTATCGAAAACAAGATTCTTATGATTTCTCTATTACGGATCGCTTCATTAAAGTCCTCTTTTGAAATATCATTCACTTCTTTATAAAGCAAAATAATGTACAATCCTTCAATTTCGCAATATGAATGAATTTTGTAATTATTCTCCTCCCTAGAAGCCTTGTATAGTTTATCTCTAAGTTTTTGTTCAAAAGTAAATTCATTAGATACTTTATTAACAATAGATTTGTCCATTTCCTTGTCAATGCCATATATAGTTCCAGAAGAATGATTTTGCCATATATTTAATGTTCTAATTGCAAAAAGATGTGACGGTGACTTCTTATATAATGAATAAATTTTACTAATTGGCTTTGTATAGTTTTCGCTTTCTTCATTTGAATGCAATTCGAAATACTGATTAATTGTCTTTTTCTTTCTATTCATGTAATCCTGAAGGTTAAGTATAAGTAATTTTTGAGAGTCGGATAATTTATTACAAAGATCGTCAATAAGTGATTCCTTATTTTCATCTTCTTTAACTTTTATTTCACCTAGTTCTGCTATTTCTTTAATTTCTTTTATTGAATATGAATTTAAATAGCTTCTTATTATTGAAGTGAGTTGAACTGAAGTCTTTTCCTTATTTGAATCAATATTAACTCCTAATTCACGCCAAAATCTTATATCTGATTTATCAACTGCCTCAACGGTATTGTAAACCTTATTGAAGTTTGCCAATTATACACTTCCTCCATATAAGATAGGTTAAATTTGTATTTTTTCACTTTAGTTATTATTCTATCATGATTTATATTAATGTCTCAATCACTCTCACAATGGGGAAGCATTGTCCTAGATAAAATAGTTTGCATCATTGATACCAATATTCGGCTGCAGGTTAAATCCGAGGTCAAAGGCGTGGTAATCAAGTGTCAGGTGATGGACCTCCTCATACTGGCATGGATAAATGTATTGTTGACCTTGCCGGTAATCGGTGAAGCAGTTGAATTCATCGTCATCCGCCTTTCAGTTGGGGTTTAGCATTCAATAAGGCGGAGGAAATTCCTTTAAACTCATCAAAAAAGCACCGCCTGGACGGTGCTTTTCCTCAGTCTTCGTTTTGTTCCTGCTGCTCAGAAGGCTCTTCTGTCGGATCCGGCTCCTGTTCGTCGCCCCCATTGCCGCAACCGAACAGAAGGCCTGCAGACAACAGGACAGACATGAATCCGTATAGCTTTTTATTCAACCCCATCACTCCTTTCATCGGGATGTGATTAGGTTGGGTGAATTTGAGGGGTTTTATTCCGATGCCACTCAGTAAATAAGCGAACAGCGCCCCCTGTATTATGCGGGAGGGCTCTCCGGAATCCTTAATACATGCCTTGCGAAGCACAGAAGTTAAATAGGAGAAATCACTTATCCATTATTTCGTTGCACTCAAAAATACTTTCTATCTTTCTATAATGGGTTAACATTGTTTACCTTGCCGGCAACCGGTAAAGCGGTTAGTTAATCTTCATCCTTTCAGAGATTATCTTAGCCACAACAAGGCGATCGAAATTCCTTCAAACTCATCAAAAAAGCACCGTCTGGACGGTGCGCGGAATTTAAATATCATTATCTTGTCGAAGGTTCATCATCCAGATCGGGCTGCTAATCGTAGCCAACGGTGATGCAACCATACTAAAGCGTGGCTGATAGGAGGACAGGCGTAAGCCCAAATAGCTTTTTATTCACACCTTACCGCCTTTCTTAGGAATAGGTTAAGTAATATTAAGTAATATTTAGAGGGGTCATACTTCCAAGCTGACTTATGAGGAGACCAAATAATAAATCTACTTATACAAGAGTTTATGGCGGTACACATAGAAAACATGTTGGTTTTGTGTGCCTCTTTCAGTTCTGATTATACTATTTTCCAAAACGAGGTTAGGGTTGAGCTCTTGAGCATTATCTATATTCAAAATAAGAGATATACCGGGCACTGTTCTTATAGGTGATGGGAAGGAATACATTTTTCTATGTCTAACAACCCCGTCTCCATAATCACCAAATCCTATTTCCTGTGTGTTTTGGTGAGAGTGTGCAAAAGTATGGTCAAAATTAAAATAATCTCCATAACACAGACAGAATTCTTGGAGATTCCCGAAATCTCTATCCATTTTATAACGGGCAATTGCATAATAGCACTCGCCTTCCTGGTCTTTTCGTCTAAACCGACCACATGGGATTGTACTATTAAACTGAATTGATCCATTACTTTTCAAGGATTTGAGTTCGAACCCCACTCCTTCAATTACTGCATCTGGATGATCGTTAGCGCCAAAATGTTGAATATCAAATGGAATTCCTTTTTCGAACCACTCACTAAAAAGTTCTTGTGAACCGCTTCTATATATGTATGGATAACGATTATTAATTAAATCTCTACACTTAATGTCGAAGATATCAATAGCAACTTTAATTCCATGCAACTCAGACAAATTACTTCCTCCTTATCTCGAATATTATAGATACATAGTACACCACGGGATCCAAATATTCTATTTTATGGATTTGAACTGTGGTATAATACTATTATACTGCGACTGACGTACTATTTTGCTGGAAGGCAGGAGAAAAATTTGGAAGCACACTTTTATCTTCCTCATTCAGAAAGTTTCGTAAAAAATCCTAAAGGCAGTGCACCACCTTTTGTTGATCTTTTAATTAAAGAGCTTAATGATGCGAAGGAGATATATATTTCCCTATTTCTCTTTAATAATATATCGCTTTACAGAGCATTAAAGAGACTAGCTGAACTAGGAACATTAATAAACATTTACACAATACCTTTAAATGGTTATGACGACAAGAAGGTAAGAGCCTTTGACGGATCGAAAAGTATTGATGTATCCAAACGCCAATATGCAGAGTGGATTGTAAAGGATATAATTACAGAAAACATTAATATAAACTATTACTTGGTACCTCATACAAATTTATGGAGCAAACAAAAAGCTTCGAGAGGCAATAATTCGTACGCCTTACATAATAAATCAATATTAGTTAGGTATCATAATGATACTTATAAATGTATTTCTACCTCTTCTAATTTGGCTGTAGGAGATCCTGAAAAGAGTGAAAATTTATTAATTATAGATAGAAATAGTGATATAGCAATGTTTAAAAAGTATTTTGAGTTACTTGGTGAAAACAGTATAAAGTTAGATAATTATCAAAAATTCCGTTCAAAGCATGAAGATTCTCATCTTATTACAACTCCTATTAATTTAAGGGACGACTATGAAAGTTGCTACTTCACTGCTCCATTTATTAAATACAATAATCAAGGTAGTAATCATTTCGTTCAGAATAAAATAATAAAATTCATAGCTAGTTCTAAGAGGAGATTGTTTATATGTTCCCAGCATTTTAGTGATATTAATTCCTATGATAGAAATTCAAAAAGCACTGTTAAAGCAATTATGGATATTGCAAGAAAAAACCCTAGGCTAGAAGTAAAAATTATTAAACAAACTAGAGAATCCCACCAAGCACAGGGAGGTCGTAGCACAGAGGCTGAAGAAGCTTTGATAGGTTTTCCTAATGTTGAAATGAAATTTTGGTACCCTGTTTTGCATGATAAATTTATTATTGTGGATGATGAAATCTTAATAACTACAGCGAATTTCACCCCTACTCAATTTGCATGGGCTGAAAAACATCGAATGAGGTATCATGATAAAGAAATTATCAATACTTTTTCGGACATTAATAGTTTTCACTTTGTTAATGATAAAGACCTTACAGACAGCTATATAAGTCATTTTAATTCTTTATGGGATAGAGGAGAAAGAATTTCATTGTGAATGCGCTTAGATATATCTATTAGTTTCTCCAAAGAAGAGGGGCGAATTTGTATTGAGGTGTTCAAATTGCGGTTGTTATTTCTCTGAAAACGATATGGAAGAGTTAGAAGCAGGAATTAACTTGTGTGATTACTGTAGTATTTCAGATGAATTTTACTTAATATATTGTGATGATTTATCTTGGATAATAAGAGCATCAGACACGCTCGATGCAATTGATAAGTGGAGCAAGGATCTAGTGAAAAGAAAACTCGAGGTTAATGCAGATTGTTTTAAGATTAATAAAGTAAACTATAACGTAGTTAATTGAGATATTAAGAGCCTAGTAAACCTAGGCTCTTTCCTTTTTCTATTTTGAACAGTTGATTCATTAAATAATTGAAGGGTAATTTATATAAAATTAAAGCGTCGTAAAAAGGAGAATTCCATGGATAATGATACCCGCAGCAAAATTATGAAATCAGTAAAATCTGTTTCTAAGCTCGAGGATTTAGTTGCAAGCGCACTGTGGAATAAAGGATATAGATTTAGAAGAAATACAAAGAAATTGTTCGGGACCCCTGACATATCAATTAAAAAATATAAAGTTGTAATTTTTATAGACTCCTGTTTTTGGCATTTTTGTCCCGAGCACGGTAGAATTCCCAAAGTAAATAATGATTATTGGCAAGCAAAGTATATTAAAAACACCACTAGGGATAAAAAAGTGAATGACTTTTATCAGGAACGAGGTTGGAATATCATTCGAATTTGGGAGCATGAATTAAAAGAAGACTTTGATCTAACAATAAGCAAGTTGGCTAAGTTTATTGATAGGGCTATGAAAGAGGAAAAGATTGAAGGTTAAGAACAAGCGTTCTATAATTGACATGCTTAGAAAAATAACCAGTGGCCTTTATTATCATTTTTTGTTAGAATAAATTTATGAATGGACGGGAGGAAGAACAAGACAATGAGTATAAAATTAGAGGTGAAAGGAAGAGCGAAGTATAAACCTGCACCTGACTTTTCTCTAGAGGACGTGCAGAACGTTCTAATGGAGAAAATTGCAGAAGAGAATTCTTTGATATTTGAAAATGAAGATGATCTAGACGTAATTGAAAAAACAAATTACAAGACAGATAAAATAAATGTCTTGAGCCTTTTCTCAGGATGCGGAGGTTTAGATCTCGGGTTTGAACTTGCAGGTTTAGCCGAAGTAATTGGGGAAGAACAGGCGATGTCTGCATTTAAAGATAAGGACTCTTTTGACCAGGTTCGAGAAAGAAGTCTATTCCATACAATTTACTCTAATGACCTTTTTAAAGAAGCTAATGAATCATATAAAGAAAACTTTCCATCCCATGTTATACAACGTGAAAAGGACATAAGGAAAGTTAAGTACTTTCCGAAGTGTAATTTAATTCTCGGTGGATTCCCATGCCCGGGTTTTAGTGAAGCAGGACCTCGCTTAATTGATGACGAACGCAATTTTTTGTATATACATTTTATTAGAAGTTTGATTCAAGCTCAGCCTGAAGTTTTTGTTGCTGAAAACGTGAAGGGTCTAATGACGTTAGGTAAAGGGGAAGTACTGAAACAAATAATTGAAGATTTCTCGTCGGCAGGATACAATGTCCAATTTAAACTCCTTAATGCAAGGGATTATGGAGTTCCTCAGATCCGTGAACGTGTCATTATTGTGGGTGTTAGGAAGGACTTAGATTTTAACTACAAATATCCTGCCCCAACTCACGGGGAACAGGCGCATTTAAAACCTTATGTCACATTGAGAGAAGCTATAGGTGACCTCGAAAATGATCCGGGTCCTTATTACAAGGGATCATACTCCACAATATTTATGTCAAGAAATAGAAAGAAAGACTGGAATGAACAAAGCTTTACGATCCAAGCCTCTGGACGCCAAGCGCCTATTCACCCAGGGGGTATGCCGATGGAGAAAATCGGTCCTGACGAATGGATATTTTCTGATGGCGAAGAAAACAACAGAAGGCTTTCTGTAAAAGAGGTGGCAAGGATACAAACGTTCCCAGATTGGTTTGTTTTCAGTGATGGAGGCAATAACTTAGCGTCGCTAAACTCAAGAATTGATAAACAATATAAGCAAATCGGAAATGCAGTTCCAGTATTGTTGGCTAAAGCAATTGCAGAGCCAATTGCGAAATGGGCCAAGCAATATATTGACAATAATCAGGTGCCAGAACCTTCAAAGGATATTCAATTAGATCTTTTTTAAGTAATATTTAATAATATAATTCCCAAATCACTCTTACAGGCTTCGTTATCCGTATTTTTTTCATCTTGCCTAGTCCTTGAAAGGTATATTTGTCTTTATTGCTCGTTCGAGTAAAGATGTAGATATTTCCTTCCGGGGCAATCATGGCTTGAATTGACGGTGTTTTGTAAGAGTGATTATTTTTTCCGTACCAAATCAACCTATTGTCTTCTAAAAATTCGTTTTCATAATCATGTCCTGTGGTTCCGGCAGTATCTATATTAGCAAAGATAAAAATATCATTATCGTACGTAGTATATCCTGTATTCCAAGTGCCTTTTTGTCTGTGGACTGGGACATCTAAAATATTATAGATATCCTTTTTGGAATATCTCTTTCCAACCGCAAATAGCATTAGGATCATCCTTAATTTGTTGTTAATTTAAGTATAACTTGCATTTGTACTACTATCTACCGTTCATAGAAACAATAACTTGATACCTAAAAATTTTCTATAAGTTCTTGTGAGTTTCTGGACAATGAACAGGGGGAACACCCATTGATCAAACCAAAATTATCCTTGATGGAGGCCTATATGGTCGAATCGCTCCGCAGTAAAGGAGTTTCGAATGAAGAAATCGTCACCTTAGTCGAGCAAGGAAACGCTGGTCGTCTAAAAGAGATCGAACCGCGGTTTGATTATGATGAGCTGGTGAAGGCTGCGCGAAAGGATCTGGCGGTGTTCCGGTCGGCTCTTTTTGTCGGTTATGAAGTGAAGTTTGTGACGTTTAACGGTTTAAAGAACCTCCTCCGGATGCGGTTCGGTAAAAAAGAGGAGCGGGATTATGCGCTGACTGAGACGGGGATTCGGAATCTCCGACTCACTTCGTCTGAATTGGAGCAGTTAAGCGACATGCTGTCCTCGAACTGGGTGATAACCAGTGAGGGTTCCGGAGCGGTAACGGTGGAACTGAACAAGCCAGCTGGTCCCACCATCCACAGGTGAATAACATGCCAATCCACCGTGAAGATATCCCCAAGTGGATAACCGGATATGTTCCCGGAACCATCCACAGTGTGGACAGTTTGCCGGAGGGCGGGACGTCGGAAGTGGCCCTGTTGACAACGGATGAGGGAAAGTTTGTGCTGAAGCGCTCGAAGAAGCCGCCGTACGATGAGTGGCTCAAGAGAGAGGCTGAGGTGTTGAATCATCTGTCGGGAACGAGTTTGCCGGTGCCCCGGCTGATTGCCTTTCTGGAAGAGCCGGTCTGCAGCTGGGCGCTGATGACGTTCATTGAAGGGGAGACGGTTCGCAGTGCGTTAAGACGGACGACTGATCCCGAAGGCCGGCGTCAGATCATCAAAACATTTGCAGAGGCACTCAGAATGATCCACCGGACGCCTGTGCCGGCCGTTCTTAAGCAGGACCGTCCCTGGATTGACCGCATGTTGGAAGAGGCGGAGGATCACCTGCGCCGCTATGAGACAGACGGGACTCCTGAGCTGCTGGAGCAGTTAAAGAGGAAGCGGCCCGTCATCACGGAGGAGTGCTTGATACACGGCGACTGCACCGTCGACAACGTCATGGTGAAAGACGGCAGGCTTACGGGCATCATCGACTGGAGCGGAGGCACATCGGGGGACCCGGATTACGATATTGCGCTGGCTGTCCGGCCGAAGCCGGGTATCTTCAGTTGGCCGGGAGACCGAGATCTCTTCTTCGAAGTTTACGGAAAAGGCATTTCACCTGAAACGTACCGATATTATGCAGAAGGGCTATACGAATTCTACTGACGGGGGAATGAAAATGGGGATCACGTTTTGGCTAAAGCTGTTCGGCAGCGCGACGGTCGTTGTCGGCATCATTGCCGGGATCGGAACGGCTGATGCAGGTGCGGGGCCTGAAGGCGGGCTGCTTAATCTGATGGTCGCCTTGAGTGTGCTCGTGATCATCGTCTCGATTGGTATTCTGATGCACGGCATGGCTGAGGTACTTGAACGTTTGGATGAAACGGTGGAAGCACATGAACGTTCGGCAGGCGACACAGAATGATGCCCGGGTAACCGGGGAACTTGCCCTGCTTCTTTGGCCGGACCATGCGGCAGAAGAGCTGGAAGGGGAGTTCTCGGAGCTGATCGGTAATCCGGAAGCAGCAGTTTTTCTCGCGTTTGACGAAGAGGAGCCGGTCGGGTTCTCGCAGGTCCAGCTCTGCCACGACTATGTCGAAGGCACATCGACCAGCCCGGTCGGTTACCTGGAAGGGCTGTTTGTCAAAGAGGCCTACAGACAGGAAGGCCTCGCCCGTGAGCTCGTCGTGCGTGCAGAACAGTGGGCGAGGGATAAAGGCTGCAGTGAATTTGCGAGTGATTGTGAGCTGGACAATGAAATCAGCCTGCAGGTCCATCTCGCCCTTGGGTTTACCGAGGCCAATCGGATTATCTGTTTTACGAAGCCGATCGGAGAAGCCCGCTGATGGCAAAGCTGGTTTATGTCATCCGGCTTTGCGCCGCGGAAGGGCAGGAGCCGGAGGCCCCGCTGACTCCTGCAGGGCATGATCAGGCCGGGCAGCTCGCAGAACGCCTGATGGGTCTTGGAGTTGAATCAGTCATTTCAAGCCCCTATCTGCGTGCCAGGCAGTCGATTCAACCTTTTTCGGAACGGAGCGGGCTGGCAATCAAGATGGATGAACGGCTTGCGGAAAGAGTGCTGAGCACCACTCCGATCGCTGACTGGATGGAGAAGCTGAAGAGTTCTTTTGCCGATCCGGACATTTCATACAATGGAGGAGAATCCGGAAGGGAAGCCGCCATGAGAGCGCGCTCTGTGATCGATGGGCTCCCCGAAGGTTCCTGCACGGCTCTTGTCACCCATGGGAACCTGATGTCGTTATTGATTGGGGAATACGATCGGCAGTTTGGCTTTGAGCAATGGAAAGTCCTCACAAATCCCGATGTATTCAAAATTTCAATCGGAACAAAAGTGCATATTCAGCGGACCTGGCTGGAGGAATGACGAATTTTCGGCTTCCTCCTTTTTACTTTTACAAGAAAAGCGGAAGCAAAACGGGTATACTGTTTAGAGCATGAAAAGCATTTATCTGAGGTGATTCGGTGTATAAATTATTGTCCCACAACGACCTGGACGGCATCGGCTGCGGCATCGTGGCGAAGCTGGCGTTCGGGGACGATGTGAACGTGCGATACAATTCCGTCCAGATGCTGGACCGCGAAGTGGAGCGGTTCCTGGGAGAAGGAAATACCGGCACGGAGCTGATCATCACCGATTTGTCGGTGGATGAGGAAAATGAAACCCGGATCGAGGAATTCATCAAAAAAGGCGGCAAAGTGACGCTGATCGATCATCACAAGACGGCACTCCATCTGAACGAATACGACTGGGGCAATGTCACGGTCGAGCAGGAGGACGGCAAGCTGACATCGGCCACATCGCTCCTCTATGCCTGGCTGATCGACAAGGGCTTCCTGGAGCCTACTCGCGCCGCAGACGAGTTTGTGGAGCTTGTTCGGCAGTACGATACGTGGGAATGGGAGAAAAACGGCAACGACAAGGCGCGCCGGCTGAATGCGTTGTTCTTTATGGGATCGTTTGACGAGTTCGAGTCGAAGATGCTGGAACGGCTGCAGTCGGATAGCCCGTTCCAGTTTGATCCTTTTGAGAAGCAGCTGCTCGACATGGAAGACGACAAGATGGCACGCTACATCCGGAAAAAGCGACGTGAAATGGTACAGATCGAACATGAAGGCCTTTATGCCGGTGTCGTGCATGCCGAGTCGTATCATTCTGAGCTGGGCAACGAGCTTGGCAAGGAGAACCCGCATCTTGACTACATCGTGATTCTGAACATGGGCGGCCGCAAAGTCTCGTTCCGCACCGTGCATGACGATGTCGATGTGTCGCAAGTGGCCGGCACATTCGGCGGCGGCGGTCATGCCAAGGCGAGCGGCGCCTCGATGTCGAAAGAGGCATTTGCTTCCTACGTGGAAGCGGCATTCCAGAAAGAGCCGCTCCGCGAAGACGCCCGCCATACCCGCTACAACCTCAAGGAATCCCCGTTCGGCACAATTTATCGCGCACCGGAAGGCGACCTGTACTTTGTCCATCCGGTCGAAGATGGCCGCTGGGGAATCGAGCGCAACGGCCGGACACAGGACGAGACCTTTGCGACGTTCTTTGATGCTGAGAAGTTCCTGAAGCGCGAGAGAAGCGTCTGGCTGCTGAATGACGACCAGTTCGTCAAGTTTCTTTTGGACAGGCTCCAGAAGGCCGAGAAGGGCGAATAAGAATGCATGAAAGGTGACGGGCACGAAAAGGGCCCGTCGCCTTTTTTGCCTGTCCGTTCTTCTGTATACTCGGGGAAAAGGAGGGACCTTCATGCGGGAACTGGTGGGCACATGCGAGTCATGCGGCAGGGATGTCTTCTGCCTTGACGGCTTTCTGAATGGCGTATCGGAAGCGGGAAGGCTGGAATGCTTTGAATGCGCGGACAGGGAAGAGGGGACTGCCCGTCCACAGGATAAGGAAAAATCTGAATAAGCTGTGGATAGGAACAAAATTGAAGAGTTATCAACAAGTGGATAAAGATAATCAAACAGAAACCCGCCGGGAGTGGCGGGTTTTGTGCATAACTATTGGCGGTTCGGGTTGAGGATGCCGTAAAGCAGCAGGTCCTCGTACCGGCGTTCTTTGCAGATATGTTCTTTCTGCGTGCCTTCATGCGTCATTCCGATCTTCTCCATGACCTTGCCGGAAGCGGGATTGGAGGCGAAGAACCGGGCGTAGACCCGGTGGTAGCCCTTTTCGTTGAAGGCGAAATCCAACACGGCTCTGGCGGCTTCGGTGGTATAGCCTTGGCCCCAGTATTCTTCCCCGATCCAATAGCCGATTTCTCCGTGGCGGTGCGCCTGCTGGTGGGAGAGTCCGACAGCACCGTAGAGCGTGCCGCTTTCCTTGTCCGTGATGGCGAACTCATACATCCGTCCGGAGGTGTAGCTTTCTTCGTGCGTGGCAATCCACTCCAGCGCGCTTTCAACCGGGTAGGGGTGCGGCAGGTTCAGCGTGCTTTTATACAGGTTGTAGTTGTCACACAGCCGGCTGACTTCCGGGGCATCGGCTTCCGTGAAGCGGCGGAGCAGCAGGCGCTCTGTTTGGATCCTGGGACTTGTGGCTGACTGGTTCATCGGATTCTTCCCTCCCTGTGGATGGTAGAATAAACTTATTGGACATGGCCAGTGTTTTTTCCTGCCGGCCGGTGAAACAGCGGGGATTCAGATCAGAGGGGATGGTAGTGTTGAAAAAGCTCAGAAAGTCATCGGGCGACCGTGCAATCGTCGGGGTATGTGGGGGAATAGCGGAATTCTTCGGGATTTCGTCGTTTGTCGTCAGGCTGATTTTTCTCCTGACGATCTCGGTCTCTCTTTGGGTGTATCTTGTTCTGTCATGGGCATTGGATGATTCCTATCTGCTCAGGCAGAAATAAAAAACCCGCCAAATCGGCGGGTTTTTCTTATGCGAACGGGTCGTCGAAGTCGTCCAGGGCACCCCAGGCGGGGGCTGGCTCCTTCGGCGGTTCCGGTTCGGGTTCCGGTTCCAGTTCCACTATCGGTTTTTCTGCGCGGACAGGCGCCGGCGGGGCGGCCTCCGGTATGAAAAGATCACGGTCTTCCGCGCCGGCGAGTTCGAAGTTGATTTTTCTCGGCATGACTTCGGCAACATCGACGAAGCCCGTCTTCCGGTACAGCTGCTGGGCGGCGTACAGGAAGAAGTTCGACAGGTCGGACTGGGTGTTGATCCAGTCGATGAACTCCGGTGTGAGATCGCGGCTCAAGTAAATATTGATCCGCTCCCCCTGCTGATAAGTCTTACTTCGATTCCGCGCCACTTGCGACCACACCTAATTCCTTTTCTTTCTGCTGCTCATAGCGAGGCGAGCAGGTGTAGACGAGGAGGCCGCGCGCATTGACGAACATCGGGTCTTGGAGGAACGTGACGTTGGTCGTGCGTTCCTTCGCATTCAGGATTTGCTGCAGGTAGTCTTTCAGGATGGCTGCTCCGCCGCCGTAAATGAAGACGTACGGATCATCCTTCAGGTCATCGATCTTGTTGATGATCGGACGGCTGATGCGCTGAGCGAGTTGCATCAGCCCGGTCTGTGACTCTGCCTTGAGCTCGTTATGGCGCGGGTGTTCAGGGTCGAAGTAGATCTCGTTGAACTCCGCCATCGAATCGATCGACTTGACCGGATGGTTGCGGTTCCAGCGCTTGAGGATCTCGCTGATCGCCGATTTCACGCCGAAGTTGAGGCCTTCCGACAGTTTCGGATTAAAGCGGACGCCTTCAGTCACGACAATTTCTGTTGTGCCGGAGCCGATGTCGAAGTGAAGAAGCGTCTTGTCGCTGAAGTCGACCTTCATGATCTTATCGCCGACTTCCACTTTGCGCTCGGACAGCTTGCCGCCTTCGTCAAAGACAACGCCCCATGCGGCTGCAGCGCCTTCAGGCAGGCACTTGCAGTATTCGATCTTGATCGTCACGGTCACATTGCGTCCGGACGGATGGTGGAAGATGACTTCATGTGTCCCCATATAGCGAGCCGCGTTGTTTCTTGCCGCTTCCTGTGTGATCATGCCGACCGGCAGCGCGACGGACAGGTCGTAGGTCACCGTAATCTTGTTTTTCTTGTATTCGCGGCGCATCGCATCGATCGCAAGGCCTGCGAGCGTCACGAGGACCGGAATTTCATCGGATGACTTGTCCGAGCGCTTTTCGAGTTCGATGCCCGGGAGGTTGTCATTCAAAACCTTTTCCCCGATGACATAACGCTGCCCGTTAAAGGAAAGCGCTTTGGAGTTGATGGTGACGTCAATGTTTTCAAGAAGGGCGTCCTTCGGAATATCTTCCATATCCATCAGTTCCGTCGTCTCTCCCATGTACAGCGAGTAGACAGTCGGAATCAGAATTGGTTCATGATCTTTCACCCATAATTTTAGTGCGTTGTTGCCAGCATCTGCGCCGGCTTTGAGTACTGCCATTCCCATTCACTCCCTCTAGGTTTCTATCAATGATTATACATGTCTCTCCTCATGATAGAAATAGAGAATATGTAGGATATGCGCACAAAAATCTTACAAAAACCGCCGAAAAACGCCTTTTAGGAGGACAATATGTTTCCGTTGTGCGCACAAGGTGTGTATGCATTTGTGAGCACATTGTATTTCTGTTGTGCGCACAAAAGAAATACAATGTGTGAGAGTTAATAAAAGTAAATAAAGGGAATGTAATAAGAAAAACAGCGGTTGTCTTCCCGCCGAAAATTCTCTGTCCGACAAAAATTGTGGTCATGTTTTACTGTAGAAAAGTTTGTCTTCGAATCAACTTATCGTTCTCAAATACGAATTTACACCTTCTCCTCTTTCATCACTTGTTCCCCTCTATCATCCGACCTTCTGCGGACTTCTCTATTCGCTTGTCCGGCAACCTCAAAATCGAAATTAAAGAATCCACAGGATTAGCAGACATCCTGTGGATAATATACGCACATTAGCAATATACGCAAACTGTATTTCGGGTGTGTGGACAATATGTGTATAAGTCGATGAGGATCCTAACTTGTAATTTCTTTTAGTTTTTTCAAGACATCGCCAAACGGCTGCGAGAGTCTCGCTTCTTCCATCAACAGAAAAGGATCGCCTTTCGTGCGCAGTCGCTCCGTCACCGCAGGGATCGTAAAGCTTTCCGGCCGGAGGGCCTCCGTCAGTTCGTGCCATTCAAGCGGGGTGGCGACCGGTGCATGTCCTGCTCCGCGTGTGGAATACGGAGCGATGATGGTCTTTCCCATGGCATGCTGGACATAATCTACATACAGGCGCCCGCCCCGTTTTTTCTTTAACCTTTCCGTCGTGAACCGATCCGGTGCCTGCTCGCATAGATAATTCGAGGCAAATGAAGTAAAGAGCCGGGTTTCTTCGTAGGTGAACGTACTGGAGGGAAGCGGGAGATACAGTTGCATCCCTTTGCCGCCGGAAGTCTTTACGAACGCTTCAAGCCCAAATCCGTCAAACACTTCTTTAAACCGGTGCGCAGCATCTACTGCAAGCTGGAACGTTGAAGCATCCGGCGGATCCAAGTCGAAAACAATCTCATCCGGGAAAGCCGACACTTTTCCCTCCCTCAATCGCCCAAATGGAACGTGCAACTCCAGTGCTGCCTGGTTGCCGAGCCAGAGAAGGGTCTCCAAACTGTTGCATAACAGAAGTTCGCCGTCTTCCCCGTGGACGGTTTGGGCAAATGACGGGACGGAATCCGGGGCATGCTTCTGATAGAACCGCTCGGCGTCATCCGAGCCGTGCGGATACCGGATTACGGTAAGCGGACGGTCTTCGAGCCAAGGCAGAAGATAGGGTGCGGCATGCTGCAGGTAAAGAAGGTAACCGTCCTTGTCGATCCCGGCTTCGGGAAAAAGCGTCTTGTCGGGATTGGTCACGGCAACGCCGGGCGGAATCGGCTCAAGCGCCCGCCGGTAGCGCTGCAAGGTAACGGTCGCGGGGGATTCCTCCAAAAGAAAACGGGAAAATCGGGGTTCGCGGAGCTTGCCGCCCGATTCGCCGATTGTCAGTACTTCTGCAACAATCGCCGGTGCCAATCTAAAGACGCCGGGCGGCCCTTCCGTCCCATTTGCCCTGAAAAGAGCGGTGAGTGTTTTCAATTCTTCATCGGAAAATCCGTGGCGCAATGTGACGACTTCACGCCATTCTTCCCCGTCCAAAATGCGCCCTGAAAAGTTGGTGTTTTCCGTTTCAAAGCCTGTGAGGACAACCGGGACAGTCCGCCAGTTTTTCACTTTGATCCAATCAGTGGACCGGATGCCTTCCTGCCAGCGGCTGCCGCTCCGTTTAGCCACCAGTCCCTCGCCATTGCCTGCAATCAGCCGGCTTTTAATCGGCTCCGGTTCGCTATATGCGGTCACTCCCTGTACTGGAGAAAGGTTGCGGTAGTCCGTTCCTGCCGGAAAGCCGGCTGCCCGGAGGACG
The DNA here is from genome assembly GCF_900101985.1 of Bhargavaea beijingensis. Classification (GTDB taxonomy): domain Bacteria; phylum Bacillota; class Bacilli; order Bacillales_A; family Planococcaceae; genus Bhargavaea; species Bhargavaea beijingensis. Next base: position 93,589 of record NZ_FNAR01000001.1, read on the forward strand.
CGCCCAAGTTCGTCTTTTCGCTCATCGACCGTATTTGACCGCAGATCGTCGCCGCCCGTCTCCAGCAAGTCGAATGCTGCGAAGCGGCACGGGAACATGCGGCTCTGCTCCTCAATCGACGATTTCGTGCGGAGCCTGGAGCGGCGGGCGACGACCGAAAAATCGCTTCGCACGTCGTTCAGCAAAAACACGAGCTCGCCGTCCAGAAAAATAGGCAGATGGGGGCGCGCCGCACTGCTCGCCTCTTTGATTCCGTTGATGATTTCGGGAAACCGATCCGATAGGTCTTGCCCGTTGCGGCTGAGCAGGCGGATGCCGTCTTCCCGCCAATCAAGGAGACACCGGAAGCCGTCGTATTTGATTTCATACAGCCAGCCGGGCCCTTCCGGCAAGGTTTCCGCTGGCGTGAGCTTCATCGGTTTCAAGGCTTGGTCTCCTCCTTCGTGCGCCAGGATTCTCCGAGTGTTAAGATAAACGCCCTGAGTGTTAAGCAGGACCGATCTGCATGACTCCAGTGTGCGCACCGCCGAAAACTTCATACATAGCGCCGCCTGGGCGGGACATGCTAGAGGAAAAAGCAGGTGATGGGATGCATACGGTATGGAAGGGCAGCATCAGCTTTGGGCTCGTCAATATCCCGGTGAAGCTGCACGCGGCGACCGAGGATCGGGACATCAAGCTCCGGCAGCTGCACAGAGAGTGCAACGCGCCGATTTCCTATAAGAAGGTGTGCACGTCGTGCAACGCGGAAGTGAAATCGGAAGATATTGTGAAGGCGTATGAGTACACGAAGGGCAAGTTTGTCGTTCTCGACGAGGAAGACCTGAAGGCACTCAAAAAAGAGAACGAGGACAAGGCGGTTGAGATTGTCGACTTCGTCAAGCTGGAGGAAATTGATCCGATTTACTTTGAGTGCACTTATTTCCTCGCGCCGGACAAGGGCGGGGCAAAGGCATATGCGCTACTCCGTGCCGCTCTCGGGGATTCGGACAAGATCGGCGTCGCGAAAATCATCATCCGCCAGAAAGAACAACTGGCCGCGGTCCGGGTTTACAAGGAGGCGCTTGTCCTGGAGACGATACATTATCCGGATGAAGTAAGGAAAGTCGAGGATGTTCCGAATGTGCCGGGGGAGGAAGCAGTCCAGAAAAAAGAGCTTGATGTGGCACTGATGCTGATCGAGCAGCTGACGACACCGTTCGAGCCGGAAAAGTATAAGGATGAGTATCGTGAGGCGCTGATGGAACTGATCGAGGCGAAAAAGGCGGGCAAGGAAACCGTCACCGCAGCCGAGCGGGAAGCACCGGCCGCCACGAACGCGACCGACCTCATGGCCGCGCTCCAGGCATCCCTCGAGAAAACCACGAAGAAAAAGCCCGCTCCGAAAAAACGGGCAACCACAACAAAGAAAAAGGCATAAAGAAAACCGGAAGCGCCGCGCGCTTCCGGTTTGTTGATGTCCGTACTGTTTGAAACCGTCTCGATAAATTTTAAAAATGGGTTGAATTATCAGTAGATTTTGTTAACATAGAACACATTCTTTAACTTGCTAAAGGGGGAAACTGCTGATGACCGTCGCCTCGGAAACAAACAAAAAGAAAAAGGGGCTCTTCAACCGGTTTCTGGATCTGATTGAACGCTACGGCAACAAGCTTCCTGATCCGATCATGCTCTTTGTTTACATTACGGTCGCCATTCTCATCGCTTCGGCAGTGTTCGGTTTGATGGGCACGACAGCGACGCACCCCGGAACAGGGGAGACGATCAAGGTCGTGAACTTGCTGAACGGGGCGGGGCTCGTCCGGATCCTGACTGAAATGATCACCAACTTCACAAGCTTTCCGCCGCTCGGTCTTGTGCTCGTTGTGATGCTCGGCGTCGGCTTGGCAGAATCCACCGGCCTGATCACGGCATTCATGAAGGCTTCGATCCTGAAGGCACCGAAAAAAATCATCCTTCCGGTCATCGTTCTTGTCGCCATCTGCGGAAACGCCGCTGCGGATGCGGCCATGGTCGTTCTTCCGCCGATTGTCGCGATGATCTTCATCGCGCTCGGCCGCCACCCGCTTGCCGGAATGGCTGCAGCCTATGCATCTTGCGCGGGGGGCTTCGGGGCCAATCTGATTCTCTCGATGTCAGACCCGCTCGTCTACGGCTTCACCGAATCGGCCGCACACATGATAGACCCGGCCTACACGGGTAATCCGATGATCAACTATTACTTCCTCGTTGCCTCCGCGCTGCTTCTCGTGCCTGTCGCCACGTTCGTGACCAATAAAATTGTAGAACCGCGTCTTGGCAAGTATGAAGGCGAGGCGGAGGGTGTCGAAGCCGTGATTACGCCTGGGGAAAAGAAGGGGCTCCTGTGGGCCGGTGTTTCCCTTCTTGTGGCAGGTGGCGCATTTGCGATTCTTGCGCTTCCGGAAAACGCCATCTTGAGAAATCCCGAAGACGGCGGCCTTATCATCTCGCCGTTCATGGATTCCATCGTCCCGATCATGATGATCCTCTTCCTCGTGCCGGCCATCATTTACGGCAAAGCCGCCGGTACCCTGAAAGATTCCAAGGACTTCGGCGACCAGCTCGGCAAGGCCATGTCCGGCATGGGGACGTATATCGTCATCGCGTTTGTTGCCGCGCAGATGATCGCCTACTTTAACTGGAGCAACCTCGGTCCGATCGTTGCGATCAAAGGTGCTGCCATACTGGAGGCGCTCGGATTCACCGGGCTTCCGCTGTTCGTCGGTTTCATCCTGATCGCCGCACTCATCAACCTGCTGGTCGCGAGCCAATCCGCCAAGTGGGCAATTCTCGCGCCGGTGTTTATACCGATGTTCATGCTGCTGAATTATGACCCGGCGGTCACGCAGGCCGCCTACCGTGTCGGCGATTCCCTGACGAATCCGATCACGCCGATGCTTGCCTACTTCGCGATTGTCCTGACATTCGCGAAAAAATATGATCCGAAGATGGGGATGGGGACCTTTATGTCAGCTCTTCTCCCGTATTCGATCGCGTTCACCATCATGTGGATCGTCCTTTTCAGTGCCTGGTATCTTCTCGGCCTGCCCCTCGGACCGGGTGGCGGCATCCATCTTAAATAAGAGTGGAATTTGCCGCCCGTTTTGCCTGCATCGATGCCTTGGGCGGCTTGAAGGGACTTTCGTAATGGTTCATTGGCAATGGAATTATCAAACAATTTCTTTACATCGGATTAACTCTACGTAAACATTCCTCCGATAAAGTGGCAAGTGTTGGATGAACTTGTTTGGAGGAGTGGGTAGCATGCTGAAGAAAGTCGGAATTGCCGCGCTGGGAGCGGGCCTCGTATTGTCCGGAATGGGATGGACAGCCGCAGATGCAGCCAAGCCTGAATGGGCAGGGCAGGGAAAGCCGGAGTGGGCCGGAAAGCCTGACCGGGCAGGCAAAGGGGAAGGGAAAAACAAAGGCAAGGCCGAAAATGTCATCTACATGATCCCTGACGGCTTCAGTGCCGATTATGCGTCGAACTACCGGATTTACAAAGGGGAAGAAGCGGTATGGGATGCTCATCTGAAAGGGATGTTCACCACCTATTCGGCCAACTCCGCAATCACGGATTCCGCGGCGGCTGGCACGGCGATGGCGACAGGCGTCAAGACGAACAACGGCGTAGTCGGCCTGGATGCGGAGGGGGATGAACTCGAGACCATCCTCGAAGCATCGGAAAAAGCCGGAAAATCCACCGGTCTGGTCGCCACTTCGACCATCACGCACGCAACACCGGCATCGTTTGTCGCAAATGTAGACAGCCGGAACAATGAAACGGAAATCGCCCGCCAGATGGCGGACAGCGGTGTGGATGTCATCCTGGGCGGCGGCAAAAACAATTTCCTCCCGGCATCCGAGGGCGGCAACCAGGACGAACGCAACCTGATCCGGGAAGCACAGGACAAGGGCGCTGCATACGTGGAAACCCGTGAACAGCTGTTGGATGTCGATGACCTTGACGTGGACGAAGGCGACCGCCTGCTCGGACTTTTTGCAGATGACGAACTGGCTCCCGAACTCCAACGCGGAGAAACGCAACAGCCAAGCATTGCGGAAATGACGGAAGCGGCCATCGATGCGCTTGAAGAAGACAAGGACGGATTCTTCCTCGTTGTGGAAGGCAGCCAGATCGACTGGGCGGGCCATGCCAATGACGCGGCATGGGCCATGTCTGAAGCCGCGGCCTTTGAAAAGGCAGTGGAAGAAGCGATCGAATTCGCGGAAGAAGACGGCAACACACTCGTCGTTGTCGCGGGCGACCATGACACAGGCGGCATGACAACCGGATCGAACGGATCCATGGAGCTGAACGCGGACATCCTCCAAAACGTGAAGGCGACAGGCGACCACATGGCGGCACAATTAAACGAAGACCGTACGAACGTGGCGGAAGTGGTGAAAACCTATACAGGCTTTGACCTGTCTGAACAGGAGATCAGCTCGGTCCGCGAAGCAGACAACGCCGGCCTGGCGATCAATCATGTGATCAGCGACCGTGCGAACATCGGCTGGACAAGTACGAACCACACAGGCGTGGACATCCCGCTTTATGTGTTCGGGCCGAAAGCCGACCACTTTGCCGGCTTCCATGACAACACGGACCTTCCAAAACTGATCGCCGAAGCGATGAAACTCGACAAGGAATAATGGGAAAGCCAAGAAGGGGATTGGACAGCCAATCCCCTTCTTTCTTTATGATAAACAAGAAATCATATAATACACCACGCCGGTTTGTCAACGATAAGTTTGTGTTATTTTCGAAAAAATGTTACAATAATTGTACAATTGTTTTTCCGTCACGTATTCCATATTCCGCTCTTTGGTCCGCGGATTAGAAAGAATGCGTTTTTTTATATTCTTTTTTTGTACCGAAGTAAAAACAGTTGTGCAACTTATCTTTTACGGAGGGAGAAAAGAATGATGAATCTGATCGATCAGAAAGTGACGCATCGGCGTTTTGGAACGGGCAACATTGTCCATATGAGTGACTCGAGGGTTGAAATCGCATTTGGCGAAGAAAATAAACGGTTTATTTTCCCGGACGTTTTCGGAGAGCATTTGGTCCTGAAAGACCAAGAGGCCGCTCGTTCGCTTAAGCAGATCATTAAACAAAAAGAAAGTGAACGGCAAGCCAGAGAATCCACAGCAGAAAAGAAAAAAGAGCTTCAGCGGAAAAAGCATGAACTTCGTACAGAGCTGGAAGGTCTGATGAAAAATCAGAAGCTGCATCCGCAATCTCAAATGGTTTCTTGGTGTGAACCGGAAGAACTGGAACAGGTTTTCACAGAGTGGAAGGTGTTTTCTGGTGAAATCAAAAGCGGGGAAAATAAGGGGAAGCCGAACAAACCCGTCCGTCTTCACCAAAACAGCGCGGTCCTTCTGACTGCAAGAGACCCGGGCATGCCTGAACAGTCCAGACAGATCATCGGGATGTATATGGTCAATGAGGAATTCACCGGCAGGCTGTGCGAGGACGGAATGATTCCTGCACATTCAGTGTACAAAATCCGGCTTACCGAACAGGAATCGGCCGACATGCTGTTCTGGAACTATTATGTGAACGAGAGATCCCCCGGCAAGACAACGTGGAATACCGGCAAATACCGTTATTTCGATAATACGGTGATGGCCCAGATATTACAGGATATCGTTTCAAAAAGTAACGCGGAAGAACAGGCAATGGCACAGCAGTTCTTCGATCATTTCTGCAAAATGAATCAGATCACCGCGGATGAACTGCCACAGCCGGACGGCGTATTGATGCGCAAATAAAGGCCGATTCCGGGACGGTTTCGTCATTTATCCGCATACCGGCAGAAAGGATCAGGAAATGTCACGAGAAAAAGACGAGATCATCCTAAGAGGACTCAAAGAAAACAATCTGAAGAACATCAGCCTGAATCTGCCGAAAGAAAAAATCATTGTGTTCACCGGCCTGTCCGGCTCGGGCAAGAGCTCGGTCGTCTTTGATACCCTCGCAACCGAGAGCAGAAGGCAAATGACGTTGAACTATCCGGCTTACGTCAGATATCAGATGCCGAGATACGAAAGGCCCCAGGCCGATCTGATGCAGAACTTAAGCCCGGTGATTGTCGTGGAGCAGAGGCCGGCAGGAGGCAATTCCCGTTCCACGGTCGGCACGTATATGGACATCGATCCGCTGGTCCGGCTGCTGTTCTCGAGAATCGGGCAGCCGGCGATCGGAACCGCCAATGATTTTTCCAGCCAGAGTACATTCGGAAGGTGTCCGGAATGCGGCGGTTTCGGGCAAGTGATCACGCCGGACGCCAACAAACTGGTCGATTTCGACAAGTCGCTCAGGGAGCATGCTGTCAGGTTCAAGCCATTGTCGCCTTCCGGCTGGCAGGGGCATTGGATGATGACCTGCGGGCTGTTTGATCCGGACAAACCCATCCGGGACTATTCGGAAGAAGACCGGCGCCTTCTGCTGTATGGCCCCCGGGAAGGGGAACGTGCCTATGCGCCGTTCCACACAAAAAACGGACCGCAAAACGCGGAGTGGGACGGGTTACTGCCGAGATTCACGCGGGTCTATATAAATCGGGACATCTCCAAGCTCAAACAAGTTTCCCGGGCCGATGTATTGGCGGTGTCTGCTCATACCCGGTGTCCGACCTGCCAAGGTTCCGGCCTGAACCCGGATGTGCTCGAAAGCAGAATCAACGGCCTGAACATCGCGGAATATGATTGGCTGGAGCTTTCGGAGCTGCTGGAAGAGCTGTCGAACATCCGGGATCCTATGGGAGAATCCATCGCCAAGCAGGTGATCCCCGGTGTAAAGCAGTTGATCGGCATGGGGTTGGGCTACTTGAGCTTGTCCAGGAAAATGGGCACCCTCTCCGGAGGTGAAGCCCAGAGGGTGAAAATTGCCCGTCACCTGGGAAACAGCCTGAACAACCTGACCTACATTTTCGACGAACCCAGCGCGGGGCTTCATCCCGAGGAAGTGCACTTGCTGATCGGGATGCTGAAAACGATCAAAGACCAGCATAATACAGTGATCGTCATCGAACACGATCTGTCGGTGGCCAGGGCGGCGGATGAAATCGTTGAGATGGGTCCGGGAGCAGGCGTAAGCGGGGGCAACGTTGTCTTCCAGGGACCGTTGGAAGGCTTAAGCAATACCCCGACCGCGAAAGCCCTGGAACAAAAGCTGGAAATCAATCATACCCCGAGGAACCGCAAAGGTTATTTTACGGTGAAGGGAGCAACTGACAATAATTTAAAAGACGTAAATGTGGAGATCCCCAAAGGGGTGCTCGTTTCGGTGTGCGGCGTATCGGGTTCAGGCAAAAGCTCCCTGATCCTGGAGGCGTTCAAGGAAAGGCATCCTGAATCCATCACGGTGGGGCAGGGAGGGATCGGGGTCTCCAGCCGCTCGACGATGGCAACGTACATGGGAATCATGGACGACATCCGGGCCGCCTTTGCAAAAGCGACGGGACGGCCGGCGGGACTGTTCAGTTTCAACTCCCTGGGTGCCTGCCCGGTCTGTAAAGGGAAGGGCGTCCTGACGCCGGAAGTGGCATTTGCGGATCCGGTGACGATTCCATGTGAGGCTTGCGGCGGAACGCGGTACTCGGATGAGGCTCTGTCCTATCGGTACGAAGGCAAAAACATCATCGAAATTCTGGAACTGACGATCGATGAGGCTGCGGATGAATTTAACCGGCCAAAGATCCTGAACAGGGTGCATACGCTAAGGGATGTCGGCCTGGGGTACCTGACCTTGGGGCAGACGACCAGTTCTTTGAGCGGCGGAGAAGCCCAGCGCCTGAAGCTTGCCAGCCAATTGCGGAAAGAAGGCCAGATCTACCTGCTGGACGAACCGTCCCTGGGGCTGCATGCCGAGGACGATGAAAAGCTTCTTGAAGTCTTTCGGAAACTTGTGGACCGGGGAAACTCCGTCATCATCATCGAACACAATCTGGGCTTTATCGCCGCGAGCGACTGGGTCATCGAAATGGGCCCGGGCGGGGGAAAGCGGGGCGGTGAAATCCTCTTCGAGGGAACCCCGGAAGAGATGCTGGATGCCGGCACGGTGACTGCGAAATGGTTAAGGGCCGGGATCGGCAGACGACACTCCGATACGAAGTAAATGTCTTTAGCTGCACTCCTAAATGGAGTGCAGCTTTTTCTGGTTGGTTCTCTCCGATCAGGTTTGCGGGTGTGTCGTGTTCCGGCCGGAGGAATATGATTGATATGTCGGATAGAAAGTGAGAAAGTCGGTGATATAGAAAACCGGATTTTCACCGGGAGGTGTTTCCAATTGAAGTGGTTAAGCGGCACGTCCATCCGTATCCGAAGACAAACACTCATCCTGTACGGCGTCCTGATTCTCCTTTGTGCCGGTTCCATGGTGTTCGTGTTCAATAATCACGCTTTTTACGACACCCCGATCGCCAAAGTGATCCGGGTGGAGCCCGGAAAATCCGAAGAAGTGACCGACACGAACGGAAACTCCGATCGGCTGTTTACCCAGCGGATGATCGCAGAGCTGAAAAACGGGCCTTACAAAGGGGAGCAAATTCACCTGGAGAATACCTATTCCCTATCAAAAGCTTTTGACCAGGAGCACAGGGCAGGGGATGAATTGTTTGTCTATATCGCCGGACAGGCTGAGGACAGTCACGTCCTGGCAGGTGACATTGAGGACGTGAAGCGGGACTATTATATGATGGGCGCATTCTGGCTGTTTCTGTTTGTGCTCACGGTTGTCGGAAAAAAGAAAGGCCTGTTTGCCGTCCTCAGCCTGGCCATCAATATGGCCATCCTGGTTCTTGCCGTCGAGCTTTACGTCCGGACCGGGGTGAACCTGCTGCTGATCGCCGCGGGGCTTGCGGTCCTGTTCACGATATTGTCCCTCCTGTTTCTCAACGGCTTCAATGAAAAAACATACGCGGCCATTTTATCCACGTTGCTTGGAACCGCTGCTTCCCTGTCCGTCACCCTGCTTGTGATCCGGCTGACGGACGGAAACGGGCTGCATTACGAGGAGCTTCAGTTTTTGACGCGCCCGTATGAGACGGTCTTTCTGGCCGGACTGTTTATCGGGTCACTTGGAGCGGTGATGGACGTAGCCATCACGATGTCAGCGTCCGTGTTTGAACTGTGGGAAAAAAATCCGCGAATTTCTATGGATGCCCTCAGGACATCGGGAATGGATATCGGGCGGGACATCATGGGCACCATGACGAGCATTCTGTTCTTTGCCTACATCAGCGGCTCCATCCCCATGCTAATCCTATACTTTAAAAATGCGTCCCCGTTCGGGTACACACTGTCGATCAACCTGTCGCTGGAACTGGCACGCGCGCTGTCAGGTGGAATCGGGATTGTGCTGACTATCCCGATCGGTCTGTATATTTCAATGTTCTTTGTGAGGAAAAAGAGGGCTGAATCATGAATGCAATCATTTTGCTTGCGGCAATTCTGTTCGGATTGATGGTTTGGGTCGGCGGTAAAAAGGGGGTCAGGTCCTTTATCTCGCTGTTCTTCAATTTTATCGTGTTTCTGATCGCGCTGATGTTTATCATGGCCCCGAGCGTCAACCCGATTGCAGTAACCTTGCTGGCCTGTACGGCAATCAGCTCAATCAACCTGTTTTTCATCAACCGGGTGAACAGCAAAACGATCATGGCATTCGCATCCACAATCATTACCATCTGCCTTCTGCTGTTTTTGATAGACTGGATCGCCAATCAGTCGATGATCCAAGGCTTCGGCGAGGAGGAAATCGGTGAAATCAGTATGTTCTCCCTGCATATCGGCATTGATTTTGTGCAGATTGCTGTTTCCATGATCATAATCAGCACGATCGGAGCAATCACGGATGTCGCCATCGCGATTTCATCGCCGATGCGCGAGCTGATTATTCATGACCCGGACATCAGCCGGGAGGACCTGTTCCGTTCCGGCATGACGATCGGCAGGGACATCCTCGGTTCTGATACCAACACCCTGTTTTTTGCTTTTATCGGCGGGTATATGGCACTGATCCTCTGGTTCCGGGACCTGAACTACTCGGTCGGCCAGATGGTGAACGCCAAAGTATTCGGGGGAGAGATGCTGACGATTTTTTGCGCGGGTATCGGCATCGCCTTGGTAATACCGGTTTCCGCCGGAATCAATGCCTGGTACCTGACCCGCCGGCGGGAGCGGAAGCAAACCGGTTAGAAGACGGAAAGTTTCCATGGCGTCTGCGCGACCGGAACTCTCATTGGACGTAAAGCTGCAACTGCCCGGGATGCTGTTTGAAACGGTTTTCCGGGCTTTATTTATCCTGCATGTAAAAGACTTCGTCGGCTGAACACTATCTGTCAGAACCTTTTGGATGACTGACGGTCTAGTCTGTGCAGATTTCGTTCCACTGTAAGTTATCGGAACATTCATTTAATATAATGAGAGACACAATCGGGAGGGGCGTGGTATGGATGGATTACGACGTAATCACGGTCGGCCATGGGTTGGCGGGTCTTGTGGCGACGGCTGAACTTGCCGATGCGGGAAAGAAGGTGCTGCTCCTCGACCAGGAGCCGGCGTCGAATATCGGAGGCCAGGCGTGGTGGTCGTTTGGCGGGCTGTTTCTCGTGGACTCGCCGGAACAGCGCCGGATGGGCATCAAAGATTCCCATGAACTGGCGTGGCAGGACTGGCTCGGGACGGCGGGGTTTGATCGGATGAGCGACGAAGATGAGTGGGGCTACCAGTGGGCGAAGGCGTATGTCGATTTTGCCGCTGGTGGGAAGCGGGCATGGCTCCGGTCGCTCGGCGTCCGGTTCTTCCCGGTCGTCGGCTGGGCGGAGCGCGGCGGGAGCCTTGCTGATGGGCATGGAAACTCCGTCCCGCGTTTCCATATCGTCTGGGGAACGGGTCCGGGGATCGTCAAGCCGTTTGCGGAGCGCGTACGGCAGGGAATCCGTGACGGGCACGTCCATTACCTGCCGCGCCACCGGGTGACGGATTTTGTCACGGAAAACGGTGCCGTGACGGGCGTTCGGGGGGAGAAACTTGTGGAGGACGACCGGCATCGCGGCGAAAAAACGTCACGCCAGGTGGAGCGGCTTTTCGAAGTGCGGGCGGGGGCGGTGCTCATGACAAGCGGCGGCATCGGCGGCAACCATGAGCTGGTCCGAAAAAACTGGCCGGAGCGGCTAGGCGGGCCTCCTGGGCGCATGCTGTCGGGCGTGCCCGCCTATGTCGACGGGCAATTGCTCGGAGCGGCGGAACAGGCCGGAGGGCGGCTCGTCAATCGCGACCGGATGTGGCATTACACGGAAGGCATCCGAAACTATGACCCGGTATGGCCTCACCACGGGATCCGGATTTTACCGGGGCCTTCCCCGCTCTGGTTTGACGCGGAAGGCCAGCGATTCGGCGCGCCGAACTTCCCGGGTTTTGATACGCTCTCGACGCTTGAAGCGATCGGAAAAAGCGGGTACGACTATTCCTGGTTTGTCCTGACGAAAAAGATGATCGAAAAGGAATTCGCCCTGTCCGGCTCCGAACAGAACCCGGACCTGACCGGAAAAAGCATCCGGATGATCCTCTCGCGCGTGCTGCCGGGCGCGCCGGAACCTGTCGAGAAGTTCATGAAGCGCGGAGAGGACTTTGTCGTCGCCCGGACGCTTCCGGAGCTGGTCGACGGCATGAACGACCTGGTCGGCGAGGAGCGCATCTTCCTTGAAGAGATGGAGCGGCAGATCCGTGCGCGCGACCGCGAGATCGACAACAAGTTTGCGAAGGATCTTCAGGTGATGGCAATCCGGAGCGCACGGGCATCCATGGGCGACAAGCTTGTCCGCGTCGCGCCTCCGCACCGCGTTCTCGATCCCGCAGCCGGTCCGCTGATCGCCGTCAGGCTGAACATCGTCAGCCGGAAAACACTCGGCGGCCTGCAGACAAACCTGTCGGGACAGGTGCTGGGTGCGGACGGTGAACCGGTGCCGGGCCTTTACGCCGCAGGCGAGGCGGCCGGCTTTGGCGGAGGCGGCGTCCACGGCTATCGCTCACTTGAAGGCACCTTTCTCGGCGGCTGCCTGTTCTCCGGGCGTCAGGCGGGAAGGGCGCTGGGGAAAGACTAGGAACCTGATTGGCCGGATGGAGCATCCTTGCCGACGGGTTTGAGAACGGCTTAAATTAGCGAGTGTTGAGCAAAGCCGGCTGAGTGTTAAGAAAACATCTGTGAGTGTTAAGAAAACCGGCCGCGGATGCCGGGCAAGCCGGCTGTTGCCAAAGCAATGTTAGCCTAATATGAAGCCACCCTGTTTCAAGGGTTCATTTCCCGGGAAACTTATGCAACAGGAGGGGATTCCCGATGAAACTGCATGAACCGATGCCGGAACTGACCGGCGCAACCGCATGGCTGAACGGCGAAGTGACCAAATCCGAGCTGGTCGGCGAGAAGCCGACGCTCATCCATTTCTGGGCCGTCAGCTGCAACATCTGCAAGGAAACGATGCCCGAAGTGAACGAGCTGCGGGACAAGTACAAAGACGATTTGAATGTCGTGGCGGTCCACATGCCGCTCACCGGCGCGGACAACGACATGGACAAGATCCGGGAGACGGCGGAACAGTACGGCCTCACACAGCCTGTATTCGTCGACAGTGAGTACAAGCTTACAGACGCCTTCGAGAACGAGCTTGCCCCGGCATACTATGTGTTCGACAGGGAAGGCCAGCTGCGCCACTATCAGGCGGGCAGGACCGGCCTCGACATGGTGGAGGACCGGATCGAGCGCGTCATTGAACAATGAGGGGGACCCGGCACGACAAGTGCCGGGTTTTCCTGTGCATAGTTGCCGGCCGGCAGGGCATATGATAATCTGGACTCAACTTCAGCCGGAAAGGGATGACGAATGGGAAGATGGACAAGTGACGGAGTGCTTTGGACGAATCGGATGCTTTTTTCGAACGTCGGCGGGATCCGTCTGCCCATTTTTCCATCGTCATCCAGAACTGCAGCCGCAAGCGCGCGGCTTGTTTGGCGACGTGTAAATGAGCATTTTTTGGATTCCTCCGGCCACTAAGGCCGGGGGGCTTTTGCGTGCCCTCCGAGAAACAGGGAGGAATCTGCATGTTGCTTGGACAACTTGAGGAACTCTCCGTCATGTACGGGGATGTCACGATTTTTGAGAGGGTATCGGCCGATATCCCGGAAGGCGCGGTCATCGCGCTTGTCGGACCGAATGGGGCGGGAAAATCAACGCTGATGGAGCGGATCGCGGGCAGCCGGGAGCCGTCTTCGGGGCAGGTGCGCTGGAACGGGAAGCGTCCGTCCGTCACCTATTTCCGCCAGGAAGAGGCATCGCCTGACCTATTGGACGGTGCCGCCGACGTGTTGGCCGAACGGAAAAGATGGCGCTTATCCGAAGAGGTTGCATACAATACCGCGAGCGGGGGGGAGCGGATGAAGCTCCGCCTGTCCGCCGCCCTTGCAAAACAAAGCCGGCTCGTGCTGCTGGATGAGCCGACCAATCACCTCGACCGGGAGGCGATGGACCGGCTGATCGGACAGATCAGGAAAAGCCGGTCGACGTTCATCATCGTGTCGCACGACCGGCATTTTATCGACCGGGTCGCGGACCGCGTATGGGAGCTGGATCATGGCAGCCTCACCGAATACGGGGGCAACTACACGGATTACCGGATTCAGAAAGAAGCCGAACATGCCGCACACCAAAAGCGGTATGAACAGCAGCAGAAAAAAGTCGCACGGGTCGGTGAACAGCTCAAGCAGCTGTCGGATTGGTCGGACAAGGCACACCGGGAATCGGCGAAGAAGGGCGAAGGCCGGATGGGAGCCAAGGAATACTACCGCGTCAAGGCCAAGAAAAAGGACATCCAGATCCGCTCGAAGCGCAAACGGCTCGAAGCCGAGCTGGAAAAGGATGGCGTTGAAAAACCCGTAGAGGAGGCCTCCGTCACATTCGATGTGAAAGGGGGGCGCCGTAAGGGCATGCGGGTATTCGAGCTCCGGGGCGTCTCGAAATCATATGGAAAACGGACACTTTTCCGTGACGCGCGATTTACCGTCCTGTCCGGAGAACGCCTCGCCCTCCTCGGACCGAATGGGTCGGGCAAGACGACGCTTTTCCGGATGCTGCTTGGTGAAGAACCGCATGAAGGAGAGATCTGGCGGACGGAAGGAATGACGATCGGTGTCCTCAGCCAGTCGGTGCTGGACCTCCCGCTTGAAACAACCATGGGGGACTACTTTTCCGCCGCCACTTACGAACAGCAGGGAAAGCTCCGGACCGACCTGTCGAATCTCGGATTCACTGCAAAGCACTGGACACTCCCGCTTTCACAGTTGAGCATGGGAGAGCGGCTCAAAGTGAAACTCATGCGGTTTATCCTGGAAGGCACCGACGTCCTGCTCCTCGATGAGCCCACCAACCATCTCGACCTGCCGGCCCGTGAAGAGCTGGAACGGACACTTGGCACATTTCCGGGTACGCTCCTGTTCGCCTCCCACGACCGGTATTTCACCGAGAAGCTCGCGGACGACATCCTGGTCTTCGGGGAAGGAACCATCCGGAAGCTGCTGATGGCACCTGCTGAATGGGAAGAAAAGCGGAGCAGGGCTGCCCATGGCAGGGATGAAAAGACACTGGCGGAAGAGCACCTGCGGCTCGAGACGGAGTGTCAGGCTGTTCTCGGGAAGCTCAGCCTGCTTTTGCCGGGCGACAAGGAATATGCCGCGCTTGACCGGCGATTCATGGAGCTGACCGGCGAAATCCGGCAGCTTGAAGAGCGCCGGAAAGATGAGTAAGCCATTGAAAATCGACCATTGTTCTGCTATTCTTTCTTTAATAAGATTGAATTTTCCATAAACTTAAAAGGGGCAGGTCGCAATGACTAAAAGACTGATCGGTAATCCGGCACCCCGCTTTGAGATGAAAGCTGTCCTGCCGAGCAGGGAATTCGGCACGGTCAGCCTGGAGGATAATATAAGAAAACACAGATGGACGGTTCTGATCTTTTATCCGATGGACTTCTCGCTGTCCAGCCCGGCCGAACTCACTGCTTTTTCCGACCGCCACGTTGAGTTTGCGGAGCTGAATGCCGAAGTGATCGGCATCTCGACGGATACGGTGCATGCCCACCTCGCCTGGGTGGGGATCGCCCGAATAAATAACGGTCCGGGCGGGCTGAATTTCCCTCTGGCCTCCGACCGGAAGCTTGCCGTTTCGCGCGAGTACGGCATGCTCATTGAAGAGGAGGGCATCACGCTCCGCGGCCTTTTCATCATCAGCCCGGCAGGTGACCTGCTCTACCAGGCTGCTTTCCGTGAAGACATCGGCCGCGACGTCGATGAAACGCTCCGCGTGCTTCAGGGCCTGCAGATGGGAGGCAGGCGCGCCGCAAACTGACCGACGCCGGGGACCTTATAAACAGAAGGAGAGAGCGGATGAAGCTTCGAACACCGATGCCTGAGCTCGACGGAGCAACTGATTGGTTGAACGGTGTGAAAACAAGGACGGACCTTGTCGGCGAACGGCCGACGCTGATCCATTTCTGGTCCGTCAGTTGCGGCCTCTGCAAAGACACGATGCCGCATGTCAGCGAAATCCGAGACAAGTATGTTGGACGGCTGAATGTCATTGCGATCCACATGCCGCGTTCCAAAGAGGATAACGACCCGATGAAAATCCGGGAAGCCGCTGCAGCCCACGGCATCACTCAGCCCATATTCGTCGATGGTGCAAGGAAGCTGACGGAGGTATTCGGAAACCGGTATGTGCCTGCTTATTACGTTTTTGATACGGGCGGACGCCTCCGGCACTATCAGGCGGGTGAAGGCGGCATGCTGCTGCTGGAAAAGCGAATCATCCGACTTCTGGAAGAGTGACGGGGAAAATGAACGCCGCCCTGACCCGGAGAGGGAATGGCCGGAGTGTTTGGTGTCTTCATAAGTTGTCTGCTCCAGATGGAATAAGGCCGCATCCGGAAAAGGGGTGCGGCCTGTTCCTGCAGGTCATTGCTGAACCATGGAATCCGTATCGGGCCTGTTCTCCAGCTTCACCTTCGTCACGGCGAGCGAGGCGATCAGGACCAGTTCAAAGAGATTCGTAGCGGCTTCACTCGGAATGTCCGGATTGAACATGCTGCCGATGGCCATGGCGATCGTGCCGGCAAGTATCCACCAGGAACCGGCTTTCCAGGCAAGGAAGATCCCGGCGACCAGGAGTGCGGCAATGACAATGAGGATCATGGCCGGCGGTCCGGACGCTTCCTCAGCGGATGAATAGCTCAATACGCCATAGCGTTCAATTTTCTTTAATTCCAGTCCATTGATGACGGTGACGAATTCAACGATGACCGCGGAGATGGCAGCCGCCCAGAAAAGAAGGGCCGCCCAGCCTCGCCGGGCCCATCCGATTCCCGCTTGTCTCATCGCACCGAGCGAGAACAAAATCAGGGTCGGCGTCACGAAGGCGTGGAGCCAGAAGCGTGCGGCGTTCAGTCCTTCCAGCAGGGCGCCTTCCCCGATCAGGGTGCCGAGCGCAAGAATCCCATTGTCGTAGACGAGGGACAACATGACGAGCAAGATGACGCTCATGAGCGCCCATTCCCTTTGTTTACTGACAGTCCCAATTAGCAGTCCCGAATAAGCGAGGGCAAATCCCCCGAAAATATACGCATCCATTCCATCACTCCCGTGCCCGGGTCCGGACAGTTTCTCCCACTCTTCCCTTAGGAGAGCCTTCTGAAAACCTATTGGTGTTATATAACAGAAGCGGACAGCACCTTATCGGAAGCTGTCCGCTTTGGCTTTTCTCGGCCAGATAAAATACGAAAGGGAAAGGGCGACGTCGATGGCGGCCACGAGCGTCCAGACCTTCAGGATCTGCAGGAGGACTTCGGTCTGCCCGGGATTCCCCGCGAGACGAACCAGCAAAAACAGGTAACCCCCGCCGAGCATCCAGGCAAGCACATGGAGAAGGCTGCC
Source organism: Bhargavaea beijingensis (assembly GCF_900101985.1). Taxonomy (GTDB): domain Bacteria; phylum Bacillota; class Bacilli; order Bacillales_A; family Planococcaceae; genus Bhargavaea; species Bhargavaea beijingensis. Next base: position 110,596 of record NZ_FNAR01000001.1, read on the forward strand.
GGACAGCTCATGCCGGGCATGGTCGAACCCGTAACGTTTCACCGGTTTCGGCCCTTTTTTCATGAGGTGGTAGCGGAACCGCTCATCCGCCCACCGGATCATCCGCTTCCCGAAGGTGAGGGAGACACCGAGATAGATGGCAGCGATGCCGTGGGCGGCCGTTGCGGTCGCGTCATTGGCAAGGATGTCGACGGTTGTCGCAATCAGTAGCGTCAGGTCGAGCACCGGCGTTATGGCGAGCAGCAACAGTCCGAGCCGTTTTCTTCCGAAAAGATAGCGCGTGACCAGGCCGGCGGCGATAAACACCCAGAAACCGATTTCCACGGCAATGATCAGGTAAGCGATGAGGTTCATGTTTGCACTCCTTTTTAATACATTTGTGTTATTTAGATTTTAGCACTCCGCTTTTATTTAGCACAAGTGTTTTATTTAGAGGTGGATGATATACTAGAGATATGCCAAAAATCGTGAATCATGAAGAACGGCGCGAACAGATCGCGGAAGCCATGTGGCGGGTCATCCTGGAAAAAGGCATGGAAGGAGCGACGGTGCGCAACATTGCCGGGGAAGCAGGGCTGTCAACGGGGGCGCTGCGGCATTATTTCAAAGACCAGGATGAACTGCTGGTGTACGCGATGCGCCTTGTCAATGAGCGGGTTGAAAAGCGCGCGTTGAAGATTCTGCAGGAAGGACTTCCGCCCAAAGAGAAGGTGATCCGTGTCCTGTTGGAGATTGTGCCTGTCGATGAAGAGCGGCGGGCGGAGATGGATGTGTGGTTCACCTTCCAGGCGCATATCCGCCACCGGAAGGACCTGGAGGGCGCGCCCGGCCATGCGCTCCGTGGTGCCGTCAGCAAGTTGCTCGGCTTTCTGACCTATGAAGAAGTGCTGAGAGAGGATCTGGACATCGGGCTCGAAGCGGAGCGGCTTTATTCAATCATCGACGGCCTTGCGCTCCATGCATTTCTGGAACCGGAGCGGCTCGAGGCTGGTAAAGTAGAGATGCTGATCCGGGATTCAGTCGGCCGGATCTGCAGGTAAAGCCGTCACTTGCAAAATCTTCTGCCCATGATATAGTGGGTGTGAAAACTGAACATGAACTGCCACTGGGGGAGCCTTTGAGAAAGGCTGAGACGTGCATGGGCTGCGCGGACCCTTGGAACCTGATCCGGATCATACCGGCGTAGGGAAGTGGGGCCCGCAGCGCTTTGCTGCATTTGAATGCATACTCAGGCCGCCTTCCGCGTCGATCCGGAAGGCGGCTTTTTCATGTTCTCCATCAAGGAAAGGGGACGGAGAAGATGGGATTTTGTGAACGGGTGCGGCGGGAGTGCGATGGGATCTGGGAAGCGAGTTTCAAGCATCCATTCGTGGAGGCACTCGCAGCCGGCACGCTTGATGAGGATGTCTTCCGGTTCTATGTGCTGCAGGATGCGTATTACCTGTCACATTTCGCGAAAGTCCAGGCGCTCGGCGCGGTAAAGGCGAAGGATTTGCTGACGACACAAAGCTTTGCAAAGCACGCGGAAGCGACATGCTCCGCGGAGCTTGCGCTGCATGAAGAGTTCTTCACCTTGCTGGGTGTGACACCTGAAGAGCACGAGGCGTTCCGGCCGGCGCCGACCGCGTACGCCTATACGTCACATATGTATCGTGCGGCCGTGGAGGGAGATCTCGCCGATGTGCTCGCCGCACTTCTTCCGTGCTACTGGCTGTATTGGGAGATCGGCGAGCGGCTGAAGGGCGCCGAGCCGGGGCATCCGATCTACGATAAGTGGATCGCGACCTACGGTTCCGAGTGGTTTGGCGAGCTGGTGAACGAACAGATCGGCAGGATGAACCAGCTTGCGGACGGTCTTCCGGAAAAACGGATCCGTGAGCTCGCGGAGCGCTTCCGAAAAAGCAGCATCTATGAGCTGAACTTCTGGGAGATGGCATGGACAACAGAGCAGTGGGAGACCCCGGAAATGGAGGGCGTCCGATGAGCGGAATGCTGACGGAACTCCGTGAAAGGCGGCCGCTTGTCCACTGCATGACGAACATCGTCGTTGCAAACTTCCAGGCAAACGGGCTGCTCGCACTCGGTGCTTCCCCCGTCATGGCGGATGCGCCGGAAGAAGTGGAAGAAATGGCAAGCGCCGCTTCCTGCACGGTGCTGAATATCGGCACCCTCCGGCTCGGGACGCTGGAAGCGATGGAGATGGCAGGCAGGGCGGCAAACGGTGCGGGGAAACCGGTCGTGCTGGATCCGGTCGGAGCGGGTGCCACCCGGTTCCGCCGGGAAGCCGTCAGCCGGCTGCTCGGGGCAATGGAAATCATGCTGATCCGCTGCAACGCCGGCGAACTTGCGGCAATTGCGGGCGTGGACTGGCAGGCGTCCGGTGTGGATGCAGGACAAGGTGAAATGGACGTGGAAGCCGTTGCCGCGCAAGTCGCGCGGCAGCACGGATGCCTTGTCGCGGTGACCGGTCAAACGGACGTGCTGGCGGACGGGGAGCGGACGGTGCGCATCAGCGGCGGGCATCCGGTCATGAGCCGGATCACCGGCGCCGGCTGTTTATTGAGCGCGGTGTGCGGAGCATTCCTCGCGGCGGGCAACGACCCGTTCCGTGCGGTCGCCACGGCACTTGCTTTCTACAAGGCGGCAGGGGGACGGGCGGCTGAAAAGTCATCGCTTCCGGGAAGTTTCCTTCCGGCGTTTATCGACCAGATGGCACTTCTGGAGGACAAAGATCTCACGGTTCCGGAACCGGAGAAGGAGGTGCGGGCATGACGGGCGTAGGTGTGGCACTCACGATTGCCGGATCGGATTCTGGCGGGGGAGCGGGCATCCAGGCGGACCTGAAGACATTCCAGGAACTCGGTGTATTCGGCACTTCCGCGCTCACCGCAGTCACCGCGCAGAATACGCTCGGTGTTCACGGCGTCTGGCCGCTCGGGCCGGAGGCGATCCGTGCCCAGATGGATGCGGTGTTTGCGGACTTTGACGTGGCAGCCGCGAAAACCGGCATGCTGTTTTCGGGGGAGATCATCGGGGAAGTTGCGGCGGGCCTTGCAGCAGCGGGCAACCCGGTTCTGGTCGTGGATCCTGTCATGATCGCGAAAGGCGGCGCACATCTGCTCCAGGAAGAGGCTGTGGAGGCAATGCGGGAAAAGATCCTGCCGATGGCCACCGCCATCACGCCGAACATTCCCGAAGCCGAAGTGCTGGCCGGGGTGGCGATCCGGTCGCCGGAAGATATGGAAGAAGCCGGCCGCCGGCTGCTCGGAATGGGCACCAAGTCGGTCGTCGTCAAAGGGGGCCATCTGGAGGGAGAAGAGCGGGCCTGTGACCTGTTCATGGACGGACGCGGAGAGCGGATCTGGATGTCGGCAGAGCGCATCCGCACAAAGGACACCCACGGCACGGGATGCACTTTTTCCGCGGCGCTCACTGCATTTCTTGCAGCCGGGGAGCCGCTCGGGAAAGCTGTAATCGAAGCCAAACGGTTTATCCACGCGGCGATCTCCGACGGTCTCGGCCTCGGTGAGGGCCACGGACCGACCAATCATTGGGCGTACCGCCGGGCGGGCAGTGCCCTGAAGGGAGAGGTGCTCATTGATTCGTGAACAGCTTGCCGTTTACTTGATCATGGGCAGCCGGAATGCCGGCTCGCGTGACCCGCTGCACGTGCTTGAGGCAGCGCTGAAGGGCGGAATCACCAGTTTCCAGCTGAGGGAAAAGGGCCCTGGTGCACTTGCCGGCAGCGAGCTTCGCGCATTCGGTGAAGCCTGCAGGGACCTGTGCAGGACGCATGGCGTGCCATTTATCGTGAACGATGATGTCCGTCTGGCGATGGAGCTCGATGCAGACGGGGTCCATATCGGACAGGAAGACGACGACGCCAGGGAAGTGCGCCGGAAAATCGGCAACAAGATCCTCGGTGTGTCGGCGCATAACTTGGACGAAGTCAGGGAAGCCGCTGCCGCAGGCGCGGACTATATTGGCATCGGGCCGGTCTACGGGACAACATCCAAGCCGGACGCCCGCCCTGTCTGCGGTACGGTCCCGATCAAAGAGGCGGCGGAGGCAGTTCCTGAACTTCCGTCAGTAGGCATCGGCGGCATCACCGCGGACAATGCCGGCCCTGTCATCACGGCAGGCGCATCCGGCGTCTCCGTCATCACGGCGATTGCGCTTGCGGATGATCCGGAGCGTGCGGCAAGGAATATCCGGCAGCCGGTTGAAGAAGCCCTTGGACAAAAAGGGCGTGCGGCCAGGTGAAATGGAAGACGAAGACACTCGTCCTGATGACGATGTTCACGGCCATTGCTGTCGCGGGCTCGGTGTTTGTCTCCTTTCCGGCCGGCGTGGCAAGGGCCTATCCGGTCCAGCACGCGGTGAATGTCATCGCGGCCGTCTCGCTCGGACCCGGCCCTGCCGTCGGAATTGCGTTCCTGACTGCACTGATCCGGATCCTTACCGGAACCGGTTCGCTGCTCGCGTTCCCGGGCGGCATGATCGGCGCGCTTCTTGCCGGCTGGCTGTATCGGAATACAGGCAAGGCCTGGACGGCATCGGCCGGCGAGATGGTCGGCACCGGCATCATCGCCTCCTTGCTCGCGGCGCCCTATGCCAATCTTCTGATGGGCGCTTCGGCAGGCGCATGGTTCTTCCTTCCGGCTTTTCTCGTTTCGAGCATCAGCGGCGCGCTGATCGGCCTGGCCATCACCATGCGGCTGGAGTCGGCGGGCAGGCTTCCCGTGATGAGTGAGCGCTCATAGAACGGCGGCGAGGGCAGGTGTGGATACCGTCAGGCCTCACATACCTTCTGTGAGCGCTAATAGAAGTCCGGGAATAGGCGGAGGCAGGCGGCCTCCGCCTTTCTCCGGCTCCGGGTTGACCGAGCTGGTCAGTTTCCCATATACTGATGTTGACCGGGGTGGTCAATAACCATCCGCAGAATGGGGTGAAACGGTGAAAGAAGCGTTCAGGCGCCTTGAGAGCGGGCGGCAGGAAGAGATACTGAAAGCCGCCATGCGCGAGTTCGCCGAAAAAGGATATGATCAAGCATCGACAAACCGGATTGTAAAGGATGCCGGCATGAGCAAGGGGATGCTGTATTACTACTTTGAGAACAAGGAAGACCTGTTCCTGGATTGCATCGGCTATGCGCTGGATCATATGGAACAGGGCTTGGATGACTGGATCGGCAAGGAACGGGAGGGGTTCATCGAACGGATGGCCCGCATCGCAGAGGCGAAGCGCCGGTATTTTGCAGAGCATCCGGAGATTTCGGAGTTTGCGGCAGTGATTTACCTGTCGCCCGATGTACCCGCACCTTTACGGGAACGGCTGCAGGCGCTCAGCGAGGAAGGAAAACGGAGGATGCTCAGGGAGCTTGACCTGTCACGCTTCCGCGGCGACCTCCCGCCGGAAACGCTCATGCGGCTCGTCCAGTGGACATTCGACGGCTATGCGAGGGAAACGGAAGAACGGATGAAGGTGGAAGGAGTGGATTTTGCGGACCTGGACCGTTACTGGGATGAATTCGGCGGATATCTGGATGCGATGAAGACGATTTATTACAAGGGGGACCGGTCATGAGCGTGCTGGAACTAAAGGGGATTACGAAGCGTTTCGGAAAGTTTACCGCGGTGGAGGATGTATCGTTTGAAATCCGGAAAGGGGAAGTGTTCGGGTTTATCGGACCGAACGGTGCAGGCAAGTCGACTGCCATCCGGACCATCATCGGGGCGATCAGCCCGACTTCCGGGGAGGTGTGGCTTCACGGAAAACCTGTTGCCTCACAGCCCGACTACAGGAAGCACATCGCTTATGTGCCCGGGGATGTCCAGCTTTGGCCGAACCTGACCGGAGGTGAAGTGATCCGATTCTTCATGAAGGCGAGCGGAAATGCCGGAACGGAAAAAATGGATGCCCTGATCCGGGAGTTCCGGCTGGACCCAAAAAAGAAGTGCAAGACGTATTCAAAGGGGAACCGGCAAAAAGTCGCGCTCATCTCCGCGTTTTTATCGGATGCGGATCTGCTCATTTTCGATGAGCCTACAACCGGGCTCGACCCGCTCATGGAGCGGACGTTCCACCGCCATGTGCTCGCGGCGAAATCCGAGGGCAAAAGCATCCTCCTCAGCAGCCATATCCTGTCGGAAGTCGAAAAGCTCGCCGACAGGATTGCCATCATTAGGGAAGGGGAAATCATCGAGACCGGCCGGTTCGATGATCTTAAGCACATCACGCGCGTGCATTACCGGGTCCGTACACCGGATGACCTGGCGGAAATCGGACGCATGGAAGGGGTGCATGAATTCAGGCAGGAGGCCGGGGAGGCGGAGTTCCTAGCCGATGCGGACCGTGTGAAGAAAGTGCTGGCTGCGCTGAAGAACTACGAGCTGGAAGACCTTGAGACGCTGCCGCCGAAGCTAGAGGACATTTTCATGCGCTACTATGATGCCGGGAGCGGTGCGTCATGAGGCATTATTTTCGCCTAACCTTGAAAGACACCCGGTTTCGGATGTTTTGGTGGATCTTCGGCATTGCCTCTCTGACGCTAATGATGCCGCCGGCTTTCCAAGAGCTTTACCCGACACAGGCGGACCGGGACGTGTTGAAGACGACGATGGAAAACCCGGCCATCATTGCGATGACCGGCCCGATCCAGGAAGGCGACTACACGCTCGGCGTCATGTTCTCCCATGAAATGGCGGTGTTCATGGCGGTCGTCGTCGGCTTGTTCAACGTCATGGTTGCGAATTCCCTGAGCCGCCGCAAAGAGGACGACGGACTGCTTGAGGTGGTGCTGTCCAGAAACATCACACGGAGCGGGATTTTCGCATCGCAAGTGTTGGTCGGCATCCTCATGAACGCCATCCTTGCCCTTGTGTTGTTTGGAGGTCTCCAGTCGTTTGGTTATGAGTCGATGGAAACAGCGGGGAACTTCCTTTATGTTGCTCAGACATTCGCCTTCGGCCTGTTTTTCTATGGGTTGACGCTTCTCATGGCACAAATGCTGCCCTCCGCGGACTGGACGTTCGGCATCATGCTGTCCGTGCTGCTCCTCGGCTATGCGTACCGCGCGGCGACCGACGTGGCTGCCCCGGTACTTTCCGTTGTCTCGCCCTACAATTGGATCAGCAGGCTATCTATGTACAGCGATAATGAAGCGGTCTGGCTCGTCCCGTTTATCCTGGGCCCGGTCTTTCTGTTTGCGGCATGGCTGTTGTTCAGGAATCGGGACCTCGGAGATTCCGTTATCCGGCTGGAGGCAGGCCGCCGCAGCCGGAATATCCGGAGTCACTTGCGCCTGGCATTCACGCTGAGCCGGGCGCTCATCATCAGCTGGCTTGCCGGGATGCTCCTGATCGGCGCAAGCTATGGGTCGATCCTTGGTGACTTGGAAACCTTTATCGCAGACAACGACATGTTCCTCCAGATGGCCGGTATGGGCGGCGGCAGTCTGACTATCCAATTTATCGGGACACTCATGGTGATCGTGACCACTATCGGGCTCGTGGCTCCACTGATGGTAATGGGAAAACTGTTGAAGGAAGAACGCCGCACGCATGTTGAATACCTGGGAACATTGAATATCAGCCGCGTGAGAATAATGGGGGATTACCTCATTCTCTCGCTCTCGGCGGGTTTCCTGTCCATGTTCCTTGCAAATGTCGGCATGTATGCGGCGAGCCTCGGCGTGGAAGAAATTGGCCTCACGTTCGGCGATTACGTGTCGAGCGTATTGAATTATTTTCCGGCAGTCCTGCTGTTTACCGGCCTGTCCGCGTTTCTGATCGGCCTTCACCCCCGGCTCCACGCACTGGTCTGGCTGTATCTGCTCTACAACTTTTTCGTCAGCTACCTCGGCCAGCTGCTGGGCTTGGATGACATGTACAAGATCCTGACCCCGTTCCATTACCTCAATGAAACACCAAGTGAAGCCGTTGATCTGCGGGCCTGCCTGGCGGTCGGGGGAGTGGGTTTGGTACTGATGTCAATTGGGCTGATTCTTTTCAGGAAAAGGGATCTTGCCTAGGGAAAAGGCATTTCCCGGGAAACAAAAGCGGAGGCAACCTGCCTTCGCTTTTGGAGTTTCTATTATACCAATCAAACAACTGAATGTTCAGTCTTTAAATGCATTTTCAGATCCGCTAACCTGGTTGATAGGAGGCGATAGGATGGATGGATTGCCGGCAGGGAAAGTGTTTCTCGTTGACCATGACGACAGATGGAAAGAATCGTACCGGGAAGAAGCGGAACGGCTCCGTGAACTGCTCGGCCCTTATGTAATTGCGGTGGAACATATCGGAAGCACGGCAGTGCCGGGACTGAGAGCGAAGCCGCTCGTCGACCTGCTCGTCGGGCTGGACGACCTTGCCGGGTATGACCGGTTCGATTTCCGGGAGCTCGGTGCTCACGGCTATTACCGGCTGCGCAATGAGCCGATCGAGGGAAAGCGGGTCATTGCCAAATTCCGGCAGCTCGACCCGCCAGTCAAGACCCATGTCGTGCACATCGTGGAACACGGCGGGAACTGGTGGCAAAAGCATCTTCTGTTCCGCGACCGGCTCCGGGAAAATCCGGAGACCGCACGGGAATATGAGCGGCTGAAACTCGAACTGGCAGAGCGGCATCCCGCTGATGAGCGTGCTTATGCCGATGCCAAGCTGGAGTTTGTCGAACGGGTGCTTGCCGGGAATTAAAAAACCCCGCTTGAGGCGGGGCCGGGTCAATTCTCCGGGTCCTTCGGTTCTGTCGGGAACAGGAACCAGGAGATGACGCCGCTCAGGAGGGCAGCGCCGATCGTGATGTACATGCGGTGTGTTCCGGGGACGTCCTGGAATTCCTTGTTCAGATACCACCAGGCCAGACCGGCGACAATGAGCGCGATGGGGATTGCAAATGTAAGTGCTCGTTTCAATCGGAGTCATCCTTTGTATGTTGTTGACCCGATTTTACCACACTGCTTCAGTAATGGCGGCCGCGGAAGAATCCGGAATCACCGCAGCCTGGTTTGCCGAAGCCCGGTTTGCCGAAGCCCGGATCGTAGGGATCCGCGTAGATGTTGCGGCCGGGAACCGTGGTTTCGCTCTCGGTAAAGTAATGGCGAGGGACGTTCACGACGTTTTGCCGGTTGACGTTCACAATCGGATGGACGAACGGAACTTCGCGCTGGGTGAAGGTGTCATGGAAGCGGTACATCGGCGGGCAGACGATTGGCTGAGTGCGGCACGAATGGCATCCGCAGCCATATCCGCATCCGCGATTTTTGTGTCGACGCATGGTGGGCACCTCCTTTCTTCCTCTATTAGATGCGCCGGGCTGGTGGGCACAATGGACGCACGCCCCGTCCCGGTCCTGTTTTGCCTTGCGGCGGAAGGGGAATACAAGGAAGACAACGAAACAGCCGGAAGGAGGCAACCCGATTTGCAAAAAGAACGCATCGTGCTGTTTGACGGGACCTGCAATTTTTGCGACAAAAGCGTCCAGTTCATCATCAAGCGGGACCCGGTCGGGCATTTTAAATATGCATCGCTGCAAAGTGACGTCGGCCGGGAATTGAGGGAGAAGTACAAAATCCCCGAAGATGTCGACTCGATGGTGCTGATCGAAGGGGACAAGGCCTACACCAAGTCGGCCGCCGCCCTCCATATCGCAAAAAAACTTGACGGGCTGTGGCACCTGGCTTTCTTGTTCATCGTCGTGCCAAAACCGATTCGGGACCGCGCCTACGACTACATCGCGGCAAACCGATTTAAATGGTTCGGCAAAAAAACCGAAGAAGAAGCCTGCAGGCTGCCGCCCCGGAACATCCGGGAACGCTTCCTCGCATAAAAACCGCGGACTCCGCGGTTTTTATATTTGCGGGAAATTGTCGATTGCCGCCGATATTTCCCGGGAAATATGTCGGATTTCATGATTATTTCCCGAAATAAAAAGGCCTGCCATTTCCGGCGGCCTTATGACTTATTCAAGATTCGAAGTGATCCAATGCTGATAGGCGATTACTTCCGACATGTGGGCAAGGCCTTTCGACGCGGCGCGGTGAATCGGCATCCAGCCGTCGCCGTTATCGAGGTAAACCTCATGGTGAGGCGCCTGGTCATGATAGCCTGTCACGTGGTAGGTGCCGTGTCTGCGCAGGACCGCATGGATTTCGTAGTCGATCAGCGGAGCCGGGGTGAGCGGGTTGCCGACAGAGTGTTTCATCTCGAAACCGAACTCGCTGCCATCGTGCTCAAGCGGTTCGATGGTGAAGTCGTCGATCGAAGCGGTGCCTTCCTCGCGTTTATTGCCCGACAGCCCGTAGGCGACCGTCTTGCCGGCTTCCTTCCTGAAAACGAGCGGATAGCCCGGATCCCTGTAGGACAGCGTCACGTCACCGCGCGTACGGAACGTTTCACCCTCGGCGTCAAAGTCCCGGCCGTCTCCCTTGAATGTCCGGTTCGGGGACAGCACGTTCGGATTACTGATGAACTCTTCTTCGAGAAAGGTCGTGTACCGTAACCGCCAGCGCTCGACCGGCTCAGGCTCGCGCCATTCTTCCACCGGCAGGAGAAGCTTGGACGGCTGCCCGATCACTTTTGTGATCCAGAACTCCTCCGTGACGTCTTCCTGGGTGCTTGATTCCGGATTGAACTTTCCGGCAATTCGGCCGAGGATGGATTTCCCCGCGCTCATCGGTTCTTCCGCCTTTCTTGCCGGGCGGCTTGTCCGGATCATGTAATAGGTCCGCTCGTCGGGCACGTTCCGGTCGATAAAAAAGCAGTCTCCGGTTTCTTCCGCCAGTTCACCATTTTTAAAGATGGAGTAGGTCTCCGCTCCGGGGATCTTCTCCCAGGAAAGGGCGACCTGCGACTTGGCGACGATCGTTGTGAACACAAGGTAACGGAGCGGGTTATGCGCATCTTTTTTTCTTTTCATCGCGGAAGTCTGCATCATGATGACATCCTCGGTCCGGCCGTTTCGGATCCGTTCGATGGAATAGTGATACATTTTGCCATCCTTCACGTTCTCATCAGTGTAGTCGCACACCGGGCCTTCCTGGCGAAGCTCGCCTTCCTTATAAACCCGGTAATGGTCACCCGTATCATCCCATTCGAAAGTGATCAGGCCGGGATGATGCGTCACAGAGCGGATCTCAAATTTCTCAGGTTCCAATCGGCTCACTCCTTTTTGTGCAGTGGTCTGTTGTTCCGAGTATCGGGAGTCTTCCATTTGTGTATACCCGGAAAAGCGGTCTGATACTGCATGGAAATTTGCGATTGGCGGGGTATGATGGAGATGGAGGTGATTGATTGATCATGAAAGACCGGGCGAGGCCCGGAATTGAGAAGGTATGTGACGCCGGGTTGCGCAGGCTGTGGCCGGACAACCCGGTCGCCGGCAAGCTGGAAGAACGCCGGAAACAGGCCGAGGCAGGTTTTGGCGGCGAAGAGCGGGTGGACAGTGTGCTTGCGGAGTATCGACACCCCGGTCCGATCCGGATCATTCCGGACGTCGGGCTCGTCTGCGGATCCCGGTTCCAGCTTGATGTACTTGTGCTCACGCAATCGTGGGCATGCCTTCTCGAAGTCAAGAACATTTCCGGCCGCTCCGTGATCAAGGACATCCCCCCTCAACTGGTCCGGATCACCAAGGACGGCCGCGAAGAGGCGCTCGGCAGCCCGTTTGCCCAGCTGGACAGCAACCTGATGCTGTTCAGGGACTGGCTGCATGAGCGCAACACCCCCATTCCTGTATACGGCGCCGTCGTCTTCGCCTACCCGAGCCAGATGGTCGAAGCCGCAGCCGCTACTCACCCCATTCTCTTTCCGAATCGTATTCCGTTTTTCTTGCGCAATCTTCCCGGACGGCCACTGCTTGATGAGCATGATCTGAATGAGCTCACCCGGCAAGTGCTCGTATCGCATGAGCCATACGTCCAGCGGCCGCTCTGCACGATGTATCCCCAGGTAACCGAAAGAACTGTCCGGACCGGCGCCATGTGCATGGCCTGTGGCGAGTTCGGTATGCGCTGGCGTGACCGGGCGTGGCATTGCAGCTGCATCTCCCGTTCCGCCCACGTTAAAGCGATCCAGGATTGGTTCCACATTTTCAGCGGCGGCATGACCAATGAGGAATGCCGGAGGTTTCTTGAAGTGGAGGATCGGCATGCGGCTAGGAGGATGATGAAAAGTGCCGGGCTGATTGAAAAAGGGCAAGGCCGATGGAAAACCTATCATCAACCATGATTTTGGGGCCCTCCGAGAGGGGGCTCTTTTTTGATGAGCGCGCATAGAAGTGCCGGAAGCGCGCATAGAAACCGGATAACCGCGCATAGAACACTCGCTGCCGCGCATAGATTGCCGATAACCGCGCATAGATTCCTATGCGCGCTTCGCCGCCCCGAAATCGCGGCCCCCCGTTCCGTATCAATCACCCAAATTATGAAACCCTGCCCCCTTCTTTCCCGTAGAAAGACCATACACTCCAAAATAGAGAGGGTTTTCCTCATGCTGAATTTATTGTTGTTTTCCGTGATTTCGGGTCTGGTTCTGGCGCTGCTGGCGGTACCGTTCCGGGCTGCTGGTGTTATGAAGAAAGACGGCCGCAAGGCAACGGAGCCGGTGAACACGGTGCCGCTCCTGATCGGGTGCGCCGTCTCGTTCGCAATCATCACGTTTGGCGTTTATTACTTCCTCAACCTGGACCGCAATTGGACATCGCTTTGGCCGGCGGTCGTCGTGGCGGCGGTGATCGGAGCCGCGTCGGCTGCCGGGGGCACCGAGCGTAAGGCACGGACGGTCGTTTCGCTTGCGGCGCTCGTGTTCGCGGCGTACCTCCTCGCCGCACCGCTCTTTAACGCCAATGACAAATACAAGGCGGTCGAGATGGAGGAGCAGGTTGAAATCAGCGCGTTTGACGAGACGAAGACGCCCGCAAGCGTGCCGCCGAAGTTTGCCCGCAACAAGATGAAAAAGGCGTTCGGCCAGGTGCCGAATACAAGCTACTACGAACTCGGCGAGCTGCAGATCCAGAAAGTCGGCGGCGAGTTCGTCTATATCGCGCCGGTGGAGTTTGCCGGATTCTTCAAATGGCTCAACGGCGACACGACACCGGGTTACTTTACGATGAGCGCGACCGATTCCGCCGACAATCCGAAGTTCGTGAAGGCGGAAATGGCCTATACGCCATCGTCCTTCTTCCACAAGAACGTCGGGCGCCACATGCGCATGGCACATCCGGGCCTCATCTTCTACGGCGATGCCCAGCTGGAGATCGACGACGATGGCAAGCCGCATTATATCCGCTCGTACGGGAAGTTCATCTCCGCGCGAAACGGCTTTGATGTGAAGGGAATTGTCGCTGTCGATCCGGCGACCGGGAAGACACAGCGCTACGCCATAAGGGACGTGCCGGAATTTATCGATGGCGCCGTATCGCCCGAGGCCGTCAGCCTGGCGAACAGCTACTTCGGCAAGTACGTGCACGGCTTCTGGAATTCCCTGTTCGGCAAGAAAGACGTGAAGCTGCCGTCCGACGAGGGCACGGAGGCAAACGTGAGCCCGGTATTCGATGAGACCGGCCGCATGTATTACTTTACTGACTTCACGAGCCCGAAAGAAGAAGTCGACTCGATGCTCGGCTATGCGCTCACCGATGCGCGGACGGGGGAGGCCACTTACTACACGGGCAACCTCGAGGAGTCGTACATGGACTCGCAGGGCACGCTCCAGATCATCGAAAAGAAATTCATCGAGAAGAAGTGGTCCGGAGAAATGCCGGTGCTGTACAACTTCTACGGCGAGGCCAGCTGGCTGACGCCGGTGCTTGACCAGAACGGCTTCCTGCAGAACTACTTCATCGTCTCGGCGGCGAATCCGGAAATCTCGGCATTCGCGGGCACGCCGAACGAAGCCCTCAAGCTGTACAAGACGGCGCTCCAGCGCGGCGGTTCGACCGTCGACGGATCGTCGGAGGCGGAAGAGGCGAAGGCGGCCGTCACTGTCCAGCGCGTCTACAAGGAGCGGGCGGGCGACTTCACGCTTGTGTCGATTCTGGCAGAAGACGGGCGGAGCTTCCTCGCTTCCACGGAAACGGTGCCGCTTTCCGTCTATATCCAGGAAGGCGACCAGCTCGACGTCACCTACCTTGAGACCGGCGAGTTGTTCCTGCCGGTCAAAGAAATTGCGAATAAGACCATCGGACAATAAGGGAAGCCCTCCGCGTCACGCGGAGGGCTTTCTGCCTTATGCGGAGGCCGTGAACGGCTCCAGGATATCTTCTTTACGGCTTTCTTCCGTGTGGAAGTCGAATACGTCGTCGGTGTGCTCGTACGATTCGCCATAGAAGTCCTCGTCTTTGTAGGTGTGGATCTCTTCATATGTCTTGCGCATATGGTCGTAGATGGCCTGTTCCACCGATTCTTCACCCTCATGGTCCGGCGCCCAGTAGAGAATTTCAAGGTCCGTCTTTTCGCCTGTCGCCAGCGACCTGCGGCTGTAGCCGATGCGGCGGGCGTGGGAAAATCCGTTGCGGGCATAGAACGTCAGGCGTTTCGCTGTGTCGGTGTCCTCATAGTCGACGGGCTCGACTTCGAGGATGATCGGCTTGTTCTTGGCTTTCAGCTTTTCGATCAGCTTGCCGCCAAGGCCCTGGCCGCGGGATTTCGACGAAACAAACAAATAATCGACAAAGAGAAACTCGTCGAATTCCGCGTACATCAGCACGTGGCAGGGGCCTTCATCTTTGCCGTACACACCTTCTTTTTCCTGAAGGAGTGTTTCCATGTGATCTTTGGACTTCATTTCTTCCACTGGGAAATATTCATTGAGCTTGTCGTACCAATTCAAATTGAACCGCCTCCGGTATGTTTGGATTCATCCGGGGTTTTTGTTTGGGGAAAGGTCGGATGAGGAAAAAAACAGATGAGAAAAAATCCTCGTCACCAACTGGGGGAACCGGAAAACGCAATTCACATCCTCTTCTTTACCCGCTCAGAACCGGGTTAAACCTCCTTTTGGGAAGAAATGCATGATCCCCTTAAAAACAGGCTCCTGCCCGCGCAAAACCTTTGCGGATGCTTGTATAACATCGTATAATTAAGTCAAAGATAGTCAAAGTCAACTGAGTCCATATGCCTTGGAAAGAGGTGAAACCATGCGGAACATCTCCGACATCATTGAAGGATATCTCAAGTCGATTCTCGAAAAAGAACAGGACGGGATGGCTGAGATCAAGCGGAGTGAAGTCGCGGAGAAATTCCAGTGCGTCCCTTCGCAGATCAACTATGTCATCAAGACCCGGTTCACGACGGAGCGCGGCTATATGGTCGAGAGCAAGCGGGGCGGCGGCGGATATATCCGGATTGTCCGCGTCCGGCCGAACAGCCGGATCGACCTGATCGAGCAGATTGTTGAGGGGCTCGACGGCGGCTCCACGCAAGCGATGGCCGAGGACATCATCCGTCGCCTTATCGATGAGGATGTCCTGACGGAGCGGGAGGCAAACATGATGCTTGCTGCCGTGCACCGGCTGACGCTCATGACACAGCTCCCGGAACGGGATCTGCTCCGCTCCCGGATCATGCAGGCAATGCTCAGCACATTAAAAT
This sequence comes from Bhargavaea beijingensis, assembly GCF_900101985.1. Lineage (GTDB taxonomy): Bacteria > Bacillota > Bacilli > Bacillales_A > Planococcaceae > Bhargavaea > Bhargavaea beijingensis. The sequence continues at coordinate 126,188 of NZ_FNAR01000001.1, forward strand.
ACGAGGCGGCACGCGGCCCGGCGAAAAAACAGGGCGGTCCCGCCGAAAACTGAAAAAGCAAGTGACCTTGGCCGGCACCCGCATGCCGGCCGCTGAAAAGAGGTGTGTTCGTTGATCTGTGACAACTGCAATGAGCGGCCGGCATCGGTCGTCGTGACCCAGAGCAAAAACGGAAAAACCGAGGAACGGCATTTGTGCGACGTCTGCGCGGCGCACTTCCAGCCGTTCCAGGGGGACTTCGGGGGTGACCCGCTCGGCATCCAGCAGTTTCTCCAAAACTGGTTTGCCGGACCGGGCGCGTTCCAGAAAACCGCACAGCCCCAAGTCTCAAACGGCCCCGAGTGCCCGAACTGCGGGCTGACGTTCCGCCGGTTCATCGAACGCGGAAAGTTCGGCTGTGCGGAATGCTACAACGCATTCCGGAAAGAGCTGCCCGAAGTGTTCAACAAGGTCCAGGGCGGCCACACAAGGCATGAGGGCAAGGTCCCCGCTTCCTACAGCGGACGCATTGCGGCAGAACGGAAGATCAAGGACCTGAGAAGGCAGATGAAAGAAGCCATCAACCAAGAAGAATTTGAGCAGGCGGCGAAGCTCCGGGATGAAGTCCGGGAACTGGAACGCGGCCTGGAGGAAGGGGGCGGACAGGATGTCGTCGATTGAAAACTTCCTTAAAAACGCGGTCACCCCTTGGATGGGGCCCAAGGGGGAGCATTCGAATATCGTCATGTCGACACGCGTCCGCCTTGCGCGGAACCTGAAGGGCTTCCGTTTCCCCCTTGACTTCAGCAGGGAGGAAGCGGAAGAGGTCGATCATCAAGTTGCCGCAGCACTCGAGGGCATGGAGGACTTTTCCCATATCCCGATGGAAAGCGTCCCGGCGATCCAGCGGCAGGCACTGGTCGAAAAGCATCTGATCAGCCCTCAGCTGGCGGACCCGGAACGGCCCGGATCCGTGATCCTCTCCGGCGATGAGTCGGTTTCGATCATGGTGAACGAGGAAGACCATATCCGGATCCAGGTGATTTACCCGGGTCTTCATCTCTTGGAGGCCTTCGACCGGGCGAACGACATCGACAACCGGCTCGAAGAGGCCCTGCCTTACGCGTTCGACGGGGAATTCGGCTACATCACCAGCTGTCCGACCAATACGGGCACCGGACTCCGCGCCTCGGTTATGCTGCACTTGCCGGCGCTTTCCATCACGAGCAACATGGCGCGCATCGCACAGGCGGTCGCCCGGCTCGGAATGACGGTCCGCGGCAGCTACGGGGAAGGGTCCGATGCGCTCGGCAACGTCTATCAGGTGTCGAACCAGCTGACGCTCGGGAAGTCGGAGCGGGATATCCTGATGGACCTGCGCGACCTGGCGGAGCGGCTGATCGAGCAGGAAGAACGGGCGCGCCGCGCGCTTCTGGAGCATTCACCGATGAAGCTTGAGGACCGCGTCTGGCGTTCGTACGGAATCCTGACGAACGCCCGCGTGCTCGCGACCGATGAAGCGGCAAACCGGCTTTCCGACGTCCGGCTGGGGATTGACATGGGCATCATCCCCGATGTCGACGTGTCGGTCCTGAACGAGCTCATGATCTTCATGCAGCCGGCGTTCCTCCAGCGGTACGCGGGAGAAACGCTCCAGCCGGGCGAGCGAGACGTTTTCCGGGCCAAGCTGATCCGTGAGCGGATCGGCATGGGCCGCCAGTCTGGCAGAGAAAACTGAGCCGCCGGATGGAAAGTGTTCGCCGAGCATATGTTTTGAACGGGAGGACACTTCGGTTTAAAATGGTCAAAGAAGGTCAAACAAAACCTTCGCGAAAGAGTTGTCCCGGTTCATCCGTTTCCGGTTTGATTCCGGACGGTTTAGGGGAACCTTTTATCATATAAACAGAATCAAAGTTCATCAGGATCTGCATACATGAATCATTAATAGAGAAGAGAGGGATTGTATATGATGTTCAACCGCTTTACGCAACGCTCACAAAAAGTTCTTCAGCTTGCGCAGGAAGAAGCGATCCGGATGCGCCATGACGCTATCGGGACCGAACATATCCTCCTTGGCCTCATCCGCGAAGGCGGCGGCATCGCCGCAAAAGCGCTCGAGGCGATCGGTGTGAATTTCGAGACGATCGAAGAAGGCGTCGAGAAGCTTGTCGGCACGGGCGACCGTGAAGTCGGCCCGATCATCCACTACACGCCGCGGGCGAAAAAGGTCATCGAACTGTCGCTGGATGAGTCCCGCAAACTCGGCCACTCCTATGTCGGCACCGAACACCTCCTCCTTGCGCTGATCCGCGAAGGGGAAGGGGTAGCGGCACGCGTGCTCGCCAACGCCGGTGTTTCCCTGAACAAAGCACGCCAGCAGGTGCTTCAGCTGCTCGGCTCCAATGAAAACGGCCAAGGAGCACAGGCAGGCGGCGTCAATTCGTCCGCCAGCACGCCGACGCTCGACTCCCTGGCACGCGACCTGACCGAGATTGCGCGCGAAGGCACGCTCGACCCGGTCATCGGCCGCTCCAAGGAAATCACCCGTGTGATCGAAGTCCTGTCACGCCGGACGAAAAACAACCCGGTCCTCATCGGGGAGCCGGGTGTCGGTAAGACGGCCATTGCGGAAGGCCTCGCCCAGCAGATCGTCAACAACGAAGTGCCTGAGACGCTCCGCGACAAGCGCGTCATGACACTCGACATGGGCACGGTCGTCGCCGGCACGAAATACCGCGGCGAGTTTGAAGACCGCCTGAAGAAAGTGATGGAGGAGATCCGCCAGGCCGGCAATATCATCCTCTTCATCGACGAGCTCCATACGCTGATCGGTGCGGGCGGCGCGGAAGGCGCGATCGACGCGTCGAACATCCTGAAGCCGGCACTTGCACGCGGAGAGCTCCAGTGCATCGGCGCGACGACGCTGGATGAGTACCGCAAGTACATCGAAAAAGATGCGGCGCTCGAACGCCGCTTCCAGCCGATCCAGGTAGACGAACCGACAGTCGAAGACACGATCAAGATCATCCACGGACTGCGCGACCGCTACGAAGCGCATCACCGTGTGAAAATCACGGACGAAGCCGTCGAAGCGGCAGCCAAGCTGTCGGACCGCTACATTTCCGACCGCTTCCTCCCGGACAAGGCGATTGACCTGATCGATGAAGCCGGCTCCAAAGTCCGCCTGCGCTCGTTCACGACGCCGCCTGACCTGAAAGAACTCGAGCAGCAGCTCGAGAGCGTCCGCTCCGAAAAGAACGCCGCGGTCCAGAGCCAGGAGTTCGAAAAGGCCGCTTCGTTCCGCGACAAGGAACAGAAGCTGAAAGAAGAACTGGAACGCACGAAGGAAGAATGGAAAGAAAAGCAGGGCAAAAAGGAATCCGAAGTGACTGTCGAGGACGTCGCGCAGGTCGTCTCCATGTGGACCGGCGTACCGGTTTCGAAAATCGCGGAAACTGAGACCGCGAAGCTCCTCAACATGGAAGAAGAGCTTCATAAGCGGGTCATCGGCCAGAACGAAGCGGTCGACGCAATTTCCCGGGCCATCCGCCGTGCGCGCGCCGGCCTGAAGGATCCGAAGCGACCGATCGGCTCGTTCATCTTCCTCGGCCCGACCGGTGTCGGTAAGACGGAACTTGCCCGGGCGCTTGCCGAAGTGATGTTCGGCGATGAAGACGCGATGATCCGCATCGACATGTCGGAGTACATGGAGAAACACTCCACGTCCCGCCTCGTCGGCTCTCCTCCGGGGTATGTCGGATTTGACGAAGGGGGACAGCTTACAGAGAAGGTCCGCCGTAAGCCATACTCCGTCATCCTGCTGGATGAAATCGAGAAGGCGCACCCTGACGTCTTCAACATCCTCCTTCAGGTGCTCGAGGACGGCCGGCTTACCGACTCTAAGGGCCGCACGGTCGACTTCCGCAACACCGTCGTCATCATGACGTCCAACGTCGGTGCGGAAACGCTCAAGCAGAACAAGTACGTCGGATTCAACCTGCAGGACGGCAAGCGGGATCATAAGGACATGAAGGACACGATGCTCGGCGAACTGAAGAAAGCCTTCCGTCCGGAGTTCCTGAACCGAGTGGACGAAATGATCGTCTTCCACTCGCTCGACAAGGAAGAACTCGGCCAGATCGTCAACCTTATGGCCGATCAGCTCACGAAGCGCCTGTCCGAGCAGGACATCGAACTCGTCATCACGGAAGCCGCGAAGGCACGGATCGCCGAGGAAGGGTACGACCCTGAATACGGTGCCCGCCCGCTTCGCCGCGCGCTCCAGAAGAACGTCGAGGACCGCCTGTCCGAAGAGCTCCTGAAAGGCAAAGTGCTCGCAGGCCACAAGGTCGTGTTTGACGTTGATGAAGACGGCCAGTACACGGTCCGCGCCGAAGAGCCCGCAACTGCAGGAAGCGCGAAAAAATGATATAATACACCTATCAAACCAATGGTTCTGACATCCCGCCCGCATTCCGCGGCGGGATGTCTTTTCCGTGCCTGGAGGTCCAAATGGCGAAAAAGAAAACCAAGTTTATGTGCCGGGACTGCGGATACGAGTCTCCGAAATGGATGGGCCGCTGCCCGGGCTGCGGCGAATGGAACACGATGGACGAGGAAGTGGCAATCGTAGGGAAAACCGCACGGGGCGGGGCTTTCCGAACCGAGTCGGGACCTGCCGGCAAGGCGTCCCCGATCACGTCGGTCGAGACGCAGGAAGAGCCCCGCGTCGAGACGGCGTTCGGCGAGCTGAACCGGGTTCTCGGCGGCGGCGTGGTCCCGGGCTCCCTTGTCCTGATCGGCGGGGATCCGGGCATCGGGAAGTCGACGCTCCTGCTGCAGGTGTCGTCGCTGCTTGCGGAAAAAGGACGGCGCGTCCTTTACATCTCCGGAGAGGAATCGGTGCGGCAGACCAAACTCCGCGCGGAGCGGATCGGCGTCACTTCCCCGGAACTCTATATATATTCAGAGACCGACATGGAACATATCCGGCTGTCGATCGAAGAGCTGAAACCGCAGTTCGTCATCGTCGACTCCATCCAGACGGTCCACCATCCGGATGTCACGTCCGCTCCGGGAAGCGTGTCCCAAGTGCGCGAGTGCACCGCTGACCTGATGCGGATCGCAAAAACGACCGGGACCGCCATCTTCCTTGTCGGGCACGTCACGAAGGAAGGCCAGATCGCGGGCCCGCGCCTGCTCGAGCATATGGTCGACACAGTTCTTTACTTTGAAGGGGAACGCCATCACACGTACCGGATCCTCCGGAGCGTGAAAAACCGGTTCGGGTCGACAAACGAGATGGCGATCTTCGAGATGCTGCAGTCGGGTCTCAAGGAAGTGCTGAACCCGTCCGAGCTGTTTCTTGAAGAGCGCTCACAGGGCGCGGCGGGCTCCGTGGTCGTCGCGTCGATGGAAGGCACCCGTCCGATCCTGGTCGAGATCCAGGCGCTCGTCACGCAGTCCAGCTTCAACTACCCGAAGCGCATGGCGACCGGCCTGGACCAGAGCCGCGTGTCGCTTCTCATGGCTGTGCTTGAGAAGCGGATGAACATGCTGCTGCAGACGCACGATGCCTACATCAAGGTGGCGGGCGGCGTGAAGCTCGACGAGCCGGCGATCGACCTCGCCGTCCTGACGAGCATCGTCTCGAGCTTCAAGGACACGGCCGTCAGCCCGTATGACGTCTTTGTCGGCGAGGTCGGCCTCACCGGCGAAATCCGCCGCGTATCCCGGATCGAACAACGCGTCCAGGAAGCAAAAAAACTCGGCTTCAAGCGCGCCATCGTTCCTGCCTCGAACCTCGGAGGCTGGGATTATCCTGAAGGCATCCGGGTTATCGGCGTCAGCACCGTCGCCGAAGCGCTCGGAGAGGCGTTCAAGTAAGCGGATTTCCTGGAGTCTCTCTTGAATAGCGATGCCGTCACGCAAAAAACACCGGGGCATAGATTAAAACAAGGCGGTTCCGTTGCATATACATGCGGCGGGACCGTTTTTGGTTTCGGGAGCGGAGGGAATGGGAAGGAATTGAGGATCCGGACTTTCACAAAAAGCCCTGCGGGGCGGCTGAAATCCCCGGAAGGAACTTCATTCTCCCTTTTGCGTCTGATTATTTATGGAAATCATCTGGTTTTTCATCCCCTGTAGAAGGAAGTCCGGGGGGCGAACGTGTATACTTTAAGCAAGGAGGTGAAAACCATGCTGAACTTTTTTGTGAAGGTCGCGTATGCACTGATCGGGGCCACGCTTGGTGTTATTTTTCTTCCGTCATTATTCGAACTCTTATCCGTTAACCAGCCATGGCTCACCAACGCATATGCGTCAGCCCTGATCGGCGCCATCCTGTTCTATCTGCTCAGCCTCATGCTGGCCGAGCCGACCGTGCGATCGATCAAGTGGCTCGAGGAGCGGCTGATGAAAGCGCCGGTGCTTGATCTTCTGTTCGGGACGGTCGGCATGATCATCGGCCTGATCGTCGCGTTTCTTCTGACCTTCGCGATCGGGGCGATTAAAATCCCGGTCATCACGGACGTTCTTCCCGTCATCCTTTCCGTGCTTCTCGGCTACCTCGGTTTCCAGGTCGGCTTCCAGAAGCGGGAAGAGCTGATCCAGACGTTTACGAGAAGCGGGGAAAAGAAAAAAGACGGTGTCCAGCCGCCTGACGAGTTTAAGGCAAGCCAGAAAATCCTGGATACGAGCGTCATCATCGACGGCCGGATCGCGGACATCTCCGAAACCGGGTTTCTGGAGGGCGAACTGGTCATTCCGCAGTTTGTCCTGACCGAGCTGCAGCATATCGCGGATTCGTCCGATTCGCTTAAACGGACAAAGGGACGGCGCGGGCTCGACATCCTGAAGAAAATCCAGGACGACCGCCAGACCGTGATCACCGACGAAGACTTTGACGACGTGAGCGAGGTCGACATGAAGCTTGTGCGACTCGCAAAGAAAAACGGCGGGGTTGTCGTGACAAACGACTTTAACCTGAACAAAGTGTGCGAACTGCACAATGTCCGGGTGCTCAACATCAACGACCTGGCAAACGCCGTCAAGCCGGTCGTCATCCCGGGAGAGGAAATGCGCGTCACCGTCATCAAGGAAGGCAAGGAAGCCAACCAGGGCGTCGCCTACCTGGACGACGGGACGATGATCGTCATCGAAAACGGGAAAAATCAGATCGGCAAGACGCTCATCGTTGCGGTGACGAGTGTCCTGCAGACGTCTGCGGGACGCATGATCTTCGCCCGGCCGCGTGACATGAAAGCGAAAAACTGACGGAAGGCAGGGCCCTGCGCCCTGTCCTTTCGCTTGATGGAGTGGAAATCACATGGACTACACAGTCATGCTGCCGGCTGCGGGAAGCGGCCGGCGGATGGGGGCAAGGGAGAACAAACTGTTCCTTCCGCTTGCGGGAAAGCCGATCCTGGTCCGGACGCTTTCCGTGTTCCAGAATGATCCGGACTGCGCCGGAATCATCCTTGCGGTTCGCCCGGACGAACGGGAGCGGATCAGGGAGATGCTGGCAGCGCATGGCATCACGAAAGTCACGGCAATGCCGGCCGGCGGGGGAGAGCGCCAGGACAGCGTGCGCGCCTGCGTCCGTGCGTTCATGGAAGCGGGCGGCAAGGATGACTCGGTCATCATGGTCCATGATGCCGCGCGGCCCTTTCTTTCACGCCGGGTGATCCGGGAACTGGCGGAGACGGTTCGGGAACACGGTGCCGCGATTGCTGCGGTTCCGTCCAAGGATACCGTCAAGCAGGTTGCGGACGGCATCGTGGAATCCACGCCGGACCGAAGCACTGTCTGGCTTGTCCAGACCCCGCAGGCGTTCCGCGCGGGCCTGTTGGCCGAAGCGGAGGAAAAAGCGCTGGAAGAAGGGTTCATCGGGACGGACGAATCGATGCTTGTCGAACGGCTCGGACATCCCGTCCGCGTCGTCGGGAGCACGTATGATAATCTGAAGATGACGACCAAGGTGGACCTCGCGATCGGCGAGGCGCTGCTGAAACGGCAGGAGGAGATGGAATGATCAGGATCGGACAAGGGTTTGACGTGCATGAATTCGCGGAGGGGCGCCCGCTCATCATCGGCGGCGTCACCATCCCGCATGAGCGCGGCCTCACCGGCCACTCGGATGCGGATGTGCTGCTCCATACCGTGACCGACGCGGCGCTTGGCGCCATCGGCAGGGGGGATATCGGCCATCACTTCCCGGACACCGACGAGGCGTTCAAGGACGCGGATTCCGCGGTGCTGCTGGAGCGTGTGTGGGCAGATGTCGAAGCGCAGGGCTGGAAGCTCGGTAATGTCGACTGCACGATCATGGCCCAGCGCCCGAAAATGGCGCCTCATATCGACAAGATCCGCGCCCGCATCGCGGAATTGCTTCATGCGGATGTGGCGCAGGTGAACGTCAAGGCAACCACGACCGAAAAGCTCGGCTTTGTCGGCCGGGAAGAAGGCATCGCCGCACTTGCGGTGATTTTATTGGAGAAAGCATAAGAACAGGGCCGCCCGCCATTGACGGGCGGCCTTTTGCGTGAAAAAGGGGGTTAAGGGTTCGCGTACGAATCGCGAAAGTTCGCGTGCGAAAAACCCTCGCCCCCGTGGTTTGCGTACGAATCACAAAAAGTTCGCGTACGAATCGCGAAAGTTCGCGTGCGAACCCCCCCGCCCCCGTGGTTCGCGTACGAATCACAAAAGTTCGCGTGCGAAAAACCCTCGCCCCCCGTGGTTTGCGTACGAATCGCAAAAGTTCGCGTACTAAAATCCCCTCGCCCCCAAAAAGTTCTCCCTCCAAAACCCCTGCCACCCGACTTCCCGGCATACCAGGATTGGTCACGGCCGCCAGCGGCAGCAACCTGGCGCTTTAAAACCACACATGCTGTGGTAAAATGGACGGAGCAAACATGTTCGAACGAACAGGAGGAACCATCTATGACACAGGAAGTTCGTGTACGCTATGCGCCGAGCCCGACGGGGCATCTGCATATCGGGAACGCCCGGACGGCGCTCTTCAACTATCTTTACGCACGCCACAACGGCGGCAAGTTCATCATCCGCATCGAAGACACCGACGCGAAGCGCAACATCGAGGGCGGCGAGGAATCGCAGCTCCGCTATCTGAAGTGGCTTGGCATCGACTGGGACGAGAGCATTGATGTCGGCGGCGAGTACGGTCCGTACCGCCAGTCGGAGCGAAACGACCTATACAAGGAACTGTACGGCGGGCTCCTGGAAAAGGGTCTGGCCTACAAGTGCTATTGCACCGAAGACGAGCTTGAAGCCGAGCGCGAAGCCCAGCAGGCACGCGGGGAAATGCCGCGCTACAGCGGCAAGTGCCGCCACCTGACAGACGACGACCGCGCGAAACTGGAGGCGGAGGGCCGCAAGCCGAGCATCCGTTTTGCTGTTCCGGAAGGCCGCACGTACAAATTCCACGACATGGTCAAGGATGAGGTGTCGTTCGAGTCTGGCGATATCGGCGACTGGGTCATCGTGAAAAAGGACGGCGTGCCGACCTATAACTTCGCGGTGGCGGCCGATGACCACTACATGAAGATTTCTCACGTGCTCCGCGGGGATGATCACATCTCCAACACACCGAAGCAACTGATGATCTACGAGGCGTTCGGCTGGGAGCCGCCGACGTTCGGCCACATGACGCTGATCGTGAACGAAAGCCGCAAGAAATTGTCGAAGCGTGACGAATCGATCATCCAGTTTATCGAACAGTACGAAGAGCTCGGATACCTTCCGGAGGCGCTCTTCAACTTTATCGCGCTGCTCGGCTGGTCGCCGAAGGGCGAGGAGGAGATTTTCTCGAAGGACGAGTTCATCGAAATGTTCGAAGCGGACCGCCTGTCAAAGTCGCCTGCGCTTTTCGACAAGCAGAAGCTGACATGGATGAACAACCAGTACGTCAAGCAGCTGCCGCTCGAGGAAGTCGTGAAGCTGGCGCTTCCGCATCTCCAGAAGGCGTGCCGCCTGCCGGAAGAGCTGTCCGCGGAAGAACGCGAATGGGCGGAGCGCCTGATCGCCCTGTACCAGGAGCAGATGAGCTTCGGCGCGGAAATTGTCGAATTGTCCGCCCAGTTCTTTAACGACGGGATTGAATACGATGAAGAAGCGAAAGCAGTTCTGTCCGGCGAACAGGTTCCGGAAGTGATGACGGCATTCAAGGCGAAGCTTGAAGAGCTTGAGTCGTTTGACCCGGCATCGATCAAGGGCGCCATCAAGGCCGTACAAAAGAAAACCGGCCACAAAGGCAAGAATCTCTTCATGCCGATCCGCGTCGTGACGACGGGCCAGACACACGGCCCTGAGCTTCAGGAAGCGATTTCCCTCCTTGGCCGCGACAAGGTCATCCGCCGCGTCTCCGCGTACGCGGGCTGAATATACCGGGCATTCGCCGCATACGGTTCAATCAATTGACATTCCGCGTTCCCCAAGTACAATAAAGGTCAATAAGGATTCAACATACCGAAAGCGACGAAGAGGAGAAGTACGTTGCGCATGCTCGTCAGAGAGGGCCGCCGCCGGCTGAAAGCGGCCCGGGCCGCTGCGCGCGGAAATGCACCTCGGAGCGCCGAGCCGAAGTCCAGTAGGCCGGCCGTCTTGCCCCCGTTACGGGCACCGAGGGGGGAGGGGCTTTCTGCTCCTCCCAAACCAGAGTGGAACCGCGCATACGAGGCGTCTCTGTCAGCTGACAGAGACGCTTTTTGTTTTGGCGGAGCTCCGGGGCGCAACTGCAGCCGTTTTTCGGATTTTGGAGGAATGTTTAACCATGTTCAAGAGGATGAAAGAAGACATCTCGACGATTTTTGATCAGGACCCTTCGGCAAGGAGTTCAATTGAGATTGTCCTGACATATGCCGGGCTCCATGCGATTTGGGGATACCGGGTCGCCCATTTTCTTCACACGAGAGGACTGCGCTTCCTTGCTCGGGTCGTTTCCCAATTCGTCCGGTTCCTGACGGGAATCGAAATCCATCCGGGTGCGGTCATTGGCCGCCGGTTCTTCATCGACCACGGCTCCGGTGTCGTCATCGGGGAGACGTGCGTGATCGGCGATGACGTGACGCTTTATCAGGGTGTGACCCTTGGTGGGACCGGCAAAGAAAAAGGGAAGCGCCACCCGACGCTCGGCAACAATGTACTCATTGCATCCGGGGCTAAGGTGCTCGGTTCGATCACGCTCGGCGACAACGTCAAAGTCGGCGCGGGATCGGTCGTGCTGAAAGACGTGCCGCCGAACTCGACAGTCGTCGGGATTCCGGGAACGGTCGTCGTCCGGAATGGCGTCAAGGTGACCAGGAAACTGGACCACCAGGATATCCCGGACCCGGTCGCAGACAAGTGCGACATGCTGGAAGTGAAGATCAAGCGACTTAACAACGAATTGGAACGGCTGCAGGAGCAGTTGAAGGAGGAGCGACGATGACCATTCAGATTTTCAATACTCTCACCAGACAAAAAGAACCGTTTGTCCCTATCGAAAAAGGGAAAGTGAAGATGTATGTGTGCGGCCCGACCGTCTACAACTACATCCATATCGGCAATGCGCGTCCGGTCATCGTCTACGACACGGTCCGCAATTACCTGGAGTACAAGGGCTACGATGTCCATTATGTCTCAAACTTCACCGACGTCGACGACAAGATCATCAAGGCGGCAAATGAGCATGGCGAAGAAGTCGGCGAACTGACGGAGCGGTTCATCGCCGCGTATTTCGCGGATATCGAGGCGCTCGGTTGCCGCCATGCGGACGACCATCCGCGCGTCACAGCGCATATACGGGACATCATCGACTTTATCGGTGTGCTGATCGACAAGGGCTATGCTTACGAGTCGGGCGGCGATGTGTATTACCGGACGAGAAAATTCGACGGCTACGGCAAGCTATCCCAGCAGTCGATCGACGAGCTCAAGGTCGGCGCGCGCATCCAGCCGGGAGAGAAAAAGGAGGACGCGCTCGACTTTGCCCTCTGGAAGGGCGTGAAGCCCGGTGAGGTCTCGTGGGAAAGCCCGTGGGGCGCGGGCCGGCCGGGCTGGCACATCGAGTGCTCAGTCATGGCGAGGGAAGTGCTCGGGGACACGATCGACATTCACGCCGGCGGCCAGGACCTGACATTCCCGCACCACGAGAACGAAATTGCCCAGAGCGAAGCGCACAACGACAAGACTTTCGCCAACTACTGGATGCACAACGGCTACGTCAATATCGACAACGAGAAAATGTCGAAATCACTCGGCAACTTCATCACTGTCCACGATCTCCGGCAGAAGATCGACCCGCAGGTGTTGCGCTACTTTATGCTGACCGTCCATTACCGGAACCCGATCAACTTCTCATCGGAAGTGATCGAAGATGCGGAAAGCGCGCTCGGGCGGCTTCGGACGGCGTACCGCAACCTCATGTTCCGCCTCGGGCAGACAGCGGACAACGGCGACCAGGCCGACGTCTGGCTTCACCGGATCACGGAAGCGGAGAAGGCGTTCGTAGATGCCATGGACGATGACTTCAACACGGCAAACGCCATTGCTGCACTTTTCGATCTGGCCCGATTGTCCAACACCTACCTGAACGAGAAAAACACCCAGAAAGACGTGCTCCAGGCATTCCTCGGCACATTCGGCAAACTTGCCGGCGTGCTCGGCATCTCCCTTGAGACGGCGGATGAACTTCCGGGAGAGGAAGTCGATGCATTGATTGCCGAACGCGAAGAGGCACGTAAAAACCGTGATTTCAAGCGCGCTGACGAAATTCGTGATCACCTGCTGAGCCAGGGCATCGTCCTTGAGGATACCCGTCAGGGCGTCCGCTGGAAGAGGGGCTGATCGGATGGCCGGAATCAGTGATGGCGACATCCGCCAGCTAAACGGGCTTGCGCTCGCCTATATGGGGGACGCGGTCTACGAAGTCGCTGTCCGCGAGCACCTGATCCGCTCCGGGCGGGCGAAGCCGAACACCCTTCACCGGCTTGCGACCGGCTACGTATCGGCAAAGTCCCAGGCGGCGATCATTCTCTCGATGGAGGAGGGCGGATTCCTCGAGGAAGCGGAATCCGCGGTCGTCCGCCGGGGGCGCAATGCCAAATCGGGACATGCCCCGAAAAACACCGACATACAGACGTACAATTACAGCACGGCTTTCGAGGCGCTGGTCGGCTATCTGCATCTGCTCGGGAATGAAGAGCGGCTGGACGAAGTGATCCGATACGCCATCGACTTTGCCGAATCGAAAGGAGGGGAAGTGCGGTGACGAACCGTGAAGAAGAAATCATTGCGGGGCGCAATCCCGTCCTCGAGGCGCTGCGTTCCGGGCGACAGCTGAACAAAGTCTGGATTGCCGAAGGCATGCAGAAGGGCTTTGCTTCGGATATCCGCCGGCTTGCAAAAGAATCCGGCACGGTTGTCCAGCAGGTGCCGAAGAAAAAGCTCGACCAACTGACCGAGCTGACCCACCAGGGTGTCGCCGCTTCGGTTGCCGCGTACGGCTACGCGGAAATGGATGATCTGTTCCGCCGGGCGGAGGAGCGCGGTGAGGATCCGTTTTTCCTCATCCTGGACGAGCTCGAGGACCCGCACAATCTGGGATCGATCCTCCGGACGGCAGATGCGTCCGGCGTCCACGGCATCATGATTCCGAAGAGGCGTTCCGTCGGCCTGACCGGCGTGGTCGCCAAGGCGTCGACCGGCGCGATCGAGCATGTCCCGGTCGTGCGGGTCGGCAATATGGCACGCACCGTGGATGAACTGAAAGGCCGCGGCGTATGGATTGCCGGCACGGATGCCAAAGGGGAGGCGGACTACCGCAGCATGGATGCCGGCCTGCCGCTCGCCGTCATCATCGGCAGTGAGGGCCGCGGCATGAGCCGTCTTCTCCGGGACAAATGCGACTTCCTGTACAGCCTTCCGATGGTCGGCCACGTCAATTCCCTGAATGCCTCCGTCGCGGCGGCCCTTCTCATGTACGAAGTGTTCCGCAAGCGTGATCCGGAAGGCGGTCAGTGATGGACGTCCTGATCGTCGACGGCTATAACATCATCGGCGACTGGCCGGAGCTGAAAATGCTCCGGGATGCCCGGCTTGAGGATGCCCGCGACCTGCTCGTCGAGATGATGGCGGAATACCGGGCGTATACGGGCTGGCGGGTGATTGTCGTCTTCGATGCGCAGTACGTCCCGGGCATTCCGAAGCCGGAGCGGCGGCGGGATGTCGAAGTGATCTATACAAGGGAGAATGAGACGGCTGATGAACGCATCGAGCGCCTGGCCTCCGAACTCGGAAACCGGCGGACCCGGGTGCATGTCGCCACATCGGACTTTACCGAGCAACGTGTCATTTTCGCGCAGGGCGCCCTCCGGAAATCCGCCCGCGAACTCCGGCTCGAAATGGGTGAAGTCCGTGACGGCATTGCAAAACGGGTGAAGGAAATCCGCGAAAACCGGCCGTTCTCCAAGATCCCGCTCAGCGACGATGTGGCCGAAATTTTCGAAAAATGGCGCCGCGGACTCAAATGAGCAGTTGACGACAATATTTTCCTTCCTGTACACTTGTCATTAAATTCGTGGGGGACCGGGGTGATCTGAAATGATGATTGACAGCCGGAAAGAGGTTTTGGGGGAATCGTTTGAAAACCATAGCGATGAGTCGCTTGTCGGGCTGGTGCATGCCGGGAGGTCGGACGCGCTCGATTACCTGATCCGGAAGTATCATTATTTCGTCCGGATGAAAGCGCGCTCATACTTCCTGGTCGGAGCGGACCGGGAAGACATCATCCAAGAGGGGATGATCGGCCTGTACAAGGCAATCCGGGACTTTCGCCCGGATAAGCTCAGCTCATTCCGCGCCTTTGCGGAGCTCTGCATCACGCGGCAAATCATCACAGCGATCAAGACTGCGACGCGCCAAAAGCATATCCCGCTCAATTCGTCGATCTCACTTGACAAGCCGGTCTACGAGGATGAGTCCGAGCGGACGCTTCTGGATATGCTGACGGGGCCGGAGCTGGACGACCCCGCGGATCTCATGGTTCACCGGGAGGATTTCCACCGGCTTGAGGAAGAGGTCAACAACGTCCTGAGCACACTGGAACGGCAAGTGCTCGCCCTTTATCTGGAGGGACGCAGCTACCAGGAAATATCGGACAAGCTCGACCGCCAGGTGAAGTCGATTGATAACGCCCTCCAGCGGATCAAGAGGAAATTGGAGCAGCACCTTGCCGCCGCGGGGGCGCGCCGGTAGGCACCCGGCCGCGTTGACAGCCTTGTTTGCAGGTGGTAGGCTGTAAACGGACCGGTCCGCGGATCGGCGGCACGGCCGTCCTTACCCGGCGGCCGGCGGAAAATCGTGATGCGACGCCGGAACTTCCGGTGACACAACCACACTTGACTTAGACACATTTACAATCCGGAGGTTTACGATAAATGGGCAAGATTCGTGAGTTTTTCAGCGGCGTCGTCTCCGAGATGCGGAAGGTCAGCTGGCCGAAGCGCAAAGAACTGACCAAGTACACGATTGTCGTTCTTTCGACGGTCGTATTCATGGCTTTGTTCTTCGTAGTGATCGACCTTGGCATTTCGGAGCTGTTCCGCTGGTTCCTGAGCATCTGACTCAGGCTGTCTGAATACATGGCCACAATAGCCCGTCTGGAAGACCGCACGGGCTTTTTCATTTTGCTGAAGTCCGGGGCGGTTGTGTCTGCCGGATGCGGACACACTCATTGGAGGAGCCGCATCCGGGAAACCGCCGCCCCGGCGCTCAGTCGTTGATTTGGAAGTGAAAGGGAGGGACGGACGGCCAGTCCGATCGAATGGAGAAAAATTGGTACGTGGTGCACACCTATTCCGGATACGAGAATAAGGTGAAGGCGAACCTTGAAAAACGGGTCGAAACGATGGGAATGCTTGATAAGATCTTCCGCGTCATCGTTCCCGAAGAACAGGAAACAGAGCTGAAAGACGGCAAGAAAAAGACCGTCATGCGAAAAACTTTCCCGGGATATGTCCTCGTCGAAATGATCATGACGGATGATTCCTGGTACGTCGTCCGCAACACGCCGGGCGTCACGGGCTTTATCGGCTCGTCCGGCGGCGGTGCGAAACCGACGCCGCTCATGCCGGACGAGGTCGACTTTATCCTCCGCCAGATGGGCATGAAGGAAGCCAAAGTCGAAATGGACGTCGAAGAAGGCGAACTTGTCGAAGTGCTCGAAGGGCCGTTCGCGAACTTCCAGGGCACGGTCGAGGAAGTCGATCCGGCCAAGGGCAAAGTCAAAGTCGCCGTCGAGATGTTCGGGCGCGAGACGAAGATGGAACTTGATTTCGCCCAGATTCGTAAAATTTGACATCCCCGCTTGCATGCGGGAGGCGTTAGTGGTATTATTCCATAGGTCAGGCCTAAAATGGGCCTGCTGCGGATCAACCGTATTCTACCGGCAATGCCGGCAGACACATATGAGTGGGAGGGGCAACCCTATTACCACATCACGGACTTTAAGGAGGTGCGTCTCGTGGCTAAAAAAGTAAGCAAAATCGTTAAACTGCAAATCCCTGCAGGTAAAGCAAACCCGGCACCACCGGTCGGACCGGCACTCGGTCAGGCAGGTGTGAACATCATGGGCTTCTGTAAGGAATTCAACGCACGGACATCTGACCAGGCAGGTCTCATCATCCCTGTTGAGATCACGGTTTTTGAAGACCGCTCGTTTACATTCATTACAAAAACTCCGCCGGCTGCCGTTCTTCTGAAGAAAGCAGCAGGCATCGATAAGGCGTCCGGCGAACCGAACAAAAACAAGGTTGCCGTCGTCAAGCGTGATAAAGTCCGCGAAATCGCGGAGACTAAAATGCCGGACCTCAACGCCGCTTCTGTTGAAGCAGCGATGCAGATGGTCGAAGGCACTGCCCGCAGCATGGGCATCACGATCGAAGACTGATTCTTTCACTTGATGTTGTTCTGTTACAGGAGGGTTGCGCCCGTTCTACGCGAACGCCGCAATCCTTTTTCGTGGGAGGGTTAATCCGCTATAACCACAATCAAGGAGGAAACAAACATGGCTAAAAAAGGCAAGAAGCTCGTAGAAGCGGCTAAAAAAGTAGACCGCGAACAACTCTACGGCGCAGAAGAAGCAATCGCGCTCGCTAAAGAAACGAGCACAACCAAATTCGACGCAACGGTCGAAGTCGCATTCCGTCTCGGGATCGATACTCGTAAAAACGACCAGCAAATCCGTGGCGCAGTCGTCCTTCCGAACGGAACGGGCAAAACGCAAAAGGTCCTCGTTTTCGCAAAAGGCGAAAAAGCGAAGGAAGCGGAAGCTGCAGGCGCTGACTATGTAGGCGAAGCGGACTACGTCCAAAAGATCCAGCAAGGCTGGTTCGATTTCGACGTCGTCGTTGCGACTCCTGACATGATGGGCGAAGTCGGCAAGCTCGGCCGCGTCCTCGGGCCAAAGGGCCTCATGCCAAACCCTAAGACAGGCACTGTCACGTTCGACGTGACAAAAGCTGTCCAGGACATCAAAGCAGGTAAGGTTGAATACCGCGCTGATAAGGCCGGCATCATCCACGCACCGATCGGAAAAGTTTCGTTCGATAACGAGAAGCTCATCGAGAACTTCGAAACCATCTTCGAAACGATCCAGAAAGCGAAGCCTGCAGCTGCAAAAGGCACTTACATGAAGTCTGTCAACGTGACGACTACAATGGGCCCTGCAGTGAAAATCGATGCGGCAAACGTCCTCGTCAAAAAATAATCATTGACAACAGAACGGCAGTCTGGTAATATTGCCGATGTTGTGAATATCGTTTGTACCGTAGACAGCAGGGGCGGCATGCCGCTTAATCTTCCTGCCGAGGACAAAGACGTGCTTGATTGAATGAAGCCGACTTTAATGCCCTGTGTCTGCGTTCGCGGATACAGGGCTTTTCCGTTGATATGCGGTATAAATGAGCCACTCTAACAGGAGGTGTTGACATGAGCAAGATTCTCGAACAGAAACAAGCGCTCGTCGATGAAATCAGCGGCAAGCTGAAAGAAGCGGCATCCGTTGTTGTCGTGGACTACCGCGGCCTCAACGTGGCGCAAGTGACTGAGCTGCGTAAACAGCTTCGCGAAGAAGGCATCGAGTTCAAAGTTTACAAAAACTCGATGACTCGCCGCGCGGCTGAAGCAGCAGGCCTCGAAGCACTCAACGAGTACATGACAGGCCCGAACGCAATTGCGTTCTCGAAAGAAGACGTTGTCGCTCCTGCGCGGATCATCAATAACTTCGCAAAGGACAACGATGCGCTTGAGATCAAAGCGGGCGTCATCGAAGGCAACGTTGCAACACTGGAAGAAGTCAAGGCACTGGCGGAACTCCCATCCCGGGAAGGTCTCCTCTCCATGGTCCTCAGCGTACTCCAGGCACCGATCCGCAACTTTGCACTCGCTTCGAAGGCGGTTGCAGAGCAGAAGGAAGAGCAAGGCGCATAATCCAGCAGCCTGAGCCAACGGAACGCGGCATCGCCGCATAAAATAAATCGATCCATTAGGAGGAAACATCAATGAGCAAAGAGCAAATCATTGAAGCGATCAAAGAAATGACGGTCCTCGAACTGAACGACCTCGTCAAAGCTATCGAAGAAGAATTCGGCGTAACAGCAGCAGCTCCTGTTGCAGTTGCAGGCGGCGCAGCAGGCCCTGCAGCAGAAGAAAAAACAGACTTCGACGTTGTCCTTGCTTCCGCAGGCGACCAGAAGATCAAAGTCATCAAGGTTGTCCGCGAAATCACTGGCCTTGGCCTGAAAGAAGCGAAAGCGCTCGTAGACGAAGCGCCGAAGCCGATCAAAGAAGGCGTAGCGAAAGAAGAAGCAGAAGAAATGAAAGCGAAGCTCGAAGAAGTCGGCGCAGGCGTCGAACTCAAGTAATTCCCGCTTCCCATACAAAAAAGCCCGTCTCAACTCGACGGGCTTTTTTATTCATGTCCGAAGGGTATGATAGGAGCAGCAGTTCCCGGCCCCGGCCGGGCACAATCTTCATGAACGGAGGCGACGGGCATGGCGGATCATTATTATTCAAAAAAGCCGGGCACCGAAAGTGCACCGCAAACCTGGACGGCAACGCTCCGCGGCATCCCGTTCCGTTTCAAGACGGATGCGGGCGTATTCAGCAAGCAAAGCGTTGATTTTGGATCGAGGCTTCTGATCGACACGTTCAGGGAGCCGGCGATCCCGGGCAATGTCCTGGATATCGGCTGCGGATACGGGCCGGTCGGCCTGACAGCCGCCAGGCTGATGCCGGACAGAGTCGTCCATATGGTCGATGTGAACAGCCGGGCGCTTGGCCTCGCACGCGAAAATGCCGGCACAAACGGCGCCGGCAACACGGAGATCTATGAAAGTGACGCAGGTTCGGATGTGCGCGGAGCCGGCTTTTCGGCGATTTTGACCAATCCGCCGATCCGCGCCGGCAAAGACACGGTCTTCAGGATCTATGAAGATGCCTTCCGCCTTCTTGCCGAAGGGGGCGAGCTCTGGGTCGTCATCCAGAAAAAACAGGGCGCCGCGTCCACGGAAAAGAAGCTTCAGGAGCTTTTCGGCAATGTTACGGCCGAAGCCAAGAAAAAAGGCTATTTTATCTACCGGTCGCTTAAAAAATGACTTGACAAACATTGACTTGACAAATATTCAATGATAGTATAATAAAATGCACAAATAAAATTGAGGTCGTGTGCCCTTTTGACTGAAGTGCCTCCGGCTGCCCGCGCGGCATCCGGGGCCGGACATTCATACCGTATAGTCTGGCTCTTCAATTGGGAATACTGGCCCGGAATGGAATAAGCCTGGTGAAACCGAAAATGAGCTTCTGCATCGGACTCGTTTTCTTTTTGTCTTTTCGGATATCATACATCAATTTGCCGGCATCCGCAAAGACCCATTATCGCTTTAATTGAGGGGTGAATCAGTTGACAGGTCAACTAGTTCAGTACGGTCAACATCGTCAGCGCAGGAGTTTTGCGCGGATCAGTGAGGTGCTTGAGCTCCCGAATCTGATCGAGATCCAGACGAAGTCCTATGAATGGTTCCTTGAAGAAGGTCTGCGGGACATGTTCCGCGACATTTCTCCAATCGAGGACTTCACGGGCAATCTTTCGCTTGAATTCGTCGACTATAGCCTCAGCGAACCGAAGTATCCGGTCGGCGAGTCGAAAGAGCGCGATGCGACGTACGCGGCACCACTCCGCGTCAAGGTCCGCCTCCATAATAAAGAAACCGAGGAAGTAAAAGAGCAGGATGTCTTCATGGGCGACTTCCCGCTTATGACGGACAACGGGACATTCATCATCAACGGCGCGGAACGCGTCATCGTCTCCCAGCTCGTGCGCTCCCCGAGCGTTTACTTCCACGATAAAACGGACAAGAACGGCAAGCGCGGCTTCGGAGCGACAGTCATCCCGAACCGTGGCGCATGGCTCGAATACGAGACGGATGCGAAAGACGTCGTCCATGTCCGCATCGACCGCACGCGCAAATTGCCGGTCACGGTCCTTCTGCGCGCGCTCGGTTTCGGTTCGGATCAGGAAATCATCGATCTGATCGGGGACAATGAATATCTCCAGAACACACTGGAGAAGGACGGCACCGAAAGCACCGAAAAAGCACTCCTTGAAATCTACGAGCGTCTCCGCCCGGGCGAGCCGCCAACGGTGGAGAGCGCAAAGAATCTGCTTTACTCCCGCTTCTTCGATCCGAAGCGCTATGATCTTGCCGACGTCGGACGCTACAAGATGAACAAGAAACTCAGCATCAAAAACCGCCTGCTCAACCAGACGCTCGCAGAAGCGATCGCTGATCCGGAGACGGGCGAAATCATTGCGGAAAAGGGAACGCTTCTCGATCGCCGCGAACTCGACCGCATCATCCCGTTCCTCGAGCAGGGCGCCGGCTATGAAACCCTTGAGCCGGTCGGCGGCGTACTCGACGAGGATATCACGATCTCTTCGGTGAAAATCTATGCACCGAACAGTGAAGACGAGAAAGTCATCAACGTCATCGGCAACGCAGATGTCGAAGAAGCGGTGAAGCACGTCACGCCGGCGGACATCGTCGCGTCGATCAGCTACTTCTTCAACCTGCTTTACCAGGTCGGCACGACTGATGACATCGACCATCTCGGAAACCGCCGTCTCCGTTCGGTCGGGGAACTGCTGCAGAACCAGTTCCGCATCGGCCTTTCCCGGATGGAGCGCGTGGTCCGCGAGCGGATGTCGATCAACGATACACAATCTATTGTGCCTCAGCAGCTGATCAATATCCGTCCGGTCATCGCATCGATCAAAGAATTCTTCGGCAGCTCCCAGCTGTCCCAGTTCATGGACCAGACGAACCCGCTTGCGGAACTGACGCATAAGCGCCGCCTATCCGCACTCGGGCCGGGCGGGCTCACGCGTGAGCGCGCCGGTATGGAAGTCCGTGACGTCCACTACTCCCACTACGGGCGCATGTGCCCGATCGAGACGCCGGAAGGCCCGAACATCGGGCTCATCAACTCGCTTTCGACCTATGCGAAAGTGAACAAATTCGGCTTCATTGAAACACCGTACCGCCGGGTGGACCCGGAGACGGGTATCGTCACGGACCGGATCGACTACCTGACGGCCGACGAAGAGGACAACTACGTCGTCGCCCAGGCGAACGCGCCGCTTGATGAAGACGGCCGTTTCGTCAACGAAGAGGTTGTCGGCCGCTTCCGCGGTGACAACTCGGTCTTCAAGCGCGAATCGATCGACTACATGGACGTCTCGCCTAAACAGGTTGTCTCGGCTGCGACTGCGTGCATCCCGTTCCTTGAGAACGACGACTCGAACCGCGCCCTCATGGGTGCGAACATGCAGCGCCAGGCCGTTCCGCTCCTGAATCCGGAAGCGCCGTTTGTCGGCACGGGGATGGAGTACGTCTCGGCGCGCGACTCGGGCGCGGCGATCGTCTCGAGGCACCACGGCATCGTGGAGCATGTCGAGGCGAAGGAAGTCCGTGTCCGCCGCATCGAAACGGTGGACGGCAAGGAAGTCAAGGGCGACCTCGACATCTACCGCTTTGAGAAATTCGTCCGTTCCAACCAGGGGACATGCTACAACCAGCGCCCGATCGTCAGCGTCGGCGATCGTGTCGAGCCGCTTACCGTACTCGGTGACGGCCCTTCGATGGACAACGGCGAGCTTGCGCTCGGCCGCAACGTCCTCGTCGCGTTCATGACATGGGATGGCTTCAACTACGAGGATGCCGTCATCATGAGCGAGCGCCTGGTAAAGGATGACGTGTATACATCGATCCATATTGAAGAATATGAATCAGACTCCCGCGATACGAAGCTCGGACCTGAAGAAATCACCCGTGACATCCCGAACGTCGGTGAAGACGCGCTCCGCAACCTCGATGAGCGCGGCATCATCCGCATCGGTGCTGAAGTGCGTGACGGCGATATCCTCGTCGGCAAGGTCACGCCGAAAGGTGTCACCGAGCTGACGGCGGAAGAACGCCTCCTCCACGCCATCTTCGGCGAGAAGGCACGGGAAGTGCGAGACACCTCGCTCCGTGTTCCTCACGGGGCGGGCGGAATCGTCCTCGACGTCAAAGTGTTCAACCGCGAAGACGGCGATGAGCTTGCGCCGGGTGTCAACCAGCTTGTGCGCGTGTACATCGTCCAGAAGCGGAAAATCTCCGTGGGCGACAAGATGGCTGGCCGCCACGGGAACAAGGGTGTCATCTCCCGGATTCTTCCGGAAGAGGACATGCCGTTCATGCCGGACGGCACGCCGGTTGACATCATGCTCAACCCGCTCGGCGTCCCTTCCCGGATGAACATCGGCCAGGTGCTCGAACTTCACCTCGGCATGGCTGCGCGTTACCTCGGCCTCCATATGGCGAGCCCGGTCTTCGACGGTGCCAACGAAGAAGACGTCTGGGAGACCATGGAAGAAGCCGGCATGGACCGCTCGGGTAAAACGACCCTCTACGACGGGCGTTCCGGCGAACCGTTCGACAGCAAAGTGTCGGTCGGCATCATGTACATGATCAAGCTCGCCCACATGGTCGATGACAAGCTCCACGCCCGTTCGACCGGGCCATACTCACTCGTCACACAGCAGCCGCTCGGCGGTAAGGCGCAGTTCGGCGGACAGCGTTTCGGCGAGATGGAAGTATGGGCGCTTGAAGCATACGGTGCAGCCTACACGCTGCAGGAAATCCTGACGGTCAAGTCCGATGACGTCGTCGGACGCGTGAAGACCTATGAGGCGATCGTCAAAGGGGAAAACATCCCGCAGCCGGGCATCCCTGAATCGTTCAAGGTTCTGATCAAGGAACTCCAGTCCCTCGGCCTCGATGTCAAGATGCTGACGGAGGAATACGAGGAGATCGAGCTCCGCGACCTCGATGAGGACGAAGACCTGCAGCCGACGGATGCGCTGAACATCCTGCCGGCCAACGAGCAGGAAACAATCGGAGCCGAATAACGCGGACGAAGTTGCAGCCGGGCGGCAGGGCCGCCCGTGAAGCTGCATTGCCATGAACGGTGAGCCTGTTCAGATTGAGACTAAAGGGAGGTAGGCTCCTTGATAGATGTAAATAATTTCGAGTATATGAAAATCGGCCTCGCATCCCCGGACAAAATCCGGTCGTGGTCCTACGGCGAAGTGAAAAAGCCGGAAACGATCAACTACCGGACGCTGAAGCCGGAGAAAGACGGCCTGTTCTGCGAACGGATCTTCGGCCCGACAAAAGACTGGGAATGCCATTGCGGAAAGTACAAGCGCGTCCGCTACAAGGGCGTCGTCTGCGACCGCTGCGGCGTTGAAGTGACTCGCGCGAAAGTCCGCCGCGAACGCATGGGCCATATCGAGCTTGCAGCTCCGGTATCCCATATCTGGTACTTCAAGGGCATCCCGAGCCGCATGGGGCTTCTTCTCGACATGTCCCCGCGTTCGCTCGAGGAAGTCATCTACTTCGCTTCCTACGTTGTGACCGAGCCTGCGGACACCGGCCTTGAGCGAAAGCAGCTCCTGTCCGAGCGCGAATACCGCGCGTACCGCGAAAAGTACGGCAACAAGTTCTCCGCGCTCATGGGCGCGGAGGCAATCGAGAGGCTCCTTAAGCAGATCGACCTCGATAAAGAGGCCGACGCGCTGAAAGAAGAGCTCAAGACGGCACAGGGCCAGCGGCGCACACGCGCGATCAAGCGCCTGGAAGTCGTCGAATCGTTCCGCCATTCGGGCAACCGCCCGGAATGGATGATCCTCGAAGTGCTTCCGGTCATCCCGCCGGAACTGCGCCCGATGGTCCAGCTGGACGGCGGCCGCTTTGCGACGTCCGACCTGAACGACCTTTATCGCCGGGTGATCAACCGGAACAACCGTCTCAAGCGACTGCTTGATCTCGGCGCACCGGGAATCATCGTACAGAACGAGAAGCGGATGCTGCAGGAAGCCGTCGATGCCCTCATCGACAACGGCCGCCGCGGCCGCCCGGTCACCGGTCCGGGCAACCGCCCGCTCAAGTCCCTCTCGCACATGCTGAAGGGTAAACAGGGCCGATTCCGCCAGAACCTTCTCGGTAAGCGTGTCGACTACTCCGGCCGTTCCGTTATCGTCGTCGGGCCGAACCTGAAGATGTACCAGTGCGGCCTGCCGCGCGAAATGGCGATCGAGCTGTTCAAGCCGTTCGTCATGAAGGAACTCGTCGAACGCGGTCTCGCGCACAACATCAAGAGCGCGAAGCGCAAAATCGAACGCCTTCACTCGGACGTCTGGGATGTTCTTGAGGAAGTCATCAAGGAACACCCGGTCCTCCTGAACCGGGCACCGACGCTCCACCGTCTGGGAATCCAGGCGTTCGAGCCGACACTTGTCGAAGGCCGGGCCATCCGCCTCCACCCGCTCGTCTGTACGGCATACAACGCCGACTTTGACGGTGACCAGATGGCGGTCCACGTGCCGCTTTCCGCAGAAGCACAGGCGGAAGCCCGCCTTCTCATGCTTGCGGCACAGAACATCCTGAACCCGAAAGACGGCAAGCCGGTCGTCACGCCTTCCCAGGACATGGTCCTCGGGAACTACTACCTGACGCTTGAGCGCAAAGGCGCGCTGGGCGAAGGGATGATCTTCAGCAATTCGGACGAAGTGGTGGTCGCCTACCAGAACGGCTACGTGCACCTGCACAGCCGGATCGCCATCCATGCGTCATCGCTGAACAATCCGACATTCACGGAAGAGCAAAACCGTCAGCTGCTCATGACGACGGTCGGCAAGGTCATCTTCAACGAGATCCTTCCGGAGTCGTTCCCGTACATCAACGAGCCGACAGACCACAACCTGCAGGTCGAAACGCCTGAAAAGTACTTCATCAACCCGACAGAAGACGTCAAGGCGAAGATCCAGGAAGCGGAGCTTGTCCAGCCGTTCAAGAAGAAAATTCTCGGAAACATCATTGCAGAGATCTTCAAGCGGTTCCACATTACGGAAACATCCAAGATGCTTGACCGCATGAAGGACCTCGGATTCAAATATTCGACCCGTGCCGGCATCACGATCGGCATTTCGGACATCGTCGTCTTGCCGAACAAGGGGGAAATCCTCCAGGAAGCACAAGGCAAGGTCGACAAGGTCACGAAGCAGTTCCGCCGCGGTCTCATCACCGAAGAGGAACGCTACGACCGTGTCATCTCGTACTGGTCCCAGGCCAAAGACACCATCCAGTCGCTGCTGATGGAGTCTCTCGAGAACACGAACCCGATCTTCATGATGTCCGACTCCGGCGCCCGGGGTAACGCGTCGAACTTCACGCAGCTTGCGGGGATGCGGGGCCTGATGGCCAACCCGGCAGGCCGGATCATCGAGCTCCCGATCAAGTCGTCGTTCCGTGAAGGCCTTACCGTCCTCGAGTACTTTATCTCGACGCACGGTGCGCGTAAGGGTCTTGCCGATACAGCACTGAAGACGGCCGACTCGGGTTACCTGACACGCCGGCTCGTCGATGTCGCGCAGGATGTCATCGTCCGCGAAGACGACTGCGGAACCGACCGCGGCCTTGAAGTGAGTGCCCTCACCGAAGGGACGGAAATCATCGAAACGCTCGATGAGCGGATTATCGGCCGGCATGCGAAGAAATCGGTCCGCCATCCTGAAACGGGCCAAGTGCTCGTCGAACGCGATGGCCTCATCACCGAAGATGTCGTACGCGCGATCATGGATGCGGGCATCGAGACGGTCACCATCCGTTCGGCGTTCACGTGCAACACGAAACACGGCATCTGCAAGAAGTGCTACGGCATGAACCTGGCGACAGGCGAAGCGGTCGAAGTCGGCGAAGCAGTCGGCATCATCGCTGCACAGTCGATCGGAGAGCCGGGCACACAGCTGACGATGCGTACGTTCCACACAGGCGGTGTTGCCGGAGACGACATCACCCAGGGTCTCCCGCGTATCCAGGAAATCTTCGAGGCGCGGAACCCGAAAGGCCAGGCGGTCATTTCCGAGATCAACGGTGTGATCACCGAGATCGAAGAGATCCGGGAAGGCCAGAAGGAAATCACCGTCACCGGCGAAGTCGAGACGCGCAAATATACACCGCCGTATAACGCGCGCCTCCGCTTCGGCCTGAACGACACCGTCAAGCGCGGCGATGCGCTGACCGAAGGGTCCATCGATCCGAAACAGCTCATCGTCGTCAAGGACGTCAAGACCGTCCAGGAATACTTGCTGAAGGAAGTCCAGAAGGTCTACCGGATGCAGGGCGTTGAGATCAGCGACAAGCACGTCGAGGTCATGGTCCGCCAGATGATGCGCAAAGTCCGCGTCATCGAAGCCGGCGAAACCGACCTCCTGCCGGGCACGCTGCTCGACATCCACCAGTTCACGGAGGCAAACTTCGATGCCATCCGCGACGGCCGGCTGCCTGCGACAAGCCGCCCGGTCATCCTCGGAATCACGAAGGCGTCCCTCGAGACGGAGTCCTTCCTCTCGGCCGCCTCGTTCCAGGAAACGACACGCGTCCTTACCGACGCAGCCATCAAAGGCAAGATGGATGAACTCCTCGGACTCAAGGAGAACGTCATCATCGGGAAGCTTGTTCCTGCCGGCACCGGCATGCAGCGTTACCGCCAGATCGAAATGACTTACGAAGGCATGGAAGAAGAGCAGGAAATCGCAGCAACCGAATAAGTTGCCTGACCCCCGGGAAGCCCATCGCTTCCCGGGGGTTTTTGCCTGTAGGCGGAGTGGGAAAAAGAGCGGCGTTGAGCGGCAAAGCTTTTCTTGCGCGCATCAAACGCAGTTTCGGTAGGCCCGGAACGGAAATCGTGTTTTCCGCTTCTTCTGCAGCTTCCAAAAAGTAATATGTTTTTTATTGACATACTGTTTCAGGGATGATAATATGTTCAAGGTTGAGAGTTGACTTTTGGTTCCTTGGAGGAAATGGCATGTCTCATGGACAAGCGAATCAGAAACAGACGATCATCGGTATAAAGCAGGCAGTAAAGGCGCTCCGGAAAGGCCGGGTGCGGGAAGTGATTCTCGCTTCGGATACTGACGGGCGGCTGATCGGCGACGTTCTGTCCCTTGCGGAAGAGAACGGGATTCCGGTACGCTATGAAGGCACGAGGAAAGACCTTGGCCGGGCATACGGAATCGATGTCGGCGCATCGGTCATCGCCATTACTGAGTAGGTTTTTGCGTCATGCTGCGCAAAGACTTTGTTTTTACCCCTAAAATGAACCACCTGGATGTGTGGTATTAAAAAGAACTGAAGGGAGGACCCTATCGATGCCAACAATTAACCAGCTGGTCCGCAAATCGCGTAAGTCGAAAGCGACCAAATCGAAGTCTCCGGCACTCGGGAAAGGTTACAACAGCTTCAAGAAAACTCTTACAGATGTGAACTCGCCTCAAAAGCGCGGTGTCTGCACTCGTGTCGGCACAATGACGCCTAAGAAGCCGAACTCCGCGCTTCGTAAATATGCTCGTGTCCGCCTGACGAACACGATCGAAGTCAACGCGTATATCCCGGGCGAAGGACACAACCTGCAAGAGCACAGCGTTGTCCTGATCCGTGGCGGCCGTGTTAAAGACCTTCCGGGTGTCCGCTACCACATCGTGCGCGGCGCCCTCGATACAGCCGGCGTTCAAGGCCGTATGCAGAGCCGTTCCCAATACGGCGCGAAGAAGCCAAAAGCGAAAAAATAATCACCTTTCCAAAGGTGTCGTAAAGTTTGAAAGGAGGAACACACATGCCTCGTAAAGGTCCAGTAGCAAAACGTGACGTGTTGCCTGACCCGCTTTATAACTCGAAGCTCGTGACACGTCTTGTAAACAAAATCATGGTAGACGGCAAGAAGGGTACAGCCCAGAAAGCCCTCTACGGCGCATTCGAAATCGTCCGTGAGCGTTCCGGCAAGGATCCTCTGGAAGTATTCGAAGCAGCGCTTGAAAACATCATGCCAGTCCTAGAAGTGCGTGCCCGCCGTGTCGGTGGCGCGAACTACCAGGTACCGGTTGAAGTCCGCCCGGACCGCCGTGTAACACTCGGCCTCCGTTACCTCGTCAACTACTCCCGCCTGCGCGGTGAGAAGACGATGGAAGAGCGCCTGGCAAATGAAATTCTTGACGCTTCCAACAACACGGGTGCATCCGTGAAGAAGCGTGAAGATCTTCACAAGATGGCGGAAGCGAACAAAGCATTCGCCCACTACCGCTGGTAAGTTCAAGCCGAAGTACACTCTATTCCGACATAACAGGAGGAGAAACACATTATGGCTAGAGAATTCTCCTTGGAGAACACTCGTAACATCGGGATCATGGCTCACATCGATGCCGGTAAGACGACAACGACAGAGCGTATCCTCTATTACACAGGTAAAATCCACAAGCTCGGCGAAACGCACGAAGGGGCTTCCCAGATGGACTGGATGGAGCAGGAACAGGAGCGCGGAATCACGATCACATCCGCTGCGACGACTGCTGCATGGAAAGGCCACCGCGTCAACATCATCGACACGCCCGGACACGTCGACTTCACAGTTGAAGTTGAGCGTTCCCTCCGCGTACTCGATGGTGCGGTAACGGTCCTTGACGCCCAGTCCGGCGTTGAGCCGCAGACGGAGACAGTATGGCGCCAGGCAACGACTTACGGCGTACCGCGTCTCGTATTCGTCAACAAGATGGACAAGACTGGCGCGGACTTCCTCTACGCAGTCAAGACGCTTCACGACCGTCTGGATGCCAACGCTCATCCGATCCAGCTGCCGATCGGCGCCGAGGATCAGTTCAGCGGCATCATCGACCTCGTCGAAATGAAAGCGACTATCTACGGTAACGACCTCGGCACAGATATCGAAGTTACAGATATCCCTGCCGAGTACCAGGAACAGGCAGATGAATACCGTGAAAAGCTCATCGAAGCACTCGCGGAGTTCGACGAAGAGCTCATGGAGA
Organism: Bhargavaea beijingensis; assembly: GCF_900101985.1. Taxonomy (GTDB): domain Bacteria; phylum Bacillota; class Bacilli; order Bacillales_A; family Planococcaceae; genus Bhargavaea; species Bhargavaea beijingensis. The sequence goes on from NZ_FNAR01000001.1 coordinate 155,643, forward strand.
AATACCTGGGCGGCGAAGAACTTTCTGTGGAAGAGATCAAATCGGCCATCCGTAAAGCGACGCTAGCGGTAGAATTCTACCCAGTTGTCTGCGGTACGGCGTTCAAGAACAAAGGTGTCCAGCTCGTCCTCGACGCAGTTGTCGACTACCTGCCATCTCCGCTTGACATCCCGGCTATCGACGGGATCGACCCGGATACGGGCGAAGCTCTCGAGCGCCACGCCGACGACAGCGAGCCGTTCTCGGCACTCGCGTTCAAGGTCATGACTGACCCGTTCGTCGGTAAGCTGACATTCTTCCGTGTCTATTCCGGTATCCTTCAGTCCGGTTCATATGTTCAGAACTCGACAAAAGGCAAGCGTGAGCGCGTCGGCCGGATCCTGCAAATGCACGCGAACTCCCGTGAGGAGATCTCCGAAGTGCACGCAGGTGAAATCGCCGCTGCCGTCGGCCTGAAAGATACAGGCACAGGCGACACGCTCTGCGACGAGAAAGCACTCGTCATCCTTGAATCGATGGAATTCCCTGAGCCGGTCATCTCGGTTGCAATCGAGCCGAAGACGAAAGGCGACCAGGACAAGATGGGGATTGCCCTCGGCAAGCTCCAGGAAGAAGACCCGACATTCCGCGCGCATACTGACCAGGAAACTGGCGAAGTCATCATCGCGGGTATGGGTGAGCTCCACCTCGACATCATCGTTGACCGCCTCAAGCGCGAGTTCAAGGTTGAAGCGAATGTAGGCGCGCCTCAGGTATCCTACCGTGAGACGTTCCGCCAGACTGCCCAGGTCGAAGGTAAGTTCGTACGCCAGTCCGGTGGCCGCGGTCAGTTCGGTCACGTCTGGATCGAGTTCTCCCCGAACGAAGAAGGCGCAGGCTTTGAATTCGAGAACGGCATCGTCGGTGGTGTCGTGCCGCGTGAATACGTCCCTGCTGTTGAAGCGGGCGTAAAAGACGCACTCGAAAACGGTGTCGTTGCAGGCTTCCCTGTCATCGACGTCAAAGCCAAGCTCTTCGACGGTTCTTACCACGATGTCGACTCCAGCGAAATGGCGTTCAAGATTGCCGCTTCCATGGCAGTCAAGAATGCTGCAGCGAAAGTCAACCCTGTTCTTCTTGAGCCGATGATGAAAGTAGAAGTCGTCATCCCTGAAGAGTACATGGGTGACATCATGGGCGACATCACTTCCCGCCGCGGACGTGTCGAAGGCATGGAAGCACGCGGTAATGCCCAGGTCGTCCGTGCAATGGTTCCACTTTCCGAAATGTTCGGCTATGCGACATCGCTCCGTTCGAACACGCAGGGCCGCGGTACATTCTCGATGGTGTTCGATCACTACGAAGAAGTGCCTAAGTCCATCCGGGAAGAGATCGTCAAAAAAAATAAAGGCGAATAATTGAAATTCACCTTTGTTTCAAGTATAACTAACGTATAAGATATGGAAGGTGGGGAAGTATGACTTCCCTGCGGACCATACCAATCATCTCTTACATTTAAGGAGGATTTTCCTAATGGCTAAAGAAAAATTCGACCGCTCCAAGGAGCATGCTAACATCGGTACAATCGGTCACGTTGACCACGGTAAAACGACTCTGACTGCTGCAATCGCGACAGTACTCGCGAAAAAAGGCGGCGGTGAAGCACGTTCGTACGCTGACGTTGACAACGCTCCTGAAGAAAAAGAGCGCGGGATCACAATCAACACATCCCACATCGAATATGAAACAGACAAGCGCCACTACGCTCACGTTGACTGCCCTGGTCACGCTGACTATGTCAAGAACATGATCACTGGTGCAGCTCAAATGGACGGCGGAATCCTCGTTGTATCCGCAGCTGACGGCCCAATGCCACAAACTCGTGAGCACATCCTCCTGTCCCGTCAGGTTGGTGTTCCTTACCTCGTCGTATTCCTTAACAAGTGCGACATGGTTGACGACGAAGAACTCCTCGAGCTCGTTGAAATGGAAGTCCGTGACCTCCTTTCCGAGTACGACTTCCCTGGCGATGACGTTCCTGTCATCAAAGGTTCCGCTCTGAAAGCCCTCGAAGGCGAAGCAGAGTGGGAAGAGAAAATCGTTGAGCTCATGGACGCAGTTGACAGCTACATCCCAACTCCGGAGCGCGACACTGAAAAGCCATTCATGATGCCTGTCGAGGACGTATTCTCGATCACAGGCCGTGGTACGGTTGCAACCGGCCGTGTAGAACGTGGCCAGGTTAAAGTCGGCGACACTGTTGAAATCATCGGTCTTGCTGAGGAAGCAAAATCGACTACAGTAACAGGCGTTGAAATGTTCCGTAAGCTTCTCGACTATGCAGAAGCAGGCGACAACATCGGTGCGCTTCTCCGTGGTGTTGCCCGTGAAGACATCCAGCGTGGCCAAGTTCTTGCAAAGCCAGGCTCGATCACTCCACACACAAACTTCAAAGCTGAAGTTTACGTTCTGTCCAAAGAAGAAGGTGGCCGTCACACGCCATTCTTCTCCAACTACCGCCCGCAGTTCTACTTCCGTACAACTGACGTAACTGGCATCATCTCGCTTCCAGAAGGCGTTGAAATGGTTATGCCTGGCGACAACGTTGAAATGACAGTAGAACTTATCTCCCCAATCGCGATCGAAGAAGGTACAAAGTTCTCGATCCGTGAAGGCGGCCGCACAGTTGGTGCAGGCGTCGTTGCAACAATCCAGAAGTAATGAATGGTGACTGAATAACGGAAACGGACCGGCCTGATCAGCCGTTCCGCTTCCTCTGTCCAGACGTGGACAGTGACCTCCGCCCAGACGTGGGCGGGGGTCTTTTTTATGTTTGGGATTTCCAAGGCCTGTTCCAACCTGACGCCTGGAACAAATTCTGCAGTCTTCTCCGCAGCAACTGCCCGGCAGGAAACGAACACCGGTCACTAAACAGAAAAGGACTGACGTAACCTGTCAACCAATCCTGTTCAGATTTTCCGGCATCCCTGCTGGACTGGACATCCATCTTAGCCAACGCTCCCCGGCCATTCCTGAAAAACTTTTTAAATTAAGCAGAATGCGATATATCAGCATTTGCAAACGTTTACATGGAAGATTTAATTCTAAATTGAACGAAAACTTGAAAAAAGCGACTTGACGCAATATTTCAACCGCGTTATGATGTGTTCAATTCATTTTGAGAGACGGCACAAGAGCATGGCCAGAAGCCGCTCCGCCTCCATCCAGAGGAGAGATCATCTTATGCGAAGCGACATGATCAAAAAAGGAATCGACCGGGCACCGCACCGGAGCCTGCTATATGCGACGGGCGTGAAAGCGAAGGATTTGGGCAAGCCGTTTATCGGCGTGTGCAACTCCTATGTGGACATTATCCCGGGGCATATGCACCTCAACAAATTTGCGGAAGTCGTCAAAGAGGCAATCCGTGAAGCGGGCGGCGTCCCGTTCGAGTTCAATACAATCGGCGTCGACGACGGAATTGCAATGGGTCACATCGGGATGCGCTACTCGCTTCCGAGCCGGGAGATCATCGCCGACTCCGCGGAGACCGTCATCAACGCGCACTGGTTTGACGGCGTGTTCTACATCCCGAACTGCGACAAGATCACTCCGGGAATGCTCATGGCAGCTGTCCGGACCAACGTACCGTCGATTTTCGTATCGGGAGGACCGATGGAAGCCGGAGTGGACTCCAACGGCAAGGCGCTTTCCCTTACTTCCGTGTTCGAAGGCGTGGGTGCCTACAAACAGGGTAACATGACACAGGCACAGCTGCTCGAGATCGAGCAAAGCGCCTGTCCGACATGCGGATCCTGTTCGGGGATGTTCACCGCCAACTCGATGAACACCCTCATGGAGATGATGGGCGTCACGCTTCCTGAGAACGGCACAATCGTCGCCACATCGGACCAGCGCAAAGAGCTGATCTACGAAGCGGCCAAGCACCTGATCCGCATGGTGGAAGAAGACGTGAAGCCGCGCGACCTCGTTACGGAAGAAACCATCGACGACGCATTTGCCCTGGACATGGCGATGGGCGGATCGACAAACACCGTCCTTCACACCCTCGCCATCGCCCATGAGGCAGGCATCGACTACGACCTGAAAAAGGTCAATGAGATTGCCGAGCGTGTCCCGTATCTGTCCAAGCTCATGCCCGCATCGGATTACTCAATGCATGATGTGCACCTTGCCGGTGGCGTCAGTGCGATCATCCGTGAACTGTGTGACATCCCGGGTGCCATTCACCCGGACCGGATGACGGTCACCGGCAAGACCCTTTATGAAACCGTGAAAGACAGCAAGATCCTGAATGAGCAGGTCATCCGGCCAAAGGAAAACCCGTATAGTCCGGTGGGCGGCCTATCCGTCTTGTACGGGAATGTGGCACCGGATGGCGGCGTCATCAAGGTCGGTGCGGTCGATCCTTCCATCAAGGTATTCGAAGGCGACGCCATCGTCTTCGAGTCCCAGGAAGACGCCCTCCAGGGTATCGATGACGGCACGGTCCAAGAAGGACATGTGGTCGTCATCCGGTACGAGGGCCCGAAAGGCGGGCCGGGCATGCCGGAAATGCTCGCGCCGACTTCGGCAATTGTCGGCCGTGGTCTCGGCACGAAGGTCGCGCTCATCACAGACGGAAGATTCTCGGGCGCATCCCGGGGGATCGCTGTCGGCCATATTTCGCCGGAAGCGGCGGAAGGCGGGCCGATCGGCCTGGTGGAGAACGGCGATATCATCAAAATCGACCTCGTCAACCGCAGGATCGAACTCAACGTTCCGGAAGACGTACTTGAAGAGCGGCGAAAGAATGTGAAGCCGTTTGAACCGAAAATCAAGACGGGCTATCTCGCCCGCTACTCCAAACTGGTCACATCCGCCAACACCGGCGGCGTCATGAAAATCTGACAGCGATCGATCAATCAAACGAAAGCGCAGAAGAGGAAAAAGGAAGAGGACCCCATGCACTCCCAGAGAGCCGGAACCGCTGGAAACCGGCAGTGCATCCTATCCGACATCACCTCCGAGCGGAACACTGAACGGATCATTCCCAAGGTGTTCCCGGGGCTGGCATCGCGCCGCCCCGTTACCAACCGGCCGGGCACCTGCCCGGCTGCCGAGGCGGCAATGCCGCGAACAAGGGTGGTACCATGAAAGGCTCTTTCATCCCTTGCAACGGAAGACGACTGTGTTCCGTGCAGGGAGTGGAGGGGTCTTTTGTTTTTTTATATACAAAACTCACAAGTGAAGGAGGAAGGCGCAGATGGAAGCGAGCGTCAAGGTAAGGGAAACAAAACAAGCCGTCACACCGGCAACAGCCGGCAACGGAGCCGACCTGCTGGTCCGGTCTTTGAAAAACGAGGGCGTGGACATCATTTTCGGCTACCCGGGCGGTGCGGTGCTCCCGATCTACGATGCACTGTACAAGAATCCGATCCGGCACATCCTGGCCCGTCATGAGCAGGGTGCCATCCACGCAGCCGAAGGGTATGCGCGCACGACAGGAAGGACCGGCGTGGTCATCGCCACTTCCGGGCCGGGGGCGACCAATCTTGTGACCGGCATCGCGGACGCCATGCTGGACTCGCTCCCGCTCGTCGTCCTGACCGGGCAGGTCGCCCAGCAGGTGATCGGCACCGATGCTTTCCAGGAAGCGGACGTGATCGGCATCACACAACCGATCACCAAGCACAACTACCAGGTGAAAGATGCAAAAGACATCCCGCGGATCATCAAGGAAGCATTCCATATCGCTTCCACCGGCCGCAAAGGCCCGGTGGTCGTCGATATTCCGAAGGACGTTTCAGTGGCCGAACTTGCCGCGGATATCCCCCATCCGGAAGGCGTCCATCTGCCGGGCTACCAGCCGACGGTCAGGCCGAACTTCCTCCAGATCCAGAAAGCCGCTCAGATGCTTTCGGAGGCTGAACGACCGCTGATCCTTGCAGGGGCGGGAATCCTGGCCGCAGAAGGTACAGGGGAGCTCGGAAGCTTTATCGAGCGGTACCGCATCCCGGTGACAACCACCCTGCTCGGCATCGGCACCGTTCCGGGGGGACACGATCTCGGGCTCGGCATGGCAGGCATGCATGGGTCGTACGCGGCGAATATGGCCATCCAGGAGTGCGATGTGCTCCTGAACATCGGCGCCCGCTTCGATGACCGGCTCACCGGCAATCTTGACGGGTTCGCGCCAAATGCAACGGTCATCCACATCGACATCGACCCGGCCGAAATCGGCAAGAACGTCCCGACGGAGATCCCGATCGTTGCGGACGCCAAGGCCGCACTCACCGAGCTGAATAAAAAGGACTTTAAAGCACCGGACACGGAAGCGTGGCTTGCACGCCTAAGCGAGTACCGGGAAACCCGTCCGTTCGGTTACGAGCGTGCAGCCGATGGGCAGATCATGCCACAAGATGCGGTTCGGCTCATCCACAAATACACGGGAGGAGACGCGATAGTCACGACCGACGTCGGCCAGCACCAGATGTTCGCCGCCCAATATTATGAACCGAACCACCCGCATCACTGGGTGACATCCGGTGGCCTCGGGACGATGGGCTTCGGATTTCCGGCCGCGATCGGCGCCCAGCTGGCCTTCCCGCACGAGAAAGTCGTCGCGGTCGTCGGCGATGCCGGCTTCCAGATGACGCTGCAGGAGCTGTCGATCCTCCAGGAGTTCAATCTCCCGGTAAAGGTCATCATCCTGAACAACGCGGCGCTCGGCATGGTGCGCCAGTGGCAGGAAACCTTCCACGGGGAACGCTACTCCTCCTCGCTCGTGCCGGTGCAGCCGGACTTCGTCAAGCTGGCGGAAGCCTATGAGGTTAAGGGATATAAAGTCGAGACGCTTGCCGAGGCGGAACAGGTGATCGGGGAAGCGATCGAGTCGGACGGACCGGCGCTCGTCGACTGCAGGGTGCTCGCGACGGAAAACGTCTACCCGATGGTCGCGCCGGGCAAGAGTCTCAGTGAAATGATCGGAGTGATGGAACGGTGAAACGGGTCATAACGACAACAGTCCTCAACCAGAGCGGTGTTCTGAACCGGGTGACAGGACTCCTCATGAAGCGGCAGTTCAACATCGAGAGCATTACCGTCGGACATACCGAGACGCCGGGTATGTCGAAGATGACCTTCGTCGTCCACGTTGAAGATCCCTCAAAGGTCGAGCAGCTCGTCAAGCAGCTGTCCAAGCAGATCGATGTCATCAAGGTGAACGATATCTCGGACAAGGCGATGGTCATGCGGGAGCTGGCGCTCGTCAAAGTCGTTACCCCGCCCCAGCTCCGCCAGGAAGTCCGGAGCATCGTCGAGCCGTTCCGCGCACAAGTCATCGACATGAGCAAAAACGTCACCACCTACCAGGTGACAGGGGACCCGGAGAAGATCGAGGCGTTCATCGACCTCGTCCGGCCATACGGCATCAAGGAAATTTCACGCACCGGTGTCACGGCCTTTACACGCGAGACGCAGCGTGCGGACACCATGCCCGATCTGATCCTTCAGTAAGGCAGAAGCACCGTCAGAGAGATTCCCGCGGCAGTCCGGCCCGCTTCCAAGTCCGGTCCAATAAAAAAACAGAACCCACAGGGAGGAAAATGAAAATGGCAAAAATGTACTATAACCAGGATGTTAACGAGGCAGTTCTCCAAGGACGTAAAATCGCGGTCATCGGATACGGCTCCCAAGGCCATGCGCATGCGCAGAACCTGAAAGAATCCGGCTTCGACGTCATCGTCGGCGTACGTCCGGGCAAATCGTTCGAAATGGCGAAGGAAGACGGCCTCCAGGTCGCAACCGTTGCCGAAGCTTCCGCGGCTGCGGATGTCATCATGGTTCTCCTCCCGGATGAGCGCCAGACACAGGTCTACAACGAAGAGATCAAGCCGTCCCTCACTGCAGGCAAGGCGCTTGTCTTCGCACACGGGTTCAACATCCACTTCGGACAGATCGTCCCTCCGGCTGATGTTGATGTGTTCATGGTTGCGCCGAAGGGCCCTGGCCACCTTGTCCGCCGTACGTACGAAAGCGGCGCAGGCGTCCCTGCACTGATCGCGATCCAACAGGACGCAACCGGCCAGGCAAAAGATCTTGCGCTTGCTTACGCCAAAGGGATTGGCGCCGCGCGTGCGGGGGTTCTTGAAACGACGTTCCAGGAAGAGACCGAAACAGACCTCTTCGGCGAACAGGCTGTGCTCTGCGGCGGAACGACCGCCCTCGTCAAGGCCGGGTTCGAAACATTGGTCGAAGCAGGCTACCAGCCGGAAGTCGCTTACTTCGAAGTTCTGCACGAACTGAAACTGATCGTCGACCTCATGTACGAAGGCGGCATCGAAAACATGCGCTACTCGATCTCCGACACTGCACAGTGGGGTGACTTCGTCTCCGGGCCCCGTGTCATCACGGACGAGACAAAAGCCCGCATGAAGGAAGTGCTCGAAGATATCCGGAACGGCAAGTTCGCAAAAGGCTGGCTGCTTGAAAACCAGCTGGGCCGCCCTGAGTACAACGCCATTAACCGCCGCGAGTCCGAGCACCAGATCGAGAAAGTCGGCCGTGAGCTCCGCTCCATGATGCCGTTCGTCAATGAAGGCAAAAAGATTAAAAAGGAAGTGGTCGCCAGTGCGCAAAATTGACATTTTTGACACGACCCTGAGGGACGGGGAGCAGTCGGCGGGCATCAACCTGAACACCGCCGAGAAGCTTGAGATCGCGCGCCAGCTGGAACGGCTCGGCGTGACGGTGATGGAGGCCGGCTTCCCGGCAGCCTCCCCGGGCGACCAGGATGCTGTCCGCAAAATTGCGGGCACGGTCAAGAATTCGATCGTGACGGGCCTCGCCCGCTGCAACCAAAAGGATATCGATGCCGCGTGGGAAGCGCTCCGCGTCGCGGAGCAGCCCCATATCCATATTTTTCTGGCGACGTCTCCGATCCACATGGCCTACAAGCTGAAAAAGACGCCGGATGAAGTGATCGAGGCATCGGTCGAAGCGATCAAGTACGCGAAGAAATTCTTTCCGCTCGTCCAATGGTCGGCGGAAGACGGTTCCCGCACGGAGCCCGACTTCCTCGCCCGCATCGTGAACGAAGTTGTCAAGGCGGGCGCCACGACCGTCAACATCCCTGACACCGTCGGATATGCGACACCGCATGACTACGGTTCCATCTTTAAATTCCTGAAGGAGACCGTGCCGAACATCGACCGGGTGAAGCTGTCCGCACACTGCCATGACGATCTCGGCATGGCGACGGCAAACACCCTCGCAGCCATCGAAAACGGTGCCGACCAGGTGGAAGGCACGATCAACGCAATCGGCGAGCGCGCCGGCAATGTCGGGCTCGAGGAAGTGGCGGTCGCCCTCCACATCCGGAAGGACCATTACAACGTCGAGACCGGCATCAACCTGAAGGAGATCAAGCGCACGAGCCAGCTGGTCAGCCAGCTGACAGGCGTCGCGATCCAGCCGAACAAGGCAGTGACAGGCAAGAACGCCTTTGCTCACGAGTCCGGCATCCATCAGGACGGCATGCTGAAGAACCCGAACACTTACGAAATCATCACGCCGGAACTGATCGGCGATGCCCATACCGAACTGGTCCTCGGCAAGCACTCCGGCCGCCATGCGTTCAAGTCCCGCGCCGAAGAGATGGGCTTCACCCTCGAGCCGGAGCGGCTCAATGAAGCATTCGCAGAGTTCAAGAAGCTGGCGGACCGCAAGAAGGTGATCACCGAAGCTGACCTGCTCGTCATCCTGACCGATCAGCAGATCCAGGAAGCGGACGCGCCGATCTATGAACTGGCCGGTGTCCAGCTGTCCAGCGGCACGGCCAACATCCCGACATCGACCATCACGGTCGTCCGGCCTGACGGCGAGACCGTCACCGAGGCGGCGACCGGAACCGGTTCCGTCGAGTCGATCTTCAACGCGCTCGAGCGCATCGTGAGCGAGAAAGTCCACATCCTCGACTACCGCGTATCTTCTGTGGGCAAAGGGCGTGACGCGCTCGGTGAGGCGGTCGTCAAAGTCCTGATCGGCGAAGATGAGATCACGGGGCGCGACGCCGCACAGGATGTGCTGGAAGCCACGGCCAATGCTTATCTGAACGCCATCAACCGGAAACTTGTAAAAAATGCACAACAGGCGCCGGAAGAAACCGTGCCTGTCACGTAATCTGAACCAGGCTGATATTAAAAGGAGGAAACGAACATGGAAAAGACAATTGCCGTATTGCCCGGAGATGGAATCGGCCCTGAAGTGACCAGGGCAGCCGTCAAGGTCCTGAAGCTGATTGCACGCCGCTACCAGCATGAGTTCAATTTTTCTTACGGCCTGATCGGCGGAGCGGCAATTGACGCCCTCGACAATCCGTTCCCGAAAGAAACGGCCGACGCCTGCGGAACGGCTGACGCCGTTCTCCTGGGTGCCGTCGGGGGACCGAAATGGGACCGCAATCCGTCCGAACTCCGCCCGGAAAAGGGGCTGCTTGCCATCCGCAAACATTTCGGCCTGTTCGCAAACCTCCGCCCGGTCAAGGCGGTACCGGCGCTTTTGTCCGCATCTCCGCTCAAAGAGGAAAAAGCGGCAGGCGTGGACCTCATGATTGTCCGCGAGCTGACCGGGGGCCTGTACTTCGGTGAAAAGGCCCGCACAGCAGACGATGCATATGACACGCTTGTCTACTCCCGTGAGGAGATCGGCCGAATCGTCGAGCAAGCATTCGAGCTTGCCCGTGTGAGAAGGGGAAAAGTGACGTCCGTTGATAAGGCCAATGTCCTGGAGTCCAGCCGTCTCTGGCGGGAAGTCGTCGAAGAAAAGAAGGCGGACTACCCGGACGTCACCGTTGAGCACCAGCTTGTTGACTCATGCGCGATGAAGCTGATCACCGATCCGTCCGCATTCGACGTCGTCGTGACGGAGAATATGTTCGGGGACATCCTGAGCGACGAAGCATCGGTCATCACCGGATCTCTCGGCATGCTGCCATCCGCGAGCATCCGCACCGACGGATTCGGCCTGTATGAACCGGTGCATGGCTCCGGTCCGGACATCGCCGGCAAAGGCGTCGCAAACCCGGCGGCGGCCATCCTGTCGGCCGCGATGATGCTCCGCTACTCGTTCGGCATGGAGACCGAGGCGGCTGCAATCGAAGAAGCGGTCCAGACGGTGCTTGAGGACGGGTGCCTCACGGCAGATCTTGCCGGGGCGGGAGGCCGCACCCTCACGACAGAAGAATGGACCGACAAAGTCATCGAGCAGCTCGACGCGGAAACCGTGTCGGAAGATATTATGTTTTCGTATATGTAAAACAGGAGGCGGAACGCAATGGCAAAGACAATCATCGATAAAATCTGGGACCGGCACATCGTCGTCGGGGAACCGGGCAAACCGGACCTCCTCTACATCGATCTCCATCTGCTGCACGAAGTCACGTCTCCGCAGGCGTTTGAAGGGCTTCGCCTGAACGGGCGCAAAGTCCGCCGCCCGGACCTCTGTTTCGCGACGATGGACCACAACGTGCCGACGGTTAACCGCAAGGTGATCAAAGACCCGATCGCTCGCAAGCAGATCCGGACACTTGAGGAAAACTGTGAGGAGTTCGGCGTGCCGTTGGCTGACGTCGACCACCCTGATCAGGGAATCGTCCATGTCATCGGGCCGGAGCTCGGGCTTACGCAACCTGGCAAGACTATCGTCTGCGGCGACTCCCACACCTCGACTCACGGGGCGTTCGGCGCACTTGCCTTCGGCATCGGAACGAGCGAAGTCGAGCATGTGCTGTCCACACAGACGCTCTGGCAATCCCGCCCGAAAACCATGGAGATCCGCATCGATGGTGAGATTGCCCCTGGCGTTGCCGCCAAGGATATCATCCTGACCATCATCGCGAAGTTCGGCACCGACATGGGAACCGGCCATATCGTGGAATACACGGGAGAAGCGATCAGAAAACTCACGATGGAAGAGCGCATGACAGTCTGCAACATGTCGATTGAGGCAGGGGCACGGGCGGGTCTCATCAGCCCGGATGAAAAGACAGTCGAGTATCTCCGCGGGCGCAAGTACGTGCCGCAGGGCGAAGCATTCGACAAAGCCGCCGAAGACTGGCTCTCTCTCGCTTCCGATCAAGGGGCATCGTACGATAAGTCCGTCTCCATCCACGCGGACGAAATCGAACCGTTCATCACCTGGGGCACAAATCCGGGAATGGGTGCAGGCATCTCCGGAAATGTCCCGAATGCGTCGGACTTTGAAAATGAGCTTGAGCGAGAGTCCTTCCTTCGGGCCATCGAGTATATGGGCCTTGAAGAAGGCCAGCCGTTCACCGACATCGAAATCCAGCACGTCTTCATCGGCTCCTGCACAAACGCCCGCCTGAGCGACCTCCGCGAAGCGGCCCGCGTCGTTGAAGGCAGGAAAGTCCGCGGAGGCGTCCGCGCCATCGTCGTGCCGGGCTCACGGACAGTCAAGAAACAGGCGGAAGAGGAAGGCCTCGACAAGGTCTTTACCGAAGCGGGCTTTGAATGGCGCGAATCGGGATGCAGCATGTGCCTCGCCATGAATGATGATGTCGTCCCGGCAGGTGAACGCTGTGCATCCACTTCCAACCGGAACTTCGAAGGACGGCAGGGGACGGGGGCCCGCACGCACCTTATGAGCCCGGCCATGGCCGCAGCCGCAGCCATCAATGGCCGTTTCACCGATGTCCGCGAAGAATTTGCCGTCCACGCCTGAAGCGGGACGATGAAAGGAGGCTGCATTCATGAAACCGATCAATGAAGTCACCAGCATCATGACGCCGCTCGATCGGAGCAACGTCGACACCGACCAGATCATCTCCAAGGAATTTCTGAAGCGCATCGAACGGACCGGCTTCGGTAAGTACCTGTTCTACCACTGGCGTTTCGACGCCGAAGGCAACAAGAGGGACGGATTCGTCCTGAACGATCCGCGGTTCGACGGATCAGAAATCCTCGTCGCACGTGAAAACTTCGGCTGCGGCTCGTCCCGCGAACACGCGCCGTGGGCCATCCTCGATTATGGATTCCGCGTTGTCATCGCGCCGAGCTATGCCGATATCTTCTACAATAACTGCATGAAAAACGGGATCCTGCCGATCAGGCTGCCGGAAGAGGAAGTGGAAGAACTTCTCGCCAAGGGCAAGGCCGAACCGGCCCGGCTCGCAGTCAGTCTTGCGGAACAGACCGTCACGCAGCCGGACGGCACCGTCCGCCGGTTCGGCATCGACCCGTACTGGAAAGAAATGCTCCTGAACGGCTGGGATGAAATTGCCCTGACCTTCAAATACGAAGACCAGATTTCAAAATACGAAGAAGCCATGCAGCGCGCATGACCAATCAACCGGCAGCCCCCTTTTGGGAGCTTGCCGGTTTTGTGGTTGAGTGCGATGAAGGGAGGGGGCTAGGCGAGGATGGGTCATGCCGATCCGAGGATGCTCGCCGCCCGTCTGTCCGCGGAAACTCTTCCGTCCGAGAACTGCCGATAAGGAGTTGACAGTCTCCAGCCGCCATGATAATCTAATAGCATTCATTTAGTGCTTTATCACGGTAAAGTGGTGAAGCGAAAAGGAGTCCGTATTATGAACGCAGTGATCATAGCGGTCGCAGTCATGCTGGTCTTGAGTCTTTTCCGGGTCAATGTAGTGCTGGCCCTGACCATCGGAGGACTTGCCGGCGGCCTGACGGCTGGTCTTTCGATCGAAGATACGATCGGGGCATTCACAGAGGGCCTTGGAGGCGGTGCCACAATTGCACTCAGCTACGCCCTCCTCGGCGGGTTCGCGGTTGCCATCTCCCGGACCGGCATCCCGGAGGTGCTCGTCAAGCTCATTCTGAAAGTCGTTGGCAATGAAGGGGAAGGGGAGCGGAAAGGACTCGCCAAAGCGCTGATCGTCCTCATCCTGCTTCTGGTCGCCATTTCATCGCAAAATGCGATTCCGATCCACATCGCCTTTGTTCCGCTGCTGGTTCCTCCCATTCTGCACATTCTTGACATGCTGAAAATCGACCGGCGGCTCATCGCCTGTGTGCTGGCATTCGGTCTCACGGCTCCGTACATCCTGCTCCCATTTGGCTTCGGCCTCCTCTTCCATGAGGTCATCGCCAACCAGATGGCGCTGGCAGGCCTTGAAATCAACATGGCAGACATCCCGTCAGCCATGGCGCTTCCGGTTGCCGGCATGGCACTCGGACTCATCATCGCGATTTTCATCTCGTACCGGAAACCGCGTGACTACGGAGACAGCCGGGCGATTGCCTCCGGTCCGGAGCGGGAAGTGCGGAGACGCAATATTGTGTTCACAGTCATCGCGCTTGCAGCGGCACTTACGGGACAGATCACGACCGACTCGATGATCATCGGCGCCATCTCCGGTATCGCAGTTCTTTATGCAACAGGCGCCGTCCGCTGGAAAGAGGCGGACGAGCTCCTGAACGACGGCATGAAGATGATGGCCTTCGTCGGCTTCGTCATGATCGCAGCAAACGGATTTGCCGGCGTCATCCAGGCCACGGGCCACGTCGGGACACTCGTCGAATCAGCCAGCGGCATGCTCGGCGACAACAAGAGCATGGCCGCCCTGATCATGCTCCTCGTCGGCCTGCTCGTCACGATGGGCATCGGCTCTTCGTTCGCGACTGTACCGATCATTGCCGCCATCTTCGTTCCGCTAAGCGTCGAATTCGGGTTCAGCACACTCGCGATCATTTCCTTGATCGGTACGGCCGGAGCACTCGGCGACGCCGGCTCCCCGGCATCCGACTCCACGCTCGGACCAACCGCCGGACTCAATGCCGACGGCAAACACAATCACATCTGGGACACCTGCGTCCCGACCTTTATCCACTTCAACATCCCCCTCATCCTCTTCGGCTGGATCGCCGCCATGATTCTCTGAGAGAAGGGGGAACAGAATAAAGCTCCGGACAGCCGGAGCCCGAACTGCAGACAGCGTGAGTGCGTATTGCTCATTTGTCTGCAGTTTTTCTTTTTTCCGAGAGGCCTTCCCTTACCGGGGACGCTGTCTTAGTAAGTGCAAAGCCCGCAGCGGAAGATGGCCCACGGGCAAAAGCATGGGAGTTGATAAAGGAGCAGCGCGTGGATCGTCTGCCGCGGTTTCGTCATTCGCTCCTGAAGTTTCATCATTGGACTGGTTGGATTTCGTCATTCAGCCGATAAATTTCGTCATTCGCTAAGATGCCGACCGTGAATGACGAAACCGGTGGCGTAAATGACGAAATTTCGCCCCTGAAAGAAGAAACCGCCGCTGGGACCGAAGCCTGTATTCTCGGAGTTTTTAATGGACACCAAAGCTGCCGGAATTGATTAAGCTCTCGATGAGAATCTTTGAAAGAGGCGCTGTCCACCGCTCTGCTTGTGGCGCAGCCGCCAATCATCGCAGTGCGGCATCGCGCCAGCAACGTGATTTGCAGAATCACTGCGCCCGCAAAGCGTCTTCGTTCAAAAGAGAGCCGGAACAATCGACTTCCTTCCATATAACAACCTGGCTTCCGGCAACCTAATATTCCGACTCTTCCCTTACCGATTGCATCCTGGGCCGAACCGTTATATAATTCTAAGGTCCAACAAAGAATCTCGCGCGTAGTACTTGCGAGGCTCTTCCGTTTTGTGTATAATACGGAATGTTGGTCATTTGACTGCGATGAAGCGGGAGGTTGCTGACACACCCGGCCGCTTTGCCATGGCGGTGTGCAGGAGATTTCCGTGGAGAATTGTCTTGAAAAAAGGCGAAAGGGAGGGAAAGTAATGGCAAAACAAAAAATCCGTATCCGTTTGAAAGCGTACGACCACCGTATCCTCGATCAATCAGCTGAGAAGATTGTGGAAACGGCAAAACGTTCTGGTGCAAGTGTTTCGGGTCCGATCCCGCTTCCGACAGAGCGTTCGGTTTACACGATTCTTCGTGCGGTCCACAAATACAAGGACTCGCGTGAACAGTTCGAGATGCGCACACACAAGCGTCTGATCGACATCGTCAATCCGACACCAAAAACGGTTGACGCGCTCATGAAGCTTGATCTGCCGTCCGGCGTAGACATCGAAATCAAACTTTAATCAACACCAAATAAAAAAACACACAGAATGCAGGAGGTGTGACGAATGACCAAAGGAATCTTGGGTAGAAAGATCGGCATGACGCAAGTCTTCGCTGAAAACGGCGATCTCATCCCGGTAACTGTCATCGAAGCGGCACCAAACGTTGTCCTTCAAAAGAAGACAGCAGAAACGGACGGCTACGCAGCAGTCCAGCTCGGCTTCGAAGACAAGCGCGAAAAGCTCGCGAACAAACCGGAAAAAGGCCATGCAGCCAAAGCAGAAACTGCGCCTAAGCGCTTCGTTCGCGAATTCCGCGGAGAGGACACGGCCGATTATGAAGTTGGTCAGGAAGTCAACGTAGAAATTTTCGCAGCTGGCGATTTCGTCGATATTACAGGCGTATCAAAAGGTAAAGGATTCCAGGGTGTCATCAAGCGCCACGGGCACGCCCGCGGACCGATGAGCCACGGATCCCACTTCCACCGCGCGCCAGGTTCGCTCGGTCCGGTTGACCCGGCACGCGTCTTCAAGGGCATGAAGTCCCCAGGCCGTATGGGTACCGACACCGTAACGATCCAAAACCTCGAAATTGTAAAAGTGGACGCAGAGCGCAACCTGCTCCTCGTCAAAGGGAATGTGCCGGGCGCACGCAAGTCGCTCGTAAAAGTACGCGCATCCCTCAAGAAATAAGGAAAGGAGGACAACACAATGCCAAAAGTATCCGTACTTAATCAAACTGGCGCTTCTGTCGGCGAAGTCGAACTGAACGAATCCGTATTCGGAATCGAGCCGAACGAAGCTGTACTTTTTGAAGCGATCATCGCCCAGCGCGCATCCCTGCGCCAGGGTAACCACAAAACAAAGCAGCGCGGAGAAGTAGCAGGCGGAGGCCGCAAGCCATGGCGCCAAAAAGGCACAGGCCGCGCACGCCAAGGCTCCACTCGCTCCCCGCAATGGCGCGGAGGCGGTACCGTATTCGGTCCGGTTCCACGCAGCTACAGCTACAAGCTTCCTAGGAAAGTCCGCCGTCTGGCACTCCGTTCGGCACTTTCCGCGAAAGTCCGCGAAGAAAGCCTCGTCGTACTCGACGCACTTACTTTCGACGCACCAAAGACGAAAGCATTCGTTCAGGTCCTGAAAGATCTTTCCGTCGACAAGAAAGCATTGTTCGTCACTGCAGAGCTCGATGAAAATGTGGCACTGTCCGCGCGCAACATCCCGGGCGTCACAGTCGTCTCCGCAAACGGCATCAACGTCCTCGACCTGGTTGGCCATGACAAGCTCGTCATGACAAAATCCGCGGTCGAAAAAGTAGAGGAGGTGCTTGGTTAATGGATGCACGTGATGTATTGAAGCGTCCGGTCATTACCGAGCGTTCCGCACAGGCGATGGAAGACAAAAAGTACACGTTCGATGTAGATGTCCGTGCCAACAAGACACAGGTCAAACAGGCCGTCGAAGAAGTCTTCGGTGTCAAGGTCGAGAAAGTCAACATCATGAACGTCAAAGGCAAGTTCAAGCGTATGGGCCGTTTCGGCGGATACACGAACAAACGCCGCAAAGCCATCGTCAAACTGACGGCTGACTCTAAAGACATTGAACTTTTCGAAGCGTAAAACTTGCGCTCTGAACCGATAAAACAATGAGGAGGGAAAACAATGGCGATCAAGAAGTATAAACCAACTTCCAACGGCCGACGCAACATGACGGCTTCCGACTTTGCAGAGATCACAACTGACAAGCCGGAAAAATCGCTCCTCGCGCCTAAACACCGCAAGGGCGGCCGCAACAACCAAGGCCGTACGACAGTCCGCCACCAAGGTGGCGGCCATAAGCGCCAATACCGTGTCATCGACTTCCAACGCCGGAAAGATGGCATCCCGGGACGCGTTGCCACGATCGAATACGATCCGAACCGTTCTGCGAACATCGCACTGATCAACTACGTGGACGGGGAAAAGCGTTACATCCTCGCTCCTAAAGGCCTCAAGGTCGGCATGGAAATCATGTCCGGTCCTGAAGCAGACATCAAAGTGGGGAACGCACTCCCTCTCGAAAACATTCCGATGGGTGCAACCATCCACAACATCGAACTGAAGCCTGGCAAAGGCGGACAGCTTGTCCGTTCCGCGGGTACATCCGCTCAGGTTCTCGGTAAAGAAGGCAAGTACGTCATCGTACGCCTACAGTCCGGCGAAGTCCGCATGATCCTCGGCACATGCCGCGCGACAATCGGCCAGGTCGGCAACGAACAGCACGAACTGATCAACATCGGTAAAGCAGGACGTTCCCGCTGGATGGGCAAGCGCCCGACAGTACGCGGTTCCGTCATGAACCCGAACGATCACCCGCACGGTGGTGGTGAAGGCCGCGCGCCAATCGGACGCCCGGCACCGGTCACTCCTTGGGGCAAACCGGCACTTGGTCTCAAAACCCGCAAGAAGAAAAACAAATCGGACGACTACATCATTCGTCGCCGCAAAAAATAATGTGGTTTCTCAGCGGTTCACGGGGTGGGCCGCCGGGCAATCACGGAGGGAGGTACCAAAATGGGTCGCAGCTTGAAAAAAGGACCTTTTGTGGATGATCATCTCATGAAAAAGGTCGAGGCACAGAACGCAAACGACAAGAAGCAGGTCATTAAAACATGGTCCCGCCGCTCTACAATCTTCCCGAACTTCGTCGGCAACACGATTGCTGTCTATGACGGACGCAAACATGTACCGGTTTACGTAACGGAAGACATGGTCGGCCACAAACTGGGTGAATTCGCACCTACACGCACATACCGCGGTCATGGAGCCGACGATAAGAAAACGAAACGCTAATTGAGAGGAGGTACTCCTGATGCAACAAGCAAAAGCCGTAGCCCGCACAATCCGGATTGCTCCTCGCAAAGTCCGTTTGGTCGTCGACCTGATCCGGGGCAAGCAAGTGGGTGAAGCGGTCGCAATCCTGCGACTTACACCGAAAGCCGCATCGCCGGTTGTCGAGAAAGTATTGAAATCCGCAATCGCCAACGCAGAGCACAACTACGACATGGACATCAACAACCTCGTCGTCAGTGAAGTCTTTGTAGACGAAGGTCCGACGCTCAAGCGTTTCCGTCCTCGCGCACAAGGCCGTGCAACTGCAATCAACAAACGTACTAGCCACATCACAGTAGTGGTATCCGAGAAGAAGGAGGGATAATTCGTGGGTCAAAAAGTACATCCAAATGGTATGCGACTCGGAGTCATCCGTGACTGGGAGTCGAAATGGTATGCAGAAAAAGACTATGCAACTCTTCTCCATGAAGACCTTAAGATTCGCGAGTATATCGATGAGCGCCTGAAAGACGCTTCCCTGTCCCAGGTGGAGATCGAGCGTGCTGCGAACCGTGTGAACATCACGATCCACACAGCGAAGCCCGGCATGGTAATCGGGAAGGGCGGTTCTGAAGTTGAAGCGCTCCGCAAAGAACTCAACGCTCTTACAGGCAAGCGTGTGCACATCAACATCGTTGAAGTGAAGCGTGCAGATCTTGATGCGAAACTTGTCGCAGAAAACATCGCCCGCCAGCTTGAACAGCGTGCATCGTTCCGCCGCGCTCAAAAACAAGCGATCCAGCGCACCATGCGTGCAGGCGCCAAAGGGATCCGCACAATGGTATCGGGACGCCTCGGCGGCGCCGACATCGCCCGTGCCGAACACTACAGCGAAGGTACTGTACCGCTCCATACACTCCGTGCCGACATCGACTACGCTCACGCGGAAGCCGATACAACATACGGTAAGCTCGGCGTGAAAGTATGGATCTACCGCGGTGAAGTCCTTCCTGAGAAGAAGAAATCCGAGGAAGGAGGCAACTGATCATGTTGATGCCTAAACGTGTTAAGCACCGTCGTGTACACCGCGGCAAAATGCGCGGGGAAACAAAAGGCGGCGGCACAGTGAATTTCGGTGAATACGGCCTCCAGGCTACAGAAGCTGGCTGGATCACCAACCGTCAGATCGAATCTGCCCGTATCGCCATGACCCGCTACATGAAGCGTGGCGGTAAGGTCTGGATCAAGATCTTCCCTCATAAGCCATATACGAAAAAGCCTCTTGAAGTCCGGATGGGTTCCGGTAAAGGTGCCGTTGAAGGATGGGTGGCTGTCGTGAAGCCAGGCCGTGTTATGTTTGAAATCGCAGGCGTTCCCGAAGAGGTTGCCCGCGAAGCTTTGCGTCTCGCATCGCACAAACTGCCGGTTAAGAGCAAGTTTGTAAAACGCGAAGAAATTGGTGGTGAATCGAATGAAGGCTAAGGACATCCGGGATCTGACCACTGCTGAAATCGAACAAAAAGTGAAGTCGCTGAAAGAAGAGCTCTTCAACCTGCGTTTCCAGCTTGCTACCGGCCAACTCGAAAACACAGCTCGCATTCGTGAGGTGCGCAAGTCGATCGCGCGCATGAAGACAGTTATTCGCCAACGCGAACTCAGCGCCAACAACTGATAAAAGGAGGCTGCAAGCATGTCTGAGCGTAACCAACGCAAAGTTTACACAGGCCGCGTCGTTTCCGACAAAATGGATAAGACAGTCACGGTCGTTGTCGAGACATACAAGAAACACCCTGTTATCGGCAAACGTGTAAAATACTCGAAAAAATATAAAGCTCATGATGAAAACAATGTTGCAAAAACAGGCGACATCGTCCGCATCATGGAAACTCGCCCGCTTTCCGCTACGAAGCGTTTCCGCCTTGTAGAGGTCGTTGAAAAAGCGGTTATCATCTGATCGGAATTTAACTTGAGAGGAGGTACCCTCAATGATCCAACAAGAGAGTCGTATGAAAGTCGCTGACAACTCCGGCGCCCGTGAAGTCCTCACGATCAAAGTGCTCGGCGGTTCCGGCCGTAAGACAGCGAACATCGGCGACGTCGTCGTCTGCACCGTCAAGAAAGCAACACCAGGTGGCGTTGTTAAGAAAGGTGACGTCGTGAAGGCGGTTGTCGTCCGTACGAAGAGCGGTGTCCGCCGCAAAGACGGTTCTTACATCAAGTTCGACGAGAACGCATGCGTCATCATCCGTGATGACAAGGGCCCTCGCGGCACGCGTATCTTCGGACCTGTCGCACGTGAGCTGCGCGACAACAACTTCATGAAAATCATTTCCCTCGCTCCGGAAGTACTTTAATCCATAGGGTAGTGCCAACCAAGGAGGTGCAAGAGAATGCACGTTAAAAAAGGTGATAAAGTCCAGGTGATCACAGGAAAAGACAAAGGGAAAACCGGCGTCATCCTTGCTGCATTCCCTAAGAAAGACCGTGTCATCGTGGAAGGTGTCAACATCATCAAAAAGCACACGAAGCCGAACCAGGAAAGCCCACAGGGCGGCATCGTGAGCAAAGAAGCCCCAATCCACGTTTCCAACGTCATGCTGCTTGATCCGAAATCGGGCGAACCGACTCGCATCGGCTACAAAGAAGTAGAACAAGACGGCAAAATGGTCACAGTCCGTGTTTCCAAGAAATCCGGCGAGATCATTGCTGACCCATACAAGAAATAAGCGACTTAGAGGAAGGAGGTACTCCTGATGAACCGCCTGAAAGAGAAATTCAAAACAGACATCACACCTGCTCTCATGAGCAAGTTTGAATACAGCTCGGTTATGCAAGTGCCGAAAATCGAAAAGATCGTCATCAACATGGGTGTCGGTGACGCTGTCCAGAACAGCAAGTCCCTCGACGCTGCTGTAGAAGACCTTGAAATCATCTCCGGCCAAAAACCGGTCATCACGAAAGCGAAGAAATCGATCGCCGGCTTCCGCCTCCGTGAAGGAATGCCGATCGGTACGAAAGTAACGCTCCGCGGTGAGCGCATGTATGATTTCCTCGACAAGCTGGTTTCCATCGCGCTTCCGCGTGTCCGCGACTTCCGCGGCGTATCGAAGAACGCGTTTGACGGCCGCGGCAACTACACGCTCGGCGTCAAAGAACAGCTGATCTTCCCGGAAATCGATTACGATAAAGTATCCAAAGTCCGTGGCATGGACATCGTCATCGTCACGACTGCTAACACGGACGAAGAAGCCCGTGAGCTCCTGACGCAGCTCGGCATGCCATTCCAAAAGTAAACGAAAGGGAGGCGAAATTGTGGCTAAGAAATCGATGATCGCGAAGCAAAAGCGCACACCGAAATACAAAGTGCAGGAATATACACGCTGCGAGCGTTGCGGACGTCCTCACTCCGTATATCGTAAATTCAAGCTTTGCCGTATTTGTTTCCGTGAACTTGCATACAAAGGGCAACTGCCTGGCGTCAAGAAGGCCAGCTGGTAATCCCTATACCTGGGAAGGAGGTACAACACAATGACTATGAGTGATCCGATCGCAGATATGCTTACGCGTATCCGAAACGCCAACATGGTACGCCATGAAAAGCTGGAAGTTCCTGCTTCCAACATGAAAAAAGAGATTGCCGAAATCCTGAAACGCGAAGGATTTGTCCGCGATGTTGAATATATCGAAGATGATAAGCAGGGGATCATCCGGATCTTCCTCAAATACGGCCAGGACAACGAACGTGTCATCACGGGTCTGAAGCGTATTTCGAAGCCGGGTCTGCGCGTCTACGCAAAGACTAACGAAATCCCTAAAGTCCTGAACGGCCTGGGCATCGCCCTCGTCTCGACTTCTCACGGCGTCATCACTGACAAAGAAGCACGTGCGAAGAAAGTCGGCGGCGAAGTCGTCGCATACGTCTGGTAATCTGCTACAAACGAATGGAGGTGCACACACATGTCCCGTATTGGCAATAAGCTGATCGAAGTGCCTGAAAGCGTGACAGTCACCATCGCGGATGACAACACGGTCACGGTCAAAGGCCCGAAAGGCGAACTCACTCGCAAACTGAGCAGTGAAATCACGATCAACCAGGACGGCAACGTCATCACAATGACACGCCCGTCCGACAACAAAGAACACCGCGCGATCCACGGAACGACCCGTTCGCTCCTGAACAACATGGTCGAAGGCGTCTCGAAAGGCTTCGAAAAGTCCCTCGAGCTCGTTGGTGTCGGTTACCGTGCGCAAAAACAGGGCAACAAGCTCGTCCTGAACGTCGGTTACTCCCACCCGGTCGAGTTCACACCTGAAGAAGGCGTGGAAATCGAAGTTCCTTCGAACACGAAAGTCATCGTCCGCGGTTACAACAAAGAGCACGTCGGCGCGCTCGCTTCCAACATCCGTGCCGTACGCCCGCCTGAGCCGTACAAAGGCAAAGGGATCCGCTACGAAGGCGAACAAGTCCGCCGCAAAGAAGGTAAGACAGGTAAATAATGCCGCATAGGCATCGAAAGGAGTGACCACGATGATTACGAAACAGGACAAGAACCAGGTCCGCAAAAAGCGCCATGCACGTGTGCGTTCCAAGATCAGTGGCACTGCCGAGCGTCCGCGCCTGAACATCTTCCGGTCCAACAAGCATATCTATGCTCAGCTGATCGATGATGCGAACGGTGTGACACTCGCAAGTGCGTCCACAATGGACAAAGGTTTCGAAGGATCCACTTCGAACACTGAAGCAGCAGTGAAAATCGGCGAAACCATCGCCAAGGCAGCTGTTGAGAAGAACATCAAATCTGTCGTCTTCGACCGTGGGGGTTACCTCTATCACGGCCGTGTGAAGGCTCTGGCAGATGCAGCCCGTGAAAACGGACTCGAATTCTAATTAAAAAGGAGGGACCTATACACATGCGTCGCAATGAAGTGAAAAGTGAGTTCGAAGAACGCGTAGTTACGATCAACCGCGTAGCGAAAGTCGTAAAAGGCGGACGTCGTTTCCGCTTCACGGCACTCGTCGTCGTCGGCGACAAGAATGGCCGTGTCGGTTTTGGTACAGGTAAGGCACAGGAAGTTCCGGATGCAATCCGCAAGGCAGTCGAGGATGCGAAAAAGAACCTCGTCAACGTTCCTATGGTCAACGGCACAACGCCACACGAAGTGACCGGCCGTTATGGTGCAGGCTCCGTCTTCATCAAACCTGCTGCTCCTGGTACCGGTGTTATCGCCGGCGGCCCAGTCCGCGCAGTACTTGAACTTGCAGGCATCACGGACATCCTTTCGAAATCCCTCGGATCCAACACGCCGATCAACGTCATCCGTGCTACGATCGCAGGTCTCCAGGACCTCAAGCGTGCCGAGGAAGTTGCAAAACTCCGTGGCAAATCTGTAGAAGAACTGCTGGGTTGAGGGGGGAAAACTAATGGCTAAGCTCGAAATCACCCTTAAGAAGAGCGTGATCGGAGCGAAACCGGATCAACGCAAAACGGTTGAAGCTCTCGGTCTGCGCAAGACGAACCAAACGGTCGAACACGAAGACAATGCTGCAATCCGCGGCATGCTGAACAAAGTCGGCCATCTCGTCGAAGTTAAAGAAAACTAATCTTTCATCAAACCATAAGGAGGTGCCAGTCAAATGAAACTGCATGAACTGAAACCTGCAAAAGGATCCCGCAAAGAACGCAACCGTGTGGGCCGTGGACCTGGTTCGGGCAACGGCAAGACGTCCGGCCGCGGTGCAAACGGTCAAAACTCGCGTTCCGGCGGCGGTGTACGCCTCGGCTTCGAAGGTGGCCAGATGCCTCTTTTCCAGAGCCTGCCTAAGCGCGGATTCACGAACATCAACCGCAAGGAATATGCCATCGTGAACCTCGAAACGCTTAACCGCTTCGAAGAAGGTACGGAAGTCACTCCAGCGCTCCTGCTTGAAACAGGCATTGTGAGCAAGGAAAAATCCGGCATCAAGATCCTCGGCAACGGTCAGCTTGAGAAAAAGCTTACTGTACGGGCTCACAAATTCTCCGCTTCCGCTAAAGAGGCCATCGAGAACGCAGGCGGCTCCGTCGAGGTGATCTGATGTTTGAGACTATCTCCAACTTTATGCGTGTCCGGGAAATCCGGAAGAAAATCTTATTTACGCTGGCGCTGCTCATCGTGTTCCGGATCGGGACGTTCATCCCGGTGCCGAACGTCGACGCGTCAGCACTTCAGGCAGCCGATCAATTCAGCCTGATCGGCTTTCTGAATACGTTCGGGGGCGGCGCGCTCGCGAACTTCTCCATTCTGGCGATGGGGATCATGCCGTACATTACGGCGTCGATCATCGTCCAGCTTCTTCAGATGGATGTCGTCCCGAAATTCGCCGAGTGGGCGAAACAGGGCGAGGTCGGCCGGAGGAAGCTGGCCCAGTTCACCAGATACTTCACGATCGTCCTGGCATTTATCCAGTCGATTGCCATGTCGTACGGCTTTAACCGCATGTACGGCGGCACGCTGATCCAGAACGACAGCATTGCGACTTACCTCGTCATCGCGGTTGTCCTGACAGCAGGCACGTCGTTCCTTCTCTGGCTCGGTGAGCAGATCACCGAGAATGGTGTAGGGAACGGGATCTCGATCATCATCTTTGCGGGAATCGTTGCGGCGATTCCGAACGCGGTGAACCAGATCTATGCGCAGCAGATCCAGGATGCAGGGGACCAGTTGTTCCTGAACATCCTCATTCTGGTCCTTCTGGCACTCGCGGTCGTCGCCATCACGGTCGGCGTCGTGTATGTCCAGGAGGCGCTCCGGAAAATTCCGGTGCAATATGCCAAGCGTGTCACGGGCCGCGGCCGCCAGCAGGCCGGCCAGCAGACCCACCTGCCATTGAAAGTAAACGCGGCCGGCGTCATCCCGGTGATTTTCGCCGTCGCGTTCATCATAACCCCTCAGTCGATCGCATCGTTCTTCGGCCAGAACCGCTGGACGGCAGCGATCATCGAAATCTTCGACTATACGAAGCCTGTGGGGATGATCATCTATGTCGCGCTCATTATCGCCTTCACATTCTTCTATGCGTTCATCCAGGTCAACCCTGAGAACGTATCGGACAATCTGAAGAAACAGGGCGCATACATTCCGGGCATCCGCCCGGGCCAGGACACCCAGAACTATCTGACCCGTGTCCTGAACCGCCTGACCTTCGTTGGTGCGATCTTCCTTGCGGCCATCTCGGTCATGCCAATCTTCTTCATCAGCCTGGCAGGCCTCCCGCAGTCCGTGCAGATCGGCGGCACCAGCCTCCTGATCGTTACGGGGGTTGCGCTCCAGACGATGAAACAGCTGGAATCCCAGCTTGTCAAGCGGCACTATAAAGGCTTTATGAAGTGATCCGCTTCCGGTTTCGGCCGGCAGCACAAAACACTGTAGGAGGGCACGACGTATGAACATCGTATTGATGGGCCTGCCGGGTGCCGGTAAAGGCACCCAGGCGGACAGGATTGTCGAGAAGTACGAAATCCCTCATATCTCTACAGGCGACATGTTCCGTTCCGCAATCCAAGAAGGAACGGAACTCGGTCTGAAGGCAAAGCAGTTCATGGATGAAGGGGCACTCGTCCCTGATGAAGTGACCGTGGGCATCGTCCGTGAACGCCTGTCTAAGCAGGACTGCGAGCAAGGCGTCCTTCTGGACGGCTTCCCGCGGACGGTCGCACAGGCGGAAGCACTGGACGAAATCATGTCCGGTCTCGGCCGGAAGATCGACCATGTCATCAATATCCGGGTGGAGCATGACGAACTCGTCAAACGGCTGACCGGCCGCCGCATCTGCAAAGTATGCGGAACTTCCTACCACCTTGTCTTCAACCCTCCGAAGCAGGAAGGGGTCTGCGACAAGGACGGCGGGGAGCTCTACCAGCGCGCCGACGACAACCCGGAGACCGTCAATAACCGCCTGGAAGTGAATATGAAACAGAGTGAACCGCTTCTCGCCTACTACGGCGACAAAGGCGTTCTGACCCACATCGACGGGCAGCAGGACATCGATGTCGTGTTCGAGGACATCGACCGGCTGCTCCGGGGCAACTGAGCCCGTGCCGGGGAGGCGAGACGATCCTGTTTTATGGCATGTGACGGCAGACCATGTCCGGCGTCCGCTGCGAACGGCGGGCATGGCGCGGAAATGCTGGCATGGCGGGACTCCGCTCATGCAAGGCAGTCCGGAACAAGGTATAATGGAGACCGTGGATTTGTCCGTTTTCCGGACAGGGAAGCGGAATCCATTGGTAGTCTTTCGGACATCTCTCATGCAGACCGTTCATATGTTTGAAGGTAGGGCGCAGCGGGACGAAGAGAGACCTGATTCTAACATGAAGGGATGATGATGGATGGCGAAAGATGATTTAATCGAAGTGGAAGGCACGGTCGTCGAGACTCTGCCAGGAGCTAATTTTCAAGTGGAACTCGAAAACGGCCATACGATCCTTGCGCACGTTTCCGGAAAAATGCGGATGCACTATATCCGGATTTTGCCGGGTGACCGTGTGACAGTGGAACTTTCCCCCTACGATCTGACCCGTGGCCGTATCACATACCGTTACAAATGATCTAAGCACTCCGGACGATAAGGAGGTTCTATGCGATGAAAGTAAGGCCATCTGTTAAGCCGATCTGCGAAAAGTGCAAAGTCATCCGCCGTCGCGGTCGGGTCATGGTAATCTGTGAAAACCCGAAACATAAACAACGCCAAGGCTAAACCCTAAGGAGGTGCACGAATAATATGGCACGTATTGCTGGTGTAGACGTACCGCGCGAAAAGCGCGTAGTCATCGCTCTCACTTACATCTACGGAATCGGTAAAACGACTTCCCAGAAGATCCTCGCCGGCGCAGGCGTTTCCGAAGAGACTCGCGTCCGCGATCTCACTGACGCCGAGCTCGACAAGATCCGTGAACAAATCGACAGCCTGAAAGTTGAAGGTGACCTTCGCCGTGAAACGAACCTCAACATCAAGCGTCTGATGGAAATCGGCAGCAACCGTGGTATCCGCCACCGCCGCGGCCTTCCTGTACGCGGTCAGCACACGAAGAATAACGCACGTACCCGCAAGGGCCCGCGCAAGACAGTCGCAAACAAGAAGAAATAATCAGCAAAGGAGGTAACTTCACACTATGGCACGTAGACAACAAACGCGTAAACGCCGCGTCAAAAAGAATATTGAGTCCGGCATCGCACACATCCGTTCCACTTTCAACAACACAATCGTCACGATCACGGACACACAAGGTAACGCAGTATCCTGGTCGAGCGCAGGTGCACTCGGATTCAAGGGCTCCCGTAAGTCCACGCCGTTCGCTGCCCAGATGGCTGCAGAAACAGCTGCACGCACATCGATGGAGCACGGCATGAAGACTCTTGAAGTAACGGTTAAAGGACCTGGTGCAGGCCGTGAAGCGGCAATCCGCGCACTGCAGGCTGCAGGCCTTGAAGTCACTGCGATCCGCGACGTAACTCCGGTTCCACACAACGGTTGCCGTCCTCCAAAACGCCGCCGTGTATAATGGCTGTCCGTCCATTGATTGAGAAACACGATTTACGGATAAACTGGTTTGTGAGAGTGCAATAGTTGTCTTGTATATCGATTTCCAATAGGAACTGCCATTCATGGACGTTTTGAGGGAGGGTGAATTTGAATGATCGAAATAGAAAAACCGAGGATTGAAGCTGTACAGACTGTGGAGAACACCTATGGAAAGTTCATCGTGGAGCCGCTTGAGCGGGGCTACGGAACCACCCTGGGCAATTCCCTGCGCCGGATTCTTCTTTCTTCACTGCCGGGTGCCGCTGTAACATCCATCCAGATTGACGGAGTCCTCCACGAATTCTCGACGGTGGACGGCGTAGTGGAAGATGTGGCATCGATCATCCTGAACGTGAAGCAGCTGGCTCTGAAAATCTACTCGGACGACGAAAAAGTCATCGAGATCGATGTAAAGGGCGAGAACCAGGTAACGGCCGCAGATATCACGCATGACAGCGACGTTGAAATCCTCAATCCGGATCTCCACATTGCAACCGTCGGCAAGAACGGCCACCTCCGCATGCGCATGTATGCTCAGCGCGGTCGCGGTTATGTTCCGGCTGACCGCAACAAGCGTGAAGATCTGCCAATCGGCGTGATCCCGATCGACTCCATTTACACCCCAGTCTCACGCGTCAATTTTCAGGTGGAAAACACACGGGTCGGACAACTGTCCGATTATGATAAATTGACCCTCGACGTCTGGACCGATGGCAGCATCGGGCCGCAAGAGGCAATCTCGCTCGGCTCCAGGATCCTGACCGAGCACCTCAACATCTTCGTCGGCCTCACGGATGAAGCACAGTCCGTCGAGATCATGGTGGAGAAGGAAGAAGACCAGAAGGAAAAGGTTCTCGAGATGACCATCGAGGAGCTCGACCTGAGCGTCCGTTCCTACAACTGCCTGAAGCGTGCCGGCATCAATACGGTGCTTGAGCTCGCGAACAAGACCGAAGATGAAATGATGAAAGTGCGCAACCTGGGCCGCAAGTCCCTCGAAGAGGTCAAGGCGAAGCTTGATGATCTCGGACTCGGCCTGCGTACGGAAGAATAAATCGTCCATAGCGGACACTCCAATTCACCCAAAAGGAGGGAAACTCGATGGGCTACAGAAAGTTAGGTCGTACAAGCTCCCAGCGTAAGGCGATGCTTCGTGACCTCGCAACCGATCTCATCATCAACGAACGCCTGCAGACGACTGAAACGCGTGCGAAAGAGCTCCGTTCCGTCGTTGAGAAAATGATCACTCTCGGAAAACGCGGTGATCTCCATGCACGCCGTCAGGCTGCCGAATTCATCCGTCGTGAACTCGTTACGACGACTGACGAAGAAGGCAACGAACAAACGGTCTATGCACTGCAGAAACTGTTCGACGATGTGGCACCTCGCTACGCTGAGCGCCAGGGCGGCTACACACGCATCATGAAGGTCGGCCCTCGTCGCGGTGACGGCGCACCGGTCGTCATTATCGAACTCGTTTAATTGCGGTACGGAAAAGGGTGTGCGGTTACCTGAGTATGGACGGCACCCTTTTCTTTCTATAATGATTTATACGGCAAATGAAAAAGCTGAGCGTTATGATGGGCGGAGCACTTGCTTGCGTCCCGTCTAGCTCTCCGCACCCCATCATGGTCCCGGCGGTGTGAGCAGCCGCCGGTCATGCCATACGACAAAAGCGCAGTCACCAGTTGGGGTGCGCGCTTTTTTTTTACATACGTACGGAAACCGGAGACGCGGCGGCAACGGAGTGAGACGTGAAACCTACCGGTGCGGTTATCCACCTTCTGCCTCCTGGCGGCCGTTGAATCCCGCCGGGACCGGACGACACGGTCCCCGCATTCCGTTACAATAGACAGCAGAGTTGAGTGAAGCAGAGGAGGAATGACTATGGAACGGATCCTGTCCCTTCAGGACATCCGTTTTAGCTATACACCGGACGACCCGGATAGCCGCTTTGCGGTGGACGGCGTATCGTTCGATATGCAGGCGGGTGAATGGATCGCCGTCGTCGGCCACAACGGCTCTGGCAAGTCGACGCTGGCACGGCTCATCATCGGCCTCCTGTTCCCGCAGGAGGGGACCGTCGGGCTGTTCGGCGACCCGCTCACGGAGGACAATCTGTGGGAAAAGCGCTCGCAGATGGGCATGGTGTTCCAGAACCCCGATAACCAGTTTGTCGGAGCAACCGTGCAGGACGATGTCGCTTTCGCCCTTGAAAACAACGGCATCCCGTTCGGGGAGATGACGCTCCGTGTGCAGAATGCACTGGAACAGGTCAAGATGGACACCTTCCTTGACCATGAGCCGCACCATCTGTCGGGCGGCCAGAAGCAGCGTGTGGCCATCGCAGGGGCTCTGGCGCTCCGCCCGAGGCTGCTGATCCTGGACGAGGCGACTTCGATGCTCGATCCCCAGGGGCGCGAGGAAGTCATCCGGGTCATTCTCGAACTAAGAGAAAAGACGGGACTGTCCGTCATTTCGATCACCCATGATCTGGAGGAAGCGCTGCTTGCTGACCGGGTTGTGATCATGAACGGCGGCCGGAAGTTCGCGGAAGGAACGCCGCAGGACGTCTTTCTGAAGGGAGAGGCACTGACGGCACTCGGGCTCGATTTGCCGTTCGCCATGCGGCTGTCCGCCCTTCTCAAGGAGCAGGGGATCCCGACAGAGCCCGGAACAATGACGGAACGGAAGTTGGTGGAGCAGCTATGGACATTGCACTCGAACAGGTAGGTTACACATACGCCGCGGGCACGCCGTTCCAGAAGCGGGCTCTCCATGATGTGAACGTCCGCATCCCTTCGGGCTCCTATACGGCCATCATCGGACACACAGGCTCCGGCAAATCGACGCTCCTGCAGCATCTGAACGGCCTTCTGAAGCCGACGGCGGGCAGAGTCCGCATCGGGGATACAGAAGTCACCAAGGAGACGAAAGGCAAGCAGTTGAAGCCGGTCCGCCGCAAAGTCGGCATTGTTTTCCAGTTTCCCGAACACCAGCTGTTCGAGGAAACTGTACTGAAAGACGTCATGTTCGGCCCGCTGAACTTCGGTGTGCAGGAAGAAGAGGCAAAAGCCCGGGCACTCCGGTGGATCAATCGTCTCGGCCTGCCGGAAGGGACGGCGGAAAAGTCGCCGTTTGACCTGTCTGGCGGACAGATGCGGCGTGTCGCGATTGCGGGAGTGCTCGCGATGGAGCCGGATGTGCTCGTCCTGGACGAGCCCACCGCGGGGCTGGACCCTGCCGGCCGCAAGGAGATCATGGACCTGTTCTACGAGCTGCACGAACAGCGGGACATGACGACGATCCTCGTCACCCACAGCATGGAGGACGCCGCTCGCTATGCGGACCACATGATTGTCATGCATGACGGCACAGACGTCCTCCAGGGGCCTCCAGGGGAAGTGTTCGGGGATGCGGAGCGCCTCGCAGGCTGGCGCCTCGGTGTCCCTCGCACCGTCAGCTTCCAGCGGCTGTACGAGGAAGGCGCAGGCCTGCCGCACGGTCCTGCGGCACTCACCGAAGAGCAGCTCGCATCCTATCTCGCGGCGCACCTCGGGGAAGGGGGCAGCGCATCATGATGGAGAAAATGGTGTTCGGCCGCTACATCCCGGGCGATTCGTTCGTCCACCGGCTCGACCCCCGATCGAAGCTGATTTTCGTTTTCATCTTCATCGCGGCCGTATTCCTCGCGAACAGCACCTTAAGCTACGCGCTCCTGCTCGCTTTCACCTTGCTGTCAATCCTGGCATCCAAAGTGCGCATCGGATTCCTGATCGGCGGCCTGAAGCCGGTCATGTTCCTGATTGCTTTCACATTCCTTTTGCACATCTTCTTCACGAAAGAAGGCGACCTGCTGTTTGAGCTCGGTTTCCTGAAAATCTATGAGGAAGGCTTGCGGCAGGGAATCTATATCTCGGTCCGGTTCCTCGTGCTCGTCCTGATGACGTCGCTCCTGACATTGACGACGTCGCCGATCTCGATCACGGACGGCCTCGAGGTGCTCTTGAACCCGCTGAAGAAAGTGAAGTTCCCGGTCCACGAGCTTGCCCTGATGATGTCGATCTCGCTCCGTTTTATCCCGACATTGATGGACGAGACCGACAAGATCCTGAAGGCCCAGCTGGCCCGGGGGTCGGACATTTCGTCGGGAACAATGAAAGAACGCGTCCAGGCGGTCGTGCCGCTGCTCGTCCCGCTTTTCGTCAGCGCCTTTAAGCGCGCCGAAGACCTCGCCATCGCGATGGAAGTCCGCGGCTACCGTGGGGGAGAGGGGCGGACCCGCTACCGTCAATTAAAGTGGGACTGGCGGGACACGACCGCGCTGCTCATCCTGCTTGCAGTGATTATCGCCCTCTGGTTCCTGAGGGGATGATCCCGGCGGGTTCGGACTTAGAGTAGGGGGGGCGCCCGATTCGTACTTAGGGTCCGCGATTCTTACTTACAGTCCCCGGTCCGGACTTACACACCCGGCTACCTGAAAGGAGAGATCCCATGCCACGCATCAAACTGATCATCGCCTATGACGGAAGCGGTTTCGAAGGCTATCAGATCCAGCCGAAGGGGCGCACCGTCCAGGGCGAGCTGGAACAGGCGCTCTCCGTGATCCATAAGGGGGAGGCGGTCCGTGTGCACGCTTCCGGCCGGACAGATGCCGGCGTGCATGCGAGCGGACAGGTCGTCCACTTCGATACGCCGCTCGGCATCCCGGACGGCCGCTGGGCCATGGCGCTCAATACGCGCCTCCCGGGGGCCATCCGCGTCCTCTCCGCGGAGACGGTGCCTGACCGCTTCCACGCGCGCTTTTCTGCGACGGGGAAGACCTACCGGTATATCTGGCACCTGTCCGAAGTCATCAGCCCGTTCAGGCGGTATTTCACGACGCCGTCACTCGGTGTGACACCGGATGTGGCCAAGATGGAGGAGGGAGCCCGGCACCTGATCGGCACCCACGACTTCACAAGCTTCTGCTCGGCGAAGACCGATGTGGAGGACAAGGTCCGCACCGTCGAATCGATCCGGTTCGAGCGGCACGGAGAGGAGCTCCATATGGTGATCACCGGGAGCGGCTTCCTGTACAACATGGTCCGCATCATCGCCGGCACCCTCTGGATGTGCGGCAAGGGGGAACTGGATCCAGCAGGCATCCCCGGCATCCTCGCGGCAAAGGACCGGTCCAAAGCCGGAAAAACCGCGCAGGCACAAGGTTTGTACCTTGAAAAGGTGCGCTACGGGGAATGAAACAACTTTTCCTGGCGTACACACAAAAACAGTTGACTTCAATGCCAATTC
Organism: Bhargavaea beijingensis; assembly: GCF_900101985.1. Classification (GTDB taxonomy): domain Bacteria; phylum Bacillota; class Bacilli; order Bacillales_A; family Planococcaceae; genus Bhargavaea; species Bhargavaea beijingensis. The sequence goes on from NZ_FNAR01000001.1 coordinate 189,369, forward strand.
AAGGTATGATGATAAACGGTATTTCGATAACCCCACTAAGAATGCCCCGGTAAGGTTTCTTTGTGTTTGGGATAGAGAATCGGAACTTGGAACTCGGAACTTTTGATTGAGTGAAATTTAGGAGGACTAACAAATGCGTACAACGTACATGGCGAAAGCCCAAGAAGTCGAGCGCAAGTGGCTCGTTGTCGACGCAGAGGGCAAGACGCTCGGCCGTCTATCGTCCGAAGTCGCAGCAATCCTGCGCGGCAAGCATAAACCAACGTACACTCCGAACGTGGACACAGGCGACCACGTCATCATCATTAATGCAGAAAAGATCGAAATGACTGGCAACAAACTCCAGAATAAGATCTACTACCGTCACACCGGCCACCCGGGCGGCATCCGCCAGCGTACTGCAGGCGAAATGCGCGAGAAGTATCCTACAAAGCTTCTTGAAACGTCCATCAAAGGCATGCTTCCAAAAGGCCCGCTCGGCCGTCAGATGTACCGCAAACTGCATGTTTACGCAGGCGCTGAACATCCACACGCAGCACAACAACCGGAAGTCTACGAACTTCGCGGGTAATTAAGAGGAGGAACCACTTTGGCACAAGTTCAATACATCGGCACTGGCCGCCGCAAGACTTCCGTTGCCCGCGTACGCCTCGTACCCGGCGAAGGCAAAGTCATCATCAACGGCCGTGACGCAGAAGATTACATTCCATTCGAAACACTCCGTGAAGTCATCAAGCAACCGCTTGTAGCGACTGAAACTCTCGGCAGCTACGACGTTCTCGTCAACGTCAACGGCGGCGGCTACACTGGACAAGCCGGCGCAATCCGCCACGGCGTTGCCCGTGCCCTGCTTCAGGTAGACCCTGACTTCCGCCCTGCGCTCAAATCCGCAGGTCTCCTCACACGTGACCCACGCATGAAGGAACGGAAGAAGTACGGCCTCAAAGGCGCGCGTCGTGCACCTCAATTCTCGAAGCGCTGATTTTCAACAGCTCAAAGGCTCTCAACCATTTTGGTTGGGGGCTTTTTTGTTATGATTAATAAGATAAGAGACGCAAGAGGAGGCCCATTCTTGAAAATCATAATATTAGGCGGGACCGGGCGGGTTGGCAGCCATATCGTCAAGTATGCCCTTCAGGACGGACACCATGTCACCGTCCTTGCCCGTCACCCGGAGAACGTTCAACTCAATGATGAACGCCTCACAGTCATCCAAGGCGATGCACTAGACGAAGAAGCGATTGCACAAGCTATGAATGGAATGGATGTGGTCATCAGCGCGCTCAATACGGACGGAGGCACGACACTCTCGGAAAGCATGCCGCTGATTCTCACAGCCATGAAAGCAGAAGGAATCAGGCGGATCATTACAATCGGGACCGCCGGAATCCTGCAGAGCCGGGTGGCGCCGGATGTCTTGCGCTACCGGTCCAGCGAGTCCAGACGGAAAACGACCCGGGCCGCAGAAGAACATGAAAAGGTCTACCATATACTCAGTCAATCCGATTTCGACTGGACCATTGTCTGTCCGACCTATTTGCCGGACGGCGAGCGTTTGGGCACCTACCGGACAGAAACCGATTTCCTGCCGGAAGGCGGCAGCCGGATTTCCGTTCCGGACACCGCAGAATTTGCGTATAGCCTGATCGAAAGCGGTGAACATATCAAAAAGCGTGTGGGGATCGCCTACTAAAAGAGGTTCATGCAAACGGCCCTTTCCGGTTTCAGCCGGAAAGGGCTCTTTAATAATACCGAGATTTCGGCGGTGGACAGGTCGATTATGATAAAATATTCAAAAGACTCAAAGACGATTGGTTCACAAGGGGAGAATGTCGAATGAAGCTGCTTTTTCCGTTGCTCGCATTGATTGGCGGCATTGCCGTCGCCATCCAGAGCCAGGTAAATGGGAACCTGGGCAGAAACGTCGGGGTGATCGAAGCGTCGTTTATTTCGTTTCTGATCGGGACGCTCGCGCTGTTTTTTGCGGTTCTATTTGTCGGCAACGGCAACCTGCTGGCCATGGCATCGGTTCCGAAATGGCAGCTGATCGGGGGGCTGATGGGCGCGATTTATGTCATCATCCTTGTCTTCTCCGTACCTAAAATCGGCGTGGCTGCGACGCTTGCCGGAATCATCGCGGGGCAAATGATCATGGGGGCGGTCATCGACCACTTCGGGCTGTTCGGAGGGGAACGCTTCCCGGTTGATGCGAAAAAGCTGCTCGCAATCGTGTTGCTGTTTGTATCGCTTTATTTATTTAATCAAAAGTAGGACTGCAAAGGGACCCATCCGCGGATGGGTCCCTTTCACAGTTCAGGAGGGTCCTGATAAAAATAGTTCGGAGTCAGCTTCTCATTGTTGTATGGCTTGTGGAAGATGTGCGTCGAAGCGGGAGACAGCGGCGGGATCAGCCAGGACCAGTTTCCGGTGACAGGACGTCCGTGTTTCCGCTCATTTTCTTCGAACTTCCTGAACTGCTCGGCTGCCGTATGATGGTCGACCAGCGTGACGCCGGCCTGCTGGTACGAATGCAGCACGGCGATGTTCAGCTCGACGAGCGCGCGGTCGACCCAGAGCGACCTGCTCGAGGACGTATCCAGGCCGAACACATCCGCCACTGCCGGCAGAAGATGATAACGTCCCTCATCCGCGAAGTTCCTCGCTCCGATCTCCGTGCCCATGTACCAGCCGTTAAACGGTGCCATCGGATACTCAATCCCGCCGATCTCAAGCAGCATATCCGAAATCATCGGGACGGCGTACCATTTCAGGCCAAGTTCGCCAAGTCCCTCATTGTCCGGATGGGTGATCGGCACTTCCATCACGGCATCGTCGGGAATCCCGAACAGCTCCGGTTCTTTTCCGTCTTCCCGGATGACGAGAGGGAGGACGTCAAACGGCGTGCCTTCCCCTTGCCAGCCGAGCTTCTCGCACAGCCCGGTGAATTCAAGCGATGCGGGGTCGCCGGTCACCCCGTCGACAGCCTCGTACCCGGCATACCGGATCAGCTGATGGTTCAGGACGCGGAGCGGATCGGCGCCGTTTTTCCTCGGAGGGAAAACGGTGATCGTGGAGCGGATTTTCCCGCCGTTCGTCGCGAATCGGATATGGTCAAGCAGTTGCCCATATGCTTCATCGGCGGTGCGCAGATGGCGGGCATCCACAACGTGAAGGGTATGCCAGAGCAGCCGTCCGATACAGCGGTTGCTGTTGCGCCACGCCATCCTTGCCCCATGGGTGAGTTCAGCGGATGTGTGGACATAGGTGCCGGTGGCTTCCACTTCCTCCCGGATTTCCCGGATCCGTTCTTCCTGCCGGTCCTCCGGGATTCCAAGCTCCGCGTAGCATTCCCTGATAAACTGTTCGGCTTTCATGATCAGTCGGTTGACCGTGGTCACTTGGTTCATTCGTCTCAACCTCCAGTACACAAAGTGTAGCATGGGCATCCGGTTAATCTTCGGTGAGACCGTGGAGGTTTGGTGAACGTTAACGGCAAAGAGCCTGCGTACCGGATTGCGGTACACAGGCTGATAGATGATCGATGATCAGGCTTCAGGTTCTTCTTCCCGGTCAAACCACAATTTTTCCTGGTCATCCACATCTCCATTGTAGTTGATGAGGATCTCCTCGCCCGTTTTGATGGGTGTATGGGCATAGAAGTTGAACGTATGGTTCTCGAAGCTGATTTCATAGGTCGCATTCGGCTCGTACGAGTGGTTGAACAGCATCCCGTAGCCGAGAAGGATGGCGGTATGGTTGAGACCGTACTCGAACGCGTAGTCCGCCAAAAGCGTCTGTTCGATATGCTCATGCTGGTCATTCGGATAGGCGATCACCGGTGCCTGATGGATCAGCGCACCCTTACGGATATCACACGTGGCAAATACCCCTCTGTTGAACTCCCCGTCGCTTAGTGTCGAAGTCTTGATTTCGATCAAACAATTCACCTGCTCATTTCTGATTTGAATTCATACACGGATGGTCTATATAAACTAAGAATAGTCGTCGGTATTCCCTCAGTATACAGCAGAATGGCGGGGAGCGTGTACCGGGGGGCTTTTGGTGACATCAAACGCGGTCGCCGGCCGGATGGTTGACGTTTCAGTCAGGGTTGTCAACGACTCACCAGGGATCAGGCGGGCCGGAACTCTCGGACCCGCTTGCTGCCGCGAAGGTTTCCGCATTCACCGGTCCGGTTTCGTCATTCGTCACTCTGGTTTCGTCATTCATCCCGATCATTTCGTCATTCGACAACTCGCGGGGCGTGAATGACGAAACCGGGGACTCGAATGACGAAACTGCAGCACTGAATGACGAAACCGCGGCCTCCAATGACGAAACCGCATTCCGGAATTAAAGCGCATCACCCTCACGGGGGCGATGCGCTTTTCTTATAGGGACTCCTCAATATATGAACGGACTTCTTCGCCGGAGGAGAGGGACAGGATGTGGTCGATCTTCGCTTCCATCTCCGTCTTGGAAAGGCCGGCGATCTTTGCGCGTGCTTTCAGGATAGAGGAAGCGCTCATCGAGAATTCATCGAGGCCCATGCCGAGCAGGACCGGGATGGCGGCTTCGTCGCCTGCCATTTCGCCGCACATGCCGGCGTGCTTGCCTTCCCGGTGGGCGGCGTCGATGACCATCTTGATCAGGCGGAGGACTGCCGGACTGAACGGCTGGTACAGGTACGACAGCTGTTCGTTCATCCGGTCGGCGGCCATCGTGTACTGGATCAGGTCGTTCGTGCCGATCGAGAAAAAGTCGACTTCTTTGGCGAACTGGTCTGCCATGAGCGCAGCGGACGGGATCTCGACCATCATGCCGATCTCGATCCGGTCGCTGACGGGGACGCCGGCTTTTGCAAGCTGTTCTTTTTCATCCAGGCAGATGGCCTTGGCTCGGCGGAATTCGTCCAGAGTCGCAATCATCGGGAACATAATCTTCAGGTGCCCGTGTACACTTGCCCGGAGCAGGGCGCGAAGCTGGACGCGGAACATGTCTTCCTCTTGGAGGCACAGCCGGATGGCGCGGATGCCGAGGAACGGGTTCGCCTCTACCGGGAGGTCCAGATAAGGCAGTTCCTTGTCGCCGCCGATGTCGAGTGTGCGGACGACCGTCGGGCGGCCTTCCATCTGTTCCAGCACGCTTTTATACGCTTCGTACTGTTCGTCTTCAGTAGGTAACTGGTCGCGGCCCATATAGAGGAACTCCGTGCGGAACAGGCCGATGCCTTCTCCGCCGTTTTCCAACACCTTCGCGACATCTGCCGGTGAGCCGATGTTGCCAGCCAGTTCCACTTGGTGGCCGTCTTTGGAGCGGGTCGGCTCATGGACCAACTGCGTGAGCTGTGCCTGCTCCTCCGCGTATAGGCGTCGCTTTTCTTCATAGGCTTTGAGCGTGGCGTCAGACGGGCTGACAATCACTTCGCCGGCTGTACCGTCGACGATGACCGTCATGCTGTTTTCAATCTGTGCCATTGCGGAGCGGCATCCGACGACCGCCGGAATCTCAAGCGTTCGTGCCAGGATGGCGGAGTGGGATGTGCGGCCGCCAATGTCGGTTACAAATCCCAGAATGTATTCCGGGTTCAGCTGGACGGTGTCGGACGGGGTCAGGTCCTCGGCGATGATGACCGTCTGCTCGCGGATCATCGCGGGACTCTGGAGCGTCACGCCGAGCAGATGGGCCAGGATGCGCTGGGTGACATCCCGTACGTCGGCTGCCCGCTCTTTCATGTATGCATTGTCCATCGATTCGAACAGGGTGACAAAGCCGTCTGCGGTTATTTTCAGCGCATGTTCCGCATTCACCTTTTCCGAGCGGATTTTGTCCTTGACCGGCCCGATAAGTTCGGGGTCGTCAAGCACGAGCAAATGGGCGCTGAAGATCTCTGCTTCGCTTTCGCTCAACTGTTCGGATGCATGCTTTCGGATGGTTTCAAGTTCTTCGCGGGAAGCCGCGATCGCCCGGTCCAGGCGTGCGCTTTCCGCTTCCGTGTCTGCGACAGTGACTTTTTCGGTTTGAAGGTCGGGATGCTCCAGCCGGAAGGCCTTTGCAATGGCAATGCCTCCGGAAGCCGCAATCCCTTTGATCCGCTGTTCCATTCAGCTGGCCAGCCCTTCGGATTTCATGACTTCGTCAATTTTGGCGATCGCTTCATGTTCATCCGGGCCTTCCGCCTTAACCGTGATGGTCGATCCGGAAGCGACTCCGAGGGACATGACGCCGAGAATGGACTTCATGTTCACGGATTTGTCTTGATAGACAAGAGTGATATCGGAAGAAAACGGGGCGAGCGAACCGACGAGCAAGGAAGTCGGACGTGCGTGTAGACCTTCGGATGCGCTGATTGTATATCGTTTTTCGACCATGTGTAATTCCTCCCTGAATGAAGACAGTCAGACAGGTGACTGTTTTTGATTGTTTATGAACGATTATGATGGATTTTGAAACCGATTTCAAGTAAAATGGGCTTAATCAATGACAGACGGGTGATCAAACATGCTGACAACAGAACGCCATGAGTGGATCATGGGCCAGCTAAAACAAAAACAGACCGTGAAAATTGCCGAGCTTGTTGAAGGCACCGGCGCATCGGAGTCGACCATCCGCAGGGACCTGACGGAACTTGAGGCGATGAACCTTCTGGAGCGCATTCACGGGGGCGCCACGATCCGTGAACGGAATATCCAGGAATTGAGCGTTTCTGATAAGTCCGTCAAGAACGAAGCAGAAAAGCGGCGGATCGCCGCACACGCCGCCGGGCTCGTCGAGGAGGGGGAATTCATCTTTCTTGATGCGGGCACGACGACTTTCAGGATGATTCCGTTCCTGGCGGAAAAGGGGGCTGTCGTTGTGACGAACGGCCTGACCCATGTGGATGCGCTCATCGACCACGGAATCACGACTTATTTGACCGGCGGCTACGTAAAAGGGAAGACGCTTGCACTGGTCGGACCGCAGGCGACCGGGGCACTTTCAGAGTACCGCTTTGACCGGTGTTTTCTCGGGGCGAACGGTTTTCATACAGAGTACGGTTACACGACGCCTGACCCCGAGGAAGCTGCCATCAAGAAACTGGCCGCTTCCCTGGCACGGCGCACCTATGTCGTCGCGGACCACAGCAAGGCAGGCAAGGTCAGCTTCACCAAAGTCCTTCCGATTTCCGGGGCCGCGCTGATCACGGATTCCCTGGAGGCGGCCATGCTGGAAGCGATTGAGAACCAAACAACTGTCAAGGTGGTGACGGAATGATCTACACCTATACGCTGACTCCTTCTCTGGACTATACCGTTTACCTTCCCGGCTTTACACCCGGAAAACTTAACCGTTCGGAAGAAGTGTACTACTATCCGGGCGGCAAGGGAATCAACGTCTCCCGTGTTTTGAAACGGCTGGGAACCGACAGTACGGCCGTCGGTCTTGCCGGGGGCTTTACGGGTGATTATCTCGAGCAGTTCCTCCGGGGTGAAGGCATCCGGACAGAGCTGATCCGGACAGACGGCATCACCCGCATCAATGTGAAAATCAAGTCCGGGCAGGAGACCGAACTGAACGGCCCGGGCCCGGACATTACGGAAAAGGATCGCCGGCAATTGCTGGACCGTGTAAGACGGATGGAGCGGGGCGACTGGCTTGTGCTGGCGGGCAGGATTCCCGATTCGGCAGGGACGGACTTTGCCGTGGAATTGGCGGGCATCTGCCGGGACATCGGCATCCGCCTCGCTGTCGACACATCCGGACCCATCCTGAAAGAGCTCGCCGGCATGCGGCCTGAACTGATGAAACCGAACGAGCATGAGCTCGGTGAGTTGTTCGGCGCCGACATTAAATCGAAGGAAGACGCCCTGCATTATGCCCGGCTGCTCGCAGGGCAAGGGGTCCGGCATGTCATCGTGTCGATGGGCGGGGCAGGCGCGCTCTACGTTTCAGACACCATGGAAGCCGAAGCGCAGGCCCCCAAAGTCGATGTGGTCAATACCGTCGGCGCGGGTGACTCACTCGTGTCGGGCTTTATCGCTGCACTCGAATCCGGCAAGGATGCGGAGGCCGCCTTCCGTTACGGTGTGGCCGCGGGAAGTGCGACGGTTTCGCGTTCGGACTTGTGCCGGAAAGAGGACGTTGACACACTGGCCGACCGGGTGACGATCACACGATTGAACGGAGGGGAAAACCGATGAACATCACTTCATTATTAACGAAAGATACCGTGCTTCTCGACCTGGCGGCTTCGAGCAAGGAAGCTGCGCTTTCGGAGCTTGTCGGCAAGCTTGATGAGGCGGGCAAGCTGTCGGACAGGGAAGCGTTCATGAATGATATCCTCGCGCGCGAGGCGCAGAGCACGACGGGCATCGGTGACGGGATTGCCATCCCGCATGCCAAATCCTCCGCGGTCCATGAGCCGGCGATCGCGTTTGGCCGCTCCGCACCGGGAATCGACTATGAGGCGCTCGACGGACAGCCGGCCCACCTGTTTTTCATGATCGCCGCAAGTGAAGGGGCGAACAATGATCACCTTGAAGCGCTGTCCCGGCTCGCAACGTTCCTCATGGACGGGAAGTTCCGGGAGCGTGTCCTGAAGGCGGCATCCGCCGATGAAGTGCTGGCAGCCGTGAACGACAAGGAGCGGGAGCTGGAGGAGCCCGAAGAGCCGGCGGAACCTGCCCAAGTACAAGCGGAGGCAGCACCTTCTCCAGGCAAAGTCCTCGCAGTCACCGCCTGCCCGACCGGCATTGCGCACACCTACATGGCGGCAGAGAAGCTGAATGAACGGGCGAAGGAACGCGGCATCCCGATAAAAGTTGAAACAAACGGCTCCTCCGGCGTGAAAAACCGGCTGACGCCGGAAGAGATTGCCGAGGCGGACGTCATCATCGTCGCCGCAGACACGAAAGTGGAGATGGCCCGCTTTGACGGCAAACCGGTGATCCAGACAAAAGTCGGCAAGGCAATCCATGAAACGGATGTGCTGCTGGACCGCGCCACTCAAAAAGACGCCCCGATCTACCACGCCGAAGCCAAATCGGACAAGGGCGATTCCACCGAGCCGAAAAGCGGATTTTATAAGCACCTGATGAACGGTGTATCGAACATGCTGCCGTTTGTCGTCGGGGGCGGGATCCTGATCGCCCTGTCATTTTTCTGGGGCATCCATTCCAGCGACCCGGCAAGCCCTGAGTATAATGCATTCGCCGCCATGCTGAACACGATCGGGGGCGGCAAGGCATTTTTCCTCATGGTCCCTGTATTGGCAGGTTTCATCGCATCGAGCATCGCAGAGCGTCCCGGCTTCGCACCCGGCATGGTCGGCGGCCTGATCGCGATCACTGTTTCCGGAGTGGAAGGGGCGGACGGCGGCTCCGGCTTCCTCGGCGGGATCATCGCCGGCTTCCTGGCCGGTTATGTCACCCTCTTCGTGAAAAAGATGTTCGCCAAACTGCCGGATGCGCTTGAAGGACTCAAGCCGGTTCTTTTTTATCCGCTGTTCAGTATCGCCATCACCGGTATCATCATGATGCTGATCAACCCTCAGCTGACGAAGCTGTACACCGGCCTGTCTGCCTTCCTCGAAGGGCTCGGCGGCACCAACCAGGTCCTGGTCGGCCTGATCATCGGTGCCATGATGGCGGTCGATATGGGCGGCCCGGTCAACAAGGCAGCCTACACGTTCGGCATCGCCATGCTGGATGCCGGCAACTTCAACTTTATCGCGGCGGTCATGGCTGCGGGCATGGTGCCGCCGCTCGGCATGGCCCTCGCCACGACCCTCTTTAAGAAACGCTTTTCCAGACAAGAGCGTGAAGCGGGCAAGACGGCCTACGTGCTCGGTGCCTGCTTTATCACGGAAGGGGTCATTCCGTTTGCCGCGGCTGACCCCGCGCGCGTCATTCCGGCGTCCATCGGAGGGGCAGCCGTGACGGGCGCGCTCACGATGCTGTTCGACATCAGCCTCCGCGCGCCGCATGGCGGGATCTTCGTCATGGGCCTCGTGGACGGCGGCATCATGAAAGTGCTCCTTTATGCAGCGGCAATCATCGCAGGTGCGTTTGTCACGGCATTCCTGGCGGGTATGCTGAAAAAGCCTGCCGTGCCGGCTGCGTAAGAGTCGGGTATGCGGAGACGATATCATCCCGGAGTTAGACGTATCTATTTCATTGAAACGTTAAGGGCAGTCCGTCAATGCGGACTGCCCTTTTTGTGCTGGCCTGATTCGATGATCGTGCTGTTCAGCAAGTACCCCACACGATACTTTTCTGCTAGCTGTCGGATAAAACAGAGCAGCTCCTCCTCTCGGACACTGCCGGCAGAGAACCCGTCCAGGAGACGCAGGTACGCCTGCCTTTCACCCTCATCCGCCTGCCTCTTGAAATAGCCCCACATATGCTGGACAGCATTCCGTACCGACCCGGGCGTGGGCCGTGTTCGAACCGCTTCACCGATCAGCGACTCGATGTCCGCAAAAGACGGGTTCCCTTTCAAGATCTCCCGGATCCGGCCGTAATGGGCCTGGCTATGGTACATGACCCGGTATTTCTCACGGCTCCATAATTCCTCCATCTGTCGCCGTTCATTCATGGACGCATCCTCCTTGGCAATACAGCTAAAACACCGGCACGGTTCCGTTCCCGTGCCGGTTGTTTCGTATTTGGAGCAGTCAGCCGATATGCCGCTCGTCCAGGAGAGGAAAGCTTTCGACGATTCCCTGGACGACACGTTCGCCTTCTTCTTCCCAATGGGACTTGCGCCGGATCGGGCCATCTTTTTCTTCAGGGCTTTGGAACTGGTTGAGGCCCGTGGTCGCCAGCAGGTCGTCGCCTTCATGGTCAAGGCCGATGTTGAGAACATGCTTGAGGACGAACGGCTGGCCGAACACGATCTGTGTCTCAGGGTCCTCCAACATGCCGGAGATCACATCAAAGGGGATCCGGAGATAAATCGTTTCTTCCCCGTCCTTGGATAGGACCCCGTCAAACATGGCCTCGTCGTATTCCCAGTTGCCGCAAAGCGTAATATTCCGTTCAAGCAGAATCGGATAAATATCACCGAACCGGGCCTGTTTGCCCTGAAGCTCTGTTTCCAGTTTCAGCATTCCTACCACTCTCCTTTTCAATTCGCAGGTGATAGTCTATTCCCGGTATTGAGGGAAATAACCCCGATGAAAGAGAGCGGATCCGGAAATCGCTAAATTTCGTCATGGCGAGCAGCTATTTCCCGGGAAATATGTCGGATGCCGCAGTCAGCCATTCGCCGCTTCCTTCAATACTGCCATCGAATGGCGTTTGCTTTCCGCACTGAATACAGGGGTGATCGCCATGAGTTCATCGACGCCCAATGCAGAGAGAGGATCCATTTTGCGCCTGAGTGTTTCCTTTGAGCCGATCAGGTAGGTGGACAGGATGTCGCGGACTTCCTGCTTTTCCTTTTCCGTCATGCTTCCGGCAAGCGCTTCGGAAGGATCGGGCAGCCGCATCTGGATGCCCCGGTGGAATCCGAATTGAACATGGGCGGAGCTCCTCGCGATCCATTCCGCTTCATCATCCGTGCCGGCAGCAAACACCCGGGAGGCAAGAGCGACATAAGGCCTTTCCAAAAAGGGAGAAGGGCGGAACTTTTTTCTGTACAGTCCGATCGTCTCCCGCATTTCTTCCTGCTCCGCATTAATGAAGCGGGCGAAGGCATACGGCAACCCGCGCTCCGCGGCGAGCAGGGCGGACGCGGGTCCGGTTCCGAGAATCCAGGGGAGAGGCTTTTGGACGGCGGCAGGGGAGGCCTGCAAATAGCCGCTCATCGGGTGGCTTTCCGGCAGCTCATCTTCCAGGTACTCCATCAATTCATCGACCATCTCCGGGAATCGCTCCTTTTGCCGGGGTTTCGCATCGGCAAGCGCACGGCCGCCCTGGAGCGCGATTGTCGGCAGGTGTGTGCCGCCGGGTGCCTTTCCGACGCCGAGGTCGACGCGCCCCGGGGAAAGTACGCTCATCACCCGGAAATTTTCGGCCACCTTGTACGGTGCATAGTGTGTCAGCATGACGCCGCCCGTGCCGATGCGGATCGTTTCCGTTTTTGCCAGCAGATGGGCCGCGAGAATTTCCGGGGAAGAACCGGCAATTGTGTCGGAACCATGATGCTCCGACACCCAGAAACGCCGGTACCCAAGGCGGTCTGCGAGACGCGCGGCCTCCACGGTACCGGCGAACCCCTCCTCGGCGGTTTGCCCTTCTGCAAGTTGTGTCTGGTCCAGCATGCTTATTTCCATCTGTGCCGCCTCCTTTCTGCAAATGCTATCGGCCTGATACCGAATTTTCAACGAATGTACACCGGAGAGAAGGGATGCGGACTGTATTTATCGAAAAAATTGAGTTACGATGAAAGGTATATCATTCACTTACGAGGAAGGATCGGGATCAAATGAGTGGGTTTCCAAAAGAAGCGATGCGAGTACTGAAAGAAACAAGCCGGACATTTTATATTCCGATTACTTTTCTGCAGAAGGAGCTTAAGGCTTCCGTCGCCTCTGCCTATCTCGTTTTCCGGGCGATCGATGAGATTGAGGACCACGAGGAGATCGGCAATGAGCTCAAACATTCCCTTCTCATGCAGGTGAGCGAGCTGTTCGGGCAGCCGTTCGACAATGAGCGCTACCTCGGCATCCTCGGGCCGGTCAGCGAGCGGATGCCGGAAGTGACGCTCAAGCTTGCCGACTGGATGGAGGCCTGCCCGGACGCTGTGCGCCCGCGTGTTGCGGATGCGGCGCGGGAAATGTCCGAGGGCATGGCCAAATGGGCAAAGGCCGGCTGGAAAATCCGTACCAGGGAAGACCTCGACGATTATACCTACTACGTGGCGGGGCTCGTCGGTGTATTGCTGTCGGATCTCTGGGGTCACTATGCAGGGGAAAAGACGGACCGGCAGCTTGCGATCGGCTACGGGCGCGGCCTCCAGGCGGTCAACATCCTGCGCAATGAAAAAGAAGACCTGGACGAGCGCGGCGTCCGCTTCGTGCCGGACGGCTGGACGCGTGACGACCTGTTCCGCTATGCGGAAGACAATCTCGCAAAGGCGGATGAATACATGAAGGCGCTCCGCTCAAAGAGCGTCATCCTGTTTTGCCGGCTGCCGCTGGCCCTTGCCCACAAGACGCTCGGTGCGCTGAAGGAAGGGCGCGAGAAGATGTCCAGGGACGAAGTGGTCCGGACGGTCGAGGAGGTCCGTGTCGAACCAGCAAAGACAAAAGGCGGTGTTGGCATTGGCGGGCTCGATTGAACAGAGAAAATCCGAACACATCCAGATCACACTAAACGAAAAGGTCACAGGCGATGCGATTACAACGGGGTTTGAGTCGTATGCCTTCATCCATAATGCCCTTCCTGAGATCGACTTCGCGGAGATTTCGACAGAGACGGAGTTTCTGGGCCATGCCTGCCGGACACCATTCCTGATCAGTTCCATGACGGGCGGGACGGCGGTTGCCGAGATGATCAACCGGAACCTGGCGGAAGCCGCCGAGGAACGCGGCTGGGCGCTTGCGCTCGGATCCACCCGCGCGCTCCTGGACAGCGACGGCCATCCGCCATCGTTTCTCATGCGCAAGTACGCGCCGAGCGTGCCGATCATCGCGAATATCGGTGCCGTCCAGTTTAACTACGGTTACGGCACAGACGAGTGCAGGCGGATCGTCGAGCTGACGGAGGCCGATATGCTTGTCCTGCACCTGAACAGCATCCAGGAAGTGATCCAGGACGGCGGGGATACGAACTTCAAAAACCTCCTGATGAAGATCGAGACACTCTGCGCGGGGCTCGGCGTCCCGGTTGGCGTCAAGGAAGTCGGCTGGGGCATCGACGGCGACACCGCCCGGCGCCTGACGGAAGCGGGCATCGCCTTTGTAGACGTTGCGGGCGCCGGCGGCACATCGTGGAGCCAGGTGGAAAAGTTCCGGTCCAAGGACCCGGTGCGCCGTGCCGCGGCAGAGACGTTCAGCGACTGGGGCATCCCGACGGCCGACTCGATCCGGATGGTACGCGGGGAAATCGGCGGCCGCCCGCTTGTCGCAAGCGGCGGCATGCGGACGGGACTCGATGGCGCAAAAGCGCTGGCACTCGGCGCGGACTTTGTCGGTTTCGGCCGCTCGATCCTGAAGGAAGCGACGCAAAGTGCCGAAGACGTTCTGGAGTCAATGGCCGTGCGCGAAATGGAGCTCCGCATGGCGATGTTCGGCGTCGGTGCATCGAGTCTGCGGGAACTAAAGGACACATGGCGTTTTGTAAGAAAAGAGCGTTGACACGCCCCGGCACCGGCCGGGGCGTGCAGTGTTGCGGGTGGGGAGAGCCGGCATCGTTACTGGCCAGTATGGGGTCGTCTCAATGAGTTTAACCAACGCCTCACCGAATCCGCCGTGCATACAGACAAATTTCAACAAAATGTAAACGCTTTATTGAAACACCCGCCTGCTTGTGGTATTCTTTACCTATAAAATCACAGCGGTCTCATGTGACTGATCCGATCAGGCATGGGGGCAAGAGCGGAGCCTGCGGGCTCACGCTCTGCTCCCATGCCTTTTATCGTGATCACAACGGGACGACCCGAAAGGTGGAATGTGCGAATGCTGTCCAATCTGTTCAAGAAAAAAAGCAAGGAAGAAAAGGTGATGGCACCGGTCTCCGGTCAACTGATGCCGATCGACCAAGTGCCGGATCCGGTTTTTAGCAGCAAGATGATGGGAGAGGGAATTGCGGTCATGCCGGAATCGGGACGTGTCGTCGCGCCGGTTGACGGTACGGTGGTGATGGTCGCCAATACGGGCCACGCGATCGGCATCCGCTCCGGCCAAGGGACCGAGTACCTCATTCATATCGGACTGGACACGGTGGCCCTGGAAGGCGAAGGATTCAATGTTCTCGTGCGCCAGGAAGACAAAGTCACTGCCGGACAGCCGCTGATTGAGGCGGACTGGACGTATCTCGGTGAAAACGCCAAAAGCACGGTCACACCGATTGTCGTAACAAATGGGGAAGGAAAGACGGTCCAGCCGGAAGCCGAAGGCACCTGCACGGCGGGAGAAACAGTGATCATGACTGTCACAACCGACTGAGCCGGCTTCCCGACTGGAGGAGGGGTCCGATGAAGATCAGCAAAATCCTCAATAACAATGCGATTATCGTCCGCGACGGGGACCGGGAAAAGGTTGTGGTCGGAGCGGGGGTCGCCTTCGGCAAAAAGCGCAACGATCCCGTTCCGGCCGACAAGATCGAGAAGGTGTTTGTCATGACGGAAAACGAGCAGCTCAGCCAGCTGCTCGGCAGGATTCCGGAGGAGCATTTCACAGTGTCGGAAGCGATCATCTCGCGCGCCGAAAAAACACTTGGAACCAAGCTTAATGAGCACATCCACCTCGTTCTGACCGACCATCTGTCGTTCGCGATCGAGCGGACAAAAGATGGCATCCATGTCCATAATAAGCTGCTCGGGGAAATCCGGCTCCTTTACCCGAAAGAGTATAGCATCGGGCTATGGGGAATCGGTCATATCCGGGATACGCTCGGCGTGGAGATGCCGGTCGACGAGGCGGGGTTTATCGCGCTTCATCTCCATACGATGAAACCGCACGGCAGCAACCTGAACGACACGATCCGCCAGGCGACCATCGTCCGTGACATGCTGCGATCGATCCGCGGCTGCCTGAAGGAGGAGATTGAGGAAGACGACATCTCCTACCAACGGCTTGTGACCCATCTCCAGCACTCCGTCGCCAATCTCGGCCGGTATGACGCACATACGCTGGACAGGGAAATGGCAGAACTGATCCGCAGCCGCTACGCAAAATCGTACCAGTGTGCGAAAGTGATGGCGGCGGAAAGCAGACGGCTTCACGAAATCGAAATACCGGAGCCCGAATTGGCATATATTGCATTGCACATCGAAAGGCTCAGGAATCCGGGAAATCAGGGGACATGACGAAAGGGGGAAATTTCGAATGAAAAAGTATTTGCAAAGGCTGGGTAGCTCCCTTATGCTGCCGGTCGCGGTCCTTCCGGCTGCGGCCATCCTGATGGGGATCGGCTACTGGATTGACCCGACCGGCTGGGGATCCGGAAACGTCTTCGCGGCGTTCCTGATCACGGCGGGGGACTCGATTCTCAAAAACATTCCGATCCTGTTCGCGGTGGGGGCCGCAATCGGGCTTTCCAGGGAAAAGGATGGAGCGGCGGCATTAAGCGGCCTGGTCGCCTACCTCGTGGTCACTTCCATGCTATCGACCAATTCGGTGGGGCTTCTGACACAGACAGACCCGGAAAACGTCGATATGGCATTTGGCCAGATTCAAAACGCATTTATCGGTATTCTTTCAGGGGTCATCGCATCCATCATGTATAACCGGTTCAGCCAGGTAAAGCTGCCGGACTTCCTGGCGTTCTTCAGCGGCAAGCGGCTTGTGCCGATCATGTCGGCTGTGGCAATGCTTGTCGCATCGGCGGTTCTGTTCTTTGTCTGGCCGATCGTTTACGGCGGGCTTGTCTCATTCGGCCAGTCGATCCTCAACCTCGGAGCGGCGGGCGCAGGGATTTACGGTTTCTTTAACCGCCTGCTGATTCCGACAGGGTTGCACCACGCGCTCAACGCTGTGTTCTGGTTTGACACGGTCGGCATCAACGACATCGGCAACTTCTGGAGCAGTACCGGCGAACAGGGGATCACGGGCCGCTACCAGGCCGGATTCTTCCCGATCATGATGTTCGGACTGCCGGCAGCGGCGCTCGCGATGTACCATACGGCAAAGACAAAACGACGCAAGCAGGCGGCCTCACTCATGCTTGCAGCCGGATTCGCCTCGTTCTTCACGGGCGTCACCGAGCCGCTTGAGTTCTCGTTCATGTTCCTCGCGCCTGCACTGTACGTCGTACACGCGGCGCTCACAGGACTGTCGCTCTTCATCGCGGCTACATTCCAGTGGACGGCCGGTTTCGGATTCAGTGCCGGGCTGGTTGACTTTCTGCTCAGCCTGCGCATCCCGATTGCCAACATGCCGCTCATGCTCTTGGTACAGGGCCTGTTCTTCGCGCTGATCTACTACTTCCTGTTCCGTTTCCTCATCAGGAAATTCGACCTGAAAACACCTGGCCGGGAAGACGATGAAATCGTCGAGGAAGAAGCGGAAACCGCAACAGGCGACGACAAGTTCAAGTCGATGGCCGTGAAAATCTATGACGGCCTCGGCGGCAAAGACAATGTCCGCAGTATCGACAATTGCGCGACAAGGCTGCGTGTCGAAGTGGCCGACATGGCCAAAGTCGACCAGAAGAAAATCAAATCCACCGGCGTACCGGGCGTCAATGTCGTCGGCAAACACAATATCCAAGTCATCGTCGGCACAAGTGTCCAGTTCGTTGCTGATGAAGTGAAAAAACTGCACAAAAAATAAGTGTTAAACGAACCAACGGAGGCGTTTCCAGATGCAAAAAACATTCAAAATCACTGCACCAGAAGGGCTTCACGCCCGTCCCGCCACACAGCTTGTTTCAGCGGTCAATTCACTGGATGCGGACATCCAGCTGATTCACGGCAGCAAATCGGCCAATCTGAAGTCCATCATGGGCGTCATGGCTCAGGCCGTCCCGCACGGCGCAACCGTTACGGTCACTGCGGAAGGCGCCGAAGCCGAAAAGGCGATCGAAAAAGTGACCGAGGTGTTCGTCTCCCAGTCACTCGGGGAAGAAACGGAATCATGATCCAAGCGCTGCGGCTACTGCCGTGGCGCTTTTTTTACGTGTTCACTTCTTCTAATTACTCTTTTGTCTTTAGTTTTTGTCCTTTGGATAAAAAACATATCTTTTAGCACTGGAGTTTTTTTCTTTTTTTATTTAATATTGCTACAAGATATTTTTGAAAAGGGTGGATCTAATGGAAAAAATGATGAAAATATTATTGACTATATCTCTGATAATACTGGCTTTTAACAGCTTTTTGTTAGTGAGCTATTTAAAAAATATAGCTGAATTAATGGGTGCATTAATAAACTCGACTTACTAAAAAACTTTTTATAATGTAGAGTTATTTAATTTTATATAACACCCCTGCCGAGTTTGAACCACCCCCGGATTACGGACTCTTTAAGTCGTGGTTCGTTTTTTTTTTTGTTGCCATAACTCTGTATACTGGGCAGAAAGTTGAACGGACGAGATTTTGATGAGCTGCTCATTCAATAGTGAACCTATTTGCGGACCTCGATCATAAAACTCTCCTGGGCGATGGCAAGGTTATTGTCTGAGAGAGCTGTGGTAGCATCAGCAGTCACCTTCAACTCTTTATGGTCTTCTAAAGGCATTCTTTTAGAGATTTTCCCGGGACAAATTTCTCATCTTTTCCCGGACAGTTAACACCGTCAATTATCGGGCTTTAAGCCGCGTCATTAACTATAGTGTATGTACCGATATGGTCCCACTCTCCAGCTCCAAACACTGTAATTACAGGGGGGAACTTCGGGTAGGTCTTCTACTAATACGCCATCAACAGATATAGCCGTTGTATTAGTATCATCCTATTTACCAAAGGCAAACACCTATGCTGAGCTGCTTGATTTGACGCAAACCAAGTTAGTGTTGTGTCTTCAAAAATCTTGTTTACCTTTTCTTAATTCAATCGTGAATTAATTAGGAGGGTGTTATGGAAGAAGGACTAGGTGTTTTTTTGTCAACGAAACTTGAAAAATTATACAAAACACTAAGAAAGATGGGAGCTAATAAGGAGGATGCAGAAGATATAATTCAAGAAACAGCTTACCGATTTATTTTATATATTGATGGAATTGATATCAATTATTCAGAAGCTTGGCTGCATCGCGTGGCCATCAATCAGTTTTACGACTTAATGAAGAAAAGAAAAACGATTAGGGGTTATCTGGAGAACATCAAAATTGAAGATTTACTTGATTACCATACACCTGAACAAGTAGTACTCGACATTGAAAGCCGTCAAAAAATAAATAAGTGGTTTGATAATATATCCCGAAAAAACAAAGAAATGATTTTACTAAAATACGTTGCGGGGTTATCACTTAAAGAAATCGCAATGATTTATAAAACAACCGATAAATCAGTCAAAACACAGCTTGCAAGATCTAGAACAAAATTGAAAAGGTTAATTCGTTGGGAGGAGAAAGTTTGAAGGAACACCAAAATCGAATTTTTGATAAAGGTTCATACGATGACATATTAAAAAAAGCAAAAAAGCGATCAATTCGTAGAACTGTAATTATTTCGTTCACCATTACATTTATAGCTTTTTTATTGCTAGCAACATTTTTATTTTTTGCGTACCAAAATATGAACAATTCTATGGAAGATTACTCAGAATTAAGATTAACAGAATCAAAAATACAAGGTGCAAATATTAATCATGATAAGATTACAATCAGCTATGGTATAGAGTCAGCTATCACTCAGGAACAGTACATAAAGAATATCGCAGGTTTACCTTTCACTTGGTACAATGAGCAAACTCTCTATAAAATTTATGATGCCCCAACTACAATTATGGATAGCTCGATTACCTCAATAAATGGGATTCACTATTACAGAAATGGACAGAGGGTAATCAATTTTAGGTATCCAACTGCAGGTGCTGCCAATGATGATCGCGATTTACTGAAGAACCTTCCTGCCAATTCAAAAGTTGAAGTAGCTCTCTCTTTTAAGAAAGCTATGAAAGTTGAGGAACTCGCTGATTATTTCCCAAATGCCCAATGGGTTTGGGTAGCAGATCCTGAATTGGAGGATAGAATAGCGGAAGAGCTTAGATCTGTCACAGACACTGAAGAAAGAAAAAGGATGGGATATGTGATTGGGGATTATGCATACGGCTTTAAAATGGAAAAGGACGTGAACAAATCCTCCGGCAATTTCATAACTTCATTAAAGAAGTTAGAGAAACAGCACCATCAAACTGCAATTTCTATTTTGTCTAAGACCACTAATCCAGACGACTTGGAGATATCGGGAGTAGTCTTAACGGGAACCGCTTCTGAATTGTCTTCGTTAAATCATATGCACCTCATTCAATTTGTCAGTGTGGGAGTTATTATTCCATATTAAACTAGAATCCAGAAATATGGTCGCATCCAGTAGGTCACTTGCTAGGAGATATTGTAGCGTCGCGTAGAAGGCATGATAACCTGATAGTTATAAAAGAAAAAACGGGGGAGATAGTTATTTTGTCCTCCTCCGTTTTCTTGTTCTTCCATGTGGAGGCTCTTGTCTAGGTCAACCACAAAACCGCCTTTTATAAAGAAAACCAAACTTTGAAGGGGCCAAGGGGAAAAAGTAACCTTGGTCCCTTCGTGTTAAATCAAGTGTTTCTTCAATCATCTAGTGGACCAATCACGAGGTGTCCCCGGCCTGATCAGAAAATCAGTCAGTGCGTTGCCGCCTTATTGATAAGCCTTACGATCGGCAGGACCAGCTGTATGATTTCAGACTGCGGACGAGGCAAACAAATCCCGTATGGCTTCTGAATGTTCGATATAGCGAACTATATATGGGCCGGTCAATGTTAAAATGGTCTATAAATAACTCATAAGGATAAAAAAAGTAATTGTGTATGCCGGTATGCATATAGAGCCAACGTGGAGGCGAGTATGGAAAATCAGCTGACTGCAGACAGCATTTCTAAATCATTCAATGGAAAAACCGTGGTTCGTGCAACCAGCCTTAAAATACGAAAAGGTAGTATACATGTGATTGAAGGGAAGAGCGGATCGGGGAAATCGACTTTGCTGAGTATGTTGGGTGGAATGGAAAAGCCGGACAAAGGGGAAGTTCGCTTTAAGGGATCTTCACTTTACCGACTAAATGATACCGAGCAATCAAAGGTCAGGGGAACCTCTTTCGGTTATGTCTTTCAATCATTTCATTTGATTCCTGAGTTGACGGTGAAAAAGAATATTGAGTTACCTCTGCAATTCAATCCTCGAGGCGTTAAGAAACACAGGGTTGATGAGATTGCGGATGCGCTGGGCATTTCATCTCAGTTGGAAAAAAGACCTGACTTTCTATCCGGCGGTGAACAGCAGCGGGTTGCCATCGCGAGGGCGGTCATCACGAATCCTGACATCTTATTTGCAGATGAACCAACTGGCAACTTGGATCAAGCCACGTCTAAAACTGTTGTAGAACTCTTAACCACTCTTGTGGAGTCTATGCAGATCAGTTTGGTTGTAGTGACACATGAACAAAACCTCTTTTCTCATCCTCATTATCTCTATCAGATGGAGAATGGTCGTTTAAGAGAGGTGGATTGAACGTGTTTAAACTAGCGATGAAGCTAATGCTCTCCAGAAGAAAATGGTTAATCGTCATTATTTGTTCGTTTGCCCTAATGCTTGCCGCCACTTTCTCCATCCTGATGGCTTCTGAAACGATCAAGTCAAACCTAAAAAAAGCGGCCTATCAAAATTACGGGGAACACACCGGCGTTATACTGGGCGCGGAAGCTTTGAAAGAAGATGTCCGTAAGAATGCCGATAGCGTCGGTGAGTTTGCATTATCTGATCGGCTGATATTGAAAAACGGCAAAGTGGTATCCGTTGGATGGTTTGATGAAGAGGCACTTAGGCTAAGTCATATCCGGTTATCCGAAGGTACATTTCCAAGCAAAGCAAATGAAATCGTGATTGAAAGTTCCTATAAGAAATTGCTGGATAAACAGGATGGTCAAGTGTGGAAGATCGGAGAAAGCAAACTTCTTGAATTTGAAAGCGGCCATGAGCAAGTGACATTAGCCGGAGTCATTGAAGATTATTCAGCAAACTGGTCGGTGCCGGCAGGTGTGGAGAAAGGCAAGGATGATTTCCCGAACATCCTAACCTTGAAGCCAGAAATCACCCCCTATCAGACGCATAACTATATGTTTCAAATCAAGGCCAATAAATACACTGCCCTTGATCAAAGTTCCAGTTTGATCAGTGATTACGGCGAGGGCTTTATTAATTCACGACTTTTACATACGGGGCTTATCGATTATGGGACTGTCTCAACCGTGGCCTTTGCGTTTCAAATCGTGGTCATCTGCCTGTCCATTATCAGTATTTTAACCCTGCTCTCCTTTTATTTTGCAAATACAGTGAAGAAGATCGGCATATTTAAAGCGGTTGGCGCAAATAGCCTACATCTATTTTCCATCATCAGCTACCAATACTTGATTATGCTGTCTGCCGGCATATTGCTTGCAGTTCCGATGTCCATCCCGCTTACCACTCTGATTGTGGAGAACACATATGACAATGGAAAACCGAACGATTTAAATTGGGCCTATATCATCGGGCTGAATCTGGTCATGATTTTAATCATTTCTCTGTGTGTGGTTTTGAAGACCATTCAAGATGTTAGAAAGGTCCATGCATCTTCTGTTGCCTCTTCCATGCGCGGCAACACTCAACAGCTGGATATTTCAAAGCTGAGAACTGAGAAGTTTATTCTTAAACAGTTATACATGCAAGTTGTGACATTTAAAAAGTGGTCCATCCTTACCGTTCTGTCATTATCTCTCTGTATGCTGGTCATCACCCTGTCAATCTTCATTCAAAAAGAGACAGCTGGGATTTGGGGCAGTGATGTCGACTATTACATCTCAGCCCAAGAGTTGTTTCAGTCCAAAACGATTGGCCATCTGGAAGTTTTAAAAGAGGAAGGGCTCACAATTTCAGCAAATGACGTCAATCGGATCGAAAGCTTACCTTTTGTCTCCAATGTAGAGAAAACTCCCTTCATGGTCGATGTCCATCCTTTAATTGAGGAGGAGTTTATCCCGCAATCGCTTGGAAATTGGATATCTTCCCTAGACCCTGAGGAGGGGGCATATAAGGATAAACGAATCATCCCCCATGCCAATTACCAAGTGGTAGATGCAAAAGGATTTGAAGAATTATACGGAGAGAGATCGTTCGAAGAATTTCAGGGAAAAGTGCTTCTATTGTTACCCTCAGGCATTCATGGCGAAAACTTAAAAGGACATGAGATGCAATTTGTGAGGAAATACAAAAGCGGATCAGGCCTTAAAACACAGGAATGGACGTACCCCATCTATGATGTCATGGATGCTTCGGAAGTAGGAATGGAAGATTTGGCTTTCACGGTTATTTTAGACGAGGAAACTGCTATTAAAAATGGAATGTTCCGAGGGTATTATAATCTCTCCATTTCTACCAAGGATTATTTGTCCGAAAAGCAAACTGATGAGCTGGAATCCATTCTGAGCGAAATCGTTTCCACGACACCGGGGAGTCTATATCAAAAGATTTCCGATTTTGAAATCGAAGACACAAAGATTTCGTTCTTCTTCGGTTTCCTGGGCAAACTCTCCTATAGCACAGCCATTTTGTTGGCTGTTATCAGTACGATCACGATGATATTCGGTAAATACAACAACCAAAAGCTCCGTTGGGGAACTTATATGTCCTTAGGGATGAGTAAAAAGCGGGTAATCCAATATCTGGGGTTGGAGTTGCTCCTTTACCTGGTCTGCGGGTCCATCATCAGCACGCTGATCTTTTTGGCCATGGCGTTCTGGATTGGCCATGTATATCCAATATCCCTCTACTTGCTGTATCACTTGCTTTCGATTGCAATGATCAGTCTATTGCTTCTGACAGGCATTTGTTTAGTCAGAAACCAGATTAACAAACACTCGATACACGATTTGCTGAGAAGAGATGAATAAGTAAGATGAATTTTTTAACGCGGGGTGGATAAAGGTGAGACTGGCAGAACTGATTGGGATTGTGAAAGAAAATTTTTATCTGGCTGTAGTTGTGGTCATCGTATTAGGTGTCCTGTTTTTCCTGTTGAACAGGAGTTCTATGCATCATGGAAAAGGAGATACCAAAAAGCGGTTGGTTTTGTTGGCCTTGTTCATAGGCTATTTGATCATGGTCATCGGCGTCACCTTTCTGAACAGGGGACCGGGCTACACGAGCAACGTGGACTTGTCCCTTTTCTCCTCATACCGGGAAGCTTGGTATCTATACAGTACCCGGCACTGGCAGTTCATCTATTTGAATATCCTGATGTTTGTCCCGTTCGGCATGCTCGTTCCGCTGCTGAACCCGCGCTTTAAACAGGCGCTTTGGATGATCGGGGCAGCCATGCTGTTCACACTGTCCATTGAAAGTCTCCAACTGATCACGGGTTACGGGACGTTTGAGGCGGACGACCTGTTCAACAATCTGTTGGGCGCGGTCATCGGATACGGTCTCACAATGGGTTTCCTTTCCCTGAAGGAGAAGAAGGGAGTAAAAAGCTCCCTCATCTATCTGACGCCCTTATTGGTCACAGTCATTTTGTTTGGAAGCATATTTGCCTATTATCATTCCAAGGAGTACGGGAATCTCTCCATCGTCCCGGCGAACCGGGCAGACATGAAACAGGCCGAAGTAACGACCAACGTAACGTTGGATGGCAGCCGAAAAACTGTCCCCGTCTATCGGGCACCCAGTTATACGAAAGAAAGGGCAGACGAGTTTGCCGGAGAGTTTTTCGGAAGGATGAAGATTGATCCGGCGGAAATTGAGGATATTTCGTATCCCGATGAAGGGCTGTATCGGGTACATGGAGATTCCGCCTACCAACTGTCATTTCGGTTTCTGGATGGAAGCCATAGCCTGACAGATTTTTCTCTGTTGGATGATGGCCGTGAACCGGAAGACGCAGACGAGGGGAAGGTAAAAGCAAGCCTGAAAAAGTACGGGCTGGAAATTCCCTCGGAGGCCAGCTTCCAAAGGATCGATACGGGGAAGTATGAGTGGACGGTAGACCAAGAGGCAAGCGGGAACCGGCTTACAGACGGTGAATTGTCCGTCACCTACTACAATGACGGGACCGTGAAGGAATTCGATAACCGCCTGGTTACCTATGAGAAACAAAAAGATGTCCGGATCAAAAGCGAACAGGAGGCCTATCAGGAGCTTTTGAAAGGGAAGTTTCAGCACTTCTCGGAAAACCGGAAAATCGGCAGCCTGCAAATCGATGAGGTGAGGATAAGCTATGCGTTGGACTCTAAAGGCTTTTACCAACCCGTATATGCCTTCCAAAGTATAGTGGATGGTACGGAGATGACCATCCTGGTTCCGGGAATCTAACAGAGTTAGTTGCTGCCTTATTAAATTCCAACTGTTGTTGAAGGCGTGCAACAGACAGATCCATGAAAAAGCTAAGGGGAAGGGGAAGGCATCATGTGGATCCGGCAGCCGTTTGATGAATTTCTTGGGTATACATACAACCGGCTTTCTGAAGAGGAAGTGGAGGTCGGGCTAGAAGTGAAGGACCTGTACGTGAACAGTGCCGGTGTCATTCACGGGGGCATCATTTCGTCACTTGCCGATGTGGCGATGTCGAATTTGGTGCCGGCCGATGAAAACGGCGTCCAGCAGATGGTGACGGTCGATCTGAACGTGTCGTTCCTGAGGGCGGCGAGAGGGCGGGCCCTCCATGCGGTTGCGCGCATCGAAAAAGACGGGCGCACACTTGTCCATGCGGTTTGCACCGTCTATGACGAACAGGAGCGCCCAGTTGCCTCGGCAAAAGGGATATTTTTCCGGATCTGAAGGGGCAGGGCGGATGAAGTGATGGTATGCCCACGTTCAAGAACGGGAACAATTCTCTTTATGATGATAAGCGGGGAAGCGGCGACCCGCTGATTTTGCTGCACGGCCTCACGATGAATCATCTTCACTTTCAGCAGGGATATGGAACGGCTTCGCCGGCACTTCCGATCTGATCGGCGACCGTATCGGTGATGTGCTTGCGCTCATGGACATCCCGGGCCTGAAAAAGCGGGGATCGACGGGAAACTATATTGCCCAAGGCACCGCAATAAGGAGTTTCTGGATGGTGACAAGTGGGTGACGTCAAAGCCAAATAGTTTAACGTTAAACTATTTGGTGATAAACTAAATGCACTATGAGGAGGGATTTATGATGACTGGAAGACTGCAAGGTAAAACAGCAATCATTACAGGTGCCGGTGGAGGAATCGGCAAAGGGATGGCGCTCGCCTTTGTAAAAGAAGGTGCTAAGGTCGCTATCGTGGACATCAACGAGGAGATGGGAGCAAAAGCTGAAAAAGAGCTGCAGGCCTATTCTCCGGAGTCATTCTTCATCAAGGGCGATCTGATGGACCACCAGAATCTCCACAAACTTGTTGAGGAAGCGGTTGCAAGGTTCGGCAAGCTCGACATTCTTGTCAACAACGCACACGCTTCCCGGCAGAAGCCGTTTGTCGAGACGACACAGGAAGACCTGGATCTGAGTTTTGGAACAGGGTTTTATCCGACTTTCTATCTGATGCAGGCGGCTTATCCGCATCTGAAAGAGACGAAAGGGGCCGTCATCAACTTTTCTTCCGGCGCGGGACTTACCGGCCAGGTCAACCAGGGTTCCTACGCGGCGGCGAAGGAAGCCATCCGAGCCATTTCCCGCAACGCGGCGAACGAGTGGGGACCGGACGGCATCAACGTCAACCTGATCTCGCCGATCGCCAACTCACCTGGCATCCAGCAATGGAAGGAGCATGAGCCGGAAATGTTCGAAGCCATGCTGCAGAAAATCCCGATGCGCCGGCTTGGCGAACTGGAAGGGGACATCGGCCGCGTCGCTGTCTTCCTCGCGAGCGAAGACGCCTCTTACATTACAGGCCAGACCATCATGGTCGACGGCGGATCGATCATGCTTCGCTGACTGCGTCAGCACGCAACAAAAAGTGTTGCGCTGATTATGCGTAATTTCTGGGAGTGTGAATAGATGAAGGAAACGGACCTGTTTAGACTGATTCATTCGACCGAGGCGGTAACGAATGAGATGGTCATCCGATGGACGAAGGCGTTCCGTTACAACATCGGCATCTCCCCGGTACTTGTTTTGTGGGAATTGAAGACAACCGGACCTCAAAAGCAGTCGGTCCTTGCAGCCAAGCTCGGTTACACGGCTGCCGCCATCACCAATATTGCGCGGAAGCTTGTAAAGGAAGGGATGGCAGAAAGGCTCTCCGATGAGCAAGACCGCCGAAAGGTGCTTCTTTCGATTACGGAAAAGGGAGAAGATGTTCTCCGCGAAGCGCAAGAAACCGGAACCCGGCTGCGGTTGAACATGTTCAGCGTGCTTTCTGAAGAAGAAGTCGATCGGTATCTCGCCATCAACGAGAAACTGCTGACAGCCCTGGAACCGGGGCTGAAGGAATGAAGGAGTGAAATTCATGGGGCGTATGGAAGGAAAAGTGGCTCTGGTGACAGGCGGTGCATCCGGCATCGGATTGTCGTCGGCCATCCTGATGGCACAGGAAGGCGCAAAAGTGGTCATCAGTGACTTTAACGAGGCAGGCGCGAAAGCAGAAGCAAAGAAAATCACCGATTCGGGAGGGGCCGCAAAAGGCATCTTCCTCGACGCGGGCGATGAGGCTTCGATCCGTGAAGCGGTCGAGTTTACAGTGAAGGAATTCGGCAAGATTGACGTCTTATTCAACAATGTCGGCCTCACGAATCTCCAGAAGGACCTGGACGTGGTCAATATGGACCTGGAGGAATGGGATCGTCTCATGGACGTGAATTTAAAGAGCGTCCTGCTCGGTGCCCGGTTCGCCATTCCTCATATGGTTGAGGCGGGCGGCGGCTCGATCATCAATACGGCTTCGATGGCGGCATTTGCCGGTGACGCCACGCGCTCCGCATATGGGGCATCCAAGGCGGGCGTCGTAAATTTGACCCGCTACATCGCAGCCCAGTACGGAAAGGATAAAATCCGCTGCAACGCGGTTGCACCCGGATTGATCCTGACCCCTGCCGCAAAAAGAAATATGCCACAGCAGGTTCAAGACATCTTCAGCAAGTTTAATGCCCTGCCGTACCACGGCGAAGCGGACGATATCGGTTATACGGTCGTGTTCCTTGCTTCCGATGAATCCAAATTCATCACGGGCCAAACGATTCAGGTCGAGGGCGGGCATTACATGGCCAACCCATCGATCGCGGATTTCCAGGCATTCATGAACCAGTCCGGGCAATAACCATCGCCCCTTCTATCAGGAAGGAGCCGTCCCTCACCATAGGTGAGGGGCGGCTTTTTTGAGGTTTCCTGATGACGATGTCCGGCTTCGGTTTCGTCATTCCCCCCGGAAGTTTCGTCATTCGGTTGTCTGATTTCGTCATTCGCAGAGGGCGGGTCCACGAATGACGAAACTGGGGCCGTGAATGCTGAAACCGGAGTCTTAAACGATGAAACCGAGCCTGTGAATGCAGAAACCGCCGCATGTACCGAAATGTGGGCGTTGAGCTGTGCGTAGGTTTCCGGTCAGGGGCTTGCCCCGGGAACTTCCGGAAGACCCGGACGTTCAGGTATGATGGAAAACAGGATCATCTGCACAGGGAGCGAGAATGATGGAAATCGAGAAAGATGCATTGATCATCGATGAACTGGTTGACCTGCTGGAAAACGGAGGCATCCCGCCGGGAGGGAAGCTGCCGTCGGAAAACACGTTGGCTGAGCGGTACCGGGTGCCCCGCTATACCGTCCGGAATGCGCTCAATCACCTGGAGGAGCGGGGGCTGATCGAGTCCATCCAGGGAAAGGGGCGTTTCCTTAAGCCCGGGCCGGCCCGGATCCGGATGTCGCTCAGCGGCAGGACAAGCTTCACGGAGAAGATGAAGGAACTCGGTCATCAGCTCGAGACCGCTGTTGTTTCGTGTGTGCCTAGTGATAATGGGGAAGCGGCCCGGGCTCTCGCGGCCGGACCGGACGATACAGTCTGGCGGATCGGCAGGCTGCGCGTGGTGGACGGGGAGCCGATGGCCATCCACTATTCCCATGTGCTCGAGTCCCGGTTTCCTGAAATCGGCGAGGAGGGACCGGGCATCCGGTCCATGTTCGAGTACTACCGGGAACGGGGATACGGGGACTTCGAAAGCGGCAAGTCCGTCCTGAGTGTCGTGTTCCCTTCTTCCCTGGAACAGGAACTGCTCAGCTGCAGCCGCCTCGTTCCTCTGCTCGCCTTGGAAAGCAGCTGCCTGGACGGACGTTCCGGCGATACACTGGAATACACGCGGATCCTTTACCGGAGCGATACCTTTAAGTACGAGATCTCAGACATACAGGAGTAGAAAGGAGATCAGAACGATGCCCGAACAAGAAACGAGAAGAGTCCTGTTGGATCTGGCTGTCTCACTCGACGGATTCATCGAAGGGAAAGACGGTGAAACCGACTGGTGCATCATGGAGCCCGATATGAAGTTCGATGAATTCCTCGACGGGATCGATACGATTCTCTATGGAAGGAAAAGTTATGACATGTGGGGGCAGTATGCCCCGGAAAAAGGGGCATCCGAAGAAGAAAGGGACTTTTGGGAACGGATCAACAGCAAGGAAAAGATCGTATTCTCAAGAACAAAGCACGGCGATGATGCAGGTTGCATGCATGATGATATTCCCGGTACGATCGCGCGGCTAAAGGCACGGCCGGGCAGGGACATCTGGCTGTACGGCGGAGCGGAGCTCATCACGTCGTTTGTCCATCACGGGTTGATCGACGAATTCAGGCTTTCCGTCCATCCGGTCGTACTTGGAGATGGCAAGCCTTTGTTTATGGACATCAGAGAACGGCTGAATCTGAAGCTGGCACATACCCGCACATTCTCATCAGGCGTGGTCCAGCTGATTTATCATCGGAACTGAACAGTTTTAAAATGCAAGGCGGATTTCCGGGAAACCGGAGGTCCGTCTTTTTTATGGTCCTCTCACATCTTTACATTTCTTTACACAGCCTTAACCCGCGCTAAGTTGTCGCCAAGTTAGGATGGAGTCAGTCAGAGGAGGGAGAGTCCGAAATGAAGCGGAGACGCATGACTGAAATCCTGATCGAAGGGAACCCGGAGCTGGCGGATCGGTTCGCATCCGAAATCAGGCGCCACCATCCCGTACGGGAACTGGTGGCCCCCCGGCAGGGCCTGACGATGATCAAGATGAGGGAGACCGCCAGACAGTCGCTGTTTTATCTGGGTGAAGTGCTGGTGACGGAAGCGAAGGTCGAAATCGGCGATTACATCGGTGTCGGGATTGTCGCCGGCGCCAAGGAACAGCTTGCCGCAGATCTGGCGGTGATCGACGCCGCCTGCCGCGCGGGGCTATCCGAAACGGCAGGGTGGAACGCGATGCTGGAGGCGGAGGAAGTACGCCTGGCCGGCAAAAAGCGCAGGGAGCTGGCCGCTCTGGAAAAGACTAAAGTCCAATTCGACACGATGGAAGAGTGAGGGGAGAACGCAATGCAACTCGATTCAGTGCATGACATCCAGAAAGTTTACCGTGAACTGCTGCAGTGCATGGCAAGGCCGGGGAAGATCGCGGACACCCGGGAAACGGCGGCCAAGGCGGACCTGATCAGGGAATGCCATCCGGCGACGTTCCTTGTGGCCCAGACGCTGCTCGATGCGGAAGTCACGTTCCATGTGCTCGGGGACCGCGCTGAAAACATCCGCCGGAAAATCGCGGATTACACGTTTGCCGCGCATGCGCCTGCCGAAGAAGCGGACTACATCATCGCGCCTCTTTGCACAAGTGAGCCGGAACTGCTTGAGGCGATGCAGGCCTGCAAGGCCGGGACGCTCGAGAATCCCCACGATTCTGCCTTGTGGATCATCGAGTCCGGTGCACTGGGAGAGCCGGCGGGCAGGAAGCTCTCGGGTCCCGGCATCAAGGATGAAGCGGACGCTCCCATTGCCCTCAGCGACGCGTTTGTCAGCACGCGGAATAGGAAAACGCAGGAGTTCCCGGCGGGCATCGACCTCATCTTCACGGACAGCGACGGGGGCATCTCCTGCATCCCGCGCACGACGGCCATTTCGGCAAAGGAGGGGTCGGCATGGGTTATGTAGCGGTCAAAGGCGGGACGGAGGCGATCGAGGCTTCCATCAGCCGCCTGAAATACGAACGCTTAAAGGGCGGCGAACAGGTGGATGTGTCTGCCATCCTGTCCTCGATGAGGCTCCTCATCGACCAGGTCATGTCCGAGGCGAGCCTCTACTCCCCGGAGCTTGCAGCGCTCGCGATCAAGCAGGCGGAAGGCAGCATGGAGGAAGCCGTGTTCCTTCTAAGGGCTCACCGCTCGACGTTGCCGCGGCTGTATTACAGCGAAACCGTGGAGCCGGAGCGGATGGCTGTCGAGCGCCGGATCTCGGCGAGCTTCAAGGATATCCCCGGCGGGCAGCTGCTCGGCGCCACCCATGACTACACGCACCGCCTGATCGATTTTTCCCTTCTCGGAGAAACGGAAGAAGAGCGGAAACGGTGGCTGGGAAAGTATGAAGCGGAATTGTCCGGCCTGGAAGACGCATCAGGTGACGGCTCGTATCCGAAAGTGGTGGAGTACCTGAGGAGCGAGGGGCTGTTCGAGACATTCAAGCCGGACGATACCGAGCCGGACGACGTCACGAAGAATGTCTTCCAGTTCCCCGCATCTCGCAGCGAGCGCCTGCAGATCCTGACGCGCGGCCAGACCGGCGCGGTGACGGCGCTCGGCTATGCATCGCTCAGGGGCTACGGCCAGGTTCACCCGACGGTCGGCGAAGTCCGCGTGGGCAATCTTCCGATCACGGTCCAAGCGTACGGCGGCGATGACGGGGACGATTCGTACTACATCGGATCAATCCGCGCGACCGAGGTCGAATCATTCGTTCCGATGCCTTCCGGAGGCCCGGACGGCAAGCAGGAGCTCCGGTTCGAGATCGGCTACGGCATCTGCTACGGGCAGAATGAAACGAAGGCGATCGCCATGAGCATCCTGGACCAGTGCCTGGAGCATCCGGAAAGCGATGCCCCGTCCCATGACGAAGAGTTTGTCCTGCTCCATGTGGACACGGTGGAGTCGACCGGCTTCATCTCGCACCTGAAGATGCCGCACTATGTCACATTCCAGTCCAAGCTGGACAGCGTGCGGAACACGAGGAAAGGAAGGGACGGACATGAGAGCTGAACCGCAATTCGCCTTTCTGGATGAAGGCTCGAAAAAAGAGATCCGCAGGGCGACGCTGAAGGCGGTCGCCATCCCGGGCTACCAGGTGCCGTTCGCCTCGCGCGAGATGCCGATGGCGCGCGGATGGGGGACGGGCGGGCTGCAGCTCACCTGCTCGCTTGTCGGCAAAGACGACGTGCTGAAAGTGATCGACCAGGGGGCCGATGAATCAGTCAACGCCGTCAGCATCAAGAAGCTGATCCGGGCGACCACAGGCATACCGGTGACCGAGCGGACGGAGGAAGCGACGCTGATCCAGTCCCGCCACCGGATTCCGGAAGTCCCGCTGACGAAAGAACAGATTCTCGTCCTGCAGGTGCCGACGCCCGAACCGCTCCGCCAGTACGAGAAAAAAGAATCCGTCACAAAGCGGCTCCACGCCGAGAGCGAATACAGCGGCGCGTGGCTGATGCTGTTCGAGCAGATCATGAAATACGGGCGCACGACGACGGGCGCCGACCATCCGGTCCTCGTCAACGGGCGGTACGTCATGGCGCCGAGCCCGATCCCCCGTTTTGACAATCCGAAAATGGACCATTCCGAAGCGCTGATCCTGCTCGGGGCAGGCAGGGAAAAGAAAATCTACGCTGTCCCGCCGTATACCGATATCCGCTCCCTCGCCTTTGAGGACCACCCGTTCGAGGGAGAAGACTTTTCCGGGAAGTCCTGCCGATTCTGCGGCGCTACCGGTGTTTTCCTGGATGAACTTCATGTCGAAGAAACCGGCATGACGGAGTACCAGTGCAATGACACGAGCCACTGCGCGGACCGGCTGGAGCGCCAGGATGAAAAAGAGGTGCAGCATGCAACGATTTGAAGAGCGTCCCCTACTGGAAGTGGAGAACCTGACCAAACAGTACGGTCCCGGATGTGACGAATGCGGACAGCCCGGAAGGCCGGGGCTCATCAAGAACTATTGCCCGTCCTGCGGTACGGTCTACGCCTGCAGCGATGTCTCGCTCGATGTGTTCCCGGGGGAGATCCTCGGGATCGTGGGCGAGAGCGGAAGCGGAAAGTCGACCCTGATGCAGTGCCTGTACTTTGACCAGGAGGTCACTGCCGGCACGCTGACGATCAGCGATCCGGAACTGGCGGGGGAGAACCTGTTCGGAGTCTCCTCCCAGCGCAAGCGGTACATCCGCAACCACAAGTACGGCATGGTCTACCAGAACCCGGTCAAAGGTCTCCGGATGGACTTTTCCGCCATCAGCAACATCGCGGAAAAGCAGATCGCCGCGGGCGGGCGGCATGTCGGGAACATGCAGTCCGCCGGGGAGCGGCTTCTCGACGTCGTCAGCATCCCGCTGTTCCGGATGAAGGAAGAGCCGCGGAATTTCTCGGGCGGCATGCAGCAGCGGGTCCAGATCGCCAAGGCGCTGTCGAACGATCCGCCGATCCTGTTCCTCGACGAGGTGACGACAGGCCTCGACCTGTCGGTACAGGCGGCCGTCATCGACCTGATCAAGCAGATCCAGCGCGACCTCGGCATCTCGATGATTGTCGTGTCGCACGACCTGGCCGTCATCCGGATGCTCGCCGACCGGACGCTCGTCATGCTGAACGGCCGGGTGATCGAGTCCGGCCTGACCGACCAGATCCTTGAAGACCCGCATCACGCATATACCCAGCAGCTGGTCTACTCGCTGCTGTAGGGAGGACAAACACATGCACATTCTGCATAACGGAAAAATCATCCTGGAAGACCGGATTCTCGAGGGGATGGCCGTGCTCGTCGACGGAGACCGCATCTCCGACATCGTCCCGGAAGAGGAAATCGGACGCTGGCCGGACGCGGAGCGGCTCGATGCAAACGGCGGCTACATCACGCCGGGCTTTGTCGACATCCATTCGGATTATATCGAGACGATCGCTTCTCCGCGGCCGACGAGCATGATGGACTTTAACCTGGCCCTGCGGGAAGCGGAGAAAATCCTGATCAATCACGGGATCACGACGATGTTCCATTCCCTGTCCTTCTACAAGGAAGACATGTTCACCCATAAGCCGATCCGGCAGCCGGAGAACGTCCAGCGCCTCGTGGATGCAATCAGTTCGCTGCGCGACGGGCTTCACCTGATCCGACACCGGCTCCACGCCCGGTTCGAAGTCGACAATATCGATGAAGTGGACATGCTCATCCAAAACATCCGGGACGGCAAGGTGCATCTCCTGTCGTTCATGGACCATACGCCGGGGCAGGGGCAGTACCGCGACCTTGAAATGTACCGGAACACCCTGAAGGGCTACCGGGACATCTCGGACGATGAAGTGGGTGTCCTGATCGCCGAGCGCACGAGCCGCGAGCAGATGGCGATCGAACGCATCCAGGAAGTGGCCGAAGTCGCCATCTCCCGGGGGATCGCGGTCGCCTCCCATGATGATGATCACGAAAAGAAGCTGGAGCTGGTCCGCTCGTACGGCACGACGATCAGCGAGTTCCCGATCACCTTGGATGTCGCCAAAAAAGCGAATGAACTGGGGATGTCCACGATTGTCGGCGCGCCGAACGTGCTGATGGGCGGTTCGCATTCGGGCAATTTGTCCGCCGCGGAAGCGATCAAGGAGGGCTGTGCGGACATCCTGTGCAGCGACTACTATCCGGCGGCGCTCCTGCATTCGATTTTCAAGCTGCACGACGGGTGCGGCCTGCCGCTCCACGAAGGGTTCGCCAAAGTGACAATCCGTCCGGCCCGGGCGGTCAACATGGAACAGGAAATCGGTTCGGTCTGCCCGGGGAAAAAAGCGGATCTGCTGATCATCGAGCGGATGGACGACGGCTATCCGATGCTGAGCGCGACGATGGTCAACGGCGTGGTCGTCACCCGGACGAATTACCGGAAAAGCTGAGAGGAGGGGGACGATTTGGTCATGCTCGAAGTGAAAGATTTCGGCAAGCGGTTCACGAGCCATCATCAGAACACCACGAGGAAAGCGGTCGAAGGCATCAGCTTCAGCCTGGAGCAGGGCGGTTTCATCGGGATCGTCGGAAAAAGCGGAAGCGGCAAGTCGACCATCCTGAAAAGCATTTACCGCACTTATCTGCCCGATGAGGGGGAGATCTGGTTCGACTCGGAACGGTTCGGCAGGTTGGACCTGCTGAAGGCGGAAGAGCGGCAGATCATCTGGCTCAGGAAGCACGAGATCGGCTACGTCTCGCAGTTCCTGAACGTCATGCCGCGCACGACGGCAAGGGAACTCGTCGAGCAGGCGCTCCTCGGCATGGGCGAAACGCCCGGGGCGGCAAAAATCGGGGCCGAGCGGTCGCTCCGCCACTTCGATCTGGATGAGCGGCTGTGGGACACGTTCCCGAACACGTTCTCCGGCGGGGAAAAGCTCCGGCTGAACATCGCGATTGCCACGGTGAAAAAACCGCGCCTTCTGCTGCTGGATGAGCCGACGGCAAGCCTGGATCACCAGTCCAAGCTGAAGGTCCGGGAAGTGATCAAAAAGCTGAAGGCGGACGGCACGACACTCGTCGGAATCTTCCACGACCTGGAGTTCATGGAAGGGCTGTGCGACGGTGTGTACGACATGAACGAAAAAGCCCTTCGCGGGATGCCTGAGGTGCAGCGATGAAAGCGGACCTTCATGTGCACAGCCGGTATTCGGACGGAGCCGATACGGTCCGGGAAGTGCTGGAGCAAGCTGTTGCTGCCGGCATCACCCACATCAGCTTTGTCGACCACGATACGACTGCCGGCCTGGAAGAGGCGCTTGCCTTGGGTCAAGAATACGCGGTGACCGTCATCCCGGGGATTGAAATCTCTGCCTATGACTTCAGACGGAACCGCAAAGTCCATGTGCTGGGATACGATTACCGCCCGGACGCGCCGCATATCCATGCCCTTTGCCGTCCTCTCCTGGAACGGCGCCACCGGCACACGCTTGAACAGGCCGGGAAAATCCGCGAAACCGGCCTCCGGCTTGACGAGGAGCAGGTGCTCGCCATGGTTCCGGAAGGCGGCATCGCCTACAAGCAGCACCTCATGGACCTGCTGACAAATGCACCGTTTGAGTCGTCGGACTACCGGCAGCTGTACCGCTCCCTGTTCAAGGACGGCGGGCCGGCCTCGGGAGATATCCGGTACATCGATGCGTTCGATGCTGTACGCGCCATCAAAGCGGACGGCGGCTTCGCGGTCATTGCCCATCCAGGGCAGCTTGATTCTTACGGGCTGATCCCGGAACTTGCGGCGGCCGGGCTGGACGGCATCGAACGCCATCACCCCGACCATACGAAAGACGATCACGAACGGGCCGACCGCCTGGCGGCAGAATTGGGCCTGTTCATGACAGGCGGTTCCGATTGCCACGGACGGTACGGCCACCCTGTCACGCTTGGCGAATTCACCAGTCCGGGCAATCCGTTGTTAATGTCTTGTAAACATTCTTAAAGCTGTCTAAAGAAGCCGGCCAACCCATAGCCCCGCGCCCCGGTTCCGTGCTTCAATGAAGCTGAACCACGCAGGATCTGCAGAATGGAAAAAGCCAAAACATCAGGAAAAGGGGATCTGTCAAATGGTGAAAAAGCGATTCGGGCTGCTGCTTGCCGCCGCAGCCACTGCCGCACTGTTGGGAGCTTGCTCCGAAGGGGATGCACAAAGCACAGGCAAGGAAGACGACGTCGTCGACATCGTCTGGTATCCGAACGAATCCGGGAACGACCTGAAGGGGGCCCGTGATGCCATCGGCGAAGCGGTCGGCGAAGCCACCGGCAAAGAAGTGAAACACCACCTGACGACGGACTATGCCATTGCCATCGAAACGATCGTCAACAACAATGCCGAGCTTGCCTTCATGGGCGCGCAAGGCTATATCGAAGCCAAGGAAGGCAACGAAGCCATCGAACCGCTGGCCGTCCCGACCGGCCCGTCCGGCACGCTGGATGACGCCAAGTATCATTCCTGGATCGCAGTCGAAAAGGAAAATGCGGACGAGTACAAGGACGGCGATTCCTACACGATCGACCCGATCGAAGGGAAGTCATTCTCTTTCGTCTCGAACAGCTCGACTTCGGGCTTTGTCGTCCCTTCTTCCTCGATCCTGAATCACTTTTCCGACAAGGGGCTGAGCGAGGAAGACCTGATGGAGGGCGGCCCGTTTTTTGAACAGGTCCAGTTCGGCGGCTCCCACCAGGGCTCGGCAGTGAACCTGCTTAAAGGAACCGTTGAAGCGGCCGCATTCTGCGATACGTGCGTGGATAATTATGTGGAAGTGGCCGAGGGTGAGGCAAACACGCCGGGCTCCGTCTACCGGGTGAAGGATGACGCGGCAGAGCCGTTCCACACCGTACCGGGAGAAGAGTTTGTGCTCGTCAGCGTGACGCCTGTCCTGAACGCGCCGTTTGTCGCCAACACGGAAGTGCTGAGCGAAGAGGACTTCAACAAGATCCGCGATGTCTTCACTTCGGATGAAATCGCCGGCAATGAAGACATCTTTGTGCCGGAAGACTCGGAAGCATCGGGCCTCTTCAAGAAGACGGACGGGGAGCGCTTCGTGGAAGCGGAAGACAGCTGGTTCGATCCGATCCGCGAGCTTTCCAACTGAGTCGATGGGTTCCCGGCCCGCCGGAGCGGCCTGTTGCCGGACGGCGGGCCACTCCGCCAAGGCCATCTTATCAAGCAAAGGAGTTTTTTCAGTGTCATTACTGGAAGTGAACGGTCTGACGAAGTCCTACCAGCCGGGCAACCCGATCCTGAAGGATGTTTCGTTTTCAGTTGAAGCAGGGGAGTTTATCGCGGTGATCGGCCCATCGGGAGCGGGTAAATCGACTATGCTGCGCTGCCTGAACCGGATGGTCGACATCGGGGAGGGCCAGGTGCTCTTCGACGGAAGGGATGTCGGGGCGCAAAACAAAAAAGGCCTCCGCGATGTCCGCAAAAACATCGGCATGGTGTTCCAGCACTACAACCTCGTCCCGAGGCTGACGGTCATTGAAAACGTCCTGCACGGGCGGTTCGGGTACAAGTCGACCCTTCAGGGAGTGCTGGGGCGCTTCACTGAAGAGGAAAAGCGAAAAGCGTTCGACCTGCTCGGGAAACTTGGAATTGCCGAGCATGCCTACAAGCGGTGCGACCAATTGAGCGGCGGCCAGCAGCAGCGGGTCGGCATTTGCCGGGCGCTGATCCAAGATCCGAAAATCATCCTCTGCGACGAGCCGATCGCCTCGCTCGACCCGAACTCGTCCAGGATCATCATGGACCATCTGAAAACGATCTCCATCGAGTTCGGCATCACGTGCATCGTCAACCTCCACCAGGTGGACGTGGCGAAGGACTATGCCAACCGGATCATCGGGCTGAGAAAGGGCGAAGTCGTTTTTGACGGGCCGAGCCCTCTGCTCTCACAACGCTTCACCGACGAAATCTACGGCATGAAGACGGCTGTGGAAATGCGCGAACTGATCACTGTCTGAGGAGCTTTCCGCAAATGAATGAAACCGTACTGAAAAAACGAAAATTCCACATGACGTTGCTGTTCCTTGGGGCCATCCTCCTTACCTGGCTGTCCGCATGGGTCACAGACTACGGTTTTGCCAGCAGCCTCGAGGCGGTTCCCGGGGCGATGATGTGGATGGCCTCCAATCTGCTCGTGGACGGAGAGGCGCTCGTCAAGCTCCCGGACATCATGGGGAAACTGCTCGAGACCGTCTTCATGTCGATCGCCGCCACGACAATCGCCGCGGCTCTGTCGCTGTTCCTTGCGATCATGGGCTCGAAGACGACGATGGTGAACCGCCCGATCGGCGCCGTGTCCCGGTTCGTCGCCTCTTTGTCACGGAACATCCCGGTCGTGGCCTGGTCGCTGATCCTTCTCCTCTCCTTCGGGCAAAACTCGGTGACCGGATTCCTCGCCCTGTTCGTCGGCACGGTCGGCTTTCTGACGCGCGCCTTTATCGAAACGATCGATGAAGCGGCGCTCGGATCGGTCGAGGCACTCCGGTCGACCGGCGCGACATACTGGCAGATTGTCACCAAGGCCGTCGTTCCGCAGGGGCTCCCTCAGATGGTCAGCTGGGTGCTGTTCATGATCGAGACGAACATCCGCAGCGCCACGCTCGTCGGCATTTTGACGGGTACGGGGATCGGCTACATGTTCGACATGTACTACAAGACGATGAACTACGGGGTGGTCGCGCTGATCACGATCACGATCGTGCTGACGGTCATCGTGATCGAACTCCTCTCCACAAGAATCCGGAAGGTGATCCTGTAAATGCAGCAGATAACCCAGCAACCGTCCGTCACCCGGCATACCCGGTCCGGAAAGATCAACATCCGATCCGGCAACCGGGTCAGCCTGGTCCTCCGTGCCACGCTCTGGACGCTCGGCGCACTGACGGTCCTTGCCTTCTTCTTTTTCGACTACACCGGTTTCCGGCCGCTGCAGGCGATCCCGGAAACCCTCTATAACCTGAAAGCCATGTTCCTGGAACCGAAGCTCAGCCACTTCGGCTGGGGTGAGGCGGCGATGCAGGTCGCCATCACGCTCGGGCTCGGCGCGCTCGCCACGGTGTTCGGCGCGGCCTTCGCCTTTTTTCTGGCATTGGGCGCAGCGGAGAATCTCAGCGTCCCATGGCTGTCCAAATCGATCCGTATCGTCGTCGCATTTGTCCGCGCGGTGCCGACAGTCCTCTGGGTGCTGATCTTCGCCATCGCGGCGGGGCTCGGCAGCGAAGCGGCCGTCCTTGGGATGCTGTTCCACTCGGTCGCTTATCTTGTGAAGGCATTTTCGGAAGCGTTCGAGGAAGTCGATCCGAAGATCCTGGAGGCGCTCCGTTCGACGGGTGCCGGCTGGTGGCAGACCGTCGTCCACGGCGTGCTGCCGTCCACGTTCACTTATCTTCTGTCCTGGACCTTCCTCCGTTTCGAGATCAACTTCTCAGTGGCCGTCGCGATGGGTGCGGCCGCCGGAGCCGGCGGCATCGGATTCGAGCTTTTCATGGCTTCCGGATTCTACTTCGACCTGCGTGAAGTCGGTGTCATCACCTACATGATTCTGGCTATCGCCATCGTTCTTGAAGTGCTCTCGACGCGCCTGAAGAGCCGGGTTTACTCGGCAAGCTGACCGGGTTCCTCCCTTCTCTTAATGGAGAGGGGAGTTCTTTCGGGGCTGCGGGCAATTTTCCGACAGTCTTCGATTCATTTCCCGGGAAATATGTCGAGGGTTCCCGCTAACAGCTGAGGTATAATGGGATCACCAACAACAAAAGGGGTGGATGAACGATGGACACGATCCGCTGGTCAAAGCTTCAGCAAGGGGACTGGAACCTCATCATCGCCGCAACAGACAAGGGGCTCTGCTGGATCGGCTCGGAAGGACGCGGTCTGGATGAGTTGGAACAATGGGCGGCGTCAAGGAGGCCGGGTGCCGGACTCGTCCGAGACGATGCGGCGCTTGACGCCTATAGAACACAACTCGGGGAATATCTCGACGGCAACCGGACCGGATTTGACTTGCCCGCCGACCTCGGCGGCACACCGTTCCAGCAGAAAGTCTGGCAGGCGCTCCGGGAAATCCCGTGCGGAGAGACCGTGACGTATTCCGACATCGCGGAGCGCATCGGGCGCCCGTCTGCCGTCCGTGCTGTCGCCGCCGCCATCGGTGCCAACCCGGTGCTCATGCTCGTCCCGTGCCACCGTGTGATCGGGAAAAACGGCAAGCTCACCGGATTCCGCGGGGGCCTGGAGATGAAAGAGCGGCTGCTGGCGCTGGAAGCGGGGAGATGACATACGGATGCGAAAAGCGGGTGCGAATCCGTGGATATTTTGGTTGCCCGCCTGCAGCGGTCCGTGGTATTCTGATTGCCCGATCTGTTTCTGCCGTTTAGGCAGAATCAGGGAAATGAAGCGCTTCCACTTTCATCCTTTTCCCAATTATGGGGAAGGGGTTTTCTTTTGTCTTTGAATGGAAGAATAAATCTCATATCTTCAATTAAATTCCTGATTTTCTTCTTGCTTATGCCTTTTGGCGACAGTATGATAAAAAAATGTGATGGCCGGGCGCCGTCGCAACACTTTAAAAAGGAGAGTGGCTGGAATGGGCAAGTACACACGCGATGATATCTGGAAGTTTGTTGAGGAAGACAATGTGAATTTCATCCGTCTCCAATTCACCGACGTGCTCGGCACGATCAAGAACGTGGAGATCCCGGTCAGCCAGCTCGACAAGGCGCTCGACAACAAAATGATGTTCGACGGCTCTTCGATCGAGGGCTTTGTCCGGATCGAGGAGTCCGATATGTATCTGATCCCGGACCTCGACACGTGGATGGTGTTCCCGTGGACGACCGGCAAGGGCAAGGTCGCACGGCTGATCTGTGACATTTCCAAGGCGGACGGCACGCCGTTCGAGGGGGATCCGCGCAACAACCTGAAGCGCGTCCTGAAAGAGATGGAAGAAATGGGCTTCACGCACTTCAACCTTGGGCCTGAACCGGAGTTTTTCCTGTTCAAGCTTGATCAGAACCTGCAGCCGACGCTTGAACTGAACGACAACGGCGGCTACTTCGACCTTGCGCCGACCGACCTCGGCGAAAACTGCCGCCGGGACATCGTGCTCGAGCTGGAGGAGATGGGCTTCGAAATCGAAGCGTCCCACCACGAAGTGGCACCGGGCCAGCATGAGATCGACTTTAAATACGCGGACGCACTTGCCGCCTGTGACAATATCCAGACGTTCAAGCTTGTTGTGAAAACGATCGCGCGCAAGCACGGCCTGCACGCCACATTCATGCCGAAGCCGCTGTTCGGCG
Source organism: Bhargavaea beijingensis (assembly GCF_900101985.1). Lineage (GTDB taxonomy): Bacteria > Bacillota > Bacilli > Bacillales_A > Planococcaceae > Bhargavaea > Bhargavaea beijingensis. The sequence goes on from NZ_FNAR01000001.1 coordinate 231,159, forward strand.
TGGCGGGATCCGGCATGCACTGCAACATCTCGCTGTTCAGGGGCGACGAGAATGCGTTCTTCGATGAGGCGGGCCAGATGAAGCTGAGCGAGACCGCCTACAAGTTCATGGCGGGCGTCCTCGAGCATGTCCGCAACTTCACAGCGGTCACGAATCCGACCGTCAACTCGTACAAGCGGCTCGTCCCGGGCTACGAGGCGCCAAGTTATGTGGCCTGGAGCGCGCAAAATCGCAGCCCGCTCGTCCGGATCCCGGCATCGCGCGGCCTGTCCACTCGGATCGAGGTGCGTTCCGTCGATCCGTCGGCGAACCCGTATCTGGCGCTCGCGGTCATCCTGAAGGCCGGCCTTGACGGCATCAAGCGTGACCTCGATGTCCCGGCGCCTGTCGACCGCAACCTCTATGAAATGACGCCTGAAGAACTGGAAGAGGCGGGCATCGGCACGCTTCCGACCGATCTGGACCATGCGCTCAACGCCCTCGCGACCGACGAAACGATCATTGACGCGCTCGGCAGCCATATCTACAACAACTATATGGCCGCCAAGCGCATGGAGTGGGAGCAGTACCGCATGACCGTCCACCCGTGGGAGCGAGAGCAGTACATGAAAATGTACTGATGCGCTACAATAACCGCAGGAGGGATCGACATGAACGAAATCTCGACGAAAGACCTGGAGGCGCGCCTCGATGCAGGCGAGCAGCCGAACATGATCGACGTCCGCGAGCACGAGGAAGTCGCGGCCGGCATGATCCCCGGTGCGGTCCATATTCCGCTCATGGAACTGCCCGAGCGGCTCGGGGAACTGGACCGGGACAGGGAGTACATCATCATCTGCCGCTCCGGCAACCGCAGCTCGATGGCATGCAACTTCCTCGGCGGCAACGGCTACAACGTGACGAATATGGCCGGCGGCATGCTGGAATGGGAAGGCGAAGTCATCGCCTGACCGGATTGGCTGGACCGGCGCACCCTTTGGGGGTGCGCCGGTTTTCATATGGCCGGGCCGTCTTGGTGATCTTTCGCGTGCTGTTGATGATCTTTCACCGCCCCTTATTGAACTTTCACCCCCAATCCCCCCGACCCGCCCGAAAAGAACCCGCACCGCCCGTCTCGGGTCCAAGCATAGCCGGTCCACCGCGCGCGTATGATGGTGAAAAAGGCGGTGACCGTTACGCATGGGGAAATTGAAGAAGCGGGTAGTGGTTCTTGCATTTATCCTGATCGCGTCGGCGGCGTTCCTGGCATATGAAACGTTCGCGTCGGATCGCGACTTTTTCCTGCCGGAGCCGATGGGCGGGGTGAAGGTCGTGATTGATCCGGGGCACGGCGGACCGGACGGGGGTGCGTCTTCGGGAGACATCATCGAGGGCGACATCAACCTGGCGATCGCGAAGGAACTGGAGAAGCAGCTGAAGAAAAAGGGTGCGACCGTCATCATGACGCGCACGAAAAACGGCGACGCGCTCGCGGAGCGGGAGCCGGGGAAGGATTTCCCGTCGATCCGCGCGCGGAAGTTGGCGGACCTGAAGCTCCGGGAGCAGATTGCGCTGGATGAGGAGCCCGATATGTTCCTGAGCATCCACGGAAATGCGGTTCCGGAGGAGAAGTGGCGCGGGGCGCAGGTGTTTTACCATCAGGAAGGTCATCCGAACAGCGAACTGCTCGCGAAGGCGGTGCAGGGGTCCATTGTCGAGAACGTGAAGAACACGGAGCGGGAGGCGCTTGCGGTCCGGCAGGTGTACCTGCTGAAGAAAGTGCCGACACCGGCCGTCCTGGTCGAAACAGGTTTCCTGAGCAACCCGGAAGAGCGCGGCCTGCTGACCGACCCGGGCTATCAGAAGAAGATGGCGTCGGCCATCGCGGACGGCGTATCGGATTACCTGTCGCAAGACATCCAGTGAGCGGTCTGCTCGATTCGGCATTTCCCTATGGTATAATGTAGGCAGAAATGACCGGATTGGGAGTGGCTGAAATTGATCAATGAACAACAAGTCCGGGAACTGGTCGGTGCGCTTCAGGACCCGTTCCTTCACCGTACACTGTACGAGACCGGCGGCATCGTCGAGGTCTCGATCAAGGAAGAAAAAGAACACGTGAGCGTCAAGCTCGCGATTGCCAAGATCAACAACGCCGAGCAGATGCAGCTCCAGATGAAAGTTGTCGACACGCTGAAGAAGGCCGGCGTGAAGACGGTCGGCATCCGCTTCGAAGAACTGCCGGCTGAGAAGCTCGAACAGTTCCGCGGCACGGCGGACGTTTCCGAGACGCAGGATATCCTGTCCCCGCTGAACAAAGTCCAGATCATCTCCGTCGCATCGGGCAAGGGCGGTGTCGGCAAGTCGACGGTCTCCGTCAACCTCGCCGTCGCCCTCGCGCGCATGGGCAAGAAAGTCGGCCTCGTCGATGCCGATATCTATGGCTTCAGCGTGCCAAACATGATGGGCATCGAGCAAAACCCGGTCGTCCGCGGCAACTCGATCATCCCGGTCGAGCGCTTTGGCGTAAAGGTCATCTCGATGGACTTCTTCGTCGACCAGAATGCACCGGTCGTCTGGCGCGGTCCGATGCTCGGCAAGGTGCTCGACCAGTTCTTCCGTGATGTGGAGTGGGGCGACCTGGACTTCCTCCTCCTCGACCTGCCTCCGGGTACGGGCGACGTTGCGCTCGACGTCCACCAGATGCTGCCGACGTCGAAGGAACTGATCGTCACGACGCCTCACCCGACGGCCGCGTTTGTCGCGGCGCGTGCCGGCGCGATGGCGCTGAAGACAGAACACGAAATTCTCGGCGTCATCGAGAACATGTCGTGGTTCGAGTCCAAGACGGGCGAGAAGGAATACGTCTTCGGCAAGGGCGGCGGCCCGAAACTGGCCGAAGAACTCCGCACCGAACTGCTCGGCCAGATCCCGCTTGGCCAGCCGGACTGGGACGAAAACGACTTCGCCCCGTCCGTCTACGGCGAAGATCACCCGACGGGCAAGCTCTACGGCGAAATCGCCTCGAAAGTCGTGGCGAAGCTCGGCAAAGACAGCGAGCCTGCACAAAACGAAGGCCCGGTCAGCCCGTTTGACCCAAGAAATAACTGATTGATATCAGCAGCCGCTGCGCCCGTCGGGGTGCGGCGGCTGTTTTGATCGGAGAGGATGTGCTTTCTCAACACTCGGTTCCGTTCGTTCCTGAAAGAGGAGCGGAGACACCCGCCGTCGAATGGTTCGTCATGCGGGGAAAGGGTGATCGACATGGAAATCCGGCCAATGGGCGAACGGGAAGCGAGGGAGATCGCGGGTTGGGAATATCCGCCGCCGTATGATTTCTACAATATGAACGGCGAGGGGGAAGAAGAGCTCCGGGGGGATGAGGCTGTTTTCGATGACGGCAGCCTCGTCGGTTTTTTCTGTACCGGAGCGGAAGCACGCGTGCCGGAGGGCTACGGGGCAGGCGCCTATCCGGAAGGAGCGGGAATCATCATCGATATCGGTCTCGGGATGAACCCGGAGCGTACGGGCCGCGGGGGAGGGATGGCATTTCTCACCCTTATCCTCGGCCATTTGAGAGCGGACCGGTCACCTGCCGCCTTCCGGCTCACCGTGGCGGACTTTAACGAACGTGCCATCCGACTATACCGGAAAGCCGGGTTCCGTGAGACCGCCTCCTTCCTGCGGAATGATACGCGATTTCTCGTCTTGGTGAAGAAAGAAAAATAAAAGGGGTTCCGGCTTCGGCCGGAACCCCTTTTCATTTGATGGCCAGCGCCTGGCGGATCTGCCTGAAATGATGCTCATCGTGTTCGAGCATACTGCACGAGCGTCATCCGTGACTCCCCGATCCGGAACTCCCGGCTCCAGTCTTCGGCCGGCAAGTCGCGGAGCGCACCAATCAGCTGCCGGCGCACCGAGACGAATTCATCAATCGTCTCATCACGGCTGCGACCGCGGCTTTCCCGCGCGGAGCAGCCATTCCGCGCATCCGCATCCGGCCCTTTCGGCAACGGGCCTTCCGCGAAAAAATACGGAAGCCGCTGCTCCAAGACAAACCGATCCCACGGGGCAAAATGGCCGGCGACTTCCGCGACTGTCCACTTGCCGGGACCGAGCGGACGCCGCCATTCTTCTTCGGTCAGCGTGCCGAGTGCCTGCATGAAACGGATGGATTCTTCATTGTGCCAGACGATTTCGGATGCTTGCATGGCGCGTTCCCCCTTTGCCTCATTATAAAGAAAACGCACAAAAAGGACGATTCCGATTTTTCCGGAACGTCCTTTTTCCTGATCAGCCGCCGCCGCTCATTCCGCCGCCCCCATCTTTTTTGTCTCCGCCTTCTTCATCCTTCTTGGTGCTTCCGCTATCTCCGCCGCCTTCTTTCTTGCCGGCTTCCTCGATAAGCTTCTTCCACTTCGAGGCGAGAAGCGGGGAGTTGATCGTCTCCTCGGCGACTTTCTTCATCTCTTCCCGCATGTCGGGGGATTTCATGACCTCACCGAGCGTTTTCTGCATCTCCGCCTGCCCGAACAGGGATTCCATCTCTTTGAGGAAATCCGGATCCTTCATAAGCTCCTTCATGACGTCCTTTTGTTGCTCCTGCATCGATTTGGCGATCGTTTCCTTGAATTTCGGGTCCTCGAACTGCTTTTTCCAGAACTCTTTGCCTTTGTCCGACAGCATCGTTTCCTCGATCGAGGTCTTGACTTCCCCTTGCTCGAGGGCGACCATATCCTTGAATTCCGGATCGGAGAGAAGGTCGCGGATCGCTTTTTTGCCGTCTTCGGTCTGAAGGGCATCGGTCACCATTTTTTTCGTCTCTTCATAGTTCGGAGCGGCCGGCCCGCCTCCGCATCCCGAAAGAAGGAGAAGAGCGAGTCCGGCCGGGAGGAACCGCTTCACGCGCATCAAATCCTTTCCCGCCATCGTTTCAATTATTGTTCACATTTCGGGGCAGGCTATGCATGCGTGAAATAGATTTTTCGGCCTATCGTTGGTACACTGAACAATGGAAATGAAAAACGGAGGCTTAATCTGACGTGACAATACGTAACTGGTTTAAATTTTTCCTCAACGCACTGCTGATCGGGGGCGGGATCACCGGCCTCGTCGGTCTGATCGTGCGCTGGAACGATACGTTTTCCCCATTTATCCAGTCCGGGGAATATGGCGAATTCATCGCGGTTTTCCTGTGGATGGTCTTTCTCGGTTTCACGATGAGCGTCGTGGCGCAGATGGGCTTTTTCGCTTATCTGACCGTCCACCAGTTCGGCGTGAACATCTTCCGCTCGCTGACGCTCTGGAATTGGGTCCAGATGCTGATCATCGCGGTCGTATTGTTCGACCTTGTGTTTTTCCGCTTTGACATCACGCAAGGTGATGGAAGCAGGACCGCCCTTTACCTGATGCTGCTCTTCTTCCTCCTCGCCGTGCCGGCACTGACCGCATGGCTGAAAGTGAAGATGACCGGCAAAAAGCATGTCCTCATCTCGTCGCTTTTCTTCATGATCGTCATCACGACACTTGAATGGCTTCCGGCGCTGATGGTCCGGAGCGGCAACATCGACCAGTGGGTCACCATCCTGTTGTTCCCGCTTCTGGCCGTGAATATGTACCAGCTGCTCATGCTGCCGAAGTACAATGCCAAATCGGAAGAAGACATCAGGAAACGCCAGGAGCGCCGCGAAGCCCGCAAACGGGCGGAAGGTGCATCCGGCAATCCGAAGCAAAAGAAAAAACGGACCGCCCAATGATGGGGGACCGTATTCGGCACCCGGCTCATGCCGGGTGTTTCTTGTGTTAGGGAAACTTCCTTTCCTTCGTCTCCACGCCGAACAGCACGTCTTCGATCGCCAGGAATTCATGGGCAGAAAGCAGTTCCGAGACTTTTTTCAGGTCCGTCCGTTCTTCCCGGTGATGCTGGACGGACAAAATCAGGCCTTCCCGTTTTTTCGGCAGCTTGCCGCCATCCCACCGCGTCGTCGATCCGAGCGCATTCACCTCTGCCTTGAAAAGCTGTTGCTGAAGGGCTTTCGGGAACGCCTCATCGGCCGTCCGGAAATAAAGCGGCTTGCGGCCGAAGTGGTCCTCGTACACGGCGATCTGTTCCTCCAGCAGCTTCGGCTCGTCTTCGTACCGTTCACCTGCCGCCCCGAGGAGGGCGACCGGGATGTTCCGCTCGATCATCAGTCTGACCAGCCCGGGAGACCGTTCCAGCCAGTCGGGATCGGCAAAGATGAGCGGATACGGGGCCTGCAGTTCCTCAAGCCACGCCTTCACCTCCGAATCGCCGAACGACAAATCGACGGTCACCGCCGCACCGTGGCTGCCCTGCACGATGACATCCGGCTCCTGGGTGATATTGAAGACGGGAATGAGCGCACCGCCGCCCGACGACCGGACAAGGACAAATGCGGTGAACAGGAAAAACAGCGTAAACAGCAGCAACTTCTTCAATCGGGGGCGCCCCTTTCCGTGAAACTCGCTGTTATCAGCTTATGCCGGGCAGGGGACGGGCATGAGCAGGGGAACGGGTATAGAAATACGGAATTCCGGACAGACTGAAACAGGTTCCGTTGATCAATAAAATAGGGTTGAAACGTACCGGAGTCCTGTGTATAATGATATCTGTCGGTACGATATTCCAATATTCCGCAGTAGCTCAGTGGTAGAGCAATCGGCTGTTAACCGATCGGTCGTAGGTTCGAGTCCTACCTGCGGAGCCATTTTTTTATGATCATGTGATCAAGGCAAGACCAGGATACTTAGCTTCATCAACTTAAAAATGAATCAACCACTTATTTGTATGGGAATACTCAAACAAATAAGTGGTTTTTATTTGTTCAAAAAAATCTTGCTGGAAACCTTGCATCTTGATCGGCTTTTCGCTACACAATCGCAGGGGAAAAGACAAGAGTGCGATTCTTATGAAAAAATAGGCATAAATTACATCTTCGATATAAGTGTTTTTTTAGTTGAAATCCTATTTATAAAATAGTAAATTTAAGTCTGCATTAAGCAATGATATGAAGGATTAGTTCATTTCTAACTATATATTTATAGTGCTAAGAAATTAGCATTTTTGATATGAATAATTTAAAAATTGCTTAATCACAGCATTCTTTGATATCTGGATGACATAGAACAGTTTAATCTTTCTTGGGATTATTTTATATCATTGGATGTTTAAAATTATTAGACAAATAATGATTTGTCGAGTGAAGGAGGGAATTTGAAGGTGAAACAGAGATCGAAAATTCATTACGCATGGTGGACGTTGGTCGCGCTAAGTATCATTGTCGGCATAGGCAAAGGGGCTCTCAACAATACTGCGGGTCTTTTCCTGACGAGTATTACTGAAGACCTTGGAATCGGGATGGGCCAATTATCGCTGTATTTCAGTGTATCGGCAGTGGTCACGATGGTCTTCCTGCCGGTTGGCGGGAAACTGATGGCGAAATACGATACGCGATTCATTTTATCCATCGGAATCCTTTTGCAGGCCGGGGCTTTTGCTTTATTCGGACTCATGAGTTCTGTGTGGGGCTGGTATATCCTCGCCGTTCCTCTGGCGATGGGTGGGGTTTTCATCACCGTGATTGCAGGGCCTGTCATCATCAACCAGTGGTTTAAAAAGAGCAATGGTTTGGCGCTGGGTGTACTCAGTGCTGTTGGTGGTGGCGTCGGGGCGATCGCACAACCGATTACAGCGGGGCTGATCGACGGGTTTGGTTGGCGTTCCGCTTACATCATCATCGGTGTGGCGTCCATTCTGATTGTTGTTCCGATTGCCATGTTGCTCATCAAACGTTCTCCGCAAGCACACGGCGTCCAATCGTACGGCGCGGATGAAGTGGCAACAGGGCAGGAAAACCAACAAGCAACTGAAGAAATCGGCATTTCCATGGCGGTAGCCAAGAAATCAACGGCGTTATATGCACTCATGCTCTTTTTCTTCCTCATTACATCAATCGCCAGCTTCTCGATGCATATTCCAACGTATTTGACCAATCAAGGGTTTGATATTACGTTCGCTGGAAATGTCATGGGCACATATATGTTGGGCATCTTATTCGGCTCGCTCCTCCTGGGTTACTTGGTCGATAAAATCGGTTCGAAGTACACAGCGATTTTTGCGATGGGGTCTGGAGTTGTGGCGATCAGTATGCTCCTCTTTTCGGGCAGCAACACAGCGATTATTACGTTTGCCGTCGGGCTCTTCGGATTGATCAGCTCTTCCATCGGTATCGTGGCACCTGCTTTGACTTCCACGATTTTCGGGAAGAAAGCCTATAGTCAAATCTATTCCACAGCCTCCTTGGGACTTGCGATTTCGTCCATCGTGGCACTACCTGCCTATGGGTTCGTTTATGATGCGACAGGCAGTTACATCTCGGTCCTGTATGCGCTGATCGTGATGCTCGTTATCAATATCGGCTGCGTATTTATCGCGTTTAACGATAAAAAGAAGATGGTTGAAAAAGGTTTCTGGACAGAATGAAGAAGAGATGGATCAGAGCGATGAGGATTTGCGCGAAAAGTTCTGTATCCTGATCCGACAATAACTGGGCTCCGGCGCTGTGCCGGAGTCCAGTTTTCATTTCTTCCAGATAAATTCGGTAAATGAAAAATGGGTCCGACATATTGACACGGAAGAGAAATCGCTTTATGATTGATGATGTCAGTCTTGCTTCCATAGCTCAGTAGGCAGAGTGCTTCCATGGTAAGGAAGAGGTCGCCGGTTCGAGCCCGGCTGGAAGCTTATATGCGAAAACGCCTGTCCCATTTGGGGCAGGCGTTTTCTTTATTGAACTTGAACCGATTATGGTCTGGGAATCGTCCAATCATTGAATTTGAAGAAGGTTGAGTTGCCGGACAATACCCAGGTTGAGATTGAGTTTATCTTTGCAGTAAATCCATACGCTTGTCCTAATTTGGGGAAAGTGTTTTTGTGTGGCGTGCAATTTAAAAAACGCCGCCCCTGAGGGCAGCGTCCTGCTTATCGGTCTGATTTACTCAATACTTTTGTATAGGCTACCACTTTGTATTCAAGTGTGGTTGTATTGACTTGATTGCCTTGCTCACCAAAATAAAAAGTTAATAGTTCTTTCGCTTCCCGGACATGATCAAAGATAAACTCTGTATGGATGACTTCATATTCATATCCCCGCTGGACCCACGGATCAACGGAGCTTGTGATGTCATTTGGAGAGTATGAACAAAACTCATCATCGCCGTAATTGTCAACGATGACAATCCGTCCGCCGTCTTTCACGACCCGTTCCACTTCACTTAGGCCTTCATCGATATCCTTAATCCCATCAAAAAAGAATGCCCAAGTCGAATACATGGCATCAAAGGTATTTGCGTGGAAAGGGATGGATTGTGCAACCCCATTGCACCAAATAAGGTTTTTGCTGCGATCAATCATTTTTTCGTCCGGTTCCATAGGGAGGACAAGTCTTCCTTCGCGGCTCAGCTTTTCAGCGGTGAATCCGTTTCCGGCGCCCACGTCCAAGACCAGGCCGTCCGGGAGCCGTTCATCCAGGTACTCGATGACTTTCCCTTTTCTGTCCATGCACCGTCTTTCAATTTCAAATAGCTTGGGTTTGATGCCGCCATAAAACGGAATGATTTTTGATGAAGAATCGTTTTTCATGGTTAGCCTCCTAAATAGTAAATCTGTTTAGAAGACCAAATAACGTAGTCGATACAATTGTGTTCACTCCAGTCAATAATTCCAGGATAGCACTTCGCCTGAGTTATTTAAATAGTTCAAACAAATAAACATTCTTCCTTGATTCGTCTAATCACGGTCCCAACTGAAGAAAGTACTCCCTTACGTCTTTTGGCAATTCATCCACAGCTAGAACTTCCAGTTTTGATGTACCCGGGGATGTCATGATCACAAAAGTCTTTTCGTCGTATTCGAAAAGAGAAAGTTGGCCTATCCGTTTCGGTGAATCTTCTGTTCCCGATATAAATTCAAAGTCTTCTTCTTGGAAATTCCCTTCGTACTCCTTCTGCATTAACTTTTTTGCTTCTCCAAAATCCTCTGCAAATGCAATGGCTTGATAGAGTTCCAGCGAATTTTTGGGCGTCAGGAAAGTCACATAATAGGTTGGTATTCCTAGGATGACCAAAACTGCTACCAAAAACAGCAGCCAACTTTTCAGCCAAGCCTTCAGTGTCTGTTTCTTGGACATCTCCACATAGGATCTTCCTCTCTTCTTTCTCATCATTCCTATAGCATATTGAGGACGAGCAGGGTGGCCACTAAACCGATCGCCAATCCGATTCCAATTGCTCTGATTATTTTTTTGTTGTCGTCATGTGCGGGTCGAAGGGTTAACACGATGATGCAAAGCAGAAGAGATAGGAAAGCCGGAATTTTGGGTGTCATATGGTTAAGTTTAGTTGGTTTTCAATTCGTTGTAAATATTGTGCGGATCCAACACACGGGCTTAGCCATCCCGCGATTAGGGAATGAAAAAGATGGAAACGATTATTGTGCGCAGACAGCATGAGACAGGAGCCGTGGTGAGATGGAAAACACGCTTGCAAAAATAGATGAAATCAAAGATGCGTTGAATGCGAGGTTCCAGGAGCGCGAAGCGGAGATTGAGGCAATTCTGGTCGCGGCGCTGGCACAGCAGCATATCCTCATGATCGGCCCGGCAGGCACGGCGAAATCCGCGCTGGTCATGGAACTGTCCAAGATGATCCAAGGGACGCAATACTTCCAGTGGCTGCTCACGAGGTTCAGCACACCGGAGGAACTGTTCGGCCCGTTGTCGCTGAAGGATCTGGAGCAGGGCGTCTACAAGCGGAATACGAAAAACAAGATGCCGGAAGCGCATGTGGCGTTTCTGGATGAGATTTTCAAAGCGAACAGCGCCATCCTCAACAGCCTGCTGACCCTTCTGAATGAGCGGGTCTTTTACAATGATGGTGCTCCGGTACCGGTGCCGCTCATGTCGGTGATCGGGGCGTCCAATGAATTTCCCGAGGACGGGGAGGGGCTTGAAGCCCTGTTCGACCGTTTCCTCCTCCGGTTTGAAGTGGACTATATCGCCGACGAGTCGAACTTCATCGCGATGATGAAAGACACGGGGCAGCATCACCGGATGCCGACGATGACGTTGGAGGAACTGATCGACCTTCAGCATATGACGGATCAGGTCGCCATTCAGGACGACGTCTATACGGCACTGCTGAAAATCCGGAACGAGCTGCGGGATGAAGGAATCTGTCCATCCGACCGCCGGTTCAAACAATCACTGTCTCTCCTGCAGGCGAGGGCGCTGATCAACAAGCGGCAGACCGTGTTGCCTGAGGACCTGATCCTCTTGGAACATTCCCTTTGGGAGACGACCGAGCAGAAAGAGGCCGTATGCGTCATCGTCCGCAGACACGCCCGGGATGCACTGGTCCGTACGCTGGATTCAATGAAAAATGAGGCCAAGGACATCTTTGAGCGAGTCAGGAAGGACCCTTCGGCGGAATACGGAATGGAAGCCACCCAAAAGCTGAAAAAGCTGGAGGCCGACCTGGATGGGCTGAAAGCGCGCCACCAGGGCCGCGCTGAGGAAGTCGATACGGTCCTTCTGAAAGTAAAATCGATGCAGCAGGAACTTGCCGTTAGCTCGATGTATGACGGGGAAACAGGCGAGGATACGTCCGGCATCTACTACAGAATGTGAGGCGATGTCGGATGACTAAGATTGATCCGGGAGATAACAGCTCAGTCCTGAACACAGACGCCTTCGACAAAAGGCGCTTCACGGAGATCCTGGAAATGTCAGAGGGGCTCCGGGAGCTTAAGGGCAAAGCGGTCATGCCGGCTTTCGAACCCCTGCTCGGGGACATCTGGGCATCCCTGTACAAGATGAAACCGTCAATCACGGATGAGGAAGTGAGCGGACCCCTTGCGGCCAACAAACAGCTGATGCAAGCGATCATGTCCGACCCTTCTTTTGAATCGTTCCGTCATTTCACCCGGTTAAATGACTGGGCTTCCGCGATCAGCACGGTCAAAACCGGTGAGAAGATCCACCAGTGGCTCGTCCGGCAGACTGAAAAAGACCGAGGCCTGCGGGACCGGCTCCGGAATGTCCGGGAACAGGTGAATCACCAGCAAGACGAGCCAAATCCGGAGGCCCTTGCGGAAAGCCTGGAAGAATTCAATGAAAAGCTCAAGCAGAGCATTGAGTTCAATCTTGAGAGTTTCCGGCAGTCGATGGACCAGGCGCGCGAAGAAGCCCAGCAGGCGGGAGAATGGCTGAAGTCACTTCTGGGCGGTAGCCGGGCGGGGAGCGGGGATGCGGAACTGAGAAAGGTCCCGCTCCGCGACAAGATCTACCTGGCGGAGAAACTCTCCGCCGACCGCAAGCTGAAGGAAATCGCGGACTGGGCGGGAAGATTCAAGCAGGCGGCGCGGAAAAAGCAAAAGGCGAAACAGACCGAATCGGTGGCCAGGCAGGGCGTCACGACCGGGATTGACGTCGAAAACTTGCTGCCGGTGGAACTCAGCCTGTATACGCATCCGATGACCAAAATGGATTTCCTCCGGCGATTCTCGGAAAGGCAGACGATGCAATTTGAACTGAACGGCCCCGAACCTCTCCATAAGGGCCCGATCGTCATTTGCCTGGACCAGTCGGACAGCATGAGGGAACTGGACAACCAGTCAAAGGGGTTCGTCCTCGCCCTGATGTCGATTGCGAAAAGACAGAAGCGGGACCTGTGTCTGGTCTTGTTTTCCTCGCAGGTCCGCCAGTTTGAATTCAGCAAAGGCGACATCGGCGCTTCCCAAATCGTCAAGCTCGCCGAAGCTTTTCTGGGAGGCGGGACAAAATTTGAACTCGCCCTCGAAGAAGCCCTGCAGGTCATCGGTGAAAGCCGGTTTAAAGAGGCCGACCTCGTGTTTGTCACGGACGGCGAAGATGAAGTCACGGATGAATTCCTGGAGCGGTTCAACCGGTTAAAACGGGACAAGGCGTTCCAAGTGCTATCACTACTTATAGGCACCAGCCCGGAATCGGTCGAGCCGTTCACCGACCGGGTGGTCCGGGTCAGTGATTTCGATGAAGAAGGCAGCTTGACTGCCTTTGAAGTGTAAGCTGAACGAATGGTGCTTCAGGTATGCCGTCCCCTCCTTTTGTAAATGCTGAAAAGGACCAACACAGAGGAGGAGACAGCATGCTGAAGCTTCAGACACAACTTGAAGGGCGAGAGGCATCTTACGGCATTGTGAGCGACTGCATTCAGGACCTTGGTTATCATATGGGCGGAAACTGGGACTATGACCACGGCTGCTTTGATCACATCCTGTGCCAGGAAGATGGCGAAACCATCTATGTCCGGCTTCCGTTCATCGTGGTGGACGGCCAGCTGGACCACCCGTTTGCCACCATCCGGTTCGGCACGCCCTACGTGATCAAGCACGTGGTGCATCTCGGGCTGGAACATGACGGAAGTTCCCTGATGGATGCAACTGGTTTTAGCCAGTTCCAGAGTCCCGTGGACAAAGACGGCAACATCACGGATAAAAACCGGTGGGTTCATGCGGGGGAAAAGGCTGTTGAGAATTTGCTGGACTGCCTGCATGCACAGGGATTGTTGAAAACGAGTTGAGACCATAAAACGCCAGTCTCCAGTGAATTCACTGGAGACTGGCCGTTTTTTAGTTTGCTCTCAAATCTGACGGGAGGCTACAGATGTCTACTACTATGAACTCCATTTTTGGAAGCGCTCATCAGAGTGAGAGTTCCGATAGTCCGCTTGTCTGTCCAACATTGCTTGACATTCAGAAGCCGTTTCTTAACACTCATCCGCACAACTCCCCATAAAAAAAGATCGGCCGCAACGGAGTGGGAGGCCCCTGCTGATTCGTCACTCTCAAACGGCCAATCGTCACTTCGACCAAATCAAAGAAAGCCATCATCCGAACTGCTGAAGATGTTGGCTTTTGACTGTATTTAAATATCTCGAGCTTTCATTTTCTCAAGTTCTTTGTTCAACTGTGCTTTTCTTTTGTTTTGTGTCCTGATCCCTTCGCCGACCAAAAGAAGAAGACCGACACCCGACAGGATCCATAGCTTGACGGATGAGTCAATGTAATTCGCTTTATATGCATACATCATGATGAACAGAAAAACGAGAGGGACCGGGATGATCCAAGGCAGTCCTTTTCTGCCGGAGACCCAATGCTGAAGTGCGGATAATACAAAAACTAAAAGAAATCCTGATATCAGATTCATGTTGTCCTCTTCCTCTCTTCCTCATATTTTTCGATTAGCTGCTGAGCAACCTGGAGGGATATTTGCTCTTCAATCGCCAACTTCTTGATAAAAGAAGTTAAGGAGGCTTCGTCTTTCTCTTTTTCATAATTCAAGTTGATGGTTTGAATCAAACGGTCCAGCCTCAGACGCACCGTTGGATAGGAGACCTCATAGTCTTTGGCCAGCTTTTTTAGAGAACCAGAGTTGATCATGAACTTACGGATGAATTCCAGCTCTTCTGGATCCAATGAAGAAATCCACAAAGGTAGTTGTTCTTTTCCCATTATTAACCTCCCCTTTATCGGTAAGTGTATTATTAATTTTAACAAAGTTAAATTTTTATTTAAATATATTAAAATTAAAATTAATGAAAGACTATATTTCGTTTAATGAAAAAGGCATCACCCGATTAAATTTCCGGATGATGCCTCTTTTATAATGACTCGATCGCCCGCCGAATCCGCCCGCGCATTTCACAGTATTCCGCACTGTCCATCAATCGGACCATCGCTTCCCCCAGTTCAGTCGCATCCTCGATATTCCCGACAGGAACCGCGCGGGAAAAGATCCGGGTGAAGCGTCTGCCTTCTTCATACGACAGCGCGCGGACCGGAACGCCTTCTGCCTCGAGCTGGGACAGAAAATGGTTCCTCTTCCCAGAGGGCAGGGGACCGACTTCGATGATCAGGCGAAGTGTGGAGTTCCTCGACCGGAACCAGGCGATGAGCGGGTAGCCGAGCCAGTATTTCTCGGCCAGCTGGTAGCCGTCAGGGAAGCGGGTCCATTCTGATTCGGCAAAGTTGGGGAGGCGGCGGTGGATCTGGTAATGCCGGATGTCCCTCGCTTCAAGCAGCTGGCGGAAAGCCTGCTCAATCGGTGTTCCCTCCGCAGCCCGACTCTGCACACCTTCCTCGCCATAGACCACAGCTTCGTTTGTGAGGCGGAGCAGGGATTGGAACGCCTCTTTTTGATAAAGCCGCTCCATCACCCGCGCGAGCTCACTGACGTCTTCCCACGATTCGGGGGATTCGGCATCCATATAGATGCGGGTGTACTGGCTGCTTTCCTCATAAGCCTGTTCCTTGATATCGAGGCCCCTTGCGGCCAGGCCCAGGAGCAGCCTGACACGCAGTTCGTGTTCGAGCGGGCCGACTTCCGCCCTTAGCTTGAGCCGGTCTCCTGCCCGCTCAAACCAGGCGATCAGCCCTCTGTTCATCCACCAGCTTTTCCGCAGGTCGCTTTCCCCGTAATGAGTAAACCAACTTTCCTCGAGGAAATGGGGAACGCGGAAATGAGCCGTGTAGAGATGCTCGGGCCACCTCTGTTTTCTGGCGAACTTCAGGAACGCCTCTTTCAGGATACTGTCGCCGACACTCTTGATGAAATCGACGGTCTCCTTATGCCGCTGGTAGGTGCTGAACAATAATTGATCCCCGTCCGCAGGGCCTTGCCGGAGCGAATAAAGGAGATCGATCGCCTCTTTATGATTCCGGTAAAGATCCATCCCGGTGGCATTCAGCTTTTCATTTTCGACAAGCTGATCTTCCAGGATGTCGGTGTAATACGAAATGAAGCTATGTATGTGGGCGTTCATATACTCTTTCCTGGTTTCAAGGAGCTGCTGCAGAATTGCCAGCACATCCGAATACCCGAGCATCAGATAATCCTCGTGTGTCGGCTCCTCATCCCGGAGGGTCAGGAATACCGGAATGATCTTATAACCTCCGTAGACTGATCTGGTGTATTCAATATATTCTTCCAGCTGGCCTTCCGATTCGCCCGACCAATACTTGTTTTCGATCAGAAGGACGATTTTATGCGAGTCGGATACGGCAAGCAGATCGATCCTCTTCCGGTTGGAAGTCTGCAGTTCCTTGTAAACGGTGAGGTCATGATAGGGATGGCTGGAAATCTCCAGCACATCGTAATTGGAAAGCTTGTCCTCGTCCTCTGTGTTCGCCGGGTTCGTAAACACTTTGGCGATGATCTTTTTCGCGAAGTAAGGGCCCAGGTTGTGATTCCCGGCCGGGTCCATCAGCCAGCATAGGACATTGGAGTGCCGGATCTTCATGGCTCATGGCTCCTCCTTCATTAGTGGGCTGATTTAGCGGTGTCCGTTCCACTCTTCATGAAATTCCTCCAGAAACGCTTCCATATACCGGTGTCTCGCTTCAGCAATCCTCTTGGCTTCTTCCGTGTTCATCAGAGCTTTCAGCTTCAGCAGTTTCTCATGGAAGTGGGCGATCGATGCCCCGGTGTCTTTGTCCGGGTCGTGAATCGCCCGGCCGCGGCTGCCGCCGTAGGCGAAGGTGCGGGCGATGCCGATGGCGCCGAGCGCATCCAGCCGGTCGGCGTCCTGGACGACCATGCCTTCGATGGTTGACGGCTGCTTGGAGCCGTTCTTGCTGAAGGAAACTTCGCCGATCATGGTACAGACGGCTTCTGCCTGGGCAGGCTGGATCCCTTGCTCGTCCATGAACGCCCGCGCGTTCGGAAGGCCTTCACTGTTTCCGAACAATTTCGGGTCGTCCGCATCGTGGAGCATTGCCGCCAGCCCCACCAGTTCCAGGTCGGCGCCTTCCGCTTCCGCGAGCCGCATCGCCATCCGGTACACCCGGAGCGTATGGTGGACGTCGTGTCCGGTCGCATCCTCGCTGAACAACCCGCTGATCCGTTCAAGAGCCGCCTCATATAAAGCCGGATTCATTCCGATCTCCTCCTCGTGAGCAATTCATTCCATCTTATCATTCCGGTACGGTTAAGATGGAAGCAACAGGGAGGGATTTCGATGCAACATTTCCAGCGGGACATAAAAGACCATTGGCGGGTCCGCTACCAGAACCCCGGATTCCCGCACGTCCAGCAGGGCTGGGTGCTGCCGCCGGGGCAGGAGGAGGCGTTCGATCCGTTCGTCATCATGGCGGATGACTGGTTCAAGCGGGGGACGTTCTCCGACCATCCGCACCGCGGTTTCCAGACGATCACTTATGTCATCGATGGCCGGCTTGAGCATATCGATAACGCCGGCGGCTACTCGGTGCTCGATGCGGGAGACGTCCAGTATATGAATGCAGGCTCCGGCGCCCGCCACGCCGAGGAGGCGTACGGGGATGACCTGATCCATACGCTTCAGCTCTGGCTGAATCTCCCGGCGCGGCTGAAGGGGACCGGCTCCTTCTATCAGAACATCCGCGTGGAAGATGCGCCGGTTGCCCATGTGGACGGCGGCACCATCCGCGTTTATTCCGGCGACGTCGCCGGTGTGAAGGGGCCGATAGAGAGCCTCGTCCCGATCACGATGGCGGAAGTCTCGCTCATGGAAGGCGCCGAGTACACGCACGTGCTTCCTGAAAACCACAACGCTTTCCTATACGTGCTGGCAGGTGAACTGGCAGCAGGGGAATCCGGCACCATCCTGTCCAAGACGGACGCCGCAACGCTCACCTTCAATGAAGGACGGGAGGCGTCTGCGCCAAGCGAGCTGAAGCTCCTCGCCAACAGCAGGGCGCGCGTGCTGATCTATTCCGGCGTCCCGCTCCGCGAGAACGTGGTCGCCCGCGGCCCGTTCGTCATGAACTCCGAAGATGAGATCCGACAAGCCTTCTTCGACTACCAGGCCGGCAAATTCGGCCCGCCTGCAGTTAAATAAGAATAGGAAAGCCCCGCGGAATGCGGGGCTTTTGCGGTGAGAGAGGAATGAAACGTTGCTATCGCCGCGAGAAACGTTGACTTTTATCACTCACATCCACATAATAAAGCCACACCAAAAATAAATATTCCGACTTCAAAATATGGGTTGCGTGGACAGTTTTTCTTTGCTAATATAAACGTTGTCCGATTGAGACGCGGCCCCTTGGTCAAGCGGTTAAGACACCGCCCTTTCACGGCGGTAACACGGGTTCGAATCCCGTAGGGGTCATATGTCGGAGGGGTAGCGAAGTGGCTAAACGCGGCGGACTGTAAATCCGCTCCTTCGGGTTCGGCAGTTCGAATCTGCCCCCCTCCACCACTTTTTATGTTTAAATCACCCGTTTCCGGGTAACATTAAAAAGGCAGCACTTCATAGCGTTGGGGTATAGCCAAGCGGTAAGGCAACGGACTTTGACTCCGTCATTCGTTGGTTCGAATCCAGCTACCCCAGCCATTTTTTTGTTTTCATGAGCCATTAGCTCAGTTGGTAGAGCATCTGACTTTTAATCAGAGGGTCGCAGGTTCGAGCCCTGCATGGCTCATACGGAACGCCTTCCCGGCAGCGGGAAGGCGTTTTTCAATTATCCAGTCCTCCCAGTTTCCGTTCCTTGCGATCTTCCTCGTCTTCATTGCCGTCCCGCCTGACCTCCTTGTCCTCGCCGTTTTCTTTCATCTTCTCTGCAGCCTCTTCCATTTCTTCCATCTGTTCTTCGATCTCTTCCATCTCTTCCCGGTACTCTTCCTCGACCTGGGTGGTGGAGGGGATGAACGGGTCGGTGTTGTAGTCGACCCGCTTGCCGTAGCGGAGCATCTCGTAGATGATCATGCCGTTGTTCGGCATGCCGTTGACTGTTTTCATCGGAACGACGTCAAACAGGACATAATAGAATTGGTAAAACAGAAATCGGCTCCAGAACGTTTCGTATTTGACGATGATGCCGTTGGCAAGCAGCGCGTTCAGAATCAGTGCCGGGATGAGGTTGATCAAAATCGGTCCCGCGTAAATGAGCACGTATATGAATTTGCCTTTGCGTTTCAGGTCATCATAGGAAAACCAGCTGTACAGGTGGTAATATCTCCGGAAATCGAATATTCCGAACTTGAAGACCCGCGGGCCGGATCCGACGGTCAGGCGCGGATTCACCACGCCGAAGACCGCGCTCGTGATCACATACCCCAACTCGCGGAGAAACACGACCACCGGCAGGATGATAAATGCCGAGATGATCAATGAAATCAGATCCTGTAAACCGAACACCGGCATCCCTCCTTTCGCTCTGAGGCATCTACCCCATTGCTATACCCTTTAAACCGTGATGTATGGCAGGCGCTTTGTGGAAAAAACGAGGAAGGGATCCGGCGGAATTACGTCCGGTCCGTTGTTATAATGGATGTGGAAAGATGGAAAGGAGGAACCGACTCTGAATCATGCGAAACCGCACGCCCAGGATGGCTTGTGGAGATCGAGACCGGAGATGGCCGCCTGTCCGCTTCGATCGCGGATCCGTGGTACCCGGTTGCAACGGTGAGTTGCCGATGATGTTCAGGACGGATCAAATCCAATCGGGGAGGTGGGCCCATGACGGTTCTCGAGTTGAGCGGCGTCAGGCTCAGGCCGCTGGGGCGGGAAGATTTCGAGGCGCTCTGGGGACTGTATTCGCCGGATATTTTCTTTTTTATGCTGAACCAGGTAGAGACGAAAGAGCGGTTCGACCGGTGGCTTGAAACCGGAATCACTGCGATGGAGACCGGGGACAGCTGCCTGGTGTTTGCGGTGGAAGACACGGAGACCGGAGACTTGATGGGGACGACGCGAATTTTCGGGATCGACCCGTTCAACAAGCTGTGCGAGATCGGTTCCACTTTCTACGGGAAGGCGTACCAGCGGACCCATGTGAATACGGTGTCGAAGTACCTGCTGCTCCGCCACTGCTTTGAAGAAATGGACATGATCCGCGTCCAGTTCAAGACCGACTTGGAAAACGTTCGATCGCAGAAAGCATTGGAGCGGATCGGGGCGGAGCTGGAAGGCGTCATGCGGAACGAACGCATCCGTTCCAACGGAAAACCGCGCGATGTCCACCTCTATTCGATCATCGACCGCGAATGGCCGGACGTAAAACGGCATCTGGAGCAGCTGATGGACAGGGATTGAAGAAACCGGCATACATCCGTAACGGGAGGCATGCCGGTTTCCATTCTCTATCCGTTTGTTTAGCGTTTGAACGTCTGCAGCACAAAGCAAATATGGGCGGAAGGAAGTCAACCAATATGGATTTCAAAACAGTCATGCAGGAACTTGAATCCCTGGGCAAGGAGCGGACGAAAAAGATCTACCTGTCAAACGGGGCGCATGAGCCGCTGTTCGGCGTGGCGTCGGGGGCGATGAAGCCGATGGCCAGAAAGATCAAGATCAACCAGCCCCTTGCGGAGGAATTGTATGCGACAGGCAATTATGACGCCATGTATTTCGCGGGAATCATCGCCGATCCGAAAGCCATGTCGGAAGCGGATTTCGGCCGCTGGATGGACGCCGCATACTTTTATATGCTGTCCGACTATGTGGTGGCCGTCACCTTGTCCGAGTCGCCTCTGGCACAAGACATCGCCGACAAATGGATCGCAAGCGGCGAGGAGCTGAGGATGTCGGCGGGCTGGAGCTGCTATTGCTGGCTGCTCGGCAGCCGTCCCGACGCCGAATTCTCCGAGAGCAAACTTTCCAGGATGCTCGAAGCCGTGAAAGACGGCATCCGTGATGCACCGGAGCGGACAAAATCGGCGATGAACAACTTCCTGTATACAGTCGGCATTTCTTACAGTCCGCTCAGTGAACAGGCGGTTGAAACGGCACGCGAAGTCGGCATCGTCGAAATGAAGCGGCCGAACAAGAAAAGCAGTTTCCTGAATGCCTACGACAATATCCAGAAAGACCTGGACAAAGGAAGGCTCGGCTTCAAGAGAAGATATGTCCGGTGCTAATGAAACCAAAAGCCTGTATCTGGGAGGAACCGCCTTCTCAGATACAGGCTTTTATTAGGCGTTCAGCTTCTCCCATTCGCTCAGCGTCATTCGCTCCGTGAGCTTGTACGGGTTGTCCATCTTGCAGATGAACTCAAGGCTGTTGCCGTCCGGGTCGTTAAAGTGGATCTTGGCATGGGCGTATTCCGGCTGCGGCATCACGAAAGGTTCGTCCGGCCCGAAACCGAACGCTTCCCTCGGCTCATACCCCCTTTCCCTTAGCCAGCTGACGGCGCCTTTCAACCCTTCAAGTGACACCTGGAAGGCGATGTGGCGGATGGAAGGGTGATAGTCCAGCTCCACCTTGTCGGTTTGCCAAAGACCCAGCCAGCTTTTGCCCTTCTCGATCCATAGAAAAGCCAGCCCCTCTCCGTGGGTGTGCGCAATTTCCAGCCCGAGGCCGGTATAAAACTTGAGCGAGCGTTCCAGGTTACTGACCGGCAGATGGGCTTCATACAGTCCCATGATCATCTTGGAAATTCCTCCTTATTCCATGGTGTATACGGCCATTATAACGGAACAGACTGACTCTTCCGATGAATAATTATCCTAATCTTTGTCCGGTTGAG
Organism: Bhargavaea beijingensis; assembly: GCF_900101985.1. GTDB lineage: Bacteria > Bacillota > Bacilli > Bacillales_A > Planococcaceae > Bhargavaea > Bhargavaea beijingensis. The sequence continues at coordinate 252,700 of NZ_FNAR01000001.1, forward strand.
CCATCTGCCTCTTCGATTCATAATAGTAGCCAGAGTCAGAAAAAGGGGGATGGACAACATGAACAGTCATAAAGAAATTTCAATTATCGGGGTTCCGGCAGATTTTGGCCAGAGCCGGCGCGGGGTCGATATGGGGCCGAGCGCGATCCGTTACGCGGGTGTCGTGGAGCGCATCGAAGCATTGGGGCATATCGTAAGGGACGAAGGGGATATCCCGGTCGACATCGATGCCCCGCGCGAGGTGTCGGGCACGAACCTGAAAAACCTGAAGGCGGTCACCGAGGGGAACCGGAAGCTTGCCGGTAAAGTGTCGGAAACGGTCAGCGACGGGCGCTTCCCGCTTGTCCTCGGCGGCGACCACAGCATCGCGATCGGCACCTTGGCCGGGCTGAATGAGCACTACAGCAACCTCGGGGTCATCTGGTATGACGCGCACACCGACCTGAACACGGCGGAGACATCGCCTTCCGGGAATATCCACGGGATGCCGCTGGCCGTCGCGATGGGCCTCGGACATGGGGATCTGACCTCGATCGGCAGCGGGCCGAAAGTGAAGCCGGAAAATATCGTCGTCATCGGGGCGCGCTCGATCGATCCCGGCGAACGTGAACTCGTCAAAGAAAAGGGAATCCGGGTGTACACGATGCACGAGATCGACCGGGACGGCATGACGGCGATCATGGAGGACGCCATCAGCTACCTGGAGGAGCGCGGGGTGGACGGCGTGCATCTTTCGCTCGACCTGGACGGGCTCGACCCGCTTTACACACCGGGTGTCGGCACGCCGGTGCAGGGCGGCCTCAGCTACCGGGAAAGCCACCTGGCGATGGAGATGCTCCACTCGACTGGCCGGGTCACGTCGGCTGAGTTTGTCGAGGTGAATCCGATTCTCGACGAGCGCAATAAAACAGCAGATGTCGCCGTCGGCCTGATGGGCTCCTTGTTCGGCGAAACCTTGATTTAAAGGCGTTTTGGCCGGTCTCCGATGATGGGGACCGGTTTTGTGGTTTTTCAACCTTTTTAGATTTTCCTTTGATACAATGAAGTCAATAAGTGGAACTGTGACCATACGGATGAAAAGGGTAATCTGAATTCAAACTTTTTAACGGAAAAAGTGAAACCCTTTGGCGCGCCCGTCCGTATACCAACTAGCCGCATGAAGCGGGGGGAAATCGAGAAGAATGGAAGACATCGTAAAAAAACGAATCAAACAAGTCCTGAAGGGGGACCAGTCGGCGTTCGAAGAAATCGTTTCCCTCTATCAGAACCGGCTTTACCAAGTATGCTATCGGATGCTGGGCAATCGGCATGAAGCCGAGGATATCGCGCAGGAAGCGTTCATCAGGGCGTACATCAACCTGCACACCTTCGACCAGAAGCGGAAGTTCTCGACGTGGCTGTACCGCATCGCGACCAATCTGTGCATCGACCGGATCCGCAAGAAAAAACCGGATACGTTCCTTGACGCACCGGTGCCGGGGACGGACGGGCTGGACCACTACTCCAGGCTCGCCCACGATTCCCCGCTGCCGGAAGAGGAAGTCGAGAAGATGGAACAGCAGGAGCGGGTCCAGTACGAGATCAGCCGCCTGCCGGACAAATACCGGTCGGCGATCGTCCTGCGCTACATCGAGGAACTGCCGCTCCAGGAGATCAGCGAAATCCTTGATCTGCCGCTCGGCACAGTGAAGACACGCATACATAGGGGCCGAGAAGCCCTTAGGAAACAAATGAAGAAGTTGTAGGAGGGAATCGGGATGAAACCGTGTCCGGAAGAAATCGTCCAGTACATGCATGATTATCTGGACGGGGAAATCACCCGCCGGGACGAACAGATTCTGAAAGAGCATCTCGAGCAATGTCCGGCCTGCCAGGAACATATGGACCAGCTCAGCCGTTCGGTCGCGTTCCTGAAAAGCGCCTCGCATATCGAAGCGCCGGAAGGATTCAGCGCCCGTATCATGGCCTCGCTTCCGAAGGAGCGCCAGGGAGCAGGCGTGCGCCGCTGGTTCGGCCGGCATCCGATGCTTGCCGCTGCGGCCATGTTCATGCTCCTCGCCGGGCTCGCCCTGTTCTCGAATTTTAATACATCCGACCAGCAGCTGGTCGTATCCACCCAGCCGAATCTTGTCGTCGAAGGAAACAAAGTCACTGTTCCGGAGGGCGAGACCGTCAAGGGAGATCTCGTTGTGAGGAACGGCGAGCTGCATATCGAAGGAGAAGTCGAGGGTGATGTCACCGTCATCAACGGCTCCAAATACATGGCTTCCACGGCTGTCGTCACCGGCCGGATCGAAGAAATCGACCGGGCTTTCGAGTGGCTCTGGTACACGATCAAGTCCGGCATCAAGGAGGGCCTTTCTGTCTTTGAAGGCCCCGGCGCCGATGATAAGGAAAAATAAAAAGCAGCCGCTGCAGAAGCGGATGCTTGGGCTGCAGGCGGAGGGATGACCTCTTTGCCTGCAGTTTTTTCTTTGCGGTGATCAAGGGCGGGACGACATTCTTTCTGTGAATGACGAAACGGGTAGGCTGAATGACGAAACCAAGAGCGTGAACGCCGAAACCCGTGTGCCGAATGACGAGACTGCCATCCGATTCCGCATCAACGGAAAAATCCGCCGCCCCGTTCCCGGGACGGCGGACGTATTATTTCACCATGTTTTCCGCGCCGATTTTGTCATACAGCCCGCTTTTTTTCAGCAGGATCTTCTTTTCTTCCGGGATGCCCTGGAAAAGAAGCCGGATCCCCTGCCGGCCGGCGAAATCATGGGCGGCTGACAGGGCGGCGACGCCTCCCGCATCGAGCGCGGAAAGCCCATGGAGACGGAGCATCAGTGCGTCGGCTGGGGGGCTGAGCTGTTTCTCGATTTCCCGCTCGAACTGCTGGGCGGTTCCGAAAAAGAGCGGGCCGTCGACGCGCACGGTGCGGAAAACCGAACCCTTCGGAATTCCGCTATAGATATAATCATCCGGCGTGGCTTCCCCGGGCTGCATCAACAGCTTGCCGCTCATCTTCTTCAGGAAAACGAGAACGGCGAGAAGGAAGCCGGCCTGGACGCCGACTGTCAGGTTGACGAAGACGGTCAGGAGGAATGTCGCCCACAAAACGGACGAGTCGCCGGTCCTCAGCCGGGAAATCTTCACGAAGGATCGGAGCCCGCTCATGTTCCAGGCGACGAGCATCAGAATCGGCGCCATGCTGGCGAGCGGCACGTGCGAGGCGAATGGCGCGAACACCAGCAGGACGAGCAGGACGAACAGACTCTGGACGACCCCCGACAGCGGGCTGACGGCCCCGGCCCGGATGTTCGTCGCTGTGCGGGCGATGGCGCCGGTCGCAGGGATTCCGCCGAAAAGCGGAGCGGCCATGTTGGCGACGCCCTGTCCGAACAACTCGCGGTTGGAAGCGGACTTTTTGCCGCCGGCCATGTTGTCTGCGACGACCGCGGACAGCAGCGACTCGATCGCACCGAGCGCCGCGATGATCAGCGCCGGCTGCCACAGCTCGAGAATCTTTCCGCCGGTGATTGCCGGCAGGCGGAATTCAGGAAGCTGCTGCGGGATGCCGCCGTAGGCCGTTCCGATTGTCGGGAGCTGGCCGGGATAAAAAAGCACCGACACCAAAGTCGGGATCAGAAGTGCGGCGAGGAAAAGCGGGACGCGCGGCGCAATCCGCGGGAGAACGATGATGACGGCGAGGCCGATGGCAGCCGTCATGAATGCATATCCGTTGAGCGTGCCGATATTTCGGAAGATCTCCCACATGTTCTCATGGAAAAACTCCCGGCGTTCCACGCCTTCGAGGCCGAGGAAGTTGCCGATCTGTCCGGTAAAGATCGTGACGGCGATTCCGGCGGTGAACCCGATCGTCACCGCCCGAGGGACAAAGTGGATCAGGTCGCCGATCTTCAGGAACGACATGATGACGAGGAAAACCCCTGCCATGAAGCCCGCGACGAGCAGGTCTTCATAACCGTATTCCAGGACAATGGCCAGCAGGATCGGAATGAAGGCACCTGTCGGTCCCGCAATCTGGAAACGGGAACCGCCGAGAAGTGCCACAAGCAGCCCGGCGATGACGGTTGTGTAGATTCCATATTCCGGCTTCACGCCGGAAGCAATCGCAAACGCCATGCCGAGCGGGATGGCGACAATCCCGACGGTGATGCCGGCGAGAATGTCCTTCCTTGCCGTCCGGCCATTCAGCGACTCGAAACGGCCCAAATTCCTCATGTTGACTCACGCTCCAATGTTGATGTGATCCGGCTGACAAATATAAGCCCGGATCCTTCTATGCAATATTATAAGTCAGAATGAGGAAATATTAAAAGGTTCGCATAGGAAAAAAGTTTTATGGCCGGCAAGGGGCCAGAAGCCGCGGATTGATAAAGACGTTTTTCCGCATTCTCCGGCCCGCGCGGATCCGGCCGTTTCCGCCTGTGTCCCGGGACACCGGTTCCTGCTGTCAAAAGTCTGCATCAGCCGAGCGGTGAAGCGGTCCGTTATGGTATACTAACCGATATGCAAGCGTTAAGAAAAGGCGGGGATGCCTGTGGCGTTTTTTGAGCGTTTTACGGACCTGACATGGGTGGAAGTCGTGATGAACATTTTGGACATTCTCCTGGTCTGGTACGTTCTTTATAAACTGATAACCATCATCAAGGGCACGAAGGCGGTCCAGCTGCTGAAAGGCGTATTTGTCGTCGTCATCGCCTGGTTCGTCACGAAGGAACTCGGCCTGACGACAATGTACTGGATTATGGAGCAGGTGCTGACGTGGGGGTTCCTCGCGGTCATCATCATCTTCCAGCCTGAACTCAGGCGCGCGCTCGAGCAGATCGGGCGCGGGAAGCTGTTTTCCAGAGGCGGCATGGCCGTGGAAGAGGAGCGGGACCGCCTCGTCGAAGCCGTCACGAAATCGGTCGGCTATATGGCAAAGCGCCGGATCGGCGCCCTGATGTCAATTGAAAGGGAGACCGGGCTGTCGGAATACATCGAGACCGGGATTCCGATGCATTCCGATCTGACCTCGGAGCTTCTCATCAACATCTTCATACCGAACACGCCGCTCCATGACGGGGCGGTCATCATCCAGCAGGACCGGATCGCGGCAGCGGCCTGCTACCTGCCTTTGTCCGAAAGTCCGTTCATCTCGAAGGAGCTTGGCACGCGCCACCGTGCGGCGCTGGGCCTGAGCGAGGTGACCGACGCCATCACCATCATCGTTTCCGAAGAGACCGGCGCGGTCAGCCTGACGCGCAACGGAGACCTGCACCGCAACCTGCCGCCTGAGGAATTCGAAACGCTGCTCCGGAAAATGTGGTTCGGCCCTGCGCCTGAACCGCAGGCCGCCTCGAAGCGGAAACGGGGAGGGAAGAAGAATGGATAAGTTCATGGACAATCCGTGGTTTATCCGCGGCATCGCCCTGTTCTTCGCCGTCCTGATGTTTCTCGTCGTGCAGTCGGACGAGGAACAGGGAAGCCGCGCCGCCGGCGGGACGGATATCGCCGTCCTGCAGGATGTGCCGCTTGAAGTGTATTATGATGATGAAAATACGGTCGTCACGGGCGCACCCGAGACGGTCAGCGTAACCATCGAAGGGCCGGGCAACCTTGTTCGGACAACAAAGACGATCAAGGACTTCACGGTGTTCGTCGACCTTCGGACGCTCACGATGGGCGCGCATAAAGTCCGTGTACAGACTGAAAACCTATCGGAAAAACTGCAAGCCTCCATCGAGCCCGAAACGGTCGATGTCGTCATTGAAGAGCGGATCAGCCGGGAATTCCGGGTGGACCCGGAGATGAACGAGCGGCTGCTCGCAGAAAACCACGTCATCAACTCGCTCGAGGTGGAGCCGGCGACCGTCATGGTCACGGGGGCCAAGAGTGTCATCGACTCAATCAGCTTCGTCAAGGCGTCGGTCACGGCCGACCCCGGCGTGGACGGGCCTCTCGAACAGCAGGCGAGCGTCCGCGTGCTGGACCGTGACCTGAACAAGCTGAACGTCGCCATCGAGCCGGCCGAAGTGACGGTCAAGGCGGACATTTCCCAGTACTCCCGGTCGGTGCCGGTCAAACTGCGGCGATCCGGCACGCCTGAAGAGGGCGTCACGATCAATTCCCTCAACACAGCGACGGAGACCGTCAAGCTGTTCGGCCCGAAAAATGTTCTGGATGAAATCGGCGAGCTGACCGCCGAAGTCGATGTTTCGAAAGTGACCGCGAGCGGGAAATTGACCGTGGAGCTCAAGAAACCGGCCGGCGTGACCAAAATATCGCCGGGCTCGATCGATGTTGACGTCCAGGCGACGGTCAACGATAACGATGAGGAGACGGCGGAGGCGCCTGGTGAGCCGGACGAACCGGTTGCCGAGGCTGAACCGCCGGAAGAAGAATCGGAGTCGGAGCCGGCAAACCAGGCAGACGAGTCGTCCGGCAGCAAGGAGACTGCGCAACAGGGCAACGCATCCGGCGCGGAAGACAGCGGAACTGCCGATCAGGAAGCATCCGGCACCCTGAACGGACTGGCAGTGGAAGTCCGGGGCCTTGAGGAAGGGCAGACCGGAGAGGTGATCCAGCCGGAAGGGCCGCTCTCCCTCAAGATCCGGGGGCCGAAAAGCGCCGTCGACAGCGCCAAGCCCGGCGACTTTAAGCTATTTGTCCATGCAGGCGGCATCACTGAAGGTGAAGCATCGCTCGTGGTCCAAGTGGACGGGCCATCCGGGCTCAAAGCCGAACCGGCCCCGGGACGAGTCACTGTCCGCATCGCCGCCGCATGAATACAAACTGAACGTCAACAGTGAAGGAGAGAGTCACGATGGGAAAATACTTCGGAACAGACGGGGTGCGCGGTGTCGCAAATGTTGGGCTGACACCGGAACTCGCATTTAAGCTCGGCCGCTACGGCGGATATATCCTCACGAAACATGCATCTGGCAAGCCCCAGGTCCTGATCGGACGCGACACGCGCGTCTCCGGTCATATGCTCGAAAACGCCCTTGTCGCGGGACTTTTGTCGACCGGGGCGGATGTCATGCTGCTCGGCGTCATCAGCACGCCGGGCGTCGCCTACCTGACCCGTGCGATGAGCGCGGATGCGGGCGTCATGATTTCCGCATCACACAACCCGGTGGAAGACAACGGCATCAAGTTCTTCGGCGGTGACGGCTACAAGCTCAGCGATGAGCAGGAAGCGGAGATCGAAGAGCTTCTGGACAAGGAAACCGATGAACTGCCGCGCCCGACCGGTGCCCATCTCGGCACGGTCACCGATTACAAGGAGGGCGGGCAGAAGTACATCCAGTATCTCAAGCAGACGGTCGATGAGGACTTCACCGGCATCCATGTCGCGCTTGACTGCGCGCACGGGGCGACATCGTCCCTCGCGACGCATCTGTTCGCCGACCTGGATGCGGATATCTCGTCGATGGGCTCTTCGCCGAACGGCCTGAACATCAACGATGGCTGCGGCTCGACCCACCCTGAAGTGCTCGCGAAATTTGTCGTGGACAAAGGTGCCGATATCGGCCTCGCCTTCGACGGTGACGGCGACCGCCTGATCGCAGTCGATGAAAACGGCAAGATCGTCAATGGTGACCAGATCCTGTTCATCCTGGCGCGCCATCTGAAAGAGGAAGGCCGCCTGGACAAGAATACAGTCGTCTCCACGATCATGAGCAACCTCGGTTTCTACAAAGCGATCGGCGACTACGGCCTGGAAAGCGTGAAAACTGCCGTCGGCGACCGCTACGTCGTCGAAGAGATGAAGAAGAATGACTACAATCTCGGCGGTGAGCAGTCCGGCCACATCATCATGCTGGATTACAACACGACCGGCGACGGCCTGCTGACCGCGCTGCAGCTCGTGAACGTCCTGAAGATGACCGGCCGCACGCTGTCCGATCTTGCATCGGACGTCCAGATGTTCCCGCAGGAACTCGTTAACGTCCGGGTCACCGACAAGCATGCAGTCACGGACAATGCCAAAGTCGCCGCCGTCATCTCGGAAGTCGAAAAAGACATGGCGGGCAACGGCCGTGTCCTCGTCCGTCCTTCGGGAACCGAGCCGCTCGTGCGCGTCATGGTCGAAGCGCAAAGCGAGGCGGAGGCCTCCCGCTACGTCAACCGCATCGCCGATGTGGTCCGCGCCGAAATGGGCACGGAAGCTTAATTGAATGAGCCAGATCCGCCCGGGAGCTAAACCGGGCGGATCTTTTTTTTAATTCGGGGCGGAGCGGGTAAATAAGATGATAAGAAGTGGATTTCCGGGAAGGAGAGATGGCAGATGGCGCGGATCAGCTGGCTCGCATTCCCCGCGGCACTGTTGCTGATATTCGGGGCGTGCGGGCAGTCGGACGTGGAGGAGCCTGAAGTGTCGGGGGAAACACACAAACAGGGTGAGCCTTCTCAAGTTAAGCAGGAAGTGCTGGCGGAAGTGTGGGAGGCCGTCGTGCAGAAATCGGGTGCGGAGCCGAAGCTTCCCCGGGATCTGGAGACCGGGGACCGGTATTTGGCTGCCAAGGTGGCCGCGGATGCCGATGGCTATGAAGTGGCTTATTACCTGACGGATCAGCCGGTCCCGCTGAATGACCCGGAGCTTGAAAAGGAAGCCCCTTATCTGATCGCGGCCGCCATCGTCCATGACTCTGCAAAAGGGGCTAGAGCCGGCGTCAGCTACGAACCGGACATGAAAACCGGACAGCCGGCGGATCTCGGACACGGCATCACCGGCTACATGGAAGCAGGTGACGGGAACTTGCGCCGCCTCGTGTGGCACGAAGGGAACTGGTCGTTCTCGGTACACCGGACGGACGGCGAAGGCACGGGCGAAGAGATGAAGGCGCAGGCAAAAGAGATGGCGGAGAAGCTTGAGAAACAGATGCTCCCGCCGCCGCAGGAAGTCGGGGCCGGAACGTTCGATATCTCTGGAACCGGCGCATCGGCGAACTCTATCCAGTGGCAGGCGGAAACCATCGTGTATTCCGTGCATTTCGGAAAGCCGCTGGAGCTGATCGACATCGTGGCCAAGATGAATGAATAAAGGAAACCGTCCGATTGCACGAGCGGACGGTTTTTTCATGCATATTAAGAGAAAGATGATAAAGGCTGTTGAGCTATAAACAAATGTTTAAAAAACAAACACTTGACTACCTCTTTACAAAAGTTTAAGATATAAACAAATATAACCGAGAGGGGTGGCGCCGGATGAATGAGAAGGAGGCGGCCATTTTGGAGATGCTCCGCAGGAACCCGTTCCTGACCCAGCAGGAAATGGCGGAATCGCTCGGCATTTCGAGACCTGCGCTGGCCAATCTGATCTCCGGGCTGATGCGGCGGGGCGTGATCAGGGGACGCGCCTACATCCTCGCCGAGGAAAACCGCGTCGTGGCCATTGGCGGGGCGAACCTCGACCGCAAGTTCCATTTAAAGGCGCCTGCGCAGTCCGGGACATCAAACCCGGCTTCGGTGACTGCGTCGGTCGGAGGGGTTGCGCGGAATGTGGCGGAAAATATCGGCCGGATGGGACATCCCGTCAGTCTCCTGACAGTCGCGGGCAACGACAGCGACTGGTTTCAGATCGAGCAGGAAAGTGCGGGCCACATCGACCTGTCTCATGCTGCGCTGCTCCCGGAGAAAACGACCGGCTCTTATTCCGCCGTGCTGGACCCGGATGGGGAGATGGTCGTCGCGATGGCCGACATGGAAGTCTACGAAGACCTGACCCCGCAGTACATCGATACCCATGCACCGCTCCTGATGAATGCGGCGCTTGCCGTTGTTGACCTGAACTGTCCGAAGGAGACAGTCGTCCACATCAAGGAGCTCATCCAAAGGAGCGGGAAGGAGCTCGCAATCGTTCCCGTCTCTTCGCCGAAGATGGACCGGATGCCGGATGATCTCGAAGGGGTCACCTGGCTGATCTGCAACCGCGACGAGGCGGAAACCTATACCGGCATCCAAGTGGAAGACGACGCTTCCTGGAGAAAAGCGGTCCGGCTTTTATTGGACAAAGGGGCCGAAAACGTGGTCGTGACGTCCGGTTCCAGGGGTGTCATGGCGGGGAACGCCGACGGGATCCGCCACTACGCGGCGATCGGCGGCGTCCATGTGGAAGACGTGACGGGTGCGGGCGATGCGTTCGTCTCCGGCGTGCTCCACGGGCACCTGTCCGGATTCGGCTTTGATGACAAGATTCGCTGCGGGCTGGTGAACGCGGCAAAAACATTGGCTTCCGGCGCGACCGTGCGCCCGGAGCTTTCTGCAGAACAACTTAAAACTGAAATGGAGGAACTCCGATGAAACAATATCTCGAATTTTCCAAGGAAGTCCAAGAAGCGATGGAAGCGGGCAAGCCGATTGTGGCGCTTGAGTCGACCATCATCTCCCACGGCATGCCGTACCCGCAAAACGTCCAGACCGCCCGCGAAGTCGAGCAGATCGTCCGTGACGGCGGCGCGGTACCCGCGACGATGGCGCTGATCGACGGCAAGATCAAGGTCGGCCTGTCTGATGACGAGCTTGAAATGTTCGGCAACGCGGACAACGTCGCAAAAGCATCCCGCCGTGACATCGGCTACCTGCTTGCGACGAAGCAGCTCGGCGCGACGACGGTTGCCGCGACGATGATCTGCGCGGACCTTGCCGGCATCCGGGTGTTCGTGACCGGCGGCATCGGCGGTGTCCACCGCGGCGCGGAGACCACGATGGACATTTCTGCGGACCTCGAGGAACTCGGCAAGACAAACGTCGCCGTAATTTGCGCGGGCGCGAAGTCGATTCTTGACCTTGGCCTCACGCTTGAATACCTCGAGACAAAAGGCGTTCCGGTTGTCGGCTACGGCACGGACGAACTCCCGGCGTTCTTCACCCGCAAAAGCGGCTTCCCGGTCAACTTCCGTTCCGACAGCGCGGAAGAAGTGGCGGGCATGCTGAAAGCGAAATGGGACCTCGGGCTTGAGGGCGGAGCGGTCATCGCGAACCCGATTCCGGAAGAGGATGAGCTCGATGCGGAGTTCATCAACGGCATCATCGGGAATGCCCTGAAGGAAGCGGAAACCAACGGCATCTCCGGCAAGGAGACGACTCCGTTCCTGCTCGGCAAAGTAAAAGAACTCACCGAAGGCAAGAGCCTCGTCGCCAACATCGCGCTTGTAAAGCACAACGCGAAGGTCGGGACGGAGATCGCGGTTGCATTTAATGAATTAAATCAGTGATGGATTGAAAAGCCGCCTGTGATGGGCGGCTTTTTGGATTGAGAATGGAAGTGCTCGATATATTTGGCAAAGCGCTCGATATGCGTTGGGAAGTGCTGGATATATCCCAGGAAGGGTTCGATCAATGTTGGCGGCGGTGGTAAACTTGCTTTGGCCTAATGGTTGTTATGATCGGAAACATATTTTCACAGTTGCAATCAAGGGTCATCTGATTATAATTAAGGAATGAACGTTCATTCCGGGGGTCGTAACCGGGAGAACAGGAGGGGTCTTGTGGCGGATAATAAGCATGAAAATATACTGATGGCCGCGCAGAAGCTGTTTGCGGAGCGGGGATATGACGGGACGACGGTGCCGATGATCGCAGAGGAAGCGAGGGTGGGCGCGGGAACGATCTACCGTTACTTTGAAAACAAGCAGATGCTGGTGAACGAGCTGTTCCGCGGATCCGTCGCCCGGTTTGCGGCAACGCTCCATGAAGGCTTCCCGGAGCAGAACGATTTCCGGAAGAGATTCCGGCATGTGTTTTACCGGCTGGTCCGCTATTCCCGTGAAAATCCGGAAGCGTTCCGGTTTATCAATGCGGCGGCGAATGCCTACTTCCTGGATGAAGTCAGCAAGTCGGATTTCGAAGGGTTTATGGACTTTATCGAGCGGCACCTCGATGAGGGGAAAAAAGCGGGGCTGCTGCGTGGGCTGCCTGCACAGGCGTTTATCGCAATTGTCTACGGGACGGTTTTCCACTTGTCGCGGATGTTCGAAGACGGGACGCTTGAACCGTCTGATGAATTGCTTGCCGGTATCGAGGAAAGTTGCTGGGACGCCGTCAGCGCGGATTGACGGCCTGGTCTGGCGGAGATGGAATGAACATTCATTCCACCGATCTGCACGATACGGAATGAATATTCATTCCCCTATGTTAGATAATGAAAGGTGATCCTATGATGAAAACGAAGACATCCAGAATTGCAGCGCTCGTACTCTGGCTGGCGGCCGCGGTGCTGGCCGTCGTCACGATGCCGGACATGGAACAACTGGTCCGGGAAAAAGGGCAGATTACGATTCCCGACTCGTTCCAGAGCGTTGTCGCCGATGAGATGGCGAAAGACCTGAGCGGCGACGGGGACCGGTATGAGCTGATCGCCGTCTTTAACAGCGGCAATCAGAAAGAACTGACTGATGCACAAAAGGAAGAGATCCGATCCGTCATCGACAGGATGGAAAAGGACCGGGAAAAACTCGGCATTAAAGACCTCCTTACGCCATTTGACAGCGAAGAGGCGGAAGCCCAGCTGGCGTCCGAAGACGGGACGACTTATCTTGCCCAGATTTCGGTCGACGAGAAGCAGGGCGAGCTGAAGGATGTCCGGGAAGACATCCGGGAAGCGGTGCAGGCGGAAGGCATCGACACATACTTGACGGGCGCGGGGCTGATCACCGATGACTTCTCGAGCTCGACGCAGGACGGCGTGAAAAAGACCGAGCTGATTGCGGTCGTCTTTATCGTCCTGATCCTGATCGCGGTGTTCCGCTCGCCGGTCGTGCCGTTCATCTCGCTGCTCGGCGTCGGGGTGTCGTACCTGGTCTCGCTCGGCGTTGTCACGCAGTTGGTCGACAAGCTGGACTTCCCGTTTTCCAACTTCACGCAGGTGTTCCTTGTCGTGATCCTGTTCGGGATCGGGACAGACTATAACATCCTGCTGTTTACCCGCTTCAAGGAAGAATTGAGCCGCCAGGAAAGCAAAGTCGCCGCCCTTCTTGAAACGTACAGGACCGCAGGGAAGACGGTGCTCTACAGCGGCGTGGCGGTCATGATCGGCGTGGCGGTGCTTGCGCTTGCCGAGTTTTCGCTGTACCAGTCGACGTCTGCGATCGGTATCGGCGTCGCGGTGCTGCTGCTTGTCCTCATGACGCTGAACCCGTTTTTCATGGCTCTGCTCGGCAAGAAGATGTTCTGGCCGTCGAAGAAATTCGAGGGCCACGGCGACAGCAAGCTCTGGCATTTCCTGTCCGGGCAGTCGGTGCTCCGGCCGTTTCTCGCGCTGCTGTTCACGCTCGCGATTTGCGTGCCGTTCATCCTCCTGCATGACGGCGGGCTGAACTACAATGACCTGTACGAAGTGGACGATAAATACGAGTCCAAGCAGGGCATCAACGTGATCGAAAAGCATTTTGAACCGGGCTTTGCTTCTCCCGCGGCCGTCATGATCCAGACGGATGAGCCGATGGATTCGCAGGAAGCGCTCAAGACATTGGATGAGCTGGCCGGCAAGATCAGCAAGGTGGACGGCGTCTCCAAGGTGCTGTCCCCAACACGGCCGGCCGGTGAACGCATCGGGGAATTGTATATCGATGACCAGTCGAAAACGCTGAACAATGGACTTGGCGATGCGAAATCGGGTGTCGAGGAGATCCGGGGCGGCCTTTCTGATGCGGAAGGGCAGGTCGGCAGCGGAAGCAGCACCGACCTGTCCAACGTCCAGCGCCTGATCGACGGTACGGGCGAGCTGAGAAGGGGAGCCGCGTCGCTCCAGGACGCGCTCGGCCAAGTGACGGCGGGCATGCAAAACGGGGCGGCCGGAGCCGGAGAGATCCGGCAGGGCCTTGCCACGGTCAATGAAAACGTCCGCACCCTCCAAAATGGCGTCGCCGACCTTCATGACGGGTACACGGCGATCGAATCGGGCCTCGGCTCGTTCACGCAGTCCTTTAACAGCATCCGCGAGGCAGTGGCCGGCGCCCGGGGAGCGTTCGGCCAGATCGAGGCCTCGCTCACCGCACTGATCGAAAGCAATCCGGACATGGCGCAGGATCCGAATGTCCGGCAGGCGCTCGGAACGGCCAAGGCGGCTCAGGAACAGCTGAACGGCCTGGCCGCGCAGCTTGAGCAGATGGCGCCTCAGTATGAGGGTGTGCTGGCGAAGTTCCGTGAAGCGAACGCCTCGCTCCAGTCCGTGGAAGACGGCCTGGCTGCCCTGCAGACAGGGGTCGGCCAGCTCCAGACGGGCGCTTCCGAACTGGAATCGGGCCTGAATGAGGGGGCAACCGGCGCCGGGCGCATCCGTCAGGAATCCGGCGGCCTCGCGACCGGTCTGGACACGGTCAATGACGGCCAGCGGCAGCTGATGGCGGGCCTTTCTGACCTTCAGGAGAAGATGGGCAAGCTCCAGTCCGGACTCGCCGCAAGCACCGAAGGCCTCGGACAGGTCAGCGAAGGGCTGGAAGAAGCCCAAAGCTACCTCGGCGGCCTGAGCGACTCCGAAGCTTCCGGTACGTTCTATGTTCCGGAAGACGTCCTGGAAGGCGAGGACTTCCAGCAGGCGCTTGACATGTACATGTCCCCCGACCGGAAAACGGCGAAGATGACGGTCATCCTTGACGTCAATCCGTTCTCGGCGGAAGCGATGGAGGTCGTGCAGGAAGTCCGGGACCAGGCGCAGTCCGCGGTGAAGGGGACGGACCTGGCGGATGCGGAGCTGGCCGTCGGCGGCAAGTCGTCGCAGAACGCGGACCTTCAGGAAATGTCGGCAGGCGACTTTAGCCGGACGGCGGCGATCATGCTGGTCGGCATCGCGATTGTGCTGATTTTCATCACACGGTCCGTGTACCAGCCGATCTTCATCATCCTCTCGCTCGTCCTGTCTTACTTCACGGCACTCGGCGTCACCGAACTGCTGAGCGGCTGGTTCCTCGGAATGACCGAACTCGGCTGGAACGTGCCGTTCTTCAGCTTCATCATGATCGTGGCGCTCGGAGTCGACTACAGCATTTTCCTCATGATGCGCTACAAGGAAACCGGCGGCCATCCGAAGCAGGCGATCGTTGACGCCGCCCGCCATATGGGCAGCGTCGTCATCTCGGCCGCGATCATCCTCGGCGGCACCTTCGCCGCGCTGATCCCGTCCGGCATCCTGACACTTATCCAGGTGGCGATCGTCGTCATCATCGGGCTCGTCCTCTTGGCCTTTGTCATGATGCCGAGCCTGCTTCCGGCACTGATCGCGCTGTCGAACAGGACGAAAAAAGAAAATTGATCATGGAAGCCTCCGAACCGTTTGCGGTTTGGAGGCTTTTGCTGTCTGAAGGAGAATGGAAACGGGAAAGAGAATGGTAAGGAATAACGTTCTTGGGGGGATCGAGATGAGCGGAAAGCTGCTGAGGGTCGGAACCGTCTACATTCCGGTGACGGATGTGGCACGGTCTGCAGGATGGTATGCGGATCAGTTGGGAGCGGAAGTCAGTTACCGGGACGAGGACAAAGCGATTGTCAATTTAGCGGGGATAAGCTTTTTTCTGGTGAAAGCGGCGGAAGGCGAGCACTCGAATTTCGTTGATCGTCATGGGGAGGAGCGGTTTTCGTTAACCTTCGAAGTGGACGGCTTTGATGCGCTTGAGGCTCTCCATGCGGAATTCTCGGATCAGGGAATCCGCATCGGTGACATTGAAGACAGGGGCCACGCCGGGCGGAACTTCGTGTTTGCCGATCCGGACGGCAACCGGTTCGATGTGTGGAGTGAGCTGAGCCCTGTCTATGTCAGATCCAGCGTCTGATGAGGCCGCCGACCACCCAGCCGAACACGGCATGGCCGAGCGTCCACCAGATCCACGCCTCGCCGTCCGAGAAGTCGGGCGGCTGCTCGGACAGGGCGGTCAGCGAAAACAAGAGCCCGCCGCCGATGGAGTAGACCGCGACATACGGCAAAATCTGCTTTTCCATCCCGAACGGCCTCAGCAGGTAATACAGCACGACCGCACTCGCGACGCAAGTGAGGGTATGGAACGCGAGCCCGACGAGCCACACCGGCTCCCAGCTGTTCACGACCGGGATGTAGTCAAAGTTGAACAAAAGCACATACGCCGGGCTCCCGGTCACCCATTGGATGACTTTCATGACCGCAATCAGCACCAGACCTGCGATAAAACCGATGAGGGCAAGTTTTCCGACCTTCTTCATCATCTGTCCACCCCGCACTTTAGGAATAGTGTTCTATTCCCCGGTGCGGGACGGACAAACAGCATCGAAGTGAAAAGTGAAAGTCAATCAGGAAGGGAGCGGGGAGGATGGACCATCAGACAAAATGGCGGCTTGACGCCGCCCGCATGCTCGCGGAGAAGCTGAAAGGGGTGGATGGCATCCGGGCGGTCATGGCGGCCGGCTCCGCAGCGCGGGGCTACTCGGATGTGTATTCGGGCCTGGAGCTGATCGCCTACTGGGACCGGCCGCCCGGGGCGGAGGAAAAGCGTGCGATCGCGCGGGAACTGGGGGCATCCTGTCCGGAGATCGGCCGCGGGCATGAGAGCGCCCTTGTGATGAACGGATTCCCGGTGGGCCTGAGGCATCAATCGGTGTCCGGGGAAGAGGGCGTCCTGGACCGGGTGCTGAAGGACTTCACCACGGATCTGAATGACAACAATGTGGCCGACACGGTACGAACCGGCATCCCGCTGTACGGCGAGGAACTCGTCCGGGAATGGCAAGGGAGGGCCTCGGAGTACCCGGAAAAACTGGCCCGGCGCTTTCTGGACGAATACCTGCCGCACTTCCGCCTGCGACAGCTTCAATTTGCGGCCCGCCGCAACAACCCGGCAGCTTTTTATAATATCCTCAGCAATATTCAGTCCAGCCTCTTCATCGTCCTGCTCGCGCTGAACGGCTCCTATTTCCCGACCTATAAATGGATGTTCAAACGGCTCCATGAACTGCCGGCCAAGCCGGAAAACCTGGAATGGCGGCTGAGGGAGATATACAGGGAACCTCCGGCTAAAGCTGCCGGAAGAATGCAGGAAGTGCTCGAAGAAACGCTGGAGCTTGTGGAGGCGCAATATCCGGACCTCGATACCGAATCCGCGCGCTGCGGCGTGGACCAGCCGCTGCCGGAGAGGTTTTCCGAGAGTCCGTTTAAGTCGGATAGATGAGGAGTGGGATAGGATGTATAACACCATTATTTTTGACGTTGATGGGACATTGATTGACACGGAAAAAGCTGTCTTGGGCTCGCTCCAGAAAATGCTGAAGGAAGACTATGGAAAACACGTGCCGCCCGAAGAGTTGACGTTTGTTCTTGGAATTCCGGGCTCCCGTTCATTGCCCAAGCTCGGGATCCAGGATATCGATCAAGCAAACGGGCGCTGGAATCAGTACATGAATGACTTCTTTCATGAGATCAAGGTATTTGACGGCATGAAGGAATTGCTCGAGACCTTGAAAAGCCTGGAGTTGGTTCAAGGCATCGTGACGTCCAAGACAAACGAGGAATTAATCAGTGACTTTGAGCCGTTCGGATTATCGGGATATATGACATACACCGTCTGTGCCGACGACACGGTAAAACACAAACCCAACCCGGAGCCCTTATTGAAGTTTCTAGAGGTTTCAGGCGCCGACCCGGAAACCTCCATCTACATAGGGGACACGGTTTACGACTATGAGTGTGCAAGAGACGCGGGAATCGACTTCGGCTTGGCGGTGTGGGGATGCAGACAACCGGAGCGGATTTCCGCAAAACACCGCTTTAAGAAACCCCAGGATTTGATCCGTCTACTGGGATGAGCGGATCCTGTCATTGTCCAATGGGTAATCTTCATCTCCATATTCCTCTTCTTTCCTGAAGAGCCAACCAAGGACGGCTCCGTACAGCGCATGTCCCGCGAGCCACCAGGCGAGCGACACCCAGTCGGCGGCTGCCGGCGTGCGGCCGGACAAGGAAGTGACCGGCCAGATCAGGACACCGACCAGCGTGTTCACGGTGACGAGCCAGACGATTACGCGGGAGCCGAGCATGCGCATCCGCCTGATCAGCCATAAAAGGATCACTGCAAGGGTGACCGAGACGACCAGGTGGAAAAGGAATTCAACCGGAGCGGGATAGGTGACCGCGTTCACGACCGGAATATAATCGACATTCATGAGGAGCGTATACACCCTCCGGCCGCTCTGCTCCTCGACTGCCCAGAGAAAGGCCCCGAGCAGGATGCCGCTGAGAAGTCCCGCCCTTATGCCGTGCCACATCCACTTCTGCTTCATTCCGATCACCTCCCATCTTTCACCAATTGTACAGGATTAGGGGGTCGAAGCAAACGGGAGAGGGAAGGGAGTGCGTCGAAAGGGGGCGGGAGTGTGTCGAAGTAGTGATCAGTGTATCCGCGTCAGTCGGGACGCGGCTAAATGTGAAAGGGGAAAAAGACCATGCCGTCCTGCATCTTTTGTGACATCATCAATCGAAAAGCCGAGGCGCATATCGTCTATGAGAACGACCTCATCTGCTGTTTCCTGGATAAGTTTCCGATCAACCCTGGGCATGTCCTGGTGGTGCCGAAGCATCATGCGGCAGAGTTCACCGACGTGGAACCGGAAAGCCTGCAGGCAGTGATCCTTGCCGCACAGAAAGTTGCCGGCGCCCTTGAATCCACCTTCAGGACAGACGGCATCACCGTCATGCAAAACAACGGGGCGTTCAAGGACGTGGAACATTATCACCTGCATGTTTTCCCTCGGTACAGAGGAGACGGCTTCGGCTGGACGGAGCCGGAGACCGACGTATCTTCGATTGATTTCGGTTCGTTGGGAGTGAAGATCAGGGAAACGATGGCGGAATGACCGATTGTTTCATGGTCCGCCTGCCGGTTTCGTCATTCGAGCGATCGGTTTCGTCATTCATCGGTTCAGTCTCGTCATTGGGTCGATTAGTTTCGTCATTCGCGCCCGTCCCCATGGCGAATGCCGAAACTGCCGTCCCGAATGACGAAACCCACAGCAGGAATGACGAAACCAGATACTGTCCCCATTAACGAAGCCGCCCGGCTCCCGCCGGACGGCTTCGTCATTCCAAAATCTTCGCCATGTAGTATTCATCCGCGTAACGGCCGTCGATGACGAGCGAATCCCGCTTCACGCCTTCGACGTCAAATCCCATCTTCCGGTAAAGGGCGACGGCGGACATGTTTTCAGCAATCACGGTCAGCTCCAGGCGGCGGAGCCCGCGTTCACGGGCCCATCCGTCAAGCTGGCGGAAAAGCGCCGTGCCGGTGCCTTTGCCGCGGGCGCGGTGATGGACACCGATGACGACATAGGCTCGGTGGCGGGTCCGGCCGGTACCTTCTCCACGTGCAATCAGGTAGCCGGCGATGCCGCCCGTGCCTTCCGCGACGAACAGGGCGGATGCGGGATCCTCCCGGAAGTTCCCGATCATCCGCTCCGCCTGTTCCATCGTCAGCCGGCGCTCGCCCGGGCCGAACAGCATCATGCCGGAGTCTTCCGCGCTGGCCATCGCTTTTAAAAGGCCGTCCGCATCAGACGGGACGGCCTCACGTACATTCCTGCTCATATCAGTCAAAGATATACTTGAGCGCCTTGATCGCCTGGTCGCAGTTTTCCACGGTGGCGCTCGCCTTGCGGGAAAGTTCCTTCAGCGCGTGGATGTGCTGTTCCGGTCGGATGAGGATGAGCGGCTTGCCGAGTGCGACGGCGGCGCTTGCATCCATCGCGGTGTTCCACTGCTTGTATTTCTCGCCGAACAGCGCGATGACAAGATCGGCCTTCTGCATGAGCACCTCTGTGCGCAGGTTGTTGAAGCTCGATGCTGCCCAGTCTTTGTAGAACGGACCCGGCTGTTCGCCGATGATCTCTTCACCGATGTTGTCGGAGCGGTCGTGGTCCTCCTGGGGACCGACAAAGTCGACCGGCAGTTTCAGCGCAGCCGCCTTCTCTTTGATTTCATCGCGCCAGGATGAGTGGATCTCTCCAGCCAAATAAACAGTCAAACGCATGATTATCCCCTCCGCAGAAAATTCAGTCTGCTTTATTGTATCACGAGTGGCCGGGCGAATGCTAAATTGGAGCCGGCTACAGGAAGCACCCCCCGTCACTTTCCAACCGGTGAAATCCCGCTCACCGCTCCCATGAGGAAAGGAAGGACGGTATCAATGAATTTCTCTTGCGGGATGGATTTATTTCCGCTGATCCAATAGCAGGTGGCGCTGTGGATGGACATGACCAGCATGGTGGCGACGATTTTTTTCTGGTCGGTATGCTCCAATGGAATGAATGTGCTGATGATCGTGATCAGTTTGTCTTTGATCATCCGTTCCATCAACAGGGTGACGGTTGGGTAATTTCGGCCGAAGGCAACTTTCAGGGCTTCGATTAATTTGTAAAAGCAGTCGAGGAGCAATCGGAATGCGGCTTCATCGAGCGAGGGCTGCTCCTTTAGTTTTTCAAACCCTTTGTTCTCCATCATTTGATCCAGAATGTGCTCAAGCAACAGGTATTTATCCGGAAAGTGCCGGTAAAAGGTCGCCCGGTTGATGGTCGCGCGTTCGGTAATGTCTTTTACGGAAATGGCTTCAAAATCTTTTTCCTGAACGAGTTCAAGAAAGGCCTCGATGATGAGTGACCGGGTCCTGACGATTCGCGGGTCTTCTTGCAGATGGACCATTTGACATTCCTCCCATTCATAAACAACTTCGCCGAAGTGTTGTTTAAGCAACACTCCGTCGGTTTTAACGATTGTAAAGCCAGACCTATCTTCTTACAATTAGTTTATACAACATGTGTTGATTAAACAATACATGTTTTATTGGAAGCCGGAACAGGAGGTGTATCTGATCGAACAAGTTCTATTCAAGAAAAAGTACACCATAAGAGAATTTTATCGTGCGCTCTATAAAGGGTTGCACACTTTCAAGGATTTAAGGATGGGCAAGAAAAGCGGTCAGCTGTCCAATCACTTTGTCGAGCGGATCATGCTGGCTGTCACGGAAGTGAACGGATGTGAAGTCTGCTCATATGCCCATACAAAAATCGCACTGGAGCAGGGCATGGATGAAAAGGAGATCAAAGGGCTCCTAAGCGGGACGGCAAGCGATATTCCCGAGGACGAAATGCTCGCCATCCTGTTTGCGCAGCATTATGCCGACACAAAAGGAAACCCGACAGAGGAATCGTGGAATCGGATTCTGGCGGCCTACGGTGAGCAAACGGCATTGGGCATATTGGGCGCGACCCGGCTGATCATGGCCGGGAACATCTACGGACTGGCCATGAGCGCATTGAAAAGCCGGATAAAAGGCAGGCCTGTAAAAGGGTTCAGCTTCATTTATGAGGCCGGCATGCTGATCAGCGCGGTTCCGTTTTTGCCGGCGGCAGCCATCCATGCATTCATTCTGAAACGCATGCAATCGCCCATGATTCAGTTTGAGCCTGAGAAGGCCGGTCAGGGCACACTAACCAACTAACTGGAGGTAGAAGGAAATGGCAATGGGAAAAAAAGAGATCAAGATTGTTTGGACTGGCGGAGTGGCAGGAAGCGGTAAATTGGAAGGCGAATATCTAAAGACGGAATTGGCCATCCCCCGGTCTTATAAAGGCAGCGGGGAAGGGTCGGAGCCGATGGAGCTGCTTGTTTCGGCAGCCGCGACCTGCTATATTGCGACGCTGACGTCGATCCTCGAAAACCGGAAGCTTCCGGTTGAAGACGTCACGATGGATTCCGAAATCGAGGCATCCAAAGAAGGCATGAAAATCACGCATGTTCCGCAAATCGCCCTTTCCGCCGATGCGACGGAAGAACAGCGCCAAGCTGCAGAAAAAGCGATGGAATTGGCAGACAAGGCATGTACCGTCGGGAATCTCCTGGAAAAAGCCGGTGCGGAGATTGACATCAGGGGGCTTGTCTTAAACAGGTAAGATCTCGGCCTCAGCAAGTCCGTTGGGCTCGAGTAACCACCATATGGCATGATCACAAGAGCCTTTCCGGCGAATTTGCCGGAAAGGCTCTTGTTCCATTTCCAAGATCCGGGCCGGCGGACATATGAGATAAGTTTTGCCAAGCTCCGGTAAACTATGGACGATGGGGTAAAGAGACTCAAGAGACAAAGGACCGGACGGGAGGAAGAAATCATGAAAGTCGGCTATGCCTGCATCAATACCACGTTAAAAGGAGGTTTTCGCACGTGCCGGGTGGCGACGGTGGAAAAGGAGGGCGAAAGCATTCTCAAAGAGCTGACGCTCGCGAACCTGCGCCATACAAAGAAAATCATCGGGTGGAACGTCGTCCATGGAATCGGCTTCTACCGGCTGAGCAGCGACCTGATCGTGCTTGCGACGCACCCGGTGAACACGTGGGACTGGGCGAACGACCCCGACGTGAAGGAAATCTGCGGGGAGATCAAAGCCCTCCGCAACAAATATGATCTCCGCCTCTCCATGCATCCAGGCCAATATTCGGTTTTGAATTCGCCCAACCCCGAAGTCGTCAGGAAGACGCATGAGGACCTCGCGCACCACGCAACGCTCATGGACCTGACCGGAGCGGAGGACATGATCCTCCACCTCGGAGGGAAGTACGGCGACCCCGAAGCCGCGCTCGGGCGCCTGATCGAGGAGACGGAGCGGCTCCCGGACTGGATCCGCACGAAACTGCGGTACGAGAATGACGACCGTACCTATAATCTGGCGGACGTGCTGCATGTATGCGAAGCAACCGGCATTCCGGCCTGCTTCGACATCCACCACCACCGCTGCCATCCGGCGGACACACCGCTGGACGAGCTTCTCCAGCGCGTCTGGAAAACGTGGGCGCCGGTCGGCATCCCCAAGGTCCACATCAGCTCGGGCCGCGACCGTCCCGATGACCGCCCCCATCATAACTACATTGTTCCGGAGGATCTCGACTGGCTGCTTGCGGAACTGGGCGGAAAAGACGTCGACATCATGGTCGAGGCGAAGATGAAGGAACAGGCCGCGCTCGGCGTGATCGGGATGCTGAAGGAGCGGGGGGTGGACCAGCCGTGAGCGGGGCGAAAGACATCGGAGTCGGGAGGCTTTGCGTTCTTTCACGACGCTTCAGTGTACTTTCGGCGAAAGAGTTGGATGATCAACAAAGGGACAGTCCGCAACGGATGGCCCCTTTGTTTTTGGATGAATAGTCGAGCCGGAAAAAGAGGACTGAACTGCCTGTCTTCAGGATGAGGATTCACTTAAAATGTATCCTCGGCGTCCGGATTATTCCGCTTTAATAAACTAAATATAAAAGCGAATAGACTGAGAATCGCGGTGATTCCGGTCGATATAAGTATGCCGACATCTCGGGAGTTCCAGTACACCCCGACCAATAATGCAGCCGTCAAGACGGTGTCCAGGAACTTGAAGGCTTTGTGGTCAAAGACAGTCTCGAGGTCTTTTCCAATCGTCATGTTAAAAATCACCCGGATAATGCCAATGGCAATCAGTACAATAAGGGCTTCAATTTCTGAAGTACGTTCAAACACCGAAACAATTGCGATGATTACCGACAGGTAAAAAAGAAGCTCAAAGGTGATTTTCCATTGTCTGACGGTGATGATCATTGCTTTTCCCTCTTACAGATACACACGAACTGTCCGCTTTCAGCCTCAAAGGGACGACCGCTCCAGTCACCATACATCTGCTCCATTTGAAAGCCATGCTGCCTGAGGAGCCGTTCCAGTTCGCGCGGATACGTATAGCGGAGCGAGAGGCCGTCCCGACCGAGCGGTGTGCCATCTTCGGTGAACTTCTCCGTCCAGCAATGAAGGATCTGCGTGACGGGATCATACGTCTCGGTATGCACCTCGCGGATTTTGCGCCCGCCGGACTCCACAATCTCTTCATACCGGTCCGGTTCGGCCAGTTCCGAGAGCACGGGATTCCGCGCGTCGAAGATAAAACGGCCGCCCGGCTCAATATGCCGCCTCACACTCTCCAGCATCCGGTCCTGGTCCTTATTCGTCAGGAAATGCTGGAACGAGTTGCCCGCCATGACGATGAGAGGGGCGGTAAACGGGAGATCCAGCGCCCGGCAGTCCTGCCGGAAGAAGCGGACGGAAAGCCCTTGTTGCGCCGCTTTCTCCCGGGCACGCGCAAGCATCCCGTCATGCAGGTCGACGCCGGTCACCTCATTACCGGCCTCTGCCAGCGGTAGCGTGATCCTCCCCGTGCCGCATGCAAGGTCGATGACCGTTGAGCCGGCAGGGGGCAGGTTCCCGAGGATGAACCGGATATCTGCGTCGTAACCGCCGTACTGCCTGTCATACTGGAGCGGGTCCTCATACTTTTCCAGGTTATCAGTTGTCTTCATGAAATCCCTCCCCCATATCCCTCCTGATATTTCCATTATACTGTGAATAAAAGTGAATATGGACATCAATTCACTCCACGGGTCAGGAAAAATTGGCGGTAGTGATCTTTCGAGAGATGTTAATGATCTTTCGCGGGATCTTATTGATCTTTCATTTCTCCGATGGTGGCCTGCTCAAGAACGAATTTTTTCGATTTACATTCATTGTTTATTGATATTCGATATTTATTTATTTATAATCAAATCATTACGATGATGCCATCGCCATCCGGCGGAAAATAAGAAACGAGGTGCACGTGTATGAAAAAAGGTTCTACTTTGCTTCTGAAGCTCGCGGTCATCGTGATGGGCATCCCGGTGCTCCTGATTGCGGTACTGATCCTTCCGAAGATTGTCCTGGAAGCAATGGGGTATATCGGCGAAGGGATGCAGTTGCCTGGAATTGTCCTCGGCCTGCTGGCCATCATGTACATTTCGGCCATTCCGTTCTACATGGCCCTTTACCAGGCGCTGAAGCTTCTTGGCTATATCGACCGCAACGAGGCGTTCTCTGAACTCTCGGTCGCGTCGCTCAAGATAATCCGCAACTGCGCGGTCACGATCAGCGCTCTGTATGTGGCTGCGCTGCCGTTCATCTTCATGATCGCGGAATGGGATGACGCTCCGGGCCTTGTCCTGCTCGGGCTGGTCATCGTCGGCGCATCACTCGTGATTGCCGTCTTCGCAGCAGTGCTCCAGCGGCTGCTGAAACAGGCGATTGACATGAAACAAGAAAACGAACTGACGGTCTGAGAGGGGGAGCCAAATGCCAATCATCATCAATCTCGATGTCATGCTCGCCAAGCGCAAGATGAGCGTCACCGAACTCTCCGAAAAAGTCGGCATCACGATGGCCAACCTATCCATTCTGAAAAACGGAAAAGCCAAGGCCGTCCGCTTCTCGACACTCGAAGCCATCTGCAAAGCGCTCGATTGCCAGCCGGGGGATATCCTGGAGTACCGGGAAGAGGAATAGCCTGCAGCAGGGGCGAATGTGTATGTCACAATCAGATTAAAAACAGGAGCGTGTCCGCATGATCCCTTTCTTTGAATACAACTGGCAGGTTAGAGACGAATGGTTTGCCTGGTGCAGCCGGCTGCCTGAAGAAGAGCTGGTCGGCCCCAGGACCGGTGGGGTAGGCAGCATCTTAAAAACGTTGTTTCATATCATTGACGTCGAATACAGTTGGATCCGCGGAATTCAGGGCAAAGAAGATATCGTGTTCGGCTATGCCGACTACGATACGCTTGAGAAGGTACGGTCCCTTTCTGACCGGTGCAGAGGTGAGGTCACTGAATTTCTGAAGGGGTATGGAGAAGGGCGGAATGAGAAAGTAGTACGGGTCCCGTGGGATGAGGAGGAATACACAGTGGATGAAGTCATGCACCACCTCATTGCACATGAGATCCACCACATCGGCCAGCTCTCGGTCTGGGCGAGGGAACTGGATCTTGCTCCTGTTTCTGCACATTATGTAGGACGATTATTAAAGACGCACTTCTCCAATTAGAAGTGAATGTAGAAGGAAAGGGACCATCGATTGCCGATGGTCCCTTTTAGATGCGATTGAGGTCGAATGACGAAACCGGCGCCGCGAATGACGAAACTGCGCACACGAATGACGAAACTGCACACCCGAATGGCGAAACTGCACACCCGAATGGCGAAACCAATATTTAAGACGATTCTCCGGGCAATTGTTCCCGCCCGGACACCCGCGGAAACTCGATCACCTGCGCAGACGCAGGCCGCTCATACAGGCTCATCAGCTCAATCGGAGTCTTCCTGAGCCGGTAGCTCATCTTCACGCGGTCCCAGTCGGCTCCGAACTTGATTTCGTATTCATCCCGGAGCGCGCGCATCATGAACTCAAGGTACGTCATGTCATTCCGGTTCTCCCGTGAATACACCTTTTCGGGCGTGACCAGCGCGATGCCCCGCGCCATCATCAGCCCCATCATCGTGTCCCAGTCGAACTTGATGGCGAGGCCGAACGAGTGGACGTGCCGCGTGACGATGGCATCGAATTCACCCATGTCGGCCCAGCGCAACAGTTCCATCGCGGCTTCGTTGCGCTTGTAGCTGCTCGCTTCGTAAAACAGGTCATAGTCGCAGCGCCCCTCGACCATGCGCAAGAGAAGTTCCCCGTTGTCGTCGGCTGAGGCATGGAGCGGCGAGCGCCCCCAGTAGGTCGAGCGGATATAGACGGCAGCCTTCCGGATCGGCGGCAGTTGGATGGTCATGTCGGATCGCCTCCAATAGATTCTGAGATGAACCTAGTGTGGGAGATTCGGCGGGGGATTATACATGGCGGCATGGATGCCCCTAGTACAAGAATGCCATTTGGGGAATGCTTTTCCTTAAATAACGTCATACCGTTTATAATCATGATGAGAAGCAGTTAATATCAAAAAGGAAGTGTTAGTCATGAAAGCAGTCACTGTGAAAAAACCGGGCGGCCCGGAGCAATTGGAGTTTGTTGAAGTGGCGGCCCCTGAACCGAAAAAAGGGGAACTGCTTGTCAGAGTCAACGCAGCCGCGGTGAATCGCACAGATATCATTACCCGTGAAGGGAAAGTCGGGTATGCGGAAAATCCGATTTTAGGCGTGGAAATTGCCGGAACCGTCGTTGATGCAAATGGTGACCATTCTTTTTCTTCCGGAGATCGGGTGATGGGGCTGGTCAATGGCGGCGGTTACGCCGAGTTTGCGGTCATGCCGGCCGATCGGGCGATGAAAATCCCCGAGTCGTTATCGATTGAAGAAGCGGCAGCGATTCCTGAAGTGTTCCTGACGGCCTATCAAACGCTATTTTGGATAGGCAAACTTCAAAAACAGGAAACCGTGCTGATCCATGCAGGGGCAAGCGGCGTTGGAACCGCAGCCATTCAGTTGGCCAAAAAGCTTTGTGATGCCAAGGTGATTGTCACTGCCGGCTCTGAAAGAAAGCTTGATTTTTGCCGGGAACTCGGGGCCGATGTCCTGATCAATTACAAGGAACAGTCGTTTGACGAAGAAGTGCTTAAAGCAACAGACGGCAAAGGGGCCGATTTGATTTTAGATTTCATCGGTGCCGATTATTGGGAGAAAAATTTAGCAAGCATCAGGAAAGAAGGCCGATGGGTGCTGATCGGAATACTTGGCGGAAGCGAACTGGAGAAGGTGAACCTATTTAGTCTGATGTCGAAGTGTATCCAATTAACCGGGACATTACTGACCCCGAGAAGTGACGAATACAAAGCCCGCCTGACTCATGAATTTGCCGAAAACGTAACGCCTTACTTTGAACGGAAAGAGATCGTGCCCGTCATTGACACTAAATTCCCTTTGGAGAAGGTCAGAAACGCCCAGCAGCACATGGAAGAGAACCGCAATATCGGGAAGATCATCCTCGAGATAAAGGACCAGATTTGATAAAAGCAGATCACCAAGCCGCCGGCGACCCCGGCGGTTTTTTCTCGCATCACACTTAACAATTGTTTATCCCCCGTTAACAATGTCTCAACAGACCCCGCCTATACTAAGGCACGTAGGCATGCCGGATCACGGAAGAACGGTGGACCGGAAGCAAGCCTGCACAACATGATATACATAGGAAAGAGGGTCTGATCATGAAATGGAAATCGCTGGCCGGCATCATCGTCATCGCTTGTGCTGTCGTTTTGATGACGACAAGTTTCCTCAACCCTTCCGTCAAGGGGAAAACGAACGAAAACCAAAAGCTGAAGTTCAACACTGACGGCAACTATAAGATTGTCCAGTTCAACGATATCCAAGACGACGAGGAAATCGATCCCCGGACCATCGAATTGATGAACACGGTTTTGGATGAAGAAAAGCCGGATCTGGCCATCCTTAACGGGGACATGATGAACGGGGACCTCGACACGAAAGAAGAGGTCAAACAGGCCATCGAAAACATCGCGAAGCCGATGGAAGAGCGGGGCGTCCACTGGGCGGTGACCTTCGGCAACCATGATGAAGACCACACGCCGAAGACCGGCATGACCGAAGCGGATCTGCTGGATGTCTACATGTCGTACGAACACAACGTGAACAAGCCGGGCCCGAGCGGAGTCACGGGGACCGGCAACGCATCGATCGGGATCGAGAACTCCAAGAATACGGAGACGGCATTTAACGTCTGGCTGTTCGACAGCGGCCGCTATGCGCCGGACGAAATTGCAGGGCAGGATTTCGAAGGCTACCAGCAATATGAGTGGCTCGGCCAGGACCAGGTCCAGTGGTACGACGAGACGTCGAAAAAGCTGGAGCAGACAAACGGACACAAAGTCCCGTCCCTCGCCTTCATGCACATCCCGCTCCCGGAATTTGAATTCATGTGGTACGCCAGCCCATTCGAGCGGACGGAAGAAAGCCACCAGAAAGCCGTTGAAAAGCACAGCATCGTCGGCGAGAAAAACGAATGCGTCTGCACCGGGCCGGTTAACAGCGGCATGTTCGCCGCCATGCTTGAGCGCGGCGACGTACAGGGCGTCTTCTCAGGCCATGACCACATCAACACCTACGTCGGCAACTACTACGGCATCCAACTCGGTTACGCGGGCAACGCCGGTTTCGGCACATACGGCCTCGGTGGCGAAGAAAACGACCGCCTCCGCGGCGCCCGCATCTTCAACCTGGATGAAAATGCAGAAGGGATCCTGGTCGACACGAAGATGGTCTTCGCGAAGGACTATGGGATTCAATAAATTTTATGGGCACATGAAAACCGCCGGAACCCCGGCGGTTTTTCCCTTTGAACCTAAAGAGGAATGACGCAATAAATGAGCACATCCCGCCCCCTCGACTGGAAAACATTTATAATAGATGGTACAAAGCTGGAACAAGAGGAGGACCATCCAATGCCCATCCACAACAAACTCGTCCGCGACCGGATCCCGGAAATCATCGAACTCGCCGGCAAGGAAGCAAAAACACGCGTCCTGAACGACGATGAATACATGCAGGAACTCCGCAAGAAAATCGATGAAGAATACGAGGAATACCTCGCCGCCGAAAACGCCGTCGCCGCCGTCGAGGAACTCGCCGACATGCTCGAACTCATCTACGCAACCGCCGCCGCACACGGCGCCACACCCCATCAGCTGGACATGATCCGGGAGGAAAAGGCGAAGAAGCGGGGCGCGTTTGATGAGAAGATTTATTTGGTTGAGGTTGTTGACGGTTAATGATTAATGATCTAGTAATTCCCACTAGCCAAAAAGCGGGCGTCCACAACATGGATGCCCGCTTTTAATCAATTTCCGGCCGAATCCCCCAAGCATCCACAATACTGGAGTAAAAAAAGAGTGGATTACTAGAGTTGGGATGATAGGTAGAGTTCCGGAGCAGCGTCTCCCTGATCTCGTTCGTGGTATCCTTGCCGGGAACATACAGCCTCGGATAGTCGAGCATCAGGTGCTGCCTGA
This sequence comes from Bhargavaea beijingensis, assembly GCF_900101985.1. Lineage (GTDB taxonomy): Bacteria > Bacillota > Bacilli > Bacillales_A > Planococcaceae > Bhargavaea > Bhargavaea beijingensis. The sequence continues at coordinate 282,482 of NZ_FNAR01000001.1, forward strand.
TTTCCTCAACCGTGGCAAGGCCGCCGCGGTGCTTGAGGATTTCAATCAGGATGCGAAGGGGCAGTTCGTCCGGCCAGATGCTCCAGAGGCCGGAACCGATTCCTTTGGGTGCATAGAAGAGATCATAGCTGTCCCATCTGAACGTGCCTCTGAAGATTTCGCAGTCGCTCGAATGGCGGTAGATGATGTTGCGGATGATGGCCTCTTCGTCCTGGTAGTGCCGGATGGCCGGTTCGTTGTTGCGGACATATGTATAGATATCATCCAGGTGGCAGATCGGTCCTTGTGTTCTGATGGCTTCCTGGACGGCGGTCAGGATGGCTTGCTGGTTGGACATGACGGAGTACCTCCTTTCATATGAAGGGATTACTTGTCGATCGTCATATACCTATTGTATCTGAAATCTCCGAATGCTTCCTGGTTAGGAACGATAAAATCGGCTCCCGCACGACGGGCCGCTTTTCAGGTACGCATATTTACATCCAATTCCAAAGTTCATCGTCCCGGTCGCCTCACGAAAATGAAACTTCTCCGGGCTTTGGTCCGGAGCGGCCGGTTGGAGGCGGAAGGTGACCTGTCATCCATCCGGATGTATAAAATCAGGCTGGCCCCCAACCGATAAGAAAAAGCGGTTCATCACGCGGGAGCCGCTTTTGTGTTCGATCAAAACCTCATTGTACAGGCTATCATTAAAAATTCCTTGCCGAAGTTCTGGGTGTTGGAGGTGAAGGCGACGCTGGCGAGGAGTGTTTTGCCTATCACGGAATCTTAAGTGCCGGGCATTCCTCTGCTTCAACCTCCTCGTCACCGAATAGTTGATAATAGTGAGTCCGCTCCGGTTTTCCTTCCTCCTTCACAGATCCGTTGGCTCCAAATCGGATTTTCTCCTGTGGAAGTTCCTGCACTTTGTTCCCGGCCTGATCTACATAAAAGGCTCTTAACCGGGAGGCCCCCGAGTTTTCTTTGCTCACCCAGCCGAAGTCCATCGGCGAGGATGTATTGATGATCCCGTCATCAGGGACTTGGTACACGATTTCATTGTCTTCGATTTTCAGGGGCGGGGCGCCTACCACCTCATAGTTGATCAGGACGCATCCTTCGAAGCCCATCGGCAGCAGGAAGGTCTCGTCAACTCCCGGTTCGCTGTTAATGGCAGATAAATAGAGCAAGGCGGCTATAAATAGGACGGATACAATCATGCCTGCCCGCTTTGTGAGGCTTCCTTTTCGGTCGTTCCAAAGTCCGATGAACAAGACGTAGAGGAGGAGCGCCAATACCGCAAGCGCCACACCATAAAATTCGATTCTGAAGATGGTCTTCATGAGATAGCAGAAAAGCAGGGTCACGGCGAACCCCGACATCAACGTAAGTACGCCTTGTTTCCGGAACTTATGAAGAAGCTGGCGGACAACGAAAGCGATTCCTGCGCTGGCCAGCACTGAAAGCGCGATCTGGTACAGCGTGATTAAAGACAAGTGGGCTCCTCCTGTTCCAAGCTTCGTGATCCTGCTCTTTCCATTTGATAACGTTCAGGCACCGTGGCGGGTTCCCTGGTCTTGTTGGGCGATCCATAAAAACATTGAAAGCCCCCGGAATCCTTACAGATCCGGGGGCTTGATGTTTCAGTAGTGAACGATTCTTACTTGGTCGTGACAGCTTCCTTCGATGTGTGTTCCATCTTTTCCTCGGCCACTTCTTTCGTCGCTTTGGCGATGCCGATTCCCGTGTAGCCGAGGATGATCGCGAAGATGAACCCGGTATAGCAGAGGATGGCCCACGGCGCGTAGCTGAAGGTGGAGACGCCGAGGGTGCCGGCCATGAAGACGCCTGCGGACGACCAAGGGATCAGCGGCACGACGACGGTGCCGGAGTCTTCGAGGGTCCTGGAGAGGTTCTTGGCGGCGAGGCCTTTGACCTTGTAGGTGTCTTTGTAGATTTCCCCCGGGACGATGATGGACAGGTAGGAGTTGCCGGTGACGAGTGCCATCGTGATGCACGAAAGGACGGTTGACAGGATCAGGTCCCCTGTGCGTTTGACGATCTTCATGAGGGCGTCGATGATGACTTCGAGCGCGCCCATCTTCGTCAGGATGCCTGCGAAGATAAAGGCGGCGAAGGCGATCAGGACGACGCCGGTCATGGACTGCATGCCGCCCTGGTTGACGAGGCGGGTCACCTCGAAGATGACGCCGGCCGGGTCGAATCCGTCCCGTTCAACCATCTCCACGGTGAATCCGGAAACGGTCGAAGCGAAGATGTTCGACGCGCTGACGCCCTGGACCAGCCAGGCTAGGACCGCTGCCACGATCGACGACAGGATGATGACCGGGAGGGTCGGGTACTTCTTGATCGAGCCGAACAGGACGATGGCCGGCGGCAGCAGGAGAAGCCAGCTGAATGTGAACATCTCTTGGAGCTGCGCCAGCATGGTGATCATCGTCTCCGGTGTGCCGGCGTTGCCGGTGTCCAGATTGAATCCGGCGATCAGGTAGATGATCATCGCGATGACAGCGGCGGGGATGGTCGTCCAGAGCATGTGCTTGATGTGTTCGTACAGTTCGCTTCCCGCGGCGATCGGCGCGAGGTTGGTCGTGTCGGACAGTGGGGACAGCTTGTCCCCGAAGTAGGCGCCGGACACGATGGCGCCTGCGGTTGCGGCGAGGTTCGCGTCGAGACCGGTGGCGATGCCCATGAGCGCCACGCCGACTGTTCCGACGGAGCCCCAGGAGGTTCCGGTGACAATCGAGATCAGGGCGGAGACGATAAAGGCGATCACAATCAGGTAGGTCGGGTTGATGATTTCAATGCCGTAGTAGATGAGCATCGGGATGGTTCCGGCAATCATCCATGTCCCGATCAGGATGCCGATCGAAATGAGGATGAGGATCGATGGCATCGCCTGGCGGATCTTGTCCTGGATGCCTTCCATCATCTCATCCCATTTCAGGCCGACGCGGAGGGCCACGAGCCCGGCGTACAGGGATGCCAGGATCAGGAGCGGCTCAGGCGGGAACTTAAAGACGCCGTAGCCGATGGCGAGCAATAGCAGCATCACGACAATCGGGGAAAAAGCTTCAAACAGATTCGGTTTTCGAGCGGTCAACGGGTGCCTCCTTGTGGTGGATGTGTCATGGGGGTCAGTGTTTCTCGAACGTGCCGAACACGATGATTTCGCCGTCTTCCATCAGGCGCCGTCCTTTGGCGAAGACGTCGCGCAGGGCGAGCGTGTCCTTGTCGAGAATGAGCAGGTCGGCATCGGCACCTTCTGAAACGATGCCTTTGCGGTCCAGTTTAAGCGCGCGTGCAGTGTTGGAAGTGAAGAGCGGGAGAACTTCTCCGAGCGGGAGGCCGTGCTCGTTCACGCTTGAAACGAACTGCTCGTACAGCGTCCTCATGCTGGCGACGCCGAGACCGGTCATCACGCCGGCTTCGTTGAAGACGGGCAGGCTGCCATTGCCGTCGGACGAGACGGTCAGCTGGTTCATGTCGCCGCCGTTTTCCTTGTAGTAACGGATCCATTCGCCGGTCTTGCCGTCCGCGGTAATGTCGACGAACGAGCCGCGTGCGGCCAGGCGGATCGCATCATCTACGAGACCCCGGCTGCGTGTGATGTGGGTCGCATAAAGCGTGGTCGGCGGAATCTCGTAATGGTCAAGCAGTTCGTGCAGCTGGGAAAGATAGGCCTTTCCCGGGCCGGTGTGGAAGTGGACGACGCCGGCTTTTCCGCTGAGGAGTCCTCCGACCCGTGCCTGTCCCGCCAGTTTGGACAGTTCTTCGACGGTCGGCTGGCCGGAGCGGGAATCCGAGATGGCGATTTCGGCGATTCCGACCACTTTGTCGATGAGGATGATGTCGTCTTTCGCACTGCCGGTGATCGTCGGGGTGTCGACGTCATAGTTTCCGGTATATATGTAGGTGGTGACACCTTCCTCCTCGAGGCCACGGGCTTTCGCAAGAAGGGAGGTCATGTGCCGGGTCGTGCCGTCGGTGCCGAGCAGGCCGACCGCGGTCGTGATTCCGCCGCTGATCATATCGCTCAGCTGCAGTTCAGGCGTGCGTGTGGCGAAGCCGCCTTCGCCGCCTCCTCCGATAAAGTGGACATGGGGATCGATCAGCCCGGGAATGACGAGATTCCCTTCGGCATCGATGATCTTCACCTCGGCGCCGGAGTTCTTAAAGGCGGCTTCGTCGATTTCTCCGATTTTAAGGACTTCATTGCCCGCGAACAGGATGGAATGGCTTCCGAGGGGTTCTGGAGCATAAATTTCAGCATTTTTGATTAAAGTCAACATGTCGCATCAGCCTCCTTATTTGATTACTATATTCAAACTACTCTTTCGTGTCACTAAAATTAATAAAGTAATAATATTAAAAATAAAGAAGGGTTTTTGCGCCTTCATTTTCAAATGGGTGAATATGATTTCCGTGTAACTTGACTAACAAAAAACGTCTCAGATTTTCAGCTTCAGCTGAATCTGAGACAGTACATGATTATGTCCGATTCCAAAACCTCATCGTCCCGATCGCGTCCACAAACTCGTCGCCGAAGTTCGGGTTATCCGCCGCATACACGACGCCGGCGAGGTTGTTCTGCGGGGTGGCGATCACGTAGTTCTGGCCGGTGGTGGCGACGCCGATCGGCTTGAAGTGGGTGTAGGCGACGCGGACGAATTCGACGATGTCGCGGTCGAATTTCACCTGATTCCTCGCGCTTCCGCCGACGACGTAGACCGAGTCGACGAGGTACGGGCTGTAGGTGAGGAACGTTTCGTCGACCTTGAGCGTCGAGCCGTCAGAGCCTCTGACCGGGTTGAGGGTGTCGGAGATGATGGCGACGAAGACGCCGTTTTGCTTCAGGGTCTCGAGAGTGCGGCCGACTTCCTGGCTGTCGTAGCCGTCGCCGATCAGGACGCCGGCTTTCTGTGTGGCGGGGGATTTCGGTGTGGTGTACTGGCTCAGCGACGGGTAGCGGGCTTCCGCGTCCACCTGGGAATTGGCCGAGCGCCGGACGCCGATGTTGTCGGCGACGACGGCGGCCATGCCTTCGTCGACTTTGGCGAGGATGTCGACGTTCTGTTCGCGGACGGATTGGTTCCGGCATTTTCCGAGCTGGTAGCTGAGCCCTTCGATCGTGTGCTGTTTCTCGACCGGGGTGAGGGAGTTCCAGAAAATGCGAGGCTGGGAGAACCAGTCATTGAACGATTCGCTCCGGGCGCGGATTTTGTGGCCCTCGACCCGCGTCGGGTAGTATTCGTAGCCGCCTTCATCGACCGGGACAGTGTACGGGGTGTTATCGGCGAGCGAGTTCTGGTGGTAGTTCACCTGGTCCGTGTCGATCCGGTACCGCATGTGGCCGCGCCGGGTGTTGTTTGTGAACGGGCAGAGCGGACGGTTGATCGGGAGGTCCTGGAAGTTCGCGCTGCCGAGCCGGTGGTACTGGGCGCTCTGGTAGGCCATGAGGCGGCCCTGCAGCACCGGATCATTCGAGAAGTCGATGCCCGGGACGACGTTTGCCGGGTTGAAGGCGACCTGCTCGGATTCGGCGTGCTCGTTCGAGATGTTGCGGTTCAGGGTCATCTTGCCGATCAGCTTGACCGGGACGAGTTCCTCCGGCCAGAACTTCGCCGGGTCGAGCACATCGAAGTCGAATTTGAACTCGTCGTCCATCGGGATCAGTTGGACGCCTAGCTCATATTCCGGGTAATAGCCCTTGTCGATCGCTTCGCGGAGGTCGCGGCGGTGGAAGTCCGGGTCGATTCCGCCGATCTTGAGCGCTTCGTCCTGAAGCAGCGAGTGGACGCCGAGCACCGGCTTCCAGACAAACCGGACAAAGGTCGGGATTTCTTCCGCGTTCACGAACAGGTATGTGTTGATCGCCCAGGATTCCATCATCCGGTAGCTCCGGAGAATGCCGCGGTCGGACATGACCCAGAGCGTCATGTGGAGGGCTTCCTGGTTGTTCGCGACATAGTCCCAGAACATGTCGTGGGCTCCGGATGCGGTCGGGATGCCGTCGTCCGCCTTGGACTGGTAGGCATGGATCACGTCCGGGAACTTCATGGCGTCCTGGTTGATCAGGACCGGCATCGCAATCGTCGTCAGGTCATAGTTGCCTTCCTCGGTGTAGAATTTCACGCCCTTGCAGCGGAGGTCGCGTGCGGTGTCGTACGAGCCCCGCGGCCCCTGGACGGTGGAGAACCGGACGAACGTCGGCGTCTTTTTTCCGGGCTTCTGGAGAAACCCGGCTTTTGTGAACTCCGCCATCGACTCATAGCACTCAAACTCGCCGTACGCCCCGTAGCCCCGCGCGTGGACGACACGCTCCGGGATCTCTTCCCTGAGGAAGTGGGTCATCTTCTCGAAAAACAAGTGATCCTGCCGGAGCGCCGGGCCGCGGACGCCGGCCTTCAACTGCTCCGAGTCGCCGGCCTTCTTCAACGACGAGTTTGTCGTCAGCGGGTTGCCGGTGTTCCGGATGCGGTACTCGTCTAATTGCTGCTGCTTCGGGTTGTCGGGACCTTCGAAGGCTTCCAGGCCTTTGTAGTCGTCGCTGCCTTCGCCGCCCTGGCCTTCGTTTTCCGGCCCTGGTGGAAACGGATCCATGTCATCACCCGTCCTTTCTTTTCCATTCGCCTGTAAATGTATGCTTGCGGGTAGGGGAACATTCCCTTTGTGCGGATGAGGGGGGTAACCGAAGACGCGGATGGGCCGCGGAGCGAAAATAACGTCCGGACGGCCGGGTGGAACGGACATGCCCCCATAGCCCCGCTTGATTCCGGTATGCTGCCGGAATCATTTTTTATCCCGAGACTCACATTCTTCCTTGAGAAACATGGTTAACTCGAAGAATTTCAGTCCATCCTTCTTCTATGAATCCATCGCTGTTAGGGGGAGGTGCAGAAGATGAGTGATTTTCTGAAGCGGCTGTTCAATGGTCAGAGCGGGCAGCCGGAAGGTGGAGGGGAGCAGGACGCGATTCCGAAGGAACCCTTTTCCGAGGTGCTCGATGTCAATACGAAGCGGTTTGAAGACCTGTTCCAATATCCCCTCAACAGTGCCCTGAAACAGCGGGAACTGCAGATTCCGTCTGTGGACCGCAGGGCGATGGTGTTGTTCGTCGACGGGGCTTCCGATTCAGACAAAATCGCCAAACAGGTGATCCAGCCTCTGCTGGAACTGAAACCGAAACCGGGCGGGGAATCTGTGGATCACCTGGTGGATGAACTCAAAAACAATGTCTTGACCATCTCCGGCAGAGAAACCATCGGAGACCTCAACCAGGCCGTTGCCAAACTGATCAATGGAAGCGCCATCCTGTTGATTGACGGTGAGAAACAGGCCATCGCGGTTGAGACCGCCGGTTTTGAAAATCGCTCGGTTGCCGAGCCGAGCCGGGAAATCGTGATCAAAGGGCCGAAAAGCGCCTTTGTGGAATCGTCGGCCATCAATCAATCCCTCATCCGCAGGCAGGTGAAGGATCACCGGCTTGTATCCGAGACGATGACAGTCGGCAGCCAATCCCCCCAAGAGATCTCTGTCTTATACATGAGCCACATCGCGGATCCGCAATTGGTCGAAAATGTGAAGGAAAAGATTTCACAGGTGGACAGGGACGCCATCCTGACGCTTTCCCAGATGGAAGAGCTGTTGGAAGTACGGCCGTATTCGCTGTTTCCTTCCACGATGACGACCGAGCGGCCGGACCGGGCGGGTTCGTTCCTCTTGGAAGGGCATGTCGTGTTGCTGATGGATAACTCACCTGATGCGCTCATTGCCCCGATCACCTTTTGGTCGCTATACCATACGGCGGAGGACCAGTTCCTGAGATGGGCCTATGGCAACTTCGCGAGGATCATCCGATTGTGTGCGCTGTTTTTCTCCTTGCTGATGCCGGCGATCTATCTGGCTGTCGTCACTTTTCATCCTGAGATGATTCCGACAGACCTGATGCTGGCGATTGCGGCTTCCAGGGAGCGGGTCCCGTTTCCCACGCTGTTGGAGCTGCTCCTGCTGGAACTCACGTTTGAAATCCTGAGGGAAGCGGGCATCCGCGTGCCGACCCCGCTCGGCACGACCATCGGAATCGTCGGGGCGCTGATCCTCGGCCAGGCGGCTGTCCAGGCCAACCTGGTCAGCCCCCTGCTCGTCGTCGTCATCGCCATCACCGGCCTTTCATCGTTCGCCATCCCGGACGTCGGGCTCAGCGTGATGACGCGCATTCTCCGTTTTACTTTTGTATTGTCAGCCCATCTGATGGGGTTTGTCGGGATCGCTCTGACGTTTGCCGTCATGCTGGCTTACGCCACTTCGATCAAGTCGTTCGGTGTGCCGTTTTTCGCTCCTCTTGCCCCTCATATGCCGTCGTCCAGGGATCTGTTTTTGCGGCCGATTGTCAGGAAACAGTGGCTCCGCCCTCTATCCATGAAACCGCGGAATGCCGTAAGGGCGAAGCCTGAGGGAGGGGACCGCCCGTGATCCAAGTGTCCGACGGCAAAATCGGCACAAGGGAGTTTTTCTCCATCCTGTACGGGATGATGGCGATCCGTATCACCAACTCAACGCCAAATATGCTGCTTGAAGCGGGACTCACCGCAGCCTGGATGATGCCGCTGATCTCTGCGGTTGCCCTGTTCGTGCCACTGCTGATGATGCTCTCTCTTATGAAAAAGTCCGATGCAGACCTGCTCGAACTGGTATCGGAGCTGACCGGAAACTTTTTTGGGCGCTTGATCACCTTCCTCCTGTTCGCCGCCGTCTATTCCTCAGCGGTACTCAATAGCCGGAGCTACTCGGATATTGTCACGACGATGTATTATCCTGATACCGCCATGCTGATGGTAATGGTGGTCCTGATTTTAGGTGCGGCATTTTTTATTGCGCATAGAGGGCTGGAGGCGATTGGCCGGACAGCCTTGCTGGTGGTCCCGGTCTTTATGGTGACGTCGATGATCCTGCTTGCAGGGGTGGCCGGTCAGCTGAATTACCTCTACCTCTTCCCGATTGCCGGTACGGGGGTTGCGGAAGTGGTAAAAGGCGGCGTGGGATACAGCTCTTTTTTTGCAGACATCATCATTGTCGGGGTTCTGGCTTCCCGGGTGCGGACATTCAGGGCGTACCGGAAAGCGTCCATCTGGGGGTTGTGGGTGCCCGCATTCAAGATGGCGCTGTTTTTGGCGGTTTATGTCATGATGTTCGACTATCCTGCCGTGAGAAACATTGCGTACCCTTATCACCATCTGGCCAGGCTGGCCATGATCGGATCCCTTGCAAACCATGTGGAAGCCGTTTTCCTGGCGCTCTGGTTTATCGGCGCCGCCCTTCACTTTGCGATTTACCTGTACATTTCCGCTTATTTGCTCGGCAAAACGATAAATTATCCATCCTATAAACGCCTTCTCTTCCCTTTGGCGGGGTTAACCGTCATTTTGGGGATGAGCCCGGAAAACCATTTGCAGGGGGACCATCTCCGGAAGTTGCTCTTGCAGGCGAGTTCGGCATTGTTCCTCCTGCTGCCTGTGTTGCTATGGGGATTGGACCGATTCAGAAAGAAGGGGAAACGATGAGAAGGAACGGTTGGGCGCTTGTGGGGGTTTTGGCGATCCTGGCCTTGGCGGGATGCGGTGAGCGGCAGGAATTGGAGACGCAGGCTTTTGTCTCTGTCATCGGTCTGGATCAAGGGGAACAAGACCATCAGGTGAATGTCACCTTCCAGATTTCCAATCCCCAGGTCAACACGACCCAGTCGGCTGAAGCTCAGAAGGAACCGCCTTCAGACATTGTCACGATTACCGCGGTTGATTTGCTGTCAGCGAAGGAACTGGCACAGTCCTCTCTTTCCAGGGAGATCACGTTCTCGCATCTCCAGACGATCATCGTCGGGGAAAACCTCGCAAAAGGCGACCTGTTCAGCCACGTCATCGGCTCTGCGATCGTCGATCCCGAGATGAGGCGTGAAGCGGTCCTGATTGTATCGAAAGAGCCTGCGGAAGCGTTTATCCATGCAAATACGCCGACCATGGAAACGCGTCCGCACAAGTACTATGAGTTCATGGAAGACAACTGGAGAAAGACGGGCTTCTCTCCGGTCTCCAATCTGAACACCTTTTTCCAGCGGACGGAGGGAGAGCTGTTCTTGGCGGCTTACGCAACCACCGAAAGAGATTCCGTCGGCACCAAGCATGACGATGAATATTTGGCAGGCGAGGTGCCGCAAGCTTCTGGGGACCCCGTTCAGATGATCGGCTCGGCCATTATGCAGAAAGGCAAAATGGTCGGAACGTTAAACGGGGAAGAAACGAGGATCTCCCAGTTGCTCAGGAAAAAGAACCTGATTGAGACCATGACGACCACATTTCCCGACCCCTTAAACGAAAACTATCGGATCTCCCTCATCATGAACCAAAGTGCACACACCGAGATCAAGGTGAATACAGACCGGACCCCGGTCAAAATCAGGGTGAACGTGCCCGTCCAAGTAAAGGTCAACTCCAACATTGCGCTCGAAGACTTCACCACCAGCCAAAAAAGGCGGGACGCTTTGAAAAATACGGTCAAAGAAAACATGGAACAGGCGTCGGATTCGCTGATCAAAAAACTGCAGGAAGAATACACAGGAGAGCCGTTCGTCTGGTACGCAACGGCCCGGAAAAACTTCTGGACCGTGGAGGAGTTTGAAGAATTCGATTGGGGAGAGAAGTTCAAGAAAGCCGATGTCGATATCGACTACGAAGTCTCGATCGTCAGCTTCGGCGAACAGCTCCGCCCGCCGGCCTTTAAAAAGCTTAAGGAAGGAAAATGAAAAACAGAACCGCCGGAAGGGTTGAAGGCCCTCCGGCGGTTCGTTCGCATGGCGGATCGGGATACGGACATACTGTGTTCGGGCGGATTATTGGCCGCCGTTTTTCATTTGCTGCTGGGCTTGGGCGACAAGGCGCTTCGTGATTTCTCCGCCGACGGATCCGTTGGCACGCGCTGTCGTGTTTTCACCCAGTTGTACGCCGAATTCACGTGCAATCTCTTCCTTCATCTGATCGAGTGCCTGGCGTACGCCCGGTACAACGAGTTTGTTGGAATTGTTGTTGTTTGGCATGTTCGTCTCGCCTCCTTTGTGCAGTTAGAATAACCGCTGGAGACGGAACGATTCGATGAGATATTTTCCAGTTCACCTGTGATACAGTAAGCGGAGGGGAATATTAGGAGGAGAATCATGAAGGCACTGAGAATAGCGGGGCTGATTGTCGCCATCACGTTAATCGGGTATCTGATCTTTGCGATGATCCGGATGAACCTTCCGTCTGATCAGGCATTTGATGCGTCAGAATATGAGGACGCGAACGTGGAAGAGGAACAAGACCCGGAAGAGATGTTGAAGACGGGTCTCAAAAGCGGAGAGAAGGCCCCTGATTTTCAATTGCAGAACCTGGACGGAGAAACCGTGAGTTTATCGGATTTCCGCGGAAAGAAAGTCGTCCTGAATTTCTGGGCGACCTGGTGCCCGCCCTGCAGGGAAGAAATGCCCGAGATGCAATCGTACTATGCAGAGCACACGAACGGCCGGTTTGAAATCATCGCCGTCAATGCGACATCGACCGAACAGAGCGGCGGAAAAGCCGTTCAGCCGTTTGTCGAGGAACTCGGTCTGACCTTTCCTGTCTTGATGGATACGGAAGGAACCGTCTCGGACCAATTCGAAGTCATGTTTTATCCGACAACCTACCTGTTGGATGAATCCGGTGTGATCATCGAGCGGATTGTGGTTCCTCTGAATGAGCCATTGCTGGCCGAAAAATTACAATAAACAAGCAGCAGGCAATGGTGGATGCCTGCTGCTTGTTCATTTCAGCATATAAAGGGTTTCTCCGAGAATGTTTTCCGTCTCAAACGAGCCGTCCGGAAACGCGCGGGCGACGAAGCTTGCCACTTCTTCCCGGGAAATGCCGTAGAGCACTTCAATCTCTTTGGAGAACAGCCGCTTTTCTTTCCCCAGGACGGACTGGAGGTTTGGCGGGTCCGCTGCAACCGGTTTGCCTTCGGTGAGGACCTGTTTCAGGGCTTCTTCGTACGCTTCGAGCGGGCGGGCGCCGGCGATCTTCACGCTCTGCTGGTTGCTGTTGGCGAGGACGATCGTCGGGAGGCGGCGGGCGCCGAGTCTTGCGGCCGTCCGGAAGTCTTCTTCGAGCAGCTGCTGCGCTTCCGGTGTTCCGGCTTCCTTCACGATGGCGTCTCCATCAAGTCCGAGCCCGTCGGTGATTTCCTTCAGGACGGCGGTGCCGGAAATGTTGCGGTTAAAGGCGAACAGCTCCTCCCGTGCGCGGCGGAGAAAGGCAGGGGCGAGGGACGGGTCGTGCTTCTGGACGACTTTGAACACGCGGGACGGGATGAATGACGACGTGACGGGGTCCGTGTGCCAGAGCGAGCCGTCGATCGGCATCCGGCTCTGTTCGCCGACTTCCCGCCAGTGGGGCGCGACGTCTTCCGGACCGGAAATGCCGTTGGCGCGGTCGGCGAACCCGTCCCAATTCTCGAGCAGGCCGCCCATGACGATGTGGACGTTCAGATGCTCGCGGTAGCGCTCCGTGAACGCGCGGAACTGCGGCTCGATTGCCCAGCAGTGCGAGCAGATCGGATCGGTCACATAGTACAGGTCGGCTTTTTCCTGCGGTTTGCTGAAGTCGAGCATCTGGAAACCGGTCGCGTTCGCCTCTCCCGGAACGCCGCAAATGCCGGTCTCCATGTCGCAGATCAGGTTGTCTTTGTTCATGACTGTTCCTCCTCGGACGGGGTGGGGGTCCCGCGTTATGAATAACCTTAGTATACCTGGTCCTATCCTCGCGTGTGGTTGCGAAAGATCAACAACGGGGCGCGAATGATCAATATCAGGCCGTGAATGATTAGTAACGCACCGCGAAAGATCATCAAGACGGGCATGCCGGGGGCGGAGCGGGCGAGTTTACACATTCAATATGAAAAGAAGCTTGCGGCCCGGATGGGTCGCGTGCTTCTTTTATGACTGGACGGGCACGGTGCGGAATGCGCGCATCTGGCCGAGGATCAGCGCGCCGACAGTCTGGACGGCGGATTTCGCGATCACTTGGCTGAGGATGGCGACCGGGACGGCTTCCCATGGGATGAATCCGGCGCCGATCGGGCTCATGCCGACGATGACGAAGACAGCCGAGTCGAGGATGCCGCCGACGATCCCGCTGTAAAAGACGCGCCATGCGAACGGCACATTCAGGCGGGTGTAGATTTCCGTATCCGCTGATTCGGCGACGATGAATGCCAGTGCCGAAGCCCCGACAATCGCAAGCGTGTCTCCGAGGATAAAGGAGACGGCCGCGGACAGGACGAGCGCGATCCCGATGAACATGTACGTCTTCTTGCGGCCGTACCGGTTTTGGACAAGGTCGCGGAAGATGAACGTCGCCCCTGCAAACAGGGTGCCGACCGGAATGATGAAGATCCCGAATTCAAGCGGCATGAGTGCTGCCGTCGCGACGTTGGCGATTACAATGGAGATGAGGTAAAGGAAGATCCTCATGGCTGCAAGACCTCCTCAGCCGGTCTGCCGGCGGGGCGGGCGTTTCCGCTTTGCTTCCCAACATAGGTTTCAAGGCCTTTCCTGCGCAGGCGGCACGCCGGGCATTCACCGCAGCCGTCGGCCTTGATGCCGTTGTAGCAGGTGAGTGTCTTTGTGCGGATGTAGTTCAGCTTACCCAACCGGTCGGACAGTTCCCACACCTGGGATTTGTCGAGCCACATGAGCGGCGTGTGGATGACGAACGGCCCGTCCATCGCGAGGTTGAGCGTGACGTTCAGCGATTTCACGAAGGCGTCGCGGCAGTCGGGATAGCCGCTGAAGTCCGTCTCGGAAACGCCCGTGACGATATGCTTCGCGCCGATCTGGTTGGCGAGGATCCCTGCGAATGAGAAGAAAAGCAGGTTCCGCCCCGGTACGAATGTGGACGGCAGCCCGCCGTCCTCGCCGTCCGCGACTTCGATTCCCTTGTCCGTCAGCGCACTTGGTGCGAGCTGGCCGATCAGCGACAGGTCGAGGACATGGTGTTTCACGCCGAGCTCCGCGGCGATATCTGTTGCGCATTCCACTTCAAGGGCGTGGCGCTGGCCGTAGTCGAACGTCACCGTCTCCACTTCGGCAAAGTTTTTCAGTGCCCAAAACAGGCATGTCGTGCTGTCCTGGCCGCCGCTGAACACGACGACCGCTTTTTCTTGTTTCATCGGGTAAGCTCCTTTGATTGAAAACAGCGCGGCTGTTTCCCTTAGTTTTTTAGAGAAGGTCGCTAAGAACTTCTTCCGGGTCCGGTCAGCGGTTGTCGATCGTTTCCGGGTTCATGTCATGGTTCATCAGCCGGTAGTTCGCGATTTCCTCGTACTTCGTCCCCGGACGGCCGTAGTTGCACCACGGGTCGATCGAGATGCCGCCGCGCGGCGTGAACTTGCCCCACACCTCGATATAGCGCGGGTCGAGCAGCTTGATCAGGTCGTTCATGATGATGTTCACACAGTCTTCATGGAAGTCGCCGTGATTGCGGAAGCTGAACAAATACAGCTTCAGCGACTTGCTTTCCACGAGCTTCTTGTCCGGGATAAAGGAAATGTACATCGTCGCAAAATCCGGCTGTCCCGTGATCGGGCACAAACTCGTGAACTCCGGGCAGTTGAACTTCACGAAATAGTCGCGGTTTGTATGCAGATTATCCACTGCCTCCAGCACTTCCGGAGCGTATTCGGTCGAGTATTGGGTATTCTGGTTTCCCAGCAGGGTCAGATCGTTCAATCCTTGTTCATGGCTTCGGCCAGACATATGAAAAAGCCTCCTTGTATCATGCGCCCGGCATGCACAAGAGAGGTTGGAAGTCCCATAAAAAACAAAAAGCCGTGTCCGGCATGGACATGGCTGAAATCGTCATGAACCATAGTTTTTTATAGAGGGTATCCGCTATGAACCTCTCCCCGTGAATCCGGGCATTTACTTGTCGTTATTAGAATATAGGAAATTGAGGGGAGGGTCAATGGCTGCTCAATCTTCCTGGGACTCATCCATCCTCCAGGGCAGCACAGCCTCGAACTCGAGTATAAGGCCGTCTTCCGAGCGGGAAAAGCCGATGGTGAATTCACCGATTGCGGCGGTGACGGATTCATCCCATTGGCCGTCCATGATTTCCGGTCCGTCGAGCAGCCGGCCTGCCAAATGATAATGCCCGATATACAGGCGCTTGTCAGGACTCTCGGCCGGGAAATCCGAAAGCAGGTCCGGTAGAGCAGGGGCGACGCCGAGTTCTTCAAACCAGGGAAAGCCGGAAAAGGCTTTTCTGAAGTTCCGGCAATATAGGCATCCGCAGGGTGGGCAGGCACTCCGGTAATGGTCATGGGTGGCTTCGGGGTCTGCTTCGATCCGCCATTTGGCAATCTGCACTGTCTTCATGAAACCACCTGGATGCCGGCGGATTCTTCACGCTCTTTCTGCATCGTCTTGAACTTCCTGTCGAGGAAGAAGTTCGCGAATGGCACGAAGGCGGCCGCGATGCCGAGCAACGACCAGATGATGTTCCACCGGACCACAATCTGCGCCGGAACGAGGGCAAGGACGTAGGTGACGAAGATGCCGCCGTGGATGGCGCCGACGACCGACACGGCGAGAGGCATGCCGGCCATATATTTCATCGGCATCGCGATGAACAGCAGGACCAACAGGGATACGCCGTCCGCGATTCCCAAGGCCCGCGCAAATTTAAGTGCAGGAATGGACAATGGATTCTCCGCCTTTCGTTTCGATGTTTCCAGTATAAAAGAAAGTGGCGCCGGCCGGCTTGTTCCAAGGCTCCCGTTTCTATGACGATTTAATGGCTGATTTCATTTCACCAGTTTGGGCACGCGACCCCAAACTGCGCCCGGTTTTTCGTGCGCGAGGTTTCTAACTCAATCACCGCTCCGCTTTTCGTGCGCGAACTTCCCGAATTCGCACGCAAACCCAATTGCCGTCCTACTTTAAGCAAACCTCTCAAACCCGAACAAAATCCCAAACCGCACCTCTCAATACGCAGTCAGTCCATCGCACCCGCTGTTCGGCGGTTCATCATTTCACCGGAATGGACATCAAAGCGTTCGACGGTTCGTTCCCCGGACTTGCGGTGGTAGACGACTTTCATGAGGCACGCTTCCTCCTGGCTGAATGCGTGGATGATCACCCGCTTCGTTTCTTCATAAATGTGTATGGGAACGTAGCCGGACTGTGTTTCCTGCTTCTCCATCCAGTCCGCCAGCGGGCTGTCGGTCAGCTCGGCCAAAAACCTTGAGTCTCTCATTGACCGTCTTCCTTTCAAATTTAAACTCTAGCAAACATATTGGGTTTTATTGAAATGGGGAAGGGTCAGTTTAACGAGGAGAGGGGTGGTCAGTTCCACGGTGAATTCGCCTTAATCCCTTCACACTTTCCCTGTCTGAAAAGTGCTACACTAAAAGAAAAAATCGGTTCGATGGAGGAATGGGAATGAAGACGCTGTGGCATGGGGGAACGTTTGTGACGATGGAACAGGAAGGGCACACGGTCGGGGCGGTGCTCGTGGAGGACGGGCGGATTATCGCAACGGGTACAGTTGAAGAGCTGAAGGGCCGGGCCGACCGGGAGGAGAATGTCGGCGGTGCGGTTGTTTATCCGGGATTTGTCGATACGCATATGCACCTGATCGGCCATGGCCGGCAGCTGCTCAGCAACAATCTGTCCGCGGTGACGTCGTCGGGGGAACTGCTCGCGATCATGCGGAAAGCGGCGGAGCAGGTGCCGGACGGCGAGTGGGTGCTCGGAGAAGGTTGGGATGAGAACCTGTTCGCGGACCGGCATATCCCGACGCTTGCGGAACTGGATGCCGTGACGGACAAGCCGATGATGCTGAAGCGGACGTGCCGCCACATGCTGCTTGCGAACTCGGCGGCGCTGCGGCTTGCGGGCATCACGAAAGAGACGCCGGATCCGGAAGGCGGCGTCATCGTGCGTGATGCGGACGGACACCTGACCGGCTTCCTGAAGGAGGACGCGCAGGACCTGGTCGAGGCGATTGTCCCTCATCCGTCAGAGGAAGCGATCCGCGCCGCGCTTGAAGCGGCGGTCGATGACCTTGTGTCGATGGGGCTGACGGGGGGCCATACCGATGACCTCGGATACTTTGGCGGATACGAGAATCCGATGAAGGCGTTCCATGAAGTGCTCGGCGAGGGCAAGCGGAAGTTCCGTGCGCATCTGCTTCGCCGCTCGACGGTCTTCGATGCCATGATGAAAGCGGATGTGTCCTACACCAAGTGGGCGGAGCCCGGCGCGATGAAGTTCTTTATCGACGGGGCGCTCGGCGGCAAGACCGCCGCGCTGTCGGAGGATTACTCGGATGATCCGGGCAACCGCGGCACGTTCGTTGTGACTCGGGAGGAGACGGAGGAACTGGTGCGCCTCGCTCGCAGCCACGGCGAGGCGATCGCGGTGCACGTGATCGGCGACGCAGCAGCGGAGAGGGCGATCGAAGCGATCGAGAAGTACCCGTGCCCGGAAGGCAAGCGCGACCGGCTGATCCATGTGTGCGTGCTGCGCGAGGACCTGGTCGACCGGATGGAAAAGCTCCCGGTCATCCTCGACATCCAGCCGATCTTCGTCGGCTCCGACTTCCCGTGGGCGGAAGACCGCCTCGGCCCGGAGCGGCTTGAATGGGCATACGCGTGGAAAAAACTTATGGACCGCGGATTCATCTGCGGCGGCGGCTCCGACACACCGGTCGACTCCCCGGACCCGCTCCTCGGCATCTACACCGCCGTCGCCCGCAAGCTTCCGGACGACCCTGTGGAAGGCGGCTACCTGCCGGAAGAAAAACTTTCCCGCTACGAGGCGCTCCGGCTTTATACGACCGAAGCGGCGAAAGTGCTCGGCCAGGAAGCCATCCGCGGCAAAATCGCCCCGGGCCACTTTGCCGACTTCACCATGGTCGACGCCGACCTCGAGCGCGTGGCGGAAGACGACATCGTAAACGCGGCTATCGTGATGACGGTGGTCGACGGGGACGTGCAGTTCAGGAAGTGAGCCGAGAGGAGGATGGGGCGGATTGTAACTTTCCCCGCGTGAATCGTAACATTCGTGAGCGGTATCGTAACTTTCCCTGCCGGAATCGTAACATTCACGGGCAGTTTCGAATTGCCTGAATCCCATCATTCACAATCCAGACGGCCGGGCCCATCCGCACCGGCCGCACAACATGAGGAGGGATGGCCATGGCTTCAATGGCACGCCCCATCCGCAATTATCTGCCGGGACTGCTCGTCCTGGCAGGCGGGCTGTATACCGTGTATTACTACTATATGTACTGGCTCCGTGTGTACGGGGCGCTCTGCATTCCGGGCTACGGGGACCCGATCAAGGTGGAGGTGACGCGGGGGATCTGGATCCGGCTGGATGCAATCCTGTTTCCGACGGTGTTCGGGGTGATCCTGACGCTCCTCGGGGTCATGCTCATTTGGAAAAAGAAGTTCGGGGCGGCGGTCGTGGCGCTTGTGCTGAGTGCGACCGTCATCAACTGGCCGGCCTTTGTCCTTATTGCCGGCGGCGCCATTCTCGGCCTGCTGTTTTGGCGGAAGACGCTTTTGCCTGCCATCGATCTTCCCGATGAGACGATGGAGTGGTTGAATCATGTGGCAGAATCGCCCGCCCCTAAATCGTTCCGGCGCTTGCCGGCGAAGCGGCTCGCCTACTCGTTCCGCAATGAAGGCGGAGAACACGTTGTGATAAAAGAAACGGAGTCCCCGGAAGCGGCGGAACGGGAAGCACAAGCCCTCTCCGCAACCACTGACCGGGACCTTCCCGCGCCAAAGGCGATCGCGACAGACGGCCCGTTCCTCCTGATGACGCAGCTGGACGGCTTCCCGTTTTTGCAACCTCTTGACTTTGAGGCTTGGATCGAAGAAATTGCGGGTATATTATCCACCACCCACCAGGCCCGCATGCCGGATAGGCAGGCGCACCCCAGGCCGGCCGAACCGGTCATCCCCGGCTGGGCATTTGACCGCGCCAACTGGGAGCGGGCCGCCCGGATCTTCCGGGAGGAAACCGCGGATGCCGCTCCGGTGATGATCCACGGGGACTTCGAGCCGGCCAATGTGCTGTTCCGGGATGGCCGGGCGACCGGACTGACCGGCTGGGGCCATGCCGGCTGCGGTCCGGCCCAGCTGGACGTCGGCCGGATGCGGGTCGCGCTCGAGCTGATCCACGGCGGAAACGTGGCGGACACATTCCTGGGCATGTATAAAAACGCGGCGAAAAACCGAGGCTTTACCTACTGCAGGTACTGGGACCTTCTCGCGGTGTACGGCTGGCTGGAACAGGATCCGGGCAGCATCGCTTCCCACTGGAGACGGTTCGGCATCACGACCCTCTCGGAGGATGAAGTGAGGCGCCGTTTGGAACGGTTCGTGAAAACCTTGGCAGACAAGGAGTGAGGCCATGAAGGACATCAGGATCCTTCTCCTGTTTATCGTCCCCGGCGCCATCATCGGCGTGACGGGAGCCGGCGCCGAATCCATGGCGCTTAAAGTAGGCTCCATGCTGCTTGCTGCATTGCTCGTGGTCGTGGCGCTGGTCGCAGGGATTCAATCCGTCGCACAAAACAGGGAGAAATACAGTAAACGTTAAAAAATTCTGTTTATTTGATTATTGATCCGATAAATAGGGAATGCTTCACGATAAGTCGTTCCGCTGGTGCGGGGCGGCTTTGCTGTGCCGCGAAAAGGCCGCCACCCTGCACGGATGGCGGCTGCTTTCATTTTTCGTTTTGACGGCTGTCTTTTTTGTTTGGCTTCTTGCCCGCCGCATCCGCGCGATTGAAGTCATCCTGATACAGCACTTCCTGCGTGTCGCGGAGGCCGTTGTGGGTCTCGGCCATGCGCTCATGCGGCTCCCGGTTTCCTTTCTTCATCCCAAACACTCCTTTCGAATGATAGGTTCTCCCGTTACAGATGCGGTTAAACGTGGTACAACGGAGTAAGGAAGGAGCGATTTTATATGGCAGACGGAAAAAACCGCGCGGACGTGAAACCCGGCCAGCGCGTGAAGATCGTGCTTAAAAAAGATCAGCGGATGGGCGCGCTGACCGAAGGGACCGTGAAGGACCTCCTCACGAATTCCCCGACCCATCCCCATGGCATCAAGGTGCGCCTGGAGGACGGACAGGTCGGCCGCGTCAAGGAAATCATCGGATAAGGGAAAGGGCGCATGCGGACTGCCGCATGCGTTTTTAATTTCCTTAACAAACTCCTAAAACGTGCTTCATATGCCCTTCATACAGGATGGGTATGGTGGGGGCAGAAGGGAAGGAAGAGCGGATACAGGGAGGCGGCGCGATGAGACGGCTGTTGGTGATCGGGCTTGCGACGTTGTTTTTTTTCGGGGTTCAGGATGGATGCGGCCGCGCCGGTGGAACAGGCGCCGCCGGAGCATCGGGTGGAGGCGGCGGCCCTCCAGGCGGACGTCCCGGCCGAGATGCCGGCCTACTACGGCGATTACCGGCCGAATCCGACTTTCACCGATGACCGGCGGCTCAGGAATCCCGGTGAAGTGTGGCGTGACAGCCGCGGCGAGATGGAGGTGCTGAAGGCGACCGGCGAGCAAAAGCGGGTTGACGGGGGTGCCGCCGAACTGACAGTCAGGGAAACGAAGATTCTCCGCTATGAGCCGGACGCACAACCGGAATTCAAGTTCGTCAAACTGTTTGTCGAGGTGCGGAACACCGGGGACGAGCCGGTCCGTGTCGAACCGGTGTCCGAGATGGTGACCGATACGGGCGAGACGGTCCATTGGCAGGAAGAAATCTATGGGGAAGGGCTCGGCGGCATGCTGGCACCCGGCCAGGTGAAGGCAGGGAACGTCGGGTTCATCTTGGAAGATACGGACGCCCAAGTCCTGACCCTCCATGCCGGAGCTGAAGGCAAGGCGGAAATCAGGTTCTAGAGGGAAACACCCGGAGGAGGTTCGATGGATGATACTCAGAATCAGGCGGCTATTCCCTTTTCGCAGGACGGCGCAGGAAGCCCGGGAACCGGACAGACTCCGGAAAAAGAAAGTCGGCATTCCGATCAGGAGGAGAAGGTGACCGACGGAATACTGGCATTCAATAGATGAAGGCAGGGAGGAATCGGGATGAAACGGACGGCTATGATCATCGGACTTGCAGCGCTTATTCTTACAGGCTGTTCATGGGAACTGGCAGAGACGGAGCGGGCACAGAACGTGAACAGGGCGGAAGCGGCAGCACTGCCGGCACCTGAGTGGAAGGAAGCGCCGCCTTATTACGAGGGCCACCCGGTCAACCCGCAGGTGACGGACGACCGGTTGCTCCGGCAGCCGGGCGGGACGGTCCTGGATGAG
Organism: Bhargavaea beijingensis; assembly: GCF_900101985.1. GTDB lineage: Bacteria > Bacillota > Bacilli > Bacillales_A > Planococcaceae > Bhargavaea > Bhargavaea beijingensis. Next base: position 303,897 of record NZ_FNAR01000001.1, read on the forward strand.
CGCGGGGAGGCGGAACTGCTTAAAGCAGGCAATGGGAAGCGGATCACGGCAGGCCCGGTCGATCTGGCCGTCCGGGAAGCCAAGTTGTTTCGCTACTATCCGGACGAAGAGCTGATCGGCTTCTACCAGATGTTTACCGATGAGATGGGCTTCCCGGTAGCCAAGCTGTTTGTCGAAGTGACGAATACCGGGAACCACCCGATCCGCTTCGAACCCGCCGCTGTCTTGGAGACGGACGACGGCGAAAAAAAGCTCCGGGAGGATGACATCTACCTTGAGGGGCTTGGTGGTGAAATCAGACCTGGTGAGACAAGAAAGGGAAATGTCGGATTCATCCTGGAAGATGGAAACGCCGAACGCCTGACCGTCAGGACGAGTGATGTTATGGACAAGAGCGGCGAAAAACTCACCGGCGGCACGGAGTTTGATATCCGGCTGGAATGAGGCGGAGGGGAATAGGAAACCACAACGCATGCGGACGGCATGTGTTTTTTTATTGGGCGATGGGTCGGGCTGCGGTCGCGAAACCACAGATAGCGGCGCACCCACTGCACAAAGAGAGGATTGCGGGGCACCGTAGTTCATGCAATAATTGGAAGTAAAAAGAAACAATGGGGGCACGAGTAAGCGTTCAGCCATGTTCGGGGCTGACAGGTTTCCATTTAAGGAGGTTCCGCTATGTTTTATAGAAAAATGTTTGTGATCGGGCTGCTGCTTCTTTTGGGGGCCTGCGGTCAGGAGGAAGCCTCCATCCGCCCTGCAGATCTGACGGAGAGGGAGGAGGCCATCCTCAAGATGATGGCAGATCCGTCATTTGTGTTCGACTTCGATTTACCCGATGACGACGGGGAGATATCGGTATGGATTGAACACTATCAGTCCGGCCGGTTGGACAACGATCGATTCTTGGATCTCACGGCTCCAGTCGCGCAAAACGGGTTTTTCACGTTTGTCAGCACCATTCAGGGCAAGGACGGGACACAATTGTTCCGCCTCGGCATCAACAGTGACGGAGACGCGATAGGTTCATCTTTGGCCATGGATCCGGAACACTTAGAGGAAATGTCGGGCACTTGGGCAGCATTGCAGGAAGAGAAGAGATGGGAAGCCGACGAAGAAAAGGTGTTGGCCTATATCGGCTTTTCTTCCGGCAGCCGCATGAGCAGCCTTTCACAGGACTTTTTTGAAGACCCCGACAACCATCTGGATGAGCTGGAGCAATACGACGATGCCTATGTAATGAAAGCAAAAAGGGAAAAATGACCCTTGACGGATCGGAAACGCAGGCGACGGGGATGTGAAGATTTGAAATTATCCCCTTCCCGGTCACTCGTGGCCGGTTTTTTTACATTCCGGGTTGTCATATATAAATGACAAATGTATAATATAGGTGACAAGTTTCCGGTTGGAGGGACTTTTGTGAAAGATGTGACACTGAAGAACGCGGTGAAGCTGAAACGGATTGAACGGGGCGGTTTCACCCAGGGTGAGCTTGCCAAGCAGGTCGGGGTGACACGCCAGACGATGAATCTGATTGAAGCCCAGAAATACAATCCTACCATCAAGGTCTGCTTGCAGATTGCGAAAGTGCTGGATGCGAAATTGGATGAACTGTTCTGGATGGAGGATGAGTCATGAAAGGATTATTTACGTATCTACCGGCAGCGGGACTGCTGCTGATCCTCTTGATTCTCGAGGACTCAATTCTGAAATGGGTGGCGATCGTTGCCGGAGCGGCGCTGATCGCCATGGCCAAGTGGCAGCGTTCAAAGATGAAGGAAGAGGAGATTGAATATGATGACCGTGTCAATGCGAACATCACCAAGTGGTCTCTCAGGACCCTATTTGTGATGAATGCCCTGCTGCTCGCATGGCTTGCCCTGGATCATTGGGCCGCTTTACCTGTGGAATTGTCTGCGGATACCCTAATCGTCTATGTGCTGATTTCCTTATTTGTTCCTTTTTATATCATCCCGGCCATTGTAAAACAATTTTAAGGAGGGAGACGGATGACTGTCGATATGATTGTAATCGGACTGATTTTCTTTGTCTTGGGTTATTTGATCGGCGTGAAGAAAATGACTTTTCTTCTTGCCGGATTCAATGAACAGCGTGTGCGCGACAAAGACAGACTCGGCCTTCTTGTAGGCGGCGCACTGGGAGTTTTGGGCGCCATCATGCTTATTGCCGGCTTGCTTGGTGCAGCGCCTGCCCAGCCATTTATCGTCGGAAGTGTGATCGTCATGCTGCTGCTCGTCGTCTACGTCAATGCCAAAATGGTGGAATGAAGAAGAAAGCGGTCCGGGATGCGGCCGCTTTCTTTATATTCATTTCATCCGGCCAAGCACGGTCCACGCCACACACCCGGCCAGCGCCCCAAACGTATTCAGAATCACATCATCCACATCAGTCGTCCGTCCGAGGAAATACTGGACCGCTTCCACGCCCAAAGACAGCAGCAGGCCGGCAAGCGTCGCTTTCAAAATGATCCTGCGGCGGACGGTCCTTCTTGCCCCGAACAGGAATCCGAACGGCACGAACAGCAGGATGTTCAGCCCGATATTCCGCAGCAAGACGCCTGGCCCATCCGCGTTCGCGATCATCTCCGCCATGCTCCGGAACGGAATCAGGTGGACATTCTGTTCGCCTGCCGGCCCGAGATCTTCCGGGTACAGGGTGATGAACAGGATCGCCATGACGCTAAGCGAGAACAGAACATTCACGAAAACCGGCTTCCGGCCCTGGCCGGGATTCCTGACATGCAGAACCGCATAGACCACCCCGGCGACAACCGCGGTGAACAAAAACAGCGGAATGACCCCGTCAAACGCTTTCCAAAGCTGTTCCATGGCGACACCTCCAGTTTAGAATACTTCCTGTCTACCCGGGATGCGGGCAGGTCATGCAGGAAGGGAAACGGGGTAAGGAACGAGAAAGGGAAGAGGCGGGGAATAAGCGGCTGAAGTGGACAATCAAAGGAGACGATCAGATGAACACAAACTGGTGGACAGCACTCGACATGGACTACCCGATCATCCAGGCGCCGATGGCCGGTTCGACGACGCCCGAGTTTGTCGCGGCATGCCTGGAGGCGGGGATCCTCGGTTCGCTCGGGGCGGGATACATGACGGCAGAGGAGACGCGGGCGGCAATCCGGGAGATCCGGAATCTCTCCGGTAAGCCATTGAATGTGAATCTGTTCGTGCCGGAAAAACCGGAGCGGGACGACAGCGTGATCGGGGAGGCGCACCGGGCGCTGGCGCCTTACCGGGAAGAGCTCGGATTGCCGGGGGAACTGCCTGCCTTAAGCGACAGCGAGTTTTCGCGTCAGGTCGACGTCGCAATCGACGAAGGCGTGGAAGTGGTGTCGTTCACGTTCGGTCTGCCGGATGAGGACACCGTCCGGAAACTGAAGGATGCCGGCACGTTTCTGATCGGCACGGCGACGACGCCTGAAGAGGCGGTGGAAGCGGAGCGGAGCGGAATGGACGCAGTCGTGCTGCAGGGGAAGGAAGCGGGCGGCCACCGGGGCGCGTTTATCGGGGAAGACCGCTTCCTGACGCTGCGCGATCTGCTCGGCGGGACCAGGCTGACGGTCCCGGTCATCGCCGCCGGCGGCATCCATGATGCGGAAACGGTCCGTGCGGCGCTGGATGCCGGCGCGTCCGCCGTCCAGATCGGGACGGCGCTTCTCGTTGCGGAGGAAAGCGGCGCGAACGCCTTACATAAGGAAGCGATCCTGAACTCCGAGGCGGGCGGGACAGTCATCACGAAGGCATTCAGCGGCAAAAACGCACGCGGGCTCAACAACCGCTTCATCAAAGAAATGGCCGATGCCGCGATCGCCCCGTACCCGGTCCAAAACGACCTGACCAAAGCGATCCGGTCGGCCGCCGGCAAACAGGGCAAGGCGGGCCTCCTGTCGCTCTGGTCGGGCGAGAACGGATGGAAAGCCAGGAGAGGCAAGGTATTGGAGATCGTCAGAAGAATGACGGAGGAAGAGGAATAAGCGGTCTGGAAGTTATGCATCATGCAATAATAAGACCCCGGTCCGGAGGGGGCCTGTTTGGATGGCCACTTTATCGGGAGACGGCGGGGACCCATGTTGCAAAAAAGTTGCACGGGCCTCCCGCTACTCATTAGAATAAGGGGAGCAGTCTTGCATGTGCAGACGCGAGAGGACGTTTAATTGTGAACAAAGAAGTGAAATTGGAAAAACGGATCTTGTGGCTATCGTTCTGGACAGGTGGCCTTTTTGCTCTTGCCGAATTTTTCATGGCGATCTACTCCGGATCCCAGGCCGTGCTGATGGATGCGGCCTATGATGCCTCGGAGCTGCTGATTCTCGGGCTCATGCTGTTTCTGATGCCGCTGTTCCACCGGCCCATCACGGAGAAACTGCCATTCGGCTTTTCTCAGTTGGAGTCCATCCTGGTCATCATCAAGGGCTTCATGCTCCTGTCGGTCACATTCGGCCTGTCCGCGAAAAGCGTGGAAGTTGCCTTGACGGGAGGGAATGAGGTCGACGGGATCCAGATCTCCATTTTCCAGGCGGTTGTCGCCCTGGTGAGTTTCGGCATTCTGTTGATGATGCGCCGCATGAACCGGACGCTTTCTTCCCCGATCCTCGATATGGAGATTTACGGATGGAAAGTGGACGTGGCCTACAGCCTGGGGATGGGATTGGCCTTTTTCGGTTCCACGTTTTTGAAGGGAACGCCGCTTGAGGTCATCTCTCCTTATTTCGACCAGATCGTCTCCGTGCTGATTGTCCTATTCATGATGCCGGAAGCGTTGAAGATGCTGGTCCGTGCCATCAAGGATGTGTTTTTGTTTTCGCCGGAAAAAGAGACGATGGAACGGATCAAGGAAATCTGCGGGAATGTACTGGAGCGCCGCGGGCTAGAACCCGTATTTTACGACGTGACCCGCACGGGAAGAAGATTGTGGGTGTCAGTGTACTTCCGGAAGGACAGTGAGTTCCTGGTCGTCCGTGCGCTTCAGGACGCCACGCGCGAGGCCAATGAAGCCCTATCGGAGGAATTCGACCATTGCGTCTGCGAACTGATCATGGCGGGTCCTGATGAAGGTCAGCTGCACCCCCGGCACGAACTGCCAACATAAACGAACACTCCCCTTTCCGGGCAGGTCCGCGCCGGGAAGGGGAGTTATTTTAATGGGTGAATAGGTTGTGCTGATAGAGGTCGGGCCCGTCCAGCATGAGCAGATGCGGACCTCGCGTGGCGACCAGCAGCGGTGAGAGTCTCTTTCCGCTGGGCTTCTTGAACCGGAGGCGGCCGCGCCGGACATATCGCCGGTCTTTTCGTTCGGTGAGGATAAATTGACCATCCTCGTAAAACAACACCCGGCTGCCGTCCTCCGTCGCGGCCATGGCGGACGCCCCGTCGATATCAGTAGAGTAATAGGCCGTCTGCCCGCCATGGATGAACCCGACATCAAAGTCCGTGTAGTAGTGGAATGCCGCTTCGTTGCCGACAGTCGTCATTGCATAGCAATCGGCGATGAAGCGGTTGCCGGTGCCCTGATACTCCCAGGCCATCCGGCCGTCCGGACTCCATTTGACAAGACCCGATTTTCCGAGCGGGTCATCCCATCCGTAGTTGCCGAATATGCCTTCATCGAAATACCCGCACCAGATATGGTTGTCCGGCGTGACGGACAGGTGACCTATGCCGTCACCGAGACAGAACCGGCGGACAAGCTGTCCGTCCTCTGTGTAGACACGGGCATTCCGTTCGATGTTGCCGGCCCCGTGATGGTAGGAGCGGGAGCCGCACAGGAGAAGATGCCTTCCTTCATCAATCGTCTCGAAAAAGTGATAGTTCCATTTCTCCCGGGGCAAGTCGGTGACCGTTCTGGTTCCGCCGCGGATGACGACCGCTCTGTAGGCGATCGGATTCTCGGTCACGGACTGGGGGAACATCCCCTCGGCGAGGGGCGGGATCTCCTTCGTGAAAAGAACGCACAGCTCGCCGCCCGCACCGATGGCCACACTCACCGGAATGAAATCTTCCATTTCCTCTGAAACAGAGGCGGCCGGACGGAGCGGGATGGTTTTGTCCGCCATCAGTCCCTGTATGTGACGGCCGTGCCCGTCGCGATGCACATCATCATGCCTTCCCGCAGTGTTTCAAAGTCGAGGTCGACTCCGATCACCGCATTCGCACCGAGGCGTTTCGCCCGGTCCTCCATTTCACGAAGTGCGATTTCCCGGCCTTCCGCCAGCTTGTTTTCATACGCCGAGCTGCGGCCGCCGATCACATCCGTCACTGATGCGAAAATGTCCCGGACGATATTCGCCCCCATGATCGCTTCCCCGACCACAATCCCGTGATACGTCTCGATTTTTTTGCCATCCAAAGAATTCGTTGTCGTCACCAGCATGATGAATCCCTCCATTTTTGTGATACCTGTTATACGCTTCTCCGTCTGTGAATGTTTCACCTTCAGAAAACCTTCATGAATTCATGAGGGAAAACTTCACATCCGGAGCGTATAGTGGGAGGAGAGGGCGCGCCTGTCGGGGAATCGAGACATTCGTCTGGCGTATTGAGACATTCACTTGCGGAATCGAGACATTCGAATAGCGTATCGGGACATTCACAAGGAGTATCGAGACATTTGAGCAAAGCGGCGGCTTTCCGCGTAACACTCGCGGGACATTCGGTAACACCCAACGGATGCTCCCTAAAAATATTCCCCAACCTGGGGCTTTCGCCTGAAACATGAGGCACGGTTCGCCCGTATAGTGTAGTAACGGGATCGGCGGTCCCGGGGCGGAGTCGGTCCGGAGGCTGAGACGGGTTCCCGCCGGAGGCCGTTTTGGAAAAGGAGGGTCCGGTCCACAATGAAGATAACGACTGACAAGGCCGGGCCGGCATGCCAAAGCGGGCCGGGGCCGGAAAACAGGGGGAACACCATCGTGAATGAGATTTATATCGTACTGACGGATACAGGGACGGTGCTGTCGAAAATCATCCGCCGCTATACGGGCTGCCCGCTGAATCACGTCTCGATCGCCTTTGATGAGCGGCTCGGGGAGATGTACAGCTTCGGCCGCGTACAGCAGCGCAATCCGTTCTCGGGCGGATTTGTAAAGGAACGGGCGGGAGAAGGGCTTTTAAAAGACGCCCAATGCGCGGTGTTCCGGTTCCGCGTGACGGAGGACGAGCTCCGGCGGATCCGGGAGCGCATCCTGGAAATCGAGCGGGAACGCGACCGCTATACGTACAACTTCATCGGCCTGATCGGTGTCATCCTGAATCGGGAAATCTGCCGGAAGCGCGCATACTTCTGCTCGCAGTTTGTCGTGGCGATGCTCGCGTCGGCAGGCATCAAAATCACCGACGAGCCGGCGTGGCGCGCGCAGGCCCGGCACTTCTCCCAGTCGAATCAGCTGGAGCCGGTGTATGAGGGGCCGCTCCGCAACTATGTGGCACCCGGAAATGTCGTCACCATCAGGGCGCGCCGCGGCATCCGCGCCCGCATGCTCCGCGTTCCATTCAGAAAGGCAGCATCGTGATCAATTGAAAACACGCACAGGGCCCGGGGCCTTGTGCGTGTTTTTTCATGTGGTTGATCATCCCCATCAGTGTTCCGTCTGTACGCCTCTCTTCAGCCGGAAAGCTGGCTTGATCTCAGCCACAAGCACAGCAACCAGGATCAGTGCCGCTCCGAACACCATCCGGCCGGTCATGACGTCGTTGATGAACAGGACGGCCAATGCCGAGCCAAAGAACGACTCCAGTGACAGGATGACGGCCGCCTTCGTCGGCGTCGTGTAGCGGAACGCAAGGTTCTGGCAGACGTATGCGATCGTCGTCGAAAAGACGGCAAGATAGACGACCGACCAGATCGCTTCATTGGATAAGGTCGACGGGAAGCCGCCCTGGAAAAGGACTGCGACTGTGCTGAGGAGCGCCGCCGTCGCGAACTGGACGATCGTAAGTGCCAAGGCATCCTCTTTTTTCACAAACAGATTCGTGTAGAAAATATCAAAGGCGAACCCGACCGCGCACAGCAGGGTAAGCAGGTCGCCGATGTTGATCGTGAACGATCCCTGCAGCGACAGGAGCGCAATCCCGGTGAGCGCGATGACGGAGGCCGTCAGCTCATGACGGTCGATCCGCCTCCGGTACACGAGATAGGCGATCACCGGCACGATGACGACGTTGACCGCCGTCAGGAACGCATTTTTCGAAGGCGTCGTGTATTCGAGTCCGACCGTCTGCAGCGCGAACGCCACGAACAGGATCGTGCCGAGCACCGCGCCTTTCCATAGCACGGACTTCGAGATCAGCCGGAGCTTCTTGTAGAAAAGGACCGTGATGATCAGCGTGCCCAGGAGGAATCGCCCGGCCATCACCTCATAAGCGGTCAAGTGTTCCAGCGCAACCGCCGTCATGACAAACCCGCTTCCCCACACAATTGCGGTGATCAGAAGCAGGATATCCCCGATATACCGTTTCATGGCCGACCCTCCCCGTCATTTCATTCTTCTAATATATCATGGGGGCGAAGGCTGGGGAGGGCAAAATTGGCTTAATATCCGATGTCAGGACTTATCCACGGGCGAAAGGGAGCAGAAGCCTCCCTTATCCCCGGACTTATCCCGACATTCCACAGCCAAAATCCGATTTTGACACCGAAACCGGGGATAACCCGGATATCCACAGCCTTTTTGGAGAGTGAGGAAGAAGTTCTCCACAGCGCCACAAATTAGAGATTGCCCTTGTTTTAATTTTCATGGCCGTCATTTCCAAAAATCGTGGGTAGTTAGTTCCAGTAAGGTGTAACAACTTTCATATTTACTCAAGATTGAATACAGCCTTTTGTCCGATTAGAGAAACAGGGAATTTCTGAGAGAATTAATGATATTAGAGATTTCCGTTTCCGGGAGTGTGAATCAGTGAAGGTATTGGATGTTCAGCAATTTCATGAGGGGCTCCATCGGAGAAGCTGAACCGCTTGGAAGAAGAGGTACAAGCAATTAAACAGGCGGTGGAAGAACTTGTCATGCTGGAAGAAGCTTTAAAGGGAGAAGGCGGCAATGCCATTCGCGCGTTTTACCAGGAATGTCATTTGCCGCTGGTGAATTTCTTCTTAAGTTTTAAACGCCGTTTCGCTGATACTCTCCGGCGTATCGGAGAAGCATTGGATTCATTCGAGCCGGACCGGATGGGATACATCAGGCAGGAATTTCTCGAAGGCGAAGTCCAGGCAGGGTCAGAGGAGGTTCGAAGGATTACAGGAACCCTGACAGACGAGACGAACAGCATCATGGACAGTGTTGCAGATATTGTATCTCTTCCTCATCTCGATGACAGTGAAGTACAGGAAGGTGTCAGATCCTCGGAGAGACAGCGCGACTCTACTATTGAAGGACTGATGGAATCCGACCAAAGCCAGACTGTGGCTTTATCTACTGTTGACATGGATTTGAAGAAGATGGAGCAGTGGATCATTGATGTTGAGAGTATGATGGCCGAGGGATTGACAGGCGCCGATTTTCCGTCAGATTCATGGAAAGCAGTCACGGCCCGGCATCCGCTGCGACTTACCTTGACTGCGCACGACGGATCTGTTGATGGTCTTTCTAATATGTCAGGATTGAATCGTCCCAACATAGTATCCGGAGCAAACTCCTATCAGGTAGGAGGAATGGCAACTTACGGACGGCCGCTATACCCGATGGGAATTGCTGGTGTCAATGCCTCCCCGGTCCCTACGCTTTCAGCCGGAGAAAAGATTCGTTACGGCCTGAAAGCTCCGGCCCATGAAGATGAAGGAACTGAAGAAAATAGTCTAGCAGGATTCTTTAAGGATGCGGGGGATGGAGCCTTAAAAGTCGGGAAAGGTGTTCTGGATTTTCTAATCTTAGACGACATTAAGACCCTCGGAGATTCGGATGCTTCTATAAAGGTGCTCCGACACATGGTATTCCTATAAATAGCCAAACGTTATTGTCTAGTTTTCAAAGTTCTGTACAAACGGCTGTAACTGAAGGTATAAAATACGAAGAGATAATTACTGTAGGGAAGTGGGAGTTGATTTTTAGTAAGCCTCGTGGGCATGGTCAGTTACCGGTAGTCAAGCATGCTGTATACAAGCCGTGATTTGAAAAAAGAAGGATGGTGTCTCTATCATGTTAAAAATAATAGATTATAATGCAGTAAAGCTCACTAATGTTGAAATAGATGTGTATATACCTATAAACATTGAATTCGGAACATGGAATGTATCAGTAGAACCTACAATTTATTGGAGAACAGGGGACTTTAAGAAATCATTAATTGAAATAGGAGTAGGAAAAGACTCAGGGGATATTCGATCGGTTACATTAACTGTTTGTGAAAATGTATATTGGAAAGACTATGGACACCAATGTCTAAGTGACAAAAAAAGGATTGTAGGGCTTCCTATTATTCAGACCAATCAAGAAAATGATGTAACGTACCAAGACAACAAGGGAAATTTGGAAGTCTTTTTGGGGGAAAGAACTGTTTATATAAAGTTCTCAGAGAATGAAGTTGTATCTTTTATTAAGAATGAAAACGTTGAATTTGGTATTGATCATGAACATAGGATTTGTAGCGTTTTATTGAATGGGATAAATGAAGGGGAAAAAAGCATTTTGGATGAAGCTTTAGACATACCTCATGATTAAGATAAGAATCGATATGTAATTTGAATTAAAAAGGTAATCAGTTTAGAGATTAGGTTGTGTTCAGAATGAAGTTATTCGAAGATCATCTCGCGGAAATTCAAACTGACATGGTTGCAGTTTGTATGGAGTATGCTGATCATCAAGTAGATGAAATATATATCTATGGCTCGTTTGAACCTAACATGTATGCTTTTGATGTTTTCTATAAGGTTAATGGGCAGGTTGTCCACAAACATCAATTAAATCAGACTGCTCAACAAACAGGTAATTTACAAACACATGAGTATGATGTTTCTGATAACAGGCAGTTGGCAATGCTGAAAATCGGCATTAAGAACTTAAAAAAGATACGAAAAAAATGCGAAGAATATAATAGGGATATGCCAACAGAAATCAAGCTGCATTATAACGTGAAACAAAACAAACTTAGCGGAAAATATCGCTATGATCTGGTGTATTCAAATAGTGAAGAGTTGCTTCCGGACCATATCTTTGATGCGTGGTTTGAAGAAGTGAAACACCAAGAAAACTAAGTGAAAAGAAACCCGCAGGGACTCCTTCCTGCGGGTTTATCACCTATTGCTCAGGCCGCCTTGGACTCATTACCAGTGTACTTGAAGTTTATTTCCATTCGGGTCATAAAAGTGGAAGAAGGCATGGCCGTGATCTTTTTTAATATCCTCGACCTTAACATGATGATCGATTAAGTGTTGATGAAAACTGGATAATTCCGGACTCGTAAAGCCGATGCTGAATTCTTGTTCCTGGTCAATTGTAAAGTGTGCATATGTTTCATCTTCGGTAGGAACTAAGATCAGCAGGAAAGGTCCTTCATTTACTTTTATAATTGCACGCTCATCCGTAGTGTTTAGCAGCTGGAGACCTAATACATCCCTATACCATCGTGCGGACAGCTCCAAATCTTTTACGGGAATTCTAATGTAATGTACTTGTTCAATAAATGATTGACCCATAGCCTTCGCTCCTTTTTTCAAGCTGCATATTAAATTAGTTCCATTTCTAAATATCTTTTTCCTTGTATGGTGTTATAGAGTTCTTCATGAAGAAGAAATTATTTAAACCCGCAGGGACACCTCCCTGCGGGTTTGATAGGATTAGGAGAAGCATGATGGGGTTGACGGGAGGAGGCAAGCAGATGGAGAGGTTTCCGGAGATGATGAAGTTCTGTCATCCGTGGCGATCTTATCAGAAAGAGGTGCTGTCGGAGCTTGACCGGCACCTGGAAAATGGGCATCTCCATCTGGTCGCGCCGCCGGGTTCGGGGAAGACGGTGCTGGGGCTGGAGGTGATGCGTCGGATCGGAAGGCGGACGCTGATTGTCGCACCGACGATTGCGCTCCGGGAGCAGTGGGCGGACCGGCTCACCGAACTGTTCCTGGAGGGGGTGCGGCCGGACTGGCTGTCGTCCGATCTTTCATCGCCAGGATTTGTGACGGTGACCACGTACCAGTCGCTTCACGCGCTGTTCAAGTCCGGCGGGGAAGGGCGGCTGCTTGCCGAAGGTTTCGGTGCGATCGTTCTGGACGAAGCGCATCACCTGCGGACTTCCTGGTGGAAGACGATGATGGACATCAAGGAAGGGCTGGAGAACCCGGCTGTTGTCGCGCTGACCGCGACGCCACCGTACGACGAGTCACCTGCCGGCTGGCAGCGGTACGTTTCGCTGTGCGGACCGATCGATCTCGAAATCCCAGTCGCCTCGCTCGTGAAGGCGGGCGACTTGTGTCCGCACCAGGATTATATCCGCTTCACGGTTCCGTCGGCCGAAGAGCTCTCGGAGATTTTGGCGTTCCGGGAACGGACGGATGAATTCCTGGATGAGCTGCGGGAAGACGGGGAATTCGTTCGCTATCTCGAGCAGCACCGGTGGATTGCTGAGACGGAGGCCCATGTTGAGGAGATTCTCGGGTTGTCGGCCGTGTTTTCGGCGATGCTGATGGTATTGAAGGAAAGTGGTTCAGAGGCGTACCGGGAGGCGCTGCCGCTGATCGGCATGCCGGAGGAGACGATGCCGGCGCTTGACCGGAATTGGATGGAGGAACTGCTGACGGGGATGTTGTTCCGGTTGGGGGATGACGAGGAAGAAACGGTCAAACAACTGCGGAAGATGCTGTCACGGATTGGGGCCATCCACCGGCGCTCCGTTTACCTGACGTCCACGCCGGCGATCAGCCGCGCGCTTGTCCAGAGCCAATCGAAACTCAAGGCCGTTGCGGAAACCGTCCGTCTTGAAAAAGAGATCTTGGGTGACCGGCTGCGCATGGTCATCCTGACCGATTACATACGGGCGGATGACATGCCGACAGCGCCCGGCGATGAACAGCCGCTGACCCGGATCGGCGCGGTGCCGGTGTTCGAGATGCTGCGGCGGACGCTGGGCGACCGGGTGAAGCCGGCCATTCTCACGGGCTCGATTGCGGTCGTACCGGCAACAGCCGCGTCAAGGCTGGAAGGGGCGGTTCCGCTCCCGCATGATCCGTCGTTCGTAAGGATCCCGGTGAATGATGCGAACCGGCAGGGGATGGTCGCCGCGGTAACGGCACTGCTTGAAAAAGGGGAAATCGATGTGCTGACCGGGACGGCGGCGCTTCTCGGCGAGGGCTGGGACGCACCGTGTGTGAACTCGCTCATCATGGCGTCGTACGTCGGTTCATATATGCTGTCCAATCAGATGCGCGGGCGGGCGATCCGCAGAAATCCGGGAGATCCGGACAAGACGGCATCAATCTGGCATCTCGTCACCGTCGACCGTGACGCGGAAGACGGCGGCGATGACTGGCGGTCGCTCGTCCGCCGGTTCCGCTCGCTTGCGGGGCCTGGGACGGGGCGGGATGTAATCGAGACCGGCATCGGCAGGCTCGCTGTCGGGGAGCCGCCGTTTTCAATGGAAGAGATCGACCGGCTCAATACGGAAATGGAACGCCGGGCCCGTTCGCGGGAAACGCTCCGGGAGCGCTGGATGCTGGCAGTTGATTCCGGCAGCTGGATGGTGGAGGAAGCGGTTCTGCCGCGCCGCTCCGTTCCGAGGCCGTTTTATCTCGACAACACGCTGAAGGGCCTTTTGTATGTCGCGGGATTCACTGCGGCCGGGGCGGCGTGGGACGCGGGCGGCTGGATCCGCCAGCTGACCGACACGCCGTTCGGTGAATCCACACTCTGGGGCGGGCTTGCGGGACTTGCGGTTGCCGCGCCCTCATTCTGGCGCGCGGGCCGGCTGTACGTTAGGCATCCGTCTGTCGAGTCGAGCCTGAAGGAGATTGCGGAAGCGCTCTATGCCGCGATGCTCCGGGGCGGGATGCTTGCCGGGCCGGCGGAAGAGGGGGCGATCCGGGTCACCGATGACGGGCAGGGCTATTACACATGCTGGCTTTCCGCCGGCACGACCCATGAAAAGACCCGGTTCATGAACGCGCTTGCGGAACTGCTCGGCCCGATCGGGAACCCGCGCTACCTGATTGTCAGGCGCTCCCGCGGTTTCGGAAAGCGGTTAGATATTCATGCCGTGCCGGAGGAACTCGGGCGAAAAAAGGAGACCGCGGAAATCTTTCTGGAAGAATGGAAAAAGCGCGTCGGCCGGGCCGAGCTGATCTATACAAGGACGCCGGAAGGCAGGAGGCAACTGCTTGAAGCCAGAATGCGCGCGCTGTCCGCTGCATTCATCCCGGAACCCGAGCGCATCAGCGGCTGGCGCTAAAGTTATCCACGGATGGCCGGGAGCCTGCATAACCCGAATCACCGGCTTATCCCCGTCCTCCACAGAAAAGTCGGATTTTTACACGGGAATCCGGGGATAACCCGGTTATCCACAGGCTGTTTCGTGAAGTCGCCAAGAGTTCTCCACCACAAAGACGCCGAGGCCAACTGGCCCGGCGTCTTTGTTCAAATCACCAGCAACACTATCTGTTGCAGTTAGGGGATGAACCAATCATCTATGACCTAGAAGGGAACCGACTGCATTCGCTGAATACAACAATGACACGACCTAAAAAAATACAAAAGAGAGTCGCCATCACCAATTACATATTTGAGGGGGTAATCAAGTTGTTCATACATAAGATAAACGAGGACCTATCGTTAAAACTAATAGATTTAAGAGATAGCGAAAGCGTATTTGAGTTAACAGACAGGTCAAGAGGCCATTTGAGAAAATGGCTGCCTTGGTTGGACTTTAATACAAAAATCGAAGATACCACAGAATTTATAAAAGGATGTTTAAAGGGTTTTGCTGAAAACAAGAGCTTGATTTCTGTCATTTTGTTTAAGGGGAAAATTGTTGGAGTTGCCGGCTACAATGACATCAATTGGGCAAATAAAACTGCATATATCGGGTACTGGCTGGGAGAAGGATTTCAGGGACATGGAATCATGACCGAGGTGGCTAAGGCATTGACCGATTATGCTTTTGATGAATTGGGCCTAAATAAGGTTGAAATAAGAGTTGCTGTCGGCAATAAGAAAAGCAGGGCGATCCCTGAGAGATTGAACTATGTAAATGAAGGATGCATTAGACAAGCGGAGTGGTTATATGACCATTATGTAGATCATATTGTATATGGAGTTTTGGCTGACGAATGGAAGGGGAAATAGGTACTTCAAACGGGTGTACAAAAATACGCCGAGGCTAACTGGCCCGGCGTATTTTTCATGCCAACAGCAGCGCATCCAAGTCAAGAATCTCTATCTCTTTTTGCCCATTTTGCCGGATCCACCCGGCATCTTCGAACTCCGCGAACTTGCGGCTGATTGTCTCGGGCGTCGTGCCGAGATGCGATGCCAGGTCCTTCCTCGTCATCGGCAGCCTGATGGTCGGGGAGTTCAGCCGATCCGACAGTTCGGCAAGATACATGGCGATCCGGGTGTCGGCGGGTTCCGTGGCGAAGCTCGCCGCCTGCTTTTCGGAGTGGCCGAGCCGGCGGGCGAACTCATCCATGATGCGGAGCGAGATGGTCGGGTATTTCATGAGGAAAGACTGCAGGTCTTTCCGTCCGAGTGTGCAAAGCTCCGTGTTTTCAAGCGCCTCCGCATAGGCGTCATGGACCGTTTCATTAAAGACGGCGAGTTCTCCGGTAAAGTCGCCGGGTCCGAGGAGCCGGACCAGCTGCTCCTTGCCGTTGTCCGACAGGCGGCAGATTTTCACCCGTCCTTTATGGACTATATACAGCCGGTCGGATGTATCGCCTGCCGAGTAGATCGTCTCTCCGCGCTTTACCTGCCTGGGTACGACCGTCCGGACGATTTCCCGGAGCTCCGCCTCATCAAGGTGATTAAAGATCGGCACGATTGAGATGCACATGTCATGCGCATGGTCTGATTCGGCGTGCGCGCAGGAGGCGCACTGCATCGGTTCCTGTTCCATCCCGCTCCGCTCCTTTCCCTAATTTCGTCATTCGAGCCGTCAATTTCGTCATTCGGACGACCGATCTCGTCATTCCCGCCGGTAATCTCGTCATTCACACAAATGCCCCGTCTATTTCACTCCACCACAGCCGGCTGTGGTCCGAACGGTTCCACGCCGCCAGGCATCCGTTCCTTCTTACCGCCATTATACCGGACCAGCCGGATGGCGTTCAGGATGACGATCAGGACGCTGAGTTCGTGGATCAGCATGCCTGAGGCGAGGAGGATTTTTCCGAGCAGGACGCCGGCGAGCAGCAGGAACACCGTGCCGACGGCGAGCCAGGTGTTCTGTTTCATGTTGCGGACGGTGGCTTTGGCGAGCGAGCGGGCGTGGGCGAATTGGTCAAGCCGGTCGGCCATGAGCACGACGTCCGCGGTCTCCATCGAGATGTCCGTGCCGCCGGCGCCCATCGCGATGCCGATGTCGGCGGTGGCGATGGCCGGCGCATCGTTGACCCCGTCGCCGGCCATCGCGACCCGGCGCCCGTCATCTTTCAGCTTTTTTACGAATGCGACTTTGTCTTCCGGGAGAAGTTCGGCGTGCACTTCATCCAGGCCGAGCTGTCTGCCGACGAGCGCGGCGGCATGGCGGTTGTCGCCGGTGAGCATGATGATCTGCTTGACGCCGTTGGCGCGGAAGCTCCGGATGGCGTCTTGTGCTTCGGGGCGGATGCGGTCGGCGATGGAGATCAGGCCGCGGAGCTGTCCGTCGACCGCGGCGAAGATGGCGGTGTTGCCGGCTTTCTCACGCGCAGTGGCCGCAGCTTCCGCTTCCGGTGTAACTCCGATGCCGTTTTCAGCCATCAGTTTCCTCGTGCCGGCAACGATGCGCATTCCGCCGACCGTCGCCGTGAGCCCGTGTCCCTTGATGATTTCAACTTCTTCCGGCTGTTCCAATCCGACCATGCCACGGTTCCCGGCTTCTTCCACGATCGTGCGTCCCAAGTGGTGCTCCGAGGCGGTTTCCGCGGCAGCAATCATCCGCAGCAGTTTGTCCGCATCCCCGCCAAATGCATCAATCGCCGTCACTTCAGGCCGGCCTTTTGTAAGCGTGCCGGTTTTGTCGAACACGACCGTATCGATCTTCGCGAGGGATTCCACCGATTCGCCGCCTTTGAACAGCACGCCGTTTTTCGCGCCGTTGCCGATGCCGGCGACAATCGAGACTGGGGCCGAGATGACAAGCGCCCCCGGGCAGGCGATGACAAGGAAGGTGAGCGTCAGTTCGATGTTTTGTGTGAGCAGATAGACGATGACCGACAAAACGACGATTCCCGGCGTGTAGATGTTCGCGAATTTCTCCAGGAACTGCTGGGTCTTCGTTTTCGACTCCTGCGCTTCTTCGACCAGTTCGATGATGCGTGCGAATGTCGTGTCGTCGCCTGTCTTCTCGGCGATGACTTCCAGGTAGCCGCTGTCGACGATCGTGCCGCTAAAAACAGCGTCGCCGTCCGCTTTGGAAGCGGGTACCGACTCTCCTGTGATCGCCGCTTCGTTCAGGTGCGCCCGTCCGCCGGCAACCCGTCCGTCGACCGGCACTTTGCCGCCCGTACGGACAAGGACCCGGTCGCCCGCTTCAACCTCGTCTGCGGGGATGACCATTTCGCGTCCGTCCCGCACGACGGTCGCTTCCTGCGGCGCCATGTCGACGAGGTCTTTCAGCGACTTGCGTGTTTTCTCAAGTGTCCGGGCTTCCAGGTAGGCGCCGAACAGGAAAAGGAACGTGACGGCCGCCGACTCGACGTATTCGCCGATGAACAGCGCCCCGGCCACGGCGATCGTGACGAGCAGCTCGATGCTGAAGGCCTTCATGCGGAGGGCCTGGAACGCCTTCAGGGCGATCGGGGCGCCGGCGATGACGGTGGAGAGGATGAGCGTAGAGGACCTGAGTTCCTGCAGGCCGGTCAGGTGGAAGAGGATGGCCAGGACCAGGAGGCCGCCGGTGACGGCCGTGATCCATGCCTTTTGCTTGCCTGTCATGTTCATTCACACCTTTCTTTTAATGGGCACTCTGCGACATTTTCTTCGATAGGACCGGATAGCCGAGTTTTGTGACTGTGCGTTCGATTTCCTCTGCGTTGATTTTCCTTTCATCGAATCTTGCCTTCACCTTGCCGGAGTTGAACAGCACTTTTGCCTGTTCCACACCGTCCATCTTGCCGAGCGCGCCTTCGATCTTTTTGATGCAGCTCGGGCAAGTGAGGGCTTCCATCTGCAGGACGACTTGTTTCATGGTGGATTCCTCCTCGGTTGTTGTTGTCTTTATTATCGGATGGATGGGTTTTTCAGACCTTGACACCCGTCAAGAGTGCGGATTTATTTTTCTTGACAAGCGTTTCAGTGCCGGTGAAGGGGAATACGGTAGGTAATGGACTGGGAGGGGGGTGCGGATGGATACCGAGCAGCAGCGGTTTTCGGATATGAAGCGGCGTGTCTATAAAATCGCCCTTCCGGTGCTGGCATTTTCGCTCGGGTTAAGTCAGTTTCTGACGGTCCATGAAGGGTGGCTTCTGACGCTCAACCTCATCCTTCTGGTCGGTATGCTGTTCGCCTGGCTTCTCCTGTCGACGAAACTTCATCTCCGGGTCATTGAATGGTTCCTGCTCACCCTTGCCGTCATTTATCTGCTGGCGATGGTGATCCACGGGATTTATACGCAAATGCTGGGGCAAGGGGCTTTCTCGCTCGGTGATTTCATCATCTGGCTGCCGCTCGTCTCCCTGCAGATGTTTCTCCTCTTTGACCGCATGCCCGCGCTGATCGCGAATCTTGTTTTATTCGCCGTCCTGCTGGTCCCGGCAATGCCGGCATTTTCGCGCCTGGAGCCGGAGCAGGCCGAGTCGCTCGTCCTGTTTTACGCGGGGATTGCGGTCTACACGAGTCTTGCTTATTTTCTTCAGCAACTGTACAGAAGGCGCGCCGAGCAAAACGCGATGCTGCGGTTTGCTTATACCGATGCGCTCACCGGGATTGCCAACAGGCACCGGATCGACAGTTGGCTGAGAAAAAAGGGTGAGCTGGGAGAGCAAACCGGACAACTGTTTTCGGTCATTTATTTTGATCTGGATCATTTCAAGGACGTCAACGATCTTTACGGCCACAAAACGGGAGACGATGTCCTTTGGCAACTGGCCCAAGTCATCCGGAAAGAATTGGGCAAGGGGGACTTGTTCGGCCGGTGGGGGGGGAGTTCATCGTCCTGACAGATACGGGCGAGGCGGAATCGTTCCTTCTTGCTGAGCGGCTGCGCAAGGTGGTGGAAGAACACGACTTCGGAATTGCAGGACGGGTGACCGCCAGCTTCGGCCTGTCCCTCAACCGTCCCGGCGACACCGGGGAATCGGTCGTGTCCCGGTCGGACGAGCGCCTGTACCTCGCCAAGCAGGCCGGAAGAAACCGGGTGGTCGGACGCACGATGGCGAGCGGAGATCACTGACCCGGAGACGCCGTGGAAGGAGGAGGGGGAGTTGGACAGTGAACAAAAGCTGTTTGAAGAACAGAAGCGGCATGCCTATCTGTTCATTTTGCCGGTTATTGCCGCATCACTTGTGCTGAACCTCCTGATTGCGGAAGAAATCCGTCTGGTTCAAGCCATTCACTTTATCTTGCTTTTCTCGATTCTGGCCTGCTGGGGGCTGCTTTGGGCCCGGCTGCCGCTCGCCATCCCGGAAATCCTCATCCTTGTGGTATCGCTCATCTATCTGCTTTCCGCAATTCTGAGCTCGCTGTTTGTCGATATGCTGGCACAGGGGGAGCCGCGGCTCGGGGATTTTATTCTTTTTCTGCCGCTTATCATTGTCCTTGTCTTTCTCATCCTTGAGAGAAAGCAGACTGTCATTGCCTGCTTCACTCTTCTCCTCCTCATGATTGCGCCGGCCATTCCGGTTTGGGGCAGTCTCACCAGCAGCCAGATCAATTCGCTGATCACGATGTATGTTAGCCTGTTCGTTTACACGTTTTTGTCTTTTTTCCTTCACATCCTCTACCGGAGAAGGGCGGAGCAGCGGGCGATTGCCCGATTCGCCTACCTGGATGCCCTCACCGGGGCGGCGAACCGCCACCGGATCGACGAATGGCTGGCGGAAAAAACGGAACAGGCCGACCGGGAGGGCACCGAGTTCTCGGTCATCCTGTTTGACATGGATCATTTTAAACGGGTGAATGACCGGCACGGGCACAAAACGGGGGATGACGTGCTGCGGCAGATGGCCGACATCGTCCGCATGCGGCTGGGAGCGGGGGAACGGTTCGGACGGTGGGGCGGCGAGGAATTCATCGTCATCACGGATGAGGAGCTGCCGGGCGCGATGGTGCTCGCGGAGCGGCTTTGCGAAGCGATCGGTTCCCGCCGTTTCGGGAAAGCCGGCAAGGTGACCGCGAGTTTCGGGGTCGCGGGCGAACTGCCGGGAGACACGCCGGAGCGGCTGCTCAACCGGGCGGATGAGCGGATGTACCACTCCAAGCGGACAGGGCGGAACCGGGTGACCGGAGAAAAGGCTGAAGGCTGAAAAGGCGTAAAATATCCTGTAAGTCATTTCTTAATGTTCGTCTTTCGGTTATAATTAGATGAGATCAGCCGAAAGAGGTGGACTGTGTGAAGCGGATTTACGAAGGCAAGACGAAGGATGTCTACGAGCTGGAGAACGGGACAATCCAGCTGAAGTTCAAGGATGACGTGACCGGGGAGGACGGGGTGTTCGACCCGGGCGCGAACACGGTCGGCCTGACGATTGAGGGCGCGGGCCGCGCCGGCCTGCGCATGACGGAATACTTTTTCGGAAAGCTGGCCGAGGCCGGTGTCCCGACCCACTTTATCGCAGCGGATCTGGACAGCCAGACGATGAACGTCCGCAAGGCGGACGTGTTCGGCAAGGGTCTTGAAGTGATCTGCCGGTACCGCGCGGTCGGGAGCTTCCTGCGCCGGTACGGGGCCTATGCGGAAGAGGGACAGGTGCTTGATGCGTTCGTCGAGGTGACGATCAAAGACGATGAGCGCCAGGACCCGCCGATCAGCAAGGATGCCCTCGTCGAGCTGGGCATCCTGGATGGCGGGGAATACGATACGCTCAAACAGCTGACCAAACAGATTTCCGGCATTGTCAAAGATGAGCTCGCCTACCGGGGGCTGGAACTGTACGACATCAAGCTTGAATTCGGCCGCGACGCGGAAACCGGCGGCGTCCTCCTGATCGACGAGATCTCCGGAGGCAACATGCGTGTTTACAAAGGCGGCGAATACATCGAACCGCTCCGGCTTGAACAGCTGCTGTTCGGTTAAAGAACGACGAAAAAAGCACCTGCCCGTTAATGGGACAGGTGCTTTTTGATCGGATCGGAATTGCATAACAGTCACTCGCGATGGTTTTGCCGACACTGATCGCGGGGTTCGAGGCACCCGCGGTTATTTTCGAAGCACTCGCACCGGTTCATGCGTCACTCATCCGCCAGCGCGAACTTTTCTTTCATCTCTTGCAGGCTGTCCCTGAACGCCGGATACGGTCGGAAAACGGATAAGGCGCCATTGATGGCGGTGCGGTCGGCCCCGGCGCCTGCTGCCGCCTGGGTCTCGAGAAAGTCCAGGGTCGACTGCAGGTATTGGGCGGTCGCGCGGGGGATCGCCAGTCCGCAAAGGGTCGTGCGCATGGCCTCAATCACCCCGCTCACATCTTCCGGTTCCTCTTCTTCGGGGAACAGTCCCGAGAACAGTGCCCGCAGCGTCTCGTCATCCAGGAGCGGCCGGAGCGTGCCCCCGAGAAATCCTTCGGCCGCCTGTCCGGTCATCCGGACGATGAGGTCCGTCAGGGTTTCCGGATTCAGAGCCTGAGGGTTCGAGATGAACTGCTGCATATAATGACTTTTGATGCCTTCCGTGATGACGTAAATATCGTGGGTATACGGCCGGATCGCCTCCCCATAGATGGAGGTAAGCTGGTCGCGGTACCAGTCGGCCTGCGATACCCGGAGTTCTTCGATAAACCTGATCAGTTCGGGGTTCAGGCTAAAGGCCTGTTCGCGGATCACCATGATGATAAAGTCGATGTGCCGCTGCATCTGGGCAATCTGGACCTCGGTCTGGCGCCGGAAGTTTTCCTCTGCGGACAGTCCGGGGGCGACGGCGCGCTCCATCTCTTCCTGGATCAGCGAGGTGTAGTATCTGAAAATCTCCACCTGGAGAGCGTCCTTTGATTTAAAGTGAAGGTAGAAGGCGCCTTTGGAAATACCGGCCTGGACGGCAATCTCCTGGATCGGGGTGCCGTGGAACCCTTTTTCCGTGAACAGGGTGATTGCCGCCTCGATGATGCGCTTCTTTGTTTCGTTCATCTGCTTCCGTCCTCCTTTGACCCTTCGGTCAGTAATGTCAGTATAGCAGAATAAAAATGGATAAAGTGTGACAGCCGGCTCATATGATTGTATCCGGACGGCGTTTCCTTTATCCTGATAGAGGTAAACTGACCGGTCAGTCACGAGAACGGAGGAAAGCTCGCTTGAAGAAGATCATCAACTTTTCCATCAATAATAAGTTCGCCATCTGGCTTCTGACCATCATGGCTATCGCAGCGGGAATCTACTCCGCGGCCACCATGAAGCAGGAGTCGATGCCGGACATCACCGTACCGGTCGTGTCGGTCATGACCGTCTATCCGGGTGCTTCCCCGGATGAGGTCGCCGATTCGGTCACCGTCCCGGCCGAACAGAGTTTGAGGAACGTCGAGGGTGTGAAATCGATCCTGTCCTCATCGATGGAGAACATCTCGTCCATCCAGCTAGAGTTTGATTTTGAAAAAGACATGGACCGTGCCGTCACGGAAGTGGAGGGCGTCCTGAAAAACGTCCCGCTTCCGGATGATGCGCGGGATCCGTCCATTTCCCGGATCAGCATCAACGCTTTCCCGGTCGTCGCCCTCAGCATCACGGGCAACGGCCAGGACCTTGATGAACTGACGGAAATCGCCGTCAAGGACATCGTCCCGGCAATGGAAGAAGTCGAAGGGGTCGGGAACGTCCAGGCAAGCGGCCAGAAGTCGAAGGAAGTCCGGATCGACTTTGACGATGCCAAGCTTGCCGCGGCAGGACTTGACCAGGAAACGGTCACAGGCATCATCCAAGGTTCCAACATCGCCTTCCCGCTCGGGCTGAACAAGCTTGACGGTTCCATGAAGAATGTCGTCATCGACGGCTCGGTCGCGTCCCTCGAGGCGCTGGAAAACCTGCAGATCCCGGCCATCCCTGCTCAGGGGGCAGGCCAGCCGGGCGCAGATGCGGCCATGGGGGGACAGGAGGCCGGCGCAAGCCAGGCAACGCCGGAAGCCGGTGCGGCCCAGGGAGGCCAAGATGCCGGTGCAAGCCAGGCAACGCCGGGCGCGGTTTCAGGCACCGTTCCGCCGGCTAGCATGGCCGGCCTGCCGACAATCGCCCTGTCTGACGTGGCGACCATCGAGGTCGTCAATGAATCCGCATCCATCTCCCGCACGAACGGGAAAGACTCGATCGGCATCCAGATCGTCAAGAGCCCGGACGCCAACACGGTCGATGTCGTCAATGGAGTCAAAGACGAAGCGGAGAAACTGGAAAAAGATTATGGCGTCGACATTGCCATTACGTTTGACCAGGGAGAGCCGATTGAGCAGTCAGTCGAAACGATGCTTTCGAAAGCGCTCTTTGGCGCGCTGTTCGCGATCATCATCATCCTGCTTTTCCTGAGAAGCATCAAAACCACCTTCATCGCGGTCATCTCGATTCCGCTGTCGCTTCTCCTCGCGCTGCTTGTCCTGAACTCGATGGACATCACGCTCAACATCATGACGCTTGGCGCGCTTACCGTCGCGATCGGCCGGGTCATCGACGACTCGATCGTCGTCGTCGAAAACATCTACCGCAGGATGCACCTGCCGGATGAGCCGCTGAAAGGCAAGAAACTGATTCTTGAGGCGACGAAAGAGATGTTTGTCCCGATTGCGTCCTCGACGATCGTCACCATTGCGGTGTTCCTGCCGCTCGCGCTCGTCTCCGGCCAGGTCGGCGAACTGTTCCTGCCGTTCGCGCTCGCAGTCGTGTTTGCGCTGCTAGCCTCGCTTCTCGTCGCGGTCACGGTCGTGCCGATGCTGTCGCACTCGCTGTTCAAGAAGCAGCTTTACGGCAGCCAGGCCGGTGTTGCCCGCAAAACCGAGAAGCCGGGCCGCCTTGCGCGTTGGTATAGGGGTATTCTGGAATGGGCGCTCAACCATAAATGGATCACGGCCGGCATTTCGGTCCTTCTTCTGGCGGGGAGCTTCCTGCTCGTGCCGCTGATCGGCGTCACGTTCCTGCCTGAAGAAGAACAGAAAGTGGTCATGGCGACCTACAATCCGGAAGCCGGCCAGCCGAAGGAAGAAACGCTTGAAATCGTCTCCCGCGCCGAAGAGCTCCTGGAAAAACGGAAGGGCGTCACATCCTACCAGTTTTCCATCGAGGAAGCCGGCGGCATGGGCATGATGATGGGCGGAAGCGCGAACTCCGCGCTGTTCTTCATCGAATACGACTCCGACTTCGAAAACTTCTCGGAAGAGGCGAAATTGCTCGTCGGGACGCTGAACGAAGAATCCGGAAAAGGCGAATGGGGCTCGATGGACTTCACGTCCATGAGCGGCGGCTTCGAACTGTACGTCTATGCGGACAACGAGGACGACCTGAAGGCCACATCCGATCAGGTGGAGGAAATCCTGAACAATACGGACGGCCTGGAAGCGGTCGAAAGCGACCTGACGGAAGCGTACGACCAGTACACCTTCGTCACCAACCAGCAGCGCCTTGCCGAACTCGGCCTGACGACTGCGCAGATCGGAATGGCGCTGAATGAAGGCACACAGGGAGCGGCCCTCACCTCGGTGAAGCACGAAGGCGACACGCTTGACGTCTTTGTCGCCGTTGAAGAAAAGGAATTCGGCACATTCGAAAAGCTCGAATCCTCCGAAATCCCGACCGCACTCGGTGGTACTGTCCGGCTCGGCGAAATTGCCGAAGTTCAGGAAGGCGAAGCGCCGACGACGGTGACCCGCCGGAACGGCAAGCTGTACACGACCGTCTCCGCGGAAGTGACCGGCAAAGACTCCGCAGCGATTTCCCGTAAAGTTCAGGAGGAAGTGGATGAGTTGGATCTCCCGGCAGGCGCCAACGTTGAATTCGGCGGCATCACCGAGCAGATCAACGAGTCGTTCACGCAGCTTGGTCTCGCGATGCTCGCGGCGATTGCGATCGTCTACTTCGTCCTCGTCGTGACATTCGGCGGCGCGCTCGCACCGTTCGCCATCCTGTTCTCGCTGCCATTCGCGCTCATCGGAAGCTTCGTGGCGCTCTGGATCGCGGACGAACCGATTTCGGTATCCGTCATGATCGGCGCGCTCATGCTGATCGGAATCGTCGTCACGAACGCGATCGTCCTTATCGACCGCGTCATCCACAAGGAAAACGAAGGCGAAACGACGCGCCAGGCCCTGCTTGAAGCCGGCGCCACCCGTCTCCGCCCGATTCTGATGACCGCACTCGCGACCGTCTTCGCCTTGATTCCGCTCGCCATCGGAGCAGAAGGCGGCGGCATGATTTCCAAAGGACTCGGCATCACCGTCATCGGCGGGCTCGTCAGCTCGACCCTGCTGACGCTGCTGATCGTCCCGATCGTCTACGAAGTCCTTGCGAAATTCCGCAAAAAACCGATGGCCGAACCGGAATAAGCAGTGTGAAAAGCACCTGTCCCCTTGGGGGCGGGTGCTTTTTGGATCCGGGGATGTTGGCGGTGGTGTTGGATGGGTCGGGAGATTGCACTATAGGACGCGGAAATGCAATATGGGTCGGGAGATTGCCGTATGGGTCGGGGGATTGCACTATGGGTCGGAAGATTGCACTATGGGACGCGGAAATGCA
>NZ_FNAR01000037.1 GCF_900101985.1 Bhargavaea beijingensis
TCATTCGATTATATAAACAGGTACGGTTTGCCTCAATAAGCCATATGGCGGATTGAAGCGGAGGGCCCGAGACACCTGCGGGAAAAGCGTTAGCCGAAGACCCCGCAGAGCGAAGCTCGAGGAGGCTAAGGCAACGCCCGCGGTAAGCGAGGGCCCGCAGCGGAAATCCGGAGGATTTTATGGAAAAGAAAAAAACTGCAGACAACGGAGTAATATACTCACTTTGTCTACAGTCTGAGCCATCCGGAAAACCCGGATGGCTTTTGTTATTCCTGCTGTTCAAGCATAGTCTTCAGTTCACGGCGGAGCAGTTTGTTCGACGCGTTCCTGGGAAGTTCGCTGACGAACTGATAGTGCTTCGGGACCTTGTACGGGGCCAGCCGCTCCCTGCAGAAGACTTCCAGATCTTCTGAAGGGACTGCATCCCGTGCGACAACAAAGGCAGCAGGAACCTGTCCCCAACGCTTATCCTCCACTCCTGCCACACCCACTTCCGCAACAGAAGGATGGCCCGCCAGCACTTGCTCAATTTCCGCAGGATAGATATTCTCTCCCCCGGAGATGATGAGGTCCGAACGGCGATCAAGCACATAAAGGAATCCTTCATCATCAAGCCTGCCGATGTCACCCGTATGGAGCCAGCCGTCCACTTGGGCGGGACTGTCGCTAAAGCGGCCGATATAACCGGGCGTCACATGGGGACCGCTGATCAGGATTTCCCCCTCATCGCCAGGCTTTTCTGCTCCGTCGATCCTGATGCGATTAAAGAAAAGCGGTTTGCCTGACGATCCGGATTTTCTGAGGGCGTCCTCCGCCGACAGTGTGGCCGTCTGCGATGACGTCTCGGTCATCCCATACGTTTGTAGGATCTGAATGCCTAGGGCTTCTGCCCGGCGGATATATGGAGAGGGAACGGGGCCGCCACCGGCCAGGATCTGCTGAAAGCTGTCTGAAGCCCGCTGGTTTCGTGATTCCAGAATATCCAGCACCCGCACAAGCTGGGCAGCAACGGCGGACATCCTGGTAACACCACCATCCGCAATCTCTTCGGCAGACGCTTCCGCATCAAACTTCGTCTGCAGGCGGACAGTCATGCCGTAGATCAGTGAACGGCTTAAAATCGAAAATCCGCTGATATGAAACAGCGGCATGGCACATAGCCAGACATCGCCGTCCTGCAGTCCCATGTTGAGTGCAGATGCAATGGCGCTCGACAAATGGTTGCCTGCAGTTTGCCTGACTCCCTTGGGAAAGCCTGTGGTTCCAGAAGTATACATGATCGTCAGCGTGCGGTCTTCCTCCCAGAGCTCGGCCGGTTGAAAATCCTCTTCCTCCCCGGATAGAAGCCGGCTTACAGCCATACTGTCCGGCGCGAGGTCCAGCAGGGCATCATCTGTGAATACCGCTTTAGCTTCCGAGTCCTGGATCTGGTAGGCCAGCTCGGCCCTTGTCAGACGGCTGTTCAGCAACACCAATTCAAAGCCGGCAAGCAACCCGCCATGAATCAGGAAGACGGTATCCGGTCCCCCCGCCGCAAGAAGCGCCACACGGTCCCCTTCCTTCAGGCCGTTCCCCCTCATCTTTCTCGCGATATCCATCGCCCGATCCGCCACTTCCCGGAATGTCCATCGTTGATCGCCCCAACTGATGGCGACCCTATCCGGTGTAAGACCCGCCCGCTGCAAAATCCAGTTCGGTGTCATCATACTATCACCTTCCCATCAGAAAAAGCCGCCATAAGAGGCGGCTCTGTTGAATTGAACAATCAAGGGAAACGAGGGAACTGTCCAAAGTCCGGCTTGCGCTTTTCCTTGAATGCATCGCGGCCTTCCTTCGCTTCCTCAGTTGTGTAGTAAAGGAGTGTCGCGTCGCCCGCCATCTGCTGAAGGCCAGCCAGGCCGTCTGTATCGGCGTTCATCGCAGCTTTCAGGAAGCGGAGTGCAGTCGGGCTCTTCTCGAGCATTTCCTCACACCATTGAACCGTTTCATCTTCAAGCTGTTCAAGCGGAACGACTGTGTTGACCAGGCCCATGTCCAGTGCTTCCTGAGCATTGTACTGGCGGCACAGGTACCAGATTTCGCGGGCTTTCTTGTGTCCGACGATGCGGGCCAGGTAGCCGGAGCCATATCCCGCATCAAACGAGCCGACTTTCGGGCCGGTCTGGCCGAAGATGGCATTGTCTGCGGCAATGGTCAGGTCGCAGACCACGTGCAGGACGTGTCCTCCGCCGATGGCGTAACCCGCCACCATGGCGACGACCGGTTTTGGAATGACCCGGATCAGGCGCTGAAGATCCAGCACGTTCAGGCGCGGAATCTGGTCCTCGCCTACATAGCCGCCATGTCCGCGGACTTTCTGGTCTCCGCCGGAGCAGAAGGCCATGTCACCTTCGCCTGTCAGGACGATGACACCGATGCTGTCATCATCGCGTGCGCGTGAGAATGCATCGATCATTTCCTCTACGGTTTTCGGTGTGAAGGCGTTGCGGACGTGCGGACGGTTGATCGTCACTTTCGCAATGCCGTTGTATTTCTCGTATTTGATCTCGTCGTATGTACGGATCGTTTCCCATTGGCGTGTCATGTGGTTCCTCCCCTGTCTATGGCTTTAAAGCTTTCCTTACTATTGTAGCAAAGCGTGCCGGATTTTCCACGTGGACCGTATGCCCGGCATCCGCAACGGTGACATGATGAACATCAGGCAGGCCCCGTGCCATCTCTTCAGCAATGTTCACATACTTTTCGTCCAGCGTTCCGGTAATCAGTGTCACCGGCATGCCATATTGCTCCAGGCACTCCCAATAAGAGGGCTGGCCTCCCGTGCCGATGCCCCTTAGACTTCCAGCAAGGCCGGAAGGATCATTGCCCAGTCGGTCATTCCGGATACGATTCCGAACCGCTTCAGGCAGCCGTTTCTGCGAGGCAAAAAGCGGAATGTTCTCCCAGTGGTCGGTAAAGGCACGGATTCCTTCCCGTTCGATGAAAGCGGCAAGTTTCCCGTCCGATTCCCGTCGTGACCGCCGTTCTTTTTCTGTCCGGAGCCCCGGGGACGTGCTTTCAAGAATCAGCCGACCGACCTTTTCGGGATGGGCTGCCGTGTAACCGATCGCGA
Source organism: Bhargavaea beijingensis (assembly GCF_900101985.1). Taxonomy (GTDB): domain Bacteria; phylum Bacillota; class Bacilli; order Bacillales_A; family Planococcaceae; genus Bhargavaea; species Bhargavaea beijingensis. The sequence goes on from NZ_FNAR01000037.1 coordinate 3,113, forward strand.
TCCGCCCGCCCATCGAGTAGCCGAGAAGGCTAAATCGATCCAGCCCCAGCCGGGTAAAAAGCGCATCCAGGTCCGCGACCTGTTCCTCCATCGCATAACGCTCAGGAGCCTCAGGGGCTTCCGTTTCCCCGTGGCCGGTTAGGTCTGGCATGATCAGCCGGAATGCGCTGAGCTCATCGGCAAATTCAGCCCAGGACGCAGCACTTCCCGTGAAGCCATGCAAAAGGACAAGCGGCTCCCCGTCAGGGTTGCCTGCTTCCCGGAAGCCGACCCGGATACCGCGGATCATGGCCGTCATCGGTTCCATTCGGCATCCAGCCTTTCGCCGACAGCCTGCCACAGCTTGCGGTGCTCGCCCAAATTCACATGGCGGTCGCTGAACGCTTCGATTATCCTCACATGGGTCTGTTTCGGCTGATGAAGAGCCTCCCGGAGACCATCGGCTGATTCAACCGCATCATATTGGCAGCCATACATCTCGGCCAGGCTCCTGAATTTAAGCCCGGTCGGCGTGCCGAACAGATTCTCGAAATAGCGTCCTTCCCCAGCCTGCGGCAGATATGAGAATATTCCGCCGCCATCATTGTTCATGATGAGAATGGTCAGGTCCGTTTCGTCAAATCTGCTGGAGATCAGTCCGTTCATATCGTGAAGCATCGCCAGATCCCCGATCAGCAGATAAGCCGGTCGCTTTCTTGACGCCTGAACGCCAAAAGCCGTAGACACGACGCCGTCAATACCATTCACGCCGCGATTGGCAAAAATACCGATATCTCGGACTGTATTCATAAAGAAGGTATCGACGTCCCGAATCGGCATGCTGGAACTTGCGAACAGGTCACTGCCGTCCGGCATGTCGGCAAACAGGGTGCCGGCCATCGCCCCTTCGTCAGTTCCCGCGCTGACGGCACGCCTGGTCTCCTCTGTCGCAATACGATTTGCTTCCGACCAGAGCATGGCATAATCGGATGGATCATTCCCTGCCCGGATTCCCATCAGCATTTCCGGCGCACACTGGAAGTGATCGGTCGCCAGGTGGTAAGGATCTCGGAACGCAGGGCTTTCATCCACGACAATATAAGTGTGCGGCCTGTGTCCGTTCAGGAACTGCGCCAGAGGCTTGGATACAGGCTGCGGGCCAAAACGGATGACGGTGTCCGGTGCCATCTCCTGCTTGAACCTCTCGTTCTTCAGGATGGCATCATACTGATCGATGCATAGGGCTTCCACTTCATCGGAAACACCGCTCCGGAGTCCCGAAAGCGGATCGGCCAACACCGGCCAGCCGAGGGAAAGCGCAAATTTCCAGAACGCATCTTTATCAAGGTCTGCAGGCAACTCGCCGGCAATGATGAGTCCCCGTTTGGCAGCGGAAGTCGTTTCTGTGAACCACCGGACCATGCCGGGCTCCGGAATCATCATCCCCCTGCGCACGCTTCGGAATGAAAGTCCGGGGTCGTCCGTCCCGAAATCGATCAGAAGCGGTTCTCTGAAAGGGATATTCAGATGTACCGGACCAGCCGGCGCATCAGTCGCAATCGAGACAGCTCGCTGTACATGGCGGCCGATATACTCCAGCAAATCCGGCCGCTTCTCGGGTACAGGAAAATCGGCGCTGTGTTTGACCATCCTTCCGAACATCCCCGGCTGATCGATTGCCTGCGGCGCACCGACTTCGCGCAACTCATGAGGCCGGTCTGCTGTCAGAACGATCAGCGGCACCCGGGCATACTTCGCTTCGGTAATAGCCGGCATATAATTGGATGCAGCTGTTCCGGAGGTGCACAGAACAGCGATCGGCTCGCCGGACGCCTTGGCCATGCCGAGTCCATAAAATGCCGCAGAGCGCTCGTCTGTCTGGAGATGGACTCCGACACTGTCCGAGTCTGCAAATGCATAAGCAAGCGGCGTCGAACGGGACCCGGGACTCACAACCACATGCCGGACACCCGCCCGGATTAGCGATTCACGGATTCTCAGCACATAAGAGGTCAGTACTTTCCGCTCATCCATGCAGGACACCTCCAAGTGCCCGCATCATCGGCCGGAACTTCACCCAAGTCTCTTCATACTCCTCTTCCGGCACCGAGCCGCCGACAATTCCTCCTCCGGCATAGAGATGCGCCCTGTCGCCTTTCAGGAGACCTGAACGGATCGCCACGGCAAACTCCCCGTCCCCGTCGGTGTCCATCCAGCCGATCGGAGCCCCGTAGAAGCCTCTATCCATCTTTTCATTTTCACGGATCATGCGAAGTGCCTCATTGCGGGGGGTCCCTCCGAGGGCCGGTGTCGGATGAAGTGCTTGCACAAGATCCAGCAGATCCGTCCCGGCATTCGGTTTTCCTTCCACAGGAGTGAACAGATGCTGGATATCCCGTACTTTCAGCAGCCGCGGCCCCGCCGGGATGTGGATATCACTGCAGAAGCTGCGGAACACATCGCCGATCATCTCGACGACAAACTGATGCTCTTCGCGGTTTTTTGGATCTTTCAGGAGCCCCTCACCGAGCATCCGGTCTTCTTCCGCTGTCTTTCCGCGGCGGATGGACCCGGCCACACAGGCAGTCAGGCTCCTGCCATCTTCCATCTTCACGAGACGCTCCGGCGTCGCCCCGAAAAAGAAGTCCCCTCCATTTTCCAGACCGAACAAATAGCTTTCCTGTTGCTCGGCGGCAAGATGTTCAAGCACCTCCGAATGGCGGACCCGTGTTTTGAATTCAAGCCCCACGGAGCGTGCAATGACCACCTTTTCAGGTCCCCCTTCGCGGATTCCGTCCCGCACCCCTTCCACAGCACGAAGGTAATCCGCTTTCGCGTATTCCCGAATGCGAAGCACATCCGGTTTAACGGCAGTCCCCCTCTCCTTGACTTGGGCTTCGTGTATGAGCCTGTCCCGGATGACCCGCAGCCGATCAAAATCAGCCGCTGCGGCAGTATCTTCGGATATCAGGTTAATCGACACGAAGGTTCTTCCGTCTTTTTCGACCAGCTGGATTTGGGGAACGACGAAAAGTGCCGCCGGAAAGCGTTCCCACTCTGATTTGCGCCGGTTTTCCGGATCAAACGAGAAGCCGCCGAACAGCACGGGCGACTGGTCCCCTTCCTCTTTCACGATCACTGAGCTGAGCCGCTGCCACTGTGTCCGGATATCTTCGAACCGGGCATCGCCGTCCGTGCTTGTGAGTCGTGCTGCATGGCCGATACCAGCGATCTTCCGGGTCTTTTCCCGGTTTTCCCAATAAAAGCGATGGCCGGCAAATTCGGCCTCGCCAGCTTCAAAAAACGCCTGCGTGGACAGCCTGTCCGATTCGACCGTCTCCGTGTAGAACCGGAGCCCGTCCATCATGCGGCTTGAACCCGCTATTAAATCCGGAGTCGTTTTCCGTTTCATCCAAGACCCCTCCAACTTTTTCGCTACAGTCTTTCCTTGCTCATTTATTTTACCACAATGCACGATTCGCCAACATCCGCGCGATTCCATGCGCCTCCCCTGTCCTTTCACCAAATTCTCCGTTATAATGATGAACGGAAAGAAATTTAGGGAGAGAACCATATGCAGCAAACACTCAAAGCGGACGAAGGCTGGCGCATCTGGTGGCAGCTGACCCGTCCCCATACGCTAACTGCTTCCTTTGTGCCGGTGCTTCTCGGCACCATCATCTCGCTCGCCGAGACCCGACCCAACTTCACAATCTTCATCCTCATGATGCTTGCCACTCTCTTTCTTCAGGCGGCAACCAACATGTTTAATGAATACTACGATTTCAAGCGCGGGCTCGACAACGAACAATCCGTCGGCATCGGGGGAACCATTGTCCGGAACGGCGTGCGCCCTTCATCTGTCCTGGGCCTCGCATTGGCCCTTTACGGTGCTGCCGCACTGATGGGCCTTTATATTGCCGCAAACACCTCCTGGTGGCTTCTCGCAGTCGGAGGGGTCGCCATGGCCATCGGCTACTTGTATACAGGCGGACCGCTTCCGATCGCTTACACACCGCTCGGGGAACTATTCTCCGGCGTCACAATGGGGATGGCAATCGTTCTCATCTCCTACTTTGTACAAACTGGGCATGTCAGCGGATGGGCAATCGCCCTCTCGGTTCCGAGTATGATCCTTGTGGGCGCAATCATGATGTCCAACAATATCCGCGACTTGGAAGGGGACAGAAAAGGCGGCCGCAAAACACTGGCCATCCTGGCAGGAAGAAAAAATGCGATTACGATCCTTCTTCTGTTTTTTGCAGCATCTTACCTATGGATACTCGCAATGGTGCTGACAGGCAGCCTGACGCCTTGGGCACTCCTCGTCTTCCTGAGCTCCGGAAAGCCGATCGGCGCCATCCGGATCTTCAGGAAAGAAAACGTTCCGCTGAAGGTCATGCCCGCCATGAAAGCAACCGCCCAGACCAATACGTTCTTCGGTTTCCTCCTGTGCATCGGGCTCCTTCTCGGATACTGGACAAACTGAATGACGCAACAAAAACCGCCTGCTTCGGACGCAGGCGGTTTTTGTTGTCAGGAGCAAGGTTTATCGTTCAACGCAAAAAGGAAAAGATGAGGGACAATGGCAGGATTCATGAACTCATGAAAAACAGACCATCCATCATTTAATACAATAAGGAAGTGACAGCCATGTTGACAGAACAGCAAAAAACGATCCTCAAGCGTGAGCTGATGGAGATGCAGCAACAGTACCGCAAGACGGACGAAGAACGAGAACGCGACGACAGCATGCGGGATGATTCCGGAGAACTTTCTTTTGCGGACAATCATCCCGCGGATATGGGCACAGAACTGTTCGACCGCGAACGGGACCAGGCCCTTGAGAATCATGCGGAGGATGAACTCGGCAAGGTGGAGCAGGCCCTGACAGCACTTCGTGAAGGCAATTATGGCATCTGCGAGGTGTGCGGAAAAGAGATTCCGTTTGAACGCCTGGAAGCCATCCCCTATACGAATCGCTGTATCGAACATGCGGACACCGAGATTCCGGACGACCGGCCTGTCGAAGAAGATGTGTTGCAAGATGTGGCTGAACCTGTCCAGCCTGACTCCTTTGAGGTCGGCAAGGAAGGCGATATTGAAGACTACCAGGACAGCTTCCAGGAAGCCGCACGGTACGGCACATCCGAAACCCCGTCCGATATGAGCGGTGATCATGATAATTACAATGACCTCTATGCCGATCCGATGGAGCAGGGCACGACAGAAACCTACGAGGAGTTCGCAAGCACGGATGAAACCGGTACGGTAAAAGGCTTCATGAGGTCGGATACCATGGATGAATACGAGGAACACCTCGAGAATGCCGATCTTGAATCCCCTCTTGGCGAGATTCCGGACAAAGTGATCGACAGCTATACCGGCGAACGCCTGGACAAGGAATGAGATCTCAGCAACTTCAAAAAAGAGCAGTCATCCTGTGTAGGATGACTGCTCTTTTTATGATGACCCCTACGGGATTCGAACCCGTGTTACCGCCGTGAAAGGGCGGTGTCTTAACCGCTTGACCAAGGGGCCAATAAGTGGCGGAGAAGGAGGGATTTGAACCCTCGCGCCGGTTACCCGACCTACGCCCTTAGCAGGGGCGCCTCTTCGGCCTCTTGAGTACTTCTCCATAATGGCTCCGCAGGTAAGACTCGAACTTACGACCGATCGGTTAACAGCCGATTGCTCTACCACTGAGCTACTGCGGAATACATGGTGGGCCTAAGTGGACTCGAACCACCGACCTCACGCTTATCAGGCGTGCGCTCTAACCGGCTGAGCTATAGGCCCGGTCTCGCTGGAGCGGATGAAGGGAATCGAACCCTCGACTTCAGCTTGGGAAGCTGAGGTTTTACCACTAAACTACATCCGCGAATGGTGGCTTGGGACGGAATCGAACCGCCGACACAAGGATTTTCAGTCCTTTGCTCTACCGACTGAGCTACCAAGCCTAAACTTCAAAAATCATTATGTAAAAATGGCGGTCCCGACGGGAATCGAACCCGCGATCTCCTGCGTGACAGGCAGGCATGTTAACCGCTACACCACGGGACCATTGGTTGCGGAGGCAGGATTCGAACCTGCGACCTTCGGGTTATGAGCCCGACGAGCTGCCACTGCTCCACTCCGCGATAATCATATAGATTGCTCACTGGTATTTCTGCGCGCTTGATGCGTTGACACCTTACGCAACTGCGTTGCTGCCAGTGTAACTTGTTTGCTTCACCGGTTCAGAGCTGCCCTTGACTGAAGAGGCACAAAAGATGGCGGAGGAAGAGGGATTCGAACCCCCGCGCGG
>NZ_FNAR01000012.1 GCF_900101985.1 Bhargavaea beijingensis
CCGATTTGCACTAAGGCCGTCTGATTTGAAACAAGGTGCCCGGATTTGCACCAAGGCCGTCCGAATTAAAACAAGGGTGCCTGATTTGCATCAGACCACCCCATTCGCAGTAAGGCCCTACGATCTGAAATTAGGAATACCTACCAACATGACGCCGAAACTTGAAACCAGCCCTCACTCGTAAACGTGGAACGTCATGAGTTCGTGGATCATCTTCTTGACCTGGTCCTCATCCGGCGGCGTGTCGTCCGACCAGACGATCGAGCCGTCCTGGCGGTAGTCGCCGCCGTATCGCTTATTTTTGTAATGGAAGGAAAATGTCCAGCCCGGAAGCTGGCCTCCTTCGAACATCGGCTTGTACGTGAAATGCTGCAGCATGTCCCTCATCCCTTTCATGATGGCCGCCCCGAACGCATACCTTGGTGGAAAGGTGACGAAAGGATGCGACCGCGTGTTTACCGATCAGCTTCGCGAGGCGATCGAGGACGAGTACAAGGCGTACTACTTCTGCAAGTCGATGGCTTCGCTCACGAATGACCGGTATTGGCTCGACTTCATCCAGCATGCGATGGATGATGAGAAAAGCCATTACGAAATGTTCCAGCAACTCTATTATATGATGACGGGCGCCTACGTTCAAAGCCTCAGGAAGCCGGGTCCGGTGGACAACCTGAAGGGCGCATTGAAGCAGGCGATCCGGGATTCCTTGGAGGCGACCGACAAATATAAGGTGATGATGCTGGAATCGCCGCTACAGGAAGGGGTCAATCCTCTGTTTATCGCAATGCACGACGAAATGGAGCACGCCATCCGGTTCTCGATGATGTATAACGCCATCTGAGCGGTGGCGTTCCTTTTTCTGTATAACACTCTGTCTGTTATAATAAGACGGACACCAACAGAAAAAGGTGAAGTGATTGAACGCATTTCTTACCATCGCGTTGATGGCCGTGATCGGCGCCATCATCGGGGGCATGACGAACCATCTGGCGATTAAGATGCTGTTCCGCCCCCACGAGGCAAAATATATCGGAAACTGGCGGGTGCCGTTTACCCCGGGACTCATCCCGAAGCGGCGTGACGAGCTGGCCAGGCAGTTCGGCCGCATCGTCGTCGATTATCTCCTGACGCCGGAGACGTTCCGCAACAAGCTGTTCACGCCGGCCGTCCGCGAAAAGGCGGAGGGCGTCATCGGCCGCCTGATCGGCAAGCATGTATTCGGCGGGGATAAGACACTGTCGGACTGGCTGGACATGGCGGGCATGCGGGATGCGGACACCAAAATCGAGGCGGCCGCACTCCGGCTTGTCGACGGCCAGTTCGAAGAAGCGAAAAAGCGGCTCCTCACCGGCACGGTCGCGGAGCAGGTGCCCGCACGATGGATGGAAGAGGCTGAGGAGAAACTGCCGGAAATCCGGCGCTATATCCTGTCTCGCGCCATGGAATACGTGAACTCCTTCGAAGGACGGCAGACGATCCGAAAGATGCTCGACGACTTCCTTGAATCCCGCGGGACGTTCGGCGGCATGCTGCAGTCGCTGTTCGGAAACTCGGAAACCCTCGTCGACAAGATCCAGAGGGAAGGGCTTAAGTTCCTTTCCGCATCCGGAACCGCCCGTCTCTTGGATGGTCTGATTGAGGGAGAGTTCGAGAAACTGAAAAACCGCCCGGTCGAGGAACTCATTGGCGGATTTGACTGGGAAGGGCTGAAGACATCGGTCCTCGGGTATGTCAGGAAAGAGCTGGCCGCAGGCGAGCGGCTGGACCGCACGTTGAAGGATTACTGGCCGGAAGGCGAGGCATGGGTGGCACACAATGTGACACCCGCCCTCACCGACTTTGCCTTTAGCCAGGCGGAAGCGAAAATGGAAGAGGCGCTCGGCCGCCTGAAGATTGACCAGATGGTGAAAGAGCAGGTAGACTCGTTCCCGGTGTCCAGGCTGGAAGATCTGGTGCTCGGGATCTCCAGGCGGGAGTTTAAGATGATCACGGTCCTGGGAGCGGTCCTCGGCGGTCTGATCGGGATTATCCAGGGCCTGATCGTATTTCTAATTAACTGATTGGAGTGGTGGAGATGGCAGTGAATATTTACGATGACATCAACCGGCTGGAAGCGACCTTCCGCAAGACGGATGAATTCGCAGCGCTTGTCCGGGCGATCGAAAACGTCAAGGCGGACGAAGAGGCGCTGAACATTTTCCGGAACTTCCGGAAGATCCAGATGGACCTCCAGCAAAAGCAGATGGCCGGCGAGGAGATGGACGGGGACGTCCTGGAATACGCGCAGAAAACGGCGCAGCTTGCCCAGAACAATGCGAAGATCGCCGGCATGCTGCAGGCAGAAATGCAGCTGAGCCGCATCATTGAAGACGTCAACCGGATCCTCATGAAGCCGGTGCAGACACTGTACGAAGAAATCTGACTGAACGATCGGGCCGTCCGGGGCATTTTTTGCTCCCGGGCGGCTTTTTCGTATTTGTAAATCGGACGGCTTCTGTCGTGAACCGCTCCGCCTGTCCATACAATGTAGGAAAGTCTTCTGAATAGTGATGAGCGAGGCGAGCGAGAGGGGAGCGGCAAATGGATGTGCTGAAGGTTGCTGTGATCGGCACCGGGATGATTTCTGATTTTCATTTGCAGGCGTACAAGCAAAACAATCGGGTGAAGTTGTACGGGGTGTATGACTTGTCTGGGGGCCGGGCGGCGGAGAAGGCGGCGCGTTACGGAGTGGGGAAGGTGTACCGTTCGGTTGATGAGGTGTTTGCAGACCCGGAAGTGGATGCGGTCAGCATCTGCACGTGGAATCACACACATGCGGAGCTTGGCGTGAAGGCGCTGGAGAACGGGAAGCATGTGCTGATGGAAAAGCCGCTCGCGATGACTTATCCCGATGCGCTTCGGATCCGGGAGGCCGCAAAGGAACCGGCCATCGTGTTCCAGGTCGGCTTTGTGCGACGGTTCGCGGCAGGGACCCGTGTGCTGAAAACATTCATCGATGACGGACTGCTCGGAGAAATCTACTATGCGAAGGGCACACATCTACGAAGGGTCGGTAATCCCGGCGGGTGGTTCGCGGACCGCTCCCGGTCAGGCGGCGGACCGCTCATCGATCTCGGGGTGCATCTGCTGGATGTCTGCTGGTACTTGATGGGGAAGCCGGAAGTCGCCAGGATCAAGGGGGTGACGTTCAGCGAACTCGGAAACCGCGGCAATGTGGAAGCCCTCTCGTTTTACAAGGCGGCGGATTACAGTGCGGACCGGAACGACGTGGAAGACCTGGCGGCTGCGATGATCACGTTCAAAAACGGGGCGACGCTCATGCTCGACGTCTCGTTCAGCCTCCACGCGAAAAAGGACGAGACCGGAATCCGGCTGTACGGGAAAAAGGGAGGGGCTGAGTTGGAGCCGGAGCTTGTGCTCATGACCGAACAGAACCATACGATTTTGAACATCCATCCCCAGATCGACCATTTGACGATCGATTTTGATGAGGCGTTCGGAGCGGAAATCGACCATTTTGTCGCCTGCTGCCTGGACGGCAAAAAGTCTGAAGCGCCGCTTGAGGACGGGCTCGAAGTGATGAAGATGCTGGACGGTGTCTACGAATCATCAAAAACCGGACGGGAGGTCGTTTACGATCAGGCTGAATAATAAAGTCGGGATCATTACGGACAACTTGAGGCTGCCGGTGCGGGATGCGTTGGTGAAAGCGAAGGAAATGGGGGCTGATGGCGTCCAGATGTATGCCGTGTCGGGCGAACTGGACCCGGAGGAGATGTCTCCTGCCAAAAGGCGGGAACTGAAGGCGTTCATCGGCGGACTCGGTCTTGAAGTCTCGGCGCTGTGCGGGGACTTCGGCGGGCATGGATTCCAGGACCCGGCGGCGAACCCGGCGAAGATCGAGAAGTCCAAGCGGATCATCGACCTCGCCAAGGATCTCGGGACCGATATTGTGACAACCCATATCGGGATTGTGCCGGAAGATGAAACGGGCAGGACGTATGCCGTGATGCAGGAGGCCTGCGGGGAACTCGCGGCCTATGCGAAGGAGATGGACGGGTATTTCGCGATCGAGACGGGGCCGGAGACATGCAGGCGGCTTAAGGCGTTCCTGGACAGCCTTCCGGGTGACGGGGTATCGGTGAACTTCGATCCCGCGAACCTCGTCATGGTCACCGGTGACGATCCTGTGCAGGGGGTGCATGTGCTGAAGGAGTATATCGTCCACACGCATGTCAAAGACGGCATCCGGCTGCGGCCGGCCGATCCGCGCGATGTATACGGGATGTACAGATACGGCCCGGGCGGCTCCCACGGGGAAATTGCGGAAATGGTGGAACGGGGAGACTGTTTCCGCGAGGTCCCTCCCGGCGAGGGGGCGGTCGATTTTGACGCCTACTTCCGGGCGCTGCAGGAGATCGGATACGGCGGATACCTGACCGTGGAGCGGGAAGTGAGGACGAATCCGGTCCGGGATATAGCGGAAACTGTCCGCTTCATCAACAAGTACCGGCATCCGCCATGAGAAAGGAAGAATCATTCGGCGGAAGAAAATGAATTCGGGGGACCCGTCTGCTATAATTAAACGGAGATTTTTCATTCCACCGAAACAAGGAGAACAACATGAAACCAGTTTATATACAACAATCGTTCGAACAGGACTGGGTCCGGATGTTCCAGAACATCGCCAATCTGTTTTTCGAGGAAACCGAGATGGTCAAGGAGGAACCGGAGGACGGCGTCAGCGTCGCTTTCCATTGGTCCGAGGAAAACGGCATCATCCGCGGACAGGCGATGCTGCGGGAAGGCGGCCGCGAATTCACCGCTGCCTATGAAGAAAAGCCTGCGCACGGCGGCGACCCGAAAGCCGAGAAGCGCCAGCTGAAGCGGGTGCTTTCCCATGTCTTCCTTGACGTCCTCGAACAGTCAACGGGACTGATCCAGCCATGGGGCATCCTGACCGGCATGCGCCCGACGAAACTGTATCACAAAATGCGCCGGCAGGGTCTCACGCACGAGGAAATCTCGGAGCGGCTCATCAGCGAATACCGCATCACGCCGGAAAAGATCGAACTCATGGAAGACATCGTCGCCCGACAGCTGAAGATGATCCCGGACCTCGACCGGATCGGCGAGGAAGTCAGCGTCTATATTGGCATCCCGTTCTGCCCGACTAAGTGCGCCTATTGCACGTTCCCGGCATATGCGCTTCCGCGGCGGGGCACACGCGTCCAGTCATTCCTCGACGGTCTCCATGTGGAAATCGAAGAGATCGGCGCCTGGATGAAAGAAAAGGGCATCAAAGTGACGTCGGTTTACTTCGGCGGCGGCACACCGACCTCGATCGAGGCGCATGAAATGGATGCGCTCTATGAGACGCTGTACAAGTCGTTCCCCGACATCGAAAATGTCAGGGAAATCACCGTCGAGGCAGGACGACCCGATACGATCACGCCGGAGAAGATCGACGTCCTGAAAAAGTGGAACATTGACCGGATCAGCGTCAACCCGCAGTCTTACACCGACGAGACCCTGAAGGCGATCGGGCGGTTCCACACGGTGCAGGAGACGATCGACAAGTTCCGCTTGTCCCGCGACATGGGCATGAACAACATCAACATGGACCTGATCATCGGCTTGCCCAACGAAGGCACAGAAGAATTCGCGCATTCGCTTGCCGAAACGGAAAAGCTCCAGCCGGAATCGCTCACCGTCCATACGCTGTCATTCAAGCGGGCGTCCGAGATGACGCGCAACAAGTGGAAGTACAAGGTCGCCGACCGCGACACCGTCGTCGACATGATGTACATGGCTCAAAACTGGACAGCCCGGAACGGATACGTCCCGTATTACTTGTACCGCCAAAAAAACATCCTCGGCAACCTGGAGAACGTCGGCTATTCCAAGCCGGGCGAGGAAAGCATCTACAACATCGTCATCATGGAAGAAGTCCAGACGATCATCGGCCTCGGATGCGGCGCGTCAAGCAAGTTCGTCCATCCGGAAACCGGCCGCATCACCCAGTTCCACAACCCGAAAGACCCGTCCGCCTATATCCTGAGCTATTCGGAATCGATCGACAAAAAGATCGAGATGCTGGATGAGCTGTTCGGCGGAGCGGTACCGGCGAAATAAGGGGCCGGAAATCCGGTCCGAAAGCACTTGCGCCAAGTTTGGGCGCACTCGCGGCAGATTTTGAAGCACTTTTCCCGAATTTGGAGTCACCAGGCTATCATGCCCACTAACAAGACCCGACCGGATCTCCGGCCGGGTCTCTTTTTCAGTTTTCCAGATTGTCCGGATGGAAGGGCGAGTCCGGATGTTCCTCCACCACGCTGAACGTATTGCCGTCCAGGTCAAAGAAGTCGAAGGACTTCATGCCGTTTTCGTCCTTGATGGGCGTCGTGACGACCGCGCGGGTGCTGAGCTTCTGGTGAAGGGCGCGCGCATCCGGGACGAGCAGGTTGTAAAAGACGTGCCGCTCTTTTTCATCCGCAAGGAATTCCGTGCCTTGCCGGGTCTTCGTTCGAACGAGTGCAAGCTGGGCGGAGCCGTCCGGCAACGCATAGCCGATGCCGCCTTCCCATTCGCCGATCCGCTTGAGCCCGAGATGGGATTCAAACCATTCGGCAGAATGATCCAAATCCGATACCGGAACAAAAATGCTACCGATTTTCATGATCAAGTTCCTCCCTGAGAACATTTCTTCCCGTTCATTATAGCGGATTTGCCAAGAGTAGGGGCGATAGGGACACGGAAAGGCGTTGCTGATAAAAAAATCTGAACGGAATAAAGGGAAACGCCCGGACGGTCACGAAAGCCTAGAGTGGTGAACGACTATTCATATTTATAGGAAGAGGTGTCGTTTTTGGCTTACGAAACAATCCGCCTTGAGCGGGAAGGAAGGCTGGCGCGAGTCGTCCTGAACCGTCCCTATTCGATGAATGCGATGAACAGCGTGATGATGAAGGAACTGGCCGATGCTTTTGAAGAACTCAAAGAAGACCGTTCTGTCCAGGTCGTCATTCTGAAAGGGGAGGGCCGGGCGTTTTCCGCCGGCGGCGACATCAAGCAGATGATCGACCCGGAAAACCCGATGGATCTGAGCGCCGTCATGAAAGACATCAGCCGCCTGGCCATTGCGCTCTATACGCTGCCGCAGATCACGATCGCTTCGGTGCATGGGGCTGCCGCAGGCCTCGGCTTCAGCATGGTCCTCGCATGCGATGTGATCATCGCCGAGAAGTCGTCGAAGCTTGCGATGAACTTTATCGGCATCGGTCTCGTTCCGGACGGAGGCGGCCACTTCTTCCTGAAGGAGCGGATCGGCGTGCCGAAAGCCAAGCAGATGATCTGGGCGGGCGATGTCATGCCGGCCGAGCAGGCGGCGGGCTGGGGACTGATCGACGAAGTCGCCCAGGACGACACCGCGCATAAGGAATCGGAAGGAATGGCGCAAAAGCTTCTGTCCACACCGATCAGCGCGATGATCGCTTCGAAGGGCATCCTCCACACGTCCCGTCTTGAGGAGTTGCGGAGCGTCCTTGAACTCGAGGCCGACGCCCAGCAGGCGATGCGGAAAACGTCGGACCATAAAGAAGGCATCAGGGCGTTCGTTGAAAAACGCAAGCCGGCATTTACAGGACAATAAAAAGGAAACCCGCAGTATCCGTTGGAACGGATGCCGCGGGTTTTTCTGTATCAGGAATGGAACAGCAGCAATTTACCTTCCGGAGAGGCCAGGCGGTGGGTCTGTTCGGACAACTCCTTTTCTTCAAGGAGCGCGCGACCCTTTTCCTTCGCCGCGTCGTCATGCTCTGCTTCGAATGTTTCCTCCGTGATCAGTTCCCCGTCGTGCTTGTAAGCCGTCAGTTTGTACGTCTTCATTTCCACATCCCCCTTTCGATTCTATCCCCATTATAAAAGATATTCTGAAAAAATGAACGAATTCTGTAAAGGTTGCTTGACGTTTCGGGTAAAGTAAAGTAAGTTTTACGTAAAGGTAACTTTACTTCAACCGTGCAATGATCCGGTTTCGCCTTTGCAAGCTGCCGCCGGTGGTCAGGTTTCTCCATTCATTATCCAGGTTTCGTCATTCATCCCGATTGTTTCGTCATTCCATGACTCGGGCCGGATGAATGGCGAAAGTGAGACGCCGAATGACGAAACCGCAGCGCTGAATGACGAAACCACCTGTCGCACTGCATCCGCATGATGCCTATGCTTGCGAGCGATGATCCGGCGGTTTCCGGGAGGGACAATCATGAAGCCAAGTGAACAATTTCAGAAGGGGTTCTTATTTACATTAATGATCCTTACAGGACTATGGGGCGTCAGCAGAGCGGCAAACCAGTTGATGAGCGGAAGCTTCGATTGGCTTGCGGCGGTGGTCCCGTTCATGATGACGTTTGTTCTCTTTTTTCATCTGATGGTGTTTCAGCACCGGAGCAAGGAGGATGAGCGCTGGCGCCGGATCATGGAACGGTCTTTTTTCTTCAGTTCCGTGATCGTGATGACGGCGCTTGCTGCGTTCGCCCTGTTTCTGGCGCCGCACCTGACCGATTGGACAGCGCTTCAGGCTGTTCTTGCCATCTTCGTGCTTTTCGGATTGGCCAATGCAGTGACCACGATTGTCTTGACGAAGAGGATGTAGGAGGAAGCCATGAAAAACTATATCAGGGATAATCGGTCCGAGCGCGGGATGACGCAGGATGACCTCGCCGAGGTGCTCGGCGTTTCCAGGCAGACGATTATCTCGCTGGAAAAAGGGCGGTACAACCCGTCGCTGGAACTGGCATTCAAGCTGGCTGGCGTATTCGGCTGCCGCATCGAAGACTTATTCGACCCGGAGGAGGAGTGACGATGTACGAAGGATTTGAACTCGGTTCGTTTATGGCGGGCCTGCCGCTCGGATTCCTGATCGCAGCCATTGTCCTGTTCTTTAGCTGGAGGAAAGGAAAGAAGGAGCGGCGATACGACGAACGGTTCCATGCGATCCATAACTGGGCGCGGTCGTTTTCCTGGGTCGCCACAACAATTGTGATCCTCGTTGCCTGGGCGGTTGTGATGATCATCGAGCCGGTCGGTACGGCCTTTTTCGTTCTGATGGCGGTCTATATGCTGCATATGATTTCTTATATTGTCGGCGCGGCCATCGCCTCCCGGAGGTATTAAGTTGAAACCTGCAGCGTGAACGAACCGTAAAGGAAATGAAGGGGGAGAGACGATGGCGCTCGATTTAAATCATGTAACGAAGAAGTTCGGGGAGTTTACGGCGGTCGACGACCTGTCACTCGCAATCGGGGAAGGGACAATGTACGGCTTTCTCGGGGCGAACGGGGCGGGCAAGACGACGACATTCCGGATGATCCTCGGGCTCCTCAACCCGACTGAAGGACGCATCACCTGGAAGGGGAAGCCGATTGACTACGGAACCAGTCATAAGATCGGCTACTTGCCGGAAGAACGCGGCCTTTATCCGAAAATGAAGGTGGAAGAACAGCTGATCTTCCTTGGAAAACTCCGAGGCATGCACCGGCTCGACGCGAAAGCGGCGATCCGTGAATGGCTGGACCGCTTTGAAGTCCCCCAGTATCTCAACAAAAAAGTCGAAGAGCTCTCCAAAGGGAACCAGCAGAAAATACAGGTGATTGCGGCACTGATGCATAAACCGGAGCTGGTCATCCTCGATGAACCGTTTTCCGGACTCGACCCGGTCAATGTGGAAATGCTGAAAAGCGCGGTCAAGGATGTGCGTGACCAGGGTGCGACAATCGTGTTCTCCAGCCACAGGATGGACCATGTCGAGGAATTGTGCGAACAGCTGAGCATCGTCCACAGGGGCCAGCAGATCGTGGAAGGGTCCCTGCGCGATGTCAAGCGGTCGTTCGGCAGGCAGAATGTCCGGATCCGGTCTGACTATGACTTGACAGCCCTTCAGACCGTACCGGGCGTTCGCAGCGCCTCCTATGCGCTGAACGGGGCGGTCTTCCAGGTGACCGAGGACGACACGGCGCACCGGCTGCTGCAGGAGGCGCTAAAGGCCGGACCGGTCAGCCACTTCAGCATCGAAGAGCCGTCACTGCAGGATATCTTCATCGCGAAAGTGGGGAACGAGCATGCGTGAATTCTGGATCATCTTCAAGCAGGCCTTCATGAGCAAGGCGAAGTCGAAAACCTTTCTTATCACGACAGCCGTGGCCGTCGCAGGCATCTTCCTGCTGGCGAACATCACGACGATCATCGAGGCGTTCGATGATGGGGAGAAGGAAGGCACGGCCATTCCGGTCGTGGCGGACAATGAAGCGATCGTGGACCGGCTCGGCCGGCAGCTTGCGGCGATGGGCGAGGAAACCGAATTCGAAGTGACCGGGGATTCGCGGGCTGCACTTGAAGATCAGCTGAAGGAAGGTGAAATCGAGTCGTTCCTGATTCTCCAGGCACCGGATGGCAATGCAATCCAGGCGGAATATGTGTCGGAAAGCACGGAGTTGTTCGGCTTTCCGATGATGCTGCAGGAAGCCCTGCAGTCCATACAGACCGAGATGCGGGCCGACGAGATGGAACTGGCGCCGGAACAGGCGGCCGCGCTGTTCGAGCCGGTCGTCTTTGAGCAGACGGCGGTTTCTTCTTCCGGCAAGACGGAAGAGGAAATGAACCAGGCACGGATCCTCGTGTATGTCCTCATGTTCCTCATCTATTTTGCAGTCATCATGTACTCCAACATGATCGCGACGGAAGTGGCGACCGAGAAATCCTCGCGCGTCATGGAAATCCTGATCTCCAGCGTTTCTCCGGTCAAGCACATGTTCGCGAAAGTGCTCGGCATCGGTACGCTCGGCCTCGGGCAGATGCTGCTGTTCGGGATTTCCGGATACTTGGCGGTCAAGTCCTCCTCTGCCGTTTCCGATTTGTCCGAGGGCTTCTTCTCGGAGATGGGGCTCGGAAACATCCCGGCAAGCACCATCATCTACGCAATCCTGTTTTTTGTCCTCGGCTACTTCCTGTACGCGGTTCTTGCGGCGCTGCTCGGGTCGCTTGTCAGCCGGACAGAGGATGTCGCCTCGTTGATCACGCCGCTGACATTGATCATCGTCGTGGCGTTCATCATCGCGGCGACGGGCCTGTCGAATCCGGATGCGGCATTCGTGACCTATTCGTCTTATGTGCCGTTTTTCGCGCCGCTCGTCATGTTCCTTCGCGTCGGCCTGCTTGACCTCCCGTGGTGGGAGCCGGCGTTCGCCATCGGGCTCATGGTGCTGACGATCGGGGTGCTCGGCTGGTTCGGCGCGCGCGTCTACAAAGGCGGCGTCCTCATGTACGGCCCGTCCCGCTCGCTGAAAGACCTGAAAAAGGCGATGCAGCTCGGGAAGGAATAATGGATTTTCGCCTCCGCTACGGCGGGGGTTTTTTATTTTGGACACCTGAAAGTGATGACCCGGTGTTTGAGTATGATGAATGAGTGCTTGAAAGTGACGAAAGAGCCGGCGAGAGTGACGATAGACGGGCTAGTTTCTAATGCGTGCGTTCATAAGAGGGATTTGGCAAATCTCATTTCCAAGCCCTCCGCTGATATGATAGAATAAGAACAAACATTCGCTTTAAGAGGAGGTGTCCGGATGACGATCCGATTCATCCATGCGGCCGACCTGCACTTGGGGAGTCCGTTCAAAGGCTTTGCCGGTCTGCCCGGCAAGATGGCGGAAACGGTCCGCGAAAGCACATTCACGGCGTTCCGCAATCTGATCGGCCATGCGAGCAGGACGCGGCCGGATTTTCTGCTGATTGCCGGTGACGTATACGACGGCGAGGACCGGAGCCTGCGGGCGCAGGAGCAGTTCCGCCAAGGCATGGAAATGCTCCGCGGGGCAGGCATTCCCGTCTTTGTCAGCCACGGGAACCATGACCACCTGGCGGGTTCCTGGGTCCGTTTTTCCCTGCCGGACAATGTCCGCGTGTTCGGCCCGGAAGTGGAGAAGGCGGAGTTGACCATCCGCGGGACCACCGTGACCATCCACGGATTCAGCTATCCGGAGCGGCATGTGACCGAACCGGTCATCGGGCGCTACCCGCCGGCGGGAGGCGATGCCGTCGAAATCGGGATGCTTCACGGGAGCATCCGCGGGGACGAGGCGCACGATGTGTACGCGCCGTTCACGAAGGACGAGCTCCTTGAAAAAGGTTACGACTATTGGGCGCTCGGCCATATCCATAAGCGCCAGTTGCTCCACGAACAGCCGCCGATTGTCTATCCCGGAAGCCTTCAGGGCCTTCACCGGAAGGAAAGCGGTGCGAAGGGATTTTATGACGTGGCGATCGGACGGGGGAAAGCGTCGCTTGAGTTCATTCCTGCGGGCGCGCTCGTCTTCGGCCAGGCTGAAGTGGAGTGCGCCGGCATCCGTCACGCCGACGAGTGGCTGGAACGCTGCATGGACCGGATCCGGGCATTCCGGAAAGCGAACGGCCCCGGGCTGCTCGACCTCCGGCTCAGCGGAATCGATGAAGGGGCCGAAGGGATGTTCAATGATGCCCCGGAATCCGAATGGCTGGAGTTCATCCGGGAAGCGGCCATGCGCGACTGCCCGGATGTCGGCATCCACCGGATCACCTGGGAGCGTGCTGCCGCTCCGGCGGTCCCGGGCGGGCTGTTCCGCGACGTGCTGGATGAACTCGTCAGCTGGGACGCGGACGGCTGGAAAAGCAGGCTGACCGACTTGTACGGCCACCGCCAGGCGTACCGGTTCACCGGCCGGCTGGACGAGGAAAGCATCAGGGAAATCAGGGAAGAAGCGGACCGGCTGCTCACGGAAGGACTGATGAAGGGGGGACGGGCGGAATGATGACCATCACGAAGCTCGTCATCTACGGGTTCGGCAAGCATGAGAATGTGACGATCGACCTTCAACAGGGCATCAATGTGCTGTACGGGCCGAACGAAGCGGGAAAGACGACCATCCGCCAGTTTATCCTCCACACGCTGTTCGGCTTCCCGCAACGGGGAAGTTCGCTTCTCCGGTACGAACCGAAAACAGGCGGGGCATACGGCGGACAGGTCCACGTGACCGACAGCGAATTCGGCCCCTGTGTGATCGAACGGATTGCCGGCCGCTCCGCCGGCGAAGTGACCGTCCGCTTTCCGGACGGCAGGGAAGAAGGAGAGGATACGCTCGGGCGGCTGCTCCGCGGCTATGACCGGCAATCGTTCGAATCCATCTTCTCGTTCTCGCTCCTGCAGCTCCAGGAAATCGGCCGGATGAATGAAGAAGAACTCGGCGAGGCGCTGATCGCTTCCGGAACGACCGGTGCGGAAGATCTTGCAGGGTTCAAAGCGCAAATGGAAAAAGAGATGGACGGTCTGTTCAAGAAGTCCGGCCGGGTTCCCCGGATGAATGTCTTATTAACTGAGCTGAAGGAAGCCGAGGACAAGATCGGGGAGTACCGGAAAAAGTCGGATGCCTATGCCCCCATGAAAGAGCGGGCGGCGGAAATCGCCCTTCGATTAAATGAGATAGCAGAAGAGGAAGCGGCAATTACCGCCGATCAGGAACGGCTGTCGGTCCTCAGGCAGGCGGCTCCGCTTGAAATCGAGCGTCTGCGGGCAGAAGAAGAGCTGCAGGAAATCGGCGATGCGCCTTTCCCGGCAGACGGGATTCGCCGGTACGAGGCGCTGAAGGACCGCAAGATGGCCGCAGACGCAGCGATCCGGAATCTTCAGGAGCGGATCGCCGCCGCCGGCAGAGAGATGCCGGAAGAGCCGGATGCGGAGCGGCTATCAAGCCTCCGGTCGGTTCTCGCGGAAGAAGCCGCCTGGCATGAAGCGCATTCCATGGAGACAAGCGCGGAACTATCCCTTCGGGAGCTTGCCGGCATGAAGGACGGCCTCCTTGCGCGTCTCGGCCTGGATGACGGAGAGAGGTTCGCCGGGGCGGATGCCTCGATCCGGAAAGAGGAAGAACTTCACGGTCTGTCCCAAGAACATGACCGTGCATTCAGAAATCTTGAGCGGCTGGATGAGCGGATGGCCGAAAAGACAGCCGAGGCCGGCCGGATTGCTCAAGAACGGGCCGCACTTGAGGCATCCGGCCCGGAGGACGAAGAGATCGAATGGGCATCGAAATGGCCCACGCTCAGAAAGCGCCTTGTGGCTGCTGAAGCCAAGCAAAGGGGGCAGACCGACAGCCGGCTGCCGATCCTCATTCTCGCTGGCCTGGCTGTACTGATTATCGCTATGGCCATTTTCTCGGAAAACTGGCTGTTTGCTGCTGCGGGAGTGGTGGCGGGTGTCGCTTCCGTTTACCTCCTCTTAAAGGGGGGAGGCGGTGATGATGGGCTGACGGAGGACGAACGCCGGCTTCTCAGCCGTTACGGCGGAAGGGAAGAGGAACTGGACCGCAGGGCAGAACGGGTAGGCCGGCACTTTGCCGAATTGGACCGGCTCATCGAAGACGAAGAACGGCTCCGGAGCGAGGCGGCGGAAATCCGCAGTTTAAGGCAAGCCGCTGCCGCAACCCTTGATCATGCCGAAAACCGTTTGGGCGCATTTCTCGAAGCATACGGCATCACCGGCAGGCTGCCTGCCGCCATCGTGCCGGAACTGTTCCGGCTGGTCCGGGAACTTCAGGAAACGATGCGCCGTATCCGTTCGGAAGAAGAGAAGCGGAACCGGGCAATCCGGATATCCGGTTCCATCAGGAGCCGCGCGCATCATCTGATCGGGCATGCCGTCCCGGATCCGCTTCTGTTCTCCGCCCTTAAAAAAGCGGAGAGGGACCTTGTGCGGGATGCCGAGACGAGGGAGCGGCTGTTTGAAGAACAAAAAAGACTGGTAGAGGAGCGGGATGAAGCAAAAAGCCTCACTGCAGCTCTCGAAACCGAAATCGGTGTGCTGTTGGATGCAGCGGCAGCTGCCGATGAGCAGGCGTTTTACGAAGCTTCCGGGCAAGCCGGGAGAAAAGCGGAGCTTCTGGAGACGCTCAGACGAATCGGCGAGCAGCTCAAGCAAATCGGCGCCCCCATTGCGGAAGATATTCCGGACATCGGTGAAATCGGCCTCCGGATGGAAAGGAACCGAAGATCCCTGGAGTCGCTCCTGGATGACCGGAACCGTCTGCTCAAAGAACAGGCCGAATTGGAAGCCCGGATGAGTCATCTTGTGGCGGATACCGCATATGATGCCCTGTTGCAGGAATTCGAAGAAAAGAAGGCGGTGTTCCGGGGGTACGCCGTGGAATGGGCTGCCCGGAAAGCCGCCGTCTCGGCGATTGAAGCAGCCACAGGCAGGCTCAAGGAGGAGAAGCTTCCGGACGTCATCGGGCGGGCTTCCGGTTGGTTCAGAAATCTCACCGGCGGTGCCCATTCGGCACTTGTGCTGACTCGCGGCGGCCGGATCGAGGCGGAAGGGGCGAACGGTCTGCGGTTTGATCTGCATGAGCTGAGCCAGGCGACAAAGGAGCAGGCCTATATCTCCATGAGGCTGTCCCTTGCCACTTCCCTGCTGGAATCGGCCCCGTTCCCGATCATCATGGATGATCCGTTCGTCCACTTCGACCGGGTGCGGCTCGGCAATATGATAAACTTATTGGAAGAATTGAAGATTCATCACCAGTTCCTGTATTTCACCTGCCACAAGGAGATGGCCGGCGCCTTCAACGAGGCTGCCGTCATCAGCGTGGCCGAAGCCGGGAGCGAAAGGGGAGTGCTCAAATGAAAGGAATCGGAACCGAAACAAAAGGAATCGGAACCTATAAAACAGGCGAGCGTGTCGATCTGTTCATGCTCATCAAGCAGGCGACCAAGGGTATCACGACGACGGGAAGCCCGTTCATGACGCTGATTCTGCAAGATAAAACGGGGGATATCGAAGCGAAGCTGTGGGATGCGAAAGAGGAGCACGAGAAGATGTTCCAGCCGGCATCGATTGTGCGGGTCGGCGGCGATGTCCATGAGTACCGGGGCAGAAACCAGCTCCGCATCAAAAGCATCCGTCCGGCCAAGCCGGATGAGCCGATCCAGATTTCCGATCTTGTACCGAGCGCCGAAAAATCAAAAGAAGAACTTTATGAAGAACTATCTCCCTATATCTTCGAAATCACCAACCCGAACATCCAGCGCATCACGAGGCATTTGCTGAAGCAGCATCGGGAGTCGTTCCTCGTCTACCCGGCGGCAACGAAAAATCATCACGACTACGTATCGGGCCTGCTCGACCATGTCGTCTCGATGCTGCGCCTCGGCAAGGCGATCGCCGAACTGTATCCTACCCTGAACAAGGACCTTCTTTACGCGGGGATCATCCTCCATGATGTCGGCAAGGTCGTGGAACTGTCCGGCCCGGTCGGTACCGTTTATACGCCAACGGGCAATCTCCTCGGCCATATCACGATCATGGTCAACGAAATCGCCATGGCCGCAAAAGAGCTCGGCATCGAAGGGGAGGAAGTCGTACTCCTGCAGCATATGGTGTTGAGCCACCACGGCAAGGAAGAATGGGGCAGTCCGAAGCGCCCGATGCTGAAAGAAGCGGAAATCCTTCATTACATCGACAATATCGACGCCAAGATGAACATGCTTAACCGGGCACTGTCAAAGGCAGAACCCGGAGAATTCACGGAGCGGCTATTCCCGCTGGATAACCGCCAGTTCTATAAGCCGACGTTCGAATGAGCATGGCCTTATATCAAAAGAGCCCGACTCCATGAGTCGGGCTCTTTTAAATGACGCTACATGTTTTTGCTTTGCTGAAGCAACTTGGAAACACCTGTCCGTTCCCATTCCTCCACTGTCTCATACGCTTGTTCAGGGGAATAGCCCTTGCCGACAAGAACCCCCATAAGAATGAATTCCTGGAGGATATGTGTCGGATTGATGCCCCGTTTGACATCGTCCAATCCTTCATTCACTAAGTATTCCGTGTGGCGGACCCAATCATCAGGGGTCTTGCCGTCAATCATCACAGCTTCTCCTGTCTCCTGCCGGCGGCGCTGCATTCTTGACTTGGCATCCGCTTTTGTAGGGTCCACTGTATTAGCCGGGTGGTTGGGCGGGGCATAGATGGAATACAACTTCATGGGCGTGCTGCCGGTATTGGTCACATTGTGCCACGTGCCGGAAGGAACCATGATGGCGGAATCATCCTGGACGTTCCTGACAAAATCCAGACGGTCTTTTCTCTTGCCCATCTGGACAAATCCCTGGCCCTGTTCAATGCGCAAAAACTGATCGACTACGGGATGGATTTCCAGTCCGATGTCTTCACCGGGATTGATGGACATTAACGTAACCTGCAAATGAGGCCCGGTCCAAAGGGTCGTCCGGTAATTCTGGTTGAGCCTGGCTGCCCGGTTGATATTGATAGTGAATGGGTCGGGTCCGTAATCTCTCAACACTTGTGAGGACATTCCTTGATTCACCGGATCAGGTGCATGCGGATAGGCGTAAGAAGTCCCAGCGGGGTAGGCCCAATAGTACGGGATTCCGGCATAATGGCCAGGGTAAAGGGAAGGTGAATACCCGTAAGGCTGTTGATGCATCTAGTTCAATCCTTTCAAACAGACTTAGGTATCATCATATGCCCAGGAATCTAAATTGTGCTTGAATGCAAAAAAGCCGAACAGAAAGTCCGGCTCTAAGTGAAGTCAATTTTGCTGCTGTTCAGCCATCAATTGGGTCCGCAGCTGCTGGATCACTTCTTTTGAGGCGGGTGCGGCAGGTTTATAATGCCCTTTCTGAAGGGCGTAGCTGTAGAGTGTCCGCTGGCGCGACTCGTCCCGGTTTCTCAATTGGATCAGTGTCTGCCTGAGCGCTGAGTTATTTGTCTGGGCAATGACGTTGGCATAGCCGGTCAGGCTTGCATTTAAACCGGCCAAATAGTCATTCACCATTTCTTTATCCTGGAACATGAACATCCTCCTTAATTCAAATAGGACAAAAGCTCCTGTTGTGCTTGCTTGGCGGCTTGTGCGTCCCGACCGAAAAGGGTTTTCAGCTCAGGGTCTGCACAGCGCTGGGCATACTCTTCCAACTTCTTGGAGACATTGCCATGACCGCCGATCAGACTTCTCAAATGTTCGACTTCGAGTTCAGTTAAATCGTGGTTCATATCGCACCTCCTTTTTCATCCAATATCCCCATCCATATGGAAGTTCATACTGCCCGCTGCCCAATTCGTCCAAACCAAAAGTGCCCCGGACATCATTGTCCGGGGCGGAGGGGATTCATCCGAGAAGACGCATCATCCGTACACTATTCAGGTTGTGTCCATCAAAATCTTCTTCGAATTCAGCGACGGTGCTGAAGCCACGTGCTTCATAGAACCGTCTTGCATTCCCGTTGTCCCGTTCCACAGTGATGTACAGGCGCTCGGTGTCTGTCAGGCCGGAAATTCCGCTCTCAAGCAGAGCGGTCCCGAGCTTCTGTCCCTGGCAGGCGGGGAGAAGGTAGATTGCAGAGAGCTCGGCGTCTCCGGGTTCCGGCAGTCGGAAAAAGTTGGCGAAGCCGACAACGGAACCGTTTTGTTCAGCTACATAAAGAATGGACTGCTCCAGCCGCATCTTTAAGGATGTCGGGCTATAGGCTGCTTCCAGGAAGCGCTCCCGGATTTCCCGCGGTATGATTCCTTCATACGTATCATGCCAGCTTTCAGCGGCAACCTGCCGGACTGCGGCGATGTCGTTCACGTCCATTTTTCGGATCATGGCTGTCCCTCCCCGGATCAATTTCAATGAGTATAACAAAAATGGACCGGTACCCGTATTGGATATCGGTCCATTGTCCATTATTTTTTCTGTTCGGAATCCGCTGCCGGACCGTAGAACTGGTCAAGCGCGTCTTTCAGGTCTTCATCCTTGATTTTGATGTCAGCGTCCTTGAGCATCTTGGACAGCTTGTCCATCAGGGCGTTCGGATCGGCCTTCTTCTGAAGAAGCTCGTCTTTGATCTCGGCGCGGCGCTCGTCGGTGACGTCTTCTTTCTTCTCGGCATCTTCCGCTTTGCGTGTATCGGTCACCTGGATGATGTGGTAGCCGAAGTCGGACTTGACCGGGTCGCTGATTTCGTCGACTTTGAGGTTATAAGCCGCATCTGTAAAGTCGGCAACCATTTTGTCGGGGCCGAACCAGCCAAGCTCGCCGCCGGATTCCTGAGCGGCCGGCTCAGTGGAGTATTCTTTCGCCAGCTTGGCAAAGTCGCCGCCTTTATCGAGCTTGGCTTTGACTTCTTTTGCCGTTTCTTCGTCCTCCACCAAGATGTGGCGGGCGTTCAGCTCTGTGCCCATGCGGTCGATGTACTTGTCGACTTCTTCATCGGTCACTTCCACGCCGTCTGTCAGTGCCTTTTCCTGAAGCAAGTTAAGCTTGATCATGTCTTTGTAGCTTTCTTCCGTGTACCCTTGCTGGGCCAGGAAGGAGTCAAAGCCGTCACCGGCCTGCTCTTTCATGTCGTTATATTTCTTGTCGATTTCTTTCTGGTCGACATCGTATTTATCGTCGAGTACCTTTTCGATGACCATCAGCTGGAGCGCTTGCTCGCCGACAGTTGTCTTCATTTCCTCATACAGATCCTGTTGTGTGATGTCGCCCACTTTGGACGTGACAAGCACGTCTTCTCCTGCGTTGTTGCTGCAGGCGGAGAGGGCAAGCACCGATGCGGCGAAAGTGGCCGCGATTACAGATTTCTTCATTTTAAACTCCCCTTCTGGTTGTGTAAACAAAAGTAAATATATCATAAAAACGCGCCGGCTACAAAAAGGTTCCCGGCAAATGCCCACAGACCCCTTTCTCCCGCGCATACGATACGGGAGAGAAGGGAGGTGATCACATGAGCGGAGGTTTCAACTACGGCGGCGGCTTCGCCTTGATCGTCGTCCTTTTCATCCTGCTGATCATCGTCGGGGCAGCGTACGTCTACTGATGAATGAGGGCCGGCCGGCATGATCCCCCTTCGGCCGTGCCGCCTGAATAACAGCAGCGAAGGGAAAGGACCGGTATGGCCGGCGGATTGTCCGGTGTACTAAAGGAGATGCCGGCACAAAATACCGTCCTACCGTCGAATGAAAAACGTCCATCCCCCGGAGACCCGGGTGGATGGACGTTTATTATTTTTATGGTTCAGGAGATGGCAGTCATGATCTCGACAAAGAACGAGATGATTAATATGGTAATGAGGATGTTGACCGTCTGATAAATTTTCGGCTGCTTTTCCTCGGGGATTTCCCTGACTTCACAGAGGGCATAGGTCATCTTGTTGATCTGGAACAGATAGAAGATCGAGAACAGCACAGTGACAAGAATGATCATTCCATTTCCCCCTTTCTGCACGACTATTGACTTAGCATAACAGAAGAACGGTTAAAAGAAAACCGCTCATTCTGGCAGCGGGACCAGAATTTCGTAGCCGTCGTCATTTTCCTCGATGTAGGACGATTTGGGCGAACGGGAGAGATTCTTGACATACACAAAGTCGATCAGGCAGATGCCGCAGTGAAAAGCGAGCAGCGCCGTGAAATAATGCGAGAACACCGGGAACAGGATCCCGCCCGCAACAAACAGCGGGTTCAGGATAAAGAACGGTGCCACGAGCGAGAGGGCAAAGCGCTTTTTCGGAATCGGCTCGCGGATGCGCAGCAGGAAGAGCGGGAAAAACGACCAGTCCCGGTTGATGACAAGCGTGATCCGCTTGCGGTATTTCCACAGTGCCGCAAAGTGCAGCATTTTGTGCGCAGGATAAAGCAGGATCACCCCTGTGAGAAACAATGCGAAAAACGCGTCTGTCTTCCCGCTTTCCCGTGTCAGTTCAAATCCGATATATGAAACAATGAAGACGGCAATCATCAGAATGGAAGAAAGCAGGAACAAACGGCTGAGCCCGTAGTGTTTCTTCACATTGATGGTCTTCCAGCATCGCATCAGCTGCATCTCCTTTTATGGATTCCCAAGATGGATGATACATACCGTACTGCGATTTGCGATAAAAATCAACCGTTTTAGACGAAAAAAAGCGAGATTAGGAAACTCCGTCTTTCTCCTCCCGGGAAAGTTCTTCCGCTTCGCCGGCAAGGGCACCGACCGCCCCTTGTGAAGGTCCGTTATCTTCCTGCCCGTACAGCCGATCCATGTTCCTGAATCCCTGTTCGAAAATATCCATGAAATCATCTCCGTAGATGTTGCGGATCACGGCCATCAGTTCGATGAACTCGGGGAAACGTCCGTAAAGCTGGCGCACGGGAAGGGAGCCTGTTAAAACAGAATGTTCTGTGTCAAAATAATGGTTGTTGATCTCGAGCAGGAGCTTACTGCCCTGTCCGGTCACTTCAACATATGTACTGCGCTTGTCATCTTCCCGTTTTGAGAAAGACAAATAACCGCGTTCCTCCAATTTTTTTGAAAAGTTGAATGCTGTTGACACATGCATGACGCCGAACTTCGCAACTTCAGAGATGGTCGCGCCTTTGAGATGCGCTGCAATCCAGAGAATGTGATGTTCATTGATGTTCAGGCCGAATGGCTTGATCCAATGCTGCCAGTCTTTTTCCACGGCTTTCCACAGTGCTTTTGAAAGCTGGGCCATCCGCTGGCTGTACAACATGGCTTCTGGCATTGTATAGGATTGTTCTGCCAAGTCCCCACCTTCTTTCTCAATCTTCGGATAGTTTATAAATAGTATATCAGTAAAATACATAGGAAAGAAGGGTTTCCGTAACAATCGTTACATTTTGAGAGTGAAGGAGGAAATCCGGGGCCGTTCATGGTGGGGGAAGGTAAGGAGAGAAATGCAATAGAGAAGGACTCCAGCCGGTTTCACCGGGCTTTTGGAGTCCTTTTGACCCGGGAAAACCGCCGGGTGGATGCAGGTTATGAGGGAGACGGCCAGAGTCGCGGATTGGTCTCTGCTGCCTGAATATTATTATCGGCAGAGCCTCATTTCTTGATAGTGCTGACCGCCTGTTCCAGCTCGGCGATGGAAGTCTGGATCTGCTGGACACGCTTCTGGATCCTTTCGCGGTTCAGTTCCGAGTCGCGGTTCCAGATATCAACCGATGTTTTCAGCTCATCCGCAACTTCCGGTAAGCGGTCTTTTGCTTCGTTGACCAGATGCTTGACCGAAGCCTTCAGGTCATTCGTTTTCGCTTTTACATCTTCGATTTTCGGTTTCAGATTGTCGGACGAGCTCTTGACCGAATAGCGCAGCTCTTTGCCGGACTGAGGCGCGCTCAGCAGGACCGCTGCGGCGCTTCCGGCGGCACCGGCGAGGAATCCGAGGAAAAATGATGATGCTTTCATGAGAGCACTCTCCCTTCTCTATATCGTTCAATATTCCTTTCCGCTTCTTTATTAAAACATGCAAAGAGTGGAGGACACAACAAACGGACACCCCGGCAGCTCCCTGCCGGGGTGTCCGTTCCGATCAGTGGGACGGGGCAGGCGCGTAGTTCGAGCGCTGCGCAAGCCGGAGAACGATCGGATAGATGATAAAGAAGGCGATGGCATTCATAACGATGGCCGGCAGGACGACCGTCAGGAACAGCGCCAGGAACGGGAAGTCCCCGCCGAGCAAGAAAATCGCGACGGACAGGAAAATCGAACCCGACAGGACCGTTCCAAGCGCGGCCAGAACTGTTGCCGCGGCCAGTTTGTCGGCGAGTTTCCCGAGAAGGAGCACCACGCCGAAGAAGACGATCCCGGTCACCGTCTTGTCGATGACGTTCGGGATGAATCCGCCGGGGAATGTCGTGAACAGGCCGGACAGGATGCCGGTCGACACGGACATGACGAGTACGCTCCTGATGTCGCGGAACAGCAGGATGCCGATGAACATCATCGTCAGCATAAAGTCCGGCTTCATGCCCCCGTTAATCCCCGGGATCACCAGGTACAGCGCCGTCCCGATCCCGATCAGTAAAGCCATCAAAACCAGATTTTTCGTTTTCATTGCTCATCTCTCCTCAGCTAAGCTAAATTTGCTACCCCCGGCGTGCCCTCATGGCCGACAGCGGGTTGCGTAGTCCGATTGTACCGTTTTTGGTTGGAAATTTCAATCCATCAGTTTTTAATCTGTGCTCCGATCGCTTCGGCGATTTCCTTCAATTTTTCTTTCGGGAATTCGTCTTCCTTTGTTTCCCAATGCAGCCCGAACCCGTCCGTCTGGCGGTCGTAGCGCGGGATGAAGTGGAGGTGGAAGTGATAGACGCTCTGGCTGGCCGCCGCTCCGGTGTTGTTCAGCAGGTTCATGCCGGCCGGCTCGAACTCGGCTTTCAGTGCGCGGGCGATCTTTGGTGCTGCCGAGAACAGCTGTGCCGCTTCGTCTTCGCTGAACTCATAAATGTTCTCGCGGTGCACTTTCGGAATCAGCAGGACATGGCCTTTCGTCGTCGGCATAATGTCCATGAACGCAAGGACGTGCTCGTCTTCATAAACTTTGGCTGCCGGAATTTCCCCTTCCACCATCTTGCAGAAAATGCATTCTGTCATTGGTCAACATCTCCCTTTTTCATATCATGACAACAGTTTAACATATATTATTCTGAAAACGGAGGACAGGCATGGAAGGAAAACCCGTCCGGGATTTGATAAAATGGAGGCAAGAATGGGGTGGAAACATGAACGTATTGGAAGTGGAAAGGATTACCGGCGGGTATACGCGCAAGCCGGTACTTCACGATCTGTCATTTGAAGTGGGCCCGGGCGAACTGGTCGGGCTGATCGGACTGAACGGAGCCGGGAAAAGCACGACGATCAAGCATATCATCGGGCTCATGGAGCCGTCGGAAGGCGAGATCCGGATCGGCGGGACGGCTTTCCGTGATGATCCGGAGAAATACAGGAGCTCGTTTTCTTATATCCCCGAGACGCCGGTGCTCTATGACGAGCTGACGCTCCGTGAGCACCTGGAGCTGACGGCGATGGCTTACGGCATACCGAAAGATGTGTTCGAGGCGAGGTCAGCTGCGCTTCTGCGCGAATTCAGGATGGAAAAGCGGCTCCGGTGGTTCCCGTCGCATTTCTCGAAGGGCATGAGACAGAAGGTAATGATCATGTGCGCGTTCCTCGTGAACCCGTCGCTCTATATCATCGATGAGCCGTTTGTCGGGCTCGACCCGCTCGGCATCCGCTCCTTGCTTGAGCAGATGAGCGAGAAAAAGGCGGACGGGGCGTCCGTTCTCATGTCGACGCATATTCTCGCAACTGCCGAGAAGTACTGCGACCGGATCCTGCTGCTGCATGAAGGCCGGCTGCGCGCGGCAGGAACGATGGACCAGCTGCGTGAGCAGTTCGGCATGCCGGGTGCGACGCTCGACGACTTGTATATCGAGATGGCAGGGGAGCCGGACGATGGGCAGCCTGCGTGATGTGTGGCGCAGCCGCTTCATCCATTACACGGAGGAGCTGCAGCGCTACACGAAGTTCATCTTTACCGGTCATCTCGCCATCGTCCTTGTGTTTTTGATCGGAGCGGGGGGATATGCGTATAGCGACTGGCTGAAAACGATACCGGCAGACTTTCCGGCCGCTCCGCTGGCAGGGGTCATTCTGGCCGCGATCCTCGCCTACGCGCCGCCCGCCACACTGCTCAAAGAAGCGGACGCCGTCTTTTTCCTGCCGATGGAGGAAAAGCTCGGCGGCTATATGCAGAGTGCGCTTAAATGGACGTCCGTTTCGGGGATCCTGCTGCCGGTGCTTGCGTTCGTCGTCTCGGTTCCTTTGCTGAACGCGGTTTACGGACTCAAAGGGTTCGGCATGCTCGCTCTCGTGATCGGCATTGTGGCACTCCATGTCTGGAATGTGCGCACAGAATTCGCCCACCGCTGGGGGGAGCAGGGAGAGGGGGCGTGGGGCGACCGCGCCATCCGCTTTGTCCTGACGGCAATCCCGCTTGTTGCCGCCATGTACGGCAAATGGTGGCTCGGCGCGGCACTGCTGATTCCGATCGTCGTGTACGGCGTGCTGAAGCAGCGGACGAGCGAAGGCAAGCCGTTCCCGTTCCTCCACTTTATCGAGCTGGAGCGAGGACGGATGAGCCGCTTCTACCGGTTTGCCAACCAGTTCACCGATGTCCCGCATCTTCGCGGGGCGGTCCACCGGAGAGCGTGGCTCGACTGGGCGTACGGAAACGCCGCATTTGAATCCGAAGCCGCCCCGCGCTACCTCGCGATGCGGACCTTTATCCGGTCGGACGATCTGTTCCTGCTGTGGGTGCGCCTGACCGCCATCTCGATGATCGGCGCGCTCTTTATCCCGATGCCGGCGGTCGCCGCCGTCTTCAGCGGCGCGCTCGCCTTTGCGACGGCCTACCAGCTGCGTGACGCCCTTGCCAGCCAGCATGAGTTCAGGATGGACCGGCTTTATCCGGTGACGGATGCGGTGCGTGCCTCGGCAGTCCGCCGCACGGTCCGAAGCGTGCAGGTGGTACAGGCTGTGTTTGTTCTGGCGGCGGCGTGGTTCCAGTACGGCATGGGAGCCGGGATGCTGGTGCTTGCGGTTGCTGTCCTGGTCGTGTCTGAAGTCACGCTCCGGTTATCGGGGAAGAAATGACAGATGTAAAAGGCTTCGCGTCCATGGGGGACGCGGAGCCTTTTTGGGGGTGGACTTAGGTGAGTGCTCCGAAAGCGGGGTTGAGTGCTTTGAAATTGCGGATGAGTACATCGAAACAGTAGGCGGGTGCATCGAATGGAGATGCACCCGCCTATCGGTATTGCCGTTCAGTTCCGCAGTTTTTCCATATTCGCAAATCCGATGTCCGTGTCGACATGACCCGTGATGGTCGACTTATCCATGTCTTCACCGCTAAGCCAGTTGCCGAAATCGAATTCAACCGGCCCCGTGTCTCCGCAGAGCGCAAACCAGGCTGTGAGTTTCTCCGGGAAGTAGGCGGAAGTGTGGATGGTGCCGGCCCAGCTTTTGTAATTGTCGGCGAAGACGCCTTTGTCGGTATCGTTCAGGAGCCGCCAAGCCTGTTCGGCATCCGTTAGGGCCTCCGGCCGCTCTTTCATGGCGTCCATCCGCTCGATGGAATCTTTCAGGTAGCGGCGGTTTTCCTCGGTCTGCTGTTCAAAGTGGTTTGTGCAGTAGGCGGAATCGCGGGCGATGACGCCTCGCGGTCCCGCTTCAACCAGGGCGCGGTTGCCGGTTTTGTCGAGCAGGTTGTAGCTGAATGATCCGCGGTGGGGGAGGTCACGGAGAAAACGCACGGCTTCCTCCACATCCGCGCAGGTTTCCAGGATCAGGCGGCCGACCATCCAGCAGACAAATCCGTCGCCGGGCCGTTTCCGGTTCGTGAAGTTGTAGCCCATCGAAAGGCCCTTCCCGTTCATACCGTCCATCCGGCCGGTGATCCGCTGGGCAGGGCCGATGATGGCATAACCCCCGTCATCGGGCTGGAAGACGGTATAAAGCCCCTCGTAGGTGTTCGGATGGAAGTCGTAGTTCCGCACCATGAAATCGGCTCCTGTAAGTACGGAGCATCCCGCGCGGACAGGTTCCGTCCGGTAACCGCCGAAATCCCGGAGTATCTCTTCCATCGGCAGATTAAGCGCGTCCCGCATGCCGTTCAGTTCATCCCATAATTGCGGTGCATACCTGGTGAAGATGGATTTCGCTTCCCGGACATCAATCCGGAAACGGGGCTTCATCGTCCGCCATTTGGTCCTGCGGTTATGGAGCGTCAGGGAATCGCGCAGCCGCTCACCCTGAAGAAAGCCGAAGTCATAATGCGAGCCGCGGAACTGGATCACGTCGGCGTAGATTTCTCTCATCTGATTCATCCTTTACAACAGTCGTCTTTTTCATCTTGAGGCACCTTGGTGCCGTCGGTCAAGAAGGGCAGGGGGAGACGAAGCATACGGTTCAGTGCATTTCCTTCCCCCCTGACAAGTAGTTCACCGAATAAAAAAGATACGAGAAAAAATCTCGTATCTTGATAATACTGGTAGATCATACAACCTATTGTACATACGACCTGTTCATTAATACGATCCGCCAACCATCAGGATCTTCTATTGTAACGCCAAGCTCCTTCCAATATTCATTTTCGGGTTCAACTTCCGGAAACCCCATTTTCTTTAGTCGCTCTGATACTTTATCGATTTCATTTTTGTTCGTTATATAAAACACTAAAAGATTGTCTTTCGTCGGAGCGGGACAAGGGCTCCCATTAATATGACGAGTAAATTCCAAATGGTAGTCAACATCGGGCAAACCAAAAAGCACTCCCTCATACCCGCGGTGACCTTTGAATTGTTGAATTTGTTTAAGTCCTAACCCATTCCCATAGAAATCTATGACCTCTTCAAATTTATCTGTCGGTCTGGCTATTCTAATTTGGGCTGCCGTAAAATGCTTGAATTCCAACTCTGAAACAACTCCATCTTTGATAAACTTTAACGATTTGACTTAAAGTTCTGCCTCGTATACCCGCACTTCATGGAGCCGGTAACAAATATCCGCCAGTTCTTCTTTTCGCTCGATCGGTGCTTCGAAGTTCAAGCTGCGAATGCCAAAAATATCACCGCAGTCCTGGAGATTGAGGAATTTCTTGAGTGTCGGATCGCCAAGACTGCCTTTCAGGTAAGCATTCAGGTAGGCTTCCTTGAAGACGAAACCTTGCTTGAGGTACCACCGGGTAGCCTCAAGATCATCTTGTGTCCAGACTTCCACCCGGTGTACATGATTTTCCTTCAACCGTTTTTTCGCCGCATGCCACATGGCTGTTGCCAGACCCTGTCCTCTATAATCTGGCAGCACCCCCATGTGCCAGATGACACCGCCCCGATCACCTTTGAAGTAGCACACGTCTCCCTGTTTTTCTTCATACTCACAGTCCAGAAAACCGACCACCCCGTTATGATCGACTGCTACAATTTGAATGACGGGGTTGTCGTACTTTTCACGATCCCTTTGTACATCATCGAAGTAACTGCTGTCCATGAAGGAAAGTACCCGACAACGTAGCCAGGATGCTTGATCCTCTTCACGATAATCCCTGATTTTCATGTAAGACCTCCTCAATTTGTTGGAGGTTACGTTACTGTACGACCTCCACGTACCATGAATGAAGAAACAATATCCACACTTTTCATGGTTATCACCCCTTTCGATTTTGTGAAAACACCCGAATACCTTGAGAAGGATTCGGGTGTGCATCTTGGTTATTCTCCCTGATACCCCGTCGCGGCAGAACCGAGGATTTTTGCGGCCAGTAGCATCGCGCGCTCATCAAAGTCGAAGCGCGGGTGGTGGTGGGGGTACGGTTCTTCCGGAGCGGCCCCGGTGAAGAAGAATGTCCCGGGAACGTTTTCGAGGTAGTAGGCGAAGTCCTCGCCGCCCATCTGAGGCGCGCCCTCGACGGCCTCCGCGTCTTCCAGGCCTTCGATCGTTTTCACGAGGAAGTCCGTCTCTGCCGCGTGGTTGACCACTGCCGGATAGCCGCGGACGTAGAGGCAGTTGATCTGGCTGTCTGTGGAGAGAGCAGTCCCTTCGACAACGCGGGCGATCTCTTTCTCCATCAGATCACGGATCTCCGGCTTGAATGTCCGGACGGTCCCTTTGAGTACGGCGGAATCGGCGATGACATTGAACGCATTTTCCGCAACGAATGAACCGACAGACAGCACTGCAGATTCGATCGGATCCACACGGCGGGAGACGAGCTGCTGGAGGTTCTGGACCAGCTGGGAGCCGATCACGATGGCATCCTTTGTCTGGTGCGGGTTCGCGCCGTGCCCGCCGCGGCCCTGTATCTTGATCTCGAACCGGTCGGCCGCCGCCATGATCGGGCCGGTACGGTACTCCACCGTACCGTAAGGTGTCTGCGCCCAGAGGTGTGTGCCGAAGATGGCATCGACGCCGTCCAGGCAGCCGTCCTCGATCATCGAGATGGCGCCGCCCGGAGCGTATTCCTCCGCGTGCTGGTGGATCATCACATACTCGCCGGCCAGCTCATCACGGAGTTCGTGCAGCGCTTTTGCAAGCAATAGGAGAGTCGCCGTATGGCCGTCGTGTCCGCATGCATGCATAACCCCGTCAACAGTCGACTTGTACGCGACGTCTTTCTGGTCCTGGATCGGGAGGGCATCAAAATCGGCGCGCAGGGCGACCGTCTTGCCGGGCTTTGTTCCCCTGATGCGCGCAACGACACCGTTGCCGCCGACATTCGCGCGGAACTCCACGCCAAGCTCCGTATAGAAGTCCTGGATATATTGGGCGGTTTTATATTCTTTGAACGAAAGCTCCGGGTGCATATGCAGGTAGCGGCGGATCTGGATCATATCCGCTTGGGAAGCTTCCAGTTTGGAGTAAAGGCGATCCTGCAAGCTTTCGGTGCTCACTGTCTGTTCGGTCATTGCAATCCCTCCGGTAGGCGAAATAGTTTGAATGTTTATTATAGACCGCCTTTAGTGGAAGGGCAATAGCATGGGAAGTAGAAGTGCCGTGTCCGGGAATCGCGTGCGAAACAGAGGAGTTTGCGTGCGAAAATTTCATGCTCAATTAGTTCGCGTACGAATCAAGGGAATTTGCGTGCGAAAACACCCGCCCCCAATTCCCCCTAAACAAAAAAACAGCGCCAGGGCGCTGTTTTAGCAACCGGATCAGATCGTTTCGTCTTCCGGCTTTTCGGTTTCGTATTCGGTGATGTAAGAAGCGGCACTGAAAATGTGCTGCACTTTCTCGGCCGGCGGCGTCTGTTCTTTTCGGTCATGCGCACTTTTGAACGACTGTGAGCCTTTCCATAGCTCATAATGGTCCTTGGATTCCCATGCGGTCAAGACGCGGTAGGTGTCGTCCTTGATCGGACGGAGAAGACGGAATGTGAGGAAGCCCGGCTGGCCGTCAACCATATTCGCGCGGTTCTGGAAGCGGTGTTCGAAGATCGGACGCCCCTCGTCGGTCACCGGAATGTTATTCACAACATAGTAACCGTGCTTGGCGAGCGGTCCGCTTGAGCCGATCACTTCATACCGCTTCGGGGTCTGGAAGACAGTCTTGCCTTCCGTTTCGTGCAGAAGAATCGAATTCCCCGCACCATGGAGGAGCACCATGTTTTCCCTGCTGTGTTTTTCCTTGATTTTCTCCATGAATTCCGGCGTGCCGGATGTCGTGTAAAAGTTCATTTGACCAACCTCCCGTATGTGCCTGTTCTTGCCTTAATTTTCCCATAGGCGGGCCGCTTCAAACAAGTGTGACCAATCGATGACAAGATCTATGTCCAAACCATGTCGGATAAGGTGAAAATCTATGACAATTGTCCGTCTAAACTATACAATAAATAATGGACAGCCTATAGTTAAAACGGAATGATTACGAATGAAAGTAGGAATCATCACATGACCAAGTTTAACGACACGCTGCTTCGCGCAGCTCGCGGGGAGAAAACGGAACATACGCCGGTTTGGTATATGCGCCAGGCCGGTCGTTCCCAGCCGGAGTACCGGAAGCTGAAGGAAAAGTATTCGCTGGAGGAAATCACCCACCAGCCGGAGCTTTGCGCCTATGTGACGAAGCTTCCGGTCGACCATTACAACGTCGATGGGGCGATTCTCTACAAAGACATCGTTACGCCGCTTGTTGGCATCGGGGTGGATGTGAAGATCAAGGCCGGTGTCGGCCCGGTGATCTCCAACCCGATCCGTTCGCGCGCGGACATCGACCGTCTTGGCGAGTTCCACGCGGAAGAACAGGTGCCGTATGTGCTTGAGACCATCAAAATTCTGACACAGGAACAGCTTAATGTGCCGCTGATCGGTTTTGCGGGCGCGCCGTTCACGCTTGCCAGTTACATGATCGAAGGCGGCCCGTCGCGCAGCTACAACCTGACGAAATCATTCATGGTGTCGGAGCCGGAAGCTTGGCAGGCGCTCATGGACAAGCTCGGGGACATGACCATCGCTTATCTGAAGGCGCAAATCGCCGCGGGCGCGAAAATCGTCCAGGTCTTCGATTCGTGGGTCGGCGCCCTTCACGTCGCCGACTACCGGACGTTCATCAAGCCGACGATGACGCGCATCGTCTCCGAAGTGAAAAAGACCGGCGTGCCGGTGATCACGTTCGGTGTCGGGGCAAGCCACCTCGTCAACGAATGGCATGACCTTCCGGTTGACGTCGTCGGTCTTGACTGGCGCATGCAGATCCGCGAAGCGGAAGAGCGCGGCGTGACAAAGCCGGTCCAGGGCAACCTGGATCCGACGCTTCTCATTGCGGATTGGAATGTCCTCGAAAAACGGGCAAAGGACATTATCGAGCAGGGAGTCGAACACGGCGCGCACATCTTCAACCTCGGCCACGGCGTTTTCCCGGACGTCCAGCCGGCAACACTGAAAAAGCTGACAGAGCTTGTACACACGTACTCGGCACAGCTGAGAAAGTAATCCCAACTCCTTAATCGGAAGGTGAAATGAATGGCGAAAAAGACGATGGGCCTGCTTGTCATGGCCTACGGAACCCCATATAAAGAAGAAGACATTGAGCCGTACTACACGCATATCCGCCGCGGCCGTCCACCTGAGCCGGAGCAGCTCCAGGACCTGAAGGACCGATATGAGGCGATCGGCGGAATCTCCCCGCTCGCCAAGACGACCGACGAACAGGCGGAAGCGCTCGGCAAGCGCCTCAATGAAGTGCAGGATGACATCGAATTCAAGGTGTACGTCGGCCTGAAGCATATCCACCCGTTCATCGAGGATGCGGTGGAGAAGATGCATCGGGACGGCATCACCGAAGCGGTCACGATCGTCCTCGCACCGCATTACTCGACGTTCTCCGTCGAGTCGTACAACAAGCGCGCAAAGGAAAAGGCGTCCGAACTCGGCAACATGGAAATCCGCTCCGTCAAGGACTTCTACCGCCAGCCGAAGTTCATCCAGTACTGGGAAGAGAAAATCCGAGGAGCCTACGACTCGATGACGGACGACGAACGCGAAAATGCGTGCCTCGTTGTTTCCGCGCACTCGCTCCCTGAGAAGATCAAGGAGTACGGCGACCCGTATCCGGACCAGCTGGACGAAACGGCCAAGCTCGTCGCGGAAGCGGCAGATGTGAAAACCTACGCAGTCGGCTGGCAGTCCGAAGGCAATACGCCTGATCCATGGCTTGGCCCGGACGTTCAGGACCTGACACGCGACCTTCATAAGGAACACGGCTACAAGGCATTCGTCTATACGCCGCTCGGATTTGTCGCGGAGCACCTGGAAGTGCTTTACGACAACGATTACGAGTGCAAAGTGGTCTGCGATGAAGTCGGCGCTTCCTACTACCGCCCGGAAATGCCGAAAACGCACCCGCTGTTCATTGATGCGATGGCGGATGCCGTGATGGACGTACTGAAATAAGAAATAATTGGATCGGGAACGGCTACGTGCCGTTCCCGATTTTGTTTTGGAAGGGGTGCTGGGCGGTCCGGTGCAGAAATTCGCGGAGCAGGTCCGGGGGCTTCATCTCCGGTTTCACAGTGCGTCGGGCAAGAATGGAGTCGGTGATGGGCCTGCTGTGGGATACTTTACAGCTGTTTGATCGGAAGTTGGATAGATACGAAAGGAGAGAAGAGGCGATTCCAGCACCTCTTCTCTCCTTTTTTCGATTTAAGAAATGTACTTGTGTGAACGGCTCATTCCCTAAGAAGTTGAAGAATACCTTATTCATATCGAATTCCCTCTGATAGCTTTTCGACGGACGACCAATCAGTGATAATCAGTTGATGCCGGGTTTTCTGCAGGATTCCTTTTTCCTGAAACTTTTGGATGACCCGATTTAAGTGTCTGGGTGTGGTTCCTATAAGCGAAGCGATTTGTTCCATGTTATGGGTTACGAGCTGTTTCGCAAACAGATGATCTGTTTTTACTGTGCACAAATAACTCGCGAATCGTGTTTCTGCAGAAGCCAGCAAATTGACGCGTGAGGCGGTGGTGCATGTTTGCAGTTTGTATGCCAGCTCTTTTAAGAGTAGCTGTAAAAACTCAGGCTTAAGGGACAGGGACTGTTTATAACAATTGATTGGGATAAAGAGAAAAGTACATGGCTCCTCCGCATGTACTTCCGATTGAATAGGCACATTCTGAAAACACTCGATATCTCCAAGAATCGAAAAAGGAGAACAGAAGCGGAGCAAAAGTGATTTTCCTGTGATTTCAGTGGTGGCCACCCGGCATCTCCCATTTACAAGTAAGTACAATCCATCAATTTGATGGCCCTCGCTTAAAATGACCTCTCCGGCATCATATGTTTTTAATTGAATGGATTCAATATGAGGGAGAAGCATCTGCAGTTCATGATTTTCAATGTAAGTTTGGATTTTTGTAAGGTTCATCAATCTTTCACCTTTCGGACAGACGTCCTTTTTAGTAAAGCAAAGGTTAGAT
Organism: Bhargavaea beijingensis; assembly: GCF_900101985.1. Taxonomy (GTDB): domain Bacteria; phylum Bacillota; class Bacilli; order Bacillales_A; family Planococcaceae; genus Bhargavaea; species Bhargavaea beijingensis. The sequence goes on from NZ_FNAR01000012.1 coordinate 33,338, forward strand.
AAGATATAAGTGAGGTGACTAATCATGCAATTTGTATTCGATCTTGATGGAACCATTTGTTTTAAAGGCCAACCTTTGACCAAAGAAATTTGTGCTGCATTGGATGAGTGCCTGGCCATAGGGCATGAAATCATCTTTGCATCTGCCAGACCCATACGTGACTTATTGCCGGTATTACCTGAAAAATATCATCAGTTAAGAATGGTCGGAGGAAACGGGGCTTTTCGAAATGCATATGGCTCAATCGAAGTAAATAGTTTTGACAAGGATATTTGCAAACAACTATTCAATATGATTGATGCTCACCGGCTACCGTATTTGATTGACAGCAACTGGGACTATAGCTATACCGGAGAGCCAACCCATCCAATCTATCAAAACATCGATCCGTTGAAAAGCGCAAAAAATGTGCCGATTGATTCACTTGAAAGTGTGGTTAAAGTGGTTCTTTTTACAAATGATTCCGAGATACAGAAAAGCTTAGAAGCCCTTCCTCTCACTCTGCATCTGCACCAGAATGAAGGAATCCTTGATTTGAGCCCTGAAGGCATTGATAAATGGGCAGGGCTACAGGAGCTAGGAGTCACAAAAAATGAGTTCATTGCCTTTGGTAATGACTCAAATGACATTTGCATGTTTGAAGTTGCCAAAGAAAGTATCTGCATTGGTAATCATCCCGTTGCCAAAGAACATGCGACCTATCAAATCACAGAAGATGAAGTGGCAAAAATGATTTTGCGCATGAGTGAAAAGTACAATACTCAAGAGATTGGAGTTAAATAGTCTGTATTCCCGGCTTGATAGCGTTGGGATAATGTCTGTTTCTCCAGTATGATAGTCTTAACAACCCGATCCGGACCCGGATCGAATGGAGGAGATTGTTGATGATTACGGATGTGGATCTGAAGCATTTGCGGCGCTGCGTGGAATTGGCGGAAACAGCGCTGAATAAAGGGGACGAGCCATTCGGCTCGGTCCTTGTCTCCGCGGACGGGGAAGTGCTTGCCGAAGACCATAACCACGTGGCGGGGGGCGATCATACCCAGCACCCGGAGTTCGCACTGGCGCGCTGGGCGGCCCAAAATCTGACACCCGAAGAAAGAAGCAGGGCGACCGTCTACACATCCGGCGAACACTGCCCGATGTGCGCCGCGGCACATGGCTGGGTCGGATTGGGCCGGATCGTCTATGCCTCGTCATCGGAACAGCTGGCCGAATGGCTTGAAGAACTGGGTGTCGTCCCTTCACGCGTCCGGAATCTTTCCATTCAGGAAGTAATCCGGGATACCCTGGTGGACGGACCGGTTCATGAACTCGCGGAACAGGTCAGGGAGCTTCATCGCCGGTTACACAGTGCGTCGGGCAAGTAAGCAGAGAACTGGGGATATCATATATTCAGTAATAGGAGGCGGGAAAGAATGGAGTCGGTGATGGGATTGCTGTTGGGTACCCTGCAGTTGTTTTATCCGCTGATTGTGATGTCTGCAATTGCCTTTGTCCTTGGGCTGATCTTGCGCTCGTGGTTATGGGTGCTGGCAAGCGCGGTCCTGATTTATCCGGATTCCTGGTACATTGGCGGCACCCCGGCCTTCCCATGGGCAATTTATGTCCCGCTCATTCCCGTGTTCGTGGCAATATGGCTATTCCTTTCGAAAAAACGGAACAGGCGGGCTGCTGCTTGAGCACAATAGGAATTGAACCCGGCCAGCAGCTTAGGCCCAAAATCTGATACAGTGATAAGGGCCATGCAGCAATAGTAATGCATGTTATTTTTCCGACAACACGCCATTAACTTTCCTTTTTGATATAATAGAACCATATTATTCTATATCGGAGGAGGGAACTGTTGGAAACGAACAAAGTGTTTTCAATAAATACTGCGGAAGTTCTATTGCTGGTTTCTACTTTTTTCTTGTTTCTCTATATCTACGATCACCACACGTACTTTGGTTTGTTTGAAGATATATATAGACTGGTGCTTCCAACTGTCCTGCTTTATTTCATGCCCTTGACTACTTTTTACTTATTTTTGCACTCTTATATTCGTCGCTACAATGCATTCAAACATGCAGAGGGTTCTAATGAAAGTCATTTTACCAGTGAAAGCGATTAATGGATAGCGTTCGCCGTCCATTTTTTATTTGCTTGCAAGGGCGTGAAAAGGTCTATTTCTAATCGGAATAGATCCAGGCACCCCAAAGTAAACGCTGTTCCGGACATGACCGGGACGGCGTTTTTCCATTTTAAAACTTGAGACCCTTTTCAGAGCGAAGGCATGGTCCTGGTTCCGCCGGCTGTTGTAATCATCCTGAAACTGTTAATGGATTTTGTCCAATTATCAGACCAAGCGATTCTGTTGACTAAAAATACCCCCACCAGTATATTGAACTTACTTTATCTGGTCAGACTTCCGGCGTCATCAGTTCCACGCGCCACAAAAGAAGGTTTGGACATCACGGCTGAAATCCCGGCAGAAAGGGATGTTTCCCTTCTATAGGGACAGCCCCTGTTGCTTTTTGGTTTCTTCATGCGGGAAGGTGAATAAAATTGAACAATCGGCAAATCGGGATCAAAGAAAATTTAGTTAACTTTATCCTTTTGGTGGTTACCAACTTTTTTGTCGGTTCCATGGTTGGTTTGGAACGTGCTTTGCTTCCTCTCATCGGCAAAGACTTCGGATTGGCATCAGCTAGTGCAGCATTATCTTTTATCATCAGTTTTGGTTTTTCAAAAGCGATCGTGAACTATTTCGCCGGCACTCTTGCTGATTGGCTGGGAAGAAAAAAAGTTCTCCTATTAGGTTGGGGGATCGGGCTGCTGGTCCCTCTACTGATCATCTTTGCAAATTCATGGTGGGTGATCATTATCGCGAATATTTTCCTCGGGATCAACCAGGGCCTGACCTGGTCCATGACAGTCAACATGAAAATTGATATTGCCAAATCGACACAAAGAGGAATTGCCGTCGGCTTGAACGAGTTTGCGGGATATTCAGGGGTAGCTGTCATGGCGGCTGTGTCCGGGTTCATGGCCTCCACTTATTCCAATCGTCCGGAGCCATTCTATCTCGGACTCGGGATTGTGGTGATCGGTATGATCTTGTCATTGCTTGTTAAAGATTCAGCGACGGAGACTGAACAGCCTGAACAAGGTAGAGTTCACAAGATGACCGCAAGAGAAATTTTCTTGAAAACAACGTTTACCAACAAAAATATGTCAAGCGTTACTTTTGCGGGGTTCAGCACGAACTTTAAAGATGGCATGGCGTGGGGATTGCTTCCCATTTATTTTACCGGGGTCGGCTTGACGTTGTCAGAAGTCGGAGTTCTTGTTGCCATCTATCCTTCTGCGTGGGGATTGTTCCAGCTTTTCACCGGCGCACTAAGTGATAGAATCGGTCGCAAGCGATTAATCGTTGCAGGAATGGGGCTTCAGGCTTTTTCATTATGGATGATCATAGCTGCAGATCAATTTAGTCTGTGGCTGCTATCGGCGATTCTTCTCGGTTTAGGAACGGCAATGGTTTATCCTACATTACAGGCAGCAATCAGTGACGTGGCCCAACCGGAATGGAGAGCTTCCTCAATGGGAGTTTATCGCTTCTGGAGAGACAGCGGATACGCATTCGGAGCATTATTTGCCGGGCTTTTGACGGATATTCTGAATGTCGAATGGGCCATTGGATTAGTGGCTTTACTGCCTTTGGGTGCAGCCGTTGCAGCAGCCTTCAGGTTACGCGAGACATTGCCCGCTCTTGGTAAAGGAAACAATTGAACGCACGAAAAACGAAAAACCATTGCCGTTCATAAAAGGGAAGGCAATGGTTTTTCGTGAACAGCAGAAGGTGGGGAAGGGGGGCTCCGGCTGACCGGCGCCCCGTTTTTTTTGACGGAGTTACTCGCGGCAGGGAATCGTGAATTGAAAGGCATGGGAATGGCCGTCTGTTTCAAGAAACAGTTTCCCTCCATGCCGGCAGACAATTTCATCGGATATGGCAAGCCCAAGGCCAAGACCACCCGTTTCCCGTTTGCGTGAGCGTTCGACTCTGTGGAACCGGGTGAACAGTTCTGTTCGGTCTTCTTCGGGAATCGGTAGTCCCGGACCGGCTACGGTGATACGATAAGCCGATTCCATGCGTTCACCGGTAATCCGGACGGGCCCTTCCCCACTGTAATAGCGGATTGCATTCTCTATGAGATTCGCCAAAACCTGGGTAATCCCGGCACCATCAACAACGAGATTCATCGGCTCTGCATGGACCTCACATTGGATGCCCCGGTCCTGAAGAGTCCATTTAAACATGTTTGCGGCTTGCGAAACGAGATCATGGGCGTTCACTTGATCTTTGGCTAAAAAGTGCTGATGCCTGGCGTCGTCCCATTCTTTTAGACGCTCCAATTGTTCAACCAGATCAATCAGCCGTTCGGATTCATTGTGAAGGGAAGTATATAAATCCGGGGAACCTTCAATGACTCCGTTTTTCAAGGCATTCAGATAACCGTTAATATTACTGATGGGGGTCCGGATTTCATGAGAAAGATCCGAAACCAGCTTTTTCTGTTGGCGTCTGTTGTAGCTAAGTTGATCCACCAAATCATTAAAATGCAGGATGAGTTCCTGCATGTCCCCGTTTGTCCTGACAGCAACCGGGCGGGGATCCGCTCCGCTTTTCAGTTCTTTGGTTGCACGGATCAATTCACGGATAGGCTTTGTAAGTGCGCGGTTCGACTTTAAATGAAGCAGGCCACCGGTAAGGATGGCAATCACACTGAAAATCCACAAATCCTGTCTGAGTGCCACCCGGAAGGCCGCGGCATATTCTGCGCTCTGGTTGTTCTCAACAAGTATGCAGGCGGTACTGTAGACCGCCCAGCTGCTTATCGCAATCACAATCGTAGTGATCGCGATATTTAATAGAGTTATTTTCCAGAGGAAAGATTTTGGGAACTGCTTCTGCAGCTTATTGCGCAACAAATTTATACCCCATTCCCCGGACCGTGATGATTCGTACGGGTTTAGGCGGATTGATCTCAATTTTCTCACGCAGTTTCTTAATATGCGCATCAACCGTCCGGTCCAGCACAATCTGCTCAGAGGATGGATAGAGCTGTTCGATCAGTGCGTCGCGGCTGAAGACGATATTCGGATGTTTCATCAGGTGATGAAGGAGGATGAACTCGTGCTTGGTTAAGTGGACGGGCTGTTCATTCAGTGTGACTTCTCCTTTGAGGGGTTTAAGACAAAGTCGGTCGTAGCACAGTTTACGGCAGAAACGGCCGGTCCTTCTCAGTACCGCTTCTACATGGGCGACCAATTCTTCGGGGTCGAAAGGCTTCGTCAAATAATCATCGGCGCCCATATGAAGACCGCTGATTTTGTCTTCCGTCTTCGATTTGGCAGACAACATGATGATCGCGACTTCATCCCCAAAACGGGCTTTTACCCAGCGACAGAATTCCTCACCGCTGACCTTGGGCATCATCAGATCAAGAATGATCAGACAAGGCTGAACCTCAGCGAATAACGACTTTGCTTCTTCACCATCTGCCGCTTCAATCACATCATAGCCGTCTTTCTTTAAATAGAGACTGATCAGTTCGCGCATCATCTGATCGTCTTCCACAACCATCAATCGTTGCTTCATGTATTTCACCCCCGTCCTTATTTTACAGGGAGATATGGCTTATTTCATTCGGAGAAGTTCACGGCGCATCATATCGTAGTTCATGGCTCCCATTGCAACAAACTGAATCCGCCCGTCCGAATCAATCATGTAGCTGGTTGGATAGGCTACCACATTGAATTGCTCAGAAAGAGCGCCCTTTGAATCCATCAGAATCGGAAAGCTTAAGCCGAGTTCTTCTGCAAATTCTCCTGCGTCATCAGGTGATTTCTCGGTATGGGTCAGGTTGACAGCAAGAACCTTTCCTTCTCCGTCTTCATGGATTTTCTGCATGTCCGGCATTTCCGCCCGGCAAGGCGGGCACCAGGTTGCCCAGAAATTGATGAAGACCCGTTCTCCCCGGTAGTCAGACAATCTGACCGTTTCGCCGTCCAATGTCTGGAGTTCGAAGTCAGGTGCGATCTGCCCCCGAGTAATTCCGATCGTGTCTTCCGGAACGGTTTCTGCTGCGGGTTCGGTTTCTGCACCGCTTTCCTTTTCGGTATTTGAATAAACGACAGGAGTGCGTTTCTCAGTTTGCTCTGTTTCCGAGGTGCTCAAAAAATGATAGGTCGCCCATCCGATCATGCCAATAATGACCAGGCTAATGACTGTCTGTTTCATTGGAGAATCCATCCTTTCATCCCAATTTGGAGAACCAAGTATCATCGATCAGCTCAAGCAGGTAGGCTGCAATCTTCGGCATTTGACCAAAGAACAAAAGCAGGCCCATGATGATCATGATCGCGCCCCCGGCTTTAATGATCCATCCGGATTTCCGGACCAGCCACTTCGTCGATCCGATAAAGAAGGTCAGTAAGAGAAAAGGGATGGAAAATCCGAGAACATACAGCGCGGTATAAACCATGCCTTGTGCGGGCTGTGCGGCCGATAACAGCAGGATAGAGGCGAAGATCGGCCCGATGCACGGTGTCCATCCTGCGGCAAAACCGATGCCGACAACAAACGTGCCGGCGTAGCTGGTTCCCGATTTTGAAATCTGTAATCTTCTTTCTCTCATGAATCCGGGAATCTGGAGCCATCCGCCAACGAGAAAACCCATGAAAACGATGAGGATACCGGCAATCTGCTGGATGAACATCCCGGTATTCCCGGTAAGCAGACCCAGCCCCCATTGTCCGATGAAAGTTGAACCGGCACCGAGACTCATGAAGATGACGGCAATACCTAAAAGAAAAACAATGGAATGGCTTAGCAGCTTTCGCCGGATCGGAGCCGTAGGCTGGTCTTGAAGTTCCATCGTGCTGATCCCGGTAATGTACGATAAATACGCGGGGAAGAGCGGGAGTACACAAGGCGAAAGAAAAGAAATGGCGCCGGCTCCAAGTGCGAGGATCATCGCAAGAAGAATGGAGGTGTCGGCAGTAATCATGTCCATAATGTTCCCTCTTTCCAAAGTAATTTGATCGCGCTGGCGGCCATGACAGTAAACATCAGGAAAATCCAGGGTGAGATGAGAAATCCGAACATCGTCAGAACAGGCTGAATCAACAGGGTAGAGAGCCCTCCGGCTGCCCAGAGCAGCAACGACATCACCATCAGCCGGTCAGGTGGGAGGGCCTTCCGAACACTGAACAGGGAAAGCCCTCCATAAAGAAAGAGGTTGATCAGGTTTGCGGGATGGCTGCCAATGACGAACTCCGTAAACTCGAAAAGAAAAGAAGACAGGAACCATAAGCGAAGCAGAAAAAGAAGAATTCCCGGGTCGGACCGGTCCCGCCAGATCCTGAAAACCAAGATGATTCCCGTCAGCAACGAGGCCGTATAGAAAGCGGCGGAATCCGCCGGCCTGGAAAGAACAGCGACAGGTTCGCGAATCAGATGATGCACGTTCAACGCAAGTTTGCTGGCCCATAGAAAGATAAGGAAGTCCGCAATAATCGAAATGGCATGGGACAACTGCCCCTTCTTATCTGATAGCAGAGCAACCAACCATGCCCCAGCTCCCAGACTGCTGACCAGTATTCCGATGGTGGTCATTTGAGCGGTCATGGGGGTGTCATCCCTCCTTCCTTATTCGTGTGACTTCACATTACCTTTGAAATATGAAAGTTTGATGAAAGCCATTCGCCGACTGCACAAGAAAATGCCGTTCCGGACACGTCCGGAACGGCATTTTTCCATTTCAGAATCCGAGAACCTTTCTAAGTGTGGGGGCATGTGCCTGGCTGACCGGGATTTCCGATCCGTCCGAGGTCGTGATGAGGAGTCCTGAGGTAAAGTCGTCTTTGCGGATGCGGCTGATGAAGTCCGTGTTGATCAGATAAGAGCGGTGCACCCGGAGGAAGGAGCCAGGCAGTTCCGCTTCCAGTTGCTTGAGTGTCCGGGTGGAAGCGAATTCTTCCCCGTCCGCGTAGAACCAGGTTTTTTTGTCGGCACTTTCAATGTGGGTGATGCGGCTGACGGAGACCGGGACCCAGTCATCGTCATTGCGGCCGGTCAGGTAGCGGATCGGGGCCGCCTTTTTCCGTTCTTCGGGAAGAAGGACGATGACGGCACCGGGAAGCGATCCGATCTCGACCGGATAGCCAATCCCATAATAGGAAGTGTTCTGATCCGGGAAGGACAGCCGGTCTTCCGCTCGCCGGCCTGTCTCGATCACCTGATGGGCGATATCCCCTGGGGTGACGGGTTGGCCGGGGGCGAGCGGAATGTTCAACCCCCGCTGGTCGAGGTGAATGTACTGCCCGTCTGCCGCCACGGCAAATACCGCTTTTTCCGGAATCCACTCAAAAGCAAACTGCGCCAACTGTTCTAACACACCGTTTTTCATCTGATCTCCTCCATTCATCGGCGAACCGCCCATGTTCATCAAAGAATTTCCCCTTTTAGTCCGAAAACCCAGACAAGAAAGACAATTCTGTTATATAGTAAGTTACAACAACAGCAGCTGTTATGAAACAGTCAAAAAGAACTATTTTATAACAGTGTTAATAAAACCCTCTGAAAGGTGTGTTTCGGATGACGACAAAACAAGCGGAAATCGAACAGATTGAAATGGGATGGCAGGATGAGCGCTGGAACGGAATCACACGGCCGTACACGGCGGAAGATGTGTATCGCCTCCGCGGCTCCGTCCAGATTGAACATACACTCGCAAAGCGCGGAGCGGACCGTCTATGGAAGTCCCTGCAGGATGAACCGTTCATCAACGCACTGGGCGCCCTCACCGGGAACCAGGCGATGCAGCAGGTCAAGGCGGGGCTGCAGGCCATCTACCTGAGCGGCTGGCAGGTCGCGGCGGATGCGAACATCGCAGGCCAGATGTACCCGGACCAGAGCCTGTACCCGGCAAACAGCGTCCCGCATGTGGTGAAGCGCATCAACCAGGCGCTCCAGCGCGCCGACCAGATCGACCGCGCGGAAGGCCGGGAAGGGTTCGACTGGTTTGCCCCGATCGTGGCGGATGCGGAAGCCGGATTCGGCGGCCCGCTGAATGTCTTCGAGCTGATGAAGGGCATGATCGAGGCCGGTGCTGCAGGCGTCCACTTCGAGGACCAGCTTGCATCCGAGAAGAAATGCGGCCACCTCGGCGGCAAGGTTCTTCTGCCGACTCAGAATGCGATCAAGAACCTGATCTCCGCACGGCTCGCGGCTGACGTCATGGGCGTTCCGACAATCATCATCGCCCGCACCGACGCGGATGCGGCGGATCTGATCACAAGTGACATCGACCCGGCGGACCACGAGTTCATCACGGGAGAACGCACGCCTGAAGGCTTCTACCGCACCCGTGCCGGCATCGACCAGGCGATCGCACGAGGCCTTGCTTACGCGCCTTATGCCGACCTGATCTGGTGCGAAACTTCCAAACCGTCGCTTGAGGAAGCCAAAAAGTTCGCTGATGCAATCCACGAGAAGTTCCCGGGCAAGATGCTCGCGTACAACTGCTCGCCTTCCTTCAACTGGGAAGCGAACCTCGACAAGGAAACAATCGCCGAGTACCAGCGTGAAATCGCGAAGATGGGGTACAAGTTCCAGTTCGTCACGCTTGCCGGTTTCCACTCGCTGAACCACAGCATGTTCGAACTGGCGCATGCCTACAGGGACGAAGGCATGGCGGCCTACTCCCGTCTCCAGCAGGCCGAGTTCGCCAGCGAGGAAAAAGGCTACACGGCAACACGCCACCAGCGCGAAGTCGGCACCGGCTACTTCGACGAAGTCGCGCAAGTGATCTCCGGCGGTCAGTCATCCACGACCGCGATGGCGGGATCCACGGAAACTGCGCAGTTCGTATAAGGAAAGGAGCGGTTGCACATGACGACGAACGAAACGGCAAGGGAACGGCAGGTAAAGGTGACGGGCGGCCGGACGCCATCCTCGGATACCATCCTGACGGAAGATGCCCTGCAATTCATCGGCGAATTGCATGAGCAGTTCAACAGCCGGCGGCTTGAGCTGCTGGAAAAGCGGATGGAGCGGCAGGCAAAGTTTGATGCGGGGGAGCAGCCGGACTTCCTTCCGGAAACGGAACAGATCAGGGAGGGCGATTGGGAAGTCGCCCCGATTCCTGAAGACCTGAAGGACCGCAGGGTGGAAATCACCGGGCCGGTCGACCGGAAGATGGTCATCAACGCGCTCAACTCCGGAGCGAAAACGTTCATGGCGTGCTTTGAGGACGCGACCTCCCCGACATGGGAGAACATGATCGAAGGGCAAAAGAATATGCATGATGCTGTGCGGCGGACGATTTCTTACATCCGTCCGTCCGACGGCAAGGAATATCGATTAAACGACGAGACGGCGGTCCTGATTGTCCGTCCGCGCGGCTGGCATCTGGAAGAGCGCCACGTGACGGTCGGAGGGGAGCCGGTGTCCGGCAGCCTGTTCGACTTCGGGCTGTTCTTCTACCACAATGCGAAAGAGCAGATCGCCCGCGGGACGGGGCCGTATTTCTACCTGCCGAAGGTGGAAAGCCATCTGGAAGCGCGCCTCTGGAATGACGTCTTCACTTATGCGCAGGAGCGGCTCGGCATCCCTCATGGCACCATCCGGGCAACTGTCCTGATCGAGACGATTCTTGCCGCGTTCGAGATGGATGAGATCCTCTACGAACTTCGCGACCATGCGGCAGGGCTCAACTGCGGACGGTGGGACTATATCTTCAGCTTCCTGAAACGGTTCCGGAACCAGGATGATGTCCTGTTACCCGACCGCGGGCAGGTGACGATGACCGCGCCGTTCATGAGATCCTACACGCAGCTCTGTATCAAGACGTGCCACAAGCGAGGTGCGATGGCTATTGGCGGAATGGCGGCCCAGATTCCGGTCAAGGGGGATGAAGAAGCCAATGCTGACGCGTTCCGCAAGGTGGCAGAAGACAAGCGGCGCGAGGCGACCGACGGCCATGACGGCACCTGGGTCGCGCATCCGGGTCTCGTCCCGGTCGCAATGAAGGAGTTCGACGCCCTCATCGGAGACGGGCAGAACCAGATCAACCGTAAGCGTGAAGACGTCCAAGTGACCGGCCGGGATCTGCTCCAGGTGCCGGAAGGGACCATCACGGAAGGCGGCATCCGGACGAACATCCATGTCGGCATCCGCTACATTGCGGCCTGGTTGTGCGGCAGCGGGGCGGTCCCGATCAACAATCTGATGGAGGATGCCGCAACGGCGGAAATTTCCCGCTCGCAAATCTGGCAATGGATCCGTCACCCGGAAGCACGCCTCGATGACGGCAGGGAAATCACGGAAAGCCTGTTCGAGCAGTTGCTGCAAGAGGAACTGTGGAAAATCCGCAAATCCGAAGGGGCGGAGAAGTTTACCGAAGGCCGATTTCAGGAAGCTGCCGACCTGTTCAAAGAGCTCACGGAAAACGACGACTTTGAAGAATTCCTGACCGTGCCGGGCTACGGCCGGCTGGCATAACCCCAAACCCATAAGGAGGAGATCAATATGATGAAAAACCAGCAGAAGATCGAAAAGTCCCGGAAGATCTGTGTCGAGTGCGGTTGTGAAATCGTCGAGAAAGTCGAGTCCCTCCACCATGAATGCGAGCGTTGCGTCGGGAAATCGGAGCAGTAAACCATAAAAAAAGGAGCCACCGTCAAATGCGGTGGCTCCTTTGAATTATCGTTCAGTTACCACTGTCCCTGAAATCCGGTCATGGGGGAACAGCGCCCCGTCTTGTGCCTCAAACGCATCACGGTCTTTCAGGTAGTCGAATGTGCTGATGGTGTCCCGGTAGGCCATGCGCTTCACAATCTGTCCCGGTGTCGGTTCGGTGCTGTCTTTGTTTTCAAGGGCCAGCCCCATTGTCTTGTAGCCGATGGTCCGGCCACTGTTCCTCAGTTGGGCATATTCCAGCGCCCACATGACGGCGGTCGGGGTGACGAGGGCGTGGAAGGCCTCGCTTTTGATCTTCTTTCTCAACAGGTATTCGACGCCTGCAGTTGCGGCGGTTGATATGGCGACATCCATCAGGTAGGCCTTGAATCGTTTTTTGGTGATCGGCTTCACGATGATTCCCCCAGTTTGTACTTTATGTTTGGAATACGAGATGACAGAACGATTGGTTTCAATTATACAGAAAGACGTTTTAAGGTTTCCGATCTCTTAATCGGATAGTTTCGCTGTCTTGTCATCAGTTTAGGGTGTTTCACCCGAAGTTAGCAGGACAAGCTGTATTGGTACAAAAACAAAATCACTGTACTATAAAAGAAAACGTTGAGCTGGTTTAGAACAATAAAAAACGCCCCGGACAAAAGGTCCGGGGCGCCGTTAAGGTCGGTTGGCGTCAGTTATTCGCAGTTGCACTTGTCGCATTTGTTGCTGTAGCATTCGTGTTGTTCCTCGATCTTTTCGCCGCATTCAGTGCACATTTTCGGAGGCAGGTTTTTGAAGAACTCAACAACATTTTCAATCATTCCGCATTCTCCTCTCGAGGTGATTAGGCTAATCAGCTTCTGTTGTTGTACACATTGTATTATAACAGGTGATGACCTGTCAATGGTTTTCACCTAATTTTATAAATATTTTTTCAGGTTACTTTTTGGTGCTTACCGGCAACCTAAACGCGGGAGCGTTCCGGGGGTCTGTGATAAACTGTTTGAAGGAAACTGACAGGAGGTCGATTTCGTGAAATTCATCGACAACAAGGGCATCAACGACCCGTACATCAACCTCGCGATCGAGGAATACATCCTGAACACATTTGATACGGACAAGGATTCCTATCTGCTGTTCTACATTAACGGTCCATCCATCATCGTCGGCCGCAACCAGAACACCATCGAGGAGATCGATGCCGGCTACGTTGATAAAAACGGCATCAAGGTCGTCCGCCGGCTGTCTGGCGGCGGAGCGGTTTACCACGACCTCGGCAACCTGAACTACAGCTTCATCACGAAAGATGACGGCGAGAGCTTCCGCAACTTCAGGAAGTTCACGCAGCCTGTCGTCGACGCGCTCAACAACCTCGGCGTCAAAGCCGAACTCCAGGGCCGGAACGACCTGCTTGTCGAGGGACGCAAGATTTCAGGGAACGCCCAGTTTTCCACGCAGGGCCGCATGTACAGCCACGGCACGCTCATGTTCGATACGGACATCGGCGAAGTCGTGAACGCCCTGAAGGTCAAGAAAGACAAAATCGAATCCAAAGGCATCAAGTCCATCCGCTCACGCGTCGCGAACATTTCCGAGTTCCTCGGGGAGCCGATGACGATCGAAGAGTTTCGCCAGTACATCCTCGAGCAGATCTTCGGCGGCAAGGACAAGATTGAGTACATCGACCTTACGGAAGACGACTGGGAAAACATCAAAAAGCTGTCCGGGAAGCGTTACGGCAACTGGGACTGGAACTACGGCAAGTCGCCGAAGTTCAACATGTCCCACTCCAAACGATTCCCGGTCGGGGGCATCGATGTGAAACTGGATGTGAACAAAGGCAAGATCGAAGAAGCGGCAATCTTCGGCGACTTCTTCGGCGTCGGTGAAGTGGCCGAGATTGAAAAAGCTCTGAAAGGCGCCCAGTACAGCGCAGAAGGCATCCGAAAGGCGATCGAAGGAATCGATATCGAGAAGCTGCTCGGCGGCATCACAAAAGAAGAGTTCATCGATCTGATTTACTGATCACGCGCAGCCTGCCCAAAAGGGACCCGACAGACGCCGGGTCCCTTTTCTGGTATCATAAAAGCAGCGACAACACGGATTCCGGACGGGTGAACAGGCCGGAACCGGAATCGGAAAAGAGGGAAAAACCGTGGAACAACATCGGATCCTCATCATTGAAGACGACCGGAAAATCGCCTCGCTGCTTGCCGAGACGCTCCGGAAATACCATTACAATGTTCGGACGGCGGATGACTTCGACCGGATCTTGGAGGCGGAGGCCGAGTTCTCCCCGCACCTGATGCTGCTTGATATCAATCTGCCGTCCTATGACGGCTATTACTGGTGCCGACAGTTGCGCCAGCGGACGACCGTGCCGATTTTGTTCATTTCAGCCCGCTCCGGCGAGATGGACCAAGTGTTTGCGCTCGAAAACGGCGGGGACGACTTTATCACGAAGCCGTTCAATTACGAGATCGTCCTGGCGAAAATCAGGAGCCACCTGAGAAGGTCGTTCGGTGAATACGCACCGAAGATGGAGGAGCGCACCGTCCGGCTCGGCCGGCTGGAGCTGTATCCGGAGCGGATGGAACTGCATGCACATGGGCAGGAGATCCCTCTGCAGAAAAAGGAGTGCGTCATCCTGGAGCTTCTCCTGTCCGAATCGCCGAAGGTCGTCACGCGCGAGCGGTTCCTCGAGGAACTGTGGGATGACCAGGCGTTCGTCGACGAAAACACCCTCAATGTGAACATGACACGGGTACGCAAAAAATTGGCTGACTACGGCATCCGGTCCCAGATCGAGACGGTGCGCGGGGCGGGCTACCGGTTTATCGCCGCGCCGGAGGAAGCATGAGGGCGCTTCGCCTGTTTGTCCGGGAGCACTCGGCCTATCTTGTATTCCATGCGCTGCTGACGGTTTTCGTCCTGTCTCTTTATTGGCTGGACGGATTCCGGAACGTGGACACGGCTGTTTATTCGGTCGTGATGGTGATTATCCTGACGACGCTTTTCCTGGCGGCCCGATTTATCGGCCGGCGGGCATTCTATAATCGCATTCTGGGAAACCCGGCCAAAATGGAGGACCTCCTCATGCGGACGTCCAAATCCCCGGAAACGTCGGAAGTCGAGCGTTTCGGCCATGAGGTGTACGGCATCTACCAAAGGGAAGTGCAGGCACTGCGCTCGGAGAACGAGCGGCACGAGACATTCATGAACCAATGGGTGCACCAGATGAAGACTCCGCTGTCGGTCATCTCGCTGCTGCTGCAGGAGGAGGAAGTGGACAGGGAAGCGATCGGTGAAGAAGCGGATCGGATCCGCCGCGGCCTCGAGACCGTCCTGCTGAATGCGCGGCTTGGCACGTTTGAGCGGGACATGCAGATCGCCCGTGCGGATCTTGCCTCGCTTGTCCGGGAAGTGATCTCGGAGCACAAGAAACTGTTCATCACGAACCGGGTCTACCCGTCTGCCTCGATCGAAGAGGGATTGACGGTGACGACCGATCCGAAGTGGATGAAAACGATTATCGCCCAGTTCATCACGAATGCCGTGAAATACACACGCGACGAGGGGAAATATGTCTACTTCAGCGCTGCCAGAACGGAGGACGGCATCCGGCTGACCGTCCGGGACGAGGGGATCGGCATTCCGGCATCGGATCTGAAGCGTGTGACCCATGCATTCTTTACGGGTGAAAACGGCAGGCTGACAGGGGAGTCCACCGGAATGGGGCTGTTTATCGCGAAGGAAGTGTGCGATCAGCTCGGCCACGGCCTGGAGATCGAGTCGGAACCCGGAGAGGGGACGGCGGTGTCCGTCATCTTCAGGGAAAAGAAGGAAGAAGGAAAGGAAGAGGCGCATGCCGATCGTCAGCATTGAAGATGTCATCAAGATCTATGAGGGGAAAGTGACCCACCGGGCGCTCGACCGGCTCAGCTTCGATGTGGAGGAAGGAGAGTTCCTCGCCGTCATGGGGCCTTCCGGAAGCGGCAAGACGACGCTTCTGAACTTGATCTCCGGCATTGATATGCCGACATCGGGCAGGGTGCTGATCAAAGGAACCGATCCGGCAACTCTCCGGCCGGATGACCTGGCCCGTTTCCGGAGACGTGAGCTCGGTTTCGTCTTCCAGGACTTTAACTTGCTCCGGATGCTGACGGTTGAGGAAAACATCGTGCTGCCGCTGACGCTCGACCGGCTGCCCGTCGAGGAAATGGATGCCCGGGTCAAGGCGATCACGGCACGGCTTGGGCTGGGAGGCATCCTGCACAAGCGGCCCGATGAGATATCGGGCGGCCAGGAACAGCGCGTCGCAATCGCGCGTGCCCTCGTCCACCGGCCGTCAATCGTGCTGGCCGATGAACCGACGGGCAACCTCGACTCGAACGCGGCCCGGGAAGTGCTGGACCTGCTCGGGACGATCAACCGGGAAAACCGGACGACATTCATCATGGTGACCCATGACCCGATCGCGGCCAGCTACTGCGACCGTGTCCTCTTTATCAAAGACGGTGCCTATTATAATGAAATCCACAAGGATGATCGCCGCAGAACGTTTTTCCAGCGCATCCTGAACATGCTGTCGCTTCTGGGGGGCAACGTCGATGACCTTTCGTCAGTTCGCCTACCGTAACGTCGTCCGGAACCGCCGTATCTATGCGGCGTTCTTCCTGGCGAGCGTGTTTTCGGTCATGGTGTTTTTCCTTTACTCGATGCTCATGTTCCACCCGGGAATCGGGGAGCAATTCATCACCGGCATCACGCTGATCGGGATGACTACGGCGGACATCATCCTGTATGTGTTCATGCTGTTTTTCCTGTTTTACTCGATGCGGGCCTTTATGCAGGCGCGTTCAGGGGAATTTGCGCTCCTGCTCCAGCTCGGCATGGAGCGGCGGCAGCTCGGAAAGCTGTTGCTCCTCGAGATGCTGCTGCTCGGTGCCACGTCGACCGCCAGCGGCATTGTGCTCGGATTCACGTTCTCCAAGTACTTTTTCATGATTGTCCGGGAGCTGCTGCAACTTTCCGCGCTTCCGCTTTATGTGTCCTGGGAGCCGTTCCTCATGACGGCGGGGGCATTTTTCAGCCTGTTCCTGCTGATCGGGCTGTTGTCCGCTTATATCGTCGCCAACCGGGACATCTCTGAATTCAAGAAAGGGATCGGCGGGGAAGCGAATCCGTTCGGTTACTCGCCGGGCAGGGCGGCGGCCGGCATCCTGCTGCTGCTGTCTTCTTACGGTGCGGCACTGCTCGCGGGTCGGGTGAACGTCCTGTACCTGTCGGTGCTGCTGCCTCCCGCAGCCACGCTCGGGACGTATTATTTCTTCTCGCACTCGGTCCTGTATCTTCTCGACTTGTTCAGGGACCGGAAAAGCCTGTACTGGAAAAGGTCTCGGCTCGTATCGCTCGCAGAGACCGCTGCCAAACTCCGGGACAATGCGAACATGTTCTTTATCGTCGCGATTGTCTCGACAGTCGCCTTCCTCTCGGTCGGGACGCTTGCGAGCCTGGCGACGTACACCGCCCAGTATCGTGCGTTGAATCCGCTTGGCCTCGTCTATGAAAGCTTCCCGGGGAATCCGCATGAATATGAGCATGTGACGGGGCTGATGAAGGAATTGCAAACCGCGGGACTGGAGTACACCCATGTGCCGCTCACCGTCGCCAGGGAGGAGTCGTCCTTCTCGGGGCAACCCATCAATATCCTCCGTGAGGGCGAAGTGAACCGGCTCGCCGAGACGCTCGGCGCAGGCCCGGTGAATCTTCGGCCTGGCGAAGCGGTCTTTCTGCCGTACTCGAAGGAAGCAGCCCCGAGACTGAAGGATGCGGACATTCGGACGGAGCTTGAGGAAAGCGGCGTGGATGTCCATGTAAAGGGCGTTGTCGGCGGACTGCTGCTCCCGGCCTACAGCCTCGGGACGAATTCGATTGTCGTCAGTGAAACCGATTTTGTCAAAGTCGCCTCCGTCCAGCCAGGCAACCTGCTTCGTATCCACGCTTTCGACGTTCCGGATTGGGAAGAAACCGTCGGCATCGGTCTGGCAATCGAACAGGCGATGGTCATGTCTGAAATCCAGCAGGGAGAGGCGCTGCCGTTCTACTATAAGAACCCGGGCCTCGATTACTCGATCATCCGGTCGACATTCCACCTGCTGCTGTTGACCGGACTGCTGGTCGCCATGGTCTTCCTGCTCGCCGCGGGAAGCTTCATCTACTTTAAGCTTTACACGATGCTTGACCGCGACCGTCGCCAGGCGGCCGTCCTGAAACGGCTCGGCATGACGGAGCGAGAATTCATCAAGATTGTCAACCGCCAGCTGATCCCGCAATTCTTCCTGCCGTGGGGAATCGCCATGCTCCACAGCACATTCGCCTTCATCTCCCTGCAGGCGATCTGGAAGGAATTCGCCGACATCTCGATCCTGAACGAGATGGCCCTCGTCCTCGTCGGCTTCACGGTGATCCAGCTGCTGTATTTCTACCTGATCCGCTGGCGCTATCTGGCGCATGTGAAAGGCCCGGCTTGAGCGGTCTCAGACTGTAGACAAAGTGAGTGTATTACTCCTTTGTCTGCAGTTTTTTCCTTTCCATCAAACTCAGGAATTCCGTTGCGGGCCCATCGGCTAAAAAGTAAGTGACCGTATCATGAATTTTCATGGTTTCACTCCTTTTGGTAATCACAATATAGAGTACTTCTCTTTAATACTGAATTTTTCCTTTGGCGGTTGTCCGCCCCATATTATTGCTCTATAATAGTTAACGGGATAGTGAATGACTATTCATTCAATTCAAAATGAGGGGGATGGCTATGAATCTTGTGAAGCGGGTTCATCAGACGGCGCTAGAAGAACCGCAGAAGATTGCCTATCATTTCATGGGGAAAGACACGACTTACGCAGAGTTTGACCACACGGTCGGGCTTCTGGCGGCCGGCCTGCAGAAAAGCGGCATCGGCAAGGGTGATCACGTCGTCTTGCTGCTCGGCAACACGCCGCACTTCCTGCTGTCGCTGTACGCGACGATGCGCATCGGCGCCACGGCGGTTCCGGTGAATCCGATCTATTCGCCGGAGGAGATTGCGTTTATCGTCCGTAACAGCGACGCCAAGGTGGTCATCGCACTGGACAAGCTGCTGCCGCTGATCCGGCAGGCATCGGCTGCGTTTCCGGAGGTTGAAAGCTACCTGGTCTGCGAGACCGGGCCGGGGACGGAGGATAAAATCGAGTCTCTTCCGGAAGATGTCCGCGGAAAAGTGAAACCGTTTACACATGTGGTCGCTTTAGGGGGAGTGCCATCTGAAGCGGTGGATGTGGATGATGACGATACAGCGGTCATCCTTTACACTTCGGGAACGACGGGGCATCCGAAAGGCGCCATGCTCACACACAAGAACCTGTACTCCAATGCCCGTGACGTCGCGGACTATCTCGATTTCAGCCCGGATGACCGGGTCGTGGCGACACTGCCGGTGTTCCACGTCTTTGCGCTGACGGTCGTCGTGAATGCGCCGCTTGTGCGCGGTGCACAAGTGCTTCTTGTGCCGAAATTCAGCCCGGCCGATGTGTTCAGGATCATCCGGGAAAAAGAGGCCACGATTTTCGCCGGCGTGCCGACCATGTACAACTTCCTCTATCAATATCCGGAGGGCAAACCGGAAGACTTCAAGTCGATCAGGCGCGCGATTTCCGGTGGCTCATCACTTCCGGTCGCGCTTCTCCACAACTTTGAGGAGAAGTTCAATGTCCGCGTCTCGGAAGGCTACGGCCTGAGCGAAGCATCCCCGGTCACCTGCTTTAACCCGCTTGACCGTGAGCGCGTGCCGGGCTCGATCGGCACGAATATCATCAATGTCGAGAACAAGGTCGTCAATGAATACGGAGAAGAAGTGCAGGACGGGGAAGTGGGCGAACTGATTGTCCGCGGACCGAACGTCATGAAAGGCTACTACAAGATGCCGGAAGAAACGGCAGTCGCGCTCCGGGACGGCTGGCTCTACACAGGCGACCTCGCCCGCCGCGACGAAAATGGCTACTTCTACATCGTCGACCGCAAAAAAGACCTTGTCATTGTCGGCGGCTACAACGTCTACCCGCGCGAAGTGGAAGAAGTTCTCTACGCGCATCCGGACGTGGTCGAAGCAGCCGTCGTCGGCGTGCCGGATGCCAACTACGGCGAAGCCATCCAGGCCTACGTGGTGAAAAAGGACGGATCCGCCCTGTCGGAACAAGAACTGAAAGCCTTCAGCGCGGAAAAACTCGCGAAATACAAAATCCCGGCATCCATCGAATTTCTCGATGAACTCCCGAAAAACACAACCGGCAAAATCCTCCGGCGCTCGCTGAAGGACATGGCGGTGAATAGCAGATAATCTGATTTGGCCCGCGGATGCGGGCTGTTTTTATGAGAATGATGAATCGGGCCGTGAATGTGATGAATGCGGTCTTGAGAATGACGAACCGGCCCTCGAAAGTGATGATTGCAGCATGGAGAGTGATGAATGGTTCCTGGGGGGGCAACTCTGATGGCGGAGCGGCAACGTCTTTTCGAGTATTCGAGAGGGAGTGGAGGGATGGACTGGACGGGGTTGAATCTGAACTTATGGCAGAGGGAGTGTAACGCATGAAATATTTACAGGAAGTGATCTTGGTCGTGTCCGGTCTGTGGATGATCATCTATTTCTTTTACCCGGCCGGTTCCCAGCTGTTGCAGCTGGCATTCTGGGCCATTCCGTTCGCAATGATTTACACGGCAATCCTGATGATTGCCGTGAAGAGGAAACGAGGCTCATCAACGTCTTCATGAATTTCAGCGGTGTTTTCCGCTTCACCACCTGCTGATGTCTTAAGTAAAGAACGATATTGTTCCGCAAGTCGAAATAGTTTAGACTTATCAGTAGGTTTTGATAAAAGGGGGAGTTACTGATGAGCAAGAAGAAAATTACGGCTGAATCGCTGTTTGACCTATATTCCGTGGCGAATCCGAATCTGTCGCCGGTGGGCGGCCGGGCGGTGTTCGTTCGGACACATCTGGACAAGGAAGAAAACAAGTACGTTTCGAATCTGTTCCATGTGGATTTGGCATCCGGGGAGTTGACGCAGTGGACGTACGGCAAGGACCGGGTGAGCAGCCCGGAGTGGTCCGCGGATGGTACGAAGATTGCCTTCCTGTCCGACCGTGACGGCAAAAATCAGCTTTACGTGCTGAGCGCGAAAGGCGGAGAGGCGGAGCGGGTGACCGATTTTGCAAACGGAGTCTCGGCATTTGCGTGGTCGCCGTGCGGCAAGAAAGTGTGGGTGAACGGAGCGGTCAAGAAAGACAAATCGTTCACGGACAAGGATGAGGAGAAAAAGGATAAAAAGCCGGAGCCGGTCGTGATCGAAAAGATGAAGTACAAGGCGGACGGGCTCGGCCTCCTGCCCCAGGACCAGTTCCGCCAGATCGGTGTCGTAGATCTTCAATCGGGTGCAGTGACGACATTCACGGAGGGAGACCATCAATACGGCCTGAACGCAGTATCGCCTGACGGAAAACAGATCGTGTTCAGCGTCAACCGCGCGGAAAATCAGGACTTCGAGTTCCGCGGTGCGCTTTATCTCGCCGATGTGGAGACGAAAGAAGAGAA
The DNA here is from genome assembly GCF_900101985.1 of Bhargavaea beijingensis. Classification (GTDB taxonomy): domain Bacteria; phylum Bacillota; class Bacilli; order Bacillales_A; family Planococcaceae; genus Bhargavaea; species Bhargavaea beijingensis. Next base: position 54,694 of record NZ_FNAR01000012.1, read on the forward strand.
GACCCTCATCGACCGGGACGGGTATTACGGTGGGGCGACATTCTCGCCGGACGGCAAGAAGATCGCCTTTATCGGTGCGGATCGCAGGCTCGAGAATGCGACGCATGCGGATGTGTACGTGTATGATGTGGCATCCGGATCCCTGACCGTTTTGACGGAATCACTCGATGCGCCGGTCGGCGACCTGGTCGCGGCCGACTTCCAGCAAGGTGTCGAAGCCCCGGCCGCCGTCTGGGCGGGGAACGATGTGCTCTACTTCCAGGTGTCCGTGATGGGCGATGTCCGCCTTTATTACGCAACGCTTGAAGGGGAACTCTATCCGGCAACACCCGAAAACGAGCATGTTTACGGCTATGACGTCGCAAAAGACGGCAAGACGGCGCTTCTCACGGCGAGCAATCCGGTCCATCCGGGCGAGCTGTATCTCCAGGAAATCACGACGGGCGAGCGGAAGGCATTGACCTCATTTAATCAGGCGTTCATCGGAGAACACGAACTTGCCAAGCCGGAACCGATCGTTTTCAAGGGGCCGAAGGATTGGGACGTCCACGGCTGGATCATGAAGCCGGCCGGGTATGAAGAAGGAAAGAAGTACCCGCTCATCACGGAAATCCACGGCGGGCCGCACACGATGTATGCGAACACGTTCTTCCACGAATTCCAGGTGCTTGCCTCCGAAGGCTATGGCGTGCTCTACGTCAACCCGCGCGGCAGCCATGGCTATAGCCAGGAGTTCGTCGACGCGGTGCGCCGCGACTATGGGAACGGCGATTACCAGGATATCATGGCGGGCGTCGACTATGCGATCGAACATAACGACTGGATCGATACCGACCGTCTCGGCGTCACCGGAGGCAGCTACGGCGGTTTCATGACGAACTGGATCGTCGGCCACACCGACCGTTTCAAGGCGGCGGTCACGCAGCGCTCGATCTCGAACTGGATCAGCTTCTTCGGGGTTTCCGACATCGGCTACTACTTCAGCGAATGGCAGCACGGCGCGGTGATGGATGACGTGGAAGGGCTCTGGGACATCTCTCCGCTCAAATACGCGGCCAATGTCAACACGCCGCTCCTCATCCTCCACAGCGAGAAAGACTTCCGTTGCCCGATCGAACAGGCGGAGCAGCTGTTCATCACGCTGAAGCATATGGGCAAAGAGACGGTCTTCGTCCGCTTCCCGGAAGCCGATCACAACCTGTCCCGCACCGGCAAGCCGAACCTGCGCATCGAGCGCCTGAACCAGATCACAGGATGGTTCGGGAAGTACCTGTAAGAGAGGGAAGAATTATTTGAGCTATACCGAAAATGGCACGACAATCCGCCCTGTGAAAAAGGCGGACCTCAAACGCATGTGGGAATTGAGTTTCCGCGACAAAGACCCGGAGTGGAAAAAATGGGACGCCCCGTATTATCCTCATGAGCCGTTGGAGTGGGAAGCGTTCTATGATAGAAAAGATAAACTCATCGACCAGGACGACTACTGGCTGATCGAACACGAAGGCACCATCGTCGGCATGGTCGGCTATTACTGGGAACACAAGCCCTCCCTTTGGCTCGAGATGGGCATTGCCATCTACGACCCGGCCTACTGGAACGGCGGCATAGGCACGACCGCCTTTAAACTGTGGCGCGACCACCTGTTCAACACCATGCCGCTCGTCCGGACGGGGTACACCACCTGGTCCGGCAACGAGCGCATGATCCGGGCCGGAGAGAAACTCGGCTTCAAGATGGAAGCCCGCATCCGCAAAGTCCGCTACTGGAACGGGACGTTCTACGACTCGATCCGGATGGGGATGCTGCGGGAGGAGTGGGAGGAACTGCGGACCCAATAAGAGAAGTCAGCAGGGAACATGTTGCCCTGCCGAATTCCCCATTTCCAGTCCTATCAGGCACTTTAGTATACCTTTCTTCTCTTTAAGAAGGAGAACCCAATACAAATTCAGAGTACAGGCTAATCAATCTGAGAGGTGTAGTGACTTCATGGACAGGAAGACGTTTTGGAAGTTGATCGAGGAATCCAAAAGGCATGATGAGCAGGCAGAGTGGCTGATTGAAAAGCTGTCTCAAACAAATCTTGAAGAAGCACTTGGTTTTGAATTTGTCGTTTGGTGAAGAGCCTTTAGGGTGAAAGGTAACAGGTCGGCTTCCCTGATCTATACCATCAAAACAAGCAGGCAGTGATGTTCTACTGCCTGCTTGTTCACATTTAACTGTTATTCAATCATGAACAGAGCACCGCCGAATAGTAACAGCTTTTTGCGGAAATACCTTGCGCGACGGTTATCCATGAATAGCAATTTTTCGGTTTTTCGTGATCAGGATTCAGTCTTTAACTTTTCAAATCCACATAAATCGATCCATTGTTGAATTGCCTTGATCACGTCTTGGAATGCTAAGCCGTTCGGAGTTAACCCATATTCCACTTTTTTTATGGAAGAATCAATGAATTTCTTATAAACCAAGCCTGCCTCTACCAACTCATTTAACCGATCCGTCAGCAACCGGTCGGAAATTCCAGGAATCATGGAGTGAATTTCATGATATCTTTTTGGACCAGTGATTAACGTATAAATAATCATCCCCATCCAGCGTTTCCCGATAAATTCAATCGCTTGATGATAGGTACTGCAACTATGTGAACAATTTTGTCGGGTCATATTATTCATCTCCTTTTCTGTGAGTTCGCTTCCTCCATTGTAGCATATCCGATTTTTCATTTGACACTTTAACTTACTAATGGTAAGGTTCTTTCTGAAAACTAATAATTAGTAAGTTGACAGGAGGAAATATAATGACAACAGCAACTAAAGATTTATATACACTTATGAGTGAAAGAAAATCTGTACGTAAATATGATCCGACCTTTAAAATGACACAAGCGGAACTGGAAGAAATCCTTGCGCTTGCAACAAGTGCACCATCTTCAAGCAACCTGCAGTCTTGGAGATTCATTGTTTTTCAAGACGAGGCAACGAAAAAAGAACTTCGTGCAATTGCAAACGATCAGGAGCAAGTTGAAACAGCTTCAGCCGTGATTGCCGTTATCGGGGATTCCGATATGTATAAAAATGTGGAAAAAATCGCTGCCCAAAACGTAGCAGAAGGTCATATGGATGAAAATCAGAAAAACACGATGATCAACAATGCGATGAACCTCTATCCATATGCACCAGCAGAACTTAGACGGAATATCGCTTCATTTGATGCAGGACTTATCTCCATGCAAATCATGTTAATCGCAAAAGAAAAGGGCTATGATACCGTACCGATGGCTGGATTTGATATGGCGAAATTTGCAGAGCGCTTTGAGTTGCCCGAACATCATCACCCAATTGCACTGATTGCTATCGGTAAAGCAGTTGCGCCGGCATATGGCACATCACGTATGCCGGTAAAAGATATTGCCCGTTTTATTTAACTTGTTCAATCTTCAATACAATAAAAACTCCGGTGAATGTCATAACCAAGAGTGCACCATCAGCAGAGTCACTTAGATTCTGCTGATTTTTTTGATAGTGTCGGAATAAGGAGCGCCGAATCATTCGAAGATTTGATGGAATCGTTGAAATTTGGAGTGTATTGCGATAAAGTGGTCATCATCAGAATACATATGGATTCCTTTTTCATCTTTGAGGTGAAATAGAATCCCACAGAGAAGCCGGAAAGCTGGCTTCTCTGTGGGATTTTGTATTGTATGATTTCTGTATAGGAGGACAAAGATGCTTGCCGCTTTGATTCACGGGATTGTTTTGGCTTTCGGGCTGATTTTGCCGCTCGGCGTACAAAATGTATTTATCTTTAACCAGGGGGCGGCGCACCGCAGGCTTTCACGGGCTTTGCCGGCAGTCATCACTGCCGGTGTCTGTGATATGCTCCTCATTCTCCTGGCGGTGACCGGCGTGTCGCTGATCGTCTTCAGCTTTGCCTGGCTGAAGAACCTGATTTTCCTGGTCGGCTTCGTTTTCATGGTATACATGGGCTGGTCGATTTTCCGAAGCGCTTCCGGAACTGGGGAAGGGAGGAGGGAGGCGCTCACCACCAAGGAACAGATCCTCTTCGCCGCTTCGGTTTCCCTGCTGAATCCCCATGCCATTCTGGACTTGATCGGGGTCATCGGACCGAGTTCGCTGGCGTACGAAGGGAACCGGCTTATCGTGTTTACGGCCGCGTGTATCGGGGTTTCCTTCGTCTGGTTTTTTGGCTTGGCAATAGCCGGCCGGTTGATCGGGGGCTTCGATACAGACGGCAACCTCATCAGGAGGCTCAATCAGCTCTCTGCGCTCATCATCTGGGGAATTGCCGTTTATTTGGGAATCCAGCTTATGGAGAGCGTGTAGTTCCTGCATCCAATAGGGTCCGAACTCAAAAAGACTGCTCACCGGGCTGCATCTCAGACTGTTGCCATAAATCTGAAGAGAGTGGCCTGCTGGACCTGGGAGTCACCGGAACCGGCCTGAAGGTCGGTCATCCCAATGGCGGCGAGGGCCCGCAGCGGAAATCCGGAGGATTTTATGGAAAAGAAAAAAACTGCAGACAAAGGAGTAATATACTCACTTTGTCTACAGTCTGAGGCAGCGCACCGGGCGCTGCCTCTTTCCTGGGGTTATTTACTTTCGGAACGCAATGGCCACAGCAATCGAAGCGAGACCTGCGACAATCGCAAGGGGGATGGCCCTTGCACTTAATTCGGCGGCGATGTACGAGGATTGAAGAATTGCAACCAGGCCGATGGTTGTGACGGCCAGGAGGAAAACCAGTCCCCACTTCACAATCTGTCCCGGCATGTGCAGACCTTCCTTCCGGTGGTTTTTCCTGATCACTCATACCTCAACGCTTCGATCGGGCTCAGCTTGGACGCTTTGTTGGCCGGCAGGATGCCGAACACGATTCCGATCATTGAAGAAAAGAGGATACCGATGATGACGACTAACGGGTTGATGATCGGGGAGAACGGCAGAAACTGGGCGGCGATGGCGGTTACAAGTGCCGCGAAGCCGATCCCGATCAGCCCGCCGAGTGATGTCAGTGTCACGGACTCGATCAGAAACTGCCGGAGAATCTGGCCGCGTGTCGCGCCGAGCGCCTTGCGGAGACCGATCTCCCTTGTGCGTTCCGTGACGGAGACGAGCATGATGTTCATGACCCCGATGCCGCCGACGAGAAGCGAGATGCCGGCGATGCTGCTGATGAACAGCGTGATCGTCGCATAGAAGCTGTCGAACTCCTCGACGTAAGCGGACATGTCTTCGGCGACATACATGCCTTCTTCGCTTCCGATGACCTCATTCAGCTTATCGGCAGCGGCAAACCCGGTTTCCGTCAAGGTGTCTGGCTGGTCAGCGATGACGTTGATCGTATCGATCTCCGGGCTCCCGAACATCATGGAGATGAGCGTGCGGGGCATCAGCATCTGGCCATTCGAGAATTCATCCATGTGACGGAACTCCGGGGGCAGCGTGGATTCATACACCCCGACCACTTTATACGGATTGTCATTGATGTCGATGATTGCGCCGACCGCTTCTTCATCCGCCCCGAACATGTTCTCTCTTGTGAGGGAATCAATCATCGCGACGCGTGAGTAACTGTCGTTGTCGCGTGTATTCAGGCGGCGGCCCTCCAGTAGGGTGAGGTCTTTGGCGATAAAGTATTGATTGTCGACGCCGAGGATTTCCATTTCGGCCGAGTGTTCGTTATGGTTCATCGTTCCCCAGCCGCTGTTTGTGCCGAGCACATATTTCACGCCGGGCACTTCTTTTACTGTGTCCAGCTGTTCGGTGGTCACTGCCGGGGGTTCCACCCAGATCATCTCCCCGTTTTCCTCGATCGCCGCCTGTTCAAAATAAAGGGGGATGGCATTCTCGTCCGTGCTGAACAGCTCATCCGCCATCTGTTTCCGGGCTCCGTCGCCGATTGCGACGACGATGATGACGGCGCTGACGCCGATGATGATGCCGAGCATGGTCAGGACCGACCGGATTTTGTGGTTCCAGATGGAGGACAGGGCGATGACGAAACTTTCCCATACGTTCATGAGGTCACCTTCCTGTCTTCCACAATGAGGCCGTCACGCAAAACGATGACGCGGTCTGTGTAGGCTGCAATCTCTTCTTCATGGGTGACGATGATGACGGTTTTGCCCTCACGGTTCAGTTCTGTGAGCAGTTCCATGATCTGTGCGCCGGTCTTTGAGTCAAGAGCTCCTGTCGGTTCATCTGCCAGGATGACGGTGGGCTGGTTGACCAGTGCGCGGGCGATGGCGACACGCTGTTTCTGGCCGCCCGACAGTTCGCTCGGAAGATGCCCCGTCCTGTCGGTCAGGCCGACCTTTTCCAGCAGGCCCAGAGCCCGCTCAGACCGCTCTTTTTTCGAAACGCCGGCATAAAGCAGGGGCGTTTCGACGTTTTTCTGGGCGTTCAGGCGGGGAAGCAGGAAAAACTGCTGGAACACAAAGCCGATATGCTTGTTGCGCAGGCCCGCCAGCTGTTTTTCATTGGCCTGCTTCACGTCTTCTCCGTTCAGGGAATAGGTGCCGCCAGTCTGCTTGTCGAGGAATCCGATGATATTCATCAGTGTCGATTTGCCGGAACCTGACGGTCCCATGATCGCCACGAATTCGCCGTCCCCGATTTCCAGGTCCAGGCCCCGAAGTACCGGGACAGAAAGGCTTCCGCTCCCATATGTCTTGGTAATCTGAGAAAGCCTGATCATGTTAGGCCTCCTCCGATTCGGAGTCTTCCGGCTCCGTTTCTTCCGGGGCGTCCCCGTCTTCTGCCGGCTCCGTTTCCATTTCTGTCTCTGTTTCTGTTTCATCCATTGTGTCCGGGTCTTCCATGCCTTCGTCCATCGTCATGAAATCCGGCACTTCCTGGCCGGGTTCCAAGTTTTTCATCGCGATCACATAAGGGTTTGTGACGACCAGGTCGCCGGGTTCCAGTCCTTCCGCAACGCCTGCAAACTCGTCATTCATCTCGCCGAGCACAACCGGGCGCTTTTCCAGAATGTTTTCCTGGCTGATCACATAGACGAACTCATTTCCTTCGTCATCCATATCCAGCGCCATATGAGGAATGGCCAATTGTTCACTTTGTTCCAGGTCGGAGACGTTGATTTCAAGAGACACATGGAAGCCCTGGCGCAGTTCCTTCGTATCGCCGGCGATGGTTACAGTGAACGGGTACATCGTCACATTGCCGCCGCCACCTCCGTATTCATCCATGGCGCTCTGGTCGCCTTCAGGAAACTGGGAGATCGATTCGATGCTGCCCTCCCATGTCTGGTCTTTAAAGACCTTGGGGCGGATGACAACGGGTTGTTCGGGTTTGACTTTCACCGTGTCAAACTCGCTCATCGTCCCGATCACCTTGAACGGGCCGCTGGAAATAATGTGGACGACCGGTTCGGCGGATCCGTTTTCGGACGGTTCCACGTTTTTATTGACTTTTACGACAGTGCCGGCGATTTTGCTTTTGACAGTCAGTTTTTCTTTCTGGACCGCCAGTTCATCAATCGCCTGCTGGGCCGAGCCGATTTCATCTTTGATGCCTTCGATATCCATTTCAAGCTGGACGATTTCCTTGGATGCCGCACTGAGCTCTTCTTTTGTGACATCCTTATTTTTCTTCATATCATTCAGTTGTCTGCGCGCCGCCGTCAATTCATCGTTCGCGATGGCCAGACGCTTATTCGTCAGATCGCGCGTCCGGACAGCTTTATTGTATTCGCTGTTCACTGCTGAGTCATCGTATGCATACAGCGGGGTGTCCGCTTCGATCACCTGGTTTTCTGATACGAGAAATTCTTTTACTTCACCGTTTTCTGCCTCATGGAACACTTTCTGTTCATCGCTCGGGATGATCTGACCCGTGACAAGAATGCTCTCACCCAGTTCCTGTGTTGCGGCAGCCTGCACCATCACCGGCTCGTCATGCTCTTCGGATGCACCGGAAGCAAATAGCCGGTCCTTGAAGATAAATGCCGTTGCGGCCAGCAACACCACGGCGAGAACAGCGATGCCTGCCCAAATCAATACTTTCTTTTTCATCTTTCCCCCCTGAATGATCGGGCACAATTGGTATCTGTTTTTCTGTGCCCTTTATTTTTTGACCCTTAGTGAAGCCATAAAAAATACTTCTCACGCCATTGATTCAACAGTTAGTTGAAATCCAAAAAACGGCAGAGCGCTTCTCAAATGATTATACAATATTTTCCGTTTAAAAGAACCCTATAAAAAGGATATACTTGATAAAAATTTGATATAATGTAGTTATTTTTTCGGACTTATTTCGAATGCACTCTTCTCCATCTATAATGGAGATTCAAAATGGTCGCTTGGCTCGAAGGAAAGGACGGCGCTGCTTACATGACTTGGGACGTATTGAATATCATCGGCACCCTCGCTTTCGCCATCAGCGGAGCCATCGTCGCGATGGAGGAGGACTTTGATATCTTCGGCGTGATGATCCTGGGGTTCACGACGGCGTTTGGTGGAGGGACAGTCCGCAATCTGCTGATCGGAATCCCGGTCGATCTGATTTGGACACAGGGCAACCTGTTTATCCTGGCCTTCAGCGCCATCCTGGTGGTGTTTCTGTTTCCCAATCACTGGTGGATCCACTACTGGAATCGTTGGGGCATCTTCTTTGATGCCATCGGACTGGCCGCATTCGCCATTCAGGGCGCTTTCATGGCTGTCGAATCCGGTGCATCGCTCGCCGGAGTCATTGTCGCCGCGACCATGACCGGGGCAGGCGGAGGGATGATCCGCGATCTGTTCGCAGGAAGGAAACCGATGATCTTCCGGGATGAGATTTATGCACTCTGGGCAGCGCTCGGCGGCCTGCTGATCGGACTCGGCATGATCGAAGGCGCCTGGATGACGGGCAGCCTGCTGGCGGCAATCGTGGTTCTGCGGATGTTGTCCGTGACTTATAAATGGCACTTGCCGAAAAGTTCCCTGACGTGATGGGGGCGAGTGCTTTCAAATGAGGCATGGGTGCATCGAAAATGAAGTGAAGTGATTCACCTGTTGAATATTCCGTGGAAGATTTCGTTACAGGCTCGGGAATATTTCCCGTTAGATCATCGATCCAGGTGCCGCCGATTCCCGGAATCCATCGGATCAGGGAATGAATGCATCGCTGGGGAATTTTGAAAGAGTTACCGGAATACCTTATAATCGGATAAAACGAAAGAGTCGGAAAACAGCTGTCAGTTTTTTTCTGTCTGCGTTTATCATTCTAGCTCGCTCCAATCCCCCTGAGCGGGCTTTGCTGGAAAGGAGCCTTCATAGTGATTCGTCCAATTTGATCCCTCTCCAGAACTCAATTCGCACGTTCTGATTAAACGGGGGATAAAACCATGACAGCCAAAAACAATGTCGCCCTTTTGGTCGCCGGCCAGTCATTGGCGAACATTGGCGATATTCTTTATATCGTTACCATCATCAACTTTGTATATATCTTGACGGGATCCGCTGCCGTTGCTTCAGTGATCCCGTTCACAGTTACTTCCGCGATGTTTGTATCGAGCTTACTGACGCCGCTACTAACCGGGAGGATCGGGCTAAATCGGCTGCTGGCGGCGACGCAGGGCCTGAAGACAGCAATGATGGCGGGTTTCGGGTTGATGCTGCCGCTCCTCAATGTGTCCAATTACTATTTCATTTTCCTTGTGATTGCACTCGTTGCGCTTTGCGACGGCTGTTCAAACCCGGTTTCTCAGGCGCTGATTCCTCATTATGTGGAACCGGAGCGGCTGGTCAAGGCAAACGGCGTATTCGAAGGCGTATACCAGACGATCAATACGGTCATGTGGCTAGCCGGCGGAGCTTTCTTGCTATTCATGGATTCCGGCCAATTGATCTGGACGGTTGCCCTGCTGTTTCTTTTGTCGAGCGTGCTCCTCAGTTTATTGGACAGGGTGGAGCACCGGGCGGAAAGCGAGTCGCCTTCAAGCGGACAGCAGCTGAAAGAGGGCTGGATTACCCTGTTCCAAGTACCCGTCCTGAAACGGGTCGCTGTGATTGAACTGCTTGAGACGTTTGCGGGAGCCGTCTGGATTGCTGCGATCCTGTATGTCTACGTCAGCGATGTGCTACAGGCCGGCCAGCAATGGTGGGGCTTTATCAATGGCACATTTTTCATGGGGTTGATTCTCGGGGGTCTGCTTTTTGTCCGGTTCGATGAGTTTGCGGATCGCCATCTGGCAAAAGTCATGTTCGGAGGTCTGGCGGCCGGGACGGCTGCCACTGCCCTATTCGGAATCACTGCGATACCGGGAGCAGCCCTTGCACTCTCGTTTCTGGTCGGTCTCGGCGTACAACTGGTCGGCATTCCTAAACAGACGATCATCCAGACGAGCATCCCTGAAGACAAATTGGCAACTGTCTACAGCTCTCTCGGAGCGCTCGGCACATTGACGTTCGGGGTGGCTTCTCTGCTGATCGGAATCACTGCCGAATGGCTCGGCGTGAAAAGTGTTTACTTGCTTTCCGCCCTGTTACTGGCCGTTGCGGCATTGATCGTTTTCAGCAGCAGAAAGATACTGAGCAAGGGGATACAGTAAATCAGTTACGCTTTGAAAACAAGCAGGCATTGCTTCATATCGCCTGCTTGTTGTTTTTTTAATGAAAGGATGTCAGTGACATGACAGTAGACCAGATGAAAGATGTGATCAGGAATAGGAAGGCATATTGCACAGAAGAAAACTTTATCGGAATTGGTTCGACCCGGAAGACCTATAGCAGAGGTGGAATGGTTATCAAGATTCACCTGTATCCTATCGGGTATCTGCAATTCAAAATGAAGCGAATATTTACTGCGCCATGAAGGAGAAGGGCTGGATCCGCTGTTTGCGGCGGTCCATCGTACCGATGAACGGATTTCCGTCCGACAATATAACACGCTCATCGCTCCAAAGAATGTCCAATCAATTGAAATCGATGTGAAAAAGATCAATACTTCATCCCTGAACGGTATGAGAAAGCTTTACAGACGCTCGACCGGGAATTCGACCGCTTCGCCTTAATAGACAGTTACAATTACGGTTTGAATGAACAAGACAAGCTCATCTTTACCGTATCGATTTTCAGCATGACCAAATCGCTGCCAAATCGCTGTATGAAAACGAATGGGTGCCATTTGCAGAATCCGGCGTACTTCTGCAAAACGACTTCGACATTTGTAAAGTCTGCGGAGAGCAAAAAGAACTCCGGAAGTATGGAGAAGATGAACGGGATGAGAGATGTTATTCTTGCGAGAAGGAATTAGTAACGAGTGAACTCTTGTTCAGAAAGAGTGCAATATGCTATTAGGAGCTTAAGGCGGCTGAGGTTATTTTTAGCATATATTCTAAGTTGGGGACGAGGAAGAACAATATTTGGTAAACATTATGGAGGTACACATGAACTTGAATAGCGAAGAGGAATTTCTCAATCTTATTAGTGAAGATGATTGGATGATGGATATTTTACTCACAGTTAAATCCTTGGATTTACCTGATTGGTGGGTGTGTGCTGGATTTATCCGTTCGAAAATATGGGATACATTACATGGTTATCGCTATAGGACACCTCTGACTGAAATAGATGTCATTTATTTTAATGATAAAAATAAAGATGAGGCTGAAGAGAAAGAGTTGGAGCGAAAGTTGAATAAACTACGTCCTAACGTTCCTTGGTCAGTAAAGAACGAAGCTAGAATGCACTTTGTTAACGGTATCCCTCCTTATTTATCTTCTATAGATGCAATATCTAAATTTCCTGAAACAGCAACAGCCTTAGGGTTAAAGTTAGATGAACAGAACAACTTAATTCTGACAGCACCACATGGTATCGACGATGTTATAAATTTGAAGGTAAAGCCAACAGATTATTTTAAAAAGGACGAAGATCGCATGGCTATTTACAAAGAACGGTTAGTAACAAAAAATTGGAAAACAATATGGTGGAACTTAAAGATTCAGCATTAGTATCTAGTTTATTATTGCTTGTCTTGCGATTGATTGAGCGTATGGCGGTTGTTTGCACTGACCTCAGTCTCAGTGGCCTGTTACCTCAAGTAAGTCAAACGCACAACAAGGGAGCCTGCCGTTTTTCTCAAGGATTGAAAGAAGCTTAAACGAATCAGTAACCTTAATGTATTTTTTTACCAGTTTATGTACATAAGTAATATACTGGTTTCCGTAAAAGATGCTCCATTTGAATCATAAATCTGTTCCTGAAGTCATCGATCCGCCTCTGTCCTTCCTCCATTCCTCCCGTTTATAACTTAAGTTGAAGGATTTTCCTATTCCCTTTAGAATAAGAGATGACAAAAGTATTCGATTACAGTTTGTTTTTTGTCATCATTTTGATTTGTTGGTTGGTATGAAGAAATACATATAGAGTAGGAGGTCTTTCAATGAAAGCGGACTTCGGACAAGTGGCGAAGGGCTATGCGCTCTACAGAAATGACCTGACGGAAGAGATATTCAGGGGCTTGGAGTTGAGGGGGATCAACTTCCGGGGCCGGTCGGTTGCGGACCTCGGGGCGGGAACCGGCGTCCTTTCGCGGATGCTTCAGGAGCAGGGGGCAGTGGTGACGGGCGTCGAGCCGTCCGCCGAACTGATCAGGGAAGCCAAGCTCATTGATCAGGAATGCGGTATGGATGTTGACTATGTGAACCGGTACGCGGAAGATACCGGCCTGCCCGGACATTCTTTTGATGCTGTGACCGCACTGCGGGCGTGGCACTGGTTCGACGGACCGACCGTCCTCAAAGAAGCAAAGAGGATTCTGAGGCCCGGCGGGGACCTTCTGATCATGGATTCCGGATTTGTCAGTGCAGATCCGGTTGTCCAAGAGACGATCGCCCACTTGAGAAAAGCGATCCCCGGGCGGATTAAGCCTGCAGGCAGAAAGGCGGATTCCACCCAATCCATCAGCAGTTTCCCCGTGGAGTGGTTCGCGGAATGGCAGTCGCACGGATTTGACCTGAAAGAGCTGTACAACGAGAGCTACACGGTGGCATTCACGTTGGACACTTGGTGCGAGCGACTCAAGACGCTTTCCTGGATGCTGCACCTGGAAGAGGGCGAGCGGAAACAGATTATGGACAGCCTAAAGCCCGACCTGTCCCGGCTTTTTGGAGACAGGACCTATGAAATCGACCATAAATTCCATGTGGTCTGGTTGAAGAATGCATGAGGAGGAATGGCGATGGTGAAAAAAAGCTTGCGCTACAGTCTCTTCCTCTTCCCTTGCTTAACGCTGTCGCAGTTTATTTTTAACAGAGAAGTCGAATGGGGGATGGTGATCGCTATAAGTACCCTAGCCGGCCTGTTTAACCTTTTGTGGGATTGGGCGAAGGTGCCCTATCAATGGAAAAAAAGCGGTGATTGAGCCAATCCGTTCAGGCGGTGGTATACTCGATTGGAAAACGGTTAGACCGGAGGAGCGAAGGCATGTGTTGATTACAGAAGAAGCCAAGGAGCTTTTGCAGCCATTTCTCGAGGCGCGCGGCCTGGAAGGGCTGCGCCTCACGGTGGAGACGGGCGAGTTTGGTCCTCAGTTTGCCATCACTTTCGACGAGCCGCAGGAGTTCGATGTTGTGCAGGAAATCAAGGGGATCCGCGTGGCGATCGATGCACAGCTGAGCGACACGGACCTTCTGACGCTTGACGTCGAAGAAACGCCTGAAGGTCGGGGCATTGTCCTGCGGAACTGAACAGAGACTAAAAACAGGAGCATCCGGGGGGGATGCTCCTGTTTTTAGTGATGCAAATAAGTGCTCAGTTCCTCTTTTAATGAATGGTTGAACTGGACCCAGTGATCGAGGTGATGGTGATTCAGCTCTTTTGCGAGGTTCGGCTTGATGCCGATCAGCTTGATGACATTGCCGGTCATGAAGTTCAGGGTCTTGACCAGCATGATAAACTTATCGATGCCATCCGCATGCACTTCTCCTACGGCTGTCAGATCAAAAAGGATCGCTTCATAATTTCCTCTGAAGACGGATTGCAGACAACTGTCGGAAATGGCATTGATTTTGTCAGCTGTGATATCGCCGAACAAAGGAATCATGCAGAGCGTATCGGAAAGCGGGATAAACGGACCGGATAGTTCATCCATCCGTCTGAGCACTTGTTCAAGCTCATCTTTTTTCTCCAATAACTCGAAATCGGTAGAAGCCAGACGGATTTGGATGCTGGCCAGTTTTTCGATCAGTTCTTCATTGGAACGGTCTTTCTGAACGAACATCATCGTGGCGCGGTTTTCTGTGTCCCACTGAAGGTAAACGTCGAACAGGACAAGGGGATTCTTTTTGGTCTTCATATTCAGTTCCATTTTGACCGGAACCGGCCCGGACTCCGAACTTATCCGGCCCAGCTTGCTGATTGAGCCCTCATCAACCAGCGATCTGATGTGCGCTTTGCTCAGGTCAAAATGGTCTTCGGCAAGGGCCGAATAACTGACGATTCTTCCGTCCCTGTTAACTTTCAAACACGGGAGAGGAAGGGATAGGTTCAGTCGTTCCACTCTGCTGTCCTCCCATCACATGGTGTCGGATCCATGTTTCTGTTTCCGGCAAATCCCGAAGAATGACCGTGTCCCCGGTGCAGTACGGCCGCAGGTCATACAGGTCTGCCAGGCGACCGCCAAGCAGGACGGCCGGTTTTTCCGGCAGCCGGCTGAAAGCCTCAGCATACTCCCGGAGTTGCGGCAGATGGTAAACCATGCTGACGGATAAGCCGATTACGTCCGGCTTCCAGGCTTCTGCTGTCTGGACGGCATATTCCAAAGGCAGGCTGGGCCCAAAATACCGGGTGTCCCAGCCATGCTCCCGGAACAGGCTGTCGACCATTTTCAGTCCGAGGTAGTGCTGTTCGCCGTCGAGGCATAGGAACATCGCCCTGCCGGCGGATGGTTTTTTTTCGCTGCCGAACGAAAGCTTTGAAAGGATGAAGTCACACGTCGCGGTCGCCAGGTGTTCATCGGCAACCGTGATTTCATTGGATTCCCATAAATGGCCGATATGCCGCATCGCGGGCGTCATGAGGTTATGGTAAACATCCGGCTTGGAAGAGCCGGAATACTTCTCGATACACGCCCATGCCTTGTCCGGATCGCCTTCGAGCAGGCAGGATGCGAGCATTTCAATATGAGTCAATTACCCACCTCTTCCGTTTCGCTTTTTCCTTTGAGAATCTCGATCGCCCTCATCAGGTATTGGCAGTAGCTTTTGGCCGGTTCACTGTTGTCTTCCGCGAGCAGGGACTTGATCATCCCGAAGTTATCGACAAGATGCTCCGTCTTCATGCCGTGCCGGGTCAAGATGCCGTCCAGCCAGACGGCGTAATCGGAGAACACTTTCGTCTCGTCCAGCTCATAGGCGGTCCGGAGGTGTCTCATATGATGGTGGTTATCTTCCCGGCATTTTGCCTTTCCCTGTTCACCAAAACGTTCCAGGAGGGCCGGTTCAAGCCGGTAGATTTCTTCGGTCACCTGATCGACGATCTCATCCACATTCACTTGGCCACCACCTGACATTTGGCCACCTTCGGAATGATGGCGGCCAGTTCCTGATCCGGATACTTTTTCTCAAGTTCATGGATCCTCCGGAAGTCTTCACTCCGTGCCCATTTCAAATAGTTTTCCTTAGTATCAAAAAATAGCTGTACAGTCAGTTCCCCCGGGCGCCTTTCGTTCTGCAGCAACAGGAAATCAACGAACCCCTCGGCCTCGTCGACCAGACGGGAGCGGTTTTGATAAATTCCGATGACTTCCTCCGCTTTGTCCGGGGGAACATCAAATGTTGAAAATACGGTATACATCAGCTTCCCCCTTTTTCCAGTTCATCGTGTGTCGCAAGTTTAACATACCGGGAGAGTGGTTGCGTCCCTCACGAATTCCCGGCCAATATGAAAAACGGCAGGGGCACCCGAACGGATGCCCCTGCCATTTTGCCATCACCAGTCAAACAGACGGCCGAATGATCGGCCGACCCATGTCAGAATCCCCCAGAGAATCCTGAATGGCCACACAAGCAGTTCAGGGAACCACAGGAAACATTCCGTAATGACGCTTTTGTCTTTTTTCTTTTTTTGTCTTTGCCCTTCCTGTTCCTTGCCTTGCATGAGCCGGTCGCCTCCTGTTTGGGATGTATGTCTTGCCGCTTATACGGTTCAAGAGCCGGTGAGGTTTCAGGAAATCCGCGGAAGGGGAGGGAAATCGGCATAGGTCGATCATGATGATCCCGTTCGTTTGAATATTTGATTGACATTCAAGACAGGGCTTGAATACAATGAAAACAAACATTCAAACGACTATCATAATGAGGTGAAACGATGTCATCCGAAAAGGTTACAAGCCTTTCCAAAGATACATGCGAAACAGTTTGCTACGATGAAGAGAAAGTCAGCCGTATCCGGTCGAAAATCGACCAGGTCAGCGGCGTCGAGATGATTTTCAAGGCGCTGGCGGATGCCACCCGGCTCAAGATCGCCTATGCACTCACATTGGAAAAAGAGCTGTGTGTGTGTGATGTGGCCCAAATCATCGGCGCCACAACCGCCACGGCTTCACATCACCTGAGGCTGCTCCGGAATATGGGGCTCGCCAGATACCGCAAGGAAGGCAAGATGGTATTTTATTCACTGGAGGACGATCACGTCCGGCAACTTGTGGCAATTGCCATGATCCACGAACAGGAAGGAATCCGTCATGGAAGATAACCGGAACGTCTACCGTCTGCAGGGGCTGTCCTGCGCGAACTGTGCCGCTAAATTCGAGAAAAACATCCGTGCCATCGAAACGGTGGAAGACGTCCAGCTGAACTTCGGGGCGATGAAGGTCACAGTCCAAGGCGACGCCTCCATCGAGCAGCTCGAGAAAGCTGGCGCATTTGACGGAATCAAGGTATATCCGGAACGGGAGCGGATGAAAAAGCCGGAGCCGTTCTGGAAAAAACGGGAGAACGTCGCGGCGATGATTTCCCTCGTCTTCATCATCGCGGGGTATCTCTCCTATTTCCAAGTGGGGGAAAAGAGTCCCGTGACGATCGGGCTTTTCGGTTTGGCAATCCTCATCGGCGGGTTCGACCTGTTCAAGGTGGGGCTGCAGAATCTGACGAAGCTTGAGTTCGACATGAAGACACTGATGACGGTCGCGGTCATCGGGGCGGCCCTGATCGGCGAGTGGGCCGAGGGAGCGGTCGTCGTGTTCCTCTTTGCTGTGAGCGAAGCGCTTGAAGCGTACTCCATCGATAAGGCCCGCCAGTCGATCAAGACGCTGATGGAAATCGCGCCGAACCGGGCCACGGTCCGGCGAGGCACCGAAGTGATGGAAATCGATGTGGAAGATGTCCGCATCGGCGACATCATGCTCATCAAGCCCGGCCAGAAGCTCGCCATGGACGGGGAAGTCATCCAAGGTCAGTCTTCCGTCAACCAGGCGGCCATTACCGGAGAATCAATCCCGGTCCATAAATCTGCCGGGGACGAAGTGTTCGCCGGCACGCTGAACGAAGAAGGGGCACTGGAAGTCCGTGTCACCAAGCGGTCGGAAGACACGACGATCGCCAAGATCATCCATCTGGTGGAAGAAGCGCAGGCAGAACGCGCGCCTTCCCAGCAGTTTGTCGACAAGTTCGCCAAGTACTACACGCCCGCCATCATGGTGGTCGCTTTGCTGGTGGCGGTCGTTCCGCCGCTGCTGTTCGGCGCCTCCTGGTCCGAGTGGGTGTACAGCGGGCTCGCGGTCCTCGTCGTGGGCTGCCCTTGCGCGCTCGTCATCTCCACGCCTGTCGCCATTGTCACCGCGATCGGCAACGCGGCCCGGAAAGGCGTCCTGATCAAAGGGGGCATCCACCTGGAAGAGACAGGGAAGCTGAAAGTAGTGGCCTTCGACAAGACCGGAACACTGACGGAAGGCAAGCCGGTGGTTACGGATGTGGTCAGTTTGTCCGACATGGACACCGGTAAGATTCTGGCCGTTTCGAGGGCAATTGAGTCCTACTCGCAGCATCCCCTTGCCTCAGCAATCGTCCGCAAGGCGGAAGAGACGGGAGCGGGATCTGTCCAAGCGGCCGATTTTCAGTCGATCACGGGCAAAGGCGCAAAAGCTTCGGTTGGAAACGACGTCTACTACATCGGAAGCCCGATCCTCTTTGATGAACTCCTATCTGTCCCTGATCGTGTATCCCGGCAGGTAAAGGATCTTCAGAAGCAGGGAAAAACCGTCATGCTGCTCGGTACCGGGCAGGAGATCAAAGGGCTGGTCGCGGTGGCGGATCAGTTGAGGAAGAGCAGTGCCTCCATCATTCAAAAGCTTCATAAGCTGGGGATCGAGAAGACCGTTATGCTGACGGGAGACAACGAGGCCACCGGCCGGGCAATCGGACGCCAGCTGGGCCTGAGTGAAACGAGGGCCGAATTGCTGCCTGAAGATAAGCTGAACTATATCAGAACACTGCGCGGACAAAGCGGAAATGTCGCCATGGTCGGTGACGGCGTCAATGACGCCCCGGCACTGGCCGCCGCCACGGTCGGAATCGCCATGGGCGGCGCCGGAACGGATGCCGCACTTGAAACAGCCGATGTCGCCCTGATGGCCGACGACCTTGAAAAACTGCCTTACACGATCGCCTTAAGCAGAAAAACGCTGGCCATCATCAAACAGAACATCTCATTTGCCATTCTGGTCAAAATTGCGGCGCTGCTTCTTGTGGTGCCGGGATGGCTCACGCTCTGGCTGGCCATCTTCGCCGACATGGGCGCCACCCTGATTGTCGTCGCCAACTCGCTGAGGCTGTTGAGGACGAAGGAATAAAAAGCAGGTCTGAAACATTCCTAACGGAGAAATTCGCCAATCACAATGGTTTTGGAAGTGGAATTAGTTTGCTAATTCCACTTCTTTTGTTGCTGTTGTATCAAAGCTTAAAAGGGAATGGAAAGTTTAGGGTAAATTGAATCATGTACTTAACAATCGGACAGATCAGTGAGCAATTAAGGAGAATTAGGTTGAATATTATTAAAATGATCCTTGCTTTAGTTGTAATGGCAATATCAGTATATAGCTTAATTACAAAAGATTTTTCATATGCACCCGTATCCTCTTTATTACTTGGAATTTTCCTTGCGATTATTGGAATAGACGAATTTAAAACGAAAGACAAAAACAGCTGGGGAACAGTTTTTATCCCAGCATCCTTGTTGGTGATCGCGATGGCTCTATTTAGTTTTAAATGAATTCAGAATATAGTATCAACTATTCGTGATATGGCTGTCATGGACATTTCCGGCTGCCATGATGGAGGCGTGGAAGAGCCGCTTCCGGTCAGTGGTGCATCAAGCCGTATGGCGGATTGGAGCGGATTGACCGACACCTGCGGGAGATGTGTTAGCCGAAGAACTTGAGGATGCGCGCAATGGTTTGCGATCGCACAGGTGCCAGGCTACGTACTGATGCCGCCATGAAGAACGGCGTCTGTGCTCAAAAGCGTTAGCATTGAGCAACAATTCTCTTCCAGCGACCCAAATGCAGTTTTGGTAAGCATGGGCCAGCAACGGAAATCCTGAGGATTTTATGGAAAAGAAAAAATGCAGACAAAGGAGCAATTCACTCACTTGGTCTGCAGTCTGAGGCCCAGAACATTTCCGGGCCATATTTCATTTTAGATACCCAGCGCTTCTTCTGTGCAGGCGGAATGCGGGGGATAGCCCAACTCCTCGGCTTCTCCCAAGGTCGAATTCTCAATGAAATTGGTCGGGTTCGATTCCTCGAAACAGGAAGGTGCAATGTACGTTTTATGGGTGTGGTCCAGGATGACCCTTGAGTCGGAGCGGTCGTCTTTAAGTAAGGCAATTGCCGTTGCGGCAAGAATAATGAGCGTGACGAGCGCCGCGGCCAGTATTTTCTGTTTTTTTCGCATATCCCTTTGCCTCCGATCGATGGTGATTTGTAAGACACAGCATACCATTCCAATCTTCATGAAAGGCTTCTGCTTGCATGATGTTTGAAAACTGTCGAAAACAGCCGCGGACCCTTAAGTTTCGGGTTCCACGGCTGCTTTCTTTCCGTTTGAGTTCAACAGGATAACGCCGCCGATGATCAGAAGCAGCCCGGCGGTTTTAAGCGGGCCGAACAATTCGTCCCAGAAAAGCGCCCCAAGCAGAGCGGTTAGGGCGGTCCCGATGCCGGACCAGATGGCATAGGCGAGGCTGAGCGGCACGGTCTTCAGGCAGAGAGACAGGCAGTAGAACGACAGTCCGTAGCCGGCTGCAACGCCGAGGGAAGGGAGGAGGACGGTGAACCCCTCCGACAGTTTCAGCATCGCGGTGCCGAACACTTCGGTGATGATGGAAATGGCGAGGTACAGATAGCCTTTCATCATTGGCCACCTCCCGCATTCAGCAGGATGACACCCGCGATAATCATGGCAAGCCCGGCAAGCTTGCGGCCGTCGAACCCTTCCTTATAGACGATGACGCCGACCATCGCGGTGAGGGCGGTCCCGAGCCCCGACCAGACCGCATAGGTCAGCCCGAGCGGCAGTGTCAGTAAGGTAAGCGACAGGGTATAGAAGGCGAGACCATAGCCGGCGACGACACCGAGCGTCGGCAGGGGCTTTCTGAACCCGTCGGTCGCCTTGAGGAGCGAACTGCCGATTACCTCGCTGATGATCGCGGCAACTAACAGTGCGTATGCATTCATAACGTTTCCTCGCTTAGTTTTGATGGATGTGAATCTAGCATCTCCTATCTGAAGGTTTTTTGGCAATCGAAACACATCCGTTTTTTGGATTGCTATGATAGGGAATAAATGGGAGGGCGGGCGGATGGATGTGAAATCCCGAGTCAGACACTTACTCCTGATTGTCCTGGTGATGGCTGCAACGTTACTGGCAGTCGGCTGGATGATGGAGGATCCTGACTATTCAACGGCCATTTTCGCGGGTGCAATCGGATTGGTGATTGGAGAGATCATTCATTACATGAGGAAAAAAGATAGACCAAAGCCTTAAAGGCAAAGAGTTTGTGCTGCATTTTTGGCTTTGCCAAACGTGATGGCTTGGGGACCGGGAAGAAAAAAGAGCGCTTCTGAAGAGCACTATACTGATGGAGTTGGAGGAGCCGGTGGCTTCTCTTTTTTGATTGTCCCCATTTCTCAAAATCGTAGAACAAAGTGCATCATTTCTTCACATTCATCCGGTACGATCATGACAGGGAATGGGGAAGGAGGCACGTGCGTGTACGGGTTCTTTTCACAAATCAGTGCTTGGCTCAGCGAGCCATTCAATGCCCTGTCCTATACCTATTCGAGCCAGCCGCTCTTATTTGCACTATTGCTGGGAATCATCGGAGCCGTTGCCCCGTGCCAGCTCACGGGCAACATCAGTGCCATCACGTTCTATGGCAGCCGGACGCTTCAAAGCCGGACAGACTGGATGGATGTGGGCGCCTTTATTTTGGGTAAGGTTGCCGCATTCACCTTGCTGGGGGTATTTGCCTGGGGGTTCGGAAAGGCGTTCCAGGATCAGATCATCGATTATTTCCCTGCCATCCGAAAGGCGATCGGGCCTATTATCGTGGCGGGGGGACTGGTCATGCTGGGAGTCTTCAAAATGAAGTGGCTGAACCGTCTGACTGCCAAGATTCCACAACCGCTGAGAAAGGGCAGGACAGGGTCATTCCTGATGGGCGTGATGTTTTCCATTGCGTTTTGCCCGACGATGTTTGTGCTGTTTTTCCTGTCGCTTATCCCGACGGTCATCAGCACTTCCTACGGCCTGATTTTGCCGGCGGTGTTCGGGGTGGCCACCTCGCTTCCGATTTTGATTGTTTTGGGAGTCATGGAGTATTTGCACGTTGACCGGCGCTCGATGAAGACAGGCAGGAAAATCGGCTCCATCGTCCAGAAAGCCGCAGGTGCCCTCTTGGTCGTGTTTGGTGTGTTGGACACTGTGACTTACTGGACGATCTGATCATAAGGATCTGAGAGGGATAAGGAGAGAGAAAAATGAAAAAAGCCTATTTGCTTAGTGCAGGATTGCTCCTCGCATTGGCAGGGTGTTCCAACCCGTTTGCCGATCAACAGGACGCTCCATCCACAGACAACGGACACATGCAGCAAGACGAGCATCAGGGGATGGACCACGGACAGATGGACGATGGTGAAATGGAAGGCATGGATGGTATGAACGGCATGGAAGGGCATATGGACCATGACAACGTCACGCCGCTTCAGGCTTCGGAGGGCATCCAGGAACTGGCCATCCCGCCGCTCCTGAAAAGGGAGGAGAATGCAGAGTTCGACTATGAAGTGATCGCACAAGAAGGGACCACTCCGTTTTTTGAAGGCGTATCCACGCAGACCTTCGGGTATAACGGGGATCTGCTCGGACCGACGCTCAGGCTGAAAGAAGGGGAGACTGTCCGTGTCAAAGTACGGAATGAGCTGAACGAACCGACGACCTTCCATTGGCATGGACTTGAAGTCCCCGGTCCTGCAGACGGAGGGCCAAGTGACGAGATCCAGCCGGGTGAAAGCAAAGTCGTCACCCTCAAGGCGGACCAGCCGGCCGCCACGCTTTGGTATCATCCTCATCCGCATGAACTGACCGCCAAACAGGTGTTCAAAGGGCTTGCCGGTATGCTCTATGTGGAGGAAGCAGATGCATCCGAACTTCCTGATGAGTATGGAGTGGATGACATCCCGCTGATTTTCCAAGACCGGCTGTTTAATGACAAGCGGCAGCTCGACTATGAGGAACTGATGAACAATGACGGGACAGTCGGAGATGTCTCGCTCGTGAACGGTACACTCAATCCGAAACTGACGGTCGAAAAGCCGCAGATGCGTTTCCGGGTCCTGAATGGGGCGAATGCCCGGAATTATACGCTCCGCCTCAGCAATGGTGCCAAGTTCAAGCAGATTGCCTCGGACGGCGGGATGTTGGATGAACCCGTCGAGATGGAAGAAATCACGCTTTCCGCTTCGGAGCGCGCGGAAATCCTCGTCGATTTTTCAGGAATGGATGGCGATGAACCGGTCTCGATCGTCGACGGCGATGGAACGGTCCTGCTGCCGTTTGACCTGGCATTTGATCCTGAGTCCGCAGAAGCCGAACCGTCATCATGGGAGTCAGGGGAGCCGTTCGTGACGGAAGAAGAAAAAGCGATGCCGGTTTCCAAGAAGATCGAGTTGTTCGGAATGATGGAGATGGTCACGATCAATGGCAAAAAGTTCGACCCGGACCGGATTGATCTGAGGCAGGAGAAAGGCGTCCCGGAAGTATGGGAAGTCTATAACAAGCCGGATATGATGGGCGGGATGATCCATCCATTCCACATTCACGGCACACAGTTCAAAATCATTTCCCGCGACGGGAAAGAGCCTGCACCGAACGAACGCGGCTTAAAAGACAGCGTCTTGGTCGAGCCGGGGGAGCGGGTCAAACTGCTCGTGACCTTCCCGGAAGAAGGAGTCTATATGTATCACTGCCACATTCTTGAACACGAAGACAACGGAATGATGGGACAGGTGGAAGTATACTGAGTGCACATACAAACAAGCAGTGGCGCGGGTGAAACCTGCGCCACTGCTTGTTTTTTGGTTGCACACTCTCCGCTCAAGCCGGCATCGGCGTCGGGGTTGGCTCTGCGAATCCTTCGTTGTATGTCTCGTCAATATGGTTGCGGATCTCTTTCAGGGACTTGCCGTCTTGTGCCATGTTGATGGATTCCACGGCAATTTCCAGGCAGACGGGACAACGGGTACCGTGATCGTCCCAGACGATGGCGCCGTCTTCCCGAACTTCGGATACAAAGCAGTTGAGGTTGCTGTTGTGGCCTGCACTTTCCCCGCATCCGCAGTAGCACGGGATCCATTCAAGAATATCGGAGGCGGAACCGGCAGCCTGATAAATCATCCGCATGTCCTCCGGTTTGTCATCAAGGAAACTCGGCAGCATTGCGGCAGAAGCCGTGGTTTCCTGAAGGTCGCCGTTCGGCAGGCGTGTCTGGTTCCCGGTTTCCGCCGTCTCCGGGGACATCTCTTCGTGGCTGCCGGATTCCTGCGATGCTGTCCCGGTTTCGTTGCTGCAGGCAGCCAGGAAAAGGGAAAGCGCGGCTGCACCGTATATGAATGATTGTTTGATCTGGATTCACTCCTTGAACGGATCTTCATCGTGGAGCTGCGTCAACCGGACGCTGTCCCCGAAGGTTGCCGCTGTTACTTCACGGACAATTCTTCCTCTGTGACCCATTTATGATTTTTTACTTTTTTGTCGCTGTTTTCCGGCACAAAGTCGACCATGTAGACGGTGGTCTGTTCTGCAGAGTCGATGGTCGCAATTGCTCCGTCCATGCCGGGCATGTGGTCAGCGTCCAATGTGACTTCTGTTCCCGGTTCAAGAGGAGCTTCACCGGGATCCTCCAATTCTTCATGGACGACCCACTTATGATCTTTTACCGGCTCGCCGCCGTCAGCAGGCGTGTAACTCACCGAGTAGGCGGTGGTGGTATACGCTCCGCTGACTATCGCCTCGACTTCGTCCATTCCCGGCATATGGTCGGCGTTCATCATAACCTCACTGCCGACGGGGAATGTCGGATCATCCGCTTCCATCAGATTGTCCGGAACTTCTCCTGAACTGCTGTGCATGGCATGGGAATCCTGGTTTCCGTCCTGGCTGTGCTCTTCTCCGCCGGACTCATGCTCAGTGGACTGTTCGGTCTGCTCTTTATCCGGTGTCTCGTCTTCCGCAGTGTCTGTCCCTGACTGGCAGCCTGCAAGGAAGAGGGCAAGTGCACCTGCCGCTACGGCTGGTTTCCATTTCCAAAAGGTCATGTTTTCGGCCTCCTTTTTGATCACCTCCCTACGATACCCGCTTTTCGTGCAGGTTCTGTGCAGACCCGGTGAAAGCTTGTTGAGAGATTTCTGCACAGAAAGTCCATACACCTGAGATAGAATAGAATGGAAAACGGCTGAAGGGAGGACATGTCATGTTCAGCAAGCTGTCGATCCGGTTGGGCCTGCTCTTATTCGCCATCCTGATGATGATGGAGCTTTTACTGTATGTCGGCCTGTATGTGTCTCTTGTGGATGAGCGGGTCGATGAAGTGTCGGGGCAATTGCTGGCAAGAGGGAACACCCACCGGGATGTGCTGGAAGACACTTATGATGAGTCCACTTTGAGCCACGTCACGGTCATGGAGTCGGCATCAGACTTTATCGTGGTCATCACTGATGCGGAAGGAGAAATCATCCGGCAGTCCGGACCGGTCGATTCCGCTTTGACAGCGACGATCCGCGAGGCCGACCGCGAGTCTGCTCCGCACGCCGGCCGGGTGATCGAGTCAGGCTGGAGGAAAAACAAATACATTGCCACCGACAGCCCGATCACGATCGAGGGAAGACATTACGGACATGTCTATATGTTTGCCCCCACTTCGATCATCCGGGAGATGCTGGGGGAACTTGGCGGGCGTTTCCTCTCGGTCGGGATTTTATCGCTGCTGCTCACCCTTCTGGTCATCCCGTTCCTGACACGCTTCATCACAAGGCCGCTTCTCCGGATGAAGCGTGTGACGGAACAGCTCGCAAGGGGGGGGCATCCTGCCGGGCTGGATACCGGACGGCAGGATGAACTGGGCGATCTGGCGAGATCCATCGGGAAGCTTTCCAAAGACTTGGACCGCATGAAAAACGAACGGAATGCCTTTCTGGCCAGTGTGGCACACGAGCTCCGTACACCGATGACCTATATCCAAGGATACGCGGACCTTGCCATGAAGCCGGGAATCAGCGGCGAAGCACGGGAGAAATACAGTGCGATCATCCGGGAAGAAGCGCACCATCTCAGCAAACTGGTTGGCCAACTGTTCGAACTGGCCCGTCTGGACCAAAACGACTTCGCGGTGAGACTGTCCCCTGTGAAGTTATCCGCGCTTGCGGATTCCGTGCTTTCACTGGTGAGGCCCGCATTCGAAGAAAAAGGGGTGCAGCTGTTGTGCAACATTCCTGAACGGTTAGTTGTAAGGCTGGACGCTACCCGTTTTCAGCAAGTGCTCTTGAACCTTCTGGATAACGCGCTGAAACATACTCCTGCCGGAAAGCAGGTCCATCTGCAGGCGACCGTTCTGAAAGATTCGGTTAAGGTGGAAGTGGCAGATGAAGGGGAGGGAATTCCTGAAGATGAACTATCGACGGTGTTCGACCGATTTTACCGGGTGGATAAGTCCAGATCGAGAAAAAGTGGCGGAACCGGGCTGGGCCTTGCGATCGTCAAGGAGATCATCGAGGCGCACGGCGGTCAAATCGAGGCACGTCGCCGGCCGGCCGGCGGGACCGTCATGACCATATTGCTTGATAAGGGGGGAGACGATGGCACGCATTCTTCTGGTGGATGATGAACCGATGATGTTGGACCTTCTTCAATTGTTCCTTGAGCCGCATGGGTTTGACTGCCTGAAGGCAGAGTCGGGTGAAGAGGCGCTGAAGATGGCGGAACAGGTCGACCTGCACCTGGTGATTTTGGATCTCATGATGCCGCACATGGACGGCTGGGCAGTATGCAGGGAAATGCGCCGCAGGTCAGCCGACCTTCCGATCCTGATGCTGACGGCCATGGGAGAAACAGCTGATATCGTGAAGGGGCTGGAAACCGGAGCGGACGATTATATGGCCAAGCCGTTTGAAGAAGATGAACTGGTCGCCCGCGTCCGTGCTCTTCTCCGCAGGGCGGGGCGGCAAGACGTTCTTGAAACAGAGGGGCTCGTTTGGGAGCGCGACCGCTTCAGGCTCAAATTTCACGGTACGAACATTCGGCTGACGCCGAAAGAATTTGAGCTTCTCGGCCTGCTCATGAGAGAACCGGGCCGCGTGTTCGACCGCGAAACGCTGTTGGGGCATGTGTGGGGATGGGATACGGAGACCGAAGGCCGAACGGTCGATTCCCATATCCGCAACCTCCGCGAGAAAATCAGGTGCTCCGGATTCCCGATCGACCGTCATCTTCTCACGGTCCGGGGAGTCGGGTACAAGTGGGATGCTCGGTGAGATAAAACAAGCAGGAGGCGTTGGGGCCTCCTGCTTGTTTCATCTTATTTATTACGCGACACTCCTGCATGCTTCCGCGCACTTCATGCACGCATCCGCACATTCTTGGCAATGGTCGTGGTCATGCTTCCGGCATTCTTCTGCGCAAGTCTCGCAGATTTGTGCACAAACTTTTGCGAGTTGCGAGACAAATGGTGAGTTACGGGTAATCGCTGCCTCCAGATAAGCGCAGATGTCCGCGCACTCCCGGTCAAGCCGGATGCATTCAGCCATCATTTTCATGTCTTCTTCCTTGAGACATGCGTCAAAACAATGGTTGCATGCAGCCATACATTCATGGAGCGTCTTCAAAAGTTCCTGATGCTGATGGTGTGGCATTTCATCAACCTCCTATTTGTGATCGGCCCTTCAGTCGTCTAATTTCCCAGTGTGAAGGCAAGAAAACCTCAAATGCAAAAGTGCATCGAAACTCCATTGAAAATGCAAACAACGTGCATGTGGTGCAGCTGTTCTTGTAAATCCCCACTCCTTCTATTAAAATAATTCTGATAAGATAAACTGTTCCGAATGGGAGGGGTTCCATGTTTGCTGCACTGACGCCGCTTGACTGGAAGCGGAGGGCGGTCAAGTACTACCCGGATAAGATTGCGGTGATTGATGAAGATCACGAATTTACGTATAAAGAGTTTGCAGAGCGGGCGGACCGGCTGTCCGTCGCACTGCATCACGCCGGCATCCGGGAAGGGGACCATATCGCGGTGATGCTTCCAAACACGCATTACATGCTCGAGGCCTTCTATGGCATCTGCCAGATCGGAGCGGTCATGGTGCCGCTGAACTACCGGATTTCGCCGGCGGATATGGAGTATATCCTGAACCATAGCGACTCCAAGATGCTCATCGTCGACGAGGAGTTCACCGCTCCGATCAAGGAGATTGAGGACAGGCTGAACTTCGACCAATTCGTTGTCGTGAAGGTGGACGGAGCGGAACATGGCCTGCCTGCGGCGGACTACGAGGCGTTTATCGGGAACGTGCCGGAAGACGCGAAGGTGCCTGAAGTGCAGATCGATGAAAATCAGCTGCTGACGCTCAATTACACGAGCGGCACGACGTCCCGGCCGAAGGGCGTCATGCTGACGCATCGCGGAAACTACCTGAACGCGGCGAACTTCTTGTACCACTTGAGCGTGAAGCATGACGACGTCTATCTCCATACGCTCCCGATGTTCCATGCGAACGGCTGGGGCGGGGTATGGGCGATCACGGCGGCCGGCGGGACACATGTATGCCTGCGGAAAGTGGTTCCGTCGCTGATCCTCGACCTGTTCGAAGACAAGAAGATCAGCCTGCTGTGCGGCGCCCCGACTGTCGTCAATATGCTCGTCAACGAACCGAAGGCCCAGGAAGTGCAGATGACGACAAAGCCCCGCATGGCAACGGCGGGCTCTCCGCCGGCGGCAGCGCTGATCCAGCGCGCCCAGGACCTGCTCGGCCTGAACATGATGCATGTCTATGGCCTCACCGAGACGTCGCCGTTCATCCTTTACAATGAGTGGAAGGTGGAATTCGACGAGAAGTCCGCGGACGAGCAGGCGGCGATCAAGGCGCGCCAGGGCATCGAGCTCGCCTTTAACGGCGAGACGAAAGTGGTCCGCGAAGACGGCACCGAAGTGGACTGGGACGGCATGGAGCTCGGTGAGATCGTCACACGCGGCAACGTCGTCATGGACGGCTACTACAAGGATCCGGAAAAGACCGCCGAAGCGATCCGTGACGGCTGGTTCCATACCGGCGATCTCGCCGTCACCTATCCGGACGGCTACATCGAAATCCGTGACCGCGCCAAGGACATGATCATCTCCGGCGGCGAGAACATCTCCTCGACCGAAATCGAAGGCGTGCTTTATAAGCACGGATCTGTACTGGAAGCGGCCGTCATCGCCGTTCCGGACGAGAAGTGGGGAGAAGTCCCGAAGGCGATCGTCGTCCTGCACGAGGACCGCCCGGCGACCGAACAGGACATCATCCAGTTCTGCCGCGACAACATGGCCCACTTCAAGGCGCCGAAGTCGGTCGAAATCGTCGACGCCCTCCCGAAAACCGCAACCGGGAAGCTGCAGAAGTTCAAGTTGCGCGAAATGTTCTGGGAAGGCGCGACGAAGGTGAACTGAATCCACATGAAAAGCCGCCATCACTTTTGGGCGGCTTTTTGATATGGGGGGTGGGTGCTCGATATCCTTGTGGAAGTGATTGATATCGGGTTGAAAGTGATTGATATCCACGGGAAAATGTTCGATACCTTATTTTTTACACTTTAAGAGAACCGCGGAACCCTCTGGCAGCGTAATACGAATCGGCCCCGTTGTGGTAGAGGAAGACGGTATCATACCGGCGGTCGCAGAAAAGGGCGCCGCCGAGCTTGCGGATGCGCTCCGGCGTCTGCACCCAGCTTGATGTCTTTTTGTCGACCTGCTCCAGTTCCTGCAGATGCCGGTATTCTTCCTCTGTCAGCATCTCGATGCCCATCTCGGTGGCCAGATCCATCGCAGACGTCTCCGGCTTGTTCTTTTTTCTCTTCTCGAGCGCTTCCCGGTCATAGCAGACACTCCGGCGGCCTTGCGGGCTTTCCGGCGAGCAGTCGTAGAACAGATACTCGCCCGTTTCCGGATCTTTTCCGACCACATCCGGCTCGCCTTCGGTGTCTTCCATCGCCTGGAGGGAGCGGAGCTTGTCCGGGTTTGATTCCAAGCGGGACTGGACGTCCGCCCAATCGATGCCTTCGTGGCGATGCATGTTTTCTTCGAAGCGTGTCTTGAGTATGTCGATCAGTTCTTCATGACTTTGTGTCATAGGAAAGCCTCCTTTATAGGGATAGGATCAGTATACCGAAATTTCATTCCGCAACCCGCTCGTAACGATGAAACCACTTGGAATAAGAAGGACCGAATTGCTACATGGGATCGGGATTTGCCTCATGGCATCGGGAATTGCCGCATGGGATCCGGATTTGCTGCATGGGATCCGGATTTGCTACATGGGATCTGGAATTGCCGCATGGGATCCGGATTTGCTGCATGGGATCCGGAATTGCCGCATGGGATCTGGAATTGCCGCATGGGATCCGGATTTGCTACATGGGATCCGGATTTGCTACATGGGATCGGGAATTGCCGCATGGCCTCCGGAATTGATGCATGGCCCCCGACGTGCAACAAGCACGTCGCCTCAAACAAAAAGCCGGAAAGTCCCGCGACGGACTTTCCGGCTTTCCTCTTATTTCCCTTTAAACTCCGGTTTCCGCTTTTCCGCAAATGCATTCAGCGCCTCGATCCGGTCTTCTGTCG
>NZ_FNAR01000020.1 GCF_900101985.1 Bhargavaea beijingensis
CATCCGGTATTAGCCCCGGTTTCCCGGAGTTATCCCGATCTTACAGGCAGGTTGCCCACGTGTTACTCACCCGTCCGCCGCTGAATCAGGGGAGCAAGCTCCCCGTCATCCGCTCGACTTGCA
Source organism: Bhargavaea beijingensis (assembly GCF_900101985.1). GTDB lineage: Bacteria > Bacillota > Bacilli > Bacillales_A > Planococcaceae > Bhargavaea > Bhargavaea beijingensis. Next base: position 124 of record NZ_FNAR01000020.1, read on the forward strand.
TGTATTAGGCACGCCGCCAGCGTTCGTCCTGAGCCAGGATCAAACTCTCCATAAGAGAGTATGAGTAAGCTCATACTTTAAAGCTGGCATATCAAGTGATATGTCCGATATCATTTGTTCCGTTCTCGCCCGACGGGGTCGGGGATCGGGAACTCATTTCATCAGCGTTTTGCTGTTCAGTTTTCAAGGTTCATTGTGTTGTGGCTGTTGTTCGACAGCGACCTTTCTAATATAACATGCTGTGAAGCTTCAGTCAACAACTTTTTATAACTTTTTTCTTTCCGTCCGCTGCGTTGTCCGAATCGGAAGCGCAACGTTGATAACTATACCACCGCAAAATGAACTGCGCAAGCCCAAAAACCATAGTCGGAATGTTTCATTTCACCGGGCAATTCAGTCCATCAAAATGGTTTCAGAGAACAGAAAAACGCCTGCCTCCCCATAAGGGAAGGCAGGCGATCTTGATTCAGTCTCTGTTGCGCATCTGCGGAAACAGCAGCACGTCCCGGATTGACGGAGAGTCGGTCAGCAGCATGATGAGCCTGTCGATGCCGATGCCGAGTCCGCCTGTCGGCGGCATGCCGTACTCGAGCGCTTCAATAAAGTCGTCATCCATCTCATGCGCCTCGTCGTTGCCCTGTTCCTTCTCGACCAGTTGTGCCTCGAAGCGTTCGCGCTGATCGATCGGGTCGTTTAGTTCGGTGAATGCATTCGCGTGCTCCCGGCGCACGATAAACAGCTCGAAACGGTCTGTGAACCGTTCGTCGTCCGCATTCTTTTTCGCAAGCGGGGAAATCTCGACCGGGTGCCCATAGACAAATGTCGGCTGGACAAGCTCCTCTTCCACCTTCTGCTCGAAGAACTCATTCAGGATGTGGCCGACTTCCATCGTCGGCTTGACTTCGACGCCATGCTCTTTCGCAAGCGCCTGGGCCTCTTCCTGCGTCATCTGTTTCCAGAAGTCGACACCCGTGTATTCCTTGACGATGTCCGCCATGTGGACCCGCTTCCAGCCCGGTGACAGGTCGATCTCTTCGCCGGCGTAAGTGACTTTCGTCGTGCCGAGCACTTCCTGCGCCGCATTGGAGATAATGTTCTCTGTCAGTTCCATGATGTCCCGGTAGTCGGCATACGCCTCATACAGCTCAAGCATCGTGAATTCCGGATTGTGGCGGGTAGAGACGCCTTCGTTACGGAAGACTCGCCCGATTTCATACACTTTCTCCAAGCCGCCGACAATCAGACGCTTCAGGTGCAGCTCAATTGCGATTCTCATATAGAGTTCCATGTCGAGCGCATTGTGATGCGTGATGAACGGGCGTGCCGCCGCGCCGCCCGCGATGCTGTGCAGCATCGGGGTTTCGACTTCCAGATAGCCCTGGCCGTCCAGGTAGTGGCGGATGGAGCGGATGATCTTGCTCCGCGTAATGAAGGTTTCCTTGCTTTCCTCCGAAGTGATCAGGTCCAGATAGCGCTGGCGGTAACGCTGTTCCACATCCTTCAGTCCGTGAAACTTGTCCGGCAGCGGCCGGAGCGATTTAGTCAGGAAGGTGAAACGATTTGCGCGCACCGACAGTTCGCCGACCTTCGTGCGGAACACCGTCCCGGTCACGCCGACAATATCGCCGAGGTCTGCTCCGGTGAACAGTTCATAGGCCTCTTCACCGATGTCGTCTTTCCGGACATAAATCTGGATCTGTCCATCCACGTCCTGGACATGTGCGAAACCGGCCTTGCCCTTGCCGCGTTTCGTCATGATCCGGCCGGCGATCGTCACTTCATGCGAGTCCGCCTCGAGGTCTTCCTTCGTCTTTTCACCGAATTCTTCTTTGATGCCGGAAGTCAGGTGTGTCCGTTCAAAACGGGAACCGAATGGATCCAGCCCCTTTTCCCTTATCTCCGTCATTTTCTCGCGTCTGACCACAAGCTGATCATTTAATTCGTCCAGGTGCGACATGTCTTTCCTCTCCTTTGTCAATCCGTACACAGGTTTACAGTCATGCGTTCATTGTACACAATCCATGCGGTTTCTTCACATATATTTAATCCGAATGGAGTCTCCCTGCATTTCCTCAATAGAAAAGCCGCCACAAAAGTGGCAGCCCCATTTTATCAGACGGCGCTTGCGGCAGCCGGTTCGTTCTCCATTTGTTTCGCGAAACCGAGAAGAAGGGTCTTGAGTTCATCCCCGGTTTCCGCCTGGTTGATCCCCTTGCGGATTCCCGGGCCGATCCGGATTCCCTTCAGGTACCATGCCGCGTGTTTGCGCATCTCGCGTACAGCGACGTATTCGCCCTTCAGCTTCACGAGACGGTCGAAATGCAGCAGGCAGACGTCGACCTTTTCCTTCACGGAAGGCATTCCGACCCGCTCTCCGGTTTCGAGGTACTTGACCGTGCGGTAGATCATCCACGGATCCCCGAGGGCGGCGCGGCCGATCATGACACCATCCGCGCCGGTCTCATCCAGCATGCGCCCGGCATCCTGCGGCGTCTCGACGTCCCCGTTTCCGATCACCGGAATGTTCACAGCTTCCTTCATTTTGCGGATCCAGTCCCAATTCGCCCTGCCTTCGTACATCTGCACGCGCGTGCGACCGTGGACGGCTATCGCCGCTCCACCGGCCGCTTCGACTGCCTTGGCATTTTCGACACCGTATAGATGGTCCTCATCCCAGCCGATCCGCATCTTGACGCTGACGGGCTTATCAACGGCCCCCACGACGGCAGAGACCATTTCGTGGATCTTATCCGGATCGAGGAGCCACTTGGCCCCCGCCTCGCACCGGATGATCTTATTGACCGGGCATCCCATATTGATATCGATGATGTCCGCATTCGAATACTTGTCGACATACTTGGCCGCCTCGACGAGATTTTCCTTATCGCCTCCGAAAATCTGCAGCGAAAGCGGATATTCGCGTTCATCGATGTACAGCATCTCCAACGTCTTATCGTTCCGCTGGTTGATGCCCTTGTCGCTGATCATCTCGGCATAGACAAGGCCCGCCCCGAACTCTTTGACGGTTAACCGGAACGCGGAGTTGCAGACGCCCGCCATCGGAGCGAGGACGACGCGGTTGTCCATCCCGATGTCCCCGATCCGGAACGGCTTGCTTGTTTTGTTCATTTCTTTTCCTCCTGCCTAGCCCCTATTCAGGGCAAACTACTGTATAGGAAGACCCATCACTTGCCTTCCAGGAAAGCGGCCGGTCCTTTAACCGATTTATAAACCCGGATCCCGTCCTTGAGGTCGACCCCGGGAAAGCCCGGGAAGCGTTTTTTAAGCGACTCCGAAAGACCCGGGTCCACTTCGAGGAGCGGCACGAGAACAAATGCCCGCTCGTGCATGCGCGGATGCGGGACGGTCAATTTCTCCGTTTTCACTGTGTCATCATTGAACAGCAGGATATCAAGGTCGCACACCCGCGGCCCCCAGCGCACCGTCCTCACACGGCCGATCTCCGCCTCGATCCCGAGGCATACATCCAGAAGCGCCTCCGCCCCCAGCGTGGTCCTGAGCCGGAACACCATATTGAGGAACGCAGCCTGGTCCTCGTAGCCGACCGGATCGGTTTCATAGATGGAAGAAAGGCGGTCCAGTTCCGTTCCGGGCAGGCTGTTTAGCCGGATGGCCGCTTCGCGCAGGTAAGCCTCACGGTTCCCCATGTTGGAACCGGCGGACAGATAAGCGATATTCATGAAAACTGTCCTCTCGTGATGTCCACTTCAACCGCCCGGTAATGACCGGGGATCGGAGGGTCGGGCTTGATGACACGCACACGGCACCCTTCGACCTTATCGCCGAAGCCTGTCAGGATGGCCGATGCAATCCGCTCCGCGACCGCCTCGATCAGCTTTACCGGCTCCCCTTCCACAATCTCTTTCACGACTTCGTACGCTTCCGCATAGTTTACGGTTTTGTCCAGGTCGTCGGTGAGCCCGGCTTGCTCCAGCCTGACGGCAAGGGAAAGGGAAACCGTAAAGCGCTGGCCGATTATCGTTTCTTCAGGCAGTGCGCCGTGATAGCCGTAGAATTGCATCTCATGCAAGTGTATATAGTCCATGATCACAGTGCTCCTTTATATTCCGACTTGCCCGTCAGCACATCCATCATCCGTGTCATGCGGGCGATTTCTTTCACGTCATGGACACGGACCATATGGCACCCCTTGCCGATTCCGTAGCAGACCGTCGCGCCCGTGCCTTCCATGCGCTCATCCACCGGAAGGTCCAGGATGTTGCCGATCATGCGCTTGCGCGAAGTGGCGAGCAGCACCGGATAACCCATTGCGGCAAGGTCGGCCAGATGCTGCATCATAAGGATGTTTTCCTTAGTCGACTTGGCGAAGCCGATTCCCGGGTCCAGCCAGATGTTACGTTCGCTGACGCCGGCGTCTTTTGCGATTTTGATGCTTTCTTCGAGGTCCGCTTTGGCATCCGGCCAAAACTCACGGTAATCCGCTTCTTCCCGGTTATGCATGAGAATGATCGGCACATCCCGCTCCGCGGCAAGTTTGGCGATATCCGGCTCCCGTCTCGCTCCCCAGATGTCATTGACAATATGCGCGCCTGCATCAAGCGCACCCCTGGCCACTTCCGCCTTGTACGTGTCGACCGACAGGCACATGCCTTCCTCATCCTTCAGCCGTTCGATCACCGGGACGATCCGGGACAGTTCCTCGTCCACCGAGATGACCGTGTGCCCGGGCCTTGTCGACTCGCCGCCGACATCGATGATTTTCGCCCCCTCTTTCCTCATCTGGAGCGCGCGGCGGACTGCGTCATCCGCTCCGTTGTGTCTCCCTCCGTCGGAAAAGGAGTCAGGTGTCACGTTCAGAATGCCCATAATGACTGTTTCTTTATTGAAATCGATAGACGTGCCGCCGATCTGGTAGCGGCCGTCGCTGCCGTTGAATGCCATGCTGCCTAACCTCCAGTTCGTTGCGGCCCCATGCCGCGCTTCTCTTCATCTTACAGCGGACCGGTGCTGTTTTTCCACAGGAAGGCCGGGAACAGCCCGAAAATGCAAAAAATAAAAAGAGGGCCGGAGCCCCCTTCACTGGTTTTCAATATGGCAATCAGTCGAACTGATAAAGCGGTGTGCTCAGGTAACGCTCTCCGTTTGACGGAAGGATGGCGACGACTGTTTTGCCCTTGCCGAGCTTTTTCGCCGTTTCAAGCGCCGCAAAGATGGCTGCGCCGGACGAGACGCCGCCGAGGATGCCTTCCTGGCGCGCGGCCTTTCGCGCGGTGTCGTATGCGTCCTCATCGGAAACCTGGATGATTTCATCGTAAATATCCGTATCCAGCACCTCCGGCACGAAACCGGCGCCGATTCCCTGGATTTTGTGAGGTCCGGATTGGCCGCCGGACAAAACCGGGGATTTCTCCGGTTCGACCGCAATGATCTTTACTTCCGGGAAGCGTTCTTTCAGGATGCTGCCTGCACCGGTGATCGTGCCACCGGTGCCGATGCCGGAAATGAATGCGTCGACCCGGTCGAGGGAGTCTGCGATTTCCGGTCCTGTTGTCAGGCGGTGGATTTCAGGGTTCGAGAAGTTTTCGAACTGCTGAGGGAGGAACCAGCCATTTTGTTCCGCCAGTTCATCGGCTTTTGCGATAGCGCCTTTCATGCCGTCTGCGCCGGGCGTGAGTACGAGTTCCGCACCGTACGCGCGGAGCAGGTTCCGCCGCTCCATGCTCATCGTGTCCGGCATGACGATGACAGTCTTGTAACCTTTTGCCGCCGCGACCATCGCAAGGCCGATTCCCGTATTGCCGCTTGTCGGCTCGATGATCGTGCCGCCTTCCTGCAGCTTGCCATCTTTTTCCGCCCGCTCGACCATCGCCAATGCAATGCGGTCCTTGACGCTGCTGCCCGGGTTGAAGTACTCCAGTTTCAAGTAGATGTCCGCATCGTTTCCCCCCGTCAAGCGATTCACCTTGACGAGCGGCGTCTGGTGGATGAGATCTGTAATCGAATTCCCTACACGTGTTTTCATCCCGATCACTCCAATCCCTATCATTCCAATAGGCTTTATTCCCTACATGATACCAATGTATGCGCGGAGGTGTCAATCAGTACACTTCCACGTTCTGCTCCTCAGCTCCTGCATACCGGTTATTCTTTTGATGGAAGTCTCTTGGATTTCCGGGTGCCGCGGCTTCTTCATTCGTCCCCAAACCTTCTCCATTGGGCCGGTGCTTGGGACGGAGCGTCAGCATGAACAAAAAAGCACGCCCGCAGGCATGCTTTTGGTCATTTCTCATTCTTTTCCATAAATCCATTCCGCGCCGAATTCCTCCCAGAATGCTTCCGGGGTGACGGATTGCGGAAGCTGCTCGATGGCGAGTTCCCGGCGGATCTGGTCTTTGACCTCCTTGAACTTGAACAGGCGGCCTTCAGCGGTATCCGTCACTTTCACAAGCGCGACCGCCCCGTCAGCCAGTGCAATCGGGCCGGCGGTTTCACCGGCCTTCATGCCGCTGACGGCCTTGATGATGGCCGGATCGACGTTTTCCGAAGACTCGCTGATGTAGCCGAGTTCCCCGCCGAGACTGCCCGATACACGGTCGATCGAACGCTCGCGTGCCAGCGCTTCAAACGACGACCCGTTATCCAGTTCGCCAAGCGCCTTTTCGGCCTCCGACTGGTCCTTCAGAATGATTGCTGCCGTCCTGTAAGACGGCTTCACATCATACAGCGATTCGTTTTTCTCATAGTAATCCTTGACCGCCTTGTCCTTGATGATGATATCTTTCGTCAGCACCTTCTCAAAAATCAGCTGCGACTTCACCTGATTGCGGAGCGGCTCACCCGTCAGTTCACCGGTACCTTCGCCGCCCGCTCGAAGCATGGCGATTTCCAGATCAATTTCACTATCGGAAACCTTGATGTCGTATTGTTTCGCGGCTGCCTCCATCACTTTCTGGTTGACGAGCTCACGGAGTGCCTCCCGGCCGACCCGCTCTTCCATGGCCGCCACCCACTCTTTGTTTGTAATCGTTTCCTTCCCGACGGACGCCACCTGCTCACCGGTGCCGGCCGACTTTACACTGCCGCCATCCTTCGTGATCCAGAGCGTGAACCAGAGCAGATTGCCCGCGAGCAGGATTCCGAGAACAACCAACACCGGTTTTGTCTTCAGGCGGCGTTTGCGGATGGGCTGTTCGGTTTCAGTTCCTGTCCTTCTCATCACTCAGAAATCCTCTCAGCTCGTCTTCGGAAAACTGGTACTTTTCGAGGCAGAAGTGGCACTGTGCCTCGGCTCCGTGGTCTTCTTCGATCATCTCGCGGATCTCCTGGTCTCCGAGTCCTTGAATGGCATTGCCGAACCGCTCTTTTGAGCAGTCGCAGTTGAAGGACACCGGCATATTGTCGATAAACCGGACATTGTCTGTGCCGAGGACTTCCTGGAGAACCTCTTCAGGATTCAGCCCGTCTTCGATCTGCCGGGATACCGGACGCGCTTTTGTGATCCTCTCTTCGAGAAGGGTGATGGTTTCGTCGGACGCACCCGGCATCACCTGGATGATGAAGCCCCCGGCTGCCTTGACGGTATTATCGGGATTGACAAGAACGCCAAGCGCCACTGCGGACGGCACCTGTTCGGAGACGGTCAGGTACTGCGTGAAGTCTTCGGCAATTTCCCCTGAGACAATCGGCACTTGCCCTGTAAAGTGGTCGCGAAGACCAAGATCCTTCACGACGGAGAACATTCCGTTCGTCCCGACAGCACGCCGGACATCGAGTTTGCCCTGGCTGTTCAGATCAAAGTGGACGTACGGATCCGAAATATATCCCCGGACATGGCCGTTCGCGTCGGCATCGGCAAGGATGGCTCCCGCAGGGCCTCCCCCTTCAATCTTGACGGTCAGCTTTCCGTCGCCCTTCAGCATCGAACCGAGCATGACAGTGCCTGTCAATGTCCGGCCGAGCGCGGCGCTCGCAGTCGGCCAGGCCTGGTGGCGACGCTGTGCTTCCCCTACGGTTTCTGTTGTCCGCGCGCCCAAGACGCGGATCGTTCCATCAAAAGCAAGGCCTTTCACGATGTAATCAGACATAATGATCCGTCTCCTTTTTCATTGATTGCGGTCATAGATCAGTTTCAGGCCCTTGAGTGTCAGATGCCCGTCGACGATGTCGATGGCGTCCGTCTCGCTGGCGATCAGCGGTGCAAGTCCGCCTGTCGCGATGACTTTCGGATCTGTGCCCGCCATTTCCTTGATGCGTGCGATCAGGCCCTCCACCTGGCCGACATAACCATAGACAATCCCGGCCTGCATGGCTGCGACCGTGTTTTTCCCAAGGACATTTTCCGGACGGACGAGTTCCACCCGCGGCAGCTTGGATGCGCGTTCAAAAAGCGCTTCGGTCGAGATGCCGATCCCCGGCGCGATGACGCCGCCCATGTATTCTTTTTTTTCATTGATGTAGCAGAGGGTTGTCGCTGTCCCGAAATCGACGATGATGAGCGGGCTGCCGTACTCATGGATGCCGGCAACCGCATTGACGATTCGGTCCGCGCCGACTTCACGCGGATTTTCGTATTTGATGTTCAGGCCGGTCTTGACTCCAGGTCCGACGACGAGCGGTGTCAGCCCAAAGTACTTTTCGCACATATGCTCAAGCGCGAACATGATCGGCGGCACGACGGACGAGATGATGATGCCTTCGATCGCCTTCATGTCGAGGCCGGCATGGTTGAACAGTGACTTGACCTGCATGCCGAACTCGTCTTCCGTCTTTCGGCGGTCGGTGCCCATCCGCCACTGATATTTAAGTTCGTCCCCTTTGTATACACCAAGGACAATATTAGTATTCCCGGTATCCATTACCAGAATCATGGCCATTCCTCACTTATCCATTCGAGTGTCCGTAACATCATATCACAACCCCAGCCGGCAAAAAAAGCCGGCGCCCCTGAAAGGGGACGCCGGTCTGATTGGATTATTCGATTCCAGGTCCCTTCCGGTCTTCGCGAATCGGGCTCTGAGGTGCTTCGGTGTTTGAGCCGTCTTCCTGCGGCAGGTCAGCCGAAGAAGGATCGTAAGGTGCGCCGGTCGAGTCCGGCGTAGCTTCGGCTTCCGGCTCCTGTTCGTCTTCAAGAGGCTCCGGGAGTCTGCCGTGGTCTTCGAGGTGCTTGATGTCCCTCGCGTCGAGCGTTTCTTTCTGGAGAAGCGTGTTCGCAATGAGGTCAAGCAGCCCGCGGCGCTCGGTCAGGATCTTTTTCGTACGTTCGTATTGCTCTTTGATCATATCCATCATTTCCTGGTCAATCTCGTAGGCGATTTTATCGGAGTAGTTCTGCTCCGAACCGATGTCGCGGCCGAGGAAGACGTTGCCGCCCTGGCTCTGGCCGTACTGCATCGGGCCCAGCTTGTCGCTCATGCCATACTCGGTGACCATCTGGCGGACAATGCCTGTTGCGCGCTGGAAGTCATTGTGCGCGCCGGTCGAAACTTCGCCGAAGACGATGTCTTCCGCAGCACGCCCACCGAGAAGACCGGAAACCTTGTCGAGGAGTTCCGGCTTGGTCATGAAGTAGCGGTCTTCCTTAGGAAGCATGACCGCATATCCGCCTGCCTGGCCGCGAGGAACGATGGTGACTTTGTGGACCATTTCCGCTTCGTCGAGCGTCAGGCCGATCACCACGTGGCCGGCTTCGTGGAACGCCACGATGCGGCGTTCCTTTTCGGAGATGACACGGCTCTTTTTGGCCGGTCCCGCGATGACGCGGTCCGTCGCCTCGTCGATGTCGGTCATATCGATCTTTTTCTTGTTGCGGCGAGCCGCGACCAGGGCCGCCTCGTTAAGGAGGTTTTCCAGATCCGCCCCGGAGAAGCCCGGAGTACGGGCCGCAATCGCCTTCAGGTCGACGGAGTCCGCAAGCGGCTTGTTGCGCGCATGGACTTTCAGGACCGCTTCGCGTCCCTTCACATCCGGGCGGCCGACCGTGATCTGGCGGTCGAAACGTCCCGGGCGGAGAAGTGCAGGGTCGAGAATGTCCGGACGGTTCGTCGCAGCGATGATGATGATGCCCTCATTTTCACCGAAGCCGTCCATTTCGACGAGAAGCTGGTTCAGCGTCTGCTCGCGCTCATCATGTCCGCCGCCGAGACCGGCTCCGCGCTGGCGTCCGACCGCATCAATCTCATCAATGAAGATGATGCACGGCGCATTTTTCTTCGCGTTTTCGAACAGGTCACGCACACGGGATGCCCCGACACCGACGAACATTTCAACGAAGTCCGAACCGGAAATCGAGAAGAACGGCACGCCGGCTTCCCCGGCAACCGCACGGGCAAGGAGTGTCTTACCGGTACCCGGAGGCCCGACAAGAAGAATCCCTTTAGGAATGCGCGCGCCGATGTTGTCGAACTTGGAAGGGTCTTTCAGGAAGTCGACGACCTCGATCAGTTCGGCTTTTTCCTCATCGGCGCCGGCCACGTCATTGAACGTGACTTTTTTCTTTTCTTCGCTATACAGTTTGGCTTTGCTTTTGCCGAAGTTCATGACCCGGTTGCCGCCGCCCTGTGCCTGATTCAGGAGGAAGAAGAAAAGGATGATGATGATGATAAACGGAATGAGCCCTGTCAGGAACTGGACCCATCCGCTTGATTGAGGCGCAGCCAGGAAGGTGATCTCGGTGCCGGGCTGCTGGTCCGCCACGCGGTCGATCTCATTCATGAGCTGCTCGTTGTCCGGCGGAATGTTGACGATGAAGGTTTCGCCTTCCTTGGCATCATTCATCGTCCCCCGGACCTCATACACCAGCTGGTTCGGCTGGATGGTGGCCTCTTTGATGTCCCCATCGGACAGAGCCGTCAGGAACTCGTTATACGTCAGGTTTTTCGTTTGTGTATTCGGGTTATTGAACGAACCAAAGATCCCCATGATTACGAGGAAAATCAGGCCGTACAAGATGGTATACCTTAATATTCGGTTCATCCCGAGCCTCCTCACCAATAAAAGAAAACTATAGTAAATCTTATCATAGGACCTGGCCGCCGCCAAAACAAAAGGCTTTGGCTGGAAATGGCCCGAAACAGATCCAAAACCCTTTTTGTCGATTTCCCTTTTACTTAGCGGCCAATTGCATCAGAACGAGTAAATTTCTTTTTTCAGGACCCCGATATACGGAAGGTTGCGGTATTTCTCCGCATAGTCCAGGCCGTAGCCGACGACGAATGCATCAGGAACTTCAAATCCGACCACATCCGCCTTCAGGTCCACCTTGCGGCCGGTCGGCTTGTCAAGCAGTGTGACGATCTTGATGGAGTTCGCCTTCCGGTATTTGAGGAGGTCAACCAGGTAACTGAGTGTCTTCCCGCTGTCGATGATGTCTTCGATGATCAGGACGTCCCGACCCTCGACGCTCGTGTTCAGGTCCTTGACGATTTTTACTTCACCGGAGGATACGGTCGCATTGCCGTAGCTTGACACATCCATGAAGTCGATTTCGATATAGCCGTCAAAGCGCTTGATCAGGTCGCTCATGAACGGGAGAGCGCCCTTCAGCACACCGATCGCGAGCGGGAACTTTCCTTCGTACTCTTTTGTGAGCGCCGATCCCAGCTCTGAAATCTTTTCCTGGAGCTCCTCCTCCGAGATGAGAACTTGTTCAATATCGTTTCCAATCATGTGGTTTCCTCCTGTGCGTGGCCCCCGCGCTTTGCTTCCGGCGCTTGCTCCACGATGAATATGTACGGGCCGCCTGCGCGGCCGTCCCGTGTGAATCCTCTGCCGTACCGGACGCCCGGGACCGCGACAATGCGCCCGTCCGCCGCGGTGACGACCGGCCACGATGCCCTCCGGCTTCGCGGGATTTTGCCGTCGATGAAAATCCGTGACACTTTCTTTGGTTCGGCCATGTTCGGAAGAAGGATCCGGTCACCCGCTTGCGGCGTGCGCACGGAGAGCGGCGGCATGGCCGCCTCCTCTCCGAAATACAGCACCTCCCGGCCGGGTGCGGATTCCGGCTCCGGGACCATTTTCCGGTCGGACCAGAACAGCCGGACGCCTTCTCCCGCCGTCACCCAGCGGCCGGCCGGCAGCCGGGTTTCCCCGGCACTCCCGGACTCATCCGGTCCGGTTTTACGGAATATGGCCCTGCCGTATTCCCGCTCCAGCCGGCAACCGTCCGGGAGATCGACCGAACCGCTCCCTTCCGTTCGCGTCAGTTGACTGAGAATCAGGGATTCCAGCCGGGCGCCGGAAGGATGCCGATCCGAAAGGTATAGATAGTCTAATAGTATGGGAATCAGGCGCCTTTGTAAAGCGGAGGGCACGCGGGAAAAGGCCTCCGTCTCCACGGCCAATCCGCCATCCGGGAGAGGCTCGGAAATCTTCTCCCAAATTTCCAGCGCCCTCCCGGCGAGGTAGGCCTCGTCCTCCCTCCTGGCCAGGTCCCATTCGGCGATACGGCGTGCTGCTCCGGGGTTTTCCTCCCGGATCAGCGGAACGATGCGGTGACGGAACCGGTTCCGTGTGTAATCCGGCTTCAGATTGCTCGGATCCAGCCTGGACGGGAGGCCATGTGCCTCCAGGTACTCCATGACTTCCCTTCTTTCACTTAAAAGAAACGGCCGGACGAGCAGTCCTTTTCCGAATTTCCGGGACGCCGGAATGCCGGGCGCGGCGTCAGCAGTGCCGCGGGAGAGCCGCATCAGCACAGTCTCCATCACATCGTCGGCATGATGGGCCGTCGCGAGCACATGGTACCCCTCCCGTATCATGATCTCACCGAAGTAACGATACCGCTCCACACGGCAAACATCCTGGACATTGCCCCCTTCACGCCGGACAATGTCACCGACCGGTATCGCCGTCCCATGGAAAGGCACGCCAAGCCCGGCGCACATGGCGCGGACAAAGCGTGCATCTTCCGCCGATTCTTCTCCGCGGAGCATATGATCAACGTGGGCGGCTCCGACGGTGAAGCCGGTGGTTTCCCCGATCCGTTTCATCACATGGAGGAGAGCGACGGAATCAGGGCCGCCGGAGCAGGCGACAAGCACGCGGGAGTTTTCCGGGATCCATCCATTTTCCCGGATCAGTTCCGCAGCTTGCCTTTCCAGTTTTTCCGTCATCTGCATCCCTCCTCCCGTTTCCTTTCATCTTACCACCGTTTCCTTTCCGGTAACCGTCGAATACGGCGTGAATATTGACCATTTCTGGACCGTATGCTCGATCTTGATGACAATCACCGTCCTGTCGTCCGACGGCAGGCGGAATTTACGGCCCATTTCCTGCATGATATAGTCCGCCATTCCATCTGTCCCGAGGTTTTCACAGCGCGACAGCACCGCTCCCAGCATGGTCTCCTGCTGTTCCGGGGCGACGGACGGCGAGAACATGCCGTCCGTCATCATGACGATGACGTCACCCGCCTTCAGGCCATGGCGCTTCGCATCCACCGAGAAGGACGGCAGGAAGCCGAACGGCACCGCGGCGCTCTCCAGCTTGAACAGTTTCCCGCCCCGGCTGATATAGGTCGACATCGATCCGGCCTTATAGGACCAAAGCCGCCCGTCCTGCAGATCGATCAGCGCCAGATCGACCGTCGCGTACATGTCATCCCCGCCTTTTAGCGACATGACGTAATGAAGGGTATGCATGGCGGTTTCCGGGTCCATGCGGCGGTTCAGGCATTCCCTCATGAGCCGGATCACTTTCCGGCTTTCCCGGTAGGCCTGCGCATCGGAGCCCATGCCGTCCGACAGGATCACAGCCGCAAGGCCGTCATGCAGATGGAACACTTCGTGGGAGTCGCCGGCATGGAATGTGCCATCTTTTGAAGAAGACACGACTGAATAGTCCATCGTGAAGCGGACGGCAGAGACGAACGTCACCTGCAGATGCGGGAACGGATCTTCCAGGAACACCGACTTCTCCACCTCGAACGGCTCACCGTACATCTCGTTCAGCACCGGCATGATGAGCCGCTCCGCAACCATGCGCTCGGTTTCCCACTCGCTTTTGCGATCAGGAAGCGAGCAGACAATTTTGCGGGCTCCGCGCTCCTCGGACAAAATATCCACCTGAAAATGCGGGATTTCCATCCGGTGCAGGCGGGCGGACAATTCTTCTTCTTCGGGGCGGAACGTCTTGATCTCTTCCTTCATATTCATCATCATGTCGTTCAGGTGACGGCTCATGTCGCGCAGCTGCAGAGCAAGCATCTTCCGGCCGTGGTGAAGCTGATTGTTCAGGACGGCCTGTGAGTAATCCTCCTCGAGCTCCTGCATGAGGCCTGTGGACCTTACACACTTGTACCCGATTCGCTCCTCCACCCGGATTCTCGGGCCGCGTTTTGGCGAGGCCTGGGCTTTCATCCAATCATCAAGCAGCGGCGCGATGCCATCCTCGGGATCCGTCCAGCACTTCTCGTAACGGAAGCAAGACTGGCAGATCGACGGCGGGCGGCGCTGCCCTTCGTCTTCCCGGCTGCCGTTGTGGTCGCTGACGAGCTGCGACATGAAGTGCGCGAACTGATGGAAGTCATGCAGCTGGCTGTCCATCTTCTCCTCAAGCCAGACTCTCCGGCGCTCCGACTGCACGGTGCGGTCAGGATTCACACGGCTTCGCAAAAATGCAAGGGTGCGGGACGGAATGCAGAGAAACAGGAGCGTAGCGAGCGCCATCGACATAAAGTGGACGTCATCAAGCGGCAAGGTTTCGTCATACATATAGAAAAACACCGATGCGAGCGGAGCGGCGGCCGCAATGCCGAGCTTGCCGGCCTTTGCCGCAATTCCCGCACAAAAGCCGGTCAGCGCGTACAGCGCAATCATACCGCTGAACTCGAGATCGGAGACGCTGACAATTGTCCCGATCACAGTCGCCGCGGCCGTTCCTGCTGCCAGCCCCCCGACCGACACCGAAAACAGCACAGCAAGATGGATGAGAACGGCCGGAAGCGAGAATTGTCCGTAAATCATCCCGCCCATTCCCGTGATCATGAGCGCACCGACGAGAAACGCTGCCCCCGTCCGCTCCGCCGTCCAGCGTTCATGAAGGAAACGGTGGGCCGGCGTGAACACCGCAAACAGGAACACCGCCATAAATGCCGTCAGCAATGCTTCGCAGGTGACGAGGAACCATACATCGCCTGCGACATGGCCGCCATACGATGCCATCTGCCAGACGGACTGGACGGCCAATACAACCAGCCCGAGCGTTACCGGCACCGACTTCCTGAAAACCCGGAAACGGATGATCGAATGGAAGAGCAGGATCTGCAGGATATGGATCGCCGCTTGCCCCGGGCCGAGCATCAGACTGCCGAGCCCCCCGCCGATGATGACGAGCGGCAAGTAGTTCCGGTATCGGATCGCCGCCAGCGCCCAAACCGGCAGCAGGAACGGCACCGCCGCCTCGAACAGCACCGCTCTGGAAAGAAAGAAAGAAGCTGCGAGGAAAAACAGCGAGAACCCGATCTTCACCTTTCGCCTGGCCATAGCTTCCGCCCATCTCCTAAACGGCATGCCTGCATTTTGCCATGCCTCATTCCCCAATAGTCTCATGATTCGATTCCCCCTCATCTTTGAATCAAGTGTCCTGAGTATACCGGGGTGATTCATGGAAGTTTGTCTGTTCCTGGCAACCGGGCCGGAGAATCTTTCGACGGAATCGGCCTGATTTTCTGAATCTTGCTGATTTACGGATAACGGCGGGAAAACGGCGAATCGCGCGGCGGGATGATTTGATGCCTATGCACAAAAAAGGATTGACACCGGCTTCTCCGCTCTGTATGATATGGTAGTGTCGCAAACACGGCGGTGTAGCTCAGCTGGCTAGAGCGTACGGTTCATACCCGTAAGGTCGGGGGTTCGATCCCCTCCGCCGCTATATGGAAACCGGCCCTTCCCGATCGGGAAGGGCCGGTTTTTTTGTGTTCCGATCCTCCTGATCCATACAGAACATTGACGGATAGTGGCGGAATCCGATTTTGTCATTGCCACGACCCGGCATGCCGGCATCACTTGGAACAAGCCGCATCATGAAAGCAAAAAGCGGCCTGCCGGATGGATTCCGTCAGACCGCCGAAGCGTTCCCGGGCTGTTCCCGGGCATCTATATCAGAGATTTTTTTCGATCGAAGCAGTCAGCAAGTCAGCCTCTTCTCGCACCCCGGCCGCCACGCTTGGATTCCGTCGCGCGCTTGAGGGTGGACAGACGGTCTTCACTGTCCTTCAGGAACCGTGCCATCTTCTGCTCGAAGTTTTCTTTGCCTCCGCGGTTGTCGCCGCCCCGGTTGCCGCCACGCGGACGGTATGGACGCTCCGGGCGTTGAGGACGTTCGGATTCCGGCTTCGCTTTCCGGATCGACAGGCCGATTTTGCCGTCATTGCCGACATTCATCACTTTAACTTCTACGGTATCGCCGACCTTGAGCAAATCATTGATGTCCTTGACGTAGTGGTCTGCAACCTCACTGATGTGGACCAGGCCCGTCTTCCCGTTAGGCAGCTCAACGAATGCCCCGAAGTTGGTGATTCCTGTTACTTTTCCCTGTACCTTGCTGCCGACTTCAATTGACATAAAAAAAATGCTCCTCCTTAAAGATTAAGCGGGCTGTTCGTACAGCCATGCATACATATTCCGGGTCTTGACAGACCAAGTCCCTTGACCTAATTATAACCAACAATCAAAGAGTGTCAATGTATCGGCAGCATTTCTTGTGCCGCGCGGAGTTTCAGAGGTTCCCGCCCATCTGCTCCCAATCAAAAACAGCAGCGGCTGCTCCGGTCATCCCGGGCCGCTGCTGCTCCCTAATATCCTTCTGTTGCAGAACCGGCTGCTGATGAGCACCTGCCTACAACGGAGCTATTGTTCAAAATGATGGTTTACTCCTCTGAGTCTCCATCTTTTTTCTTTTTGTCTTTTTCTTCTTCCTCCTCATCCGGGAGGGTAAAGATGATTTCGCCTTCCTCCGACAGAAGGTATTCCTTCCTGGCGAGTTTGGCGATGTATTCCGGATCGTCGAGTTTTTCAAGTTCGAGTTCCAGGGCCGCGCCTTCTTCCTGGAGTTTCTCCAGTTCTGCGAGGGCAGCTTTTTTCTCTTCCTGCTTGGCGGCAATGGCCTGGTTTTTCTCGATGAGCGACCAGGTCATCCATCCGAACACCAGCGCCGCGATGACGGCAAAGACGGCGAGTCTCCGGTAGAGCCGGATTTTCCGCGCTTTCTTGATTTGTTCCTTGCGTTCCCGGGCCCGGACATACTCGGTCTGGATCGGTGTGACGGGCCCGCGACTGTTTGCCTGCCTGTTTTTCTGTTCCATCCTCAGTCCCCCTGCCTGCGTCGGAGCGCATGATTTACCCATTATACCTCATGCGGACCGCTTTTTTAAGGGGCTGGCGGGTAACTTGCGGCGAACTTTTCTTGACAGATTCCCCGCTTTTCTGCGAATCGCCCGCATCGGCTTGCGGAACGGGATCAGCAGCAGCCGGGCAAGGAACAGAATCAGGCGGACCGGAATGCCGACGATGAAGGCGGCGATTTTACAGAGAAGGCCGAGAAGGAACAGGATCGGCCGGATGACCAGCGCGGCGATGAGCCTCCCGGCAAACCGGAACGGCCGGTGAAGGGCCGATTCGTAGAGCAGCACGCCGACCAGCTGGGCAAGCAGGTCATAAAGCCTCCATTCGCCGGAGCGCACGGCGAACAGGACAGAAAACGCGAACAACCCCAAAAGCGGCCACGCCATCAGCTCGATGGCGGTGCCGGCCCGGGTGCCGCCGCCCGCCGTCCGGATGATGTCGATGGCGGCTGCGGTGAGGATGCCTGTCCCGACCATGGCCAGCAGGCTGAGCAGCTGATGGGAAACGATCATCCGAATAACTTGGTGAGGATGTTCCGCGAATGGCCGTCTTCATCTTCGTATTGGAGCACTTTGACGGTGCCCTCGAGAGTGAGGAGTCCCTTGTCCACATCCAGGTGGACAATGCGGAGCCCGTCTCCCCGGATCTGCAGCTGCCCCTGCGAGGTGCGCACGATAAACTCTTCCTGGTCAAATCGGTCGATCGCCTTTACCGATGTCAGGTCCATCCTCTTGCGGTTGCGCAGCGACACGTGGTGGTCACCCGAAGGAATCTGGTAGGCGGTGCCCGGATTGTCCGTCTGTTCGATCTGCATCTGTTCGTTCCCCCTTTTCGCTTGTCCTTGTCCGTTCAACGCATTGTATGAGCGCAAGCGCGGAAACATGACCCGGGAGAACGGCAAGAGAAAAGCGGCCCGGTACGCTTGATGCGCTCCGGGCCGCTTTCTGTCAGTCTTCGTCGTCGATGAATTCGGGTTCGACTTTGTCGAGTTTTTCTTCTTTCAGGATCGTGAACATGTTGCCGGCTTCATCTTTTTTGACGGAGTCCTTCAGCATGTCCACGCGGGCGGTGACCAGTTTCTGGCCAAATCGGATGGCGAGCTCGTCGCCCTCTTTGACCACACTTGATGCCTTGGCCTTTTTGCCGTTTATCGTGATCCGGCCCTGGTCCGCCACTTCTTTTGCAAGCGTGCGCCGCTTGATGAGGCGGGACACCTTCAGAAATTTATCGAGTCTCACTTACATCCTCTCCAATCGTTTCGCTTCATCCCAGAACGTGTCGAGTTCATCGAGCGAATAGTCTTCAAAACGGCCCCGGCCTTCCCGGACCCGTTCCTCGATGTGGGAAAAGCGTCTTCTGAACTTGCGGTTGGCGCCGGCCATCGCTTCTTCCGGTGAGACCTTATAATAACGAGCGAGGTTGACGAGCGTAAAGAGCACGTCGCCAAACTCGTCGGTCCGTTCGCCTTCTCCCCCATTCTCCGCTGCATGGCGGAATTCCTGCCATTCCTCTTCGAACTTCTCCCAGGCGCCTTCCGAGTCCGGCCAGCTGAATCCATGTCTGGCGGCTTCCTTCTGGTAGTTGTACGACGTGAGGAGTGAGGAAGTGTAGCGTTCCTGTCCGTCCAGAACCGAGCCGGCCGTTTCGCCCTTTTCCTGTTCCTTGATCGCCTGCCAGTTGGTCATGACGGCATCGGAATCCGCGGCATCGGCGTCGCCGAACACATGCGGATGGCGGCGGATCATTTTTTCCGCGACCGTCTCCAGCACATCCTCCATTTGGAAATAGCCATCGTCCTCACCGATCTGAGCATGGAGGAACACTTGGAGAAGAACATCACCCAGCTCATTGATGATGGCGTCATCGTCTTCATCATCAATCGCCCGGATGAGTTCATGCGCTTCCTCGATCATGTATTTCCTCAGCGATTCATGCGTCTGTTCGCGGTCCCACGGGCAGCCGTCCGGGCTTCTCAGGATGCGGATGATATCACGGAAGGTGTCCCATTCCTTCAGCCGTCCTTCCAGCAGGATGGCAGGCGGAACGTAGACCGTCATGAGATTGCTTGTCTCCGCCGTCCGATCCAGCTCGTAAAGCGGGACGGTGACGAGCTTTTCATCGGACGAACCGGCGGACGTGACGATGGTCACCGGATGGTCGTCCGGATACTTTTCCATTAGCGTAAGTTTCACTTCCGATGCGCTGAACGAGTCATACACCTGCGCGATCAGGACGTGCTGGTTCATCTTTACATCATCACGGTGCATCTCCGTGCCGTCGAGCAGCTGGAAACCGTCGATCGGGTCGATCCGGAGCGCGCTGAACACCGGGTCAAGGAAGCTCTGGCCGCCTTCGATATGGAGATGGGCCTTCCCTTCCCGCTCCGCCCGGACCAGATGCTGGACGGTCTGTTCAGCAACAAGCGGATGGCCGGGCACGGCGTACAGGACCGGTGCTTTTTCGGCCATCTCCAGGAGCGTATCCGCAATTTCGCGGTACACAGGCGGGAAGGTGTCATGCTTCCGGTAGACGTCATCAAATGTGCGGAATTGGATGCCTTCCGTCTCCAGCTCTGCAATAACGGGATGGTCAGCGGTCCGGACATGGACAAGCCCCGCGTTTTTCAGTTTCCGGTAGACGCCGAGCGGCAGCCCGTCGAGGCCGGACGCCCCGAGGCCGATCACGGTAATTTCATTCATGGGATCACTTCCTCTCGGATTTGTTCAATATCAGCTGCAGGGCGGCAAGCCTGCGCCCAAACGGGATCAGGTACCATTCCCGCTCGGACAGCACACGCGCCCTTGCGATAACTGTGAGAAACACTGCCGCACCGATCGCAACGCCTGTAAGTGCGGTGAGTGTCGCGCCGATCCTTGCAGGGAACGCGTCAAACAGCCAGATATCGGCCAGGAGCAACCACGGGACAATTGCGGCCGCCATCATGAGGGACGCCGCCGCAATCATCCGGTAAAACCGCCCGTCCGCCAGACGCACCGGCCAAACTTTCTTGAAGTAAAACAGAATTCCCGCCGCGGCTGCGGCAAACCCGGCAACCCCCGCCACGGATGCGCCGAGAATGCCCCACTGCGGCACGAGTAACCAGTTGGCCGCCGTCTTGACGATGAGGCCCGCCAAAAGCAGGAGCGCGGGCACCTTCACCCGGCCCAGCCCCTGCAGCACCGCCATGAGCGGAAGGATCAGCGACAGCTCAAATATCTGGATGCAGAACACCATGATGGTTGCAGACCCGCTCCGTGTCTCGAAGAGCATTTCATTGACATACGGAAGGACGAGGACCAGTCCGAGCGCCGCCGCCCAGCCGAACAGGAACGCAAGCCTCCAGGCGAGACGGATAAACGGTTCCGCCGTCCGGCCGCTTTTTTTGGCCGTTTGGGCCGCGACCAGCGGGACAATCGAAAGCGACAGTGTCGAAGCGAGCAAAATGCCCATCTGGACCAGCGGCTGGCCGCGGTCATAGACGCCTTTCCATTCCATCGCCCTCTCCCGCTCCATCGTTTCCGCCATCAGGCTGAACACCGTGAACGAATCGACCATTTGGAAAAAAAGCAAAATCAGCGAGCTCAGGCTTGCGGCCATGCTGATCGCCATCAGTTCCTTAACGATGGGCCAGGCTCTGACCGATGCGGATCGGTCCCGGAAGCCCGGGCGGCCTGTCCACTTCCTGAACAGGGCAAACAAGAGAAGCACGCCCGCCGCCTCGCCTGCGACTGCCCCCCACATCGCCATCTGCCCCGCCATATACAGCGAGGCGCCGGCCGACACGACGATCAGAGTTCCCGCCAGGATGATCGTTACCCGGACCGCCTGCTCGGCCACCTGGGCGCCGGCGACCGGCGCCATGCGGCCTTCCGACTGGTAGACACCCTTCAGGAGGGCGAGCAGCGGCATGAACAAAATGACGAGCGAACCGACACGCAAAAGCGGGGCCAGCTGCCGGTCGCCCATCCACCCGGTAATGATGTCAGCGCCAAAAAACAGCGCGATAAAGCTTGCGCCGGACACTGCTGCAAGACAAGCCAGCGCGATTCTCATGACGGCGCCGCTTTCTCCGCGGTCCCGGTCTGCCATCACTTTGGAGACGGCGACCGCGAATCCCCCTGACGTCCACACTGTGATGATGCCGATAAACGGGTACACCTGCTGGTAAATATAAAATCCTTTGTCGCCGACCAGGTTCTGAAACGGAATCCGGTAAACGGCGCTCAGGAGCTTGACGATGATGCCGGCCGCGGCCAGGAGTGCCGCGCCTTTCATGAAGGTCTTCATGTTCCACTGCTGCTGCATGCTTCAGGCTTCCTTCTTTGCAAGAATATCCCCATTATAGCACGGTAGGGAGTGAGTGCTTGATTGCCCCCGGAACATGCAGAGGTTATTCCTGACCGTTCCTGTAAGCACCCGAAAAAGGGCCGCCGCTCCACCGGTTGTTTCCGGTAAGTGCGGCGGCCCTTTGGCCACTCTATTCGGGGCATCCCCCGGTTCTGGCATTCGTTGGCGATTACGGCTCCATCTGTTTTGCAAGGAAATGGGCAGCGGTTTCCGCCGCCTTCACTTCCGGATCGCCGATAAAATGGACCTTCGACAACAGGTAGACTGCGCCGATCGGGTCCCCGCCCGAGACGATCGGACAGATGCATGATGACTTGATCTGCTCGGTGACGCCGGGCACCCATTCCAGTGACTTTTCATTTTTCTCCGTGACGATTGAGCGTCCGAGCATAATTTCTTCCAGTTCACCGGAGATCCGTTTGCCCAGGTAATCCTTTTTCGGGAGGCCGGCTGCCGCGATCATTTCGTCACGGTCGCTGATGAGTGCCGGTGTTCCCAATGTTTCGTACAGCGTCTCTGCATATTCCTGGGCAAAACTGCCCAGCTCGCTGATCGGAGAATACTTTTTCAGGATGACTTCCCCGTCCCGGTCAGTGAAGATTTCAAGCGGGTCGCCTTCCCGTATGCGCATCGTGCGCCGGATTTCTTTCGGGATGACAATACGGCCAAGGTCGTCGATCCGTCTGACGATACCAGTTGCTCTCATTCATGATGCCTCGCTTTCGACGTTCGGATAGTTCTGCGCGCGCTTAGTATGCATCACGATTAGCCAATTTATGCAATCTGGCCCTCTTGTCAGGTCAGGCTTCCTGTTTTTTCGCATCCGGCAATATTTTCATGACGCCTTCAAGCACGTCAAACAGCGTATTTTTGCCGGTTTTCGACCCGTCGACCGTCAAAAGAAGCCGACCGCCTTCCATATGGAAGCCGACCGCACGTCCGTACTGCAGCGTGCCCTCCATGATTTTCGCGCCGTCCGCCCGTTGGGTACCTGCTTCCGTGAACGAGATGATCACCCGGTCACCTTGCTGCTTGATTGACTCGACGCCCGCCCCCCGCGCCCATACCTTCATCAGGGCGATTTTCAGAAGCTGCTCGGCTTCTAGGGGCAAGTCGCCGAAGCGGTCGGCCATCTCGTCGACGAGTTCCGAATAATCCTCTTCAGTCTCGACCGCCTTGACGCGCTTGTACATCTGGATTTTCTGGAATCCATCAGGGATAAAGCTGTCCGGGAAGTATGCGTCGAGGTGGAGCGTCACCTCGACATCCGGCATTTCCTCTTCCTTGCCGTTGCCGCGCTTTTCTTCGATGGCCTCTTCGAGCATCTTTGAATACATGTCGAATCCGACCGAATCGATGAATCCGTGCTGCTGGGCGCCGAGCAGATTCCCCGCCCCGCGGATCGACAGGTCGCGCATCGCGATCTTGAAGCCGGATCCGAGTTCGGTGAATTCTTTGATTGCCTGAAGGCGGTTTTCCGCGACATCTGAAAGGACTTTGTTCCGCTGATAGAGGAAATACGCATACGCGACGCGGTTCGACCGGCCGACCCGTCCCCTCAGCTGATACAGCTGGGCGAGTCCCATCCGGTCAGCGTCGTGAACGATGAGCGTATTGACGTTCGGGATGTCGACGCCTGTTTCGATGATCGTCGTCGTCACGAGGACATCATATTCGCCTTCCAGGAAAGCGAGGATGACTGCTTCGAGCTCTGTCTCGGACATACGGCCGTGCGCGGTCGCGATCCGGGCATCCGGAACGAGCATCTGGATCTCCTCGGCCTTGCGCGCCATGTCCTCGACTCTGTTGTACAGGTAAAACACCTGGCCGCCGCGCGCCATCTCGCGCTCGATTGCTTCCCGGACAAGCGGGCCGCTGTATTCCATGACATATGTCTGTACCGGGAACCGGTTTGCGGGAGGCGTCTCAAGAACGGACAGGTCGCGCACCCCGATCATCGACATGTGGAGCGTGCGCGGTATCGGGGTCGCCGTCAGTGTCAGGACGTCGACGTTCGCCTTCATCTGCTTGATGCGCTCCTTATGCGTGACGCCGAAGCGCTGCTCCTCGTCAACGATGAGCAGGCCGAGGTCACGGTATTCCACGTCCTTCGAAAGGAGACGGTGCGTGCCGACAACGACGTCGACCGTGCCGTCCTTCAGGCCCTTGACCGTTTCCTGATGCTCTTTCCTCGTGCCGAACCGGCTCAGCATGCGGACCTCAACCGGAAAACCGGCAAAGCGCTCCTTCATCGTCTCGAAGTGCTGCTGGGCAAGGATCGTTGTCGGAACCAGGAAGGCCACCTGCTTGCCATCGCCGACCGCCTTGAATGCGGCGCGGATCGCGACTTCGGTCTTGCCGTAGCCGACGTCGCCGCACAACAGCCGGTCCATCGGACGCTCGCGCTCCATGTCGCGCTTGATCTCTTCAATCGAGCGGAGCTGGTCGTCTGTTTCGTCGTACGGGAATGACGCTTCGAAGGCATGCATCAGGTCATCGTCAGGAGAGAAAGCGAACCCTTTTTCCGCTTCCCGCTTGGCATACAGCTTGATGAGGTCATCGGCGATGTCCTTGACTGCCTTCGACACTTTGCTTTTCGTCTTTTTCCATTCGGTGCCGCCGAGCTTGTGGATTTTCGGTTCTCTATCCTCTGACCCGACGTATTTCTGGATCTGGTCGATTTGGTCGATCGGCACATACAGCTTGTCGTCGCCGCGATAGCTGATGTGAAGGTAATCTTTGTGCGTACCTCCGACAGCAAGCGTTTCGATGCCGATGTACTTCCCTATGCCGTGCTGGATATGGACGACATAATCGCCAGGCTTGATTTCCGAATAGCTTTTGATCCGCTCGGCGTTCGACAGCTTCTGGGCACGCGCTTTTCTGCGGGAACGCTGTTTGAACAGTTCGCTGTCCGTCACGACGGCAATCTGCCGAAGCGGCAGCTCAAATCCGTCCGACAGGTCCCCTTCGATCACATGAATGCCGGGTCCCGGTACCGTGCCCTCCTTCGGGATGCCCGCTTCCATGCCGTAGTCCTCTAGGATGGAGCGGACTTTCTCCATGCGCTCCCGGTCTCCCGCAAGGAGCAACACCGTAAAACCGCCAGCCTGCCATCGTTCTGCTTCCGACTTCAGGAGATTCATCTGGCCGTGGAACTGTTGCATCGGCTTGCACGAAATCTGAATGGTGTCTTTAAGGACAAGGCCCGGCAGTGAGCGCGAGAACAAAGACAAATACACTTTCTTTTGTCCGGCCATCGCGTCGATCTCCTTAAAGGTGTGGCTGAGCCGCGCATCATGGACCAGCTTCCCCGAAGCGATCATTTCGGTATGCCATTCGCCCTCCTGCCGCTCCAGAGATTCGGCCACTTCGATGATCCGGCCAGCCTCGTTATAAAACAGGATGCCCTCTTCCGGGAAATAATCGCCTAGAAAAGCCGTTTCCCCTGCCAGCGATGCATACTTCACGACGCTTTCCGGGATCTCTCCGTCCTTCATGAGAGAAATATCCGCGCCGATGTTCTCGAGCAGCGCCTCGCGTGCCGCCTCATCGCTCACCTTTTTAAGGCTTTCGGCAAGTGATTCTTCAAGACGTTGGGCCGTGACGGCAAGCCGCTCCGCGGACCAGGTGAACTCATGGGCCGGAAGAATCCGGACTGTTTCCAACCGTCCTGTGGAGCGCTGGTCGTCCGCCGAGAAAGTGCGGATCGAATCAATTTCCGTATCAAACAGCTCGATCCGGACAGGTTCCTCACGGTCGAGCGGATAAATATCCAGGATGCCGCCCCGGAGCGCGAACTCACCCGGGGAAGTGACCATCGGCTGGCGCGAGAAGCCCATGGCGACAAGGCTTGCCGCCCAGTCCGCGGGATCGATTTCATCGCCCAGCTGGGCGGTCAGCGCGGCTTTTTTCCAATCGGGAGGTGCGGGGAGCAGTTTGCGGAGACCGGCAATCGGCGTGACGAAGATGCCTGAACCGTCCCGCATGAGATGATCCAGCGCCTCGATGCGTTGCGCCCGGAGTTCCGGGCTCGCGACGGACAACTCGGCCGCGGTCAGTTCATCCGCCGGATACAGGCGGACCGATTCTTCTCCCGAGAGCCTTGTGAGGTCCTCGTATGTACGCTGTGCCTGCAGCATATTCGGTTCAACAACGAGAATGGGCCGCCCCGTCTCCTTGGCAGCCAGCGCAAATAGGGCGGCACGCACGCCGCCCGCAAGGCCTGTGACCAACTGACGGTCACGGCCTTCCTTCAGATCACCGAGGAGGTCCGCAATTTCCCCTCCCCCGGCCAGTACATCCAGTAGCTCTTCCATGGATTCCATCCTTTCAAAAAGAAACATTCTGTATCTATCAAATTCCCTTTACAGGGAAGCATCGTCCGATTCCGGGGCCAGGCGCCTGGTCCCCAAAGCAGAAAAAGCCTTGGACACCATCAGCGGGTGCCAAAGCAACGGCATCATTGCAGCCATTTCTGCAGGGAATAATAGTCGGGGAACCGGTCGAGCGACTGTTCGCAATCTTTGCAGATGCACTGGACGGTCGCGTCCCCGTCTTCCCCTTCCAGGATGAATTCTTCCGCTTCCTCTTCACCGAGCCGGAGCAGCGTCCTCGCTTCGTCGGCTGAACCGAACGGAAGCCGGCCGATCTCCGTTTCACAGTGGCGGCAACGGTAACGGATCGCCATGCATGCGCCCCCTTCCTTTCCCATCAGTATAGACAGGGGCGGCGGGGGCTATGCCTCACTTGGCGTTGAATTCATTCATGACATCGATGAACGGACGCCCGAGGGCCGCCTCGCAGGCATCCGCTGCGCGTTCCGCAGCTTCCCTCATGACCGGCGCTTCTTCATCAGTAAACCTTCCGAGCACCCAGTCCGTCACGGCCATCGGGACATCCGGCCGGCCGATGCCGATCCGGATGCGGTCGAAGTCGCGCGTTCCGATGTGCTGGATGATCGACTTCATTCCGTTGTGGCCGCCGGGGCTGCCCTTCTGGCGGAGCCGGAGCCTGCCCGGCGCAAGGTCAAGGTCATCATAGATGACGATCAGGTCCTCTTCCGGAACATCGAAGTAGTCCATCATCGGGCGGATACATTCCCCCGAAAGGTTCATGTACGTAAGCGGCTTGACGAGCAGCGCCTTGCCATCCGGGCGGTGCACCGTTGCATACATGCCGTTGAATTTGGTCTGGTTGAGCGGGGCGTTCCATCGGTCAGCCAGCACATCGATGGCGTGGAAACCGATATTATGGCGGGTCTGTTCATACTGCCTGCCCGGATTGCCGAGCCCGACGATAAGTTTCATGGACATCTTCCTCTTGGCAATGATGCTTTCCATTTTACCATGATTCCGTATGGCAGGCAGGCAAAAAGGATTGCCCTCGGACAGGCAATCCTTTTAAAGCGATTATTCGGTTTCCTGAGGGGCTTCACCAGAGCCGCCGCCGGCTTCTGCATCCGGTGCGGCTTCCGTTTCGTCCGCATCGGCATCTGCCTGTTCTGTGCGAGGCGCAGTAATTGTGACGAGCACTTTTTCATCCTCATCGACGACATTCACGCCCCACTCCGACTTTACATCTCCGACTGTCAGGGTGTCTCCGACCGCGAGCCCGGAAACGTCCACTTCAAGGGACTCCGGCATGTCGGAAGGCTTGGCCGAAATGTTGACCGTCCAGAACGGCTGGCTGAGGACGCCGCCT
Source organism: Bhargavaea beijingensis (assembly GCF_900101985.1). Classification (GTDB taxonomy): domain Bacteria; phylum Bacillota; class Bacilli; order Bacillales_A; family Planococcaceae; genus Bhargavaea; species Bhargavaea beijingensis. The sequence continues at coordinate 27,501 of NZ_FNAR01000020.1, forward strand.
TCTTTGACGCCCGGCGCCACGTCGTCCCCTGTGAGGACGATGTTCACTTCCGCTTCCATCTCGGTATTCATATCGATGGCGAGGAAGTCCGCATGCCTAAACTCGCCTTTCATCACGTCCATCTGGTAATCGTGGAGCACCGCATTGACTTTTTTGCCTTCAACCTCCAGCTGGAACACGGCGTTTCGGCCTTCGTCGCGGAGCGTCATGAACAGATCGTTCTCGCGGACCGCAACCGGTACACTTTCCAGTTTATATCCGTATACCACCGCCGGCACATATCCGCTTTTCCGGAGTTCCGTCAGCTTGGAACGTCCGGATTTCTCACGTTTTTCTGCCTTGATTGTCGCCATCTGCAGTCACCATCCATATTATTATTTCGTCATAAGTAGTGTTTACCCAGTTTAGAAATTTTCAAACATCCGTGGTGTCAGAATGGGCAGATTTCTATTTTTAAGGTTGGTATTCGGCCAAGAGCATACGGGGCCGTCCGATATTGCTCCGAATCAAATAATGCCGTAGCTTTTCCTGCGACCAACATGCAGTTTTGGTAAGCAAGGCCCGCAGCGGAAATCGGGAGGATTTGATGAAAAAGAAAAAACTGCAGACAAAGGAGCAATACACTCACTTTGTCTACAGTCTGAAGCCTCGAAATGACGGCCTTTTCGTTGTTTATCAGTTAAACAGGGTGCTGACGGATTTGTTTTCGAAGACCCGGACGATGGCGTCGGCGAGGAGCGGCGCGACAGACAGTTCCTTGATCTTTTCGGATTGCTTTTCTTCCGGAAGATTGATGGAGTTCGTGATGACCAGTTCCTTGATCTTCGAGTTGTCGATGCGCTCGATGGCAGGGCCGGACAGAACCGGGTGCGTGCAGCATGCATACACTTCGGTCGCGCCGTTTTCCACGAGGGCATTTGCCGCAATTGTGATCGTGCCTGCGGTGTCGATGATGTCGTCGATCAGGATCGCCTTCTTGCCTTCGACGTTCCCGACGATGTTCATCACTTCTGCTACGTTCGGGCGCGGGCGGCGCTTGTCGATGATCGCGATCGGCGCCTTGAGGCGGTCCGCCATCTTGCGGGCCCGTGTTACGCCGCCGTGGTCGGGCGATACGATGACGAGCTCTTCGCCGGGGATGTTCTTTTCCTTGAAATAATCGGAAAGGATCGGGACTGCAACCAGGTGGTCGATCGGAATGTCGAAGAAGCCCTGGATCTGTGGCGCATGCAGGTCAAGTGCGATGACACGGTGCGCGCCGGCCGTCTCCAGAAGGTTCGCCACAAGCTTCGCGGTGATCGGCTCACGCGCGCGGGCTTTGCGGTCCTGCCGGGCATAGCCGTAATACGGCATGACGACATTGATGGTGCGGGCGGATGCGCGCTTGAGCGCATCGACCATGATAAGCAGCTCCATGAGATTCTCGTTGACCGGCGCCGACGTTGACTGGATGACAAAGACGTCGCAGCCGCGGATGCTCTCTTCAATGTTGATCTGTACCTCGCCGTCGCTGAAGCGGTTGACCGAGCATGCGCCGAGCGGAACGCCGATTTCCTCTGCGACTTCCTTGGCCAGGGGCTCGTTTGAGTTCAGGGAGAAAATCTTCAGTTTATGGTCCGGATAATGGTTCGTCATTTTTTGGATTGCTCCTCCGATCGCTTTTTGTTCATTTTTTCAACATAACCTTCCTTATTCTCCTGCCTGGAGCGCGCGATTGCAAGGGCATTTTCAGGAACATTTTTTGTCACTGTGGAACCGGCGGCGACAAAAGCGCCTTTTCCGACTGTCACAGGGGCGACCAGATTGGAGTTGCAGCCGACAAATGCATCATCTTCGACCGTCGTGCGGAACTTATTGACCCCGTCGTAATTCACGGTGATTGTGCCGCAGCCTATGTTGACGCGCTCGCCGATATCCGAATCCCCGATGTAGCTGAGGTGGGAGACTTTGCTGCCTTCCCCGAGATTCGACTTTTTCACCTCGACAAAGTTGCCGATCTTCACGCTGTTGCCGAGGTCGGTTTCCGGACGGATATGGGCAAATGGCCCGACCGCCGTATCCTCTCCGATCTTGCTCGACATGACGACAGACTGGCGGATTGCCGTCCGGTCGCCGATCACGCTATCACGGATCTGGCTGCCCGGACCGATCAGGCAGTCTTCTCCGATGACCGTGCGTCCTTCAATGACCGTACCTGGCATCAGGACAGTGTCCCGGCCGATTTCGGCATCCGCGCTGATGTAGGTGTTGGCCGGATCCTGAATCGTGACACCGCCCCGCATGTGCTTCTCGGCAATCCGGCGGCGCATGACGCGCTCCGCTTCCGCGAGCACGACACGGTCGTTGACGCCGAGCGTTTCCTCAAAATCATCCGTCGCGTAGGCGGCGATCGTTTCGCCTTCCGACTGGAGGATTCCGAAGACGTCCGGCAGATAGTATTCGCCCTGCGCGTTGTCGTTGCCGACTTTCCGGAGCGTTTCGAAAAGGGTTTTATTGTCGAAGCAATAGGTGCCGGTGTTGATCTCCCTCACCTGCTGTTCTTCCGGGCTGGCGTCTTTCTGCTCGACGCTGCGGAGGAAGTTTCCATTTTCGTCGCGGATGACCCGGCCGTATCCTGTCGGGTCATCCGCAAACGCGGTGAGGATCGTGGCTTTTGCTTTTGTTTGGTTGTGATGGTCGATCAGCGCCTTCATCGTTTCCGGCGTGATCAGCGGCGTGTCCCCGCACACGACGATCGTCGTGCCGTCCAGGCCGCCCAGGTTCTGCTCCGCCTGAAGAACGGCATGGCCGGTTCCCAGCTGCTTTTCCTGCAGGACAAACTCGCAGCGTCCGCCGACTTCTTCCTCGACCTTTTCCGCACCGAATCCGACGATTGTGACGACGCGGTCCGCGCCGACTCCCCGGACATTGTCGACAACATGGCTGACCATCGGCTTACCGCATACCGGGTGGAGCACTTTATAGAGCTTGGATTTCATGCGTGTTCCCTGGCCGGCTGCCAGGATTACGGCATATGTATTCGTCATCAGGCAGTTCCCCTAACTTTTTTCTTGGATTTCCCTCTTACGATAGACGAAAACGACCCATTTTTCAACAATTTACAGGCCGCAGGCTTGACATTCCGGATAAGGGGCGTTCCTGAATCGCAAGATAGTACCCTGTTTCAGACCCACGGGGGCAGAAGCGGCGCTTCCCGAAAAAGCAGCCGCTTCCCGGCCGGGAGCAGCTGCTTGATTCGGTTCACCTTTCGGACGCATATCGGTGGACTTTGGCGGACATGGCGGCGACATAGTCGCTGCCGCCGTTGTCCTCGACATTCTCCACCATCATCGCCAGGATGAACGAAGGGTTTTCGGCATGATAGGAAACGAAGTAGCCATTTTCCTTGCCCCGCTCCTCTCCGGATCCCTTCAGCTCGGCAGTGCCGGTCTTGCCGGCGATCGGGACATCCCCGATATTCGCAGATTGGGCGAATCCGTCCGAAACGACGCTGCGCAGCGTTGAACGGATCGTTTCCGCCTGTGCCGGGTCGAGAAGTCCCTCTTTCCAAACTTGCCCGTCTTTTTCATCGAACAGCAAGGTCGGCTTGTACATCGTGCCGCCCGTCAGAAACGGCTCGTACATCGATGCGAGATGCAGGATATTCGTCAGCATCTGTCCCTGGCCAAATGACGTATCTGCCAGTTGGCCTTCCGAGCCGATTGTTCCTTCGTTGGAGATCTGGGAAGCCTTCAGCTCCATCGCCTCAAGCGGGATCGGCCCGCCAAAGCCGAACTGTTCCAGCCCTTCGGTGAAAGTGTCTTTCCCCATCGCGAGCGCCTGCTGCGCAAAGTAAATATTGTCCGAATAAACCATCGCACGATTCAGGTCGATCGGGTTCGGTGCCTCCGGATGCAGGCGGGACACCCGGTACGCCCCCCAGGAAGCATCTTTCTGCCAGGTCTTGCCCGTAATCGTGAGCCCTTTTGCCGGATCGAGTGTGCCGGCTTTCATGCCGATCGCCGCAGTGACCGGCTTGAGTGTCGAGCCCGGTGCATAACTTTGGGCAAAGCGGTTAAACAGAGGCGTCTTTTCGTCTTCCTCGAGCTCGCGATACCGGTCACCGCCCATGCCGGTGATGAATTCGTTCGGATCATAGGCCGGGGAGCTGACGAGCGTAAGCACTTCTCCGGTTTCCGGGGCGACGGAAGCGGCTGTGCCCGGCTCTCCCTTCATCGCATCGTATGCCACTTTCTGCAGTTCGGCATCGATGGTCAGTTTGATGGTCTCCCCGTCCTCAGGTGCGCGTTCAGCAACGGTTACCGGTTCCTTTCCTTCTTGCGCTTTCTTGAGGGTGATCTTCATGCCGTCCCGGCCGCGGAGCCGGTCCTCCAGCAGGCTTTCCAGGCCGCGCCGCCCGATCTGGTCGTTTTCCGAGTAGCCCTTGTCCTTCAGCTTTTCCAGCTGTTCGGCGGAAATCGCACCGATATAGCCGGTCAGATGGGCCAGTGCCTCACCGTACGGATATTCACGCATCGCGGTTTCCTGCGCGGCGACACCCGGAATCTTCAGCAACTGCTCCAAACGGGCGGTGTCGTTTTTCGCCGTCTTTCCGATCGGAACGAACAGATCCGGCTTGACCCATGCCGCATTCAGGCTCTTGTCAATCGCTTCAGCCGTAGTTCCGAGCAGTTCGGCGATATCCGCCTTTCTGGCTTCATCCAGCTTTTCGGGAACGATGCCCACCTGATAGCCGGTCCCATTTTTCGCAATTGGGATCCCCGCCCTGTCGACAATCTCTCCCCGCTTTGCTGCGGTGCGTGATAAGTCGACGTCATCGCCCTTTTCGAGATCAGGGAAGATGTAGGAAGGGTCCCACTCGACAAACCAGGTCTTTTCTTTTTCCTGTTCCTCATGGCGGAGTCTGATCGGCTTGTCGAACTCGACCGGACCGGCAAGCGTTTCCATCTTCACCCGGATATCGAATTCGGCCGGCTGCTTTTTGTCCCATTCGGCGTCTTTGCCGGGCTTGCCATAAGAGACTTCCAGGTTGCTGATTCCAAGGTCCTCCACCAGTTTCTCCTGTCGGGCAACAAACTCTTCCTCGGGAAAAGCGTTTTTCGTCTTCCCGGTCAGGTAGCCGTCATACATGGCGGCAAAGTCCCCTTTGTTCCAATAGCTGATATACTCGGCCAGCCGGTCTTCGGGTGTCGGCTTGTCCCGGCATCCTGACAGGAAGACCAGCAAGAGAATGATGGTGACGAACGCAATTTTTTTCATGTTGACCCTCCCTCGCGTCTTTCCATATTAACAATAAATTGAAAAGGGCGATAGCCTCGGTGAATTGAAAAAACCGTCACCGGTTACGGGACGGTCGGTCAGGTCCGGTTATGCGCCGGCGCCTTCGAGCTGCGGTTCTTCTTTTGTCAGGTGATAGGCACCCAGCACAGCGTCCTGGATCATCCGGCGTGTGTCCGAATTGATCGGATGTGCCACATCCCGGAACTCGCCGTCGGGCGTCCGCTTGCTTGGCATGGCGACAAACAGTCCGTCATTGCCGTCGATGACCCGGATATCATGGACCACGAACGCCTCATCAATCGTGATGGAAGCAATGGCCCGCATCCGGCCATCAGTCTCTACCCTACGAAGTCTCACATCAGTTACTTCCACTTTCTCACCACCTTCAGCACCTTCTTGGTTGTTTATATTCAATATAGATGGAAAATTCCCTTCTTACAATACAAAATTTTTGAACTATTCAAAGTTAGGGATGTTCATGCAATGCTCAATAAAGAAAATGAGAGATGAGCGCATAATAAAACGGCAGCTCTGCATAGAGAGCTGCCGTATCTATGAAAGTTTCACTTTGCGAGGGCGACCGCTTCGATTTCGACAAGAACGTCTTTCGGAAGGCGGGCAACTTCCACGCATGAGCGTGCCGGCTTGTGATCGCCGAAGTAAGAAGCATAGATTTCATTGATCGTGCCAAAATCATTCATATCCTTGATGAAAACGGTGGCCTTGATCACCCGGCCAAGTGAAGACCCGCCGGCTTCCAGAACAGCGGAAAGGTTTTTGAACACCTGGTGTGTCTGTTCCTCAACGCCGCCTTCCACGAGGCTGCCTTCCGGCGTGAGCGGGATCTGGCCGGATGTGTAAACGATGCCGCCGGTTACAATTCCCTGCGAGTAGGGGCCGATTGCTGCGGACGCCTTGTCTGTCTGGATCAAGTTCATGTCAGTTTCCACCTTCCCTGAAATAGTTGCCTTCCACGAGTTCGATTGTGCGTTCTTTTTCATTGACCTCGCGGAGCCTTACTAGAGACACATAGTCTTCCACGAGCCGTTCTTCCTGCATATCTTCTGATTCGACCAGGACGGCAACACCGGCCGGCTCGCAATCAAACTCGGCGAGGAGATTTTTCATGCCGTTCATCGTTCCGCCGACTTTCATGAAGTCGTCGGTAAGGAGCACGCGCTGGCCGCCCTGCATGCTGCGTTTTGAAAGGACCATCGTCTGGATGCGACGGCTCGAGCCGGAAACGTAATTGATGCTGACCGTGGATCCTTCTGTCACTTTGCTGTCACGCCGGACGACGACGACAGGAATGTTCAGATGGCGTGCGATTGCATGGGCGATTGGGATGCCTTTGGTTGCGACGGTCATGATCGCATCAATTTCCGTATCTTTGTAGCGGGCAGCGAACAGCCGGCCGATCCGGTCCATGAGCCCCGGATTGCCGAGCAGATCCGTCATGAACAAGTATCCCCCCGGAAGCAGCCGGCCGGGATCACTGAGCGCATCCATGAAGTCATGGATGATCTCCTGAGCCTCTTCCCTGCTTGCGTCCGGTATGTACTTTACGCCGCCTGCCGCGCCCGGCACCGTGATGAGCCGGCCGGTCCCCCGCTCCTCGAACGTCCCTTTGACGATGGCAAGATCCTCGCTAATCGACGATTTCGCCGCATCGTACGCCGAGGAAAAGTGCGTGAGCGGGATGAGCGTATGCGGATGGCTGAGCAAATATTGGGTCATGTCGACAAGCCGTTCACTGCGCTTCCACTTCAAAATGTCCACCTCTAAGCTTATGTCTGAGCCGTAACTCGCCGGCTTTTTACAAAATCCGAATAATTTACCTTCACATTAACATAAACATCCGGATTTAATCAAGCCGGGCACTGTGCCGTCCGCCCAGCATACGGACCGCATGGACTTCCGGACAAAAGCCATTCAGACCATTGACGATGCGGGCGACGCGCGCCTCCTGCGAAACGAGACCGAAGACGGTCGGCCCGCTGCCGCTCATCAGTACGGCGTCAGCGCCAAACCGTTCCATCCCGTCCTTGAGCATGGCGACTTCCCGGTGCATCTCCATCGTCACCGGTTCGAGAACATTGCCGAGGTTGCGGCAGACCCCTTCGTAATCCCCTTGCCGGAGCGCCGTCTCCATCGCCGTGATATCCGGATGGCGGGCACGGGACAGGTCGAACTTCCCGTAGATGTCCGCCGTCGACACGCCGATATCCGGCTTCGCCAAAATCACCCAGCAATTCGGCGGTGCCGGCAAATGGCGGATTTTTTCACCGCGCCCTGTCGCAAACGCAGTCCCGCCGTACACACAGAATGGTACATCGGAGCCGATTTCCGCTCCGATCTCCGCCAGTTCATCCAGCGACATGCCGAGTTTCCAGAACCGGTTGAGCCCGCGGAGCGCCGCAGCGGCGTCACTGCTTCCGCCGGCAAGCCCTGCAGCAACCGGAATGCGCTTGTCCAGCGTAAACGTCACGCCATCACGGATGCCCGTACGCTTGCGTAGGATTTCCGCTGCCTGATAGACCAGGTTGCGCCGGTCATCCGGCACATAGCGGTCGGAGGACTTGATGACAATCTTTCCGTCCCTGGCGCCTTCAATGGCCAGCCTGTCATACAGGTCGACCGTCGTCATAATCATTTCGACCTCGTGGTAACCGTCCGGGCGCTTGCCGAGGACGTCGAGTGTCAGGTTAATCTTCGCCGGTGCTTTTTCATGGATCATGAAGGCACCTCCCCAAAATTCAATGCCCCTATTTTACCATAGGCAGGGAGAATGAAAAAAGCAGACGGAAAAATTCCGCCTGCCGGTGTCAACCGTTTTTGGATTTCGGGTTACAGAAGCGTTACTTTCGGCCTTCGCCGATGCCACGTTCCGCCATCTCAATCGCACGCTTCACCATGTTGCCGGCGTCGCGTGCCTTGATGCCTCCCCAACCTTCCTGCTGCACAACATCGTAAAATCCAAGTTCCTTCGCAATCTCTTCCTTCAGACGCTGGGACATTACTCCGCCGTTTCTAGCCATCGGTTTTTCCTCCTCGTTCGGCTGACACATGTAGTATGGCCCGAAATGATAAAAGAACCCGGTCAAAACCTTCCAGAAAGGTTTTGACCGGGCAAAAATGGGATAAATAATTGCATTACTTCACGACGAAATCCATTTTCTCTGAACCGTTGATGAATGTCAGTTCCACGGCTTCCGTCAAAAGATCGGTATAACTGTAGGACACCCGCTCGAACGAATGCTCCTCCTGGTCGAGCTCAATGACAAAGACGGCATGATACGTTTCCCGAAGGACACCGGCACGCTCAATCGTCTTTTTCCGGCCGCCATTCGCCTTAAGTTGCAAACGCTGACCTAAATGAGAATCGAGCGCCTTCTTGATATCAGCTAATGTTTTTGGCATTATCGCTTACACCTCACTGTGTATAACGATAACACATTTCAAAGTTTCTGTCAATTAAATTTAAAATTTTATCAATGCATTCTCCGGATGTCAATGTTTTTTCTTGCGCATTTTCCACTTTTAATGGGTTTGCGAATTTTTTGTAACATTTACTCACCGAATTTCGGATAAAGCGCATCAGCAAGCCGGCCGAATTCCCCGAGGGTCAATGTTTCCCCGCGGCGCCCCGGATCGATGCCCGCTTCTCCGAGTGCGTCCACAATTTCCGCCTTCCGCGCCTTGCCGTCCGGCAGGGATGTCTGCAGGTTGTTCAGGATCGTTTTCCGGCGCTGGACAAATGATCCCCTTGTCACCCTGAACAGGAAGCCCTCGTCCTTTACCGCGACGGGAGGCGTGCTCCTGCGCTTCAGATGGACGACGGCCGATGCAACATTCGGCTGCGGCATAAAGACGGTCTTGGGGACCGTCATGACGGTCTGTGCTTCGGTATAGTACTCGATTGCGATCGACAGGGAGCCGTACTCCTTCGTGCCCGGTTTCGCGCTGATCCGGTCCGCCACTTCCTTCTGCATCATGACGGTGAACGAATCGATCGGCAGCCGGTCCTCGAGCAGTTTCATGAGAATCGGAGTCGTAACGTAATACGGGAGGTTCGCGACGACGGCGATATGAGAAAAGCCGCCGAGTTCCTCTCCGATCACGGCCGCGACGTCCGCCTCGAGGATATCCCGGTGGATGACCTTCACGTTGTCATACGGCGAAAGCGTGTCTTCCAGCACCGGCAGCAGGCGCTGGTCAATCTCAAATGCAACGACCTTCCCCGAACTTCTGGCAAGGTGCTCGGTGAGCGCGCCGATTCCGGGACCGATCTCGATTGCGCCCGATTTCTCGGTCAGGCCGGCAAACGACACGATCTTGTGAAGGATATTCGGATCGATCAGGAAGTTCTGGCCGAGGCTTTTTTTAAATGAAAACCCGTACTTGTCGAGGATCTCCTTAGTCCGTCCGGGTGTGGCGATATCTCTATGCATGGATGTCTCCTTCTTCGTCAATGGCTTGGACCGCCTCGAGGAATTCCTTGCGGCTGATCCGGAACATGGCGAGACGCTTGGCAAGCTGCTTGCCGTTGGTCTGCCCGATCTGCAGCAGGAGGCCGATGCGCTCGCGCCTTCGCCTGGCGTCCGGGTGGCCGACAAGCCTCAGGCTGACCAGTTCGGCATCGCTGACAGGCTGCTCTCCGCCGCTTTGGTGGACCGGTGTGCGGACGGCGGCAAGCGCTGCCCGGATATCGTCATCCGCAGCATGCTCGATGCCGACTTTCCGGCCGTTTTCTGATATAGACTGCGCCTTCGGCAGGAAAGCATGCTTGACGCCAGGCACATGCTCCTCGATGATCGCCCGGATGCGCCGGCCCGGATAGTCAGGGTCCGTGAACACGATGACGCCCCGTTTTTCCTGGGCGTGCCGGATCTTCATAAGCGTTTCCTTGGAGACGGCCGAGCCGTTCGTCTCAATCGTATCCGCCCCGGTGGCGCGGCGGACGGCGACCGTATCCGACTTTCCCTCCACGACGATGATTTCTTCGATAGTCACTGATGATCCCATTCTTTCGTTCATTTCCTCCAATTTTAACGGCATGCGGACGGATTGTACAGAAAGCCGGTGCCGATGAATGTTACAAAGAATCACAGATCACCGCTAACATTAGCTCTGACAAAGTGAGAAGCATTTTATTCCGTAACGGCAGGTTAACGCATCAGTCCATGGCTCACCGGCCGGGAGGTGATCACCCAAGTTCCTGGCGCCTGTCCTCACAGAAAACCCGGCTCACCCTAAATGAACGTCAGTCACCGCTCTGTCACGCTTGTCTCAGCCTTATATCACCTTGATTAAGCCTTTAACCACCCTTTTCGGGCCAACAAGTTCAAAAAGAAAGACCCGCAGCACCGGGCCGCGGATCCGTTCATCCTCAGTTAAGGATCTTGATTTTCACTTTTTTGCGGCCGAAACTGTAGGCCTGATCTTTTGTCGGAACGAAGATGTCGATCTTGTTGCCTTTGATCGCGCCGCCGGTGTCGCCAGCGATGGCCGTACCATATCCTTCAACCCAGACCTTGGAGCCGAGCGGGATGACGCTCGGATCCACTGCGATCACTTTCGCGCCCGGGTTGGCTTTCAGATTGATGCCTGTTGCCGTGATGCCCGAGCAACCGTTGCAGGATGCCGTGTAGGCGGTCGCCGTTACATAGAATTCCTTGCCGCCGGCCGGTTCCTCGCTGCGCGGGGCCGATGCCTGGACAACCTTGGGAGCAGCCTGTTGTTTGGATGCATTCGGAGCGACTGCCTTTTTGGCGGTGTTTGAAGCGACTGCCTTTGCAGGTGCAGACGCTGGGACTGGGGCTTTTGTGCCGATTGCGACGACTTTATTGACCGGCTTCTTGACCACTTTCTCATCCTGAAGCTTGCGTGTGACTTCTTTGCCGTCTTCTTTGATGATTTCATACGTCCGTTTCACTTTACCTTGCTCACCGTTGCGGACGACTTTCTCTTTGCCTGTCAGCAGGCTGTTGTCTTTTTTCGTTTGTACAGTGAAGTCCGTCGACTCTTCCACTACATCGGTGACCTTTTCTACCCGGACGACCTTGACGCTGGAGCCCGGCTTGACGATTTCATCCATGCCCTGTTCCACGCGGTCGTTCTTGCCGATCTTGATGCCCTGCTTGCTTAAAAAGTCAGCGACCGTAGTCGAAGTGGTCCAGATTTTGCTTTCCCGGCCCCCGTCGATCATGGCAACTTCATATGCTTTTTCAATTTTGACGGTATCCGTGTCGCCGATCTCGCTTCCGCGTGCCGGCGTGATGGCATCATGCTCACTGAGTTCGATGCCCGCGTCGGCCAGAAGCGCATCAACATTCTCTTTCGTCGACCAGACTTTGCTTTCTTCACCGTCTACGCTGATCGTAAACTGTCTGGCTTTTTTCCACTCGATGGACGCGCCGTCCCCGAGTTGCTCATCCTTGGCCGGGGAGAGGTCGTCATGTTCCCCGACTGCAATGTCCTGCTCATCCAGAAGTTCGCCGACCGTATCCGCGTGAGTGCGGAATTCCGTCTGCTCGCCGTCTTCGGAAAGAGTGACGTTTTTCTTTGTCCCCTCGTAAACTGCATATGTGATGACGCCCGCGAACAGTGCGATCGTCAAAATGGACATGATGATTTTCTTGCCTGCCGTGAATCTTGAATGCTTGTGTTCCCTGGAATTGGTAGACACTAAAAAACTCCTCCTTATCACCCGAGTGATTATAGCGGCCGGTTTTCCGGCTTGTCAACCCAACCGGTTTTTTCCTGCACCGCGGCACGGGTGAAGTGTAGGCCGGTTTTGGCCTCTTTATTCACGAATCTCAAAAATTTTCAATGCGTTTTCGGTAGTCTTTCGGGCTACTTCCTCAAATGGAATTTCCTTGAGTTGTGCGATCTGTTCGGCGACGAGCCGGACATAGGACGGCTCATTGCGCTTGCCCCTGTAAGGATGTGGCGCAAGATACGGGGCGTCGGTCTCGACGAGCAGATGCTCAAGCGGAATTTCCTTTGCGACTTCTTTCGGCTGCCTGGCATTTTTGAACGTCACCGGCCCGCCGAGGGAGATCATGAAATTCATTTCTACGCATTCTTTTGCCGTTTCCGGGCTGCCGCTGAAGCAGTGCATGATGCCGCCCGTCTCTGCCGCATGTTCTTCCTTGAGGATGCGGACCACATCGCCTGTCGCATCGCGGTTATGGATGATGACCGGAAGCTTGAGCTTCTTCGCGAGCGCGATCTGCCTGCGGAACAGCTCTTGCTGAACATCCTTCGGCGATTTGTCCCAATGATAGTCGAGACCGGTCTCACCGATGCCGACCACTTTCGGATGATCGGCGGCAATTTCCTCAATCCATTGGAGATCTTCCTCTGTGCAGTCGACCGCGTCGACCGGATGCCATCCGATCACCAGGTAGATGAACGGGTACGTTTCTGCGAGCTCAAGTGCGCGCCGGATGGTCGGCCGGTCAAATCCGACAACGACCATTTTTCCGACACCCGCATCGAGCGCACGGCGAATCACCTCATCGACATCCTCCTCGTACTGGTCTGCATTCAAATGGACATGTGTGTCAATCAACATGCGGCTCACTCTCCCAATGTATTGTTCAAGTCTATACATAAATCCTTTTTCAAATTTCACAGTTCTATTACATTTAGATTACAAATTAGATTTAGTTAAATGACAAGACTCTATCTCAAGACTTATAAAGTTGTACGGGAAGTCATGTAAAAAGTCAAAGGAACCGAATTCCATTCCCCTAAAACAGGAAAACCGGAGGACTAAAGTCCTCCGGTTTTAATCATTTTACGTGAATATATCTGTTACAGCCCATCCGGGAATTACCGGATTTGAGAGCCATTCGGCAACGCGGGATCAACCGAAGCAAGTTTGAGAACCCCGTCCTGTTCACCCGCAAGAATCATGCCCTGCGACAGTTCACCGCGGAGTTTCACCGGCTTCAGGTTCGCGACCACAATCACTTTCTCGCCGACGAGCGATTCCGGCTCATAGAACTTTGCGATGCCCGAGACGACCTGCCGGGTTTCATAACCGAGATCAAGCTGAAGCTTCAGCAGTTTGTCCGCTTTGGGCACTTTCTCGCAGGCCGTCACCGTTGCCACCCGGAGATCGACTTTTGCGAAATCATCGATTGTGATTTCCGGTACGTCCGGCTTTTCAGGTTGTTGCGGAGCGCTGTCTTCTTCGGCAGCCGCTTCTTCCGCCTGCGGCTGGACGGATTTCTGCATCTCGCCCCTAATGTAGGCAATTTCCACTTCCGGATCGAGGCGCGGGAACACCGGTGTCCCTTTTTCCGCGACTTTCGTGCCTTCCTTGATTGTACTGTCTTCGAGTGTCTCCCAGGCAAGCGCTTCTTCGCCAAGGCCTAGCTGGCTGACAATCTGCTTCGGCGATTTCGTCATAAACGGCTGAAGAAGAACTGCGATTTCGTGGAGGCTTGCCACAAGATGATGCATGACAGCGTCCAGCTCGCCCTTTTTCGACTCGTCTTTCGCGAGTGCCCAAGGCTGGGTCTCGTCGATGTATTTGTTCGTACGGGAAACAAGCGCCCAGATATCGGACAAGACGACACTAAATTGCATGTTCTCCATGCCCTGCTCATATTTCCGCACGGTCTCCTCCATCACTTTACGGAGGGGCTCGTCGAATTCAGTCGAGCTTTCCGGGCGTGACGGAACGATTCCGCCGCAGTACTTGTTGACCATTGATACCGTTCTGTTAAGAAGGTTGCCGAGATCATTTGCCAGGTCGTAGTTCATGCGCTCAACGAATGCTTCCGGGGAGAACACGCCATCGGATCCGAATGGCAGCTCACGCAGAAGGAAATAGCGCGTCGCATCCAGGCCATAACGCTCGATGAGCATTTCCGGATAAACGACATTGCCCTTCGACTTCGACATCTTCCCGTCTTTCATCATGATGAACCCGTGCGCGAACACTTTTTTCGGCAACGGCAGATCCAGCGCCATGAGGAAGATCGGCCAATAAATCGTGTGGAAGCGGACGATGTCCTTCCCGACGACATGAACATCTGCCGGCCAGTATTTGCGGAACTGCGACTCGTCGTCCGTTCCGTAACCGAGCGATGTGATGTAGTTCGACAGCGCATCGACCCAGACGTAGATGACGTGTTTCGGATCCCCCGGCACATGGATTCCCCAGTCAAACGACGTACGGGAGATGGAAAGGTCTTCGAGCCCCGGCTTGATGAAGTTGTTGATCATTTCATTTTTGCGGGACTCCGGCTGGATGAACTCCGGATTTTCTTCATAATACTTCAGCAGGCGGTCCGCATATTTCTTCATGTTGAAGAAATAGGACTCTTCCTTCACCTTATGGACGGGCCGGTTGCAGTCCGGGCAGTTGCCGTCTTCCAGCTGTGCCTCGGTGAAGTAGGATTCACAAGGCGTGCAGTACCAGCCTTCGTATTCGCCTTTATAAATATCCCCGTTATCAAGGAATTTCTTGATGATCTTTTCGACGCCCTCTTTGTGGCGTTCTTCGGTCGTCCGGATAAAGTCATCATAGGAGATGTCCATCATCTCCCACAGCTTCTTCGCGACTTCGGCAATGCCGTCGACATATGCTTGCGGGTCCATGCCGGCCTCTTCGGCTTTTTGCTGGATTTTTTGTCCGTGCTCGTCCATCCCTGTAAGGAAGCGGACATCATATCCGCGGAGCCGCTTGTAGCGTGACATCGTATCGGATGCCACTGTCGTGTACGCGGTACCAATGTGGAACTTGCCGCTCGGGTAATAGATCGGCGTCGTCAGGTAAAAAGTTTTCTGTTCACTCATGCCCAGGCCTCCATGAATACGCATTTCCCTCCATTTTACCGGATGACTCCTTCCACTTCAATGCAGGCAAGCTGCCAGGATAATTTCCAGTTATTATTATTCACCTGTTTGCACATTTTTGAGTGCGTTCTAACAAAACACTTTATTTCTTGCCCCAAATGATATAAATTTGACTTAGGCCGAAAAAAACATTGTTTTTATAAAACTTTTTGGCTTAACAAATTGACGGTATTGGCATTAGTTGGTATGATGGGTTTAGTCAATAAGCATGTCGAATCTTGACGAAAATAAGATAGCACTCGAAAGGGGCAATACTGAATGAAATCGACGGGTATCGTACGTAAAGTCGATGAACTTGGACGGGTAGTCATTCCGATCGAACTTCGCCGTACACTCGGCATCAAGGAAAAAGACGCACTGGAGATTTATGTGGATGACGATAGAATCATCCTGAAAAAATACATGCCAAACATGACTTGTGCCATCACAGGCGACGTGTCCGATGACAATCTCCGCCTGATTGACGGGAAGCTGATTCTCAGCGAAGAAGGCGCAAAGAAACTCGTTGACGAAATTTCAGCACGCCTTGGCCAGAAGCAGCACGTATAAGCGTATAAGAAGATGACATCCCTGACCGTCCGGAACCATCCGGGCGGTTTTTTGTGATCCCGGAAAAATCCGCTCTTTCCGAAAGAGTATCTTCCTATTAAATATAGTGTTGCAGGCGCCATTTTTTTCACAAATCACACTTGTGACCCACAAAAACAGCATAAAAACCATCAGGCCTTCTATATCATTCGGCCTGATGGTTTCGTTTGAGTCCGTACCCGTGCATTATTTTAAATGATACGCCTGATAAATATCGCGCTTTGGTTCTCCGCGTTCTTTTGCCGCGATTTTGATGGCTTCCTTCGACGGAACACCTTCCCGCTCCATCACGGCCTCTACATGAGCCCTTTGCGTCAGGCCGGCCCACCACTCCGACTGTTCTTCGGCATGCCGGACGGCTTCCTCGTCGGCGCCTTCGACGACGATGCAGAATTCTCCCTTGAGGTCTGTTGACTCCGCATAAGCAACCGCCTCCCCGGCGGTGCCGCGCAAGATCTCTTCGAACTTCTTTGTCAGTTCCCGGACAAGCGAGACCCGCCGCTGCGATCCGAAAGCCGCCTCCAGATCGCGGAGTGATTCTTTTAGCCGGTGTGGCGATTCGTAGAAAATCACTGTCTCCCCGCGTACGGCCATTTTCCCGAACAGGTCCCGCCTGTCGTTTTTCTTCCTTGGGGGAAAACCGTGAAACAGAAACGGCTGTGCCGGAAGGCCTGAAGCGACCAGGGCAGACAGCGCCGCGTTGGCACCGGGCACCGGGACAACCGCATAGCCTTCTGCGATTGCCCGGGCTGCAATGTCCGCTCCCGGATCCGAAATGCACGGCATACCCGCGTCACTCACGAGTGCCACGTCATTCCCTCCTGCCAATACGGATAAAATCCGGTCCCCGCCTTCTTTCAGATTATGTTCGTGATAGCTCAGAAGCGATGTCCGGATATCAAAATGGTTCAGCAGTTTTTTTGTATTGCGCGTGTCTTCTGCCGCAATCACCGCTGCTTCCTTCAGGATCCTGATCGCCCGGAATGTGATGTCCTCCAGGTTGCCGATCGGTGTCCCGACAAGATAAAGTTTGCCGCCAGGGTCCTGTACGCTCTTCTGGGATTTCATGGACACCCGCCTCCATTCCGTTTCATGTAGTCGATTTTTTCCGCCCGTCTGAGCTGCTTGAACGCATACTCGGCCCGCATCGCTTCCTGTTTGGTTTCAAACGGTTCCCGGAAGACACAACGGACCGGCCGCCGGGGCTTTGTATACTTCGCGCCTTTTCCCTCATTGTGCGCCTTTACCCGTCGCTCCAGGTTGTTCGTGTATCCCGCATAGTACGTCCCGTCCGAGCACTCGAGCACATAGAGCACATGCTCCCCCTTATGCATGCGGTCCATACAGCATCTCCCGGACTTCCGGTGTATAGGTTCCGTCATCCTCATACACATAAAGCGGCGGAAGGATCTTCAGGTCAGGTCTGCCATCCTTTGTTCCCTCGATCAGCAGGGTATTCGCCTCCCTGCCCCTTTTCGGGTAAACGAACCGGATCCGCTTCGGCTCCAGGCGATGCTGTCTCATCGAGGTGACGATATCGAGCAGACGGCCCGGCCGGTGGACAAAGGCCGCCTTGCCGCCCTGCTTCAGAAGTGCACTTGCGTTTTCGATGGCCTGGTCCAGTGTCAGGTATAATTCATGCCGGGCGACGGCAACTTCTTCCAGCATGTTGCGGTCACTCAGTTCATGTGCCGGAAAGTATGGCGGATTGCATGTCACCGTGTCATGCTTTTCATGCCCGAGGATTTCCGCAATCCCCTTGACGTCCCCCGTTACGATGCGGATCCGGTCTTCCAGGCCGTTCAGCGTGACACTGCGGTTTGCCATGTCAGACAGCCGGGGCTGGAGTTCGACCCCGGTAATCTGCGCTTTCGAACGCCCGCTCAGGAACAGCGGAATAGCCCCGTTGCCCGTGCACAGGTCGACGATGCTCCCGGACTTGCGGATTGGCACGTAAGCGAATTTCGCCAGCAGTACCGCATCCAGGGAAAATGAAAATACTTGCGGACTCTGGATGATTTTCAGTCCTTCCGCGAGCAGGTCATCCAGCCGCTCATCTTCGTTCAGTTCTATATTCATGCCTTTTGTCCTCCGTGAAACAGTTTCTGGGCCATGCCGCCTCCGCAGCCAAAAGAAAAGACCGTATTCCGCCTGTTGCGGAACCGGTCATTATCCATTCTGCTTGTTCAAGAATGAGAGGCAGAACAGGCAGTCCTCGCCCTTCCGCGAACTTCCAAAGTGGACGTTGCAGACGTGGAACCCTTCATTATAAAGGCGGGCGAGGTTATCATGTCCTTCCCCGATCTCCGCCGATTTCGGCTGATGTTTTTTCCCGGGCTTCCGGCCCCTGTCCTCCAGCTGCTTTTCTATCTCTTCCAGGCGATTGCGCAGATGATGGTTTTCAATCTGGAGAGCGTGGTTCTCCTCCATCATCTGTGCGACCGATTCCTTCAGCTCTGCATACTGGCGATTGGCCGAATCAAGGTGTTGCCCGAATTCCATGACCTTGTCCAAGAAGTTCCGGTCCATCAATGCTCACACCCCATATTGATTGCGTCAAACCGATTGCAAGATTTCGTCCATCGAATAATCGATCACTTTTTTCTCACCGGACAGCTCTACCTGCAGCATGCGTTCGAGCAGGTTGAGCCCGACGACTCTTCCGGCACCGTCCGGCGTAGTGATGCGGGTGCCGACGTCCGGCATGAGGCGTTTTGCTTCCTCGTATTCGTCGTTTTCGTATTTCAGGCAGCACATCAGCCGGCCGCAGAGCCCTGAGATTTTGGACGGGTTCAGCGACAGGTTCTGATCTTTGGCCATCTTGATCGAGACCGGTTCGAAATCGCCGAGGAACGTCGAACAGCAAAGCATACGCCCGCAAGGACCGATGCCGCCGAGCATCTTTGCTTCATCCCGCACACCGATCTGGCGCAGTTCGATCCTTGTCCGGAATACCGATGCGAGATCTTTGACGAGATTCCGGAAATCCACCCGGCCATCCGCCGTAAAGTAGAAAATGATCTTGTTGCGGTCGAATGTGTATTCGACGTCGACCAGTTTCATCTCCAGTCCGTGATCTTCGATCTTCTTGGCCGCGATGTCGAATGTCCGCTTTGCTTCTTCCTCGTTCTCGCGGACCGAAGCGCGGTCCTCTTCTGTCGCGGGACGGACAATCATCTTGAGCGGCAGGATGATGTCATCTCCGCTCATCTGCCGCGGCGGAATGACGACCTTGCCGTACTCGACGCCCCGCGCCGTTTCGACAATGACGTACTCGCCTTTTTCCAGGCTGTATTCGCCCGGATCGAAATAATATATTTTACCCGCTTTTTTAAAACGGACGCCTACTACATTATAGAGCATGTTGACCCTCCTGCATGTTGAGCACCAGTTGTTCCATAAGAAGCGTGCGGTTCATATTGCTTTGGAGGTTGCGCTTCGCCTTCAGGATGGCTTCGAGAATTGAAGCGAGCCGGCCGAACGTCAGCCGGAGTGCCATCTCTTCCCATCCGGCCCGATTGTCGGGATAGGCTAGCGGCGTGGAGAGTCCCGCCTTCACCGCGGAAATGTCGCGGTAGGCGAACAGGAGCAGATCCAGCCCCAGTTCGGTCTCGTCCTTCTCCTTGAAGAGCGGACTCCAGTCCGTCTGGATGAACAGCAGGGCTTCGTGGATACTTTTGTCTGATGCCTCCACCAATTTTATCACTGTCTTACGGGCCTGTCCAAACTGCTCATCCGCCGAAAGCGCCAGTGCTTCTTCCGGGTCGGCCGTGACCATCGTGACGGTCGATGCCATCGAGCGGGTAACGTCCCCTTCCGTGACCAACTGCTCCATTACCGCCTCTCTCGGCGGCGGCTGGAGGTGGATTTCCTGGCAGCGGGACCGGATCGTCGGCAGGATGGCCGACGCACGGTCTGTCAGCAGGATCGCGGTCACTTCCCCTTCCGGCTCTTCGAGGAACTTCAGGAGTGTGTTGGCGGCGGAATGATTCATGCGGTCCGCCTGATGCAGTATATAGATTTTACGGCCTTCTTCAAGTCCGGTCTTGTTCAGCTTGTAGATCAGGTCGGAAATCTGTCCTTTTTTGATGTCTTGTCCATCCGGATGGATCTGTGTAACGTTCGGATGATTGCCGTCCCGGATTCTTCTGCAGTTTCGGCATTCGCCGCACGGCATGCCGTCCGCGGGTACGCGGCAGAGGAGCAGCTGGGTGAAAAAGCGGGCGAGCAGCTCTTTCCCGGCACCCTTCACGCCATCAAACAGGTAAGCGTGGGCCACACGTCCGGAAGCCGCGGATCCCCCCAGCAGCGAGGCCGCTTTCGGCTGCCGCTTCATGATGCTGTTATCGGTGTCCACCGGCGTCCGTCCCTCCTGTTAGAAAAATCCCGTGTCCGAAATCTCACGGGCACGGGTGGTCGTCTTGAATCAGAAATGATGGAACTGCTCGATCGGCAGTACGAAAACTGTTGCGCCGCCGACTTCGACTTCAACGGGGTATGGGATGTAAGAATCTGCATTCCCGCCCATCGGAGATACGGGCGCGACCATCTGGTCACGGGAGCGGCAGTTTTCCCGGATGATGCCAAGCAATTTCGGCACCAGCGGGTCATCTGTACCGATCAGGAAAGTCGTGTTGCCCGAGCGCAGGAAACCGCCGGTACTGGCCAGCTTCGTGGCACGGAAGTCATTTTTTGTCAGAGCGGCGGATAAACGGTTGCTGTCCTGGTCTTGCACGACCGCTACAACCAATTTCATATGGATCAACTCCTCGCCAGCTTTTATATAAGTATAGCACAAACGGTCTTTACTTCATGCGACTTTTTATTGAGTCCCAGGCAACTTCGGCGATATCCGTGAGACTTCCGGTTGCATCGATCAGGATGACACGCTCCGGCTCACTTTCCGCGATTTTCAGGTACTCGTCACGAACTTTCTTGTGGAAATCGAGCCCTTCCGCATCGAGGCGGTTCACTTCATGGCCCCTTCCCTCGCTGATCCGCAGGATGCCGACTTCAGCCGGCACGTCAAGAAGGATCGTAAGGTCAGGCATCGTGTTGCCGATTGCAAACCGGTTGATCGAGCGAACCTCCTCTGTACCGATCCCCCTTGCCGCCCCCTGATAGGCGATTGAACTGTCGATGAACCGGTCGCAGAGAACGACCTTTCCCGCCTCAAGCGCAGGGATGATCTTTTCAACCAGATGCTGGCGCCGCGCCGCCGCATAAAGCAGCGCTTCGGTACGGGCTTCCATCTCGGTGTGGTCATTATCCAGGATGATTTCCCGGATTTTCTCTGAAATACGGATGCCGCCGGGTTCGCGAGTCCGCAGAAAATCAGTGCCAGACTCTTCGAATCGGCGGGCAAGAATCTCGAGGACGGATGTTTTTCCTGCTCCGTCCGGTCCTTCCAGTGTGATGAATAAACCAGTTGTCTTCATATATATTATGCCTCCGGTGACTGTCGTGAGACCAGAATTTGTTGTGTGTCCAGCCGGTGCGTTCCTTGAAAAGCCGTGCCGGCCGTCACATGGCGATCCAGAATCCGAATTTTCTCCCTGGTGACGGGTTCTCCAGGCAGAAGAAGCGGAATGCCCGGCGGATAGGGAATGATAGATGCCGCGGAAAGACGCCCTTCCGATTCCCGGTAATCCATCCACTCGCATGATTTTCCGGATCGGACGTCAGGCGGCCCGTCAGCCGCCGTAATGGCCGGCTGTGTCAGCGGTTCCTGGGGTTCTTCCGCCTGATTTCCGGATCCGAGTGACTTTACGGCTCTCGCGGTTGCAGCAAGCACTTCCTCCAGACATTCATCCTGCTCGCTTTTCAGAAGAGGCAGCACAAGCAACACCTGGTAGGGATCCGAAAGTTCGGTGTGGACACCTTCACGGGACAGCGCATCAGCAAGGGCACTCCCCGAATGGCCATCAGCGCGGAGAAGCAACTTGAGCGGATCATCCGTCCGGATGACGGATAGGCCCCTGAATTCGTCCAATCCCCTGACCAATGTCTTTCTATAATCCAGAAGTGACTCCAAGTCCTCTTCCGTGTAGGCAGCGATGTAATGCCGCGCATCGTCCAGCGATGCCATCAGCGGGTAGGATGGGCTGCTGGACTGCAGCATGCCCAAGTAATAGCCGATACGTTCTGCATCCAGCAGCGAGCCGCGCGCCACATGCAGAAACGAGGCCATGGTCATTGCAGGAAGCGTCTTATGTGCCGATTGGACGACTGCATCCGCCCCCAAGGCAAGCGATGGCTGGGGGAACGGGCCGCCAATCACGAAATGCGCCCCATGCGCCTCATCAACAAGAAGCGGCATGCCCGCATCATGGCAGAGGTCTGCAATTTTCCGAAGATGTGTGGACACCTTTCCGTAATAGGTCGGATTGGTCAGGATCACCGCTTTCGCCTCGGGATACATCCTGATCGCCTCGCGGATCAGTTCAGCTTCCGCATGGCCGGGAGACCGGGTTTCCGCATCCCAAAGCGGATCGACATAAACCGGACGTGCGCCCGCAAGCACCAAACCGTTAAAAACGGACTTGTGCGCATTGCGCTGCACAATGACCCGGTCGCCGGGACGGCAGGCGGCAAGTATCATCGCCAGGTTACCGCCCGTCGAGCCATTGACGAGGAAAAAGCTCCGCTGCGCGCCGTAAGCGGCAGCCAGAAGTTCCTGCGCCTCCCGGATCGGGCCTTCCGGCGCATGGAGATCATCCAGCCCCGGCAGTTCCGTTACATCCCAGGACATCATTCCCCGGACGGCTTCCGGCAATCCTGTCAGATTTCCGTTTTTATGGCCGGGCACATGAAATGACAGCGAATTGCTTTTTGCAAATTTCTCCAGCACGTGCACGACCGGCCGCCGCGACTGACTGCTCAATACAAAAACTCCTTTACCTGTTCACATGTAGAATCGTGGTTGATGGGTTCATTATACCATGCACGGGACCTCGGATGACGGATGCCCGTTGGCTGGCACACAGGGGCAGGATTTAATGGAGTGTTTTTTATTGGGGCGTTGCTTCTTAACACTCGCGCGGGTTTGCTTAACACTCAGGGGCACTTTTCTTAACACTCGCCGGAATTGAATGGGGAACCGGGTGAATGCGTTCTGAAGTTTCTAGGTGCGCTCCATTTTTCCGCACAAAAAAACCGCCTCCATCAGGAGACGGCTTTGTGCCCAGCGACGTCCTACTCTTGCAGGGGGAAGCCCCCGACTACCATCGGCGCTGAAGAGCTTAACTTCCGTGTTCGGGATGGGAACGGGTGTGACCTCTTCGCCTTCATCACTGGACCT
>NZ_FNAR01000006.1 GCF_900101985.1 Bhargavaea beijingensis
TCTCCCTGACGCCCTTGCCTTACTCTTGTTGGCTATCCTTATTTTCGGGTTGCGATTTGGAGTGAAGCTGAAGCCGAGAAACTTTCGTTTCCACGGCCGGTCCACTACTGCCGACTTCTTTCGGTTCACCTTGAGTTTCAGTTTCCCTTCGATGAATTTTGTCACTGATTCCATCACTCGTTCGCCTGCCCGTCTGGACTTCACGTAGATATTGCAGTCATCGGCGTAGCGGACAAAGCGGTGACCTCGCTTCTCCAATTCTTTGTCCAGTTCATCGAGGATAATATTGGATAGGAGCGGACTTAAGGGTCCGCCTAGAGGTGCTCCCTCCGTGACTGGCCTGACAAGGCCGTCCTCGAGGACACCTGAATTCAGAAAGCTTCTAATCAGTTTTAAAAGCCGCTTATCCTGAACGCGCTTTGCGAGAGTCGACATCAGTCGGTTTAACCCGGTCGAAGAACTTCTCCGAGTCGATGTCCACCACCCAACGCTAGCCTTCCCGGATATAGTTTTGGGCTTTCCGGACCGAGTCGTGTGCGCTTCTGCCCTGGCGGAACCCATAACTGTGTTCTGAGAAGTTACCGGGTATGCCCGGCGTATCCGTAGGCCTCCCCGGGTAAGAGCGCAGTCTTTCCCTCCACGTTGGCAAGCTCACCCAACCATACATAGCCTTATATGGAGTTCTTGTTCCTCAGACCGGAGGTTTGCCGCCCGCTTCCTTCAGATTCCTCCTCGCGGCGGACACCCTTGCGTTAGGCTAACTGCTACTTCTGCCTTCACAGTTCGGGACTTGCACCCTATAGACTGCGCCCATACCAGGCGCACCAAACATAAGGAGCGGCGGCTTATCGCCCCGCTCCTTTTATGATAGCTTCATCCGGAAAGTCCTTCAGCTTCTTGATGACCGGATAAGCCGCATAGCCGCTTGCTTCTTCGAACTCGGCAAGCAGTTTCTTTTCCCCGGACTTGGATGGTTCGATGTCCTTGAATCTGCGGTAGGCATTCATGAGCTCCCCCCGCCTGATTCCGTTTTCGTAAGCTTTTTCCACCGCTTCGAAAAACTTTATTGCATCAATGATTTCATTGGTGGTCCAATCCGTTCGTAGCGGATAAGAGTAACCTTCAGTTGCCATTATTGATTCCTCCCGTTTTGCCGTTCCCCCACCTTGCGCGGATCTGACCGGCTTCTTCCACCATGCGGCCGAACAGTTCCGATACCGTCGGCACATCTTCGATAAGGCCTGCGACCTGGCCGGCCCAGCCGAACCCTTCATCCGCCCGCCCCTCATGGATAAAGCGCCGGTTCGCTTCCCCGCTAATATAACTTTTCAAGGCTTCATACGTGGGACTCTCCTGCTCGATCTCAAGAATCTTCTCGGACCAGCCGCCCTTCAGCACACGTGCCGGGGCACCGATCGACCGCTTGATGACGCTCGTTCCTGTTTCGGTTGCGGCCAGGAGCGCTTTCCGATAGGCATCCGATGCATCCACGCATTCCTTTGTGGCGATGAACCGGGTTCCCATCTCGATTCCTTCCGCGCCCAGTGCATGCGCGGCCATCCAGCCTCTGCCATCGCCGATCCCTCCCGAAGCGACCACCGGAATCGAGACACTGTCGACAACACGGGGCACAAGGACCATCGTGCCGATGTCGTCCCGGCCGAGATGCCCGCCGCCTTCCTGTCCGACGACCATGACGGCATCCGCCCCTAGGCTTTCCGCTTTCTGTGCCTGCCGCACCGCAGCAACAAGCACCAGTTTCCGGATGCCGGTCCCTTCCAGCCGTTCCAGAAGCGGTGCCGGATTTCCCCCTGTCATCGTGACCGCAGGAACTCCCTCTTCAATGGCCACATCCAGCATGTGTTCATAGGGACGTCCGTGCTGGCCGATGGCATAGTTGACACCGAACGGCTTGTCCGTCATCTCTTTCACTCTGCGGATTTCCCGTCGAAGCTCCTCCGGCCCGGGCAGGCTCATTGCGGTAATTTGCCCGAGCCCTCCCGCGTCCGATACCGCAGCCGCGAGGTCCGCATAAGCGAGATAAGCCAGCCCCCCTTGGATGATCGGATACTGGATGCCAAGCAGTTCAGTGATCCTCGTGTTCCATTCCATGTCAATCCCCCCTTGCTTCCATCTTATCTTATGGGAAGGAGAAGTTGAACCCATGTATTTCTGTGACAACCGGTGGCTGACGATGCTATAATATGCCCTTGAAATCCTGCATCATGAGAACAAGGGGGCTCCAGATTGTCACAGCTCGAAACACCATTATTCGACGCGCTCCTGAAACACAGGAACCGCCATCCGATACAATTCCACATCCCCGGACATAAAAAGGGCCATGGAATGGATCCCGCATTCCGGGAATTTGCAGGAGACAATATCTTGTCGATCGACCTGATCAACATCGCCCCGCTGGATGACCTCCATTCGCCAAAGGGGGCCATCCACAAAGCGCAGGAACTGGCCGCCAAAGCGTTCGGGGCCGATTACACCTTTTTCTCCGTACAGGGGACGAGCGGCGCCATTATGACGATGATTCTCAGCGTCTGTGAGCCGGGAGATAAAATCATTGTTCCGCGCAATGTCCATAAATCGGTCATGTCCGCAATTGTCTTTGCCGGGGCCGTGCCGGTGTTTATCCATCCCGAAGTCGATCCGGAACTCGGCATCTCGCACGGAATCTCCGCGGAAGCCGCGGAAACAGCACTTGCAGCCCATCCCGATGCGAAAGGGCTGCTCGTCATCAATCCGACCTATTACGGTGTCTGTGCCGATCTGGAACGCATTGTCGGCATCAGCCATGCCCGTGGCATACCGGTGCTGGTCGATGAGGCGCATGGGGTCCATACCCACTTTAGTGACAGCCTGCCCGTATCCGCCATGCAGGCAGGTGCCGATATGGCCGCGACATCCGTCCACAAGCTGGGTGGCGCGATGACCCAGGGGTCAGTTCTGAATGTCCGGGAAGGGCTTGTGTCAACCAAACGTGTCCAGTCCATCCTGTCGATGCTGACGACCACCTCCACCTCTTACCCGATCCTGGCATCGATCGACTGCGCACGCAGGCAGCTTGCCATGCACGGGAACGACCTGTTGTACGAAACAATCCGATTGGCGAAAGACGCTAGAAAGCGGATTAATAAAATCCCCGGCCTCTGGTGCCCGGGCCGGGAACTGATCAGGAGTTCGGCGACTTACGACTTTGATCCGACAAAACTACTGATCAGCGTCAAAGACCTGTCGATCACCGGCAGCCAAGCTGAAGTGTGGCTCAGGGAAAATGCCAATATAGAGGTTGAACTGTCCGACCTGTACAATATCCTGTGCATTCTGACGATCGGCGATACCGGAAAAGAAGTCAGCCTCCTGGTCAATGCACTCAAAAGAATGGCCGACACGTTTGCTCCTGATGGCTCGGAGCGCCCGCCATTCGTCGCACTTCCCGAAATCCCTGCACTCGCGCTCACCCCGAGAGATGCTTTTTACGCTCAGACAGAAGCCATTCCTCTTGATGAGGCGGAAGGGCGAATCTCAGCCGAATTCATCATGGTGTATCCACCGGGAATCCCGATTGTCATTCCGGGTGAAATCGTCACACAGGATAACATCGACTATATCCGGATGAACATAGAAGCAGGTCTTCCTGTACAAGGACCCGAAGACAATACGTTGCAGAACCTCCTTGTCATCAAAGAGAGGATGCCAATCGTTTCATAAACAGAAAATGGAGAGCCCGAAAAACTTCGGTGCTCTCCATTATTTTTCATTCAGCCGTTTCCGGCAATTTAATCGATGCGGGATCAATCAGTTTGAATCCTTTGTCACGCAACCCCTGAACAATCTTCGGAAGGGCGGCTGCCGTCCATTCACGGTCGTGCATAAGCAGGTTCGCACCGTTGTTCAAATACTCCGTATTGAGCATGATATCGGCAAGGGCTTCGCCGTTCTGATACTTTGGTTCCCAGTCATAGCCGTATGTCCAGTTCATAAGGAGCATTCCCTCGTCGGCTGCCAATCGCCTGCTGAAATCCGTGTTCTGGCCGAAAGGCGCCCGGAAGTATCTGGGCTTCTCACCCGTCACTTGCTCCACGATTTCATTTACGCCGAGAATCTCTTCACGCTGGGCTTCCTCGGAAATCTGCTGAAGATCTGCGTGTGTCATTGTATGATTACCGATCGGGAATCCCATTTCATGGATCTCCTTCAGCACAGCCTTTTCTTCATCGGTGTCAATAAAGTGGCCATTGACAAAAAAGATCGCCGGCGCCTCCAATTCTTTCAGCGTCTTCGCCATCTCAAGCGCATGCTTGTCCGGCGCATCATCGATCGTCAGCAGGGCCGCTTTCGGATCGGCATCGCCGATCGGCTGGAAAGACCAGGTGGCTTCATTCAGTTCATAAAGCGGTTCCGCCGGTTCTGCTGCAGCCGGTACCTGCTTGTCTTTGTCGCTTTCTCCATTTTCCCCGGCGGATTCTTCCGACATGTCCTCATTGGCTCCGCCGTTGTCCGCTTTTTCTTCAACTTGTTCATCCTGACGGTCAGGCACGTCATCCTTTCCGCTGTTCTCTTCATTTTCCTGGCCTGAACAGCCTCCAAGCAACAGGGCCGTTAATGCAGCACCAGCTATCCAATTTAATCTAAGTTTCATCTCCGAGTCACTTCCTCTCTCCTCTACCAGTCTATCATCGCCGCAACCCTCGGCACAATCCGACAAAGGGAGATTCAGGAAATAAAAAAAGAGAGCGGAAAATCCGCTCTCTTCCATGCTTGATTACTTCAGGATGTGGATCGGGTTGCCGAGAACGACTTCCGCTGCTTCCATCGAAATTTCACCGAGCGTAGGATGTGCGTGGATGGTCATCGAGATGTCCTCCACCGTCATTCCCGCTTCGATTGCCAAACCGAGTTCCGCGATCATATCGGAAGCGCCGGCACCGACAATCTGAGCTCCGAGGAGGAGACCGTCTTCTTTGCGCGCCACAAGTTTGACGAACCCATCTGTCGCTTCAAGCGCCAGTGCGCGGCCGTTTGCGCCAAACGGGAATTTGCCCGCAGTCACTTCGTAGCCTTCCGCTTTCGCCTGTTCTTCATTCAGGCCTACAGTCGCCAACTCAGGATCCGTGAAGCACACAGCCGGGATTGCCATGTAGTCCACTTCGGACTTTTCGCCGGCAATCGCTTCTGCAGCCACTTTCCCTTCATACGAAGCTTTGTGAGCAAGTTGCGGACCAGGAACAATGTCGCCGATCGCAAAGATGTTGGAGACGCTTGTGCGGCCCTGGCGGTCCACTTCAATGAGACCGCGCTCGCCGATTTTAACGCCGGCTTCCTCGAGGCCCATTTCATCTGTGTTCGGGCGACGTCCGACTGTGACGAGCACGTAGTCCGCTTCGACTGTCTTTTCTTCGCCTTTTGCCTCGTAAGTGACCTTCACACCGTTTTCGGTTTCTTCAGCGCCTTTCGCCATTGCTTCCGTGACGATTTCGACGCCTTTCTTTTTAAGGCCTTTCTTGACGATCTGTGTCATCTGTTTTTCGAAGCCTGCGAGAATGTCCTTCGCACCTTCGAGGATTGTTACTTCGGAACCGAGGTTCGCATAGGCCGAGCCCAGCTCTGTGCCGATGTAGCCGCCACCGATGACGACGAGCTTGCCAGGGATTTCTTCCAGCGCAAGGGCGCCAGTCGAATCAATGATCCGCTCTGAGTACTTGAAGGATGGAATCTCGACTGGACGGGATCCTGTTGCGAGAATCGCATTCTTGAATTTGTAGGTCTGTGCGGACTTGTCATCCATGACACGGACTGTATTGGCGTCGACAAAATAAGCCTCGCCTCTTACAATTTCAACCTTGTTGCCCTTCAGGAGGCCTTCAACACCGCCGGTCAATTTTTTGACGACACTGTCTTTGAATTCCTGGGCTTTGGAGAAGTCGATTTTCACATCGGAAGTGCTGATGCCCATGCTGTCAGCGCCTTTAGCTTCAACAAAGCGGTGGCCGACATTAATAAGGGCTTTGGACGGAATGCACCCTACGTTCAGGCAAACGCCTCCAAGGTTTTCACGTTCTACAATCGTCACTTTCTGGCCGGTTTGTGCTGCGCGGATCGCTGCAACATATCCTCCCGGGCCGGACCCGATGACGAGTGTGTCCGTTTCAATTGGAAAATCACCTACTACCATGATTTACGCCTCCATTAGTAAAAGTTCCGGATTCGACAACAGTTTCTTGATATGGTTCAGCGCCTGCTGGGCAGTGACGCCGTCGATCATCCGGTGATCATAGCTCAATGACAATGCTAACATAGGAGCCGCCACGATTTCACCATTTTTGACAACCGGTTTTTCGGCGATCCTGCCGATTCCGAGAATCGCGACTTCCGGGTGGTTAATGATCGGGGTGAACCATTGGCCGCTTGCGGAACCAAGATTCGAGATGGACATCGAGCCGCCTTTCATCTCATTTGGCGCCAGTTTTCCATCGCGTGCTTTCACTGCAAGCTGGTTGATTTCATCGGAGACGGCAAAAACAGATTTGCGGTCCGCATTTTTGATGACCGGTACGAGAAGCCCGCGGTCAGTGTCCGCTGCGATGCCGACATTGAAGTAGTGTTTCTGGATGACTTCTTCGGTCGTCTCGTCATAAGACACATTAAGTTGAGGGTATTCCCGAAGTGTGCTGACAAGCGCCTTTACGACATATGGCAAGTACGTCAGCTTAATGCCTTTCTCCGCTGCAATCTCCTTGAATTTCCGGCGATGTTCGACAAGTGCCGTGACATCGACTTCATCAAGATGCGTAACGTGAGGAGCAGTGTGCTTCGAGTTGACCATCGCTTTGGCGATCGCCTTCCGGATCGGCGAGATCTTCTCCCGGGTTTCCGGGAATTCCCCTTCCGGCAATTGCGCCGCAGCAGCCGGACGTGCCGCCTCTTCGCCAGCAGAAGCAGTTTCTCCTGCAGTTGCAGCTGGTACTTCTTCACCAGCCGGTTTTTGACCGCCGCTCATGAATGCATCCACATCCTCTTTAAGGATCCGGCCATTTTTGCCGCTTCCTTCAACGTCATGGATATCCACATCATTGTCCCGTGCGTACTTCCGGACCGATGGCATGGCAATCACTCGGCCGCCCTTTGGCTTACCCGATTTCCGGGCAGCAGCCGGCGCCGTCCCCTGGTCTTTCTCTGTTTTCGGTGTTTCTTCTTTTTTAATGTCCTGGCCGGATTCAAGAGAAGCCTGAACCTGCTCTTCAGTTTTTTCCGCGCCGGCATCTTCCGCTTCCTCTTCACCGTCTGCATGGTCAGGGGAATCAATTTTGATGAGGACATCGCCGACGACTGCAACTTCACCTTCGCCGACCAGGATGTCTTCTACCGTTCCGCCTACAGGGGAAGGGATTTCAACGACCGCTTTGTCGTTCTGCACTTCACATAGGACGTCATCTTCCTGGATGGTATCGCCCTTGTTTACGAACCATTTTACGATTTCGCCTTCATGGATTCCTTCACCGATATCCGGCATACGAAATTCAAATGCCACGCCTCTCACCCTTTCTTCTATGGAAATCGTCTATCAGAATTCGAGTACTTTCTTTGAAGTTTCTACAATATCCTTAGCGCCTGGCAGCCAAGTGTTCTCACCCTGTGCAAATGGATAGATGGTATCAGGGGCCGCCACACGCAGTACAGGTGCCTCCAGGCTCAAAATTGCACGTTCCGTGATTTCTGCAACCACGTTCGCTGCGATGCCGGCCTGGCGCTGTGCTTCCTGGACAACGATTGCGCGGTTGGTTTTCTCGACCGACGAGATGATTGTGTCAATGTCAAGCGGCTGCACCGTGCGAAGGTCAATCACTTCAACGGAGTGTCCTTCCTTTTCAAGTTCCTCGGCCGCTTTGAGGCTTTCGCGCACCATCGCGCCGTAAGAGATAATCGTCAGGTCCGTGCCTTCCTTTTTCACAGCCGCCTTGCCGAGCGGAATCGTGTATTCCTCTTCAGGAACTTCTTCACGGAACGAACGATAAAGCTTCATATGCTCAAGGTAGATGACCGGATCATCGTCACGGATTGCGGAAATCAGAAGTCCCTTAGCATCATACGGCCCGGACGGGATGACAACTTTGAGACCCGGCTGCTGTGCCATAAGCCCTTCAAGGCTGTCGGCGTGCATCTCAGGTGTAGCGACTCCGCCGCCAAATGGTGAACGGATCGTCACCGGTGCGTGGAAATGCCCCGCGCTGCGGAAGCTCATGCGAGCGAGCTGGCCGCTGATCGAGTCCATCACTTCATAAACGAACCCGAAAAATTGGATTTCCGGAACAGGACGGAACCCCTGCAGTGAAAGTCCCACTGCCAATCCGCCGATGCCGGACTCTGCCAGCGGCGTATCGAACACCCGGTCTTCACCGAATTCTTTCTGGAGTCCTTCCGTAGCACGGAAGACGCCTCCGTTATTGCCGACGTCCTCCCCGAAGACGAGGACGTTTTCATCGTTTTTCAGCTCAGTACGGAGTGCATCCGTAATCGCCTGGATCATCGTCATTTGTGCCATCGGTCACTTCGACTCCTTCTCTGTATAGATGTCAAGCTGTTCTTTCACGTTTTGCGGCATTTCACCGCGATACATGATATT
The DNA here is from genome assembly GCF_900101985.1 of Bhargavaea beijingensis. Lineage (GTDB taxonomy): Bacteria > Bacillota > Bacilli > Bacillales_A > Planococcaceae > Bhargavaea > Bhargavaea beijingensis. Next base: position 8,633 of record NZ_FNAR01000006.1, read on the forward strand.
GAGGAAGTCGCTCACTTTCTGTTTTGGAGCGGCATCCGCCTTCTTGATGGCGGCTTTGATTTCTTCCTTGGCGCGTTCGATCACTTCGTTTTCCTTTTCCTCGTTCCAGAGGCCCTTGGCTTCCAGATACTTGCGGAAACGGATCAGCGGATCGCGTTTTTCCCATTCCGAATCGGTTTCGGACGTACGGTATCGTGTCGGGTCATCCCCTGCCATCGTGTGCGGGCCATAACGGTAGCACATCGTTTCGATGAGAGTCGGGCCTCCGCCGTTCAGCGCGCGTTCGCGGGCCTGCTTCGTGACTGCGTAAACCGCCAGCGGATCCATCCCATCGACGAGCACGCTAGGAATTCCCGCAGCGATGCCCTTTTGGGCGAGTGTTTTCGCTTTTGTCTGAAGAGAACGCGGTGTCGAGATCGCGTATTGGTTGTTCTGGATGACAAAGATTGCAGGCGAGTTAAATGCACCCGCAAAGTTGATTCCTTCGTAGAAATCACCCTGGGATGTGCCGCCGTCCCCAGTATACGTAATGACGACCGACTTTTCTCCGCGCTTCTGCTTGCCTAGCGCGACTCCTGCAGCCTGGATGTACTGTGCACCGATGATGATTTGCGGCAGGAAGATATTGACGCCGTCCGGCACATCGCTTCCCTGGAAATGACCACGGGACCATAGGAATGCCTGTTCAAGAGGAAGGCCGTGGAAAATAATCTGGGGCACATCACGGTAACCGGGCAGGATGAAGTCTTCGCTTTCCAATGCAAATTGGGAAGCCAATTGGGAGGCTTCCTGGCCTGCAGTCGGTGCATAGAAACCGAGGCGCCCCTGGCGGTTGAGGGAAATGGAGCGCTGGTCCAGAATTCTTGTCCAGACCATACGTGTCATCAGCTCTGTCAGTTGCTCATCGCTCATCCCCGGGTCCATCTCTTTATTGATGATCTCCCCTTCTTCATTGAGAATCTGGAGCATTTCGAATTTATCTTCGATTTCACGGAGGCTCTGCTCCGGATCGAATGCGTTCGCCTTTTTGGCAGCCATTGCGGCAACTCTCCTTTAGCTGTATTATCGTTTTTCTTTTTAAAATTAGTACACTTGATTCGTTTTGAATTATACAAGACAGAAAAATGCTAGTCAATATAAGGGTTTGAAAGCGCTTTTAGTATTAGTACACAAGTGAACGAACAGCTATCTGTATTAACACATGACGAGATTTTGTTTTAGAGATGCGCCCTCCAACATTTCCAGTATTCCCTTTATGAAACCGAAAAAACGCCCGGAAAGCCATGCTTCCGGGCTGAAAGGCATTCAATTTTCTTCAGAATCGCTGATAGCTGCATAAGCTTCTTTTTTCTGTTTATTGACGGTCTCCGTTGTTTCATTAAATGCATCCGCCGCCGCCGCCACTTTCGCATTTCCGTTATTGACGGCTTCCACTTTCTCCTGGATCTTCTGGAAATCAGATTCCTCATCCGTTGCCAGACTGTACAACTCTTTTTGAAGGCCGGCAGTCTTTTCATAGACCTCGGAGAATTCCTCATGAACGGCATACCGGTCCGACATGGATTGTTTCAGTTTTCGGACAGCCTCTTGGACAGCCTCTTTTTCATCTTTTTCGATTTCATCGAGCCTGTTCAATTCCTTCTCCGCTTCACCGAGTGCCTTTTTCCCTTCTTCAAGAAGCCCGAGACGTTCGTCTGCTGACTTGTCCGCCTCTCCCGCCAGCTTCGACAGTTCCTCGCGGTCTTCCTGGGTAAGTTCCATCATTTCGCCGAACTTCCCGAACTCTTCTTTTTCAAGCGATGCCATTTTCTCCTGTGCTTCAAGGAATGGCTGCTCCTTTTCCTGGATCTTTCCGATTGCATCGGAAAGCCGTCCTTCGGCAGAACTGCCGAACGAGCAGGCGGAAAGGAGCATCGCCAGAGCAAGCGCTGTGCCTGCCAATCGTTTTTTCATCTCGGTCTCCCCTTCCCTTTCCTATTTCTACTATATTGAATGGGCGCACCGATTTCAATCAGACGGGACATTTTGTTTCATCAACTTAACGGAGCGTATATAATAAAAGACAAGGTATACCGTATGAAAGGAAGTCAACCACCATGATTACGATGGATCAGATTATCCGTGAAGGTCATCCGACGCTGCGGAAAAAAGCGGAGGAAATGAAGTTTCCGCTCGCGGAAGAAGAAAAGAAAATTGCCGACGAGATGCTCGAGTTCCTGAAAAACAGCCAAGATCCCGAAATCGCCGAGAAATATGGACTTCGGGCAGGAATCGGGATTGCGGCCAACCAGATTGATGTGCCGAAACGGATGTTCGCCCTGCATATCGTCGATGAGGACACGGACCCGCTCAGCATGACGATTATCAATCCGAAAATCGTGAGTCATTCCGCCAAAAGATCCTATCTCCCGGGAGGAGAAGGCTGCCTGTCCGTCGACAGGGATGTACCGGGCTTCGTGCCGCGCTATTCCAAGATTACCGTTAAAGGTTTCACGCCCGATGGCGAGCCAATCAAAAAGCGTCTGAAAGGATTGCAGTCAATCGCTTTCCAGCATGAACTTGACCACCTGAATGGGGTTATGTTCTACGACCACATCGACCCGGACGAACCATTCCGCGAATACCCGGATGCAGAACCGCTGAAGGCTGAAGAAGAGTAATTGCAGATCTCTCTCAGGGTGTAGACGAAATGGAGCCCCAAAGGCTCAGAGAAAAAGCAAAAAGCAAGGACTCCGGTTGCTTTCCGAAGCCGCCCGGTGTCCTTGCTTTTTTCAGTCTTGCGGAGTGTTCCATACTTTTGGACACCCCCAATTATCAGATAAGTTCCAGCCGATCAAGGATGCGGGCGATGCCGTCATCGGATACATCACCCGCGATGTAATCTGCCCGTTTTTTGGCTTCTTCGTGGGCATTCCCCATCGCCACACCGACGCCAGCCGCCTCGAGCATCTCAATGTCATTGAGACCGTCTCCGAATGCCACGGCATCTCCCATCGTCAGGCCTTCCCGGTCGAGGATCCGCTGCATCCCTTCGGCTTTGGACGTTCCCGCCGGAAGGATATCAGTGGATGTGCGATGCCAGCGGACAAACTTCATTTCCGGAAATGTTTCGGCATAGGACTTTTCTTGCTTTTCGGTGCAGAATAGGAGTGCCTGATGGATCGGCCTCTCCATATGAAACGTTTCCGATTCTCTCGGATAAGGCATTTTCAGTGAATCCAGGCTGTCACCGACATGCGGGTGACCGGTCTCGGTCGCCACCATTTCACGGTCATCCATGAAAATGAGCGGGAAGCGGTCCCTGTCCGCCTTTTCTTTAATACGAGCAAGGATTTCAGGTTCGATGACACCGCCATGGATCAGTTCGCCCTCATGGACGACATATTGCCCGTTAAAGCAAATGTATGTATCGATGTCCAGATCTTCAAGAACCGGGCCGATCATGAAAGGCGCCCTGCCCGTTGCAATGGCAACGAGGTGACCCTTTTCCCGCGCGGCCGTCACCGCTTTTTTGGCTGACTCGGGCAATTTTTTGTCATGGTCGTACAGGGTGCCGTCGATATCGAAAAAGAGGATTTTCTTCATCGTTTGAATCTCCGCCTTCCTATATAATTTCCTGAAAAACCACCCTTGACAGAACATTCAAAAAGACCTATAATAGGTCACAAGGAGTGATAGCCATGCTGAAACGCCTGAAACGCAAATGGTTGAAGCGGCTCAATGGCATCCTCGGCAAGAAGTCCATTGCATAGTGAACTTATGCCCCCGCGTTTACGGGGGCTTTTCTTTGCTTTTCTTTATTTCAATGGACCTGCATGCTATTATAAACGATATGGCAAGTATTTGAACGTGATAAAGGAGAGTAGACCATGATCTACAAAGTGTACTATCAAGAAAACATGCATGAAGTGCCAGTCCGCGAAAACACAAAAGCCATGTATGTCGAAGCAGAATCTGTCCGTGCCGTCCGCGCTGCGCTGAAAGAGCGCGAACTGTACATCGAACACATCCAAGCCTTGGAAGACGGCCATCTGGAGTATGAGAAAAAATCGCCTGACTTCCACGTCGAACAGGTGTGACCCGATGAAATCGGTCAAGAATGATCAGACAGCCGTATTTGCGCTCGGCGGACTGGGCGAAATCGGCAAAAACACGTATGGGGTCCAATTCCAGGATGAAATCATCCTGATCGATGCAGGGATCATGTTCCCTGAAGATGATCTTCTCGGCATCGACTATGTGATTCCGGATTACACGTACATCGAGCGGAATGTTGACAAGATAAAAGGCCTCTTCGTCACACATGGCCATGAAGACCATATCGGCGGCATTCCCTACCTGCTCAAAAAAGTGAACATCCCGGTCTACGGCGGCAAGCTGGCACTGGGCCTTCTGCGCAACAAGCTTGAAGAACATGGCCTCCTTCGCCGCACAAAGCTGATCGAAGTAGAAGAAGATGATGTGATCAAGTTCAGAAAGACATCCGTCAGCTTTTTCAGGACGACCCACAGTATACCGGATGCATTCGGGATTGTCGTCAAAACACCGCCGGGCAATATTGTCCATACAGGGGATTTCAAGTTTGACTTCACTCCTGTCGGCGAACCTGCGAACCTCGCGAAGATGGCCCAGATCGGAGAAGAAGGCGTTCTCTGCCTTCTCTCCGACAGTACGAATGCGGAAGTGCCGGACTTCACGATGTCCGAGAGAACCGTGGGTGAAAGCATCGATGAGATTTTCCGCAAAGTAAACGGCCGCATCATTTTTGCGACATTCGCCTCCAACATCTACCGGCTCCAGCAAGCGGTTGAAGCCGCCGTACGGCACGGCAGGAAAATCGCCGTTTTCGGACGGAGCATGGACAACGCCATTACCATCGGCACGGAACTCGGTTATATCGATGCGCCAAAGGAAATGTTCGTGGATACGCAGACGCTGAACCGTCTGCCTGCCAATGAAGTCATGATCCTCTGCACGGGAAGCCAGGGCGAACCGATGGCGGCACTTTCACGGATTGCCAACGGGACGCACCGCCAGATCCAGATCCAACCAGGGGATACGGTCATTTTCTCTTCCTCCCCCATCCCGGGCAATATCGCCAGTGTCAACCGGACGATCAACTTGCTGTTCCGTGCAGGCGCTGAAGTCATCCATGGATCGCTCAATAACATTCACACATCCGGCCACGGTTCCCAGCAGGAGCAAAAACTCATGCTGCGCCTGATCAAGCCGAAGTTCTTCATGCCGATCCACGGCGAATACCGGATGCTGAAGACACACGCCAGTCTGGCCGTCCAGTGCGATGTGCCGGAAGAAAACATTTTTATCATGGAAAACGGTGACGTTCTGGCCCTCAGTTCGGATGAAGCCCATCTGGCGGGCCGGATCCCGTCCGGCGATGTCTACATCGATGGCAGCGGAATCGGCGATATCGGCAACGTTGTCCTGCGTGACCGCCGCGTCCTGTCGGAGGATGGACTCGTCATCGTAGTCGTGACGCTTAATGCCGCAAAAGGCAAAATCGTTGCAGGTCCCGATCTCATCTCCCGCGGATTCGTTTATATGCGTGAATCCGGGCAGATGATTAATGAGGCCCAATCGATGCTGAACCGGCGGCTCCGACAGTCGGTGGCCAACTCTGACACACCGGATACTGAAGCGCTGAAAAACCAGATTACGGACATTCTCGGCCCGTACCTGTATGAACAGACAAAACGCAAGCCGATGATTCTTCCGGTCGTTATGGAAGTGTGATCACCCAAGTTGCATATTTCGTGAGCTCCGGATGGCCATGGTGCAATCCGGAGCTCCTCGTTTCAAACCGGACAATCATGGTCAATCCTTAGACAAGCTGCACGGAATTCAGATTCCGTGCAGCTTGTTCGTTTCCGCAACAGCCGAAAAGCCCCGGCAGAATAAATTTCTGCCGGGGCTTTTCTCGCCGTTTAGTGCAACGCTTTTTTCTCAAATCGTAAAATGTCCGCATCGGAACCGATAATGATCAGGATATCCCCTTCATGAATCGGTTCTTCCGCCATCGGGGAAACCACTACATCCTCTCCACGCTTGATGGCCACGATGTTGATGCCGTATCTGGCCCGGATATCAAGGTCCAGGATGGTATGGCCCGCAAGCATTTCATTCGCCTTGATCTCCATGATGGAATGCTCATCCGATAACTCCAAATAATCAAGGATATTGTTGGAAATCATATTGTTTGCAATCCGGATGCCCATGTCCCGCTCCGGGTGGACTACTTGGTCGGCCCCGATTTTCTGGAGCACTTTCGCGTGATAATCGTTTTGTGCTTTTACCGTGATTTTTTCGACACCCAGTTCTTTCATGATCAGCGTGGTCAAAATGCTTGACTGGATATCTTCGCCGATTGCGACAATCACATGTTCGAAGTTGCGGATTCCGAGCGATACGAGCGTCTGCTCATCGGTCGTATCCGCCACGACGGCCTGTGTAGCGATCGCAGCGAACTCGTCCACCCGTTCGGGATCTTGGTCGATTGCCAGGACGTCCGCGCCCTGCTCAACCAGTTCCCGGCAGATGCTGCCGCCGAATCGTCCCAGCCCGACTACAACAAATTCCTTTTTCATCTTCCATGCCTCCAGCAGTCGGCCCGCCCATGCGGACCTCTAGCAAATTACAGGTCAAATCCCGTTTACGACTCCCCTGTAAAAGGGAAGGATGAGAGGGAGGCCGATCAGCCCCGGTCATACGGACGCTTGGGCCGGTCCGTACAAAATTGGCATTTCGGATCGGTGCATGTTTCTTCGCGCCACTCATTGCATCCGGCGCAATACGCGGAATCGTAGGTGGCGTCATAGGACAGCGGTTCCAGACAGCATTCACAGTAATCATCCAGTTCTTCGTAAGGGATGATGCGATCTTTAGTCATCAGGAAAACCCCTTCGATGACGGGCGTCACGCCATTCCGGCTGCGCCCCCGGCCATGGTCCGGACCCGGGAAGAAATTGTTCTTGCCCATTGCCACCACTCCTTTTTCCAATAGTGTACCACATCATCCCAAAACTACAATGAATGGCGGTGAAAACATGACAGAGGTTCCGGATACGAAAGACTTCACCGTTGAAGACGGCTATCTCTCTTTTATCCTGCCGTTTGCCTACAGAAAAAAACAGATACGGAAAGCCGCAGATGCTCTTGAGAAAGACGGCTTCCACTTTTTCACACTGGAAGATCCCGGCGGTCGGATCAACGATCTTTATGAGGGATCGACCGAGATTTCCCAAGAAGAGTTGGACCAGTATTTCCTCCCATATGTGGAACGCAAAATCTTCCCGCCGACCATCGAAGAATACGGCTTTCATCGCTTTTACAAAATCATCGGAGAAGAGTTCACACTGACGGCCGACGGTGAGCGGTACCCATTCCGCTTCATGAGCCTGGATGTGACACTGGGCCCTTTCGGCATCGGCTTTCTCACGTCCAGGGTACGCCTGCTGGATAAAAACCTTCCGCTGTCCTCCGTCCTGAACTTTATGCAACATTTCCGTGCGATAGAAAACAAACTCAAAGAGGAACAGGGATCGGTCATCTATTGCGGGGACGGCAAGAGGTTTTCAAGCATTCACGAATTTCTCGTTGACCGCCTCGCCTCGGCTATCCGGCCGTTTATCTTCCACGATGAGCGGCTCACTGGCTACTTTGGAAGTCTCCCCTATTTCGAGGATGAACGGATGTTTGTCACTTCCTTTCTGTTCGCTGAACCGGGGACGGAATTCAGTGAAGAGCAGTTGTTCAGGATCGGCAGGGTCGACGGCCTGAGCCCTGATGGCAAACCGTTCATCTCAGCCTCGAACATGGCGTACATAAGGGACTATCTGGACAACTATCTTCATGACCGCTGGGCGCCGGATCTGTATACGCTTGCCACCGATTTCTCTTATACCAATGTGACTACGAAGAGTCCTGAGGAGATGCAACGTCCGCTCGCCCACTTTATGGGAACGCACTACTATAACTTCCTGCTGCATTATTTTTACCGGATCATGCTCCTCCGGGTTTCCTTCGAATATAGCCGGCTCAAATGGGACAAGGACGAAGAGTATTTAAAGCGGCTGATCGAACTGATCACAATTTTCTCATCCTGGTACTACTTCAAACATGTCAGTGTCCGCCAGGAAGGACGGGAATTGGGGCTGCTTTTCAGGAAGGCATTCAACTTGGATGATTTGTTCCAGGAAGTGCGAACCACACTGGATGAGCTATACCGGACACAGGAAAACGCAGCGGCGAACCGGATGAATCTGCTGCTCTTCTTCCTCACCGTCTTTACTGTGATCTCAGGCATTTATGGGATGAACCTCGTCATCGAGGACTGGAAAAACGATACCAGCCTAAACGAGATTTCCAAGTATGGATTGTTTGAATGGACTGCCCTCCTGACTGCCGTTCTCGGAATCGGCATGTCGATCTATCTGTTCTTCACCTATCTCGGCCGCATCGTATGGCGAAAACTCAAGAGAAGGCTTGACGATTTGAACTTCTGACTCATCAGCCCGGCATGCTAAAGCAGCATGCCGGGCTTTTCATGTGCCTTTCAGAAAAAAACAATTCACTGCTGCGAATTTTCTCTTGCAATCACAGACGAATTTTGTATAATAAAATCCGCTATTGCTAAACTTAAAGTTTATTATAAGTAAACTCCACAGGAGGCTGTCCCATGCAAATCGGGAAAAAAATCAAGCAGCTCCGTCTGAAAAAAGGACTTACACAGGAAGAGCTCGGAGAACGGACGGATTTGAGCAAGGGCTACATCTCCCAACTTGAACGCGATCTTACCTCGCCGTCGATTGAAACCCTGTTCTCCCTTTTGGAGGTGCTCGGTTCATCCCCGAAGGAATTCTTCGATGACGGAAGCCCGGCCGCCAAGGTTGTCTTCGGCAAGGACGAACATATCATGAACACCGATGAGGACAGAGGTTATTCTGTCCGATGGCTCGTATCCGAATCAAATGAAAAAGAAATGGAGCCCGTCCTGCTGTCTCTTGCACCGAATGGAGAATTCAAGGAGTTCGAACCCTCCCTCTCCCAGACATTCATTTACGTACTGGAAGGGCGAATCGTACTCCAATTGGGTACAGAGAGATATGAGGCCGATGAAGGAGACGCCCTCTATTACGAGGCATCGCACCATCATCGGCTGTCAAATGCCGGTCCCGGGGAGGCCAGATGCCTGCTCGTGGCCACAGAATCTTATTTGTGATTATTGATACTGGAGGTAAGACATGACCCAACAGCCTATTATCCGCTTCGACAACGTCTCCAAGCGGTACAATGAACAGACGTCCGTCCTCAACAACATCAGCTTCGAAATGGAACGCGGCAAGTTTTATACTCTTCTCGGGCCGTCCGGTTGCGGCAAGACGACCATCCTCCGCCTGATCGCCGGATTCATCGAGCCGAGCAGCGGCGAAATCCAGTTTAACGGCAAGAAAATCAATGACACTCCTCCGAACGAGCGGCAGGTCAATACCGTTTTTCAGGACTATGCCCTCTTTCCTCACCTGAATGTCTTCGAGAACGTTGCTTTTGGGCTCCGTATCAAGAAAATCAAGCAGGCGGATGTCAAGCGCCGTGTAGAAGAAGCGCTGCGGTTCGTCAATCTGCAGGGATATGAAAACCGGGAGATCTCGGAAATGTCAGGCGGCCAGCGCCAGCGTGTCGCCATCGCCCGCGCCATCGTCAATGACCCGGAAATCATCCTCCTTGATGAGCCACTGTCCGCACTTGACCTGAAACTACGGACTGAGATGCAGTATGAGCTCCGAGAATTGCAGCAGCGCCTCGGAAAGACATTTATCTTCGTCACCCATGACCAGGAGGAGGCGCTCGCGATGTCGGATGAAATCTTCGTCATGAACGCCGGCGAAATCGTCCAGTCCGGCACGCCGATCGATATTTATGATGAGCCGATCAACCGGTTTGTCGCTGATTTCATCGGTGAGTCCAATATTGTGGACGGTGTCATGATCCGTGATCACCTGGTCCGGTTTGCGGGAAGGGAATTTGAATGCGTCGATGCCGGACTTGACCCGAACGAAAAAATCGAGGTCGTCATCCGGCCGGAAGATCTGGAGATCACTTCCCCGGACCGCGGGAAGCTTGTCGTCACTGTGGATACTCAGCTTTTCCGAGGTGTCCACTATGAACTGTCGACCTATGACAAAGACGGCAACGAGTGGCTCGTACATTCCACCAAAAAAGCACAGGTCGGCGATGAGATCGGCCTCGACTTCGACCCTGAAGCCATCCATGTCATGAGGCTGAATGAATCGGAAGAAGATTTCGACCGGAGGCTCGAGTCGTACGAGGTGCCGGACCATGCAGAATAAATCGACACGCGCACTTTACCTGATTCCTTACAGCGCCTGGATTATCCTGTTTGTCATCGCGCCGATTGCGCTTGTCGTCTATTATTCCCTGTTCGATATTCACGGCGATTTCACCTTTGCCAATTACAGGGCGTTCTTTTCTTCGGTATACCTGGAACTGACGCTCAGTTCTTTCTGGTACGCCTTCCTGATTACTCTGTTTTCACTGCTGATCGCGTATCCGACCGCCTACTTCCTGACGAAAACAAAGCACAAGCAGCTTTGGCTGCTGCTGATCATCATCCCGTCCTGGATCAACCTGCTCCTGAAGACGTATGCCTTCATCGGGATTTTCGGCCAATACGGGCCGATCAACGCCTTTTTCACGGCGATCGGAATCGGTTCCACACAGCTTCTGTTCACGGACTTCAGTTTTATTTTTGTGTCGGTCTATATTTTCATCCCGTTCATGATCCTTCCGATCTTCAATGCGATCGACCGGCTCAATCCGGCACTGATCGATGCATCGCGCGATCTCGGGGCAAGCCCGTGGACGACATTCCGCAGGGTCATCCTTCCGCTTACGATGAACGGTGTGAAATCGGGCATCCAGGTCACCTTCATCCCGGCCCTTTCGCTGTTCATGATTACCCGGCTCATCGCCGGAAATAAGGTCATCACGCTCGGGACAGCCATTGAGCAGCAGTTCCTCGTGACCCAAAACTGGGGAATGGGCTCGACGATCGCGGTCTTCCTGATCCTATTCATGTTCGTCATCATGCTGTTCACCGGCCAGAAGGAGAAAGGAGGCGCATCTGATGGCAAAACCAAGTAATGTGCAAAAGATCTTTCTCACGCTTGTATTCATCATCTTGTATGCACCGATCTTCTTTCTGATTTTCTACTCGTTCAATTCGAATGGGACAATGTCGTCGTTTGATTCGTTTACTTTGGAGCATTACGCCGCCGTCTTTGAAGACACCCGTCTGATCATGATCGTCTTCAACACGGTCATAGTCGCCCTTTTGTCGGCCCTGATCTCGACGGTCATCGGTGTCCTCGGCGGGCTTGCGATCGTCTACCTGAAAAACCGGAAACTCCGCAGCACACTGCTGTCTTTGAACAACGTGCTGATCGTAAGCCCGGACGTCATCATCGGAGCATCGTTCCTGATTTTGTTCACCGCGGTCGGTGTGCGGCTCGGATTTGCATCGGTTCTGATTTCACACATTGCCTTTAGCGTGCCGATTGTCGTCCTTATGGTGCTGCCGAAACTGTTGGAGATGAGCGACTCGCTCATTGATGCCGCACGCGACCTCGGCGCATCCGGAAAGGACGTCCTCACGCGCGTTATCATCCCTTACATCAAACCGGGCATCTTTGCCGGGTTCTTCCTGGCACTCACCTACTCGCTTGATGATTTTGCCGTGACATTCTTCGTCACAGGAAATGGCTTCAGTACCCTCTCCGTCGAAATCTACTCGATGGCCCGCGCCGGGATTACGCTGACGATCAATGCACTTTCCGGCCTGATCTTCATCGTCACCGTCGGGCTCGTTATCGTTTACTATGCGCTTAATTCGCGCAACCGCACACCTGTCACGGGGGTGAAGAAATGAAGGAAATCATCCGGGCAGCAGTTGCCGTGATCGCCGTATCCGCACTGCTCCTTTACATCAACAGCCAGCTCGGCAAAACGTCGGGCAGCACGGGGAGCGACACCATCACCGTTTATAACTGGGGAGAATACCTGGATCCGGAACTGCTCAAACAATTCACGGAAAAAACCGGCATCCGCGTCGTCTACGAGACATTCGATTCGAATGAAGCGATGATGACGAAAATCCAGCAAGGTGGGACATCTTATGATGTTGCCATGCCATCTGAATACATGATTGAAAAGATGAAGGAAGAGAACCTCCTCGTCCCGCTTGATCATTCCAAGATCCCGAACCTGGAAAACATCGATCCGTATTTCCTGGATCTGCCGTTCGACCCGGGCAATGAATATTCCGTCCCCTACTTTTGGGGAACGGTTGGAATCGCCTTTAACCCCGACCTGCTCAAGAAGGATTTCGACTTCACAAGCTGGGAAGATTTGTGGAGCCCTGAGCTGCGACAGCAGGTCATCCTCGTCGACAGTGCCCGTGAGGTGATGGGAATGGGACTAAACAGTCTCGGATACTCCCTCAACTCGACCGACGGGGCTGAACTGGATGCTGCATCCGCCAAGCTGGATGAGCTTACGCCGAATGTCAAAGCGATTATTGGCGATGAGATCGTCGAAATGATGCGTCGGAATGAAGCCGCGATTGCCCTCACCTGGTCGGGCCAGGCCCTTGACATGATGTACGTCAACGAATCGATCGACTTTTCCGTGCCGGAGGAAGGGTCCAATCTCTGGTTCGACAATATGATCATTCCCAAGACGGCGGCCAATGTTGATGGGGCTCATCAGTTCATCAACTTCATGCTGGAGGCGGAAGTTGCGGCGCAAAATGCTGACTGGGTCGGCTACTCCACGCCAAACGCCGCTGCGCTTGAATTGATGGATCCGGAAGTGACCGGTGATAAGCGCTTTTATCCAGATGAGAAAATCCGTGAGAATCTGGAAGTGTACAGGAACCTCGGACCGGAAATGACCGGTGAATACAACGAACGCTTCCTAAGATTCAAGATGGGAATGAACTAAAACAGGCAGTCCGGAATGTGCATATTTCCGGGCTGCTTTTTAAAGTCCTGAAATTTTGATTTGCCGCTTCAGTAAGTAGTGATACAGGTCATACGGGTGTGGTAAGATAATTTGACACACGAAACTTTCTGAAAGGGGGTCCGGGCATGGCGGAGGGGACCAATCGTTTTGCATTGTATATCCTCATGTTCAACATGTTTATCGCGATGTCCGGCATCGGGCTGATCATCCCGATCATGCCGGCTTACCTGGAGACATTCGGGGCGGCAGGGCAGGTGCTTGGCTTTCTCATCTCTGCCTTTGCGCTGGCGCAATTTCTATTTTCCCCGATTTCCGGAAATCTGTCCGACAGATTTGGGAGGAAGAAGCTGATTGTCTTCGGCCTGGTCGTCTTCGGCCTGTCACAACTTGCTTTCGGACTTGCAACGGAGCTGTGGATGCTGTTTGTCGCCCGGTTCATTTCTGGGTTCGGGGGGGCTTTTCTGATCCCGCCGATGATGGCCTTCGTGGCTGACATTACATCTTTTGATGACCGTGGAAAAGGAATGGGATGGCTCGGTGCTTCCATGTCCCTGGGCTTCATGATCGGCCCGTCCATCGGAGGATTCCTCTCAAATGTCAGTCTTCAGTTCCCCTTTTATATCGCGTGCAGCGTTGCCCTGATTGCCGCCTTGTCCTCTGCATGGATTCTTCCGGACCCGCGTCCGGAAAAAGAGCCGGAAAATGAGGGGCCCAAAGAACAGGAGAACATTCTTGGCCAGCTAAAACGCTCCATTGCGGTGAACTATTTTATCCTGCTCATCATTATGCTTGTCTTCTCATTCGGACTTGCCAATTTCCAGGCGACCATTTCCATGTATATGGATAAGAAATATGCGTACTCGCCGTCCGAGATTGCGATTCTGATGACGATTGGCGGGTTTGTCGGGGTGGTCGTCCAGACATTTGTTGTTGATCCGCTGTTCCGCAAATACGGTGAGATGCGGGTCATCCTCGTGAACCTGTTGATCGCGGCGGTTTCAATGTCGGGGATTCTCTTTGTTGAGCGGTTCTGGTCACTCATGCTCATCTCCACCTTCTTTTTCACGGCCACTTCGCTGCTCCGGCCGGCCCTGAATACACTGATTTCGAAGATGGCCGGCAATGAGCAGGGATTTGCCGCTGGCCTGATCAATGCCTACATGAGTCTCGGTAACATGTTCGGCCCCGCGCTGGCAGGCACGCTGTTCGATCTCAATATGGCCATTCCCTATATATTCGGGACCGCCGTCCTGCTCGTCTGCTTCGGTATCACTGTCGCCTGGGCAAGCATTCACCGAAAACAGCTCCAGGCGCTTCGCTCCGGGAAAGTTGCGGCAGCGCGTTAAGCCAACCAAACCCGCCATGCAAATGCATGGCGGGTTATCTTGTCTCCTATATTATCTTTCCAGCTTTTTAGCTTTCAGCAGTTTTCCCACGGTTGTCTCTTCCCGGTTCCCTGTTGCGTTTTTCTGCCCTATTACTGTCCATCCGGGTTTGAGGATACGCGGCATTCCGAATCGCCTCAGGGTGATATCCGCGAAAAAGATCATCATTGACAACAGTACAAACCAGCTCCAGGCCGGCAAGATGTCTTTCTTTGAGGATTCGGGCGATCTCAGGGATTCTTCAGGGGATTCCAGCAAGCGGCCGCCTGACGCTTCTGCAAGAGCCAAAAGGCGCTCTTTAACAGGCGGGCCCGGCCGATATTCCTCTCCGTAGGGAATCGTGATGCCGGCCTTTGAAACCGTCTCCCCGTCCCCGGATATCCTGAAGTAGACGAGCCCCGGACCGGACTGGATCCGTACACGTGCGGTGCCCGGCCGTACCGGTTCCACTGTTGCCTGGAGTTGGCGGCCCTTTTCATCGACAACGGCAATGTCCAGAAACGGCACGGACTTTGGTCCGGCCACCGTATAGGAACCGTCCGTGTTCCTGCGGACATCGAACGGTTCGTTCCGGAATGTTGGAAGGATTCTTGAAATCGCGGTTATCCACATCTCGCCCCAGCGGTCCCAAGATGCGAACGCGCCGCTCCAGGCTCCGGAATCCGACGTATAGGCAAGTGTCCTGCCGAGACCATATCGGCCTTCCGCAAGAATCGGGTCACCTTTCGGACTTTCGAGAATGACATCCGATGAAGGCTTTGCAGTCGTCGCAATATAAGCGTTGATCTGAGGAAGGCCGTTGCCGAACAATGCATCCCATCCAGTTGCCTCGCGTACAGCGGGCGTGGACGGCTCGTCGACAATGTACGTCCTGGACAGCATCGCCGTCTCCCTTGAAAGAATTGACGGCACCGAATCGGCATCCGTCACTTCATAGTAGCGGCCTGCCGCCTGTTCAGAGAGCTGTCGGAGCAGCTGCCGGTCCGCATCCGCGCCGATTGCAACCGTCGACATCGTCACTCCATCGGCTTCGCCATCCTTTGCAAGCGCCGCGTAATCTCCGCCCGAAGCGGACATTCCGTCCGTCAGAAGAATGATATGCTTGCGCTCCAATTGCAGGCCGCGGAGCCGCTCGTAGGCCAGTGCGGCCGCAGGGTAGATGTTGGTGCCGCCGCCCGGTGTGACCGACATGATTTCCCCCGAGACTTCTTCCGGATCACCGATCGGCGACGCTTCAATCACTTCCCACGGGCTGTCATCAAAGGCGATGAAGCCGAGTGTATCGTCTTCCCTGAGGAGAGCGGCGGACCGCGCAGCCGCCTCCTTTGCAAGCTCCAGCTTGCGGCCGCTCATGCTGCTCGAGCGATCGAGGATGATGACTACGCCCAGTGACGGGATAAGCTGTTTACCGGTCACGTCCATGTCGACGGGAAGCATCTCCTCCATCGGAGTGCGGAAATAACCGCCGAGACCGAAGCTCCCTTCACCGCCGACCATCATGAAGCCGAGGCCGAATGTCCTGACGGCCTGATGGATGACAGTCATCCGATCTTCACCGACCAGATGGCCGGGCACATTGTCGAAGATGACAGCATCATACTGCAGATAAGACGAGAGGTCATGCGGAAGGTTTTCAGCATGAATGGTTTGGACAATGACCCCGCTTTTTCCGATCAGGTTTCCAAGCGGACTCGGATTTCCTGCGGTATCCGCAATCAGTATACGGGGCGGCCCTTCGATTTCCGTAACGGCGGCCATCCGGTTGTTTTCCTGAATGCCGTCCCCTTCCATCATGACCTGGGCTTCATATTTCACAAGTCCCTCTGCCGATTGCACATCAATGAATGAAAATTTGTTTTCCCCTACGGCAAGATCAATATTCCGCTCCGCAATCGGCCGGTCATTACGGAAAAGAACCAGTCGGGCAGTTGCGGAATCGGTCGCCCGCACGGTTACTTCCAGCTGTTGGGATTCCCCTTTTCTTCCTGTGGCCGGAACGGTAAACGAAGAGACGGAAACGTCTTCTGACTCCGGGGCGGCGAACAATGCTGTATCGACCGTGACGCCGGCCGGAAATTGGCTGCGGATATACTCGAGAGCATCTCCCATCGTCTCCCTGCCGTCGGACAAAACCACAATCCTGGCAGGGTGTCCTGCCGAGGCGGCAGACGCATACCGGAGTGCGCCTTCTATATCCGTTTCTCCCTCACTGCGGCTAATAGCCGCCCCCGAGGATTCCTGCGTATCATTCGTCACTTCACCGGCAAATGAAAGCACCGCGATATCGCGGCCTTGCCCTTTGCTGACGGCATCAGCGACGAAGGCTGCGGTCTCTTCCTCTGTCCCTTCCATCGAGGCGGAGCGGTCCACAAGAAAAATCAATTTCTCCTCCTTTGCCCGCATCTGAAAATAGGGGGAAGTTGCGGCGACTATGAGCAGAGTGGCGGCCGCTATTCTCAAAATCAGCAGCACCAGGGCTGTGCGTCCAGTTCTTCCGCGTTCCCGGTTCCATGACCAGATCAGATAGCCGAGGGCCGGAAGGAGGAACAGAAGATAAGCCGGATGTTCAATACGAAAGTCCATGATGGCGCTGCACCTCCCATTCCGCAAGAATCAGAAACAAGAGCAGGAGAATAAGCGGCACGGCAACCGGTAGAGTTCCTGCAGATTCTGATTTCCCGTGCTCCCCCTTCTCTCCCATCGTAAACGAAGGCCCGGCGCTCACCGCGCGCTCCTCCTCCGGAAGGATGACGGCCAGGTAGCGCTCTTCTTTGCCGGACCGCAGAACGTACAATCCGGGTTCGTCCGGCGCGGTCAGCGCCTCGCTGGAACCGAATTCAGACAGGTACTCTCCTTCTGCGGTGTACAGTTGCCAGCCCCCTACAAGGGAAGGCGTGATGGCTCGACTTTCCCCGGGGAGGAACGTGCCGGCTCCTGCCTGTTCCCGGGAATATCCATCAATGACACTCCAAAGAAATAGGGGGAATGACGGACGGAGCGGCCAGTCCGTCATGGACGGGTCAGCCAAAATAGCGATCCTGCCGTCCCCAGCCCTCTGGATCAGCGGGCTTTGCTCCGGACCGGCAACCGTCTCCATGTCAGCGAAAGGCGGATACAGGCCCGATGCATAGATGTCTTCATCCTGCGCAAAAGTGAACAGCGGATCCTCGGAAAGTTTAATGAACACCGGATTTTCATTAACCTGCCCCTCACGCCCAAACAGAACGGTGCGTCCCCGGCGTTCAAGGAACGTTTTTTCCGAACCGGTCACGACGATCGCCTCTTCCGGCAGTTGCCCCGCCTCGTCCCTTCCGTAAGCGGTCACATCAGCACCGGTTGCCAAGAGTGCCTGATGGACCAGTTCATGCAGTCCGGCCTCTGCAAAAACCGGCAATTCTTCCCCTCCCCCGGAAACAGCATGAATCGTGTTATCCGCAGGATAACCGTCATCTGTCTTCATGTTAAGTTCCAGGGCCCGGACCGCCGGCAGGTCCTCGAAAACAACCCTTTCCGCCTCTCCCAAGCCTATAGTCAACTCATGCGGTTGCCCGACCGCACTGCCCTTCCCGTCTTGAAGAGAAAACATCACTTTCTTGTCTGTCGGGGAATCATTGGTCACAACAGCAATCGCCGACAGGCTATTTTCCTCCAAAGCAATCCCGAACTGCACGACCGATACGTTTTCCGGTAGTGCCGAAGCGGTATGGATGCTGTAAACCACTCCAGGCCCGGCTGCCGGAAGTTCCTCCGGGTCAGCGGAGTCAGTGAAAACATGGACATCGGCCTGTTCCCCGCCGGCAACTGTTCCAGCCAGGGCCATTGCAGCGGCCAGATCCTGATGGGCATAAGTCAGTTTCAAATCATGGATCGTCCTGATCGCCTCATCCGACTGTCCGGAACCTTGAAGCAGGACATCAGGTGCGGCCCCTGCACGGATGATGGTGAACCGTGCACCCTTACTGTCACGGATCAATGATTCCATCCGGGCTTTGTGCCGTTCCATCAGCGGCTCGCCGTCTTCTTCGGCCAGCATCGTGGCGGAAACATCCGCGACAATGATCAGATGTTCCGAACGATTGCCGGAACCCGTCAGTACTGGCTTCATGAGCAGAAGCACGAACAGCAAAAGGGTCCCCATCTGCAGGTAAAACAGGGCATTCCGGTACAGAGGATTGACAAAGGGCGAGCTTTCCGTGTGCTTCCTTGACTGTTCCCAGAACAGGACAGAAGGCACCGTACGCTCCTCATGCTTCTTCCTGAAAAAGTAATAAAGGAAGACGATGGCGGGAATGGCCAGCGTCCAGATCATACTGATTGAACCGAATCCCACCCGATCTCCTCCCTGCTCAGCGGACCCATCCCGCTTTTCTCATTTTCCTCAACACAAACGCTGCGGCACCTTCCTGTTCCTCCGCCTCAAGCACGGCAATGCCATACTCCCGGCTGATGGCTGCGAGCTCTGAAAAATGCTGTTCCCGTAGTTCCCGCTGTCTGCTGATGGTATTTGCCGTAAGTGCAACATCCACCGCCTTGCCGGTCTCTGAATCGATAAATCGGACATCTCCGGCCCGGTCCGGAATGTCCGGACGTTCTTGTCGAAGCAAGATCATCCGCACCTCTCCCGCGCTTTTCCCGAGTTTACGGAATAGAGGTCGGAACGATGCCGGCGGCTCGAGCCCGTCGGTCACGATATACCGGACCGATGCGCCAGGCAGGCTTTTTGGAACCGCCGCCTCTGCAAAGCCTGCCCCCGCGGGAGACGGCAGCTGTTCCAGATGATCCAGGAAACGATGTCTGTTCCGGATGCCCTTCACCGAAAAGACGGACGGCACCGATCCCCCTGCAGTAAAGAAATGGAAATGGTCATCGCCGGAAAGAGCCATCAGCCCGAGCATTCCGCACAGCCTCCGGGCAAACAGCCACCGGGCACCGTTCATTGACCTGCTGGCATCCAGGATCACCGACACACGGAGCTCGCGCTCGTCCATGAACTGCTTGATGAACAACTGGTCTGTTCTGGCGTAGATATTCCAGTCTACTTTGCGGATATCGTCGCCCGGAGCATAGGGCTGGAAGTCGGAGAAATCAGGAGACGTCCCGCTCCTCCCCGATGCATTCCCGCCATGATGCATCCCTCTCGGAGCAGTGCGGACAAGGTGCCGGAGCCTGCCGGCAGAAACAATATCAGATGACGAAAAAAATACTTCTGTCATGACATACGGCCACCAGCGGCCATGTCCGCAAGCCGGGTGATCAGTTCATCCGCGGGAATGCCCGCCGCTTCGCCTTCGTAATTGAACAGCAGACGGTGCCGCAGCGCCGGTACCGCACACTTTTTCAAATCGCCGATTGACACATGAAAACGGCCTTCGGCGAGCGCCCGTGCTTTCGCCGCCAGGACCAGGCTTTGCAGCCCTCGGGGTCCGCTTCCGAAACGGATCCAGCGCCGCACCTCGTCCAACGGCGAATCGTCCGGATGTGTACCGGTCACGATCCGGGCGGCCACATCCAGCATTTCTTCCGGCAAAATCACTTCCCGCACCATTTTTCGGGCCCGACGGATTTCTTCCGGTCCCATCAATTTCCGAAGGCCGACAGATCGGCTGCCGGTCGTTCGCCGGATGATTTCCTTAAGTTCTTCCGTTTCCGGATTCGGGATGATCACTTTGCAGAGAAAGCGGTCAAGCTGTGCTTCGGGAAGCGGATAGGTTCCCTCCAGTTCAATCGGGTTTTGAGTGGCGAGCACAAAAAACGGTTCCTTCATCGGGCGCGTCGTACCGAGTACGGTCACTGTCCGCTCTCCCATCGCTTCGAGAAGCGCACTTTGTGTTTTCGGCGTGGCGCGATTGATTTCATCGGCGAGCACCATTTCGCTGAACAGCGGACCTTCCCGGAAAACAAAGTCCTTGCGTCCGTCCGGGGTTTCTTCAATCACCGTCGTTCCCGTGATGTCAGAAGGCATCAGGTCCGGCGTGAACTGGATGCGGGAAAAGCCCAAGTCCAGCACTTCGGAAAACGTCCGGATCAGCATCGTTTTCCCAAGTCCCGGCAGTCCCTCGAGAAGGGTATGTCCTCCGGCAAGGATGGAATAGAGGATAAAGTCCACCGCTTCCTCCTGCCCGACAATGAACGTTCCCACCTCTTCTTTCACCTTGCCGATGATCAGGCTCATCTCCCTGTAATCTTCCTTCGTGATCCCCATATTCCTCACTCCCTCTTGTCGATTGACGAAAAGTAATCGGACAGGACCTGCTGGAGGTCTTCCGGAAGGTTAAGGCGGCCGGCTTGTTCCACATAGGCATCCAAGTATTCGCCCTGAACTTCCTCATAGGGACGGACATCCCCTTTTTCAGCGGGAACGACGCTGTCCGCTGCCGATGTGCCATCTTTTTGCGGACCCGGATCCAGCACGGATTCTTCCGGATCCGGAATGGACCGCGGTGTACTGACGAGATTCCGGTCATTATTACCCGAATCTTGTCCGGAACGCCCACTCCCGGAGCCGGCACCTTTTCCGCCATTGCTTCCTGACCCGGATCCCGTGTCACCGGCTTCATTGTTTCCGTCCCCGCTTCCGCTCTCCGTTCCACGTCCGTCATTGTTCTGCGCTTTGTCTCCATTCCCCTCGGTTTCACCGTCACCGCCATTGCCGGACGAACTCCCTGATTGCGGCTCCCCCCTTTCATGTCGGTCAGCATTTCCGGGGGAGCCTGTCCGCTGCTCTCCGTCAGAAGCATGTTTTTCCGCTTCTGACGTGCGTCCCATTCGGGCCAGCCGTTCTTCAGCATCTCCGGAAAATGCGGCAAGTGCCTCAGCCGCCTCTCCAGGCGTCAGGATCCGTTCTCCTGCTGTCTGGCCCGCATTTTTTCCTGGATGGTCCGCCAGACGTTCTTCAAGGGACAGTTCACGCTGCAGCTTCACTGTTTCACGGACGGCAGCTTCCGGAGTATCGGCTGATCTGATTTTTTCCGACAGATCGACAAGGCGTTTTTCTGTTTCCCGATCTTCCGTCCGGTCTGCCAGTTCGTTTACATGATCAGCAAGGTTTTCGATGATCCCCCGCTCTTCCTCGGCTTCCTGCGCTTCCTGCTGTGCGGAGGAGGGGAACAGGGCAAGCGCCGCCGCGACGGCGAAGGCGCTGCAGGCAACCAGAAGCGGCTTGTGCTCTGTCCACTTCCCTTTCCTGTTTCTGAATCGCGCCAGTGCCAAGCCAGCCGCTTCGGCAGCCTCATCCGCAAGGGCGGCAGAGAGAGGGCCCTCCCGGATTCCGTCTGTCTCTGCTGCCAGGATGACATTGTCACGGCTAAACGAATCCAGCACCCGGACCGACTGGGACCTTGATGGCGCCCTGCGGCATCCGTACGCAAACACCCCAACTGCAGCAAGTGCTGCAGCCATCACCGCATCATCTGCGTAACCGGGCCAGACGAACCATCGGGAGGCAGCAAGCAGCAAAACGGCCGTCACTGCGCCTGCAGATACTCCCCGCACAGCTGTCCTCACGAACCACTCCATCAAGAGCCTGCGACGAACCTGCGTGACGGCTCCGCCGAGCTTGCGCCTGCTATCCATGCCACTCCTCCTTCACTTTCCCCGTGCCATATTGACACGTAAAGATTTCACCGACACGAAAACAGAAGTGGCCGTCACAACCAGATAAAACAACAAATAAATCAGCCAGATCGGCCACCGTAAATTGGTCACCTCATGCAGGAAACCGCCGGAATCCGGCGCAAGTAGCGAGGCGGTCAGCACTGCCGGGTTGATCGCCGCGAACAGATGGGCGGCCGGTGATGCACCACCCTGGCTGAGTACGGCAAAGAAGACACTGAGAAACCCGGTGACCGCAAGCAGGGCAAGAACCGAACCATATGTTGCAATCATCGAGATAATCGTCTTACGGATCAATGTGGAGAACATGACTCCGAGACTGCCGATTGCAACCGTCGTCAGCAAAAAGTAGAACAAGAGCTGGAGCAGCTGTTTCGGAGACACACCGCCGTACAGGAAAACGATGCTATACAGGGGCAAGCTTGAGACCAACATCAATACCAGGAAGGCGATCGATGACAACAGTTTGCCGATGATGATCTGGAAAGAGGTCTGAGAAGTCGTCAGCAGCATGTTGAGCGTCTGCTTTTCCCGCTCCGAACTGATGGCACCCGCCGTCAGTCCGGGGGTGATGAAAAGGACGAGCACAAGCTGGATATAAGTCAGCATCGTGAACAGGAGGTAGCTTTGCCCCGGATCCAAATATCCGCCGGACGAACCGTCCTGCGTCATGAGGTATATGAAGCCGATGACGAACAGGCTCATCGCCGCCAGGTAAAACAGGATGCCGACAAAGCTTTTCGGCGAGCGGAACCGGAGCTTGATTTCTTTCATCAGCACCGGATTGGAGAGGTTTGCCTTCATATCGCCCCATCCCCTTTCGTCAGTGCGAGGAAAACATCTTCGAGGTCTGTTTCCTCTTCGGCGAAAGACCGGATTCCGAGAGGGCTTGCTGCGGCCGCTGCAAGCAGTTCCTCCTGGTCCGTCTGAGAACCGCTAAAAGAAAATGTGACCTCGCCCGCCGCATCGTCTCTGCGTATAGCCGAGACGAATGGTCTTTCTTCCAGGAATCCGGCCGCAGCACGAGCAAGGCCGTTCAGCTTGACGGTGATGGTCCTGTCCCCTTTCATCATGGATTGGATTTCCCGCACGGATTGCCTGGCAATCAGCCGCCCACGGTCGATGACGCCGATTTCGTCGCACATCTCCGCAAGCTCCGGCAGGATGTGGGATGAAATCAGAATCGTTTTATCCATATCCTTCAGACGCTTCATGATTTCCCTCATTTCAACCCTTGCCCTCGGGTCCAGCCCGGATGCCGGTTCATCGAGAATCAGCACTTTCGGGTCATGGATCAGGCTGCGGGCCAGGCAAAGGCGCTGCTTCATTCCGCGCGACAGGGAGTCGACGTAAGCATCCCGCTTTTCAGACAGGTTCACCAAGTCAAGAAGCTGGCCGATCAGAACCGTGCGCTCTCCCGCCGGAATCCCATAGCTGGCTGCGTAAAAATCAAGATACTCCTCCGTTTTCAGCTGGTCATACACACCGAAAAAGTCAGGCATATAGCCGATCAGCCTGCGCACTTCCGCAGGGGATGTGCGCACACTATGACCACCGACAAAAGCATCGCCGGACGAAGGCGGCAACAGGGTTGCCAGGATCGAGAACGTCGTCGATTTTCCCGCGCCGTTCGCGCCGACAAACCCGAATACCCTTCCTTCCCCCACTTCCAGGTTCAGATCATGGAGAGCACGGAAAGTCCCGTATGATTTGGTCAGATTCCTGGTTTCAATCATGGCGATGCCACTCCTTCCAATTCAATTTCCGGCAGCATGGTATGACCGCCGTCCGGCGGGCTTTCGATACGGAACCGCAAAGCCCCATCCCGGCCGATATAGTCTGTTGCAGGATCCAATCCATTTGCTCCGGCTGCCAGTTCTTCAAATTCGCCGGATGACCGGTTCAGGATGGAGACGCCGGCGCCTTCGATGACACGGACACCCAACGAGGTCCAGTTGACTTGCGGAATGGCATAGGTTTCCGGAACGGACGGCTCGTAAACAAATGTCCCCGGCGAAAGAAAGAGGTCGCCATCCGGATACTGCTCCACATACCCGTCCGGATCTTCAGGAGAAATGGATCCGCTGATTGCGGAAGGCGGCAGACGGAATGACCCGGACAATCGGATTTCCGGATCGAACGGTTGCACGATGACCGAAATTGAATTGTATTCCGGTTTTCCTTCCAGATTCACTTTGGCAAGCGGAGAAGCGGTATGCCCGATAAGTGCCGGGCGGCTTCTATCCAGCAAGTAACCGGCCGCCTGAATCATATTCCCGGCCCGCTGGTCTTCCCGGTTGCCGTAGCCGTTTCCTGATGAACCGGGCGCGGCTGATGAGGCCGCCGGAAACAGCATACCTCCCGGCACTTCCTCATCGATTTCCGCAGTTTCTCCAGCTTCAAAATCACCGACCGGAATGAAACCGGTGCCGCTCCAAACCGAGACATCCCGGAGGCGGAATGAAAAGCGGTTGGTGAGGGTGCCGGTCAGTCTGCCTCCCGAAACAGCAAGGTCGGCCTCAAGGCTTCCCGCATCCGCAATACGGGTTTCGCCATGAACCGTGCGGACCGACCAGAACGGCATATCCCTGAGTGTCAGCAATGTCCCTTGCGGGGTCTGTTCTGCAACTGCGTAACCGAAGTTGCCCGAACTTCCTGAAAAAGCGGTACTCCCCCCCGCTGCAGAGAGGGTCACCGGAGACAATGCGGTCACCTCCAGATCTCCTCCCCGATTGGTCAGAACGGACCCTCCGTACATGCCGGACAGCATTCCGTTGCCGTCGGAAAAGAACAGGGCGGCCTGCCTGAACTGGGGGTTGAACAGACGGTCTTTTGCACCGTAGGCGAAAATCCCGGCAGAAATCAGAACAGCAACAGACGGGATGATCCACCAAGCCTGCTCACGCCGGTCACTTTTTTTAAGGATGAAGTAAAGCACCGGACCGACCAGGATGATGTAAAGCATCACAATGAGAAGGATGGCCGCTGCCGGAATCCTGAAAGTTTCAAAACGCTCTGTGGCACTTTGAGCCAGCTGGACAAAATCACTTGTGGGGTCTCCATGCATGCCGGAATAGACAGCACTGCTTCCCGGCAATCCCGAAAGGACCCCGCTGATAAACCGGGCGGTATCCGGGGCGGAAGCCAGAGGTTCGTTACCGAATGAAAATGCTGTCTGGACAATAGTGCCTGCCCCGTATTCAGAGAAGGCAGCAAGGACACGGCCGTCCGATTCAGCCAAAGCCTGCGCGCCGCCTCTTAATGAAGCCTCGAATGCCGGCACGGCCGTTTTGATCCCCGTTTCCCGGAGCGCCTCAGGCTGCACTTCGATCCGGCCCTCCTGTTCAAGAGGCAACACATCGCGGAACAGCCCGGCATCAGCCGGATCTTCGGTCATTCCGATCAGAAGTGTCGCCCCCGCCCGGACACGGCCGGCAATCGCCTCCTGGTCGGCCTGCCGGAGTCCGGCCAGCACCCCGTCATCCGCAATGATCAGATCGGCCGCCTCCCACCCGGCCGCGTCAGCGGGAAAAGTGGAATTCCGGCCAAACGGTCCGGCCACTTCGGAATCAGGCGTGTTTCCGAAGTTCAGATCCCGGAGTCCCGAGAGACGGTCCGCACTTTCCGAAAGAATCACTGCAAGTGAAGTTTCGCCATAGTAAAAATTCACATTCGGACGACGGTCGCCCTGATAGCCGATTTCCCTCCCGTTCCGCCAGCCTCCTTCGAAAAAGCGGAATTGCCGCTCCGAAAACGCATAGGAATCTGCTGAATTGACGGTCGCGTGCACGGTCTCCGTCTTTCCCGCACCGATTTTCAGTGAAATTGCTACGGCAGATCCTGATTCATAGACATTGCCGAAATCGATGACGAGGTCTCCCTGGAACGGATCTCCGTCGTTCCTGATTTCGAGCGCGACCGGCATCGACGTTCCTTCCTTCGCTTTGCCGTCTATGCCGCCCGTTGCTTTGACGGTCAGTTCGGGTTCCGCCGCAGCGGGACCCGCCCCCATCAGCACTGCCACTGTAAACATCAACAAAGCTGTTCCCCATCTTACCGTTTTCACCTGCCCCCATCCCCCTTTAACTCAGCTGTTCACTTTGACGTTGCTGCTTCCGGCCCGGTTCCGGTTTACTTGACGCGTTCCGCGTGCCGAAGCGCGATTTCCTTGAATGCTTCGACCTGCGGAAGGGCAAGGGCCTGTTCATAGCCGATCAGCCAGGTGTCCCTCGTCAGCTCAAACCGGTTATCCCCGTCGGTAAGCGGAATCTTGTTGACCGGGTCGTCTTCACGGAGCGTAATGGAGGGAAGAACGGCATAGCCGATGCCGTTCACGGCAAGCTGACGGCATGTCTCAATCTGATCGACGATGATCTGCCGTCCCGGACTGGACTGAAAATGACGACGCCACCACTCCCTGATTTCCTCGTAATAGTCCGAGTCGCTCTTGAACTGGACAAACGGCCGTTCGGTTTCCGGAATTTCATCGACAGAACGGATCATCGTATCCACCAGATAAAGGTGATCCCTGAACAAATGGACCTTGGCCCCCTTCCAATCGGAATGGCCGCGGACGATGCCGACATGGGCTTCACCGTCATTGAGGGCCCTGACGATTTCCGAGCTCCAGCCGGTCATGAGAGAAATTTTCGCATCCGGATAATCAGTGACAAACTCCTTTAGCACAGCAGGCAGCCAAGTTTGCCCGACAATCGATGCGCAGGCGATCTTCAGTGTTCCGTGTACCTTATGGACCATTGCCTGGAGGGTTTCCGTTACTTCCTCATACCGTACAAGGGTCTCCCGCGCAAATTGGATGACATGCTCACCGGCGGGAGTCGGGATCAGTCCCTTTGATGACCGGATGAACAGCGGTGCGCCCCATTCTTTTTCGATGGACCGAAGCCGCTGGGAAAGCGCCGGCTGTGAGATAAAAAGCCGGTCCGATGCTTTCCGCATATTTCCTTCCTCTGCCAATGTTTTGATGATAGTAAATTCATTCACGTTCATCTTGCTTCAATCCTTCCTGTAAGCCGCACAAAAAATGGACTTCCCTTTCTTTATTCCCCTTTTCCGCCCCCGCACCTCCGACTTTCTCCGAAAAGGTCAGTTTATTGTTCGGTGTCGGGAATGAAAGGGACGATAAAAAAACGGTTCCGGACAGTTCCGGAACCGACTGATCAGCGCGGCATCGTATAGACCGCTTTTTTCAGTTTCTTCATCAGGACCCGGCGTGTCATGATTCCGGCAAACATGCCTTCCTCATCTTCCACGCACAGGAATGGATGGTTGATCAGCAGATCGAACACTTTTCTGAACTCAGTGTCGATCCTCACAATCGGAAGATCAGTCTGCATCAATTCATCGACTTTCATATCGGACAGCCGCTCGTATTCAATCCGTTCCATGCCGAGGATGGACTCGGTGATCATTCCCATGCTGAGCAGGCCCCTCAGCCGGTATTCATGATCCAAAACCGGGATTGCCGAATATCCGGTCTTCGTCAGTACGAGCAAGGCATGTTCGCAATTATTGCCGACTTGGACATGGGCGACTTTTTCGGATGAAATGACATGGTCACGGATAGGCTCATGAAGAAATTCTGTGTTGTTAACGGAAATCATTTAGGACCCGACCCCTTTGTCAACCTTCAATTTTTGGTTTCCCCATTTCCATCATATCATAACCTTTATTCGGCTGACGACCTTACAAAAACAGGATACCCGGGAAGCAGTTCTTCCCGGGCATCCTGTATGAGAATCAATATGCCACTGCATAATAAAAGATGACAAATCCGAGAAACACCATAGCCACCGCGATGATGATCAATATCGGATTCAGCGTGAACGGATGGTCCCCGACTTCCTCCGAAATCTGGTCTTCCCCGTTTTCCGCCTTCGCCACAGTCCGGTCCATTTTCCTGATCGAAGCCAATCCGATGGCGATAGTCAGCAGTGATACCAAAATTGTAGGCCACAACCACATTTCCATCCCCGTTGTCTCCTTCCCGTTTTCCGTTAACTTGTCCGAAATGATGCTGATTCATTCCACTTCAATGAAATCCGCGTGCAGACATGTTAGGATGGATGCAAATCCATGCAAAAAGGACGGAGGAAACGGGATGGCCAACAGTCTGTATAACCGGGAACAGCTGGCCGGGGCAATCTATATCATCAACAAACATGCCAAGACTGCACCCGACAACGAATTTTTGTACAAACTGAAAAAGGCGGCACTCATGAAAATGGTGGAAAACGGTTTTGCAGAGAAGATCGGCCTCCAGTCTGTCCCGAATCCGAAACTTAGCCGGCGACAGTCTGCTGTCCTCATCACCTGCGGGGAATTCCATTTTCACCTGCCGCCGACCAGGGAAGAGATGAAAGAACTCCCCCATCTCGGCGAGCCTGACCCTGACTACCGGAATCCGAAAGTACGTCTTGGGTTAAAAGCAGCCAAACACATTCTTCAAGACTATACCGGCGTCAAGCAAGGCGAATCCGGACGGACATCGCCCGAAAACCTTTTACGGAATATGACGTCAAGGAACACTCCCCTTAGGCAAGAACCCCAAAAACATCCTTCTGCTTCTGGCAGGCGAAACCAGCAACCAGCACCTTCCCGGCACCGCTCCTGGTTCGACCAGTGACCGCTTTCTGTTACCGGTACACCTTATACAATGCCTGAGTCCCCTCATTTTCCGAACCTGTCTCGGCCAATGCCGAGTACATCCGCTCTGCAAGCGCCACGCCCGGCAGTTCAAGCCCCATCGATTTTGATTCATCCAGGGCAATGCGGAGATCCTTAAGAAAATGTTTGATATAGAATCCCGGTTCGAAGTCCCCTTTCAGCATGCGCGGCGCCAGGTTGCTAAGCGTCCATGAACCTGCCGCGCCGGCTGAAATCGATTTGAGTACACGTTCCGGGTCAAGCCCCGCCCTTACGGCATAGCCAAGTGACTCGCAGACACCAATCATGCTTGTGGCAATAACGATCTGATTGGACATTTTCACATGCTGCCCGGAGCCCGCCGGTCCGTGATGGACAATATTTTGTCCGACAGCTTCCAGCAAAGGCAGAATCTCGCGGAACGCGTCCTCTGGTCCCCCGCACATGATGGAAAGCGTCGCATTCCGGGCTCCGATATCCCCGCCAGATACAGGTGCGTCTATGGACGCGCAACCTTTGGATGCCGCTTCTTCTGCAATCCGAACTGCGAGCTTCGGCGATGAAGTCGTGAAATCGATGAGAATTGCCCCGACCCTCACCGTCCGGAAAATACCCTGCTCCCCGAAATAAACGTCTTCCACGTCCTGCGGATAGCCGACCATCGTCATGACGACATCCGCCCCGTCAGCAGCTTCTGAAGGACTGCCAGCCCATTTGGCTCCTTTTTCTATTAACCCTTTTGCTTTTTCCTGCGTTCGTGTATAGACAGTCAGGTTGTGTCCGGCTTCCATCAGATGTGCGGCCATCGGGCCGCCCATCACACCGGCTCCGATCATTGCGATTTTTTTCACTTCCGCCTTACCCCCATTCGTTTCCTCCATTGTAGCAAACGAAACAAAAAAAGGGACGGCCCGCATAGCGGTCCGTCCAAGTAAAGGGGGAAATGAGAATGTTGCTGTGTTCAAAAGTAATATATCCTGATTTTGGTCAGTCTAAACATCAGAAAATCATTTTTTTCATTTTCTCCGAAAGATTCCTTTATTCCGCTTCCCGTTGCCGATTATGACAAGAGGAATAACAGTTCAATAATTCATCCAGTTGCCGGCTCAACCCTATGGTTTCCGGATGCCTCCGTCCTTTTTCCATTGCACTGACGGTCATCCTCTCCCTCAGCTTTTCAATCTGTTCATCTCTGGACTGCTTCATAGAACCCTCCCTCACCTTGCCAGTGTCGTCACAAAAGCCGCTAAAAATTCTTTACTCAAAAGAGAATATAAGGCAAACTGTTAGGTAATCAACCGGAAGGAGCGATATGGATGAAAATTGCCGAAGTTGGAAACATCATCGAGTTTAAAGACGGGCTCCAAGGCGTCGTGGAAAAGGTCAATGAAAACTCGGTCATCGTTGATTTGACATTCATGGAAAACTTCAAGCAACTGGAAATGGAAGAAAAAACCGTAGTCAACCATAAGCGCTATAAAATATTGTACGGCAACAACGACTGATCCAATACATAACGATCAATCAGCCAAACAGATTTTCCGGACAGCCGGATTTTCATAAAAGACAAGGAGGATCTGATAATGAAACACAAATTGAAATACGCATCCATCTCGGCAGCCGCCGTCCTGATGCTGGCGGCATGCGGCACAGCCGGAGAAGAGGCAGACAACAACGACACGCAAATGGAACAGGAAGAGTCAGCGGACCAGAACCAGGGGGCCGAGAATGCTGATACCGAAACTGGCAAAGAAGAAACCACTGACGAAAATGTCGATGAAGAAGACGCGCAGGATGTCACCGACCAGGAGGAAGAGCGTGGTCCGGAGCGGGAACTGGCTTATCAGTCGGACAGCAGCCAACAGACCGGCCAGGCCACTTTGACGGAAAGTGACGAAATGGACTATTCCATTTATGTGCTTGACGGCTACCAGCTCACTTCGGAAGAACCGAACAAGGATGTGCTCTACTGGAACGAAGATGAGCAGGTTTTCATGAGGATTGAAACATTCGGTTCCGATACAGACTTGAAGACGCTCACCGAGCAGATGATCAGCTCTCTTGAGTATGACGGCGGAAAAGCGGCAGATGTTTCCGGGGAGTACAGCCTTGAAAAGTCTTCAGGAATTGAAGATCTCGTCATCAGGCAACTTAAAACAGAAGAGGGCCTCTCGACAGGAGCGGTCTTCACCAAAGATGGGATGACCGTGCGCCTGACGGTCTTTGACAAGCCTGAAACCGATCAGACCGACGCCCTCCTCTCCATGGGCGCGACAATCGGCAAAAAATAAAAAGGTCCGGGAGACCGGGAGACCGGTCGAAGATTGCAGACAAAGTGGGTGTATGCTCCTTTGTCTGCAGTTTTTTATTTTCCCTGAATCCCCTGTCCGATTGTGCAAAATGGCATATCGTGGAGCAAAACGGACCGACATCGTGAAGAACGGTGTCCTATAATGCATATCAGCCTCGCATAGTGCAAATCAGCACCCCATCGTGCACGTGGTCCGAACCCTCGGACCTTTGGATCACGCTTTTGCCGCAGGGCAGAGTCGTTTCCTCGAATCCGCCCGTTCGGCTTTTGGGGCTGGAACCGTCCACTATTTCAAAACACAAACCGCTTGTTATAGATTAGAATGACAAAACGGACCGGAAAATTTCTTCCGGGTCCGTTTTGTCTATGGTCTGGACTATATTCACTTGGATAGGTCCTTGATTGACAGACCCAGTTTCTTGAGCAGCTCGATTGAGGTCGCTTTTTCTTCCGGGCTGAGTACACCCATCAGTTCATGGAGATGTTGCTCATGAACCGGGAATATCTCATCCAGAAGTTTCCTTCCACCCTCTGAAATGTCAACAAATGTGACACGGCGGTCGGATTCACAGATGGTACGCTTAAGATAGCCCCTCTTTTGGAGCTTATCAATGACATAGGTCATCGACCCGCTCGCAAGAAGAATTTTGCTGCCGATTTTTTGAATGGGCTGTCTGCCCCTATGGTATAGGAGCTCAAGCACTGCAAATTCCGTCGGATTCAAGCCGTAGTCCGCAAAAAGTTTGTTTGCCTTTTCAGAGATCACTTTGTGTGCCCTTGAAAGAACCACGAATAATTTCAATGATTGTTCACTGCCGTTCTCCTGCATGCTTTCAACCCCTGCCGACAATACTGATGAACTCATTATAGGCCGCTTTTCCGGAAAGTGTCAAAACTGCATCGGCGCGGGTCTATGGCGTGAGGACGGCCGCCCCTTCGGCACCAGCCTGAGCTTGGGAGCGTTCATGGACAGGAAGAAGCATTTCAATCCGCGTTCCTTTTCCCAGCTCGGATTTCACGAACAGATGGCCTCCCATCGATTCGGCAGTCTCAAGGACAAACGGCAATCCCAGGCCAGTCCCTTCCTGCTTGGTCGTGAAGAATGGAAGGAACACCTGCTTGATCTGCAGATCGGTCATTCCGCTCCCTTCGTCACTGAACGCGACGACGACATGGTCGTCGTCATAGTGTTCGAGGGAGACGAACAGCGTCGTGCCTTCTCCTGAAGCTTCGAGCGCATTTTTGATCAGGTTGATGAAGGCCTGCTTCATCCGATGCTTTTTCCCTTTAACAGGTGCCGCTTCCCCTATCTGGTTGTCCATAAAGATGGCAACCTTCCTCATGGTCGCTTGCGGTTCCATGACTGTCACCACGTCACCGAGACATTTGTGCAGATCGAAAACTTCGTCTTCCTGGTCTGTCGGTTTCGACAACGTCAAAAACTCGGCCATGAGCGATTCCATTCTGTCCATTTCACTGTCAATCACCTGTACGTAGCGGACTGAATCTCCTTCCGCAGACAGTTTCAGCAGCTCGGTAAATCCTCTGACCGAAGTCATGGCATTTTTCAGTTCGTGCGCGATGCTTGCCGCCAGCTGGCCGATTGCGGAAAGAGATCCATTATGCTCCATCTGACGCTTCAGCAATACTTTTTCCGTATCGTCACGGACAGAAGCGAAGATAAACTCCCCATTTTGTTCATAGTAGATAAAGATGTGATAGAATCGCTCTTCTCCTTGAGCGGTGACAAAACAGTGCTTGAATTCCGCCTGTCCGTTTTTCTTAAGCCCTTGCTTGACAAGTTCGATGTCTTTATCGGACAGTCCAATTTTAAGAAGCTCTGTATGCGGGCGCCCGATCAGATGATCAGGGTCCATTTCATAAAAGTGACGGATTCGGTCATTGACGTCACGGACCGTTCCATCTTTTCCGAACACCAGGTAGCAGTTGACCTCATGGCGGAAGATACTGTGATAGGCTTGGGCCCCTTCTCGATCAACACCCGACTGTTCTCCCAGCTTAAACCGGAGAATGACATCATTGGAATGCCTGAATACCGTGCCGATGACTTCGATATCCTGAAAGGCTGCTCCGGAGGGATTTTCCAATCCAAAACGAGAAGTCACCTTGCGGCCGGGGTTCACTTGACTGATAAATGTCGTCCAGCCGGCTTCCTGTCCATTCTGGAGCACCTTGTCC
The DNA here is from genome assembly GCF_900101985.1 of Bhargavaea beijingensis. Classification (GTDB taxonomy): domain Bacteria; phylum Bacillota; class Bacilli; order Bacillales_A; family Planococcaceae; genus Bhargavaea; species Bhargavaea beijingensis. The sequence goes on from NZ_FNAR01000006.1 coordinate 41,864, forward strand.
ATCATGCTTCCAGGGAAAATACCAAGTGTTTTGACTGCCCTAGGATTAGAACGCAGACATTCGTTATTCCGATTGACCATGACAATTGCGTCATCTGCTTCATCAAACAGGAAGTCGAGGGTTTCCATTATCGATTTCGTTGGCACGTCCCACACCGGCCTTTCTCCGTTTTGGACTAGCATATGAAAGTGATTAACCGATCATGACTTCGGCAAGCATGATCCGAGAGATTTAATTCTGATTATTCCATATTTTACAGCCTTCTAATATAAGACTATTTACTCATATTAAGCGGTTGAGGTCAAGGTCCTGATCTAAATATTCATTAAAATGAATAAATATCCGCCCGGGACAACGCCCTGACGGATAGGTTCAGCCGATGATTACACGCTCTTTCGGATATCGGTAATTCAGTTTTTGTGGCTTGCCCCCCAAAGTGAACAGGAACGAGATCAGCCCGACTCTGCCTACAAACATCAGGAACATCAGGACCGCTTTTCCGACTATGCTCAAATCCCCCGTGATGCCGAGTGACATGCCGCAGGTTCCGAATGCTGATGTAATTTCAAATACCAATGCGGTAAGCGGAATGCCTTCTTCCGTGATTGACATGATCATCACAGAGACAAGCACGAGCAATCCGGCAATGAGAATGACCGCGTAGGACCGGTACACATCAACCAGTTTGATTTCCCTTCCGAAAATCTGAATGATATCCTTGCCCCTTGCAAAATTGATGAGAAACAGAACGGCAATGGCAAATGTGGTCGTCCGGATTCCTCCGCCGACGGAGCTCGGGGAAGCACCGATGAACATGAGAAAACTAATGAACACATCCGTTGCTTCGCTAAATTGTGTAATGTCCATCGTCGTAAGCCCTGCAGAGCGAGCGGAAACTGAATGGAACATTGCCGCAAATAGCGCTTCATGCCACTGCATGTCCTTGAAGGAATGGAAAGATTCTATTAGAAGGATCACAATGGTTCCGGCTACCAGGAGAATAGCAAATGTCGCGGTTGTGATTTTGGCGAACAATGAGAACCGGAAAGAAGGCTCCTTGCTCGACAAAAACCGCTTCACTTCAATGAGGACCGGGAATCCGATCGCACCGAGTATGATCAGCGCCATGGTCACAAGCTGGACGAAATAATCATTGAAATAAGGAGACAACGAGTCGCTGTTAATCGTAAAACCGGCGTTTGTCGTTGAGGTGACCGCATGGAACATTCCATTAAGGAGCGCATCCCGGAACGACTCATAGTACTTGGTAAAGTAAAGAGTCAGAATGCTCCCACCGACCAATTCAATCAGAATCATGATTTTCATGATTTCCCGGATTAGCTTGACCGCTCCGGCCATGCTGTACTGGTTATGATCGACCATGATCAGTTGTCTTTCCCGAAGACCGATCCTTCTTCTGATCACCAACCAGAAAAAGGTTCCGATCGACATGACACCGATCCCTCCGAAGTGAAGGACGATCATAAACATGACAACGCCAAATGTTGTATAGGTGGCGCTCAAGTCGATTACGGACAGGCCGGTCACGCTCACTGCGCTTACTGCCGTGAATAAGCTGTCGATAAAGCTGATGTCCACCCCGGGACGATGCACACCAGGCAGATTGAGAAGAATCGCGGATATGGTGATTGCAAAGAAATAATAAATGACAAGAACACGTGCTGGCGTCAGCTTTTGCTTCCTGATGCTGGACAGAAACTTCTGCCTCCGTGTCAATTCTTTAAATGGCATATGGATCCCGTGTCCTTTCCGTCGTGCCTTACATGATGTCTCATTTTATAGAAATCCTCCGAAAAAAGAAAGGTGTATGGTAACGGCTCCGGCTTATTTGCCGGAGCCGTTACCATTACCACCTTTCCCGTTGCCACCGTTCTTATTCTCTTGGCCATTGTCCGAAGATTGCCCAGCTCCAGGAGGATGCTGCTTTTGAGACGGAGAAACCCGATTTCCTCCCATTTTTTCATCCGGCCGATCTTTTGAATGCGGCCTGGCGTGGTCTGGAGGCCCTGACTGCTTTTCCTGCCGGGAATGTCCTGGAGGCTGGGCTTTCTTGGCCGGCCCGTCATTGATTGGAGGGCTTTCATTATTACCCGGCTTTGAAGGTTGTTTTTTCACTCCTTCTTTCGTTTTCTCTTTTTGTTCCCCTTTTACGGGAGGGTGACCCTGCCCTTTCTCGTTTGGATGAACAGGCGGTTTCTGTTCTTCTGCCGGTTTCCCTTGGGTCCCGTTACCCGGAGGTGCCTCTTTTTTGCGGATGCCGGGGGCCTGTCCCGAGTTGCCCGGCGGCCGGACCTCTTCATTTCCTGAAGGTATTTGCCGGGCGTCCTGATCCTGTCCGTCCCCGGTCTCAGGATTTTGTTTTTTTTCAACAATCGATTCTGACTGAATCTCGTGTTCTTCATTTTGGGTCTTATCGCTTTTCTGCTGACTGTGCTCGGATGCGGGCGGATGAGGAGCTTGACTGTCTCGGTTAATGATTCGGCTGATCGGAACACCTTCAGCCATCGCCCGGTCCCGCAGTTCACTATCAGTTTCCAACAGTCTCAGTTCCATTCCTTTTTCGCGCGCTGCGTCTTTAATAAAGCGAACGGTCTGATTCACTTTGGCTGCAAGCTTTTCATCTCCTGCTTTCACCGATATGACGGAAAGCTCCTGATTGACTGCGCTGTACTCGGCAATGATCCCGCCAATCAGCACGGTGACATCCTTGCCGTTCCAGTTCCCGAGATCTTGGATCAGTGCCGAACCGTCCTCATTGAGCGGTGTCAGCTCCCGGATTTTCCCATCTCTGTCGATTCCGAATTCGACGGCGGGATTCACTTCCAGCTGGATAAATGCCAGAGCAGGCTCCCTGAGCGGCAGGAAAAGCGAGGTAAGCAGAATTAGCAGGAACGTTGCGAACAGCGCCGCAACGGCAAAAGGTCTGCGTACTGTGGCAAGTTGCAACCGGCTTTTTAGCCCCGCAGGCGAAACCCGGCTTTCTGACCCGATTTCCTGTTGGTCCGCCTCCCCTTTAATAAATCTGCCGTCAGGAGTGAGAATGACCACATTTTCTTTCGTTTGTTCCACTACGATCCCCTTGATCTTGTTCATTCGGGCATCCATCCTTTTAAATACTCCTGGAGCATCGGCAGATCACTGTTATGTAGAATCACCATTGCAAGAATATATTTGCGGTGACGCTCAATCGTTTTCCTTGAAACCCCCACCATCTGTTCGATTCTTTTAATCGGTAACCGCTTTTTGCGCAGTGTCTCACTTTTCATCTCTTCGGAACTGCAGATAATCACGGCAATGTCCATCGCCGTCTTCCTGGCGTCCGCATGCTTAGGAGAAACGTCGGCGAGTTCGCTGAATGACAGCCCGCAGTCCGCAAGCAAATCAGAATAGAGCTGGATCTCCTCGCGTCGCTTGTCCGCTTCCTGCTGTTCGGAAAAACGGATATAAGAGGCTGCGTCAGCTGCAACTGCGGCTTCTTCCTCTCCTTTCGCAAGGAGTGCGGCCAAGCCTGCCCTCGATTCTTTCCGCAGATGGTCAATCAGCTTCCGGCGGATCACGAGATGGGCAAATGTCATAAACGAGGCATCCCGGGAGCGGTCGTATTTCATGACTGCTTCGTGGAAACCGCCTAAGGCGATACTATATTCATCATCATGTTCATCGATATACCGGTTACATGCCAGATAGGCCGCTTTTTTCAGAAACGGAGAATATGAGCGGAGCAGTCCATCCAGCTCTTCTTCAGAACCATTCTGGGCAAGGCGGACACGCTCTTCTACACTCGCGGTCCCGCGGGTTTTCCTTATGAAACCGTTGAACGTCGTTATCAGCACGATTAGACCTCTCCCGCCATGATTTCGATAAATTGATTGTATCGGCAATTCCTAGATTAGGAAAGCGGTCAAGTCGCACTTACACATATCATTCGTTCCGCCCCCCCGATATCAGGGGGTCTGAAATCCGGGCCGAAAGAAAAAAGACTGCCGCAGGAGCAGTCTTTTTGTTCAGGCTTGCTTTTTTCTGTCGTTTTTCAGTCCGATAAGGACACCGACAACAGCGATCAGCAACAGTACGGACCAGAAGATAACTTTCCAGACTGTGGAGTGAGGGAAATGCGGATCGATAATCTGGAGTTCCTCGTGGCCGAGTGTCAGGACAACAAGTTTCACCCCGACCCAGCCGACGATCATGAACGCTGCACCCTCCAGTGCAGGATAGCGGTCCAGCAGCCGGACAAACCAAGTTGCTGCAAACCGCATGATGATCAATCCGATTACACCGCCAAAGAACATCACGGCAAACTGCCCACCGTTGATTCCACCGATATGGAAGTCACCCAGTTCCGGCAAAGTGACGGCAATCGCTACGGCTGCCAACATCGAGTCAATGGCGAATGCAATATCCGCCAGCTCAACTTTCAGGACGGTCATCCAGAAGCCGGACTGTTTTTTCGGTTCTTTTAGATCGTCCTCTTCTTCTCCATGTTTTTTCCTCATGTCATACAGGTTCTTGGCAGAAATAAAGAGCAAATAGGCTGCACCCAGCGCCTGGATCTGCCAGATGTCCACAAGGATCGTAATCATGAACAATGCCGCAAAGCGGAAGACAAAGGCTCCAAGGAGCCCGTAGAACAGAGCCTTTTTCCTTTGCAGGTGTGGCAGATGCTTCACCATCACCGCCATGACGACCGCATTATCCGCTGCAAGCAGGCCTTCAAGGACGACAAGGACGATAAGCACCCATGCGTATTCGAGTAAGATGGCTTCCAAGTTGTTCCCTCCTTTTTTTGGAAAACAAAAAGACCTTTACCCCGAAAAAAGGGCAAAGGTCTTGCTAAGCCGACATCCGGTCATTCCCGGATTCTGGCTATCATAACCGATGGCAATGCCATGTAATGACGATTATGAAATAGGTTTCCCTATAGCTACTCCCCTTTGACACTAAGTCAAAGATCATTTAGTTTTCCCGGAAGTTATTGTATCACAGTATTCGTTCATTTGTCTCCGATTTTCTCTGCTTCCTCGTCTCCCGGTCAAACAAACTGTAAACGACCGGAACAATGTAGAGTGTCAGCGCAGTCGAACTGATCAGTCCTCCGATGACCGCGATTCCCATCGGCCGGTTGATCTCTGTGCCCTCACCGATTCCAAGAGCAAGAGGCAGGAGGCCGAGAATGGTCGTGAGTGCTGTCATCAGAATCGGTCGCATACGGTCCTTGACTGAAACGGTGATGGCTTCAAGGGACGGCATCCCTTCTTGTTTGCGCTGGTTGATATAGTCGACGAGAACAATCCCGTTATTCACCACGATCCCGACCAGGATCAGAATCCCGATGACCGAGGAAACGCTGATCGGCGTATTCGTTGCGAACAGGCCGAGGGCCACTCCGATGATCATAAGCGGCACCGTGAACATAATGACCAATGGGTACTTGAACGATTCAAACTGGGCAGCCATGACGATATAAACGAGGACGACCGCGAGAATGACCGCCATGAGCATGTCATCAATCGCATCTTCGAACAGTTCGCGATCACCGCTATAGGAAATGTCGGTTTCTTGTGGAAGATCCGCTTTTTTCAGTGTATGTTCCACGTCCCCTGTGACTTCACCAAGTGTGCGCGAAGACTCGTAGTGGACAGTGAAGCGCACCGCGTTTGCCTGGTCGACCCGGCGGATGGCAGCCGGGCCCTCTGCAATCTCAATTTCCGCCAGGCTCGCGAGCGTGACGAAAGAACCGGACGGCGCACGGAGTTTTAACTGCTCCAATGCTTCAACACTGTCGAGATTGCCGCCGGTCCTGATCCGGACGGCGTGTACGTCGCCTTCCTCACCGACAATCTGTGTCGCGTCCACACCCCGGGTCATATCGTTGACTGTGGAAGCAATCTGAGCCGGCGCAAAACCGTTTGCAGATGCCGCATTGCGGTCAACCTCGATCAGAATTTCCTCCACACCTTCTGTCAGGTCATTGGTGACATCGGTCACACCTTCGATCTTTGACAGATGGTCCACTGCTTGTGCCGCAACAGCTTCAAGACGGGATTTATCCGTATCCGACATCGTAAAGGTCAGCGTGTTTGGCGAGGAACCGGCCGCCGTCTGCAAGTTGAAGGTGATTTCAGTGTCTTCATCCGCAAGCTTCCGGATATCCGGCTGGACGTCATCGACAAACTCGAATACCGAACGGTTGCGGTCGGCAAGCGGTTTGAGCTTGATATAGAGCTCACCTTTATCCGCCTCTCCCGTTCCCTGTGCGAGTCCCTGCTGAGTACCGCCTGTGAGACTGACATAAACGTCCACGTCCGATTCTTTCTTCAGTCGTTCTTCAATTTGCCGGATTACGTCTCCGGTGGCTTCCGAAGAAGCGCCATCCGGAAGATTGACCGAGATGCTGACGAACCCCTCATCCGTTGCGGGGAGGAATTCGGTTCCGACCCTGTACAATCCGAAAGCACCTGCCACCAGCAGTAGTGCCGTCAATCCGAGGACCATTTTCCGGTGTTGGAGGGACCAGGTCACCGAGCGCTCGAAATTCCGATAGGACTTTGAACGCCTGCGCCTCGTTTCCAAGTCCCGTTTCGGTTTTTTCAGCATTCGGGAAGCCATCATCGGAATGACGGTCAGCGCAACAAACAACGAAGCAAGCAAGCTGAAGGAAATCGTCAATGCAAATTCCGTAAAGATCCGGCCGATCAGGCCGGAGATGAAGATGACCGGCAGAAACACGGCGATGGTCGTCAGAGTGGATGCGGTAATGGCCCCGCCCACTTCTTTCGTGCCGTCAAGAGCGGCCTGTTTCCGTTTTTTCCCCATCGCCAGATGCCGTTCGATGTTTTCGATCACGACAATCGAGTTATCCACAAGCATCCCGATTCCCAGCGCCAATGCACCAAGTGTCAGGATATTCAGTGCGAAGTCCGCAAAATACATGAGGACAAACGTGACGATGACCGAATAGGGAATAGCCACACCGATGATGATCGGGCTCCTCACCGACTTCAGGAACATGAATAGGACGAGCATGGCGAAAATCCCGCCGAGGATCAGGGATTGGCCGATATTGCCGATGGCCAGCTGAATGTAATCTCCCTGGTCAAAGAGGATGTCGGCAGTGACTCCCCCGAATTCCGGCTGGCCGAGCAGATGGACCAGAGACTCCTTGAATGATGTGGAGACATCCGCTGTGTTCGCACCGGATTCCTGCAATACGGACATGATGACTGATGGCTCATCATTGGTTCTGGTTTCCATCTCTCCGTCATCTGCGGCCAGGTTCACTTCTCCGATATCCGAGACCTTGATTTCCTTGCCGTCCAGCGGATTGACAGTCAGGACAAGTTCTCTGATGTCTTCCGGCGAGGCAAGCGTGCTGATAATCCGCGTCGTCAGTCGTTTGCCGTCTTCCGTTTCAACCGCCTCTCCCGGCAGGGAAATATTATTGGCCTGGATAGCCTGTACGACATCCTGCTGTTCGAGACCGTATTCCTCAAGCTTTCCGGGATCAAGGACAATCTGTACGTCCTCGACAAGCGAGGAAGAGACGGTGACGCTTGCGACCCCTTCCGTCCTTCTCAGTTCTGTCTCGAGCTTTTCCGCAATTTCCCGAATATCTCCTGTTTCCCCGTCCGAGCGGAGAGACAGCTGGATCACCGGAAATTGTGACGGATCAAACTTCATGAACTGCGGTTTTCCGGAATCGTCCGGAACAGGGGTCTGGTCGATTCGCTGAAGAACATCCATCTGGACGTCATCGATCTCAGTTGACCAATCAAACTGGAGGAAGATGAGGTTCGCGCCTTCCTGCGAGGTTGATTGGATGGAATCCAGACCCGGCAGCGTGGACAAACTGTTCTCGAGCGGCTTGGTGACTTTTTCGCTCACTTCTTCCGGACCCGCCCCCGGATAACTCGTCACCACGACCGCAACTGGCGGATTCAGTTCGGGTATGAGCGTCAGCGGAATCTTTATGAATGAAACAATCCCCAAAATGAGCACCAGTAGCATGGTCACGGTCGTAAAGACCGGCCGCCTGATGGAAAAACCGCTAATCTTCATCCTTTTTTCCCCTTTTCAAAAAGCTATATCCATCATACCGGAACTGAAGCCCTCCCTTCAATGTCCGGCTATTCCTTCTGTCCCCGGCCATCCAAAACAAACGGCAGCCGTGCCGGCTCCTTTCAGGGCCGGCCAGCTACCGTGTGTGGATATCCTGCGGAAGGGTCAGAGAAGGCTGAATAGCCTGATGTCCTGATGCTTATCCTGGAACCAGCGGAGGGCAAAGTCGTTTTCGAAGAGGAAGACGAGCTTGTCGTAGCGGTCCTTGACGAGCATGGCACGCGGCCCGGTCATGGATTCCTTCACATCTCCTTCATTTTCGATCCAGCGGGCGACTTTCTGGCCGATATGCTGGATGACCACTTCGGAATTGTATTCATTCTTCATGCGGTGTTCGAAAACTTCGAACTGGAGCTGCCCGACCGCTCCGAGGATGACTTCTTCGGTATAAAGCGTCTTGTAATACTGAATGGCACCTTCCTGTACAAGCTGCAAGATCCCTTTGTGGAAGTGCTTGGATTTCATGACGTTCTTCGGGGACACTTTGACGAATAGTTCCGGTGTAAACTGCGGGAGCGGTTCGAAGGCGAAGTTCCCCTTGCCGCCCGTGATCGTGTCGCCGATCTGATAGTTGCCCGTGTCATAAAGCCCGATAATATCGCCCGCAACCGCGATATTGACTGTCTCCCGGTCATCCGCCAAGAACTGTGTGGACTGGCTGACTTTAAAGGTCTTTGGAATCCTGGGGACGGTCACCTGCATCCCCCGGTCGAATTCTCCGGAAACGATCCGGACAAATGCAATCCGGTCGCGGTGCGCAGGATTCATGTTGGCCTGGATCTTAAAGATGAAGCCGGTAAATTCTTCATCATACGGACTGACACTGCCGCCGTCCGCCGTGTTCCGCGGTTGCGGTGCCGGCGCAAACTGCAGATAGGTTTCAAGGAATGTCTGCACGCCGAAGTTCGTCAATGCAGAACCAAAGAACACAGGCGTGAGCTCGCCACGCCGCACACGCTCTTCATCAAAATCGTTCCCCGCCTCGTCCAACAGCATGACGTCCTCCAAGGCCTGCTGGAAATAAGATGAATCCTGGATCGGGTGAGGAGTGGCCAAATCGCCCTCTTCACCGACTTCAAGATATCGGCCTTCTCCTTCTGTCCGCGCGAGTTCAACCCGGCGGTTGTGACGGTCATAGATTCCCATGAATTCCTTGCCCATCCCGATCGGCCAGTTCATCGCATAGGACTCGATGCCGAGCACTTCCTCAAGCTCTTCCATGAGCTCGAGCGGTTCTCTGCCCTGGCGGTCGAGCTTGTTGATGAAGGTGAAGATCGGAATGCCTCTCATCCGGCAGACTTTAAACAGCTTGATGGTCTGAGGCTCGATGCCCTTTGCCGAGTCGACCATCATGACAGCCGAATCGACGGCCATGAGGGTGCGGTAGGTATCTTCACTAAAGTCTTCATGGCCCGGCGTATCCAAAATATTGACCCGTTTTCCGTCGAAGTCGAACTGGAGTACCGAAGAAGTGACGGAAATGCCCCGCTGCTTCTCAATTTCCATCCAGTCGGATGTGGCGAATTTGCCGGACTTTTTTCCCTTTACCGTACCCGCGTCCCGTATAGCACCCCCAAAAAACAGGAGCTTCTCGGTCATCGTGGTCTTCCCGGCATCCGGGTGGGAGATGATCGCGAATGTCCTGCGCGATGCGATCTCTTGTTTTAATTGGTCTTCCATTTTTTCATTTCTCCTCATCTGTTTCAGCTTTTTCCCATCATAGGGACCGAAAAGCGCATTTCAAGCGATATTCAGAAAACAGCCGGAAAGGCGAACCTTTCCGGCCGAGTTTACCCGTCAATTTCCGGGTTAGTCCCGGGCGCCTGCCTTTCGCCCGAATTTCTTCTCCGCCTCATCCAACGCGATTTGCGCGTCGCTGTGCGGGTATTTGGTATTCCCGATAATCTGGAAGTCTTCATGGCCCTTTCCTGCGAACAGGATGATGTCGCCTTCGCCCGCGACCTCCACAGCATGGCGGACCGCTTGTTCCCGGTCGCCGATGCAGGCATAGTTTTCATGTGTCATGCCTGCGGCAAGCTCGGTGGTGATGGATTCATAATCCTCGTGCCTAGGGTCATCCGTCGTGAGAATGACGTAATCCGCAACCGATGCCTTTTCCGCCATGGCCGGCCGCTTTGACCTGTCCCGGTTGCCGCCCGTGCCGACAAGGAAGATGAGTTTGTTTTTCTTGTATGGAAGGACCGAAGCAATCGCTTTTTCGATGGCATCCGGCGTATGCGCATAGTCAATATATATGGTAAGCGGCAAGTCCGTCTCCACCCGCTCCATGCGCCCTTTCACGGCAGGCAGCCCGCCGAGTCCGGCAATAATTTCATCGAGCCCGAGGCCGTATGCATAAAGTGCGGCAACGGAAGCCAATGCGTTGTAGACATTGAACCCGCCGATCAGGTTCATCGCGACCTGCCGCTCCCCTTCGGGCGTATCCATCAGGAAAACGGTGCGGCCGGCCTCCAGCCGGATGTTGCGTGCCCGGAACATGGCCTCAGAGTCCACAGCGTAAGTAAGTACAGGGTGCGGCGTCATCTGCCGGTACCGGTCCGACCACGGATCATCCGCATTCAGGACTGTGAACTTCGGCTTGGATGTATCCTGGCCGAGTTGCGCGAACAACAGCCCCTTTGCATATCCGTAATGCTCCATCGTCCCATGGTAGTCCAGGTGGTCGTGAGTCAGGTTCGTGAAAACGGCTATGTCAAATTCGGTGCCGGACAGTCGCCCTTCGACAAGGCCATGGGAAGAGACTTCCATCGTCATCGCCTCGCACCCTTCCGCAGAGGCCTGACGGATCATCCGCTGTGTAGTGAGGGCATCGGTCGTTGTGTTGGCCGACTCATAAAGCACACCATTCAGGTTGAAACCGATCGTGCCTGAAGAAGCGGACTTCCGGCCGCTGCTCCGGAGAATGCCATCAATGATATTGGCGACACTGGTCTTGCCGTTCGTGCCGGTGACGCCGATCATGCGGACCGACTTGGACGGGTGTCCGAAGAAGGCGGAGGCGAGCAGCCCTTCCGCACGTGCCGTATCATCCGTGATGACTACGGCTGCCCTGTCCGGATCGGCCTCGACCCGCTTTTCCGCAATGATGAGTCTTGCGCCGGCGGCAAGTGCCTGGGGCACATAGTCATGCCCGTTCACGGTGTATCCGTTTATGCAGATAAAAGCACCGCCCGGCTGGACCGCTCTGGAATCGGTCGTGATGTCAGTGATCTCCGCGGGGAGCGTCCCGATCACTTTGCTGAACGGTAGATATGCCAGCAGTTCTGTTGTTTCCATGTCGTTTCCTCCTCAGTCTTCCGCAAGCGGCGAAAGAATGTAAGCCCTCAGCAGGCCGGCCGCCGCTACGAGGGAATCCGTATGCGTCCTCTCCAGTGCATGGGACGATTCGATTCCCGGGCCGAAAAGCGCGTGCCTGACGTCAAAGCCTGCGCGAATGGCCGCCGAGGCATCCGAGCCGTAATAAGGGTAGATATCTAGCTTGTGCGGAATGCCTTCCTTTTTGCAAAGATCGGCCAGATGACGGGTCAGGCCGTAATGGTAGGGCCCGCTCGAATCCTTCACGCAGATCGACACGGTATACTCGTCGGAAGCCTGCCCGTCTCCGATGGCGCCCATATCGAATGCAATGTACTCAGTCGTGTTTTGCGGAACCGAAGCATTGCCTCCGAAGCCGATCTCTTCATTATTAGAGATGTAAAGGTGCAGGGTATGCGGAAGTTTTATGCCGCTCTCCTTCAGCCTTGACGCAAGCTCCAGCAAAAGTGCCGTGCTCGCTTTGTCGTCGAGGTGGCGGGACTTGATGTAGCCGCCGATCCTTTCAAAACGCGGGTTAAACGAAACAAAGTCTCCCACCTCGATGCCGAGCGCCCGTGTGTCTTCTGCGCTGACGCTCCGCTCATCCAGCCGCACCTCGATGTTGTCGCTGCTCCGCTCCGCTTTGGCGGAATCCCGATACACATGAACGGTCGTCTGGTGCATCAAGATGGTTCCGCGAATTTTTCTGCCGTCCGCCGTATGGACAGTGCAGTACTCCCCTTCGGCGGCATTCCAGTTGAATCCGCCGATCTTATCCAGTTTCAGCCGACCGGAAGACTTTACTTCCTTGACGATTGCGCCGAGCGTATCGATGTGTGCCGTGATCAGCCGGCTTCTGGTATCATCTTCTCCGCGGAATGTGGCGATGACGGCCCCCTTGTTTGTGCGGGTCAGTTCCGCCCCGCTTTCAGCAAGATAGGTTTCCGCCAGCTTCATGGCATCTTTCGTATAGCCCGAAGGACTCGGTGTATTGACGAGTTCTTCCAGAATCTTGATTGAATCTTCAATGTCAAAAGGTATGTTCATGTGTGTATCCCCCCGACTGGAAAAGTCCAGCTTTCATTATACGCCTACATGGGGTGTGCGTCACGAATCGCCGGCATCATTTCAGGAATCGTTTGATCAGTTTGAGCCGGTTGCCGTATGGCGGGAATGCTACCCTGACCGGGAAGGCCGTTGCCCGCTTCAGGATCCCTTTTTCATGAGTGAATGCGTCGAACCCGTATTTGCCGTGATAGCTGCCGATTCCTGACGGGCCGGCACCGCCGAACGGAAGCGCCGTATTGCCGACATGGGAAAGGGCATCATTGATGCAGCCGCCGCCGAACGGCAACTCGGAAAGAAAATGATCCATCGCAGCCCGGTTCTCCGAAAACAGGTAGGCAGCCAGCGGTTTTGGACGCTCGCGGATCGAACGGATCACCGCAGTCAGGCTTGAATAGCCATAGACCGGCAGAATCGGGCCGAAAATCTCTTCTTCCATCACCCGGCTTCCGGCAGGCGGACTGTCGACCACGGTCGGCTCCATGTAACGGGTATCGCGGTTCATCCGGCCGCCCGAAACAATTCGGCTGCGCTCTTCATCGAGCATCTCCCTCAGCCTGTCAAACTGACGCTCGTCAACGATCCTCGCATAATCGGGTGATTTCTCAGGGTCCCCGCCATAAAAGCTTCTGATCGCCTCTGTGAATTCTTCTAAAAAGGCATCCTTGACGGTGTGGTGCACGAGACAATAATCGGGTGCAACGCACGTTTGCCCGGCATTTGTGAATTTTGCCCAAGCAATCCGCTCCGCAGCTGTCCGCAGGTCTGCAGTCTGGTCGACGATGGCCGGACTTTTCCCGCCCAACTCAAGGACGACAGGCACAAGCCGCTCGGCTGCAGCCTTCATGACGATCGACCCGACTTTTGCACTGCCCGTGAAAAACATGAAGTCAAACGGCGCGTGGATCAGCGCTGATGTCTCTTCCTTGCCGCCTTCCACGACTGCCACGAATTCTGCGGGAAAAGTCTCTGCAATCATTTCACGGATGACAGCAGACACGTTCGGTGTCGTCTCGGAAGGTTTCAGGATGGCCGTGTTTCCTCCTGCTATCGCTGCAGCGAGCGGTTCGATGACAAGCTGGAACGGATAGTTGAACGGACCGATGATCAGCACGGTTCCCCATGGTTCCCGGATGACGAAGCTTTTACCGGGCTGGAAATGAATCGGCGTCTTTTTCGGTTCCGGCTTCATCCATTCTTCAAGGCTGGATGCCATTTCCCGGATACTGGATAAGACAAACCCGATCTCCGTCATATAAGATTCAAATTCACTTTTGCCAAGATCCTTCACCAGAGCATCCGAGATGTCTTTTTCCCATTTTCGGATCGCACGGTGCAGATCCATCAGCCGGTCTTTTCTGAATGCGGCCGATTTCGTCGTGCCGGTCCAATAAAAACTCCGTTGCCGGGCAACCATGCTTCCGGCCTGCGCCTCCGTAAATGCCATCGCCAACCACTCCTTTCATTCTTTCTTCATCTTATCGCCGGCAAGCACGGATATCAAAACATAAACCGGGACAACCTATACCTCTCCAATGGTCTCATCTGTTTGTTAAATTTTTTTGAAGCTCATAAACGGCCGCCGACTCGGGCAACCTTTGGATATGGGCAGGAAAATGGTTACCTGTCCAACATGCAACCCGGTCGACAGACGGTGAATATCGCACCTTACAGTTTCATAGCTCCTCTTTCCCGGTTAGATAGAAAAATAGGTCTTCCGGCTTGTTTTGTTCCTCACTCTGTTTCGGAATCCGATCATGCGGGGTATAGAAGGTCAAACAACGAAAAGATCAAGGAGGAAATGACATGATGAAACAAGAACAATGGTGGGATCACATGTTTACAGGAAATCTTGAGATGGGACTGAATCGGGAGCGGATCACGGAGCTTGAAGAAGAAAACTTCCTTTACTTCTCCGAAGCAGAAGAATCCGTCCCTCAGGAGCAATAACTTCGTGACCATGCGATATTTGCCGTCAGCCGGTGAACATGCAGAGCATACATAAGGACCGTCCACCGTACATCAAGACGCGGGGACGGTCCTTATCCGTTTACCTGAATTCTGAAAAGTTTTATTTTGCGGATTGCGTTGACTTTCCTCTTCTCCCCTTGTATTATTGTAAATGTGCTTGAGAGAACAACAAGCCAACATCCCAGATTTGATTCCGTAGCTCAGCTGGGAGAGCGCTACCTTGACAGGGTAGAGGTCGCTGGTTCGAGCCCAGTCGGAATCATCACAAACCGTCCGGCCCTTATCGGGGACCGGACGGTTTTTCTTTGTTTCATTCTCTCCCGCAGGCTATGATGGTGGGAGAACATCAACACATGCCCTTCCCTCTCTAATGATGGCGAACTTCCGGATTTCCCGTATAATAGTCATAGATAACCAGCCGGAAAAAATATAGACCAGTGAGGAATCCAGAATGAATGACCAACTGACCCGCGAAGAAATGCAGCAGACCATCGACCATCTCAGGAAACAGGTCGAGGAACTGGAAAACCTGATCGGCCAGATCATGGTTCCGATCATCCCTTCCATTATGCCGGATACCATCCTAGTCCCGTTTGCCGGGGAACTGACTCCCGAATTTTCACAGGACGTTGTATCCAAAGTACTGAATCATGTCGCTGCCACCGGCACACAAATCGCGATTCTTGACTTTACCGCTCTGTCCATCGAAAAGTCGGAAAGCCTCTCGGTTTTCGGAAGAGCGATCGAAGAACTGTCGGCTTCGCTCAGCCTGATGGGTATTGAAGTGATCACTGTCGGCTTCACTCCGCATTTCGCGCGCGAAGTGGCCTTGTCCGGACTGCCATTCGTCAATAAGCTCAAGTCGTTTACGACGTTCCGCTCCGCGTTGCAGCATTTAATGAAGGAACGGGGCATGGAACTGACGGGTGCAACCAAATAAGCCTAAAAAGAACCCCTGCAGATTTTTTCTGCAGGGGTTCCTGGCTTATGCGACGACTGCCTCTTTTTTTCCTTTGTTACGTGTCATGACCTGGACAGCCAGAAGGATGGAGAACAGAACAAGCCCAAACACATCCGTCATGCCTTCCGGGAAGATCAGCATCCCTCCCGCCAGGAGAGCGAGCAGGCGTTCCAGCCAATTCAGCTTACGATACCAGAATCCGACGAATCCGGCACCGACTGCGAGCATGCCGGCAAACGCGGTTGCAGTTACCCAGATGATTTCAATAACACTTGCGTCAATCATCAACATCGCAGGGTTATAAACAAACATATACGGGATGATAAATGCCGCGATGGCAAGCTTCGCCGCATTGACACCGGTCCGGATCGGATCCCCTCCGGAAATGCCGGAAGCCGCAAATGCTGCAAGAGCGACCGGTGGTGTAATGTCCGCGATAATGCCGAAGTAAAACACAAACAGGTGCGCAGATAGTGCCACGACAACCGGTACGGCGGCGCCGGTCGGCTCATCGATCATCAGCAGGGCAATTACTGCCGGAGCAGCGATCGTCGAAGTGATGACATAGTTTGCGGTTGTCGGTGAACCCATCCCCAGAACGATGGCCGCAAGCATCGTGAAGAAGAGGGTCAGGAAAAGGTGGCCGCCGGAAGCGGAAATCAGCCCGTTGGCCAGGCTGAGGCCGAGACCGGTCTTGACGACGACCCCAACAATGATACCGGCACATGCCGTCGCAGCCGCGACGGCAAGCGCTGTTCGAGCTCCGTCGACAAGCGCATTGATCATGTCCTTGAAGTTCAGTCGGGTCTCTTTGTCAAACGCACTGACAATAATCGTCAGGACAATCCCCCACAGCGCTGCTTGCATCGTCGGAATGCCGACCAGCAGGAAGATGATGATGCCGAGTATTGGTGTCAGCAAATAAATTTTCTTCAGGACTTCTTTCCGGTTCGGAAGCTGATCATCCGAAAGACCCGAAAGTCCCACACGCTTGGCCTCGAAGTGTGTCATGATCCAAATCCCGGAAAAGTAAAGCAACGCCGGAATGGCGGCTGCTTTCGCAATTTCCCAATAAGTGATCCCGCCGATAAACTCAACCATAAGGAAAGCTGCCGCCCCCATGATTGGAGGCATCAGTTGCCCGCCTGTGGAGGCCGAGGCTTCCACGGCTCCCGCGAACTCTTTTCGGTAGCCGAGCTTTTTCATCATCGGAATTGTATAGGACCCTGAAGTGACGACGTTGGCAACGGAGCTTCCGGAAATCGTTCCCTGCAGCGCGCTTGAGAAGATTGCGACTTTTGCCGGGCCGCCTGTAAGCTTTCCTGCCAGAGCGACAGCCAAGTCATTAAAATACTGGCCAACGCCCGTCTTGACTAGAAAAGCGCCAAATAGGAGGAAGACAAAGATGAACGTTGCCGATACCCCGATCGGCGTGCCAAGCACCCCGTCTGTCGTATAGAACATCAGCTGTGAGAGTGCCGTCAGGTCTTGTCCCCGGTGAGCAAGGAATCCCGGCCAATACGGACCGGTGAATGCATAAAACAGGAATGCCGAGGCGATAATCGTGATTGGCAGGCCGACCGCACGGCGCGAGGCTTCCAGCGTCAAAATAACAGCCAGGATGGCGACCGCCATGTCAAGGTCGGTCACTCTTCCCACTCGCAAGACCAATTGATCGTATTGCAGCGGCCAGTACAAACCGACACCGACAGATAAAAGCGCCAGGATGACATCATAGAACGGGACCCTGTCTTTTTTGGCTGATTTCCTGCGAAACGGGAACAAAAGAAAAATAAGTGACAGGGCGAAGCCAAGGTGGACCGAACGCTGGATATACGCTGTATATTGGCCGAAAATTGCCGTGTACAGTTGGAAGATCGAGAAAGCCAGAAGACCGAAGAAAACGATTTTCTTCATGACCCCCCGTACGTCCCGCGTGTTCGACTCGGGATCATATTTTTTCAGCAGCTCCTGCTGTTCCTCTTCGGACAACTGATGATGCCCACTGTCTTGCATTGTTTTGTCATCCGCCATTCGTATTCACTCCTTTCAAGAACTCCAGTAGTGACAACTTTCTTACCTCGAACTGGTAAGAGGACCCACGGTCGAGAAGCTTCTTTAGGTCGTAGACGCGACCATCATACCGGAATTCCAAATCCGTATCGATGTCCGCCACATAGAGGACAAATGAGTCCAACATGCGGTTTTCGTATTCCAGTGTATATCGGCCGTCTTCAGCGGTGAACGTCTCCCCTTCTTCCGCATGGCCGGGCAAGCCGATGGCCAGATCCTCATATTCCATCTTAAGAAGACGGATTTTGCGGTCTTTGGTGACTTCATAGGTTTCAATCACATCCGACAGATGGATTGAATGGGTGTACCGGATGACGAACCGGTCACTGTCCGACTGCCGTATGTAATGAATGGCCGGCGTTTCTGAGCGGGTCTCCGTAAAGACGAATGAATCAGCAATCGGCACATTCATGACGGCAGCCAAAACAGCTGCAATCATTGCAGCGCCAATCGCTTTGCGCATCACAGTCCCTCCTTTGAAGACGCCCACCGCCAAAAGAACAAAGTGAAGCGATGAAGCCCGGCTTCATCGCTTCACTGCATGTCACGGCGAAATCATTTGCCGTTCACTTCATCAAAGTATTTCTGTGCACCGGCGTGTACTGGAATACCGATGCCTTCAAGGCCTTTTTCAGCTTTGATCAGCTCACCTTTGGCATGTGTGATCTTATCTGTGTTTTCATAGATAGCCTTCGTGATGTCATAAACGACATCATCGGGAATATCATTCTGGATGACGAGCATCGCGCCAACGGATACTGTCGGTACATCTTCAGTCAGGCCGTATGTACCGGACGCAATGGTATCTTTCGCATAGTACGGATATTTCTCGATCAGTTCATCCGCTTTGGCATCCTCCACCGGCACGATATAGACCTGCGTCGTGGCGTTTAGTCCTTCAACTGCTCCAGTCGGTGTACCGGAAGTGATGAATGCCGCGTCAATCTGGCCGGACTGAAGGCTTTCTGTAGATTCGCCGAAATCAAGGTTCTGCTCATCGATGTCATCCATTGTGAGTCCATGGATCTCAAGGAGCTGCTCCGCGTTAGCATACGTACCGGAACCCGGTGCGCCGACAGAAATCTTCTTGCCCTTCAGATCGTCATAGGACTTGATGCCGGACTTTTCAGTCGTCACAAGCTGGATGGTTTCCGGATAAAGCGCACCGAGCGCGGAAACGTTGTCGATTGCCTGTCCGTCAAACATCAGTTCACCTTTGTTTGCATAGTAGGCGATATCCGTCTGGACAAATGCGATTTCAGCTGTGTCGTCGGCCAGGGCTGTCATGTTGGCTGCAGATGCCTGGGAGCTTTCCGCGGTTGTCTTGATGCCCGTCTCATCCGAGATGAACTCTGCGAACGAGCCGCCGAGCGGATAGTAGGTGCCCTGCGTGCCTCCAGTCAGGATGCTGAGGAACTTGATATCGCTGTTGCTTTTATCTTTTCCGCCCTCACCGCTGTCGCCGCCATCGGCATTATCGCCGCCCCCGCAAGCCGCCAGCATGAATAGCGAAATGATTCCGATGAATGCCAAGAATCGGAATTTCTTTTTCATGGTGATCCTCCCCTTCTCTATTTAGTTGGCCATACTAGTTTTCATTCTACTGAGACTATTTTCGCATGTCAACGCTTTCTTGTAACCGCTTCACCGATTATTTCGCACCATCCACATTGCTTTCCGGCGCTGTTTCTTCCGGAGGCAGGGCCTTGAACGTTTTTCCTTTCTCCTCAAGATCACGGGTTCTGTGGGCGATCCGGGAAGAGGCACACGCAGCCACGCTTGCGACAAGGTCGTCAAGGAATGTATGAACACCGATTCCTTTTTTGGTATCCAGATGGTTAATGACACCGATCTTGTTTTTGTCCAGATGACCGAATGTGGTCACCGCGATGCTGCCGTACGTATAAACTGCTCCAAGTGCGATCGTTTCATCGACCCCGAAAAGGCCTTCATCCGAATCGACGATTGACTGGAGCGGCTCTGACAACTGCTTTTTTTCCGCCAGGACATCCAATTCGATGCCGACCAAAAGCGCATGCTGCACTTCCCGCTTTTGAAGAACGCTTTCCACCGATTCGATGCAGTGGGCAAGCTGCAGGCCATCATTGTATGGCGCCTGCATCTCATAGACGATTTTGGCAATGGACTCGATACTCACGCCGCGGCGGGTCAGTGCATCTTTAGCAGCCTTTGTTACTGTGGCGGACGGGACTTTCCTGTTATGGTCAAACATGACAATCTCCCCTTTCTTTGTTGGACGCATGCACACATTATACCTGTAATATTCAGTATGCTACAATTTAATCTATACGTTCCATAAGGAGGACACGGCTTGAAAAAAGGACGCATCAACGAATTGACATTACATAGCGAAGCTCTCGGCGAAGAGATGGAACTGCTTGTCTATCTTCCGGAGAACTACTCCGACCTTTACAAACACTCGGTGCTGATTGCATCGGACGGAAAAGACTATTTCCAATATGGCAGGATGACGAGGCTTCTGGAAAAACTCTACTTAGAGGATGCAATCGAGCGGCTCATCGTCGTCGGCGTTCCCTATAAGAGTGTCAGCGAACGGAGACGGATGTATCATCCGGATGGCGACCGGAACCGCGATTACATCCGGTTTATCGCCCACGAACTCGTGCCATACATCGACTCGGTGTTCCCGACTTACCAGATGGGGGCCGGCAGGGGCCTGATCGGCGACTCCCTTGCGGCAACAGTTTCACTGATGACCGCCTGCAAATATCCAAACAGTTTCGGCAAAGTTGTCTGCCACTCCCCGTATGCGGACAATCAGGTCATGGCGGCTGTCGAATCCGTATCGGATCCCGCGGCCTTCGACATCTATCAGGTCATCGGAACCGGCGAGACGGAAGTCCCGACTACCACCGGTGAAATTGACGATTTTCTGAATCCCAACCGAAAATTAAGGAACTTGATCGAGAAAAAAGGGTTTTCGTCATTCTATGAAGAATTTGATGGTAAGCACACCTGGAAGTATTGGCAGCGCGATCTCGAACGCGCCATCAGGTTTGCTTTCGGAAAGTGAAGATTAACCAATCGGCGAACTTTCTGATATCCTTAAGGGAGAACATACAAAGGAGGTCTTCGCATGAAGTACGGAATTGTCGCATTCCCTTCCAAAGAATTACAGGACAGGGCCAACACATACCGCAAGCGCTATGATGCACACTACGCACTGATCCCGCCCCATATGACTATCTTGGGCCCATTCACGCTTGAAGGGAAAGACATGAAGGAGGCTGCCGACGAATTACTGCGGGTTGCAGCCAAACAAAAACCGTTCGAGCTGAAAGTGATGAAAGCCAGCACATTCGCACCGATCACAAACGCAATCTACCTCAAGATCGATCCGAATGATGAAATCCTTGCACTGCGTGAGGCCCTCAGTCTCGATTTCATCAAGAGCACTGAAAACCATCAGTACGTCCCCCACATCACGATTGCCCAAAAGATGTCGGATGGCGAACATGACGACATCATTGGCCAAGTGAAAATGGATAACTTCCAGCATAGCGAAATGATTGATCGTGTCCACCTCCTTTACCAGCTTGAGGACGGTTCTTGGACTGTCTACGAAACCTTTACACTGTCTGGAGATGAGTGAGCGATGGTCAGCCTGAAGCTCGCTACGACGGAAACAGAGCGTGAGGATGCCTTTGCCGTCCGCAAGGCGGTTTTTGTAGAGGAACAGGGCGTGCCGATCCATATCGAGCTGGATGATTTGGATGAAGAGGCCGTTCACTTTATCGCCTACGACGAAGAGCGTCCGATTGCTGCCGGCAGAATCCGGGACATCGGTGACGATGTCGGCAAAGTCGAGCGGGTCTGTGTCCTCCCCGAATACCGGGGCCGACACCTTGGCCAGCAAATGATGGTTTTGCTGGAGGAGCATGCACGAAAAGCCGGTCTCTGCAAAATCCGGCTGAACGCACAAAACCATGCCGTTCCGTTCTACGAGAAAATCGGCTATGCCGTCACATCTCCGGAATTTATGGACGCCGGCATTCCCCATCGCGTGATGGAAAAAACGATATGAATGTGAAAATCCGCGTCAGATATCTGGTCTGACGCGGATTTTATTATACAGTTCAGCCGTTTTTATCGATCATCCGCTGGATATCCCCTACATTCAGGGAATTGCCGTTTTTCAGGATGGATTCTGCAATCTGGTCTTCCAATTGTTTGGATACGTCTTTTTTCGCCAGTTTTCCGACTTTGCGGATGATTTTCCTGACTTGCCGCTCATCCTGGAAGTTGGCATGCTGGATTGCATTTGCCAGTGCAAACAGTTCATCCATCGAGACACCGGTCTTATTCTCGATTTTCTTGAAAAGCGACTCGTTCATCCCGTCTCCTCCTTAGCAGTTATAGCTTTTGCCGACGATGATCAGCAGGATGAACAGGATGACGATTAGCACGAACATTGAACCGCCATAGGACTTTCCGCCGTAGCCACCGCCACCGTGGCCGCCGCAGCCCCAGCCACCGCCAAAGCCGCCTCCGCCGCCGTAACTGTAACCGAACATTGCACTCCCCCCTTTCCTGTTCCTTGTAGAATATGGCCCCGGATCGATTGGCGGCAGGGCGCTTGCCCGGTTGGTTTTTGAATACAAAAAAGCCCATTGCCATTACGGCAATGGACTGCGGATCTATGGTCGGCTTTTCGATCTGAACAGGAGCGAGGCGATGAAACCAAACAGAATAGCTGCGCTGATCCCCGAACTTGTCACTTCGAACATGCCGGTGATGACCCCGACAAGGCCGTGCTTTTCCGCCTCTTGAAGCGCGCCGTGCGTAAGTGAATTTCCGAAAGACGTGATCGGAATCGTTGCGCCTGCCCCGGCGAAGTCAATCAATGGCTCATAAAGTCCAAATCCGTCGAGTACTGCGCCAGAGACGACAAGAATACATAGCGTATGGCCGGGAGAAAGCTTCGCAACATCAAAGAGCAACTGTCCGATCACGCAGAACAGCCCACCTACGACAAACGCAATCAAAAAAGAAGCCATCATCTGCTCTCCCCCTCTCCCATCACCAGCTCAATTGCGTGACAGGTACACGGGATGCTCTCCCCCTGCTGGAAGGAAAGCGGGGAAAGAAGAGCGCCCGTCGCCATCAGGAGCGCACGCCTGTATTCCCCTTCCATCATCCGGTTATACACGTCTGAAAAGTAGACAGCCGCGGAACAGCCTGCTCCGCTTGCACCCGCAAAGAAAGACGGATCCTCTCCATAGAACTCTTTTCCGGCATCCCTCCAGCGATCTCCATCCACTGTATATCCGGATTCCGAGGCCATATTCCTGAACAGTTGAGTTCCGATCGCACCAAGATCCCCTGTGATGATGACATCATAATCCTCCGGTTCCGCTCCTGCAGCCTCAAGATGTCTCCGGAACGTATCAAATGCTGCCGGCGCCATGGCTGCGCCCATATTCAGCGGATCGGTCAGGCCATAGTCGACGACACGGCCAATCGTAGCTTGGCGGATTGACGGATAACCCTCCTCATGCGGGGTTACGGCAGCAATACCGGCGGCCGTTACAGTCCATTGGGCATTCTGCGGCTTCTGGAATCCATATTCGATCGGATACCTGAACTGCCGTTCGATGGCGTTGTGATGGCTGGCTGCACCTGCCAATACGAGCGTCGAGGCTCCTGCTTCCGATAGTAATGCGGCATAGGCCAAAGCGGATGTCGAGGTCGCACAAGCCGAAAATAGCCCCACATAAGGCAGGCCTGTCGTCGCGGCCGCAAAATTGGATGGGGTCATCTCATTTACAAGATCACCGCATACGAGATAATCTGCATCGCTGATCGTCTTTCCTGCCTTGTTCAGGGCAAGGCCGCACGCATCCTCGATCAGTTTCCTGTGGGCCTGCTCATTGGTCTTCTGGCCACACAGGTCCGAGTCGTACAGGCGGTCAAATTGCAGGCTGAACGGACTGTGTTTGTTTTCAGTTGGGCCTGCGGCCACTGCAACGGCGCGGATGGCCGGTCTGCTTCCGAATCGGATGACCCCCCTCGCTACCATCCGACCACCCCGAATTTCACGAGGATAGTCTTGATGAGGGCCACGACAAACGCAGAAAAGACACCAAACACAATGACTGACCCGGCCAGCTTAAACATGTTGCCTCCAACACCGAGCACATAGCCCTCCGTCCTGTGCTCGATTGCGGCAGAAATCATGGCGTTCCCGAATCCGGTCACCGGAACGGCCGAACCCGCCCCGCCAAACTGGGCGATCCGCTTGTATTTCCCGAATCCGGTCAGCAGCATGGCGATGAAAATCATCGTAGCGACCGTCGGATTGCCTGCTGTGCGCTCGGTGAAGTCAAAGAAGTACATATAAAAATACATGACTCCCTCTCCGATGGCACAGATGATTCCGCCTGTTAAAAATGCTTTCATCAAATTAAGGCCCAATGGCACCTTGGGCGTGACTTGCTGTTCCATCTGTGAATACGCCTGGCGGTCCATTACGTTTCTTCCTTCGAGAGAGATTTGATGGTTTCCACTTTTTTATGCAACTTATCTTCCTCCTCAAGCTCGTCCAGCTTGTCTGTCTCCCAGTAAATCTTTCGGTCTGCCGAAAGAGTGACGGTCTGGTCCGGAAACGCCTTTTCCATCTTTTTCGTCAGCTCTTCCTCGATCTTCGCCTTTGAGAAGCGGCTGAGGGGTCTGACTTCCACGACAACCAGAAGATCTTCTTGCACAAAGACCGCTACGGCTGACGTAATCCTGTCATCCTTCTCCTTGAGGACTTCCTCCACCTTTAGGCTTTCATCAGGCTTCCCTCCGGATACGCGGATTTCTCCGTTCCCGGCGCCGCAACCGGCCAGCAGCAGGCAGGCCGCCGCGATTGCCAACTTTCTTTTCAAGGAGCCACCTCCCGTTTTCCATGTAGTATGTCCGTCATTTTGTTCTGCTATGCAATCTGTGCATTCGCCCGGACACTCGTTTCCGGGGCGCATATGGTAGACAGAGATCAATAGGGAGGAGGTGTTCAGAAATGAGCTGCTGTGGTGATAAGAAAGACTTTACCGCCGGATCCTCTTCCTTCGACCACTGCTTGTGCGACGTAATCAAAGCCGTGAAGCACATCCAGGACGCAGGCACTGATGACAACTGCGAAGACTGCCCGACCAGCTGTTTCACAAAGCCGCTCGGTGGCCTTGCCAGCCCGACTGCTTTCAATACTCGGGTCATCAACCTGCTGACGAAGGATGGCACGCCATTCAAGGTGCATAAACCTGATTGCACAAAGTCCGGCACTCCGACGTATTCCTTCACTTGCTTCCGGGTCGAGAAAATCATTGGCGACTGCTGTGTAATGTTGCGCGCAGTCTTCAAGGATCCGAGCTCCACAACAAATCCTTGGAAAGCGACCGGGCTTTGCGTCACCGTCGATATCCGCTGCTTCTGCGGAATCATCTGCGTCGATGACGTATTTGTTGACTTGTGCCCGTACGACTGATCGCCGCCGCACCAAGTGTCCCGCCGTCCGGAATCATCCGGGCGGTGTATTTGTTTTAGGTTTGAAGACAAATTAAAAACGGAAAAAAGCTGGCGGATGGGCCGCCAGCTTCAGCTTGTTCATTTTTTTCAGTTCCCATACGGGAATGGTTTTCCTTTCCACCAGATGGCATCCAGCTCATCGACGGAAATTTCCATTTCGATTTTCTCTTCGCTGGTGCCTTTGACAGCGAATCTGCTTTTCTCTAGATTCAGGATTTCGCCATTGACTACTGTGCCGTCTTTTAAACGGAACTGGATCGGACGGTATACCTCCCGCTGGAACGGGCGGCACAGGAAGCGCAGCTGGGTGAGCAGTTTGGCTGTTTCTTCGGGGCGCTTTGGAAGTTCATAGACAGATGTGCTCTCATCTTCGCCGCCCGATTGAGCTTCCTCATCAGTCGTCTCCCGGCTATAGATCGGTTCTGTCACAAAGTAAACAGGTGGAGCATCCACGAACAGCAATGGCCATCCCTCTTTTTCCGCCATAGGCTCACATCCCTTTTTCCCCATCGTATGCCTCATGGCGCCCATTGGTCACAGTTGGGAAAGGAAGACCGTGGCCAGGCCAAGATAAATCAAAATACTGATGATGTCATTCAGCGTCGTGATAAATGGGCCTGATGCGACCGCCGGATCAATTTTCATTCGGTGCATCAAAAGCGGAATGAAGGAACCTGCCAATGTGGCTACAAAGATGGAACAGACAATCGCCACACCGACCAGCAGCCCCAGCACAAGTTCGTGCTTCCAAAAATAAATCAGCCCGATGACGAAGATGCCGCAGACCGTCCCCGTGATCAGGCCGGTCCCCGCTTCCCTCACCAGCAGTTTCACTCTGCTTTCTTCCTCAATGTCACCTGTCGCAATTCCTCTTACAGCAACGGCGAGCGCCTGTGTCCCGCTGTTCCCCGCCATCCCTGCAATGAGTGGGATGAAAACCGCAAGAAGCGCGACCTGGTCGAGGGTCTGTTCGAATCTTCCCATCAGATTGGCAGTCACCATTCCGAGAAATGTCAGCAAGATCAGCCAAGGCAAGCGCTTTTTGGCTGCTGCAATCGGATTCCGGTCGATGGTGTCCATATCCGAAACACCCGCAAGTTTGGAATAGTCGTCGGAGGCTTCTTCTTCAAGCACGTCGATGATATCATCCACTGTGATGATTCCGAGGAGGTGCTGCTGGAAATCCACTACAGGCATTGCCAGGAAATCATAGTCCTTCATCGTCCGGGCGACTTCCTCCTGATCATCACTGACCAGCACGCTCACAACACGTTCATTCATAATATCCGAAACAATCGCATTTTCATCCGTAATAATCATATCTCTCAGTGACACAACACCCGACAGACGGTTTTCATCATCTGTTACGAAAATATAATAAATCGTCTCCGCATCCGGTGCTGCGTTCCGGAGTATGGTCATCGCAGAACGGACCGTCGAATTTTCCGGGATTGTGACATACTCCGTCGTCATGATCGCACCGGCCGTGTATTCCTCATAATGCAGGAGGTCTTTGATTTCACCGGCGTCTTCGTCGTCCATGAGAGTCAGGTAAGTCAGGACCTTTGATTTATCCAGCTCATTCAGCACATCGACCGCGTTATCCGCGTACATGCCCGCAAACATATCCGCCGCGTATCGGGTGTCCATTTCACTCAGGTACGCGTCAAACTCATCGTCCGCAATCTCGGATACTTCAAAAATCTCCGCAAGTTCTTTCGGCGACAGAAATTCATACATTTTCCGGCGAAGTTCGGGCCCGGCTTTTTCATAGTATTTCGCCTGGTCATACGGGTGGCCTGCGAGGAATTCCTCCCTGAATGCCTCGGGATCCCCCTCCTCCAATAATCGGGTGACCAGATCCTCATCAATATAAGTTTCTTCCTGCTCATTCAGTGCTTCCGGCATGCCGGGCCCTCCTTTCAATCAATCCATCCGCAAATCTGCCCCGGCCGTGTTGGTGAATGGCTGTGCGGGGTAGACTCACAACAAGTCGTATTCTGAACATCAGTGCGGAATGGGGTGCTTTCTTGTTGAAGTTGGATATCTTCGGTGACCTTCACGGGTGCTATGACGAATTTCTTGAGCTGTTCGCAAAACTCGGCTACCACATGGAAAACGGGTGCTGCGAACATCCCGAAGGGCGATTGCCCGCCTTTGTCGGGGATGCGACGGACCGCGGCCCGAAATCGGTTGAAATGCTGAAGTTTCTATTTGGGCTCCAAGATGCCGGGCAGCTGATTTATTCCCCGGGAAATCATTGCAACAAACTTTACCGATACATGCTCGGCAACAATGTGCGGCAAAGGCACGGGCTGGAGACAACTGTGGCAGAACTCGGTGCTCTCTCAGGAAAGGAGCGGGAGCACATCCGCAAGCGTTATATCCGCTTTTACGAATCGCTCCCGCTCTATCAGATGCTGGATGATGGGAAACTGATCATCGCCCACGCCGGAATCCGCGAGGACCTGATCGGAAGGAAAGAAGGCAGCCGCTTGCGAACCTTTGTGCTGTACGGGGACATCACCGGCGAAACCCTGCCGGACGGCCGACCGGTAAGGCGGGACTGGGCTAGACAATATTATGGGAAGCCGTTCGTCGTATACGGCCATACGCCCGTTCCGGAATGCCGCTTTGTGAACAATACAGTCAACTTGGATACCGGCTGTGTGTTCGGCGGGAAATTGAGTGCCCTCCGCTACCCCGAAAAAACGGTGGTGAGCGTCCCATCCCGGCAACCTTTCCAGCCGGAAAAATTCAGCCAATTCGGCTGATTCCGCATCACCTGCTGAATCCGGCAACCGCAAGCATGTCTTCGGGAACCGGACTGCAGACCTCAATCGGCGCACCAGTAAGCGGATGACTGAATGATAGCCCGGCACAATGGAGCGCCTGGCGCCCGATTCGCTCTGCGTTGCCGCCGTACAGCGTATCCCCTTCAAGCGGGTGTCCGATATGGGCAAGGTGTACTCGGATCTGATGGGTCCTGCCCGTATGAAGGATCACAGAAAGCCGGGTGAATTCCTCGCCGCGGGTCCCGGTTGTTTCCAATACACGGACTTCGGTGATGGCCCGCAGACCGTCGGGCCGCACCATCCGTTCTATGATGCTGCCTTCCCTTCGTCCGATCGGCTCATCGATAAAAAATTTGCGGTTGCTGAACATGCCGCGCACAATCGCTTCATATCGTTTGAGAACGCCGCCCGCCTGCATCTTCCCGGACATGAGATGATGGATGTGGCGGTTCTTTGCGATACAGACAATCCCGGAGGTATCCCGGTCAAGACGGGTGACGACATGTACGGTCGCCGGCGTCCCCTCCGCACGGAATTTACCGGCAACAAAGTTGGCGAGCGTGCCGGACGGCACATCCCTCGACGGAATGGTCGCCTGTCCGGACGGCTTATCCAGAATCAGGACCGATTCGTCCTCGTATAGCACACAAAGCTCGCCATCCTCTGGAATAAGCCCTTTCGCCGGCTTTTCCGGCGGAAAAATGACAGTGACCACATCCCCGGCCTGGAGTTCTTGCCGCACCGTCTTTTCCTCTCCATTGACCAAAATTTCGCCGCCCTTGTATTTGACTGCGGTCAGTGTCCTTCGGGAAATACCGCTTTCCGCCAAGAAGTCCCGTAATCCGACACCATCCGCCTCTGCGGTGAACGAAAGCCTGAAACGGTTGTCAGAGGACATCGCTGTCGATGAAGGAGTCATGGACCCGCTTCCAGAACGGGAAGGGACGGAAACGAGCGAAGCGCACCCGTTCATCCGCAACCCGGTAGCTGATCGTCTTGACGTCCTTGTGCAGGAGATGCAGATGGTCGACCGTCACCATGAAATCAGGCCCTTTCACCGGCTTCAATACACAAGTATGATGGGCCGGGAGGACGAGCGGCGATCCGACAGTCCGGAACACCCGGTTGTTGATGGAGGCCATTTCTGTCAACTGCATGGCCGGCAGCGCAGGATGGATGATCGCCCCGCCGAGCGATTTGTTGTAGGCTGTGCTGCCGGAAGGCGTCGAGACGCAAAGTCCGTCACCACGGAAACGTTCGAACGGCATCCCGTTCAGTTCAACGTCCATGACAAGTGTGACATCCGGTGATTTGACGGTCGACTCGTTCATCGCCAGGTAAACCGCATCGTTCATATCATTGCGATACTGGATGGCCACTTCCAAAAGCGGATATTCAATTACATCAAAGTCATGCTTGGCGATTGAAATCACCAATTTTTCAATTTCCGGTGGCTGCCAGTCGGCATAAAAGCCGAGATGACCGGTATGCACACCGACGAATGCCGTATCCGCCAGCCGGTCCCGGTATCGGTGGAAGGCATGGAGGAGCGTTCCGTCTCCACCGATCGTCAGGACGATTTCCGGTTCCTTTTCATCGTACACAAGGCCGAAATCGTTCAAATACTGTTTGGCTCGTGTTGCGAGATCATTGGACAGATCATCGCCCCTCGATTGAATCGAATACCTCATCGATCGCCGCCTCCTTTACCGGATTCCCCCAGATTATCCCTTGCGTCTCCTTTGTACGTACTGAAATAACGCTGGGCTTCTTGGATCTCATCCCGGATTTTCGACATCTCTTCATCAAGCGAAAATGCCGCCTCGGCCGCACTCTGGAGACGCACTTTGATCTCCTCGGGGAAATCCCCCTTATATTTATAGTTCAGTGAATGCTCGATTGTCGCCCAGAAATTCATCGCGAGCGTACGAATCTGGATCTCAACGAGAATTTTGATTTCGCCATGAATGGTCTGGACCGGATATTCGACGATCATATGATAAGACCTGTATCCGCTCGGTTTATTTTTCGAGATGTAGTCACGTTCTTCAGTAACAGTCATGTCCTTTCGCTGCCGGATGCTTTCGACGACCACTCCGATATCATCGACAAACTGGCACATAATACGCATGCCTGCTATGTCCGGAATCTCCGTGGCCAGCAACTCCGAAGGTTCGAATGGAATGCCTTTTTCCAACGCCTTGTCGTAAATACTTGGAAGCGGCTTGACCCGCCCCGTCACAAACTCGATCGGCGCGTGCTCAATTTCCGTAGCGAATTGTGCCCGCATGCCTTTTAACTTGATCTTCAGTTCATCGACCGCCTGCTTGTACGGCTCGAGAAACCGTTCCCATTGTCCCATTGTTCAATCCCCCGTTCGGTCAGTGCTATTCAGGCACTCAGGATCTGGCTGAAAGCCCTCTCGACCGCCGTCGAGAACGCCTCGCCGTAATTGTCATTGCCTTCGATATTGAAGATCAGCATCTCCAGCTCATCCGTAAAGTTTACAAGCTCAATCCGATGTTCTCCGGCCATGAGAACAGGAGTCCGCCCGCTTTTCAGGACTGCCGCCATCTCCGGCCAGACTTCTTCAGGAAAATGTACATGGACAAACCGCTCCCCGTCATCCAGCAAATAAACGAACGTTCCGGAATCGGTATCCGTGATCATTCTCCCCGCGGGTTGTGTCCCGGAAAGCTCCGCACCTTCCCGCAGGTTAAATTCGGTTACATTGCCGGTAAATCCGGCGCTCTGAACGATTGGCTGTTTGGTCACGATGTCTTCGTCCTTTCTATGCATACAAATCATCTCACTTCAGTCTATCACAGCAGGCATTCGCACGCAGTTCCAATCTGGCTCAAAAGCTCTCACAGACCGGGTTGGAAATCGATTTATTTGTAGAACCGGAGTGCGGTTGATAGAATGAGTCTACAATTACAGGCAATGGAGTTAGCAAAGGAGCATGCATCATGACCCGGAAACCCATCATTCCTTATGAAGAGATCGGCCCGGAGCTGCTGTCCGATCTCGTCGACGCGTTCTACGGGAAAGTCGCCCGGCATCCGATGCTCTATCCCATTTTTCCAGATGATTTGACTGAAACCGCCAGAAAACAGAAACAGTTTCTCACCCAGTTTCTGGGTGGACCCAATTTATATACCGAGGAACACGGACACCCCATGCTGCGGGCGCGGCACATGCCGTTCCCTATCACCTATGACCGTGCCCAGGCCTGGCTCGAATGCATGGCTGAAGCGATGGACGAGGTCGGCATGGAAGGGAAGATCCGTGAAGACTTCTATAACCGGCTGATCCTGACCGCTAACCATATGGTCAACAGGACCGGACCGGATGAGGAGGGGTCCGTTTGAACTTACTGCCGAATGCTTCGGAGATCCTGGAAACGGAGAACTCGGCCAAACCGCTTGAGCTGTATGTCTTCATCGATCCGACTGATGCGGACTGCTATGGACTGGTCCCGATTCTCCGACGTCTGCAGGTGGAGTATGAACAATACTTCACCTACCGCATCATCATGAAGACATGCCTATCGCCACAAAAAAGCCTTGCCCTGGGGCCCCAGGATACCCGAATCCCCCATCCTGCCCTTCCTGCAGTCGCTGTCAAGGCGGCCGAGTTCCAGGGCAAGCGGGCCGGATTCAAGTACCTGTGCCGGCTTCTCGATTACAGGTTCCTGAAAGGGCGCGATGTCACAACACCGGAAGTCCTGCTTGAGATTGCCGACCTGGTCGGAATCGACACAGCCGAATTCTCGCAAGACTTCCGATCCGTCAATGCCGCAAAGTCTTTCCAGTGCGATCTGTACATCTCCCGGGAGATGGAAGTCGACCAAGCTCCGAGTTTCGTTTTCTTTAATAACAATTTTGAAGATGAGGGTCTGATGGTGGACGGCATCCATGACTACGGAATTTATGTGAAGGTTTTGGAAGAGTTGCTCGGAGACCAGATGAAAAAGTCGGTTCCCCCGTCTCTCGATGAACTGTTCCGCCGATTTGACTCTCTGACAACCGGTGAGATTGCCGCCATCTATAAGGTAAGCACGAGGACCGCTGAGCGTGAGCTGAAAAAACGCCTGCTTCAACGCCGGATCGAATGTCTGCCTGTACGGGGTGCAACCCTTTGGCGCAGAAAAATGGACTTATAATGAATTCAGCCGGAATCCTGTCGGATTCCGGCTTTGTTGTGCGGTCAGTTTGTTTCCTTCACGACAAAAAGACACCCGCTCCGGGGGAGGAGCGGGTGCTTTTTCGTATTACACGAAGGGGATGGGGGAAATGTTCACGTTCAAACAAAAGGGGTGTTTGTTGCCGTGAATTATTTCACGTTCTTAACTTATCACGAAATAATTGATTGCGCAAGATTTCACATAAGAGTTCACAAGGTTGTCATATTGCGAGCGTTTTCAATCCGAATAACATTATTGCGACAAAAATGTTCTGAAAGCTTAGTAACGGAACTCTCTGATATTTGATAAATGAAATTTGTATGGAGCACTACTTTGTTCTGGGTTCTCCTGCTTCTGAAAAATCCCCTGGCATCCCGTTTCGGGAGCTTACCTCAGGCGCCAAAGGCAGTCGCCAATACGAGATTGGTGCGCGGAAAAACGTCGTGTTGCACAAAGAGACCGCTTTCCATCCTTGGCGGACTTCCTCTTTGAAATCCCGGTTCCCGACGCCGAGTGATTACCAAGTGTACCCGAGTGACCCCCAGCCCTTCCAGCATGGTTCGGGAGTGTCTGGGGCTACGCTTCCCTCCGCACAAAAAGACTGCAGGCAATGAGGTAGAATCCCATTTGCCTGCAGTTTCATCAGTCACCTATTTAAAAAAGCCGGTCAGCCGAGCAGTCTTTCGAGTTCATCGAGTTTTTCACCAAATGCCCTGCAGGCCTCTTCAATCGGCTGGCTGGAGGTCATGTCCACTCCTGCCTGTTTCAGGACTTCGATCGGGTAATCCGAGGAGCCCGCTTTCAGGAAGCGGTTGATGTAGCGTTCGACAGCCGGATCACCTTCCTCCAGAATTTTGTTGCTGAGGGCGACCGCGGCGCTGTAGCCGGTTGCATACTGGTATACATAGTAATTGTAGTAGAAGTGCGGAATGCGTGCCCATTCCAGGCCAATTTCCTCATCAATGACGATGTCATCGCCGAAGTATTTCTTGTTGAGCTCATAATACACTTCCGTCAGTTTATCGGCTGTCAGTGCAATTCCCTGCTGATCAAGCTGATGAATGGCATGTTCGAATTCCGCAAACATCGTCTGGCGGAATACCGTGCCACGGAATCCTTCCAGCCAATAGTTCAGCAAGTAGATCTTTTTCTGCTCATCATCCAGTGTTTTAAGGAGATGGTCATTCAAAAGGGCTTCGTTGCAGGTCGAAGCAACCTCTGCGACGAAAATCGTGTAATCGCCGTATACAAATGGCTGGTTCTTGCGCGTGTAGTAGCTGTGGACGCTGTGGCCGAATTCATGTGCGAGCGTGAACAGGTTGTTTACATTGTCCTGCCAGTTCATCAAGATATATGGATTTGTTCCGTATGATCCGGATGAGTAAGCGCCTGAACGCTTGCCTTTGTTTTCGCGGACGTCTACCCAGCGGTTTTCGAGGCCTTCCTTCAAGATGTCCGCATATTCGTCCCCAAGCGGTGCTAGCCCTTCGAGCATCATCTGTTTGGCATTCTCATACGGTACTTTCATGTCAACGTCCTTGACCAGCGGCGTGTAGAGGTCCCACATATGCAATTCGTCCAGTCCCAGTACTTTCTTCCTCAGCGCAATGTACTTGTGCAGCAGGTGCAGGTTGTCGTTGATTGTCGAAATGAGATTGTCATAGACGGCTTCGGGGATATGATTGTTCGAAAGTGCCGCTTCCCGCGCGGAAGAGTAGTTGCGGATGCGTGCATGGACGTTGTTGGACTTGATTTCACCGGAAAGTGTCGAGGCGAAAGTGTTGCGGAATTTCCCGTAGGTATCGTACATGGCGCGGAATGCGGCTTCGCGGACTGAAGGATCGTTGCTTTCAAGGAATGTCGTATAGCGGCCATGTGTAAGCTTGACCACATTGCCTTTTTCATCTTTGATCTCCGGGAACTCAAGGTCGGCATTGTTCAGCATGCCGAACGTCTCGGATGATGCGTTCGCGACCTCCGAGAACTGCGCCAGGAGAGCCTCCTGTTCCGCAGGCAGAACATGAGGACGCTGGCGGTTCACTTCCTCAAGAGCATGCCGGTACACCTTCAGGCCTTCCTCTTCTTCAACGAAGCGGTTCAATTCCTTTTCCTCAATTGAAAGCAATTCTGGGACGAAATAAGAAAGGCTCGTCGAAACCTTGACGTACAGTGTCTTTGCACGGCTGTCCATTGCCTGGTATGTGCTGTTGGCGGTGTCTTGGTCGTAACGCATATGGGAATAGGCATACAGGCGCTGGAGCCGCTCGGAAATCTCATCCCGGTATTGCAGGGCTGCCAGCAGCTCCTTGGCTCCATTCCCGAGCGTTCCGCGGAATGTATCCGCTTTCCCGGCCAGCACTTCAATTTCTTTATATTCTTCTTCCCATTGTTCATCGGAAGCAAAGATGTCCTCAAGTCGCCATGTCTCCTCAACCGGGACCTGATTTCTTGTCAATACATCGTTTTTCGGTTCGGTCGTCATTTGGATTACCCCTTCCTTCGATAGCCAAAATAAACTCAAGAACATTTTCTCAATATTCATTATGGCTTGCAAGGAATTCCTTCCAAAGATATCTGATCGAGCTTTCGGGCAGTTCATGGCAATCAAGGATGTCTCGGAGACTCTTGACTCCGGATGCCTCAAGGAATTTCAAATAGGCGGACACAGCTCCCTCCCCGTCCCCTCTTTGCGCCGGTAAGAGGTTCAGAAATTCTCTGATCAAATCAGAACTTGAGGATTCCCTGCTTTCTGCACCGAAGGCAAAAAAGACGAACTGCGCCTGCCACTCTGCGTCGTGCTCCTTAAAGGCTGCCGCGCCGGAAGTCGGGACGCCGATAAGGGGCGGTAGCCGATCCGCGCTGATCCGGTTCTCATAACAAGACCGAAGTAAGGGGTCGTGAACCCCTCTGCGGTTGTACAGAACCCTCCGATTTAAATAGGACCTGCGCCTGGAAGCATAAATCCTCATAAAGGAGCTGAATGTGATCTCATCGATGGGAGAAGGCACAGCAAAAGGGAACCCCTGCAAAACATAGGGAATGGCGACCATCTTGCCCAAAAATGTGTTACCGCTGACGTGCATCAGATGCACGAAGTAATAGAAATGCCTGGTCACGGGGTCATAGGTCATCAGGTAATTCCCGGTTTTCACATCCCGGCGGATGAACAGCTGCAGAAACTCAGGAATAGACAAGGTCCTGATTGGCTGTCCCGTCGAACTCCAGCTTTCGGGCGCAGAAGGAATCCAATGAGGAATGATTCCCGCCCCCTCATACCCCTCCGTGCGCTTTCGCACAAGCGCGGGCGGAATCCGGCTGCATTGAAATTCAATCGCATGTGCACTGCCGTCATACTCGACGAGAAGGTCAGGCCGCTGGCCGATCGGTGTCAGGGCCGTCTCCATGCCCGTACTTAGACCGAGCCCGGTAAACATTTCGTAGAGTTGCTGTTTGCCTGCCAGATGGGCCGGCGTCTCCCCTTCTGAAAACATCCGCCTGCAATCGCTTCTCGCCGCGTGGGCGAAATGGGGAATCCTGACATCTCCGATTTTCAGCCACATTTTATTGCGGCATTGCGGACAGCGGAAGTGGTGTGAGTTTTTCATATGATGGAGAGACTCCCTCGTCATGTCCTGGGTAATGATGAACTGCACCTCGTTTTCCAAGATGGCCGCCAACATATTCTGACTATTCCCTCCTTTCTTTCCGTCATTGTAAACCCGCACAGATGATCTGGCAACTCCGCCAAGAGGCGCATGAACTGCCATTTTTCAATATTGGCATCCAGGATCGGACCAAAATCAAATTTCGCCTCTAAAAAAAGCCCCAAAATAAAAAAATGCGAATTCTTGGTCCGAATCCTCACAAGTTCTGATTTACAGTTTTTTGGTAAAGAAAAAGCTGTACGGTAATCCGTACAGCCTGGGAATCAGAAGTGCTCTGCAACTGTGCCGAATACATCATCGGCGATGATTGTCTTTCCATATTCCTCTATCCGGTGAATGGTGACATTCGTCCGTTGCAGATACTCCGTCAGCACGCTGACTATGTCGTCGAGATCTTCCTCATCGCCAGCGAGGCTGTCAAAGCCAATGTGGAGATAGTAGTTGTCCTCAAACAGATGGAGCGAAGTCCGCAGTGCCTCTTCCTTCAGGATCTGCGAAAGCGGAATCAGGTCATCGAACTCACCGACAAGGAAAGTCGCGTCCTCCCAGTCGTCCTCTTCCTGGCGGAAACCTGGGACGTACTGGTCGAGGTTCTGGAGGTCGGCGTAAGAGGATTCATCCTCCTGGAACATCCGTCTTCCCTCCTGGCCGAATGGCGGCTCCAACTGCTTCCCGTCACGGGTCACTTGGGCTCGGGTCACAGTCACTTCGAGTCCCTTATCCATTGCATGGACTTGGATCCAAAGCGGTCCCTCGATGGTAAAGTCGGCTTCCTCGTCGACTTCTTCCATCATCTCCCAGAACAACTCTTCGCTGCGGTCGCGATTGTACCAGATTTCGTCGCGGGTAAAACCGCGCTCTTCGATATCAATATACGAAATGAAAAACTTCACAGTATTTTCATTGATGCGTTCGATTTCCATGTTTACACCTCTCCCTTCCGACGGTATTCTCCGTAACCCGGGTGTGACAAAGCAATCCACCGATGGCAAGTGTCCTGCTGTCAGTATATGCCGTCACCGTCAAATCTGGAAAGGCGTGTCCAGACGGAACGGCTGCTTGTAGTATTAGCATTGTATGGGACAGGATTCAGGAAAGCAAGAGAAAAAAACGAAAAAGACTGACAGGTCAATCGCAACATCCCTGTCAGTCCTGTTTTGCCTCAGTTGACCATCCGCTGCGCTTCGAGGAGCTGGTATGCCCTTACCTTGCGCGGAAGGAATCGCCTGATCTCATCCTCGTTGTAACCGACCTGAAGTCGTTTGTCGTCCAGGATGATCGGCCTTCTGAGAAGACCCGGGTGTTCCTGGATCAATTCGTAAAGCTCATGGAGAGGAAGGCTCTCCAGGTCGACATCAAGTTTTTGGAAGATTTTCGAGCGGGTAGAGATGATCTCGTCTGTCCCGTCTTCCGTCATACGCAGAATTTGCTTAATTTCATCGATTGTCAGGGATTCCGAAAAAATATTCCGCTCAGTATATGGAATATCATGTTCTTCAAGCCAAGCTTTCGCTTTCCGGCACGAAGTACAGCTGGGAGATGTAAAAAGGGTCACACTCATCCACAAACACGTCCTTTCAATGGTAGGAAGCAGCAACCTAAATTTATCTGATTAAAATCATTCTAATTATTAAAGTGATGACTTTATTATACACCATTTTTGACCTTAGGGATACACCGTTTTGAAGAAAGTTTTCATTTAGACACAAACCTTCACTTCTTCGCTACATTTGATGAAGGAATCGAGCAAATGTTTGCTTCAGAGCTGTTATACCCATTTCGGAATAAACACAAACACAGATGAACATTTCATTCTCAATTATTCTTCAATGAATGAAAATAAAAGGTTCCGCGGGACTTGCCCATCCCTCCTACCTATTAGTACGTCCCGGCAAAAAATAAGTTCCGCTTTATTTGTACTATTTCCCATTTCATTTGAAGATAAACGAAAAAAGGCACACACCGGAAAATAAATTGGTGTGTGCTCTGATCTTATGGCGTATAGTCCACGCCTTCTGTATAACTGTTCCCGGCATTCCAGAGAAGGAACTCATCAATTCCCGCATCATTGAGTGCCTTGATTTGCGCTTCCACTTCTGCCTTGCCATAGCGCTTATAGTTGCCGCTCCCCAGCCAGCTGGCCGTGAAGTCCTGTAGCCATGGACGGGACACCGGCGGATTTTCGAGTGCTGACAACTTTTCATTCTCGACTTTTGCGTACTCGGCCACCAGTCGGTAGGGCTCAAGATCCGGCTTGGAGATACCAAAATAAGAAGTCCAATGGCTCGGATAGATCATCGAGGAAATGACGTCTACGTTCTCTGAGATTTTCGAGAAATTCTGGCCGATGCCCGGAGCTTCCGGCAAGGTGGCCGAATACCCGAAGATATCAACGGATACATCCACGTCATATGGCTTAAGCTGCTCCCTCGCGTAGGCAACAAAGTCCGTGACTGCCTGGACACGTCTCTGGATCGGATCCAGTTTCGAGTTCTCATAGTCTCCAAAGCTATATTTCAAAGAATCCGCTCTGGTCTCAAATCCTTCGGGAAAGCGGACGTAGTCAAATTGGATTTCTTTGAACCCCATCTTGGCCGCTTCGATTGCAATCTCCACATTGTAGTCCCAGACTTCCTTCATGAACGGACTTACAAAGGCTTCTCCCCTGCCATTTTTCCAAACCTTCCCCCCGCTTGTATAAGAAAGTTCGGGACGCTTTTCCGCGAGAGCGGTATCTTTGAATACGACGACCCTGGCAATCGGATAAATCTGCTTTTCTTCGAGTTGTTCCAGCATGGCTCTCGGATCTTTTATGTATGGCTGGCCAATTTCCAATTCCCGGAGAGGGGAGTCTTCTGCTGGTTCATAGGTCAGATATCCGAAATCATCTTTGATATCGATGACCATGGCGTTCAGGTCGGATTGATCGATGAGATTCACAAGCCGTCCGAACTTCTCGCCTCCGGCTGAATGCCCGGTTACATACAGCCCTCTCACGGCATCGGGGTATTCAAAATCCAGGCCGGAATCAAACCTGTACAGCTTTGACGAAGCCACCATGTCGGTATCGATTTCCCCATAGTCATAGGAGAGCCCTTTGAAATCTTCTGCGGGGCTCTCCGCTGCCACTGACGGAGCGGCTGCCATTGAAACCGCAAGAGTCAGTGCGCCTATCCATTTTAGTTTCATACGAAAAACTCCCTTTTTTATGAGGGCACTGAAAATGCCTATACAGATTTCCGCTACGGGTTTCCGCTTTCAGCGGGCGTTGCAGGATTCTCGTACCCTTCGCTCCAATCTGCTTCGTTTTGTATGATTCAGTGTCCTCATCTTTATTTGCCTCTTATTCTATCAGCTCCGGCAACCGGAAGGAAGGAATTTCAAGAACATTCATGACAGGTCAGTTGCATCATCGCGATACCAGCTATATAATAGTTAGAAATCAATGATCAGCTTTGATGGAGAAGAGTAACCGGGAACCCGCCGCACAGAGAGCCTGTGGCCGGTGAGAACAGGACGGCAGTTCCCGACGAATGGACTCCTGAGCCGGTCCGGCGAACCTTTGTAGCCGGTCCCGTCCGCCCGCGTTAAGGGTAAGAGCGGCCTTCGGGCAATGCGGGTGGTACCGCGGCTGATTGAACATCATCCGTCCCTTTATACGGGATGGCATGGTGATTTTTTTATTTGGGGAGGTTTATACAAATGAAACGGATTTTCTCAGGTGTGCAGCCGACTGGAACCGTCACACTCGGCAACTACATCGGCGCATTCCGCCAGTTTACAGAACTCCAGCACGAATACGACTGCATCTTCAGCATCGTCGACCAGCATGCGATTACGATGCCACAGGACCCGGATGAACTCAGTGAGGCGATCCGCCGGCTTGCGGCAACTTATATTGCGGCCGGCATCGACCCTGAAAAGGCAACATTATTTATCCAATCCGAAGTTCCGGCACATGCTCAGGGCGGTTGGATCATGCAGTGCATTTCCTATATCGGCGAACTGGAGCGCATGACCCAATTCAAAGACAAATCAGACGGACGGGAAGCGGTTTCCTCCGGCCTGCTCACCTATCCTCCGCTGATGGCGGCCGACATCCTGCTTTACGATTCGGACATCGTCCCGGTCGGCGATGACCAGAAACAGCATGTGGAGCTGACACGCGATCTGGCAGAGCGGTTCAACAAGCGCTTCGGTGAGACGCTTACCGTGCCGGATATCCGCCTGCCTGAGCACGGTGCACGGATCAAGTCCCTGCAGGATCCACTCAAGAAGATGAGCAAGTCTGATGAGAACAAAAAAGCGGTCATCTCCCTTCTTGACGAACCGAAACAGATTGAGAAAAAGATCAAGAGTGCGGTGACCGATTCAGACGGCAAAGTCGCCTATGATGCCGAGAACAAACCCGGAGTGAGCAACCTGCTCAATATCGAAGCCTCACTTACAGGCTATTCTGTAGAAGAACTTGTCCAGAAATATGGCGGCAGCGGCTATGGCGCGTTCAAGGCAGGCGTCGCCGAGGCTGTCATCGGTCACCTTTCACCGATCCAGGAGCGCTACAACGAATTGATCGGCTCCCGGGAACTGGACCGGATTCTTGATGAAGGTGCCGAAAAAGCGAATTCGATTGCATCGGCTACTCTTTCCCGGATGGAATCCGCGATGGGCCTCGGCCGGAAACGCAGAAAATAAGCACGACCAGCGATAGCACCATCAACTTGAAATCCGGCGTGGACAAAATATAGCGGAACACGGTTTCCCAAGAGTGGCCCAAAGCCCGGTAATTCAGGAACAGCACGAGATGCGACATTGTGATGACGCATAGTCCGTACGATACGAGGAACAGGAAGATACGGTTCATCGGGCGCGTCCTTTCCGTATAGGGTTTGTACACCATATGAAAAAGCGGATCCCTTCTTTCAGAAGGATCCGCTTTTTGTATGCATCCACATGAATCTCAGCGTTGTGATTTCGGATTGAGGGCGTCTTTCAGGCCTTCACCGATGAAGTTAATTGAAAGAATGGTGAACGTAACGGCCAGCGCCGGAGGCATCCACATCCATGGCTTTCCTTGGAGCACATCAGGCTCATTGGCAAACGCAAGCATGTTGCCCCAACTCGGGGTTTCTTCCGGAACCCCGAAGCCCAGGTAGCTCAACCCGGTCTCCGCCACAATCAGGCTTGCAAAAAGCAGTGTTGCCTGAACAATGATAGTAGACAGGACGTTCGGCAAGAGATGTTTGATGATAATCTTTGCCGGTGGCGTACCGATCGAAATGGCGGCGAGGACGTATTCGTTCTCCCTTTCCGAGAGCACTTTTGAACGGACAATCCGCGCAACCCCTCCCCAACTGAGAAGCCCGATGACGAGGATCAGTACCCAGAGTCCGTCGACGATGCCATAGAGGATCGTGTTCAGGACAATGACGAAGACGAGGAACGGGAAGTTTAGGACGAAGTCGGTAAAACGCATGAGCAGGCTATCCACTGCCCCTCCGAAAAACCCGGCAACTGACCCGACAATCGTTCCGAGAATCACAACGATTGCAGTAGCGCTTGCCCCGACCAACAGGGAGATTCTCCCGCCATAAAGGAGCCGGGTCATGACATCGCGGCCGCTTTTATCTGTTCCCAGCAAATATTCATCATTCGGTGGAATACTCATTTTACCAATGTTCACTTTGGTGATATCCGGAATCGGCGACAGATAAGGTGCCAGGACCGGTGCCAATAAAGAAAGAAGGATGACAATGCCCAAAAAGACAGTGCTGATCATGGCCAGTTTGTTCCTCAGAAATTTCCTCCTGGCGATCGCCCAAGGAGAAGAACTCTTCTCGGGACGCTTCACCGCCCCGTATGCTGTATTTGTTGTCATGTTGTAGCTTCCTCCTTAACCTAAGCGAATCCTAGGGTCCACGATTCCATATAAAATATCGGCAATCAGGTTACCGATCAGAACCATCGCAGACAGCATCATGGTGATCGCCATTACAGTTGGATAGTCACGGCTAGTGACGGAATCAAGGAACAAAAGACCAATTCCGGGATAAGTGAAGATTTTTTCTGTGATGATTGCACCGCCGACAAGTGCCGCGATATCAAATCCAAGGAACGTGACGAGAGGAATAATGGAATTCCTCAGGATGTGTACATTGTAGATCTTGCCGGTCGGCGTGCCCTTTGCCATCGCCGTACGGACAAAGTCTTTCCTCGAGTTCTCGATCAGGTCATTCCGGAGAAATTGCGTATAGGAAGCCGTACTGAACATCCCCAAAACAAAAGCCGGCAGCATGACATGGTGGATTCTGCTCATCCAATATTCGATCGTCCCTTTATCGACCTCGATGTCAACGGAGCCGGCAAACGGGAACCAGTTCAACTTGAATGCAAAAAAGTAAATGGCGAACACACCAGCAACAAACGAAGGGATTGCAATCCCCGCATAGTTAAATCCAAATATCAGGTTATCTCCGAGTGTATACGGCCTTCTTCCCGAATACATCCCCATCGCAAATGCCAAAACATAGGTGATCAGCAGTGACGTCAATGCCAGGAAAATCGTATTGGGGAGCTTTTCTGCAACCAACTCGGATACCGGCAACTTATAACGGGTGGACTTTCCAAAGTCGCCTTGGACAAAGTCTGTGATCCACCGGGTATACTGAACGTAAACCGGATCGTTATAACCCAATTTCTCTCTCATCTCCGCAATATATTCAGGATTTGTATTCAATGGATCAATTTCCCCGCTCAATGAATCCCCAGGCATAGCCTTTGCAAGGAAGAAAACCACGATGGATACGAGGATTAGCATCGGGATCATGCCAAGTATTCGGCGCAACGCATATTTAAGCATAGGTACTCTCCTTCTTCTGTCTATCTTCGTTGTTTCTCTCAAACACGGTAAGAGATATTTTAATAGTCTTAAATACGTCTTACCGTGTTTAAGAGCATAAAAATATCAGCGGCGGACGGGCATCCCGCCCGCCACTGACAGGTCAATCAATCACTCGTTCAAATACCATTCAGCCGGGCTGTTGTGTCCTGAAACATCCAACTCGAAGCCGCCTACTTTGTCGGATTTCGCGTAGATTTCATCAAGTTCTGCAATGAAGATCATCGGAACGTCTTCAGTGACCAGCTTTTGCCAATCAGCATAGATCTGTTTCCGCTTTTCCTTGTCATCGCCGACCTCTTCAATGCTCAGCGCCTTTTCAAGGAGGGCATCAGACTCAGGATTGTTGTAACGCGGGTAGTTCCAGATTTCATCCGTTTTCCAAAGACCGGATGGGTCTGGGTCACTGCCGGTGCTCCAGCCGCCGAAGAATGTTTCAATAGAGGAATCGTCCTTTTCAATCATGTCATAGTACAGGTTGACTTCGACCATTTCCAGCTTGGACTTGAGGCCGACTTCTTCCCAGTATTGAGTCAGAGCTTTTGCACGGGACTCAAACGTCGGGTTGCCTGTCGCATAGTGAGAGAACTTCACTTCAAATTTCTCGCCTTTTGGATCTTCACGGAAGCCGTCGCCATCTTTATCAACGTAACCCGCTTTGTCCAGAAGTTCTTTTGCCTTTTCAGGATCATAATCATAAACTTCTACATCGCTGTCATCCGCTGCGATCCAGTGTGCGGAAGGAACCGGCTTATTTACAGGCTTGCCGTACCCGAAGAAGAAGGCGTCAATCCATTCTTCGCGGTTGATTGCGTGAGCCATTGCTTTACGCAGATTCACATCTTGGTACTTTGGAGTCTCTTCAACGATTTCACGCTTATCGGCGTCATATTTGCCAAGCTTGAAGCCGACATAATAGTAAGATAGCCCAGGCGCTGTAACGATTTCGACGTTGTCTAATTTCTCTACTTCCGGACCGGAAACCGGCTGGATTGCGATCATGTCGACATCACCGTTCTGCAGGGCACCTACTGTTGCAGTATTATCGATGATCCGAACGATAATCTTATCCAGATTGACGTCGCCGTTCCAATAGTCTTCGTTCTTTACGAGTTCAACTGATTCACCAGGGACGATATTTTCAACCTTAAATGGTCCGAGGCCGACCGGCTTCGAACGAACCACATCAGATGCAGACATCTCTGCAACCGGAATGCCTTCAAATGCTTTTTCAGGCATCGGATACGACCAAAGGTTGACCAGGTTGTTGACACGCGGCTCGTCAAAAGTGATTTCAATTGTGTAATCATCAACAACTTTCAAGCCGGAAATGCTATCTGCTTTTCCTTCGCGGAACTCAGGAGCGCCTTGGATGGTTTGAACGTTCGTGTACCGTGTGCCGTCGTACTCAGGATCGGCAAGGGTTTCAAGAGCGAACACCCAGTCATTTACAGTAAGTTCTTCACCGTTGTGCCACTTGACACCTTCCTTGAACTTGAAGGTAAAGTGCTGGTTGTCTTCTGTTTCCCAGGATGCGATGTTCGGAACCGGCTCCAGATTTTCGTCATAATCAATCAGACTCTCATCGAACAGTTCAATGATTTCCGCGTCTGTCGCAATACCGTAAAATGCCCAGTTATAGAGCCCCTCCGGAACAGCGTCAAGCGCATATGTGAGCGTTCCGCCCTTTTTGGCCTCGCCGGATTCTCCGGTCGCCTGCTCGCCGTCTTTCTTGCTGTCGCCCGAGTCAGAT
This sequence comes from Bhargavaea beijingensis, assembly GCF_900101985.1. Classification (GTDB taxonomy): domain Bacteria; phylum Bacillota; class Bacilli; order Bacillales_A; family Planococcaceae; genus Bhargavaea; species Bhargavaea beijingensis. The sequence continues at coordinate 86,233 of NZ_FNAR01000006.1, forward strand.
TCGGACGCACCGTCGCTGCCGCTTCCGCCGCAAGCCGCAAGGAACGCGGAAAGGACGAGGATCATGGCGAACAGCCAGAGCATGGATTTGCGTTTCATGCTTCATTCCCCCCATTTTCGTGAATAGTTTGTGATCAGTACAGTACGCACGCAACGTGATGCCCCGGTCTCACCTCCTTCAGTGGAGGCTTTTCCTGCGAACAGATTTCCTGTGCCATCGGGCAGCGCGTATGGAACGGGCAGCCCGTCGGCGGGTTTGCAGGACTCGGCACATCCCCCTGCAGCACAATCCGCTCTTTCCGCAGCTTCGGATCGGGTTCCGGAATCGCGGAGATGAGCGCCTGTGTATAAGGGTGCAGCGGCTCGCTGTACAGATCTTTATTTGAAGCAACCTCGACGAGATTGCCCAAATACATGACACCGATCGTATCGCTCATGTGCTTGACGACGCTGAGGTCGTGGGCGATGAACAGATACGTGAGCCCGAACTCTTCCTGAAGATCTTTCAGGAGGTTCAGGACTTGGGATTGGACAGAGACGTCCAGTGCAGAAACCGGCTCATCCGCAATGATCAGCTTCGGGTTGAGGGCCAACGCCCGGGCGATGCCGATTCTCTGGCGCTGGCCGCCGGAGAATTCATGCGCGTATTTGTAGTAGGCGGCTTCCGGAAGGCCGACACGGACCAGCAGGGACTTGACGTATTCCACAAGCTCTTTTTTGTCACGCCGCTCAAAGTTCTTGATCGGTTCCGAGATGATGTCGCCGACCATCTGCATCGGATTGAGCGATGCGTAGGGATCCTGGAACACCATCTGGAAGTCTTGCCGGGCTTTGCGAAGCTTGGTCCCGCTGATTCTTGTGATGTCTTCGCCGTCAAAGATGATTTGGCCTCCTGTCGGCTTGATCAGGCGGAGAATGGTGCGTCCGGTTGTGGACTTCCCGCAACCGGACTCTCCGACAAGGCCCATCGTCTCCCCCTTTTTTATGGTGAAAGAAATATCATCTACAGCTTTCACATTTCCGACGACGCGCTTGAAAAAACCGCCGTGAATCGGGTAATACGTTTTCAGGTTTTTGACTTCCAGGAGATTTTCACGCTCTTTCTGCGTGTTCCCCTGCTCTGTAAGCTCTTTTGTTGTCATCGTGCACCTACTCTTTCTTTCGGCCAGCTTTCTTCATACAGCAGGCAGGCCACTTCATGTCCGCCCTTGGTGTCCTCGAGGCGGGGAGTGATCTGCATGCATTCCGGCATTGCTTTCGGGCAACGGTTCGCAAACCTGCACCCTACTTCAGGCATGTCCTTGACAGAGGGAACCAGGCCCTCAATCGTTGCCAGACGCTCCTTTTCTTCCTCCATCTTCGGGATGGCTTCCATCAGGAGCTGCGTATACGGATGCTGGGGCTTTTCGAACAAATCCTCAACCGTGGCCCGTTCAACGATCTTGCCGGCATACATCACGAGTACGACATCACAGATTTCCGCCACGACTCCGAGGTCGTGGGTGATCAGCATGATGGACATTTCATTGACTTCCTGGATGTTTTTCAGCAGGTCCAGAATCTGTGCCTGGACCGTCACATCCAGCGCCGTTGTCGGTTCATCCGCAATCAGCAGCTTTGGCTGGCAGGCAATCGCCATGGCGATCATGACACGTTGCCGCATGCCTCCGGAAAGCTGGTGCGGGTATTCATCGACAATGCTTTCAGCCCTTGGGATTCCCACATTTTTCAGTAATGTAACCGCTTTCGAACGGGCTTCGTTTTTGCTGATATTTTGGTGATTCAGAAGCACCTCGGATATTTGATAGCCGATCGTGAACACCGGATTCAGTGAAGTCATCGGTTCCTGGAATATCATCGAGATGTCTTTCCCGCGGATGTTGTTCATCTTTTTTTCGTTGTATCCGACGATATCGGCCCCTTCGAACAGGATCTCCCCTCCACGGACCTTGCCGATTCCTTTGGGAAGCAGGTGCATGATGGAAAGGGACATGACGCTCTTCCCGCATCCCGATTCCCCGACAATGCCGACAATCTGTTTGCGGTCAACGGTAAAGGAGACCCCTTCAACAGCGTTATAATATTGTTTATCAATCTTGAATCCGGTTTGGAGGTTGCGTACCTCTAGAAGAGGTGTCTGCGCAGATGTATTTGGTTTGGATGTCATGGGTGCACCTCAAGTTTTCTATTTTTCTGTTATTTCATCTCTTGCTAAATTTTATTACAAAAACATTACATCCGCAAGATGTTTTTTGAATTCCCTGTAACCACTGTAGAATTAAAATAGTCGTCATCATCAGAAAAATCAATAACGGCAAGGGTTTTAGCTTTGCTCCCTCACTAGCTATACTTGGATATTTTATCTTTTTGCTGCCATTTTTCTAATAGATTCGATTATCGCTTCACGCCAAAAAGCCCCAATCTCAATGAATCGAGATTGGGGCTACATACCTAAACTTTCAATCACCTTTTTTGAAAAGGAGCGAAACGTTATGTCCTCCGAAACCGAGCGAATTGCTCATGGCGTATCGGATGTCCTGCTTTCTTGCTCCATCCGTTACATAATCCAGGTCGCATTCCGGATCGGCAGTTTTGTAGTTTGTCGTAGGCGGGAGAATTCCTTCGTGAAGAGCAAGTGCCGTGAACACGGCTTCCACTCCACCTGCTGCACCAAGCAGGTGCCCGGTCATTGATTTCGTGGAGCTCATGGCCAGATTGTAGGCATGCTCTCCGAACACCGACTTGACGGCCTGGGTTTCAAACTGGTCATTGTAAGGCGTGCTCGTGCCGTGGGCGTTGATATAGCCGATTTCTTCGGGGTTGATACCGGCTTTTGAAATGGCCTGGCCCATCGCCCTTGCTGCGCCCTCGCCTTCAGGAGCAGGAGCCGTGATATGATGGGCGTCACCCGTCGAGCCGTACCCGACAACCTCGGCGTAAATTTTCGCTCCCCGCGCCTTTGCACGTTCGTATTCTTCAAGAATGAGGATACCGGCTCCCTCTCCGATGACAAAACCGTCACGGTCCGCGTCAAACGGGCGGGAAGCCGTCTCAGGATCCGGATTCGTTGAAAGTGCGGTATTGGCACAGAAGCCTGCTACAGCCATCGTGGTAATCGGCGCCTCCGCTCCTCCGGTGATCATCATGTCCGCATCCCCCCGAAGAATCGCTTCGAATGCATCTCCGATTGAGTTGGCCCCGGACGCACACGCTGTGACTGTGCAGGAGTTGATCCCCTTTGCGTTAGTATAGATCGAAACCTGGCCGGCAGCCATGTCGGGAATCATCATCGGAACAAAGAACGGACTTACCCTGCGGTAGCCCCGCTCCTGAAATGTTTTGAACTGCTGTTCATGGGTCTCCATGCCGCCGATCCCTGAACCGATCCACACCCCGGTCCGGAGTGCCTCTTCATCGTCAAGACGCCGCGGAAGCCCTGCATCCTCCATAGCCTCGAATGCCGCCGCAAGCGCGTAATGGGTGAAGCGGTCCATTTTGCGGGCTTCTTTTTTCGGGATGTACTGTTCGATGTCGAAATCTTTCACTTCTGCTGCAACCTTGGCAGGGAACAGCTCTTTGTCCAGGCGCGTCATCGGCCCGATGCCCGACTTGCCTTCCTTGATTCCCTTCCAGGTTGTCTTTGCGTCATTGCCGAGCGGACTGACCGCCCCAACTCCTGTCACTACGACTCGTCGCTTGTTCATCTGAGTTCCCTTCCTTCTGTGTGAATGGTGTTGTATAAGTGAGGTCCTGTCATTTAATACGGATAGGACTGAATGGTTTGTTTCAGCGCCCCCAGCGGATAGCCAGCGCCCCCCATGTGAGACCGCCGCCGAACCCGACGAGGACGATGACATCATCGTCTTTGATATTCCCTTCACTGACTTCGTCGCAAAGGGCGATCGGGATGGAAGCGGAGGAGGTGTTGCCGTAATTCTGAATCCGTTTCGACATTTTCTCCGGCGGCAGACCGAGACGCTCACGTGCCGCCTCCATAATCCGGATGTTGGCCTGGTGCGGAATCAGATAATCGGCATCTTCCTTCGACAGACCAGCCTTGTTCAAGACAGAAACAGCGGAGTCGCCCATCTGTCTGACGGCGAACTTGAACACTTCCCTGCCGTTCATCTTGATATATTCATCCTGGTACAGGTGCTTGCCGCCGGAGCCATCTGCGCCCAGTTCGAACGCCAGGATTCCGCGGCCTTCGCCCACCTTGCCGATGACAGCGGCGCCTGCACCGTCGCCAAACAGGACGGCCGTGTTGCGGTCTTCCCAATCGGTGATTTTCGAGAGTTTTTCCACACCGACGACAAGAATATAATCATAGCAACCGTTCTGTATAAACTGCTGCGCGGTCACGACACTGTACATAAATCCCGCACAAGCGGCGGACTGATCCATTGCACCGGCATTTTTGGCACCGAGACGCTCCTGAATCTGTGTGGCCACGCTCGGGAATGGCCGGTCCGGCGTGACGGTCGCCACGATGATGAGGCCCAGCTGATCAGCTGTAATCCCCGCATCTTTTAAAGCCGCTTCAGCCGCACGGAAAGCAAGCTCCGACGTATTCTCGTTGTCTGGAGCGATCCTTCTCTCCTCGATGCCTGTCCTGGTGCGGATCCATTCGTCGGATGTATCCAGGCGCTTCTCCAGATCTCCATTTGTGATCACCTGCTCCGGGACATACTTCCCGATTCCGATCATCCCAACACCCATATTGCAACCCCTTTTCTTATCATCTTCTATTAATACCTGGTCTTAATTTAACATACATGAACGTTCTTTGACAACTTGCCCGTCGCGTCTCTTTTTGGCAAAATATGCGGCAATGACAGGTTTTGCAATATGGGTCCGCTATGGTATGATGAATTCGGATATTTCCGCTCAGAGGTGAAACCCAATGCAATTTATTTTCACGTTCATCTGGTCGTTTCTTCTTGTTACGACCCTGAATTATGTGGTCAGCTCCGTCAATGCCGTTCCATTTGATTTTGGCCTCGGAGCCATCGTTTCCGTCGTAGCTGCGCTCTTCCTCTTCATCATGTCAGCCATCCTGCCGGAAGAGCCGCTGCCGGACTACGAGTGAAACAGAAAAACCGTTCCCGTGATGGGGAACGGTTTTTTCATTGTGACGGACGCTTCATGCCTGTTCGATGCGGACCTTTCCGTCTTCAAGCACTGCGCGGATCGTGTCACCTTCCCGGAAGCCGCCCCGGATCAGACCATGAGCAACTGCCGTCTCGACATGGCGCTGGATAAAACGCTTGAGGGGACGCGCCCCGAACTCGGCATCTGTTCCTTCTTCCACAATCCATTCGGCAATCCCGTCGCCGAATTCGAGTCGGATTCCCTGTGTGGCGACCCGTTCTGCAAGGTCGTTCATCATCTTCCGGGCGATTTTCAGGAAATCATCACTTTTCAAGGAATTGAAGATGACGATATCATCCATCCGGTTGATCAGTTCCGGTTTAAAGTGTTTTTTCAGCTCCGCCATGACGACGTCTTCAATCGCATGGTCCTCAATCCCTTCCATCCGGAGAAGCAGTGAGGAGCCGATATTCGAAGTCATGATGATGATCGTGTTGGAGAAGTCGACGTTCCTTCCCTGGCTGTCCGTGATCCTTCCATCATCAAGCGCCTGGAGCAGAATGTTCGAAACATCGGGATGGGCTTTCTCAATTTCGTCCAACAGCACGACTGCATATGGATTTCTCCTGACAGCTTCAGTCAGCTGGCCGCCTTCTTCGAATCCGACGTATCCCGGAGGGGCCCCGACGAGACGCGAAACGGAGTGCTTTTCCATATACTCCGACATATCGATCCGGATAAAGTGATCTTCTGAATCGAACAGCGTTGCCGCAATCGTCTTGGCCAGCTCTGTTTTGCCGACACCGGTCGGACCCAGGAACAGGAAAGAGCCGATCGGGCGGTGCGGGTCCTTGATGCCGGCCCTGGCTCGCCAAATGGCCTCTGTGACAAGCCGGACCGCATCCTCCTGCCCGATCACACGCTTTTCGAGCGTTTCATGAAGCCTGAGCAGTTTTTCCCGCTCCCCTTCCACTAGTTTCGAGACCGGGATGCCCGTCCAGCGGGCCACGATATCGGCGATTTCCTCCTCTGTCACTTCCTCGCGGAGAAGGCGGTTCTCGGAAGCGGTGAGCGGAGCCTCCATCTCCTGCAGCTCCTTCTCCGCTTGAGGAATGCGGCCATGGCGCAGTTCCGCCGCCCGGTTCAAGTCATAACGGTTTTCTGCGTCTTCGAGTTCGCGGCGGTATCGGTCGATCTCCTCCCGCTTTGCCTGGACCGCGCGAATGACCTCTTTTTCCCTCTCCCATTGGTCCCGCATGTCTTCGGTCGAAGTCCTGAGCTCGTTCAGCTCTGCCCGGATATCTTCCAGACGTGCCTTGCTCCGGTCATCTTTCTCCATCATCAGCGCCTGCTCTTCTATCTCGAGCTGCATGATGCGCCGGGTCACTTCGTCAAGCTCTTGCGGCATCGAGTCGATTTCGGTCCGGATCATGGCACTCGCCTCATCGACAAGGTCGATCGCCTTGTCCGGCAGGAAACGTTCCGTAATATAACGGTCTGACAGCGAAGCGGCAGCCACGAGTGCGCGGTCATGGATCCTCACACCGTGATGAAGCTCAAAGCGTTCCTTCAGGCCGCGGAGAATCGAAATCGTATCTTCCACGTCCGGTTCTTGGACAAGCACCTGCTGAAACCGGCGTTCGAGCGCTGCATCCTTCTCGATGTAGAGCCGGTACTCATCCAGCGTCGTCGCGCCGATCAGGTGGAGTTCACCGCGTGCCAGCATCGGTTTCAGCATGTTGCCGGCATCCATCGAGCCTTCCGTCCGGCCTGCGCCGACAATCGTATGAAGCTCGTCGATAAACAGGATGATTTCCCCGTCGCTTTCCTTGACCTGCTTCAGGACCGCTTTCATCCGCTCCTCGAATTCACCGCGATATTTTGCTCCAGCAATCAGGGAACTCATATCCAGCTCATATAACTGGCGGCCCTTGAGTCCTTCCGGGACATCCTTTTTCACGATGCGCTGGGCAAGTCCTTCGACGATCGCCGTTTTCCCGACACCGGGTTCTCCGATCAGTACCGGGTTGTTTTTTGTCTTCCTGGAGAGAATCCTGATCACATCCCGGATCTCCTGGTCCCTTCCGATGATCGGATCCATTTTCCCGGCCTTTACTTCATCAACCAGGTTTCGTCCGTATTTTTCAAGCGGACTGCGCTGATCTTCCTCTTGCATGTTCATTTGCATTTTCTCTTCACCCCACAATTCGAATTGACCTAGTTTGACTTTGACCTAATTTGACTATTTTCATTATAATGTTTTCCCTTTGAAAGGTAAAGTCAAACGGCCGCTCGGAAACAGAAAAAGCCGCACCGGCAATAAAGGGCCGGTGCGGCGGGCTGCTGTTTATTAACGCACGCCAAGTGCGATTTTTGCATAGCGCGACATCATGTCTTTCGACCATGGCGGGCTCCAGACGATGTTGACTTGTGTTTCCTTGACCTCAGGCAACTCGGCCAATTCCCGCTTGATGTTGTCGACGATCATCGGGCCCATCGGGCAGCCCATTGACGTCAGTGTCATCGTCACATCCACCTTGCCGGCTTCGTCCATATCCACGTCATAGACAAGGCCGAGGTTCACGACATCGATTCCAAGCTCGGGGTCGATCACGTTTTCTAGCGCGCCCATAAGGCTGTCTTTCATCTCCTGATCCATCATGATTCCCCTTCCGTTCTTTGCTGCCTTCATCATATCAGACCGCAGCATCATCATTCAAATGAGTTGCAAGCCAGTCCGAGCACTCCAGCATGCCTGTCCTGGACACAGCATGGCCGGCTTGGCGTTCAAAGCGGAATTTGAGTTGTTCCGGCTGTTCCTGATAATCTTCCCGGATTGCATTGACAAAATTCTTCGTCGGCTTGAACGGTACGGTTTCGTCCTGTTCGCCATGCCAGAAATAAACCGGCCTTCCGTCAAGCGCTCTGCGGTCCTTGGTCAGGTCGAATGCTGCAAGCGTGTCAAGCAGCTTTCGGCGCTCCTCCGCTGTCAGCGGTATTTCAAAACCTCTTGACTCATACTGCGTCATCTGTGCCTTGGCCAGATTGACGTACCCCGGTGTTCCCATCATGACCGCCGCACAATCAATCCAGCTGTAGGCCTTCAGGCAGCCGAGCGTCTCGATGCCGCCCATGGATGTCCCCGCAAGCCCGATTTTTCCGGCATCCGGGAATCGGCGGCCGATCTCTTCCTTGAGTGTTCCGACTTCCTCGATGGTTGTCAGGACGATCTCCCAGAAGCGGAGGCTCATCTGAACCTCATCGAGCCCTTCCTCCCTTTCTCCGTGAAGATGAGCTTCCGGCAGGATGACACGGAGACCCTGTTTGGCCATATTGTATGCATAATGCAAATTGTGTTCCTTGGCGCTTGTGAAACCGTGCAGGAAAATGGCGACCGGGGAGGATTCCCCGCCGGTTTCGGAGTATATATGCAGGAGCGGAATGCCCGCCCATCGCTCTTCTTTGATATTCATGTACAGCACTTCCTATTTTTTCTTTTCATCGTATCAGACAAATCGGGAAAACAAAACCGGAATGGCATCAGCCCATATCATGGGCTATTTTTGACTTGACCTCCCCGAGAGGTCTAAACTCAGTCATAAGGGGGAGATCGACGAATGAAACAGCACTTGATTGTACTGGACCTGGACGGCACACTGCTGTCAGATGAAAAAGTGATTACCGAAAAGACGGAGCATGCCCTGAAGACCGCCAGAGAGGCAGGCCACCAGGTCATGATTGCGACCGGACGCCCTTATCGCGCAAGCGAGCCTTACTACCGGCAACTGAACCTGGACGTTCCCATCGTCAATTTCAACGGGGCTTTCGTCCATCACCCGAAAGACCGGAGCTGGAAAACATTCCATGAACCGATCAGCCTGCCGGTCGTCAGCGATGTTGTCGAAGCTCTTCAGGATTTCAATGTCCATAACGTCGTTGCGGAAGTGATGGATGACGTTTATATTCACCGCCATGATGAAAAACTTTTGAATATATTCACCATGGGAGATCCGGCGGTGACCATTGGCGATCTCCGCTCTTATCTGAACGATAATCCGACAAGCCTTCTGATTCACCCGGAACTGGAGGATCAGGAAAACATTCGCCGGCACCTGGCGGAGGTCCATGCGGAAGTCATCGACCATCGCCGATGGGGGGCGCCATGGCATGTCATTGAAGTGATCCGGCATGGCCTAAACAAAGCAGTGGGCATTTCAAAAGTCTCGCAATGGCTGAATATCCCGCAGGAGCGGATCATCGCTTTCGGGGATGAAGACAATGACTATGAAATGATTGAGTATGCGGGCACAGGCGTTGCAATGGGCAATGCCATCAGCGGGCTAAAGTCCATTGCGGATGAAGTGACCGGGACGAACAACGAGGACGGCATCGCGACTGTCCTCGAGGAGCGCCTGAATCTGAAACTGGAAAGCAAGATTTAAGGAGGAAGAATGATGAAACTGTTCACAGACAGCGGTTCCGACCTGCCGATGTCATTCTTTGAAGGGCATGATGTGACCCTCCTTCCGCTCCGCGTGGAGATCGGCGGAGACACCTATGATGACATTGCGGAAATTGATTCCTCCACCATCTTCCGGAGGATACGCAATGGAGAGCGCCCCAAGACATCCCAAGTATCACCGGAACTATTCACGAAAAGTTGGGAGGAATTGGCCAAGTCCGGTGAAGAAGGCCTGTACATCGCATTTTCCTCCGAACTTTCCGGTACATACAGTACAAGCGGCGTCATCCGCGACCAGGTGCTGGAAGACCATCCGGGACTGGATCTGGTCATCATCGATACGAAAGGTGCCTCGCTCGGCCAGGGGCTGCTCGTCCGGGAAGCTGTCCGGATGCGTGATGCAGGCAGGAGCCGGGATGAAATTGCCGAGGCCATCAGAATTTTAGCGGACCGTGTCGTCCACCTGTTCACCGTGGAAGACCTTGATTATCTGGCCAAAGGCGGCCGGTTGTCCAAGGCAAGCGCGTTTATCGGCGGTTTGCTGAACATCAAACCGCTTCTTCATGTCGAAGACGGCAAACTCGTGCCAATCGAAAAATACCGGGGACGCAAAAAAGTATTTCAGCGCATGATCAGTCTTATGGAAGAACGCGGCGGCAGCTTTGCCGGCCAGCATGTGGCCATCAGCCACGGTGATGACGAAGAAGCTGCGCTGATCTTGAAAAGAATGATTGAAGAGACCATCAGGCCCGAGTCGGTCGGCATCTATCAGATCGGCTCCGCAATCGGCGCCCATGCCGGACCGGGTACGATCGCTCTATTCTTCTTCGGTCCCGATCCGGAATAATATCCAGGAAGGATGATTTCATGAAAATAATCGTCATCGGAGCGGTCGCCGGAGGGGCGACCGTTTCTTCTCAGATCCGCCGCTTTTTGCCGGATGCCCACATTACGCTGATCGGAAAAGATTCGGAACTCGGATTTGCCACATGCGGTATGCCTTATGTGCTCGGTGGGGTGATTGAAAGCCCGGATGATCTTGTCCACTCCACTCCGGAAGGTTTTGAGGAAAAGAAGTCCATTGATGTGCGTCTCTTTCACGAAGCCACAAAGATTGACCGAGCCGCCAAAAAAGTCCACATCTGCAATATGGAGACAGGCAAAACGGAAACTCTGTCATACGATAAGCTGATCCTTTCTCCCGGCGGACGGGCCCGCAAGCCGTCCGTGCCGGGGAAACCCGGCATCCCGCTGTTTACACTCCGCCACTTCGGGGATCTGGAGCAGTTCCGGGACTTTCTCGACGAACAGCAGCCGGCTTCCTGTGTGGTCGTCGGCGGCGGGTTCATCGGCGTGGAACTTGCAGAGAACTTCCGTCACCGTGGCATCGAGACTGCCCTGATCGAGCACAATGACCATGTCATGCCGATAGGGGATGAGGACATGTCCGAACTGCTCGCGGAAGAAATGAAGCGAAACGGCGTCACCCTCCACCTCGGGCGCGAACTCAAAATGATCGAGGGCAGGACTGTCATGCTCGATGACGGCACTGAAATGGAAGCGGACTTTATTGCGACCGCCGTCGGCCTTGAACCCAATACCTTTCTTGCAGAGGAAGCCGGGCTGGAGATCGGGCCGACCGGAGGGATTGCCACTGATCCATTCATGAGGACGAATGACCCGGATATCTACGCAATCGGGGATGCGGCGGAAGGCCGGGATTGGTTTACCGGCAAGCCGAAACGCGTACCTCTTTCCTGGCCTGCACACCGAGCCGCTTTTATCGTTGCCAACCATCTGGCGGGCGGCGACACGGAAATGGACGGGTTGCTCGGAACATCAATCACAAAACTGTTTGATCTCACTGCGGGCATGACCGGCATGACGGAGAAGGTGCTCAAAAAAGAGGGCATCCAGTACGAGACTGTTGTCCACAAAAGCCGGTCGAACGCCGGTTACTACCCGGACAGCGGCAAACTGGTCCTGAAAGTCCATTACGCCCCGGACACTCGCGCCATCTATGGCGCGCAGGCTGTCGGCGAAAAAGGGGCGGATAAGCGGATTGATGTGATTGCAACCGCAATTCGAGGCGGCCTGACTGTCGATGACTTGTCCGCCATCGAAACAGCATATGCCCCTCCCTACGGCTCGCCTAAAGACCCCATTAATATGGTCGGGTATCGGGCAATGCGATCCTCAGGTAAATATTGAAAACAAGACCGCCTTCCAAATCGGATGGCGGTCTTGTTTGATGTGATTAGGCTTTAGGCTTGACTGCTTTTTCGTCTTGGGCCCGCTGTTTCCCTTTTCTCCAGACCATGTAAATGAATCCGACGAACGTGGTGTAGACAAGGATTGCGGCAATGATATAAGGAATGTTGAGACCGGTGTCTTCTTCAACGATGAACAAGTCTGCCGTCTCCCTGTCGAGTACGAGGCGATACTCGCCGCTGTCTGCCTGGCTGACCAAGTTACTGTCGAACAGGGCCCGCAACTTTTTCCCTTCCCCGATTTCCTCTTCGGTCAGGTCGACACGCTGCGTTTCACTTGTGTTGTTGACTATGATGACCCATGTTTCATCTTTATTCCAGCGCTTGTAAGCAATCAGTCCGCCCTCGTTGTGGAGAAGCTTGAAATCGCCTGTGCGCAGCGCATCCGACTGGTTCCGGATGCTGTTCACATCGGCAATGTGTTCCTTCAGTTCCTCATCAGTCTTGAAATTGTGCAGGGGGTGCGTACCTGGGGCTTCCTTGCCCGTTACTGCAATTTCGGTGCCATATGTCATCACAGGCACGCCTGGCAGCGTAAAGAGTGCGGTCGCCGCAACCTTCCAACGGGTCGGCGGGAACATGTTCCGTTCCACCATCCCGGTCGTGAACCGGTCGGTGTTCAGGTCGTCGAAAGCCAGCATGGACGGAGGCTCCGTCAATTCGAGTTGATTGATTCCCGAAGAATCCGGATCCATTTCGACGAATGCCGATCGGAGTGCTTCCATGATATCCGGATTATCACTCATATCGAAATCGGCTTCTGACGGTGCAGACGAAAATACCATCAGCTCAGGGGATGTTTCTTTTAGCTCAGCGATCATCCTGTCAAGAAACGCAGTGTCAGCATCGCCGAAATTTGTCAGCCGGATGCCGTCGACGCCTGTCTTTTCTGCAAACGAAACAGCCGCGTCGATCAGTGCATCCTGGACGTCTTGATTGCCGAGGTCCCAGTCGATTGTTTCTCCGTTTTCAGATGGCACGGCCCACCCGTTTTGGCCCGCAGCCCACTCATGATCGGGACTGACACCGCCCAGCGGAAAGTCCGCAAAGACTTTCATATCGGCTTCGTGATAAGCCGACAACATGTCTTTCAGTTCCCTGTCCGTACCAAAGCGGTCCTCAATGGTTCCGTAGCTGAGAACGGCACTTCCGTCATAAGTAGCCGTCTCAAAAATAGGGCCGATCGAAACGGCCGTGAATCCCATGTCTTGAATATACGTCAACTTTTCCTGGAGACCGGCAAAGTCACCGCCGTTAAACCCGTAGTTGTCGGTCGCGTTTGCCCCTTGGTCATTTTCCGTCGCCCCATTGTAGAACCGGTCGACGAGGGTATCATAAATGCTTTCGTCCAGGACCGTCCGCTCCTCCGCAGAGGCCGCCGGAAAAGCGGCGGACCCGATCAGTAAAGCCGCACCGATTGCGGCAACTGTTTTCTTGATCATTAACTAGTCACTCCTCGCTCCATCAACCGTTATTTTATCACTCCATCCCTGGCCCGGCGACCCGTTTGGAAAACCGGAAGATGAAAACCCGGTGAAATGGGGCAAAACTGTGAAGTTGGCGGTTATGGAAGAGGGTAGGCTGACATTTATCAACTTTTCAACTGGAGTGAAGCAGTAAAAAAAGCCGGAAACCGGTCCGAAGACCCGTTTCCGGCTTTTTGTCCGATCAGAAGAAGTCCATGCCGATTGGCAGGCTCAAACCGATGAACATCGTCGCCAGGAAGCTGATGAAGAACAGCACCCAGAAGACGGTGGTCGGCTTGTCTTTGTTCTGGCGGACAAGCACCATCTCCATGAATCCGACTGTCAAAACGCCAAGCAGGAACTTGACCCCGTACATGGCCGCGTCAGCGCTGGACCAAGTAAAGAACAGGAAGGCCCCGCTTATAATGACGAGGATGTAGAAGAGACGGAGAATCATATGGACGATTTTGCGTCCCTTGCTCCCTTTCGCCATGACCGCTGCAGCCAGGAAAAGAATGACCGCAACGACCCAAGTGAAGATGTGCAGATGTGTCGTATCCGTAAAGACGCCCAACTATTCCACCTCATTTTCTATGATTGCCCTCTTTATCCTACCACAAGCTGCCACCGGCAATCACGTAGGATGGTCAGGAAAATGTGTTCGAAAGGGTGCCGATCCCCTCGATGGAGACCTTCACCGTATCGCCCGCCTTGAGATAGGACGGCGGATTCATCCCTTTTCCGACCCCTGATGGCGTCCCGGTCAGGATGATGTCACCAGGTTCAAGTGTGACGTAGAGGGAGACCTGTGCAATCAGTTCGTCAATCGGGAAAATCATCTCTTTCGTGTTGCCGTTCTGGCGGACTTCCCCATTGACCTTTGTCACAAGCGACAGGTTCTGGGGATCCGGTATCTCATCTTTCGTTACCAGGTAGGGGCCCAATGGACATGATTTGTCGAGGCTTTTACCCAGGAAGAATTGCATGTGTGCAGCCTGGACATCGCGCGCGGTGATGTCATTGGCGATCGTATATCCAAAAATGTGATCGTAGGCAAGTGCCTTCCGGATATTCCGCCCGCCCTTTCCGATGACGATTGCCAGTTCCCCTTCGTAGTCCAGGCTTTCCGTGATGGTTTCATGGACCGGCAATTCCTCTTCATCTGCCGCAATGGCGGTCGGTGCCTTTGTAAAGACGACCAGTTTTTCCGGCGGGCGGTCGCCGCCCATCTCGGTTACGTGATCGGCATAGTTTTTCCCGATGCAGATGACGTTTTTCGGTGTTCGCGGAATCGGCGCTGTCCATTCGATTTGTCCGAATCCGCGCTTATAGGATTCCGGATTGTCTGAGGCTTCCGCCCGCTCGACCAGCCGTCGGATTCCTTCCACGAACTCATGGCCTTCTGCGATGCCGTCGATGATATGTGCCGGGAACGATTCCCCTTCACCCAGTGCTTGATGGATCGCCGTCAAATCCCAAACAGCCTCCTCTTTTTTCACTTTGGGGCCGAAGCGCTGTTTCCCTTCAAAGCGGAACGATAACAATTTCATCTTGACGCCATCCTTTCCATTCTGGGTTGGTTGTACTTCATTAGTTACGACACATATCCGCGGAATCCTTTATATTTCGTCATTTCCCATAAGTCAGCCTGCGCCAGATCCGCTCGATAGGTCCCTGCCTGAATTTCTGGAAATAAAGGTCGGCGATGATGCACTGGACTGCAAAGATGGCCACGGCCAGCCAGGTTCCGAGTGATACCGGCACTTTTCCGTAATATCCGAGTCCATACGAATAGAAGATCAGGGTAGCGATGATTGACTGCGTGAGGTACACAGTCAGTGACATCCGTCCTGCGGATGCGACCGGATGGAACACTTTCCGGACGAGCCCCGACTGCAGGAGCAAAAGGACGAGTGCAACGTAGCCGGCAGTCAGGAGCGGGCCTCCGATCGAATCCTGCACCATCTGCGACGTGTAGGGCAGATCGGTGAAATACGGCAGCGCCTTCAGAGCAAGCCCGGCTGCCGTGAACAAAACAGCAGGGAGGATCCACTTTTTCCAGTTGTCAGAAGCCTTCTCGATCAATCGAATCTTTCCTGCAGCCGCCCCGATCATGAATAGGGGCAGAATCATGAAAATCGCCATCGGAATCGATGCCGTATTCATAAACATCCAGTCTGCTGCACGCTGTGCAGTCACTTCTCCGAACGATCCGCCGGCATAGGCCTCGATGGATCGGTTGATGTTCGTGATATCGACATATGCCCCCATCATCCCATCGGGGTCCAACTTCTCCGCGAAGAAAGTGAGAAGCGTCAATAACCCCATCGGAACTATGTAGACAATTGCGCCAATCGCCGCGAGTACCGCTGCCGGCAGCCGGAGCATCCACATGAAGATCAACCCCATCAGGGCGTAAGTGATCAGAATATCACCAGGCCAGATGAGGAAGGCATGGATGATGCCGAACAGCAGGAGAATGCCCATCCTTCTTGCTGCCGTAGGAACAAACGGCTTTCCGAGCCGGACGGCCTTTTCGTACTGCATGTTCATTCCGTAGCCAAACAGCATGGCAAACAGCGGATAAAAGCTGCTCTGGAACAGGATGTCCACCCACATGTGGGAGACCTCATCACTGAGTGAACGGAACCAGGTGAACGGATCGATATATACATATGGTGTGTGGAAAAACAGCATGTTCGCGACGAAGATGCCGAGCAGGGCGAAGCCCCTCAAATAATCAAGTGCGGCAATCCGTTCAGAAGATGCGGTCGGTTTCAGTTTCAGTGTCGGCAAAATGATCCCCCCGGATGGTCAGTACCCGTTCTCCGTCAAACAGGTACAGAAGTTTTTCTTTGATGTTGATGCCTAGGATGTCGCCGATTGCCCGCGCGTAAAGCGAGAGTTGCACGCCGTAACGTTCGGCCATCGCGGCCTCGAGCGACTCCTCGGAGCGGAACATGCCGGTCCGGTCGGTTTTATAGTCGAGCAGGACCCAGCCGTCTTTTTCACGGAACAGGCAGTCGGCGATCCCCTGCAGGATTTGCCGGTCGCCGTCTCCTGCATCAAGCCCGTATGTGAACGGCAATTCCCGGCGGACATCCGGTGATTTTCGGATGCGTTCGTAGATCGGCGTCCCGAAAAAGCGTGCGATCGCCGCCGCATCCACTTCCCTTGCCTCTTCGTCAGTGATGAGTTCCCGGCGTACGAGCCCGGTGATCAGGTTCTGCACATCCCGCACAGTCTGCGGACGGGTCAGGTCGATATGCTGCATAATCGTGTGCATCGCGGTCCCGATCTCCGCAGCCGTCAACGTCCGCTCCTGCATGAATTCAGGACGGTCGTGCATATACATCGGACGAATCTCATCGGAGCGGGTCATGAACGGATCCGGCTCTTCCGCATTTTCCAGCAACCACATCCGTTTTACTTCGCTGACCGACTGTTTCGAGCGCTTTCCGACAGAAGCACTGTGCGGATAAGAAGCTTCGAAGCGCCGGAGCACCTCTTCCTCCGCCTCGATTCCGGGCATCTTCTCCTCCCGCTCCGCACACGCGGCGATTTCCTCAGCTGACATGCTCTCTGCCGACAGATCTGAAGGACTGAGAAATTGGATCTTCCAGACAGATCCGTCATCAAGGAGCCGGCCGCCCGGAATCACGCCATGCTGGGCAAAAGCCCGGTGGCGTGCCACTGCCGGCCCGATCCAGTCCAGATAGCTTGCCGCACGCGAGCGGATATACTCAGGGAGCCGCCCGCCCGCAGCAAGCTGGCCTTCCTGCCACTTCATAATTGCCGCGTCGAGGTCCTTCACAGAGCCGATCAGATGAAGGGCCTCCTTGGCACGGGTCATGGCGACATAGAGGACCCGCATTTCCTCTGCCCGCATTTCGAGCTCCTTTTTTTCACGGATTGCAAGAAACGGAAGTGACGTGTACTGGATGCGGTTGTCCGGATCCACCGCCTTGACCGCGAGACCGAAGTGCTGGTCGAACAAATACGGTTCGTTAAAGTCCATCTTATTGAACTGCCGACCGACTCCCGCGACAAATACATGAGGAAACTCCAGTCCCTTTGACGCGTGGATCGTCATGATCCGGACGACGTCGTCCTGCTCGCCGACCGCTTTTGCCGTCCCCAAATCATCACCCCGCCGCCTCATTCTGTCGATAAAGCGGAGGAATCGGAACAGCCCCCTGAAGGACGTCCTTTCGTACTGGATCGCCCGGTCATGGAGGGCGCGCAGGTTGGCCTGGCGCTGTTTGCCGTTCGGCATGGCGCCGGCCATCTCGTAATAGTGGGTATCCAGGTACACCTGCCAGATCAGGTCTGCAAGGGACCCCCGGCGCGCCAGGTCCCGCCACTCTTCAAAATGGACATAGAAACGGCGGATCTTTTCTTCCGTCCCAGCCGGTATGCCCGCGGAGACCCCGTTCCGTACGTATTGCTTAAGCGCCTCGTAGTATGGCTCATCAGGGGCCGCCAGGCGGATTTTCGCCAGTTCGTTTTCCCCTAGACCGATAAACGGCGCCCGGAGCACGGAAGCGAACGGGATGTCCTGATACGGATTGTCGATGACCCGGAGCGTGTTCAGCATGATCATCACTTCAATGGCGTCAAAATAGCCGCCGGACGTTTCCGCGTAGACCGGAATGCCCGCAAGCTTCAGCTCTTCCGCAATCTCACCGGACCAGGTCATTGAACGCATGAGAATGACGATATCCCGGTAACGGAGCGGGCGTGTGCTGCCGGTCCACGGATCGGTCACCTGGGCGCCCGTCTCCATGAGCCGCCGGATTTCCCGGATGATGGCCCTCGCTTCCAGTTGTGGTTGCTTGAGTTCCTCGTCCGATCCTTTTGTCTCTTCCCCGTCATCTTCCTGGTCTTCATGGATGATCATCAGCGTAGCCGGATGCCCCGCTCCTTTATAAGGGGCACCGGGCTTGAGTGCTGCTGCTTCATCATAGTCGATTTCACCGACACGGGCGCCCATCACCTGACGAAACACATAGTTCGTCGCATCAAGCACTTCCCTTCGGCTGCGGAAGTTGGCATTCAGGTCGATTTTCATGCCCGCGCCGTCCGCATCCCCGTTAAACTTCAGATACTTGTCGAGGAACAGCATCGGTTCGGCCAGGCGGAATCGGTAAATGGACTGCTTGACGTCGCCGACCATGAACAGGTTGCCATCCTCATATTCACCGCTTTTGACAAGCGAGACAATAGTCTCCTGCAGGCGGTTTGTATCTTGGTATTCGTCGACCAGCACTTCCCGGAAACGGTCCCGGAAATCTTGGGCGATCTCCGACGGTACCAGCTCGCCATCCCGCTCTTCCGACAAAATGGCGAGCGCCAAGTGCTCAAGATCGGAAAAATCGACGATGCCACGGTTTCGTTTTACGTCGGCGTAACGTTCACCGAACCGGATTGTGAGTTCGACGAGCGTGTCCATCATCGGCGCCATGAGCCGCATCTCTTCCATAAGGCGCGCCGGCGTGCGGACAAAAAAGGCTTCCTTCAGCCCGTTGACGAGTTTCTTGATGTCATTCCGCTTTTTCTTTGCCCGCTCCGCCAGCTCTTCATCACAGCTGTCTTTCCGGATCGTGCCGGCCTTGGCCCACTTGACGGCGGCAAAGGCATGGTAGGCATCTTTCCACGAGCCGCTTTCCATGATTCCGAGAAGCGACCCGATCAGCGCGCCGTCTTCTTCCGCGGTCGTCGCAAGGGGCGCCGGGCCGTCCGGCAGCCGGGCGATGCGGCCCACTTCCGCAGCCATCGAAGCCGCCTCTTCCAGCTGATGGCGGATCGCTTCTTTGAGCGGGACGATAAACGGCAGGCTGTCGATGTCCGCGTCCTGCGGGAGGTGATACTGACGCGGGATGCCCCGCAGCCATTCCTCTGGCTTCGGATGCACGCGGGAATAGTCGTATAGCTTGTCGATCAGCACTTCAATCGCCTGGTCGTCCCGGTCGGATGTAAAGCTGTCCGCGAGGCGATACACCGGCTCCGGATTTTCGGAACCGTACGCCTCTTCAAGAACCCGGCTGACCACATCATCCCTGAGCAGGGCCGCCTCCGAGGTGTCCGCAATGCGGAATCCGGGGTCAATGTCCAGCACATAGGCATACTGACGGACGATATTCATACAAAACGAGTGAAGGGTCGAAATCTGTGCTTTATTCAGGAGGCTGAGCTGGCGTCTGAGGCGGGAGGAAGACGGGTTCTTCTCGATCGCCTCCTCAAGCGCCGTCGCCATCCGATGGCGCATTTCCGCCGCAGCCGCATTCGTGAATGTCACGACGAGCAGTTCATCGACATCGATCGGGTCATCCGGGTCTGTCACCTTGCCGATCAGGCGGTTAATGAGGACAGCCGTCTTTCCCGAACCGGCCGCTGCCGAGACAAGCAGGTCGCTGCCCGAGGCATGGATGGCCCGCCACTGGGCATCCGTCCATGTCTCATCAGCGGGTTTCGCCGGTATCTTCATCTTCCCTAACCTCCTTTTCCATCAATTTGATCGACTCTTCGGGAGTCAGCTGGCGCAACGCTTGGTAACGTTGAGCAGGATCTGAAGGGTCGAACTGGCAGACAGACCGGTATGCGCACGTCTGGCACGGCATCCTGTCTTTCATCCGATATGGCAGAACGCGGGTGTCACCGTCAATCATGGAATCACCGGCCTGCCTGTGCTTGCGGCGAACGTATTCTCTCATAAGCGAGAGGCTTTCCGGGCCGAGCACTTTGGACGTCTTTGAAAATGTCCCGTTTTTGTTCATCCTCACCGGCAAGGTTTCGGACGAGCCATCAAGGCTTTTATCCATCTCAAGCACAACATCGGGGTTGTCCAGGACATACCCCCTCATCCGATAGGACTTCATCGCCTCAGCCTCGACCTCCGCATCGTCCAGCACACCCGATTCTGCACGAAGCATCGGATTGTGCACATGGATGTACAGGACACCCGCAGGAAGTGCTTCTCTGCCGAACCACTCATTGGAATTGAGGAGCGCGACGTCCAGGTAAGTCAGCATCTGCAGCGACAGCCCATAATACACTTCCGCCAGATCCAGCGCCCTGGCCGATGATTTGTAGTCGACGACACGGATAAATGGCTTCCCGTCGACTTCCGCAGCATCCACCCGGTCGATCCGGCCCCTGAGCTGCATCATCCTTCCTCTCTTCAGGGGAACACGGAGAGGCGGGAATTTCTCGCCCGGACCGAACGCCGCTTCGATGGCCACAGGATTGAAACCGGAATGCCTGGCCTGTTTCGAGAGCCCGAGGAGCGTCCGCTGGATGATTCCCGTGATCTTCCGCTTGATATAGGCATATCGGCTGGAACTCAGCAGGATCTGATTGAAAAAGTATGGGCTGATCGACTCTACTGCATCCCTGGCGAGTGTCAGGCATTCGGTCCGGCTGAGCGCGCCCCAAGACAATTTCCGCCGTCCGGTCTCATCGGAGATCCACTTTAGCGCTGCGTGGAACAGGTCGCCGAGTGCCGGCGGATCCAGCTTGAACTCACCGCGTTCGCGCAGTTTCAGCCCGAAGCTTGCATAATGCTGGAACGGACAGCTGAAATACGACTCGACGCGCGAGACACTTGAGCCGATTTGCTCACCGTAAAGAGCGGCCGTGACAGACGGCTCAAGCCGCTCCGTCTCCCGTTTCCGAGTCGGGCGGAGCACCTTTCCGAAAATCATCGACCAGTACGGGTCATTCCGGTAATAGCCGATCGCCGTCCGCCACGGACCGGACAATTCACCATCGTTTTCCGCAAGCCGCAGTTGCGCAGATGCGTGCCTGAGGGTTGCCCTCGGATGACTAATGTACTCCTGCCAGCTTTCTTCCCCCGGAAGTTCCGCCGGATCATTGAGCACATCAGATTCGGCCACGTCAGGCAGGATCTGGCCGATGCGTTTCAGGTACAGGGATGGGATCAGCGCCTTCCCTTCCGCATCCGACGCGGGATAGGAAATAAACAATTTCGAGGAAGCGGTCGTGAATGCACGATACGCCATGTACATCTCATCCATGAGACGCATCTTCGTCGTGGGTGCCAGTTCAAATCCGATTTCCATGAACCATTCCCGCTCTCGGTCAGACAAAAGCCCTTCCTGGTCGATCCGCTTCGGAAACACACCGTCATTGACGCCGATGATGAAGACAGCTTCCATATCCATCAGCCTTGAGATGTCGACAGTGGTCACTGTCACCTGATCGATCGACGGCGGGATACGGGCAAATTCGAGCGTATCAAACCCCTCATCGAGAATCCGGATGAACTCCGCGAGCGGACCCTCCTTGTCGCCAAACATCAGGACAAACTGATCCAGCACTTCAATCCAGGAATTCCATGCCTGGTCATGTTCCGCTGCCTCGAACAGCCGGCCCGCTTCTTCCTCGCGCCGCCTCATGTCGACAATCTTATCGAATACATGCAGTTCCTCCATGAATGTGAAAAGGGTTGCCGCAATATCACGCCCGGTCTTTCCCCTCCGCAGACGCGCCTCAAGGTTTGCGAGCGGCTCGCGGACGGCATCCCGGATCAGATGGATATCCTCCTGCATCGCCAGTTCTTCGTCCGTCTGCACGTTGCTGTGAAACTCAAGGCCGCGGTAACGCTTGACCTGCCAGCGTTTTTCATCGAACCAGCGCTCGCCGCGGATGCCGTTTGCCAGCACGTAATTCTCGAGCCTGTCCGCCCGATCCCGCCACTCCGAAAGATCCACGCCATGCGGAAAGAACAAATCGGTCTTGACAGCGCGGAAAATGTCCTCGTACTCCCACCCTTCCGCCACTGCCTCCAGCACCGAACGGCTGAACTCGATCAGCGGGTGATGCAACATCGGTTTTTTCCGGCTGATGAAGACGGGAATATCATAAAGCGGGAATACCGTCTCGATCAGCTCGTCATACACTTCAGGCTGGCGATACAAAATCGCCATGTCCCGGTAGCGCATTCCGGACAACATGAGGTTCCGGATCCTCCTTGCCACGGCATGCACTTCCGCCCTGGCATCCGTTGCGCGGAGTAGTTCCACATCCCCTTCGGCGGACGCGGCCGGCGCGGGATATTGGTCAAATACCGATTCCAGGTGGGCGAGTGCCCTGCTTTTGAACCTGCGGGGCATGCCAAGGTGAATGGCTTCTTCCGTCTCCACTCCGTTCCGCTTGGCGGCATCCGCCAGCCTTGCGGCACTGCCTTGCGCATTAAAAAACAGCTGCGATCCGGTTGACTTTCCATATGGATCTTCCATTGGAAGGACGACCGTCACACGTTTGGCGTGCTTCATGAGCTCTTCGACGATTTCCAGCTCTCTTGTCGTGAACGTCACGAAGCCATCCACATACACTTCAGCATCCCGGACCAGTTCTGAGTGCCGGATCTGGGAGGCCAAAAGCGCCAGATAGCCTTCGCTGTCCACGTAAGCCGTGCCGAGACGCTCTTCAATCTTGTTCATGAGCAATTCCAGGTCATCAGCCTTATCCAGCAGCGCCCGCGGAGCACCCGCTTTGTCCAGCTCGCCGTGCATATCGGTCATCGTCGTACAATCGAGGCAATAGCGGCTGAATTCCTTCAGCAGCTCCTCCAATTGTTCGGTGAACCCCCTCTTATCTGCCGCCTGCCGGAACAGTTTGAACTCGTCCCGATTTTCCGCAAGCAAGCTCCGGATCAGCATCCGGTAACCGTAGCCGTTCACTTCCGTCCGGGTGATTCCCCCCGTCTCCTGAAGAATGCGCCAGGCCAGGCGTTTGAATGTCGCCACTTGGGCGCGAATCGTTCCTTTGAGGCCAAATTCTGTCGATAGGCTTTTCTCCATGGAAAACGACATCTGGTCCGGTACGATAACAAAAACCGGCGAACCAAGGGGATTTTCATTCAGCTTGCCGGCAATCTCTTTCCGGATCATGGTAGTCTTTCCGGAACCGGCCCGCCCGGTGATCAGTCTGAATGTCATCGGCTGCCACTCCTTTCTGACATGAACTCTATTATAATAGAAGAGAAAATAACGAACAAACGTTCTTTAATTATGTAAGGATAACCCGCACCGGCCTTTCCGGCCGCGTGCAGGTCAGTTATCCTTTTCACGGAGTTCTTCTTCCTCCGCGGCAGTCTGTTCTTCGCGAATTGACCTGAAGTCGTCCTCGACCCGCCTATCAAGCCGCTTTTCCAGCTGCTTGCCGCCGAGCCACAGCAAGAAAATGACGACCCCCACCACCGCTGTCCGCACCGGCTGGGTGATCAGCGAGCGCAGGTCATGACCGATAAAACTCGCAATGGCAATCATCACAAACTTCCCGGCCATCAAAGTAAGCAAATACACTTTCTTTTTCAGATTGGAGAGGCCCGCAACAAGGTTCACGAGTGCGGAAGGTGTGAACGGAAAACAGAGAAGCACAAACAGCGGACCGAAACTGTTGCGTTCCACCCAATGAATCAGTTTCCGGACGCGCTCGCTTTTCGTCAGGAACCTGAACACCCTTGCATCGCCATATTTCCGGATGAGGAGGAATACGGTATATGAGCCCGCCACTGTGCCGCCCCAGCTGATGAGGAAACCGAAAAAGAATCCGTACGCGTTGGCATTCGCCAGGACGAACACAAATAGAGGCAGAAAGGGGAGAAACGCCTCGATAAACGGGAACAAAAAGCCCAGAAGAGGCCCGAGCGCCCGGTAACGCGATGTTAATTCAATTAATGTGTCAAAATCCAGCCAATTCTCCATGTCTTACCCCCGACCTGGTTTTCAAGCTTCATTTCCCTTATTTTACGCTATTCAAGCAACTCTACAAAATCAGGCGTCCCAAGGAAAATCCTTGTAGTATAATATAAACATAATCATGCACGAAAGATGGGATATTATGCAGAAAGAAGGCCTTGCCGCCGGCCTGAAGGCGGGCCTCACCATCGCCATCGGTTATTTTCCGGTAGCGCTGACGTTCGGACTGCTTGCCAAGACAACCGGTCTTACCTTGGCCGAGACGCTTGCCATGAGTATTTTTGTCTTTGCCGGCGCCGCGCAATACATATCCCTCAGCCTTATTACGGCCAAGGTGGACCCTGTTTTGATTGTGCTGAACACGTTCATCGTGAATATCCGTCACTTTCTTATGACGGCTTCACTCAATGAAAAGATGCAGCCGGACGCCAGGTGGAAAAAGGCGGTCTATGCATTCGGCATCACCGACGAAACCTTCTCCGTGATCTCCACTTCCGGGGCGGGTCGCGTCCGGACTTCTTATGCTGCCGGTGTCATCGTCCTGTCTTACGCCAGTTGGGTCCTCTTCAGCGGGATCGGGCATGTGATCGGGGCCAACCTTCCACTTTTTCTCCAAGCTGCGATGTCGATTGCGCTTTACGCCATGTTTGTGGCGCTTCTCGTCCCTTCCCTGAAAGGCAATCGCAAAATCGTTCTGCTTGCTTTGACCGCTGCCGCCTTAAACGGCTTTTTCTTCTGGACGGAGCTACTGTCGACCGGCTGGGCCATCATGGTATCCACAGTCGTCTCTGCGGTCGCTGTTGAAGTACTCTACGCCCGACGCGGAAATGTCCTCCGGCGTGCAGTTGAACGAAAGGAGGGGGCCTGATGGGTAGCTGGTATTGGTGGATGCTGCTCGGAATGGCAGTCGTGACCTACCTTCCGCGCGCCATCCCTCTCACCTTCCTCGAGGGGAGAGAATTGCCGCCGGCCATATCCGGAGTGTTGAGGAATATTCCGTTCGCCGTGCTCGGCGCACTGATCTTCCCGGCAATCCTGTATGCACAGCCGGAAGATCTTCTGTTCGGAGTGATCGGATTTGCTTCTGCCGCACTGATTGCCTGGCTTGGCGGCGGTGTCATGGGAACCGTGCTCGGAACGATCGTGATTCTCGCTGTCTATAGCCTGCTGGCCGGCTGAACAAGCGGCAACAGACAAAACGGCCTGACGCAAGTATGCGCCAGGCCGTTTTGTCATTCCGGATTTTGCTTTTGTCCCTGCTTTGTCCGTTGCCTCATCCTGCCAGCCGCGTAAAACCCGACGGTCAGCGATAGGGCGTCGATCGTATAGAGCAGCCAGGTATGCGTATACCCGGCATAAACGGACGCTGCGATCAATGCCACCGTCAGGACAAGGCCAACCACATGGTGGTAGGTCACCCGGGTAAACAGGATGACCAGTGCCGCCGGCAGGAAAAGCGCAAGGATGATTTTGAGTGCGTATGATTCCACAGGCTGACCCCCCTCTCCTGCGAATACCGGTCAGCGGACGACGAGAAGGCCAATCCGGTGGTGATCATGCCTGAAGATGACATGTTGGCAAAGCCGCAATTCACCTTCACGATTAAGCACCTCGACGCGGCAGTGGGCCGCATTGACCTGGATGGCTTCGTACAATTCCCGCTCATCCGTGACGGTGACGCCATTGACCTTCCGGATTGTCTCGCCCGGAAGAATCCCCATTTTGTCCGCAGGTGATTCCGAAAGCACCGCAGCGACGACTACTCCGTCACTTCTCGGTGCCACCGCAAAGTTACCTGTATTCTCCCGCACGGCATTTGTGATGGCGATCACCATCCGCACAATGAAACCGAGCGCAAGAACCGCCCAGCCTGCCAGCGGCTCCCAGAGCCCCAGGAAAGCAGCTGCCGCGACACCGAGTCCGGTGGCGAAAACCGCCTTGCCGTAACCGCGATAAACCCGCCCCGGCAGATGCTGCTTGGCAGTGTGCTCAAAACCGATGACCGCCGGGATGAAGACCAAGTAATAAGAAGTCCCGCCGAGCGTGAACTGCGGCCAATAAGGAAGCATCTCTCCTACGGGCCCTCCCGGCACTGCGAAAAGAAGCGGCAGAAGCCAGAGACGTTTAGTCCGGTAAGCAGCTCCCTGGAGTCCCCTCGCCGTCTCCAGGAGGAGCGGAGATGCATCCCGGGCGCCATACTTGCGGATCAGAAGCCCTTCTGCAGCCGTGAGCAGGCCGGCAACCGCCGTGACGGTGACGGCTGTCTCACCCGATATGCCGGTGTAAGTCCAACCGATGACCGGCCAGTCCGTCGCAATTCCGTAGTGTCCAAGCAGCCAGTAAACAAGTGCTGCAAGGCCGGCAGCGTATATCGGAGCGCCGGACTGGTAGCGGAAAAGAAGCACCGCAACAAGCATGAAGCCGCAGAACAGCACGATCCAGCCTTTCGGTACAACAAGCCCCGCCCCAGCAATCAACAGCGACAGGACAAGTGCAATCAGCCATGACTCCTTGAGCAGTGCGCGGAATTCAGTCAGGCCTTCATGCATTCTCACTCTGAAATGCTTGCGTTCCCGCTTGACTCTCGTATAACCCAACAAGACAGAGAACAACAAAATGATATAAAGCAGCGGGTTCATAAAAAATCTTCCCGCGGCATGCAACAATTCGAACAAGATTTCCTCTACCATCAGACTGTCACCATCCCCGGTTCTAAACCACAATCAAACTTCATTACTTCATTCTATCAAACCCGGGGTAGGATGAGAATGATTTTAGTTGCCGGACTTCAATACATGTTTCATATAGCTCACGGCGAGCTGCAGCTGATCATCGTTTTTTTCGTCCGACTTGTAGTCAATCACTTTTTGTCGGAGTGCCCGGAAGAACGCGTCATCCATGGCTCCGCCGGGATTCAGCTTCTCATGGTCCCTGAACTGCTCGACCGCCTTTAGTGTCGTCTCATCGTAATAGCCGTCCTCACGTGTCACATCATAGCCCAATGCTGCCAGTACCCGCTGGGCATATCCCACGTCTTCCCCGTAGTCGCCGGGTTGATAGTTGCCCTCTACCGGCATGACTGGCAGCCCGTAAAGCGATTGCTGCCCCGATTCAAGATCCGGCTTGATTCCCTTGCCGTGGATCCATTCTCCGGACGGGGTCAGCCATTTGTGCGTCGAAAGCTTCATCTCGCCTCCGTTGGATAGCGGCCATGTTTCCTGCACGGTTCCCTTGCCGAAGCTGACTGTGCCTACGATAAACGCCCGCCCATTGTCCTGAAGTGCTCCGCTCAGTACTTCACTGGCGGAAGCACTTCCTTTGTCCTGCAGAAGAACCGCTTTCATCAGGCGCATCGCTTTCGCGTACTCTTCGTCTTCAGGAGCTTCGGAGCGGACCGGCTCCTTGACCCCGTCCGCGTCCTGCATAAAGGCGAAAACCGTCCCCTCCCTAAGAAGGCTGCCTGCAATCTTGGAGACGCTGAACAAGTAGCCGCCGGGATTGCCGCGCACATCGATGATGAGCCCATCCGCTCCCTCGCTGATCAGTTTCTTTGTATGCGCCTCCCACTCACCGGCTGTTTCCTCACCGAACATCGAGATGGATACGACACCGAGCTGATAGCCGTCTTTCTCGATCATCCTGCTGTCCACCGTTTTGACCGGTATCGCGCTTCTTTTCATCGCGATTTCGAGGTGCCTGTCCTCATCCGGCCGAAAAATGGTCAGCGTGATATCCGACCCTTCCGAGCCTTTGATCAGTGAAAGCAGTTCTTTCATCGTCTTACCGTCCACACGCTCACCGTCGACACGGACAATCTCATCGTACGGCAGTATGCCGGCTTTTTCTGCAGGCGAGTTGCGGACCGGAGCCACGATGATAAAGCGCCCCCTGGATTCCGTTATTTCCGCCCCGATTCCGACACGCTCGTCCGATAGCGATTCCTCATGGGCCGCGGCCTCCTCTTCGGTCAAGTATGTACTGTACGGATCGTTCAGCACATCGGCCATCCCTCTCATGGCCCCCTCGACCAGCTCATCCCCGCCGACACGATGGACCGCTTTTTCCAAAATCAGGTCATACGCCTCATCAATCGGCTTTTTGCCGCTGACAGATTCGGCCGATTCGCCTTTTCCGTTCTGGACAAAGTAGAAGATTCCGCCCGCTGCCGCGCAGACCGCCACAAACATTAAAAATCGGCTCATGCGCATCTGACATCCCTCCTCCGTCCAAGTGTATGAACAGAGCGGGAAGCATACGACACGCATGGCCGATTTTTATATTTCGGCAACTCCGGGATTGCCGGACTTTATTTAACACCCAAGGGTCTCTTCTTAACACTCAAAGCAGTTTTCTTAACACTCGTCCATGCCCGGCTTAGTCGATACTGCCAGTCAGGTTCCTCATCATCTCGGCGTCCATCGGCCCGCGAACCACATGGCGTATGATGCCGGACGTATCGATGATGTAGGTAGTCGGAATCGTGATGACCCGGTAAACGTCCATCTGCTCACCTTCCGTATCCAGAGGGATCGGGAATGACAGTCCGAATTCATCCACAAATGCCTGGATGTTTTCCATCACCGTTTCCTTGTCGCCGCGCTCAGATGTCGACAAGTTGACCGCAATAACCCGGACACCGGCCTTTTCTGCCTCCTTTTCATAGTACTCCTGCATATGCGGCATTTCCGCACGGCAGGGGCCGCACCAGGATGCCCAGAAATTCAGGATCACTTTCTCGCCACGGAGATCCGATAGGGTCAGTTTTTCCCCATCAAGCGTCTCAAGGGTAAAATCCGGTGCCGCCTCCCCTTTTGCAATCCCCTCACCGGGCATAGCACCGGTACCGCTATCTGCTTCTTCCTGTGTTTCCGATTGGGTCAATTCCCGCTCCAGCTGCTTTTTCTGCCCGCTAAAGCCGTCATTCGCTGTGTTTTTCAGCATGATACCGACCATCGCCGCGATCACGGCGAGGGCAATGATTGATCCGAACCACTTTTTGTTCATTGGTCGTTAAGCCTCCTGCCTGCCGATAAAAAGATGAGATGAGAAAGACCGAAAATAACGGTCGAAACAAACGGCAACCCGCCGAACCCCTCAGGTTGGACAGCCGCGACCATGAAGTGGACTGCCACAAACAGGGCGGCCAACTGCCGCTGCCATAGAATAGAGCTGGCCGCACGGAACACAGTCAGGATGAGCAAAGCCCCGAACAAGGCTATGGTCACCGTCTCCGCTATGGGGCCATTCCTGTTCATCAACGCCATCATGATCTGGTAAACGCTTTGGACAGCAATCGCAGCCATCAGAACGGCAGGCGTACCGGCCGCACCTTTTCTCCAAATAAAGAAAAGAGCTGCCAGAAGACCTGCCAAAGCACCCGTCAGGCCACCGTTGTAGTAAAGGAGGGACAGTGGCGCTTTCAGGAAGTTGCCGAAGTCGGTCAGAACGTAGCTGCCTTTCCAGATCAATACAAAATAAAACGCTGCATCTCCGTACAGCCCGCCCAGTCTGCTGCCAAACCGTACCCGGATAAGAATATAGGCGGCAATCAATGCGACGAGCGCCGAAAGCTGGGAGGAGGGCACAGATAATTTAAAGAGGGTGATGGCTTCTGTAACTTGCATAGGAGTGCCTCCGTTACAAATGTTTTCAATTACAAGAGTAGAGGATGGCGCGCCTGCCCGTCCACTCTCCGGCACAGCCCGGATAGGAATCATGTCCATTCTATGACACGGCAAATCAAAAATCCCGCCTTTTATAAGGCGGGATGGAAATTCTGCTTATAGAGGTACGTAGAGCATCGGGTTGACCGGGTTGCCAAAATTACCGATGTGGACTTCAAAGTGAAGGTGAGGGCCGCTCGACCGTCCAGTCGAACCCATCCGGCCAATCTGCTGTCCTTTGCTGACTTGGGCCCCTTGGCTTGTGCCGATTGCCGACAGGTGGCCATAGACCGTGGTCATCGTCTTGCCGTTAACAGAGTGGGTGATCATGATGTAGTTTCCGAGCGTAGGGTGGCTGCCCGCTCTTGAAACGATCCCGTTGCCCGCTGCCACGATCGGTGTGCCTGTCGCGTTGGCGATATCGACACCTTGGTGGTTGGAAGATGCCCAGCTCAGGTCGCGGGGGCCGAATGTCGAAGTGATCCGCCCTGCTGCCGGACGCGTCCAAGTGCCGCCGGATACAGCAGGCGCCGGTGCGCTAGTGTGTGCGACCGTGTTGCCGGCAGATGCCGGTTTTGATGAGGTCGCTGCCTTGCGATTCGATTCGGCCTGCTCCGAAGCAGCCGCTGCAGCAGCTTGCTTGCGGGCTTCGGCTTCCTTGCGCTTGCGCTCTTCCTCAGCCTTGCGTGCAATTACAGCAATCCGCTCCTGTTCAGCAACGATTTGCTGTTTGAGTTCATCGCTCATTTCATGAGCTTCGGAGTACTCGGTCTCCAAGCTTGCTTGTTCTTTCTCCAGGCGTTGCTGTTCGGCTTCCAGCTGCTCGACGAGACCGTTCAGATCTTTTTTCTGCCGGTCGAGTTCCGCTTTTGCTGCCTCAAGTTTTTTCTTATTTTCTTCCTGGGTGGCCAATTTGCTTTCAACTTGGTTTTTCTGATCCTCAAGCGTAGCCTTGTCCGCCTTTTGTTCGGCAATGATCTGGCGGTCCGCTTCTCTCAGCGTATTGACGGCAGATACCCGGTCAATAAACTCGGAAAAGCTATTTGCCCCCAGAAGGACATCGACGTAGCTGGCAGAACCGCCGGTGACCTGCATGGCACGTACGCGGTCGCGCAACAGTGCATCACGGTCTGCGATCTTCTGTTCAAGCTCCTTGATGGAGGCACGGAGGGCTTCAATCTCGGCTTTTGTCGTCTGGATTTCTTGCTCGAGCTTGGCGATTTCATTTTGCTTCGTCTCGATTTTACCGTGCAGGTCCCTGATTTGGGCGAGAAGCTTGTCCTTCTTCTCGGAGTTCGCCTTGATGGTTGAGGACTTCTCCTGGATTCCG
This sequence comes from Bhargavaea beijingensis, assembly GCF_900101985.1. Classification (GTDB taxonomy): domain Bacteria; phylum Bacillota; class Bacilli; order Bacillales_A; family Planococcaceae; genus Bhargavaea; species Bhargavaea beijingensis. Next base: position 117,238 of record NZ_FNAR01000006.1, read on the forward strand.
CGATTCAGTTCGTTTTTCTTTTGTTCGATCTGTTGTTGCTGATTCTGAAGATCATCGAGCTTGCTTGCCGACACACCGGTCGTGCCGACTCCAAAACTCAGTGCCATCGTGGCGACCACGGTGGCAATCAGTGGCTTAGACTGCTTCAACATTCATTTCCCCTTTCAGGACACTGCAATTCTTTCTGTTTTCACATTTCCCAAGATTCATTATACTTTCAGGAACTTGCGCACCGACATGAAACTGCCCCATATTCCGATGAATACCCCTATAAAGAACAGGATGCCGATTACAACATATAGGAACGGTGTGGGCGCCAGGATCTGGATCATTTCTCCCCTGAGCCGGGGCTCCGCATAGTCATAGAACTTCAGATAACCGAATACGACGGCCAGGATCGGGATGATCGAACCGAGAATCCCCATCCAGATCCCTTCCAGGACAAACGGGATTCTGACAAAGCTGTTGGAAGCTCCAACCAGCTTCATGATTCCGATTTCGGTCTTTCTCGCCACAATCGTGATGCGGATTGTGTTGGAAATCAGGAACATCGCAGTAAAGAGAAGGGCAAGGATCAGAACCAGGCCGGCGTTACGCCCAAAGTTCAGGAAATCAAACAGTTTTTCAACTTTGCCTTCCCCGTAGACCACTTCATAAGTGTTTGGGTACTCATCAATCGTCCGGGCGACTTTCGCCGTCTGTTGCGGATCTGATGCTTTCACGTAAAATGCCTCACGGAGCGGGTTGCTCTGTTCGTAAAGCTTCAGATCCTCACCGAAGTCCCGGATCATCTGGTCCAGCTCCTGGTCGCGGGTCGAGTAAATGACTTCCGCGACGCCCGGCGTCTCACTGATCTGATCTTCCAGAGCTTTTGTCGAGGCTTCGTCTGCCGCAAGTTCGACATAAACCTTCATTTCGACGTCATGTTCCAGGTCATCCGCGATTTTGTTCAGATTCAGCATGATGGCCACGAACACGCCGACGAGAAGCAGCGTGACTGTCACCGCGCTGACCGATGCGAAGGTCATCCATCCGTTCCGGCCGAGCGATTTGAAACTTTCACGGAAGTGGCGGCGGAGGGTACTAAATTTCATAGCCATATGCCCCTTCCGCTTCGTCGCGGACGATCAGACCGCCCTCAATGGCGATGACCCGGTGTCTGATCCGGTTGACGATATCCTTGTTATGGGTTGCCATGACGATGGTTGTCCCCAATTGTTCATTGATGTCCCTAAATACATTCATGATCCCCCAGGAGGTTTCGGGATCCAGGTTCCCTGTCGGCTCATCGGCGATGACCACTTTGGGACGGTTGACGATTGAGCGCGCGATGGAGACCCGTTGCTGCTCTCCTCCCGACAGTTCCGTCGGAAGCATGCGGGATTTTGACTTCAGCCCGACCAGGTCAAGCACTTCTGTCACCCGGTCCCGTATGGTATCAGCCGGTGCCTCGATCACTTCCATCGCAAAAGCGACATTTTCAAATACCGTCAGTTTGGGGAGCAATTTAAAATCTTGGAAAACAACACCGATTTTCCTCCGGATGTACGGAACCTCTCTGTTCTTCAGAGTAGCCAAGTTGGTCCCGTCGACATATATTTCTCCAGATGTCGGTTTTTCCTCACGATACATCATCTTGATGAATGTCGATTTCCCTGCACCGCTCGGTCCGACGACATAAACAAACTCGCCAGGCGAGATGCTGACATTCAGTCCGTTTGCTGCTACGACACCATTCGCATATTTCTTGTAAACGTCTTTCATTTTAATCATAAAAAAATCACCTTACGCCCTAAACACGGGCCAAAATTTTGCGGCACGCTCATTATAACACTATAAAACTCTTATATTATTACAAGTATATTTCATTTTGACTACAGAAATCATTGATACAAGTGGATTCTTGACGCTTGACAGGAGAAAAGGGCAGATAATGGGGAAATGGATAAAATCAGAATATTAACAGAACATACACTTCACTTGTAGGAATGGACGAGAACAATAAAAAAGACCGTTTTCCCGGATAGTCCGGGAAAACGGCAACATGCATTATTTCTTTTCGGAGAGCCACTTAGCGACAGCGTCCAATTCTTCGCCTTGGACGAGTCCGGCAGGCATAGCACCTTTACCATTTTCGATGATATCGTGAATCTCATCTTCCGAAAGGCGGGAGCCGACATCATTTAGTGCCGGGAAGTTCCCTTGGCCTTCAAGGTTTTCACCGTGGCAGGAAATACATTTTTGCTGGACGACCTGTTCAGGGTCGACGCCCGATGCGCTTTCTCCTCCGGATTGTTCTGTGGCTGTGTTGTCTTTGCCTGTATCAGTTGCGTCGTCGGCTGTGTCATTTCCGCCGCCTCCGCAGGCACCCAGAATGAGTGCAGAACCGAACAGCATTGCCAAGAGTTTCTTTTTCATTCTCTGATCCCTCCAGTTTCGACATGTGTTCTCCATTAGTATACCAAACCGTCCTGTTTTCAAACATGAAAGGCCGGTCCTTCTCGGATTTTCGTGACAAAGGGATGAATTCGGAGGAATTAATTGTGCTTTAATCAATCAGAAAGACTCAGAGTTCATCATTCGGTGTAATAACAATCAGCCGCTATAGCCGCCAAACAGGCATAAACAAAAAAACGGAGGCGGCACCGAAATGGTGCGCCTCCGATTTTTCAGATGCAACCCCCTGAGGTTTTTCAGGAAAGCTGAGACCGCAGGTAAGCGTTGATGAACAAGTCGATTTCCCCGTCCATGACGTTCTGGACATTGCCTGTTTCCGTGTCTGTACGGTGATCTTTGACCATCGAATATGGATGGAAGACATAGGAGCGGATCTGGCTGCCCCAGCCGATTTCCTTTTGTTCGCCACGGATTTCGGCAAGTTCCTGTTCTTTCTCCTCGATTTTCAGCTGATACAACTTGGCCTTCAGGAGCTTCATCGCCTGATCCCTGTTCTTGATCTGCGAGCGCTCTGACTGGCAGGTGACCACCGTTTTGGTCGGAAGGTGCGTGATCCTGACCGCGGAGTCGGTCGTGTTGACGTGCTGTCCGCCTGCACCGCTTGAACGGTATGTGTCGATCTTCAAGTCTTCAGAACGGATATCCAGTTCAATTTCGTTATCGAACTCCGGCATCACTTCGCACGAAACAAACGAAGTATGGCGGCGGCCCGAAGAATCAAACGGCGAAATCCGGACAAGCCGGTGCACTCCTTTTTCGGCTTTCAGATAACCGTATGCATTATGGCCTTTGATGCTGATCGTGACCGACTTGACGCCGGCCTCGTCGCCAGCCAGGTAGTCGAGCGTCTCCACCTTATAACCGCGCTTTTCGCCCCAACGGGTGTACATGCGAAGGAGCATCGAAGCCCAATCCTGGGACTCCGTGCCGCCAGCGCCCGCATGCAGCTCAAGAATGGCGTTGTTTTTGTCATACTCCTCGCTTAACAGCATCCCGAGTTCGAATGCCTCCAGATCTTCACTGAACGACTGGAGTTCATCCGAAAGTTCCGCGTGGAGATCCGGGTCATCTTCCTCCCGGAGCAGTTCCAGTGTCATTTCGAGGTTTTCCTGGTTCTCTTCGAGACGCCGGTATTCGTTCACGACGTCCTTTAGGCCATTTGCCTCGGAGATGACTTTCTGCGCTTCATCCTGATTATCCCAGAAACCCGGCTCGAGCATGCGCTCATCAAGTTCCTGAATCCGTGCCTCTTTGTTTTCTAAGTCAAAGAGACCCCCTGAAGCCCGCCAGTTTCCCGGCTGTAGTATCGAGCTGATTTCGTGCGTCTGCAAGTTCCATCATCATGAATTCCTCCTAAATATATCGGACTGCACTCAGGTCATGCGAAACGGCATTGAACCGTCCGGGCCATTACGCCGTGCTGCCGTGGCAATTCTTGAATTTCTTTCCGCTGCCGCAAGGGCATGGGTCATTTCTGCCGACGGCCACTTTTCTGCGGATCGGCTTTTTCTTCACTTCGCCGCCATCTTCTTTCGGATTGACGGCCTCTCCCTTTGCAACTTCTTCGCGCTGCAGGTTCTGACGGATCTCCGCCTTCATCGCGTACTTCGCAACATCGTCGCGGATCGCATCGACCATGTCTTCGAACATCCGGAATCCTTCGTTCTGGTATTCGCGCAGCGGATCGTTCTGGCCATATGCACGGAGGTGGATCCCCTGGCGCAGCTGATCCATTGCGTCGATATGGTCGATCCACTTGCTATCGATGGAGCGGAGCAGGACGACTTTCTCAAATTCCCTCATACGGTCCGGCGTCATCTCTTCTTCCTTCTCGTCATAGCGCTTCCTGACAGCTTCCTTGACCATGCCGATCAGATCATCCTGTGACAGGCCTTCCATATCCGAAACCGTCAGCGCGCCTTCCGGAAGCAGATTGGCTGCCAGATAATCTTCCAGGCCTTTCAGATTCCAGTTTTCACTGTTCACATCCCCGGTATACATCGGGACCGTACGCTCAATGACGTCGTCGATCATCGATTCGACAAGTTCGCGCATGTTATCGGTCTCGAGCACATCGTTTCGCTCTTTGTAGATGATTTCGCGCTGTTGCCGCAGGACATCGTCATACTGAAGCAGTCGCTTCCGCGCATCGAAGTTATTGCCCTCTACCCGCTTCTGGGCAGATTCAACCGCACGGGAAACCATCTTCGACTGGATCGGCTGGTTATCGTCCATTCCGAGCCGTGACATCATGTTTTTCATGTTATCGGAGCCGAAACGGCGCATCAGTTCATCTTCCAGCGACAGGTAGAACTGAGTAATCCCCGGGTCTCCCTGGCGGCCGGAACGTCCGCGGAGCTGGTTATCAATCCGTCTCGATTCATGCCTTTCCGTACCGATGACCGCGAGGCCTCCCGCTTCGCGGACACCTTCGCCGAGCTTGATGTCGGTACCGCGGCCTGCCATGTTCGTTGCAATAGTGACCGCGCCCCGCTCGCCTGCTTCCGTGATGATTTCCGCTTCCCGCTCATGGTTTTTCGCGTTCAGCACATTGTGCGGAATGCCATATTTGCGGAGATAGGCAGAAATGATCTCGGAAGTCTCGATCGCCACCGTGCCGACCAGAACCGGCTGGCCTTTTTCATGGCGTTGCTTGATCTCCTCCGCGACCGCTTTGTACTTTCCTTCGGTCGTTGCATAGATCAGGTCTGCCCTGTCGTCGCGGATCACCGGCTTGTTAGTCGGGATGACAATGACATTCATGTTATAAATGTTCCGGAATTCCTCTTCCTCGGTCTTGGCCGTACCGGTCATCCCGGACAGTTTGTCATACATCCGGAAAAAGTTCTGGAACGTGATCGTCGCCATTGTCATCGATTCATTCTGGATCTCGAGACCTTCCTTAGCCTCAATCGCCTGATGCAGGCCGTCACTGTAACGGCGGCCTTTCATCAATCGGCCGGTAAACGAGTCGACAATGACGACCTTGCCCTCTTCCACAACATAGTCGACATCTTTGTGCATGCTGGCATGCGCTTTGAGCGATTGGTTGATTGCATGATTCAGGCGGACATGGCTCAGATCAAACAGGTTATCGATCTGGAACGCTTTCTCGGCCTTTTCGATGCCTGCCTCGGTGAGCGTGACGCCCTTCGATTGCTCGTCGTATGAGTAATCCTCATCTTTCTTGAGTGTACGGACGAAGGCGTTCGTCTGGATATAGAGCCTCGCATTTTTCTCGGCCTGTCCGGAAATGATCAGCGGCGTCCTTGCCTCATCGATCAGGATCGAGTCGACCTCGTCAATGACTGCATAATGGAGCGGACGCTGGACACGTTCTTCTTTGTAGAGGACCATGTTGTCACGAAGGTAGTCGAAGCCCAGTTCGTTGTTCGTACTGTACGTGATATCTGCCTGGTAGGCTTCCCGCTTCTCATCTTTGTCCATGCTGTTCAGGTTCAGGCCGACTGTCAGGCCCAAGAACTCATAAATCTGACCCATTTCTGCGGCATCCCGGCTTGCGAGGTATTCGTTGACCGTCACAACGTGAACGCCTTTGCCTTCCAGGGCGTTCAAGTAAACAGCCATCGTGGAAGTTAGCGTCTTTCCCTCACCGGTCTTCATTTCCGAGATATTCCCGTCATGCAGGGCCGCAGCACCCATAATCTGGACGCGGAACGGGAACATGCCGGTTACGCGGCGTGCCGCCTCACGAACGACAGCGAACGCTTCCGGCTGGATTTTATCAAGCGACTCGCCTGATGCAATCCTGCTTCTGAACTCCAATGTCTTTGACTGAAGCTCGGCATCCGAAAGCAGTTCCATTTCAGTGGCATGAGATTCAACGGCATCAGCAACTCTTTCAAGCTTCTTGACATCCCGCTTGTTCGGATCGAACAGTTTATTTAAAACGCCTAGCATGTCGTCACTTCCTAACTAGTCTCAAAGTCCATTTTAACACCCGCCGTGTTCTTGTTGCAAACATCCGGATAAAGGTGCAAGATCAGGCACACACCCTGTTAAAAAGCCGTATTCAAAGCACCCATCTACTGCTGTCAGAGCTTTTAACAATTGTTCAAGATCAAAAAAGAGGCCCGCCGAAGGGGCGGGCCTTGGTGGGCATGGAGGGTTATTCGACTTCCGTTTCAATGAGGCCGTATTTCCCATCTTTCCGCTTATACACGATGTTCGTGCCGTTGGATTCGGCATCGGTGAAAATATAGAACGAGTGGCCAAGCATGTTCATCTGGAGGATGGCCTCTTCCTGGTCCATCGGCTTCAGGCTGAATTGTTTGGTCCGCACGACCTCAAACTCCGTGTCAGTGTCCTCCTGTGCGGCTGCCGTCTCGTTTCCTTCCGTCACGGTCGCAAAGTAGGATGCCACACCTTCCCGCTCACGGAATTTCCGGTTCACCCTTGTCTTATATTTCCGGATCTGGCGTTCGAGCTTATCGGTGATCAGGTCGATTGCCGCATACATATCGGAGTTCCGTTCTTCTGCCCGGAGGGTCAGGTTCTTCATGGGGATTGTCACTTCCACCTTAGTATGGCGGTCGTTGTACACCTTCAGGTTGACATGCGCCGTCGCATTCACCTCATCCGTGAAATACCGTTCGAGTTTCTGGATTTTCTTCTCCGTGTACTCGCGGATAGCAGGCGTGACCTCGATGTTTTCCCCACGGATATTGAAATTCAGCATATGAACTCCTCCTTTGTCAGGCTATACTATGTTCTATTCTATATCTTCCCCCGATATCCCTTTAAAAAACAAAGCCGGTTTTGTCGAATCGGTGGCAGTTACGCGCGGATCAGCGTCAGGGCTGCGACCGAGCGGGCTCCGGATTTTTTCAGAATATGGGCTGCATGGTGAAGTGTTGTTCCGGTCGTGTACAGGTCGTCGACGAGGACATAGTCTGCCCGATAAACCTCGGCACCGTCCGACAAGGTAAACAGCGGCTCAGATTCCATCCGTTCCTTCCGGCCAAGCCGGCCAAGGTTCCGGGCCGTTGTCTTTTCAAGCAACTGGACAAACGGAATTCCAGCCTGCACCAGCAGTTCCTCCACTTGCGGAAACGTGCGCTCCGCAAGCCGTTCCTGATGCATCGGCACCGGCACCGCCGTACGCCCTTTCAGGATGGGCACCTCCCGGAGCTTGTCTGAAAAAACGGCGGCCAGCGCCGCGTCTTTGAGGAATTTATACTGGCGGAGGTAAGTTTTCATTGCATCGTTGTAGGTATACAGAGAAATAGCGGCATCCAGTGCTCCTTCATATGGCGTCCCCTTCCAGTCTTCGAGCGGGGGCCTGCGGCCATCCGGTTCAAACTTTGCTTGGCATGGCACACAAATGCCGCTTTTCCCACGGTCAGAGAACAACCCGGTCCATGTAGGCGGCCTGGAGACCGGGCTGTTACAGAGCAGGCATTCCAACGAGCTTTCCCCCTTCCCTGTTCAGCTGTCTGATTTCGCGCACCGCCGAATCCATCTCTGGCGTGATGCCATGGTGGAACAGGACGACGTCCCCTCCGGGATACTCCGATGACCTTCCTGCACGACCGCTGATCTGAATGATGGCCGATCGGTCAAATATTGCATTTTCCGAACCGACGATGGCGATCTGAAGCCTGGGAATCGTGATCCCGCGCTCCAGGATGGTCGTCGTCAGAAGTCCGGGAATCCGGCCCTCACGCAATGCCAGGACGAGGCTGCGCCTGTCCGGATGCGATGCATGCACTGCACCGATCCCAGTATCAAGATGGGAGAAAAGCGGGAGACTCTTTTCCATGAGGGAGACGGAAGGAAAGAATACAAGAAAAGGTGCTTTCTTCTTTAGGCACTCTTCAGTCCAGACTCTCAATCGCTCCGGTAATTTTCCCGATGAAATCTTTCTTCGGTAACCGAAAAGCGGCTCAGAGCGGGGCTCCGGAAGCGGATACCCGTGAAAGCGCACGGGAATCACAGACTTGCCGCCATCTTTTCCGATTTCCGACAAAATGGCGGATGAAGGAGTCGCCGTGACGACGGCGAGCACCCCTCCGGCTTTAAGTGACTTCTTGACAGCCTGACGCAAAGTTTTGTCATACGAGTAAGGGAATGCGTCCGCCTCGTCAACGATCACAACGTCAAATGCTTCTCTGAAACGATACAGCTGATGCGTTGTCGCAATAATGAGCCCGGGAAAGCCCTCCGGCTCGCCGGAACCGCTATAAAGTCCGTGAATGACCGAGCCGCCGACCGCCTCTGTGAATCTTGGCAGAAGTTCCAGAACCACATCGGTCCGTGGTGTGGCGATGCATACCCGCTTCCCTTCCGACAGCAGCCGGTGTACCGGCCTGAACAGAATTTCCGTCTTGCCTGCCCCGCATACGGCGTGAAGGAGGTGTCTTCTGCCGGCAAGCAGGCTCTCTTGCAGCTCTGCAGCGGCCCGTTCCTGCAGAGGGGTAAGCCGGCCCTTCCATGTCAGTTCCACACTGCCGGAAGACGGACGGTCGGGACCGCACCAATAAAGCAGCTCATCGCACTCTGCCACGCGTCCCATGTTCAGGCAATGCCGGCAATATCGGCAGATTCTTCCGCATTTCCTGCAGTTGTATGCATGGAAATGACGGGGATTCTCCGTAAGGCAGCGATTGCACCGGAAGATCATTGCCCCGTGCCACTTCCTGACTGTTGTGACGCCGGGTATCGTCCCGATAAGGCCATCATTGATCAGCTCGGTGACCGCACCTTGTCCAAATGGCAGAAGCTCCCGTAACCAAATGCGGCCCTGCAAGAATTCCTGTATATCCTGAATAGCAATTTCACACCTCTCCGGTCAGAATTTTCCGAACCATCAATCCTCAAAAAATGACCGCAGGAACGGTCACTTTTTCACCCATCCGAGACCCATCGCGCCTTCCCCCAGGTGGGTGCCGATTACAGGGCCAAAATAGCTGACTACAAATTCAACGTCCGGGAATTTCCGGCTCAATTCCTCCCGCCACGCTTCAGCATCTTCAGCGCGGTTTGCATGGATGATGGCCGCTTCAAGATGGCCTTTGCCAGCATCTTGGGCAAGCAGTTCAGCAATTCGATTCATCGCTTTTTTGCGTGTGCGGATTTTTTCGAACGGGACAATCACTTTATCTTTGAAATGCAGCAGCGGCTTAACCTGCAACAATCCGCCGATCAGTGCCTGCGCGCCGGAAAGCCTGCCGCCCCTCTGCAGGTGGGAAAGGTCGTCCACCATGAAATAGGCACGGAGGGATTTCTTCATTTCTTGCAGTTCCGTCATGATCGCTTCCGGCGTGGCATTGTTCCGGGCCATCTTTGCCGCCCTCAATGCATAGAATCCTTGGGGCATACAGGCAATTTCGGAATCAAACACATGAACATCCAAGCCTTCAACAAGTTCCCCGGCCTGAACTGCGGAGGTAAATGTGCCGCTGATGCCGCTAGAAAGTGTGACAACGACCGCTGCATCAAAACCTTCTTTTTTCAACGCCTGGAAACAATCAGCAAATTTACCGATCGGAGGCTGGGAAGTTTTGGGGAGTTCGCCTTCCCGCACAAAATCATAGAACCGGTCCGCTTCGAGGCCGACTTCTTCCTCGTAGACTTTCCCGTCAATGGTAACGCTGAGCGGAACCATCCGGATACCCAGCCGATGGCGTTCCGGGCCTGGCAAATAAGCGGTGCTATCGGTCACGATGGCCGTTTTCATTCTATCTACCTCCGTTGTCCCCATTCTACTAAATTCCGACAAAAAACGGAATCAATTTTAAAGCCCGGGCAGAGAAAACCGCCCGGACTCCAGAAAATCATTGCCCCGGCGCATTGCCGACATAATAGATTTCCTTGACCTTCCATTCGCCGTCTTGCTTGGTGAACACGGTGACCTGCCGCCCTTTTTCAGTTTTGGAGTCACCGGTCTCTTTTTCGACGAGTGTCGTTTCCATATTAGCGAACAGTTGCGCTTCCGTTTCTTCAAAGGAGACGATTGTCATGTCAGACGGCGTCCGCTCGACTTTGGCGAATTCGGAGGCCATCTGCTCCAGCACGGCCCGTTCCTGGGCTGGATCATATGCGCCTTCGCCTGTAGCGAGAATATCCAGATAGCCGTCGATCTCTCCATTGTTGAATGTGTTGATGTAGCGGTCAAACACCTCGAGAATGGCCGCTTTTTCTTTTGCCGGAACGCCCGCTGCTTCCTCGATCGAGCCGTCGTCCGTCATTTCAAATCCGATGGCCCCGTCTTCCGCTCCATGGCCGATCGCTGACTGCTGCCCGGCGGGTGCATTGCTTTCATCAGTTGAGTTGGTGTTCCCGTCCTCTTTATCGCTGCAACCTGCCAAAAGCAGGAGAACCGCAGCCGGAGCAAGGATCCATTTTAATTTTGTCATGTTGTTTCCCTCCTCGCTTAGTTTGGCACAGGAAAGGATTCCGATGCAAAGGATTGACGTTCCGATACCTTGACGCAACGGTGGCGAAAAGGTTCGGGCTATTATGTTTATTTCAGTGCAACAAAAAACCCGGACTAGTCCGGGCAGTCGTTTTATCTGGTCAGCGAACTTCCACCCAGCCGTTTTTGATGGCGGTGACGACAGCTTGGGTCCTGTCGTTGACATTCATTTTCTGGAGAATGCTGGAGACGTGGTTTTTGACCGTCTTCTCCGAAATATACAGAGATTCTCCGATAGCGCGGTTGCTCTGTCCGTCCGTGAGAAGCTGAAGCACTTCGCATTCCCGCTTCGTGAGCAGGTGATACGGGCGCCGGATTTCGGCCTGATGAAATGAGCCAAGGTGCTCTTTCGCACTCAGACGGCGGAACTCAGCCACAAGATTCTTTGTGACTTTCGGATGAAGATACGAACCGCCTGCCGCAACCACTTTGATGGCCTGGACAATGGCATCTGCATCCATTTCCTTCAGCATATAGCCCAATGCGCCTGTCTTCATCGCATGGGTCACATACGACTCGTCGTCGTGGATGGAGAGGATGATGATCTTCGCTTCCGGATGGGCAGCCATCAGCTCGCCTGTCGCTTCAATGCCGCTTTTTCCCGGCATGTTGATGTCCATCAGGACAACATCAGGACGGTGCTGTTCATAGAGTCCGATCACTTCTTCCCCGTCGGATCCTTCTGCTACTACATTGAATGTTTCTTCAAAATCCAGGATTCGCTTCACGCCTTCGCGGAAGAGCTGGTGATCGTCGATAATAATAATGTTCGTCAATCTGATTTCCCCCCTGCGTCTTTTTCTGTTGCGCGCTGTTCATGCGGAAGGGTCAGAATCACTTCGGTCCCTTCCCCTTTCTTCGTCCGGATTTCAAATTCCCCTTTTAAGAGGGCCACACGCTCGGTCATGCCCTGAAGTCCGAATGAGGCATCCCCGGCCTCTGACGGGTCGAACCCGGACCCGTCGTCGGTGACACTTGCCCTGATCCAGTTTTCACAGATCTCGATCCGGACATCGATCACATACGCTCCGCTGTGCTTGATTGCGTTCGTGACGGCCTCCTGTACAAGACGAAAAACAGCCACTTCGGTTCCCTGCGGAATCCGGGCGTTCGTGCCGTTTGATTCAAAGGTAAAGCGCATATCCGGATGGTAGTCTTGCATTTTCTCCACGTACTTGCTGAGCGCAGGCACAAGTCCGAAATCGTCAAGAACCATCGGCCGGAGATCATAGATGATTCGCCGGATTTCAGAAAGCGTGTGCCTGGCGAGTTCTTTCGTGAAACTGAGCTGGTCCAACCCGGCATCCATGCCCTTGTCGTTGAATACGCGCTCAACAAGGCCCAATTGCATCACCAGGTTCGCCATCATCTGGGCAGGGCCATCATGGATCTCCCGCGCAAGGCGCTTCCGTTCTTCCTCTTGAGCCTCTAGCACTTTCATACTGAAGTGCTTGCGCATTTTGGCAGATTCAAGTGCCGGGCCGATATCCTTCAGATCAGATGTCAGATATTTGGTCACTACGTTCACATGCCCGGCCAGATGATCCGCACGTTCCATCGAATCCTCGTATGTGCGGACACGGTTCTCGAGATGGCGCTTCAAATCGGTCAGCTGGCGGATTTTCGTGCTGTTCAGCATGAATTCCAACTGCACTTCATGTGCGGAATCATATGCTTCACGTACTTCGTCATTTGTATAGTCAGCAAAATGGATGGAGACATGCTGAAGTTTTTCCCTCGCCGCCAGGGAAGCTGCCGACAGCTTTTCCCCTTCTGTTATTGCCCGGGAAATTTCTTCATCTGTCTTTCTCAAGTCTTCCTTCAGCTCTTCAAGCTGTTGGCGGCTCTCTTCATTAATAATAAAGATATCATGTTTTGACTGGTCAAGCGATCGGACCATCGAGCTGAAAATGGCGTCAAGTGCATGTATGTCTACTTTATCTACAGGCATTTTCTCTATCCCCTCATCATCCGGAACCGGTAATTTCCGGCATTTGAGTTTAGACTCTGTTTATTATAGCATTACAGCAATTGAAATATATTAAAAATACATTACAGCAAGGAGGCCGATGACATGAGAGACGATTACCGCACTGTGAAGGGAAACGGAGAAAGCGAACTCAATATAAAAAAATCCCGCTTTATCGGCCATATCGCACGTGCCGAAACGGAAGAAGAAGCGTTGTCATTTATCGCGCGGATCAAACAAGAACACCACTCAGCCACACATAACTGCTCCGCCTATCTGATCGGCGAACATGATCAGATCCAAAAGGCCAATGATGACGGCGAACCGAGCGGCACAGCCGGCGTGCCGATGCTTGAAGTGCTGAAAAAACAAAACCTGAAAGACACCGTCGTGGTCGTGACACGCTATTTCGGCGGCATCAAGCTTGGCGGCGGAGGACTGATCCGCGCTTACGGCAGTACGGTCTCCGAGACGCTGAACCACACAGGAATTGTCGAACGGCGTCTGCATCACCTCATGGAAGTGACAATTGATTACACTTGGCTGGGAAAAGTCGAAAACGAACTTCATTTGTCGCCTTATCCATTGGATCGCCTGGACTATGCCGAATCCGTGTCGGCTTTTGTCTATGTGCCAGCCGAAGAAGAAAACAAATTCCGCGAATGGATCGCGAATCTGACAAACGGCCAGGCCACTGTCGGATTGGAGCGAAAAGAATTTCTGGAGTTCGACGTATAAATCAACTTTCTATTTTACGAAGGGGTTTGCAAATAGTATAATGTGTGGGATTGGCAATTTTAGCAGAGTAGTTAAAGGGTAAATGAAGTCCGTAAACTCTGACTTTCCCGGAGGCAAATTAATGAAAAGAAAAGAATACAGAAAAAGAAAGCATGCTCCCAAAAAGAAAACACTTTATAAAGTGTTGGGAATTCTGGGCATAGCTGTTTTACTTTTTGCCGGCACTTATACATTCTATCTATACAAAAAAGCTCAAAACGCTGCAAATCAGGCCTATCATGCCAGGGATGGCTCAGCTTTGAGAGAAGAACAGATCGAGCCCTACAAGGATAATGTCTCCATCTTGTTTATCGGCGTGGATGATAGTGAAACCCGAAGTGATATGAATAGCCGATCAGACGCACTGATGTTGGCGACTTTAAACAATAATGACAAGAGCATTAAGCTCTTAAGCATTCCGAGAGATTCGCTCGTATACATTCCTGAAGTCGGCTACCAGGATAAAATCACTCATGCGCATGCTTTCGGAGGGGTGGATGCTTCGATAGAAACTGTTGAGGAACTGCTTGATCTCCCCGTCGATTACTTTGTAAAAATGAATTTCAATGCGTTTATTGATGTCGTAGATGCTCTGGACGGAATCACAGTGGATGTTCCGTATGAACGAGTTGAATTGGACGAAAACGATAAAAAGACCATCCACCTTAAACCGGGTCTCCAAAACCTTGACGGACGTCATGCGCTTGCCCTGGCAAGAACACGAAAGGCCGACAACGATATTGAAAGAGGCAAGCGCCAACAAATGATCCTGACAGCCATGATAGAAAAAGCAGCTTCGGTTTCTTCGGTCGGTAAGTACGGAGAAGTCATTGATGCATTAGGAAACAACATGACGACTGACTTGTCGTTTAATGACATGAAAGCGATGATCGCTTATTTAAATAACGGATCTCCTATGATAGACACTTATACACTTGAGGGTTACGACGATAGCTCGACCGGAGTGTATTACTGGAGACTCGATGAAGAGTCCCTTCAAACTCTATCCGCCAATTTACGGAGCCACCTTGAACTGGATACACCTGCCGAGACTCAGCCGTGATCATGGATCAAAGCGATTGTACAATCCCGGGCTACGGATTATCTAAATTCCGTGGCCCGTTTTTTTATGCCTATGGATCAATCGGAATTTTACTATATAAAAATGACCCCGGCATAAACCGGGGTCATCCTTTTGCCTGAATGAGGCTATAGCATTTTGTGTAACTATTATTTCCTCTGCCTGACCAATCCAAGTATTGGACGGTAATTTTTGCCTGCCAGCCCCAATGTTTCCACAATAAGCTCCATTACCAGAAGGATAATGACCGTTATCACCAAAGCTCCCCATACCGTTGCCTGGGAAAATAAGATGGCCGCCCCGCCGAGCAGAATCGAGCCAACATAAATCAACAGCACGGATTGGCGATGCGAGAACCCGGTATTAATCAGGCAATGGTGGAGATGCAACATATCCGGAGCTGAAATCGGCTGATTGTTCTTGACTCTGCGGATGATAGCAAAAAGTGTATCGAGTATAGGGATCCCAAGAATAAGGATCGGGATGACCAACGAGATGATCGTGACATTCTTGAAGCCCAGCAATGCAAGTACAGAGATCATGTACCCCAAGAACAGCGAACCCGAGTCACCCATGAATATTTTGGCGGGATAAAAGTTGTAAAACAGAAAACCGCCGCAGGATACAGCCAACAGAACTGCCATGACAACAACAAACGAATCTTGCATGATGACTGCCATCACTGCCAATGTGCCGGAGGCGATCATTGACACGCCGGCAGCCAGACCATCCAGACCGTCAATCAGATTGATTGCATTAGTAATCCCGATAATCCATAGAAAGGTCAACGGGATGCTCAAGTAACCAAAATCCAACTGGCCTCCGAAAGGCAGATTAATAAATTCGATATGAAGACCGCCGAATATGATTACAATGCCGGCTGCGATAAATTGAAAGAATAGCTTTGCCTTGGCTGTGATATCCAGCAAATCATCGAGCACCCCTGCAATGGTGATCACCAAGGCACCAATCAAAATGGGCAGGAGATCCTCGTTAGCCGGTTTCGCTATCAGCAACCCGGTCATAAAGGCTGCTACAATCGCAAGTCCCCCAAGCCTTGGAACATTACGAGTATTAATTCTTCTATAATTCGGTTTATCTATAGCTCCCAGTAAAACGGCCAACCGTTTTACAAGCGGAGTGTACAGCAATACCGCGATCAGCGTTACCAGTACTGCTATTATCATTTTTACCTGCCTCCCGCGAACCGCTATAACATTCGAATTAATTATACCACTTTGCTTGAAATGTTAACCCATTGTTAACTCCTTGTAAATAGACGAATACATTCGCGAAAAGTTTCAGTTGCCGTTTCGGCAGTACAAAATTGGGGAACTGTTATTAAAACAATCTCAATTAGGAGGCGTTTCTGATGGGAAAAGACAATCAGGAATTCATCAACAAAGCTAAAGATTCCCTAGAAGAGCTGGCCGGAAAGACAAAGGAGATTTTCGGTGATATAAAAGAACATCTCGAGACGCGGACGGATGGGAATTCAGGGCATGATCACGATAGCAGTGAATGGAGCAACCAGGACCGGAAGCATGCAGCCGGTGAATTTGAATTTCAGTCACGAAACCAATACCAGAACGGCGCGCAGCTTGATGCCGTCCCTGATTTCGGCAGCCAGGCTTCCAATGAGCAGGAAACGGCTCCGGAATGGGCATCCCGCTACTCAGAGCAGCAGCCGGTTTCCGACTTCACGGAGCTGGGTGCTGCGGGAGATGATGCGGCCGTCGAAGATGTGACCGAAGGGAGCCGCGCCGACTATGGGACAGAGGCCGTTTACGGCGATCCGACAGGGCGCTATGACGGCAACGAAGCCAACATGCTCAGTGACAGTGAACGGCGGTCCCGTTATGAAGAACAGGAGCCGGTCGATAATTTCCTCGATGATCCGCAAGGACCGGAACATCCGCGACTCTGAGACTGAGCCCCAATCCAAAAGGATCCCGCAGGCAATGGTTGCTTGCGGGATCCTTTTGGTCAAGCTGTGAGGTTGTCCAAATCGGTAATGATGGTGACATCCGGATGTCTTAACAGCGCAGTAATCGGATACTCAGCCGTTTCTTCGCCTTTGACAAGCTGCTCCAATGCATGCCGTTTTTTCTCACCGAAGGCGATCAGAATAATTTTCTTCGCTGAAAGAATCGAGGAAATCCCCATAGTCAATGCTGTTTCAGGAATCGCGGACCGGTCTTCAAAATACTGGCTGTTGACGCCGAGTGTAGATTCCGTAAGTTGAGTCAAATGAGTGATGGACGTAAACGGCGTGCCCGGTTCGTTAAAAGCGATATGGCCATTTTCGCCGACGCCGAGGAACTGAAGGTCGATGCCCGCACCACGAAGACGGGCCTCATACTCCTCGCATTCTTCTTCGAGGTTGTGTGCCTTGCCGTCAGGAATATTCGTTTCCTTGAACGGTTTCCTGCTGAACAGATGATGGTTCATGAACCAGGCATAGCTGTTCGGATTGTCAGGGCCCAAGCCGACATATTCATCCAGATTGAACGAGGTGACATCCGAAAAGTCCAGATCCGAATCGGCCCATGCCGCATAAATCGGCTCCATCGTGCTTCCCGTCGCCAGTCCGAGCACTTCCAGGCCGCCAGCCAATTCCTCGCGCATCCGCTCGAGGACAACTTCCGCTGCCTCTTTTTTGTCCGCCACTTTCACATACCGAATGTTTGCCATATGCTTCACGTCCTTTTTGTCTGGTCCGCGTGGGACCGTTATTGAGCCAATCCGGTGTTCGCTGCCCGCTCAACCGCTTCGGTCACAGCCACATGCACGTTCGGATCAAGCGGATGCGGGACAAGGTCGCCTTCGCGCGTGCTGTCAACAATCGCCTGAGCAGCGGCAATCAGCATCGGATAGGTGATTTCTTTCGCCCGTGCATTAAGAGCACCCCTGAAGATACCAGGGAATCCAAGCACATTATTGACGAGACGGCCATCCGCCGCGAAAGCCGCTCCTGCTTCCAGCGCCTCATCCGGCCTGATTTCCGGATGAGGGTTGGACAATGCCAGGATAATCTGTCCTTCCCTGACCTGCTCTTTCTTGATCAGGCCCTGCACGCCTGTAGTGGCTACGACGATATCGCTGTTCTCCATGATTTCATCGACAGTAGAAACGACGGTTCCTCCGCTTTTCCGGAGGCGGTCCCTCGCATCCTGGCTCAAGTCACTGCCATACACTTCTTCCACCCCGTAAGCCAATAGCATCCTGCAGATGGCAAGCCCCGCCGCGCCAAGGCCGATCTGGCCGACCTTTGCTTTCGCGAGGTCGACACCGGCTGTCCGGCAGGCTGAGAGAATTGCTGCGAGCGTGACAACGGCCGTGCCGTGTTGATCGTCGTGCATCACCGGGACATCAAGCTCCGCCTTTAGACGGTCCTCAATTTCAAAGCAATGGGGAGACCCGATATCTTCGAGGAGAATCCCGCCGTATCCTTTGTGGATGTGCTTAATCGTCTCAACGACTTGATCCGGATCACTCGTATCGAGCAGAATCGGAACACCGCTGATGCCGACGAACTGATCAAACAGGGCGGCTTTCCCTTCCATGACCGGCATTCCTGCGACCGGACCGATATCACCGAGTCCCAGGATGGCAGTCCCGTCCGTGACAATTGCGACCGTATTGCCGATGCCCGTAAAGTAGTGGGCTTGCTCGGGATCCTTCTCGATCGCCTTGCAGACGTTCGCCACTCCTGGTGTATAAACACGGCGCAGGTCACCGAGGGAACGGATTTCCCTCCGGCTGCCCATGTGGATCTTCCCTCCTTCATGGGCTTTCAGTACATCATCCGATACGGCATGGATCATGATGCCCCCGCCAAGCTGGCTTATTTTTTCAACGACACGTTCAATATGTGCTTCGTCTTCAAACTGGACAGAAATGTCCCGGATCGTTGAATGGGTCCCGATTTTCAATGTTTCAATGTCTCCGAGATCAGCCAGTTCAGAACCGATCACAGAGACGACTTTTGCGAAATTCCCCGGCACTTGCGGAATTTCGACGATAAGGTTTCTGATGACGCTATATTCCATTGATGAGTTTCCCTCCTGATGCAACAGTGCCTCCTCATTTTACTATTGTGTCCCCGCAACGTAAACCGGAAGCCTCTTTTTCCCAATGCTCACCGACCTTTGTCTTCCCAGCATTCAGCTCCTTTAAGTCCTGGCACAGATGATGCATGGAATTCAGGATTCAGCCCCTGGCGTCTCTGCGCCATGAAGTCACCAAGCACTTTGTAAGCCACTTTACCGAGGAGCAGAATCGCAATCAGGTTGATGATGGCCATTGTTCCCATGAAGAGGTCAGCCATGTTCCAGACAAGCTGGACCTGTGTCAGAGAACCAAACATGACCATGCCAAGAACACCGAACCGATATACCGTCAGCCATTTCCTGTTGGCGTTGATGAACTCAATATTCGATTCACCGTAATAGTAATTTCCCAGAATTGAACTGAAGGCAAAGAAGAAAATCGAGACGGCAATGAAATAAGGGGCCCAAGAACCGACGAGCGCATCGAGAGAAGCCTGGGTGAGGACAATCCCTTCCTGCTCCGCCGTGTCATAGACGCCTGCCAGAATGATCATAAATGCGGTTGCCGAGCAGATGATGATCGTATCGAAAAACACACCGAGGCTCTGCACAAGGCCCTGTTTGGCAGGATGGGAAACACTGGCCGTGGCAGCGGCATTCGGCACGCTCCCCATTCCCGCTTCGTTGGAAAACAGCCCCCGCCGGACGCCTTGCATGATGGCAGCCCCTACTGCTCCCCCTGTTGCCTCACGAAGTCCGAATGCTTCTGAAATGATGAGAGAAAACATGGCCGGCACTTCATCGAGATTAAGGACGAGCACAACCAGGACGACCACCAGATAAATCACTGCCATAATCGGCACCAGGAACTGTGTGACACTCGCAATCCGCCTGACCCCGCCGAAAATAACCACTGCGGAAAGTCCGATCAGCAAAAGACCGACTGCCCAGTCGGGGATGGCGAACACGCTGCTGAACGATTCCTTGATGGTATTGGCTTGGACCGCATTAAAGATGAATCCGAATGAAAGGGTCAGCAGGATGGCGAAGACAATTCCCATCGGCCGGTTTCCGAGGGCTTTCTCCATGTAATAGGCAGGGCCGCCGCGGAACGTATCACCATCCTTTACTTTATATACTTGTGCCAATGTACTTTCGATAAAAGCGGTCGCCATTCCGACCAAGGCAACCATCCACATCCAGAACACCGCACCCGGCCCTCCGATTCCGATCGCCAATGCGACGCCGGTCACATTCCCTGTCCCGACACGCGATGCGGCGCTGATGGCAAATGCCTGAAAGGGAGAAATCCCGTCTTTGTTGTCTTTTTTCTCAGTGATCAATCTGAGCATTTCCCCGAACAGCCGTACCTGTACAAACCTCGTCCTGATCGTGAACCATATCCCTACACCGAGCAGGACATAAACCAGGACATATGACCAAAGCAGGTCATTTCCTTTACCAACAATCCATTCTAGCGCTTCCTGGAACATTTCACGTTCACCTTCCACTTATGTATTGGCCGTTTGGCCCACTTTCCCTCTATGTAAAAAGAGAGGTCGGCTGCCTTGATCGGCAGCCGCCATCCCTCTATCAACTTATAGAAAGCGCTCTCTGTGCCGCTCATCAATCCGGTCACGTGTGACATTGGACTCATAATTGTCAATGACCGGTTCCACTTCCTCTCCGAATGGAGCAGGCCCCAGGTTAGGGTCCGCACCGGGGGCGGGCACCCCGCCGTCAAAACCGTTTTCATTTACCAGTTCATCGGGAATCCTGCCACCCGAAGCAGCGTTGCTGCTGCTCCGGTCCAACTGTTCCTCCTTGAACTCTCTGGCATCAGGTCCGATGCTGACAGATCCCTCATCAGGCGCACGTCCGATTCCTGAGGAGTTCACGCTGCCATCGTCGATACCGACAACACTGCTGTCGCCATTGTCCGGAGCACGGAACGTATCATAACCATCACGGTCGCCTCCGGTACCCGCGAGACGTTCATCAGGCTGTGCCTCCCCGATATGGCCGTCTTCTGCCGGCCTGCCTTCCCTGACCGCTTCTTCACGATCTTCCGCATTGTAGAAGCCGCGCTGCTCAGAAGGATGCAGATTGTCTTCAAGCAGTGCGTCGGACGGCATGGTCGCGCTAGTCAGATCTCCGTCGAGTTCCGGTGATGGCGGATCGGTCCGTCCGGTTTCCATGAACGGACCGGCCGCTTTAGGCTGACCTGCGTAATGGGCGTCTTCCAACGGGCGCTTGTTTTGCTTCGGATCAAATTCATCGTTCATATCGTTTCCCTCCTGTCGGGTCGTACATTAAAAGTACCCGATATCCGGGAGACCGAAACGGCACTGCAAAGCCCAGACAGGCCTTGCGTGCAATCGGTTGTCAGAAACCGTATGCCGTCAGTGTTTTGAAAGTAGAGTGTTGTTCTCTTTTTACTTAACGGTCTTTGGTTTATTTTATTCTATCGTTCCCTGGCATACAAAAGCGGGCACTCTCCTGTCGCAGAGTGGCCCGCTTTTATCATTCAAAATCAGCTGTTATTCAGGCTTTCCGGGTTTTTCAGGCTTTCCCGGTTTTGCTGGCTTGCCCGGTTTATCGGGTTTGCCCGGTTTATCAGGTTTGCCCGTTCCCGGCGTCTCGCCTTTTGGCGGCTTCCGTTCGATGGTGACTGTCTCAGTGGTTTCGTGTCCGCCGAGATCGACTACTTTGAATGTGTAATCGAACTTGCCTTCAACGAGCGGGATGTCCACTTCGATTGTCTCATCGAAGCTTTTGCTGCCGTAAGGTTCGCTCAGATCATTGGCGAACACTTCGCTGTCATTCACATACAGTCGGATGTCATCGAAAAGATCCTTCACATGGACCTGTACGGTAAGAGATTCTTGTTCAGTTTTCTTAGGAAGCTTCGAGTTGATCGAAAGCTGTGCTGCTGTCGCATCGACGAAGAACCTGCGGGCGATTGACATCTCATTGCCATGCTCATCTGTAGCGCCCACCTTTACCGTCTGGAATCCTTCTTCCAAAGTGATGGTGTGTGAGAAGTTTGTGCCATCGAACTCAGATACAGCTTCTCCGTTTACCGTAACGGAAGCGATTGCGGATTCATCTTCCACGCGGCCGCTAACAGTGACTTCATTCGTATCATAAACGGAGAAGTTAGTCGGCTCATCGATGTAGATCACTGGCCGGTTCTGTTCTGCTGGTTGTGTGGAAATGTCGTACTCTGACACATTCTTTGCCGCGTCGTAAACCCGTGCTTTCAGCTCGTCGTCCTGATCAGCTGCAATCTCGAATGCGGTCTCGCTGATTGGCAGCGTCTCGACAGTCTTGCCGTTTAAGATGATTTCCCAGACGTCCGCGCCTGTTCCCTCGTCCGAGAAGCCGCCTGCAGTGACGACATCGGTTTCCGGATTGTAGGAGAAGTCTGCTTCAGGAGCCACTGTGTCCACTTTTACAGGGAACTTGATTGACTGCCATTCAGCACCCTCAAAGTCGATGACCGCCTTGAGCTCGATGTAATATTGGCCGTCTTCCGCGGGCTTGCCGTTGATCTTGCCGTCCCATGCATAATTCATGCTGTACGTGTATGGAAGCAGCCCGCTTGCCGGATTGTTTGCATAGTGTTTACGGAGATCAGCAGCCGTCCTGATTGTACGGACTTTCTTTCCTTCCGTATCAAGGACGTTCACTTCCATCTGCTTGGCATTGCGGAGCAGCGAGTAGACCGGTGTTACCTCGTCGCGGATACCGTCGCCGTTCGGCGAGAAGCCAAAGCGATCAGAGTTGAAGGTATCATCAAGATCTCCTCCGCCTGTAATCAGGTAGCCCTGTTCATCCGCCAGTGACGTCATGCCCCAATAAGTACGCCCGTCCCACGCAAAGTGGTCGAAGATCGGCGCTTGATCCCAGCCGCCGCTGAAGCCGAAGAACGGTACAGAAAGCGGAACATTGCCCGAGATGTCTTCATTCGGATCTTCCAGGAAAACGTAACCATCCACAAAGTAGCCGTTCGTGAAGATCGACTTCAGATCATCCACACTCGAAAGGTCAATCGAGACATCAATTGTCGCTGTGCCTCCGGCTGGCACAGTTACGGTCTCAGGAGCATCAATGGCCACTTCTTCTGTCAGGACCATAGACCCGATGAGGTTGGATGCCGTCACAAGAGTACCACCGGCATTGACCGGCTGGTCTGCCTGGACTGCTGCAGAAACGTGATATGTCTTGTCTTCATCAGAGAAGTTTTCAGCTGTGAGCGACAGGGTGATCGAGTTGTCATGGATTTCCTTCAGCGCCACTTTTGCTTCATCGGTCGCCGAGTCGGTTACCATGACATCCGTATGGAGCGCGTTGGCAAGCTGCATCAGACCGGCGCCTTGGCGGCGGGGAGAAACGTAATCGCCGTTTTCTTCATCGAATACGACCGGATTGGCCGTGTTCATGAGGAGTTTCTTGGCGAATTCGGAACGTTCGCGGCCAGTCAGGCCGAACTCTTCATCAACGCGTTCGAACAGGAGCGCTGCTCCGCCCGCCACGTGTGGAGCAGCCATCGATGTGCCGCTCATAATTCCGTACTGGTTGTTTTCAAGTGTTGAAAAGATGTTGCCGCCAGGAGCGGTGATTTCCGGTTTGAAGTCCAGGTTCGGCGTTGGCCCCCAAGACGTGAAGTCACTCATCTGGCCTGCTTTGGCATTTGGCGTATCGGCATACTCACCGTCAAATGTGACCGTCACCGATTCACCGGCCTTTGCTGCCTCTGACATCACCTTTCCATCTGTCTGCAGGATTGACATGTATGGAATTCGGATCGCCGGGTCGGACGCCATGTTGATCGTTCCAGGTGCATTGTTGTAGATGATGACACCGGTTGCACCGGCAGCTTGTGCATTCAGCCCTTTTTCAGTGAAGGGAATGTCACCTCTTGAAATAAGAGCGTATTTACCCGTGAAGTCCTTGCCTTCGAAGTCTTCCGGATGACCGAATCCGGCATCCGCGATTTCAAATGTCTTTTGTTTTTGGTCAAGCGGATCAACGTCGTTTGCGAGCAGATATCCGCTCCGCTGTTCTTCACCGCCGCCGATCGAGTAACCGAAGCTCATCGAGCGAACGTAGTCATTCTCAAAAGAAGCAACCCCGAGAGAATCCTTCGAGACACTCGGAGACCCTGTAACCCCATAATCCTGGTTTTCCACGTAGTTGTAGAAGTAACCATCCCCGAAGAGCGCGGAGTTGCCGGCTGAAATGGCAACCAAGATTCCATTTTCGACAGCGCGGGAAACCGCCTGCTGTTCCGGGCTTGTTTCATCGACGTAGCCGGCAGTGGAACCAAGGCTCAGGTTCAGGACGTCCGCGCCAAGCTGGATGGCGTCATCCATCGCCTTAACGTATACGTCACCGTATGTGGATGGGTAGTCCGGATCGTTGCCGAACACTTTAAGCGCGAGGATTTGTGCTTCAGGGGCGACCCCTTTCACACCGCCGTTCTCCTCATCACCGTTTGCCCCAACGGTTCCGGCCACGTGCATGCCGTGCATGGAGGCATCCGGCGCGATATCGCCGATGATATCGTTTTCATCCATGTAGTTGTAGCCGAACGGAACTTTTGGGGTGTAGTATTTCCCGCCCTGCAGGGTACCCGCGGCCAGTTCTTTCCCGACTTCCGCTTTCGTCAGTTCGCCCGTGGCCGGATCCGTGAGCACCATGTCACGATGTTTTGGATCCATGCCGGTATCAATGACGCCGACAATCATGCCTTCTCCCTTGAATCCGTACTCTTCCCAGAATCGCTGGGCCTGTACGAGATCCTTGGAAGAAATCATTTCAGGCTTTTCTGCCGGCCGTTCGTATTCAGTTGTCTCATAGACCGCCTTGACGCCGCTCAGGCCGGAAAGCGCCTTCACTTCTTTCGCCTTCACATTAGCCGAGAATCCGTTGAACACCGTCGTGAACCGGTTTTTCACTTGCATGCTCGGAGCTTTTGCCTTCGCGTTTTTCAGCACATTTTGCTGTGCCGATTTCAGTTTCTGTTGCGTTTGTTCTTTCTGGAACTTGGTCAGGTCCTTATACAGGACTCCTCTGTTCGTCGCTTCCTCAATCGCCGGTTTTTCAGTTAACTCGACGATGACCCGCACCTCTTCCTCCGGCTTTTCCGGATCTTCCAGCCGTTCAGGCAGTTTCGGCGCAGGCTTTTCCAGCGCCAGCTTGCCCGAAGTCGGCAAATTTCCTGCCGACGGAACCGCTGCGAAGGCAGCTGCGCTGAATGAAAGGACGAACGCGAGTGCCAGAAGCAATGCCCGCTTCATCATTTTCAAGCCATTTTCCCCCTTATAACCCCAAATTTTCACTCGCTGATAGAGTGGCAATTATGAATTTATCATTATATTCAAAAAACAGGAATATGCCAGAAGTATCTATTGCGATATTTTTTAGGTAATTTGACCTACACAAATAAGCTTGGCGGTCTATCAAAGAAAGACCGCCAAGCCACTATCCATATTTCATTTGCCTGTTCGCCATTACTTCTGCCGTAATCTGATGCGTACAATCGCTGCCAAGTAGGCGGGAAGCAACAGGGCCCGCTTCCATCTTGAGGGTTGCTTAATAATCCGGTAAAGCCACTCCAAATTAAGCGTTCTCCAAATCTTGGGCGCCCGCTTTACGGTCCCGGAGAGCACGTCGAAACTTCCCCCGACACCCACAAAAACACCTTTACTGAAATTTGGATAGTGATGATCAATCCATTTTTCTTGCTTAGGTGCCCCCAAGGCCACAAACACCAAGTCCGGTGTGGTTGCTTCTATTTGTTTTGCGACTTCTTCAGGTGAACTCGTATATCCGTCACTATATCCGGCAATTGACACCCCCGGATAGGAATCCTTGATGACAGTATGAAGTTTTTTCAAAACTTCAGGCTTCGCTCCATAGAGGTAGACGCTAAAGTGATTCCTTGATGCCAGATCCAAAAGTTCCTGCATCAATTCAACTCCTGGGATCCGCTCTTTCAATGGATGTCCGAGTATCTTGGATCCTATAATCAGACCGATTCCATCTGCAACTACATAATCGGCTTCCCGAACTGCTTTTGCAAAGGTCAGATCCTTATTGGCCATCATGACAATTTCAGGATTCGCAGTGACCAAAAATTTGCGCTGATCGTATTTGATCGATTCAGTAAGCTCGTTTATCAGTTCTTTTTTAGTAAAGTCATCTATATCTACATTTAGGATTTTTATTCTATTCAATGCTGCTCCACCATCCGGACAAAATGATTACTTAGAAGCTGTTTGCTCCCAGAACCCCATCATACCACTTTACCGGTGTTTATTTGCACACTGGCTTTGTCGCGGAAGTTTGTGTATTCCCGCGCAGCTTCCGGACGAACGTGCCGAGCCGCTCCATTCCCTTTTCCAATTGCTCCATGCCGGCGGCATAGGAAATTCGGATATGGCCTTCTCCGCACAACGTAAACGCACTGCCATGCACGACCGCTACTCCCTCCTCCTCGAGTGCTCGGATCGCGAAGTCTTTTGAAGTTATAGGAAATTCCTCAATTGAAGGAAATGCGTAAAAAGCACCGGTCGGACGGACGTGCGGCAGTTGCATTTCCTTTAGTGCGGCGGTGATGAATGCCCTTCTCTTGATATAGGTCCGGTTCATCTGTTCCGGCGCTTCGGTGGATCCCGTATACGCCTCGATTGCGGCATATTGCGAAGGGGTCGGTGCACAGATGGCATTGTACGCATGAATTTTCACAATGTGCTGCATCACTTCTGACGGACCGAACAGGACGCCGATCCGCCAGCCCGTCATCGAATGGGACTTGGACAAACCATGAATGAGGAACAGCCGATCGCGCAGCGCAGGGTAGGACCCGAATGACCGGTGAGGTGCATCGAACGTATTCTCGGAGTAAATATCGTCGGACAGGATAAAGAGCTCATGCCGGGCGAGCACTGATGCAAGCTGGTCCATCCGGTCTTCCGGGATTGCAACGCCGGTCGGATTCGACGGGTTGTTAAAGATGACGACCTTCGTCTGAGGAGTGATCATCTTTTCAAGTGTATCCGCGTCCGGGACAAACCCGGTCTGCCGGGTATCCAGATAAACCGGAGCCGCGCCGGCCAGACGGATCAGCGGCTCATAGCCCGCGTAGATCGGCACAGGGATGATCGCCTCATCACCCGGCTCGAGAATCGTCCGGAGCACTGCGTCCATCGAACCGCTCCCGCCCCCGGTGATCACCGTCTCGGTCACCGGGTCGTAGCGGAACCCGTACTTTTTGCCGTAGTACACGGCCGCCGCCTCCCTCAGCTCCGGCAGCCCCGCATTCATTGAATACCCCGTCGACCGCTTCCCGATTGCCTGTCGGGCCGCCTGCTTCACCTCATCCGGCGGCGGGAAATCCGGCTGTCCCACCGTCAGATTCACCGCCCCTGGATGCGCCGGCAGCCGGTTCGACATCTGTCTGATTCCCGATAGCGGCGTTTTTTCCACCAGCGGATTGATTTTGAGCGCCATTGTGTTCATCCTTTCTGTGTCAAAAATAGTGTATGAGAGTGTCCTCGGCAGATAGAAGATGAAACGTTGACTAACCGGGGTGAGAGACGGATATCCGCCTCCTCGCTAAGCGGCGGCTCGTGGGGATCCAATGTGGCGGCTCCTCTCCGGCCGGAGGGGGATCGAAAACTGAAAAAAGCGTCCGGCTTCGTTTCCTTTACCATAGGCGAAGGCGAGCCGTGACGCAATAGTTGAATTTTAAATTTTTAGAATTTCCTTTGACGGAGAACCGGATCCATGATGTAAGTTGATATGTAACGTGTCATCCAGGTATGTAAACGTCTCAATATACTATGTCAACGTCTCGATAAAGGATAGCAACGTCTCAAACTAGGTGAACGCCTCACCCCGTCTCGCCACCTGCAGCACCTTCCCCCGTTTTTTCCTTCGCACGCCGCTTCCGCCAAAGGTCTTCCACCGCTCCGGATCCGAAAAGGACGCCGGTGACGATAAGGATAAGACCGAGAAGATGCCGGATGGTAAGGGCTTCGCCAAGGAACAGGGCGGAGCCCAGCAGGGCGACGAGGGTATTCAGGTTCATGAAGATGGCCGCTTTCGTCGGGCCGGCCTGGCCGACGGAATAGTTGTAAAGCATATGGCTGATGGCGGTGCCGAACAGGGCGCTAAGACCGAAGATCAGCCAGAATGTCGGCGGGACCTCGCCGAACGCAGCAAGTTCACCGGGTTCATTGAACAGGCCGATGACAAACAGCGTGGAACCGCCGATAAGGAGCATATATGCTGTCAGAAGCCTTGGGTCGAGCGTCTTGGCTGCTTTGGCGACAATCAGGAAGCTGAGCACCTGGACGGCGATGGACAGGAAGATGAAGCCGTCGCCTTTCGAGATGTCCGAGAGCCCGCCTCCTGCGAGGACGACGGAGCTGACGCCGATGAGTCCGAGCAGGACGCCGAGCCATTGCAGCCTGGACGGGAACACCCGGATCAGAAGTGATGAAAACACAGCTGTCAGAAACGGGCCGGTGCCGAGGATCAGAGCGGCGTTGGTGCCGGACGTCAGGGTCAGCCCTGTGTTCAGGAAGTAGTGGTGGCCGACGACGTTGAGCAGCATGCCGGGAATGATATAAATCCACTCTGTCCGGTGCGGAAAACGGATGAGTTTCATGGCGGAAAGGATGATGAAAACGGCGATGCCTGCGGTGAATATCCGGAGGGAAGTCATCGTGACCGGCCCGACAAATCCGAGGAGATACTTCAGCATCGGGAGATTCAGCCCCCACATGAACATCACGAGCGTCAGCATCAGATAAATCTTCCACATGGGCCTGTCTTCCTTTCCTTTGCCTGCAAGGCAGGGTCTGTCATCGTTGTAAGTATATCAGACCTGAAGGAAGCCGCCGCAGAAAAAAAGCCTGCCGGTTCGGCAAGCGGTTTAACTGATGATGCTAAGGCAGTGCTGATAAAGCTTGGCTGTAACCAGACAGTCACCGACGGCATCGTGTGCGTCGTGTTCGAGTTCCAGATAGCGGCTAAGTGTCGTAAGTTTGTGATCTGGCGTTTCTGTGATTACTTTTCGTGACAATCGAACCGTGTCGATGACCGTGTATTCCGGTATCGGAATACCATATACCTCCTCGATGGCATAGAGGAAGCCCATATCGAATGCGGCGTTATGCGCGACAATCGGGAGATCCCCGATAAAACCGATTAATTCTCCAATCACTTCGTCGATCATCGGTGCCTGCTTGACGGCTTCGTTCGTGATGCCGGTCAGCCGGGTGATCGCCGGCGAGATATGACGTTTCGGATTGACAAGCGTCTCGAATGTTCCGATGTTCTTATGGTCCGTAAATTTCACAGCACCGATTTGGATGATCCGGTCCGCACCTGAGCGGAATCCGGTTGTTTCGAAATCCAACACGACATAGTTGGCCACTTTCCTTACAGATGTTTTATATCTTCTTGGCCGACGCGGTGGCCGCGCCTGTTTGCGTTGCGCTCGGATCTTTTCTTCCAGCAGAATTTCCACTTCCCGCCTCGAATTTACCATAGGTGTCCACCGCCTTCTTCTGTCTAGTACTCTTCTATTTCCGCTTTTGCAGCTTGGTAATCATATTGTAATACAAGTTCTGCACAGAAAAAAACCGTTCCGGAAGATTATCGGAACGGATTCTAACGGGAGGCGTACGCGTCAAATTGCTGGTCCCGGAGAGTATGTCAACGTTTCAGTGAACGATGTCAACGTCTTACTGTGGGAGTATGAGCGATCTCACTTATTCATTTTAGGCTGCTTCAGCGTGACATCGAGCGTTCCGTCTTCCTGCAGCTGCGCGAAAAACACCTGATCTGCACGGGCTACCCCGTGCTTTCCGATTTCCTCCAAAAGCCATTGCTCGCTTAGGCCGTATGACTTTAAATTCTTTCTGTTGACTCTCCCGTCCGCGATGATTTCCGAAGGCATGTGCTGTGAAGGGCCACCACCCGCCTTCACGTCTTTTTTGGTGGCAGGCAGTTGTGTGACTTTCTGCAGGACGCTCAGCGCGCCGTTTGTTTCCAGGACGGCGTACTGAACGTCTTTGACGGCAAAGACCCCGTTTTCCCGCAGCATCATGTTCAAGTCATCCAGATGTAGCTGGACGGATTTCATCGCCTGTTCATCTATCCGTCCATCTTTGATCACAATGGTCGGCTCATTGTCAAGAATCATTCTCGTACCGCCCCATTTCAAGGTGATATAGCTGAGCAGCACCGTCAAAAGCGCCCAAATGACAAGTGAGAGCAAACCATTCCAGAATGGCGTCTCGCTTTCTCCGGCGATATTGGCAGCAATCGAGCCGATTGTAATTCCGGTGATGTAGTGAAAAAACGTCAGCTGGCTCATCTGCTTCTTGCCGAGCAACCGGGTCAGAAGCAAGAGCGCAGCAAAAGATAATGTTGTCCGGAAAACCATTTCCCAAAAGTGGAGATCCCCCCACCCTTCTCCCCAGCCTTCAAACATGCGGACGCCTCCTTTCCTTCATTCTCTTATCCATCATGCCATTCCCGCTCAGCCTTTATTCACCAAAAAAGACCGCAGCACATATGTGCTGCGGTTCACTTTCCCATTAGATTACAGCGGGTCGTTGAAGCGGTCCCGGCTTGCCGGGTCCACCGTGTCGTCAAGCAGTGTGCGGTCTGTGGCGGCGGCTGATTCGTCAATCCGGTCACGTCCCGAAGTGAAGGTTGTTTCATCTCTAAGCGTGCTGCCCGTCGTGAAGCCCGTGTCTTCAATGCTGGCATTGCGGTCAACAAGAACGAGAATCTTGCCCTCGTTAAAGTATGTTTCGTAGCGCTCCGCTTCATCTTCCGGCACGCCCATGCCGATCAGTGCACCGGCAAGTCCGCCGACGCCCGCTCCAGCTGCTGCTCCGGTCAGTCCTGCGACGACCGGGCCTGCAGCAACGATCGGACCGATGCCCGGGATTGCCAAGGCGCCGAGACCGGCAAGCACACCGCCAAGACCTCCGAGCACGCCGCCGGTCGCTGCGCCGGTCGCTGCACCTTCGGCAGCCTGTGTGCCGGTCTCATCATGGATGGCTTCCACATCGTCATTGTTCTTCGAAATGACGGAAATCTCCTCTGAGCTGTAGCCTTGGCGTTTCAGATCCTCGATTGCATCGATTGCTTGCTGTTCGTTGTCGTAATAACCTACTACTCTACGTTCAGTCATTTTCCTAACGCCTCCTTTGCAGTCTAGTTTGTGGTTACCCGCTGAACAGAGCACTAAACACTGAAAGCCGTCCGAAATATCGGACGGCCCAGACTGTAGACAAAACGGACCCAAAAGAAATCTTTTTGGGTCCGTTTTGTCATTTTCGTGGATATTTCGCATGTTTTTTCCCATCCCCCCCTTGGAATGACCGGCCGTCAGGCCGGTTCCGGTGACTCCCAGGTCCAGCAGGCCAATCTTTTCAGATTTAAGGCAGCAAAAGTAAGCATCGCCTGCATGGACATTTTTTCCTTCCCGCGAAGGGTTGTCCATCGCATGCCACACTTTTCCTTGGCATCTCCGAAACCGCGCTCTACGGTCTCTTTCCGCCTTGCATAGATTTCTTTGTTCTCCGGGGTGAGCCGAATGGCCTCTGCATGATCGAGGTAGTCCTGCCAGATATGAC
>NZ_FNAR01000005.1 GCF_900101985.1 Bhargavaea beijingensis
CCCGGAAGTTTGTGTACGAAAAAAGGGGCGCCTCCCGTGTTTGCGTACGAATCCCAAAAGTTCGCGTACGAAAAATGGGGTGCGTCGCGTGTTTGCGTACGAAAGAGGCAGGCTACTCGTGTATGTCCACGGGATATACGCTGCTATTTAGGGCAATCACGAATACTGACGAGGATAGGTCCCCTCGCATCAATAAAAAAGGAGCTCACTGACAATGACGATTCCGATACTCTATGAAGACAATCACCTGCTGGTCGTGGAAAAGCCGGTGAACATGCCTGTCCAGGAAGACCGGACGGGCGACAAGGACCTGCTGACGGCCTTAAAGGAAATGATCAAGGAACGCGACAACAAGCCCGGCAATGTGTATCTCGGACTCGTCCACCGGTTGGACAGGCCAGTCGGGGGAGCGATCGTGTTTGCAAAAACATCCAAGGCCGCTTCGCGGCTGTCTGATGCACTCCGCCGCCGCGACATGGACCGGGAATACATTGCGGTCGTCCGCGGAAGGCTTCCGAAAGACAAGGGCCGCCTTGAGCATCAGCTGCTCAAGGATAAAAAAGAGAACAAGGTGTCCGTCGTGAAGCCGGGTGTGAAAGATGCGAAAAAAGCGGTGCTGGACTACGAAGTTCTCGGAAGGAAGGGGGACCTGACACTGGTCTCCGTACGTTTGGAGACCGGGCGTCCCCACCAGATCCGGGTTCAGCTGTCGACGGTCGGCTGCCCGCTCTACGGCGACCAGAAATACGGGGCTTCCGTCAACCGCCCGGGCCAGCAGATTGCGCTTTGGTCAAAGGCACTTGCCTTTACCCATCCTGTAAAAAAGGAGCCGCTATTTTTCACGAGCCTGCCGCCGGAAGTCGAGCCGTGGAACCATTGGGGGCTTTCTTGAATCAGAGGAGAATACATCCGAGCTGTCAGTCTTTTTCCGAGCTGCGCCGTTAAAGTGGCATAGCCCTGTGGTGTCCGGCTATGATAGGGAGAACCGGATTCAAAGGGGAAATCTTCAATGAAGAAAAACATCATGCTCACCACGGTTCTCATCAACCTGTTCATCGCCTTCATGGGCATCGGACTAGTCATCCCGGTACTGCCCGCCCTGATCAACGAACTGGGACTGAGCGGGTCTGCCGCAGCCAATCTCGTCGCAGCGTTTGCGCTCACTCAACTGCTCGTGTCACCGGTGGCCGGGAAATGGACCGACAAGTACGGCCGCAAGCGAATGATCGTAATCGGGCTGATGTTGTTCAGCTTGTCCGAGCTCCTGTTCGGGCTGGCGCAGTCCATCTCGCTCTTGTTTGCTTCCCGTCTGCTCGGAGGGGTCAGCGCGGCATTCATCATGCCTGCCGTCACGGCGTTTATCGCCGATATCACGACGATCGAAGAACGGCCGAAAGCGCTTGGCTACATGTCTGCCGCCATCTCGACCGGATTTATCGTCGGTCCCGGATTCGGCGGATTCCTGGCCGAAATCGGAACACGCATCCCTTTCTTTGCCGCATTCGGCCTGGCGTTTGTCGCAGCGATGTTTTCCTTGTTCGCTCTCCGTGAGCCGCACCGGCAGGAAACGGGAGCTGAAGAGATGGTGCCCGGGGCAACCGGCATCCGCAAAATCTTCGCACCTGTTTTTTTCATCGCGTTTATCATCATTTTCATCCTGTCGTTCGGGCTGGCGTCGTTCGAATCGCTGTTTGCGCTTTATACCGACCATAAATACGGCTTCACACCCAAAGACATTGCAATCATGGTCACGGGCGGGGGCATTATCGGAGCGGTTGCGCAGATATTCCTGTTCGACCGGCTGAACAAATGGCTTGGCGAAATCCGCCTGATCCGGTGGTGCCTCATCGTCTCGGCTGTTCTTGTTTACTGTGTGACGCTGGTCAGCTCGTACTTCATGATTCTGCTCGTGACGATGACCGTATTTGTCGGCTTCGACCTCGTGCGGCCGGCTGTCACAACCTATCTGTCGAAAGTGGCAGGAAATGAGCAGGGATTTGCCGGCGGCATGAACTCGATGTTCACCAGCCTTGGCAATGTGTTCGGCCCGGTGATCGGAGGGATCCTGTTTGATATTCAGCTGGACTATCCGTTTTACTTTGCGACCGCCACGCTCGCTGTGGGCGTGATCTTGTCTTATGTCTGGAAAAAACCGAAATTGCATGCAGCAGGCCCGTCTTGAACGGGTCTGTTTTTATGTATAAACATAGTTTGACATTTTAGGACTTTACAGATAATATTGTAGAAAGCGTTTTCATTAACGTTCTTAAATTCGAATAAACTGGATCAAGGAGGGATCAATATGAAACTGGCTCGGAATATCATCATCGCCCTGATTGCCGGTGTCATCGTCGGTCTTGCACTTAACTTGTTCGCTCCGAATGCGTTTGGTCCGGTAGACACGTACTTGTTCGGTCCGCTTGGTACCATCTTCCTGAACTTGATGAAGATGCTTGTCGTTCCTGTCGTGTTTGTCGCAATCGCGCTCGGGACCGCGGGAATCGGAGACCCGAAAAAACTGGGCCGGATCGGCGGAAAGACAATCGGATTCTTTTTGATCACAACTGCCCTGGCAATCACGATCGCCCTGGCACTGGCACTTGTCCTGAAACCTGGAATGACGGGTGACTTCGATACGGCGGGCATCAGTTACGAGGCCCAGGAAGCACCGCCAGTCATGGATACGCTTCTCGGAATCATTCCGACCAACCCGATTGCAGCGATGGCTGAAGGGAATATGCTCCAGCTCATCTTCTTCTCCGCATTGGTCGGCTTCGGTATTGCGATGCTCGGCAAAAAGGTGGAACGGGTCACGGAAGTGCTTGAACAGGCCAATGAGCTGATCATGTACCTCATCACGTTTGTCATGAAGTTTGCGCCTTACGGGGCATTTGGCCTGATTGCATCCGCTGTCGGAAGCCAGGGCTTCGATGCCCTCCAGGCGATGGGGATGTATATGGGTGTGGTCCTCGGTGCATTGCTGATCCACACTTTGGTTGTGTACGGAGGCGCAGTTTCCCTGATGGGCAAGAGGAGCCCGATTTGGTTCTTCAAGAATTTCTTCCCGGCGCAGGTGGTGGCGTTCAGTACGGCAAGCTCCGCCGCCACGCTTCCTGTATCCATGAAGATGGCGCAGGAGCGGCTGAAAGTGCCTGAGTCGATCAGTTCCTTTACCCAGTCGCTCGGCGCCACGATCAACATGGATGGCACGGCGATCATGCAAGGGGCTGCGGTGGTCTTTATCGCCCAGGCTTACGGCACTGACCTGTCGGTGGGGGCACTGCTGACCGTCGTCCTGACTGCGGTGCTTGCGAGCATCGGGACGGCGGCAGTACCGGGGGCAGGACTCATCATGCTGGCGATGGTCCTGACGTCTGTCGGCCTTCCGGTAGAGGGGATCGCGCTTGTGCTCGGTGTCGACCGTCTGCTCGATATGGTGCGCACGGCCGTCAACATCACGGGAGACGCAGCCGCAGCGGTTGTTGTCGCCCAGTCGGAAGGCGTGCTCGGAGAGCCGGACGCTGAAGCGGTTCCGGCCGAAACTGAAACAGCCTGATCATGAACATGCAAAAACCGCAGTAGCCTGCTTCATCAGGCCACTGCGGTTTTTCATTCGTTATCCCGGCGCTGCCGGTACAATTCGTCCACGGGTACGAACAAGCCGACGGTGCCTTCTACTTCATGGTTGAGTGTCGCAAAGACGATGCCGGCAACCAGGCCCTCGGCGTCAAGGACAGGACTGCCGCTGTTTCCGCGATAGACAGGCGCTTCCATCATGATGACCGGCTCCTCCATGCCACTGACCCGCACCGGTCCGATGACCTTGCCTTTATTCGCCACTCCCCGGAAGCTGAGCGGGTTGCCGATAAAGGTGACCGGTTCCCCTTCCTGGAGACGGTAGGCGTCTGCGAGCTCAAGGGAAGGGAGCCCGGATTCATCTTCGGCTTCCAGCACGGCCATATCTGACTCCGGGTAAGATTCCGTCACGTCGGCCATGAAGCGCCGGTCATCCGGGAGGACGACCGATACCCGGTCGTAGCCGTCGATCACATGATGGTTCGTCAGGATGGTCCCGTCTTCGGAAATGATAAAGCCTGTCCCTGAACCGTCCGGTGTGACAACAGAGACAACCGATTCCTTTTGCGCCTGCACGGTTTCCTGTTGGGATAGCTGCGCAGAGGTGCGCAGGAAATCGACAGCGGACAGCGGGAACAGTTCCAGGACGAAGGCGAATGTGCTGACGACCATCGTGAGCGAGATGATCCAGATCATCGCCTTCGTGCCGAACGACGGACCGCGGCGCGGGGCTGCCTCCGTCCGTTCCTTAAGCAAAGCCTCGCGCTGGGCCTCGAGTACGAGCCGGCGGATCTCCTCGTCCTCCGGGTCTGCCGGGTTTTCCGGGTCTCCGGGAGACAATTGCTGCTCATCAGGTTCATCATCACCATAAAAGCCGTCTTCTCCGGATTCCTCTTCCTCGAGGACATCGCCTTCCGCGATGGCATCCCAAACGGCCCAATCATCGGGCTCCCAGATGTCTTCCTCATATGGATCGTCTCGATCTTCCAGTTCCCCAACAAAGGCCCTGTCCCGGGAATCGTCATGTTCCGGGAGACGGGCGTCTTTCTTTCCTTCCGGCTCCTGTTCACCATGCCGTCCGTCCAATCGGTCCACTCCATCCACACCCTCAAATTTCTGTTAGCCCCATTATACAGGAGAATGGGGGTGTTTGCGGAGTGTCCAAGACCGTGCCGAATAAAAAAGGCGGCTGCACAAGGCAGCCGCCTGGATGATCAGGTCAGCCCTCTAAGTGTCCTGAACAGACAGAACAGCGCTTTTAAGAGGATGCCAAGCGCAAGCAGAACCACCAGAATCACCACAATAATCAGCAGGATCTCCCAGATGCCCGCTATTGCCGGCAATCTCAACAGGGCAGGCACAGCCCAGAAAAGCGCGAGCAGGACGGCCCCTGCCAAGACGCCCGCCAGCAGGCACCAGATATTCGCGCAGTGTGAACATGTTTTCGGCCAGGTTGTCATGGATGTCACCTCCTCATCAACCACAGTCTATTCCGGTTTTTTGCCGGCACCGGGGCGATTGAGGGGGAGAGGCGCATATTGGCAATGGATTGTGTGAGATTGAAGTCTGTTTAGGGAGAGGAGATGCGAGATGCGACCAGGCAGGGAACAACGAGATTGTTCCGGATGTCCGGATTGTCCGGCGAAACACAGAAGCCCCCCAGTCCGCTGAAGCCGGAAGTCGGGGGCCTTGATCATTCAGGCATTTAAACGGTCACTCTCTCCCAAAATCGGTGGGCAGCGATCGCTTCCAAAAATTCTTCGGTAAATTCCTCGATATCCGTGCCGGAAATGACGCCGGGCTTGCCGTCCAGGTGGTTGACTGTCAGCCAATCGATTCCTTCGCCGGTTGCACCGATCGGCTTATAGTGTGAAAACGCCTCATCGATAAAGTAGGCGGCATCTTTGTTGAATTTCTTGTTTTTGCGGCTTCCCCTGATCATATAAACCGCATCAAACAACACCGACTTCGCGGTAAGGAAGGTGTGCCGGGCTTTTAACTTAACCCCGTTTGTCCCCCGTACGGTACCGATCGTTTCGCTGATGATTTCGGGCATGAGGCCTTCGGCACTCAGTTTCTCCAATACATAGTTAACTTCCGGACCGTTGAATCCTTCAGTCAGGATCACCGCGACTTTCCGTGTTTCTGCGGTTTTCGGTGTATTGTCCTGGCTGAGGGCAGGGGAAGATTTGGTGACGCCCGAGCCGCCCCCTTCGGGAGGTTTTGCACCGATGTTCACAGCAAATGCGGTTGCCAATTCCACACTGACATTTGCGAACATATCCACCACTTGCTGTTTGACCGACTGGCTATTGACTTTCCCGAGCTCGAAGCTGAATGCTTCGATGATATGCGCTTTTTCATGATTGGTCATGCTGTTCCAGAAAAGCGTGGCCTGTGAAAAGTGATCTCCGAAACTTTCGCTGCGCGCCCGGACTTTACGGCCTTCCACCTTTTCCTGATAGGTTGCATAGCCGCCTTGTTCAGGGGGAACAGGCGAAGGGGTGTTGCCGGCCAGGGAATTCCGGTGATAACTTACTTTCCCGAGATTGATCGTTTGGCGGTGATAGCCTTCCCGCTGGTTGTTATGGAACGGCACAACCGGCCGGTTGATCGGAATCTCATGGAAGTTTGGTCCGCCCAGGCGGATTAATTGGGTGTCTGTGTATGAAAACAGGCGTCCCTGCAGCAATGGATCGTTCGTGAAGTCAATTCCGGGCACGACATTGCCCACATGGAACGCCACCTGTTCCGTTTCGGCAAAGAAATTGTCCACATTCCGATTCAGGGTCATTTTGCCGATGAGGGTGACGGGAATGTCTTCTTCCGGCCAGAGCTTGGTCGGATCCAGGATATCGAACCCAAGGCTGAATTCGTCTTCTTCGGAAAGAATCTGGACGCCCAGTTCGTATTCCGGGTAAAAGCCTTGTTCGATCGCATTCCATAGGTCGTTGCGGTGGTAGTCGGGATCGATTCCCGCCAGCTTGTGGGCCTCATCCCAGACGAGGGAGTGGGTTCCGAGTGCAGGCTTCCAATGGAACTTCACAAAATGGGCTTTCCCCTCGTCATTGACAAGGCGGAAGGTATGGACCCCGAAACCTTCCATCATCCGGAAGCTCCGCGGAATGGCCCGGTCCGACATGATCCACATGATCATATGGGCGGATTCCTGGTTATTGGCGACGAAGTCCCAGAATGTGTCATGCGCTGTGGAGGCTTGCGGGATATCGTTATCGGGTTCGGGCTTAAATGCATGGACGACATCCGGAAATTTGATGGCATCCTGAATGAAAAATACAGGGATATTGTTGGCGACGAGGTCATAGTTGCCTTCTTCGGTATAAAACTTGGTTGCAAACCCCCGGGCATCCCGTACCGTGTCCGCAGAACCGCGTGCTCCGTTTACGGTTGAAAACCGGACAAATACGGGTGTCTTCTTCGATGTGTCCTGCAGAAACTTTGCACTTGTGTAATTCCCGATGTTTTTGTAGAGCTGAAATTCTCCGTGTGCCGCAAAGCCTCGGGCATGGACGACCCGCTCCGGAATCCGTTCGTGGTCAAAGTGAGTGAGTTTTTCGCGGAAATGGAAATCCTCCATGAGCGTCGGGCCCCGGACACCCGCTTTCAGGGAAAATTCATCTTCCGACATCTTTAATCCCTGATTGGTCGTCAGTGCCTTGCCCTGATCGTCAACCCGGAAAGATTCTAATTGCTCATCTTTACTGTTTTTCTCATGATTGTGCTCATCCATACGATCATCCCTCCTCATCATTTAAACGATATGCATCACCCTTAGGGATTATTGAGAATTTAGGATGATTTCATAGGGATGAACCTTTGGTCTTTGAGCGCCAAAACACCCTCTCCGCTGTTTTGGGGAGAGGGCGCATGGAATGGGGTCAGATCGAGTAGTTGTATTCCTCGGGCAGGACTCGGCGGAGGAACTGTTTGGTCCGTTCCTCTTTTGGGCGGCCAAAGATTTCATCGGGAGTGCCGGATTCCACGACAACTCCGCCGTCCATAAAGATCACTTTGTTCGCCACATCCCTCGCGAACTGCATCTCATGGGTGACGACGAGCATCGTCGTTCCTTCGGCGGCGATCTGGCGCATGACGCCGAGCACTTCACCGACCAGTTCCGGGTCGAGCGCGGAGGTCGGCTCATCGAACAGGATGATTTCCGGATTGAGCGCGACCGCGCGGGCAATTCCTACGCGCTGCTGCTGGCCGCCGGAAAGCTGGGACGGGAAGGCGTCGTGTTTGTCGGACAGCCCGACCTTATCCAGTGCCTTCCTGGCCGTTTCCCGGGCTTTCTTTTTCGGGATTTTGCGTCCGGTGATGAGGCCCTCCGCCACATTTTCGATCGCCGTTTTATTGTTGAACAGATTATAGTTCTGGAACACGAACGCCGTTTTCTGCCGGACCGAATGGACTTCCTTTTTCGAAGCGGAGCGGAGGTCCACCTGCAGGCCGCCGATTTGGGCGTTGCCCTCATCTGCCCGCTCGAGGAAGTTGATGCACCGGAGCAGTGTCGTCTTTCCGGATCCGCTGGGGCCCAAAATGACGACGACGTCTCCCTTCCCGATTTCAAGATCGACCCCTTTCAGGATTTCCAGAGGACCGAATGATTTTCGGAGGCCGGTGATTTCAAGCATGGGCGGAACTCCTTTCGTCAGGCATGATGGACTTTATAGCGGGAAGCCCGCCGTTCATACCACTTAAATGCAAATTCAACAAGACTGCACAAAATCAGATAGACAAGGAAAATATCGATGTAAGCCTCGATATAGTGATAACCGGCGTTTGCAGCGACTTTAGCCTTTAGCGTGATTTCCTGCAGGCTCATCGCATACCCGAGTGAAGTCGCCTTGATCAAGTTGACCGTTGCTGTGGCGAGGTTCGGCAGCGCCGAAACAAGGGCCTGGGGGATGAGGATCCGGCGGAATGCCTGGAAGGAGGTAAGTCCGACCGACTGGGCGGCCTCCAGTTGTCCGCGGTCGACCGTACCGAGCGAGGAACGGAACACTTCCGACAGAATCGCCGTCGTGCTGAAGGAAAAGACGATAAACGCATACCAGATCGGGTGGATGTCATAAATGTTCGCCTGTATCCCATACTTCTCGAACAGGGCTGTCAGGATCAGCGGCACGCTCGCATACGTGATGAAGATCTGGACGATGATCGGCGTGCCTCTGACAAAGGACACGTAGACCATGGTGATCTGGCGGATGACAGGGATTTCGTTAACCCGTGACAGGGCGAGCAGAAAGCCCGCCGGTATGGCGATGAGGAGCGCCACGGCCGTTACAAAAAGCGTGACCGGCACACCGGACAAAGCGACAAAGAACGTGTCAATCATAAAGTGGATATTCAGTCCCTGCTGCACGCGGGCTCCTCCTTACACAGTTTTGATGGAACGTTTGCCTTTGTTGAACAATCGCTCAAGCAGGCCGAAGAACTGCTCGATCATGATGGACAGCACCCAATAGATGAGAGCGAGGGCGATGAAAACCTCGAGTGCATGGGCATTGTAGTTGGCTGCAACGATCAGGTTCGCCTTGCCGACGATATCGATCAGGCCGATCGTATAGGCGAGCGCGCCTTCCTGGAGAAGGGCGAGCAGACCGTTCGCGAAGTTCGGAAGGGCGACGACAACGGCCTGCGGGAAGATGATCCGCCGGTAGGCCTGCCCGGGCGTGAGGCCGACGCTGACTGCCGCCTCGAACTGACCCCGCCCTACAGAAAGGTACGCCGAGCGGATCACTTCCGACATGATCGCCGCAAACTGCAAGGTGAACGTGATGACGACAAATACGGCGGTGTGAAGATCATGCAAGTACAGGCCGAACTGTCCGGCTAGAAACGGAACGCCGTAATAGACAAGAAACAGGAGGACGATCGAGGGCGTGCAGCGCATGATCGTCGTATATCCTTCCGCGAAAGCTTTTGCCGCCCGGTTCCTCCCGAGCTTCATCGACGAAAGCAGCAGCCCTGTGAGTGTGCCGAACAAAACCGACAGCCCGGCGACCAGAAAGGTCACCTTGAAAAAGGGCAGGAGCGCAGGAATCGAGCTCCAGATATAAGAGGCGTCAAAATACTTTTCCATTCTTCCACTCCTTATTCAAAGGTGCCGTGTACGGTCAGCGCCCGACCTCTTCGAGCGCATCGAACAGATTGCGGCCGTAGAACTTCTCACTGAGTTCTTCACGCTTTTTCTCTTCTGCGAGCTTCGTGATGGCTTCGTCGTATGCATCCGCCAGTTCCTGCTCATTTTTGTTGAAGAGCGGCCAAGTCTTGATGACGGCGAATTCGTTATAGACGACTTCGTCTTTCAGGTGGTGGTACGGGCCGTCTTTTGCCGTGACCTGCTTTTCAAACGGGCCTTCGATCATGACGCCTCCGTCCACACGGCCTTCATTGACCCACTGGACCACGTCCACCGTGAAGGAGTCGCCGGCTTCGAGCTTCACCGGGTTTTCCGGGTTCGCCGTATTGTATTCTTCGATGACTGTATACTGCGCATTGTTGGCCGCAATCGGGGCAAGTGAGTAGCCGGCTGATGCAAAGTCTTCGAGTGACTTGATGTTCTCATCTTCTTTCCGGAGGACGAGGCCGGCGCTGCTCAGGCCGAGAAACTCGTTCGGGTAGATGAACTCTTTCGTGCGTTCTTCCGTCCAGAAGGCGTTTTTTACGCCGGCCTGGAACTTGCCCTGCTCAACGCCGATCAGAAGATCGTCACTTGTGGTTCCGACAAATTCGAATTCATAGTCCGGCAGCAGCTCGTCGACAAGTTTCATCACTTCCACGTCATATCCCGTCGCCTCGCCGTTTTCATCCAGCCAGGACATCGGCTTTGACTGCTGGTCGTATGCGATCTTCACTTTGCGGACTTCATGATCGCCGTCCGCCGCATTTCCCGGACCGCACGCCGCCAGCATCCATGCCGCGGCAGTCCCCAGTGCTGCAAGCTTTAAGCCTTTTCCGATGTTCATTTTCATTTCCCCTTTGGTTTTGGTTTGCTGCTCAGTGAACATGAGTTATTCAGCAAGCTTGTCGATGAGCGGTTATTTGCCGATAGAGGTTGATGACTCCCGTGTCCGAGTGCCTCATCCGCGAGCACCCTGATGGTCAGGTCGTCAGAGGGCGGGTTGTGGAGGCCTGCCCGGACGTTCCTGTATTGGCGCTGGAGCGGGTTGGTCCGCTGCAGGCTTTTCGCGCCGACCACGCGCATCGCTTTGTCGACGATCGAGATGGCGGCATTTGTGACGGATGTTTTTGCAACCGGTACCGCATTGCCCAGATGCGGGCGGCGTGCCGGATCATCATGCGCATCCGCCACGCTATACAGCACATGGCGTGCCCGCGAGAGTTCCAGGTCGATTTCTCCGATCAGCTGGCGCACGTTCGGAAGCTGGCTGATCGGGCCCTTTACGCTGTTGGGTGCATGCCTTCCGGCAAATTCCACCGCGTAATCCCTGGCCGCCTGCGCGATCCCGAGATAGGTGGCGGGAAGGTGGAGCAGCCAGCTATCAAATTTCGGTCCGCCGGAATTCTTCTCCGGAAGTTCGACCAGCGCGCCCTCGTCGAC
This sequence comes from Bhargavaea beijingensis, assembly GCF_900101985.1. Taxonomy (GTDB): domain Bacteria; phylum Bacillota; class Bacilli; order Bacillales_A; family Planococcaceae; genus Bhargavaea; species Bhargavaea beijingensis. The sequence continues at coordinate 11,165 of NZ_FNAR01000005.1, forward strand.
CCGTACGCCGTCTAAAACGAGATCATGGCTTCCGGTGCCGCGCATGGAGACAACATCCCAAGTGTCGTCAATCGAGAGCCCCTCAAGGTCTTTATGCAGGAGGAAGAATCCGATGCGTTCTTTTTCTTCGACCCATGCGGATGTGAGGAAATAGGTCAGGGCGGGCGATCCGGTCGAGAACGACTTCCGCCCGCTGATGACGTAGGAATCGCCTTTCCGGATGGCGACGGTGCCAGGCCGTCCGCCGCGTGACGGGCTTCCCGTGGCCGCTTCGCTCACGGTCCGGTTGACGAGCGCACCCCCGAGAAGCTCGCCCGCGAAAAAGTGGAGCCTTTCTTCCTGCCAGCTGTGCTCTTCAAAAATGCCGCCGGGAACACCGAGGTTCCAGCCGATCGAGAGCGCAACGTTTTCATCGTATTTGGCAAGGGTCTCCTGAAAGAGGACCATGTCATGGACACCCGCGCCGGCTCCGCCGAATTCCTCCGGCACGGTAAGCGCCGTATACCCGGAATCGGCCAGCTCCCGGATCTGTTCTGCCGGATAAGTCCCGGCTTCGTCCCGTTCCTGCACGCTTTCCGCAAACTTCCGGCCCAGCGCATTTAACTGGCCGACCCATTTTCTCTGAAGCTCTGTCCTGATAAATAACTCCATCGTTCACCCTCCTGTTGGTTGCCGATAACCTAAACTATTCAAAGTTTAGAGGTTTAGTCGGGATTTATGTGAAAAAGTTACCTCCGTCATAGGGAGGCAACCGGAAATGAAGGTTTCAGTAGTCGGAAAATACTTTATCCAATAAAACCTACAAAGTCAATAAGGATTATTGCTTTTATCTGTTGATCGGCTTGGTCAGGCAATGGACGGGGCGGCCTTCCGGCTAGTTGAAGTCACCGCAAGGGCGCACAAAAAGGCGGCCGCCAGAAGGGCTCCGTCCAGCAGGAGCGGGACTCCCCAGTTTCCGGAAGCGTCACGGATGGCGCCTGAGACAACGGGGGAAAGAATGGCGCCAACTTCTGCGATCAGATTCAGCATCCCGAACATGGAACCGCGCTGTTTTTCCGGAGCGTGATCCGAAGCAAGCGCATGGGCCACCGGCTGCAGGGCGAAAAAGAACAGCCCGGACACGAACAGCAGCAAGGAAAGGACAACGGGATTGCTGTAGCCGGCCATCACGTATCCCGCAAAGACAAACGTCAGCACCGCGACGATGCCGGTCTGGACCGCGAGCACATTCCGGCGTCCGTTCGGGCGCGACGCTGCCCGGTCGGAAATCATCCCACCGAGCGGGAAGCCGATGATCCCGGCAAGCCCATTAAAAGAAGCGATCAGCGCCGCAGTGACAAGGGCGTTCCCGCCAAAGTCCCGGACAATCGACACGGCCCAGAATCCGTAGAACCAGAGATGCCACATGACCGGGATGAAGAACAGATACATCAGGAGCAGATTCCGGTTTTTCAGGAGCGGGCCGATTTCCTCTTTCCGGCGGCGATAGACAAATACGATCAGCACCGGACAAAGAGCGGTCAGGAGAACGGCGATTCCGACGTCCGATACCCCGAATCGGGCAGCCAGCAGGTATATGCCCATGACAACTGCCAGAAACACCGCGCTGTACCCGAAAAGGGGCGGGAGTGCCTTGCGGTATTCCGCTTTGGCGGCTGGGGACTGCGGGTCCAGGCCGGCGGGCAGCTGCTTGGGTTTGAGATGAATGGTGATCAGTACCGCCGAGAAAAGGGTGATCGCTCCGAGGACGAAAAATGGCACCCGCCAGGCATGCTCGCCGAAACGCGGCTCCGCCCAGCTGAGCAGGAGCGGGACGCCGAGTGTCGCAACGGTCAGTCCGACCGAGACGCCGGTGAGCGCAATCCCCATCCCGAGTCCGACCTTGTCGGGAGGGGAGTGGAAGGAGATGTAGGAACGGTCGTTGGAGTAGAAGACCCCTTCCCCGAGCCCGAGCAGCACCCTCAGGATGATGAAGGTGATGAGCCCTCCGGCGATGCCAGTGAGGATCGTCGCGATGCCGGCCCAGAAAATGCTGAGAACAATGATCGTCCGGTAGCCGAAACGGTCTCCGAGCGCCCCGCCCGGAAACTGCATCAGCATGAATCCCGCGAAAAACAGGCTGCCGACCAGTCCGCCGATCGCATGCGGATTGTCCACGCCGGCAAAGAACGCAACTTCATGTTCAATCATATAAGTGATCAATGGCCCGGTGGCCGTCCGGTCGATATAGGATACGAACCAGCCGAGAAACAGCATCGACCAGATCGTGTGGTAAGGTTTCCAGTTTCCTTTTTTCCTCAACTCAATCACTCCATCCTTTAGTGGGTGGAGCGAATGGAAAAGCCCTGCCTGGAGCAGGGCTTCGGTTCCCTTCGCTCTCATGTTCAGGCGGGTGTCCGCCTCCGGAATTGGCACCTTGCCCGGAGTGGTTTTCCGGGCGGTTGCCGGGCTTCATCGGGCCGGTCCCTCAGCCGCTCTTCATAAGAGAGTTGCATGTTTCAATGATCACACTAGCGTTCAGCGGACGTTCAGTTGTTGCCGCCCCAGACGTCTTCCGCGATTTTCACGACGTGTCGGATTTTCGCCCATTGCTCCTCTTCGGTCAGGTTGTTTCCTTCTTCCGTCGAGGCGAATCCGCACTGCGGGCTGAGCGCAAGCTGTCCGAGCGGCAAGTACTCGGACGCCTCCCGGATGCGCGCCTTGATCGCCTCCTCATCTTCCAGTTCCGGGCGCTTCGACGTCACAAGGCCGAGCACGACGGTCAGGTCCGGCCGATTCACATGCCGGAGCGGTTCAAATCCGCCTGACCGGTCATCGTCGAACTCGAGGAACAGTCCGTCGACATCCAGGCCTCCGAAAATGATCTTGCCCGCGTCTTCGTAGCCCCCGCTGGTGAAGAAGGTCGAGCGGTAGTTGCCGCGGCAAATATGCATCGTGACCAGCAAGTCCTCCGGGCGGTCCGCAATCGTGCCGTTAATCGCATCCGCAAACTGAAGGATCAGCCGGTCCGGGTCGGAGCCTTCCTCGCGGATACGGTTCCGCTCTGTTTCCGTGAAGAACGACGTCCAGGCGGTGTCATCGATCTGCAGATACCTGCACCCGGCATCGTACAGGTCGCGGATCAGTGCATGGTAGGCGGGGATCACGTCCCGGTAAACGTCTTCTTTCTTTTCGTAAACGTCTGTAGCAAGTGCTGCGCGGCCAAAGACGAGGTTCGGGCTCGGAATCGTGAACTTCACGACCGTCTCGTCTCCTGCGATCTCCTTTAGCTTTTTGAAGTGGGCGATAAACGGGTGATCGCCGCTGTAGCCGATTTTACCCGTCACTTTGACGCCGGCCGGTCGCACTTCGGCACCGCTGAACTTCCGGGTGCCGTTCGGCGTTTTGTAGAATTCGATGCCGTCGAGCCCCGCGAGGAAGTCGAGGTGCCACCAGCTTCTGCGGAATTCGCCGTCCGTGACGCCTTGGAGGCCGTTTTCTTTCTGGGCCTCGACGAGCCGGCGGATTTCCCCGTCTTCGATTTTCGTCAGTTCATCGCGGGAGATGGTCCCTTCATGGAACTTGGCACGGGCTTCCTTCAGGGCAGCAGGGCGGAGAAAGCTGCCGACATGGTCGGCCCTGAACGGCGTGCGGACAATTTGGGTTTCTGGAAGATTGGCGGTCATATGGATTCCTCTTTTCGTTTTAGTTGGTTGTGGTTCGGTTCATGCTGATGGCTGCCCGGCTTTTGCCGCGGCCAGCCGGAATGCGTGCTTCAGATCATCGATCAGGTCTTCCGCGTCCTCGATGCCGACGGACAGCCGCAGAAGCGTGCTGTCGATGCCGCGCCGCGTCCGTTCTTCCAGCGGGATGTCCGCGTGGGTCTGGGTGGACGGATAGGTGATGAAGCTTTCGACGCCTCCGAGGCTTTCCGCGAACGCGATCAGCCGGAGTTCTTCAAGCAGGGGGGAGACAATGGCGGGATCCGCCGTCCTGAATGACAGCATGCCGCCCTGTCCGGGATAAAGCACCTTTGACACCGCAGGCTCCCTTTCCAGGTAGGCGGCGATCTCCTTGGCGTTTGCCTCGTGCTGCTTCATGCGGAGCGGAAGTGTTTTCAGACCGCGGATGACGAGCCAGGAGTCGAACGGCGAGAGAACCGCACCTTCCGCATTGTGCTGTGCGGCAAGCCGTTCACAGAGCGTTTCCCCTTTTGCGACGACGAGCCCGGCCAGCACATCATTGTGGCCGCCGATGTATTTTGTCGCGCTGTGGATGACGATGTCCGCGCCCAGTGCGATCGGCTTTTGCAGAATCGGTGTGTAGAACGTATTATCGACGATCAGCAGGAGGCTGTGCTTTTTCGCCATTTCTGCATAGGCTTTGATATCGATTTCCTGCATCAGCGGGTTTGTGGGGGATTCGATGAAAAGCGCTTTTGTCGTGCCCGTGACGGCCCGTTCGACTTCATCAGGATTGCCGAACGTCAGGTAGTCGACCGGGATGCCGTATTGCTTCCGGTAATGCTCCAGAAGCCGGTAAGTCCCTCCGTACAAGTCCTCCGGCGCAAGGATGCCATCGCCGGGGCGGAAAAGAGACAGCACAAGGCCGATTGCCGCCATGCCGGAACTGCAGGCAAATGCCGCATCGCCTTCTTCCAGTTCCGCAAACCCTTCTTCAAGGAGGGCACGGGTCGGGTTTTTCGTACGGGTGTAGTCGAAGCCGGTGGATTGCCCGAGTCCGGGATGCTCGTAGGCGGTGGACAGGTGGATCGGCGGGTTCACTGCGCCCGTTCGCGGGTCGGTCCGGTTTCCCAGCTGTGCCAGGAGGGTGGCGGTCTTCTTGTTGGTCATGGGGAGATCATCCTTTCATGAGTGGAGTGGGAAGGGAATATAAAAAGAGCCCTCCGAATAAGAAGAGGGCCCTGCGGATTCACAGATGGTCTTCTTATCTTCCGGAACCTTGCGGGATCCGCTGGAAGTAGCACCTTTGCCTTCCGGCTGGTTGCTGAGACATCATAGGGCCAGTCCCTCCGTCTCTCTGGATAAGAATTGCTGGATTCAATTGTTTGAAAAAAATGATTGCTCTCACTTTAGCATCCTTTCAGGCGGCCGGCAAGCCTTTTTTGAAAATGGCGAATAATTTCCCGGTGAGCAGTTTTTCGGATAGATTGCACCTTTTCGTATATGATAACTGAGGACTGTAAAACAGAATGACCAAAAGGAGTTTTTGAACCATGCCGATAAAAGTAAAAGCCATCATCGGGAGCACCAGCTCCGCTTCCTATAACCTGAAAGTCGTCGAGTTCATGCGTCAACGATATGCGGACCGCCTGGAGATCATGCCGGTCTTCATCAATGCGCTCGAGCCGTTTTCGATCGATAACGAAAACAATCCGCCCGAAAACGTCGTTGAATTCAAGAAAGACGTGGCTGATTCGGACGCGGTGCTTTTCGCCGTGCCGGAATACAACTTCTCCATCCCGGGCCAGCTGAAAAATGCGATCGACTGGATGAGCCGGGGCGAACTCGTACTGAACAATAAGCCGGCGTTCATCATCGGGGCGTCGATGGGCGTGCTCGGATCCGTCCGTGCCCAGCAGCACCTGCGCGAAATCCTGTCGAACCCGAACCTCGCTCCCGCGATTCTGCCGCAGAACGAAGTTTATATCGGGGCCGTCCATGAAAAACTGGACGAAGCGGGCAATCTGACAGACAAAGGGACCGTCGCGTTCCTTGACATTGTCGTCGACAACTTCATCAAGTTTTACGAGAAGGAAAAAGCGGCTTCTGCTGCTGACTGACCGTACCGCCTATCCGGCTTTGCCGGATGGGCTTTTTTATAAGCCGTCCATGGCTGATTGCTTCCGGACACATGGGGGTAAACTCCATTTGAGAGATCTACGGAAGGAGCGATTTTCATGAACGGAAAAAAAGACCGTGCCGGCAAGGCGGAAGACCAGGCGCTCGGACCGGACGACAACAACGACTTCACCGGCATGCCGGACAAGCAGATGCCGGACCTTGAGCCTGACCAGGACCCGGAAGGACAGGTCGAACAGGCAGAACAAAGCCTCAAGCGGGACAAGGGCGGGGAATAACCCATTCCGGTTTCCGAAATAGGGGATAAACTCCCATGGGCCGCACGGCGATTGACACCGTGCGGCTTTTCATATGCACAAAACGGGCGAAATCATCGCAGGGCACCGATAGATTCGCCCGAGCTGCTGCTGGCTCCCTGAATACAGTGATAGAGCAAGGTGGAAAGGCCTTGCGAGAAAAGAGCGGAGGAGGTGAGAAGCATGCAAAAAAAACAACAACTGATGGCGATGATCCGGGATGAGATGCCCCACATTTTGCGCGGCATTGACGAACAAATGGTGGCTGCAAGAGCTGCAGGGGAGATGGAAGAAGTCCGGGAACTTCACGCACTCCGGTCAGAACTTGCCCAGGTCGATACGACCGGTATTTTCGACCGCCTGGTATTCGACTTGGCGACATTCACTCTGCCCGAAGCATCGATTGTAGATCAGCCCAATAACCGTCCGCCGTTCATCATCCGGCCGAGAACGGATGCCCAATTGGAATGCTGCCTTGCAGAAGCAGACACGGCAAGCGGAGCAGCCCGGGAAAACGGAGGGTACTACGATCCATGCGGCTGTGGCCCGGGTCCGGTCCCGGCAGATCCATTCGACCTCAAAGCCTGCGGGTTCATTAACTGGTACCTGAGGTTCTTCCTGAACACGACACTGATCAGAAGAAACGAGACTTGCGGCAGTACGAACAGGCTGCCATTCACTGCAACCGGCACCACCTGTGTGGACAACGTCCTTTGCAGGAATGTGGAGGATCTGGCAAGGTGTCCCGAAGAAGATCTTTGCAAAGTCCGCTCCATCGCAATCCGCTGCAAAGATTGCCCGCTTGCCCAAGCCTTGGTCGACAACAAACAAATCGTCACGTACCTGATCATCTTCCTTCTGCCGCGATGCGAATCCGCTGCAGCCAACGGAGCCCTGTGACGCACCATCCGGTAAAACAGAGGAGCCTGCCCGAAAAGGGGGGCTCCTTTTCCAGATTGGCGCAATCATTCGTCAAAATGATGCAAAGCCGGTCCTTCCGCGGCATCATCTGCCTCTGGTTGGGCCGGGTGGTGGAAGGGTATAGTCATGTTAATATATAGTTAGTGTAAATTCTGAACGTGGAAGAAGGGATTCTGATGTCGATGAAATACGCAGACGACAGTCTGATGCTCCATACAGACTTGTATCAGATCAATATGGCCGAGACGTACTGGGCGGACGGCGTCCATGAGCGGCGCGCGGTTTTCGATCTGTATTTCCGCAAGTTGCCGTTCGGGAACGGTTATGCCGTGTTTGCCGGGCTGGAACGGGTATTGGAATACTTGAAGGGGTTCCGCTTCACGGAAAGTGACCTGGCCTATCTTCGGGATGAAGTGGGCTACCGGGATGATTTCCTGTCGTATCTGGCAGACCTCCGTTTTACCGGAGATGTCTACTCCATGGTCGAGGGGGAGCTGGTTTTCAGCAATGAGCCGATCATCCGGATCGAGGCGCCGCTGATCCAGGCACAGCTCGTCGAAACCGCGCTTCTGAATATCGTCAATTACCAGACACTCATCGCAACAAAGGCAAGCCGGATCAAGCAGGTCGTGAAAGACGATGTCGTCATGGAGTTCGGATCGCGCCGCGCACAAGAGATGGACGCAGCGATCTGGGGCGCCCGCGCTGCCGTGATCGGCGGTGTCGAGGCGACGAGCAACGTCCGGGCGGGTAAGCTGTTCGACATTCCGGTCGCCGGAACGCACGCCCACTCGATGGTGCAGGCGTATGAGAGCGAGTATGAAGCGTTCCACGCGTACGCGCGCAGGCACAAGGATTGTGTGTTCCTGGTCGATACGTACGACACGATCAAGATCGGCGTGCCGACCGCCATCCGGGTGGCGAAGGAACTCGGTGACAAGATCAACTTTATCGGCATCCGGCTCGACAGCGGGGACATCGCCTACCTGTCGAAGGAATCCCGGCGAATGCTGGATGAGGCCGGTTTTCCGGATGCCAAGATCATCGTCTCGAACGACTTGGATGAGTACACGATCATGAACCTGCAGATGCAGGGGGCGAAGGTGGATCAGTGGGGGATCGGAACAAAGCTGATCACCGCCTACGACCAGCCGGCGCTCGGCGCGGTGTACAAACTCGTCGCGATTGAGAATGACGCAGGCGTGATGGAGGACCGGATCAAAATCTCTTCGACCGCCGAAAAAGTGACCACACCGGGCGTCAAGAAAGTGTACCGGATCATCGACCGGGAAAACGGACGGGCGGAAGGCGACTACATCACCATGTGGGACGAGAAGCCGGAAGAGGAAGAACGCATCAAGATGTTCCACCCCGTCCACATATTCATCTCGAAGTTCGTGACCAACTTCGAAGCGGTGAATCTTCACCAGCACGTTGTCCGCGAAGGGGAGATCGTCTACGAGCTTCCGGAGCTTACGGAAATCGTGGAGTTTGCCCACGGACAGCTTGGCCTTCTTTGGGACGAGTACAAGCGCTCGCTCAATCCGGAGGAATATCCGGTCGACCTTAGCCAGAAGTGCTGGGACAACAAGATGCGGAACATCCACGAGGTCCAGGATCGCATCCGTGAATTCCAGGCAAACGGAACGGAAGGCTGACCCCCGGCTGAGTTTAAAGGAGGAAGAAGCACCATGACATTGCAGGAAGAGATTATCCGAGAGCTGAAAGTAAAGCCCGAGATCGATCCGCAGGAAGAGATCCGCGTGTCGGTTGAGTTCATGAAAGACTACGCGCGTGCCCATCCGTTTCTGGAAGGGTTCGTGCTCGGCATCTCCGGAGGCCAGGACTCGACGCTCGCCGGCAAGCTTGCCCAGATGGCCGTGGACGAGCTGAACGAAGAGGAAAACACCGAACGGTATCAGTTCCATGCAGTCCGTCTCCCATACGGCGAGCAATTTGACGAACAAGACGTCGATGACGCCATGGCGTTCATTTCGCCATCCGAATCGTACCGGGTCGACATCAGGCCGGCGGTCGATGCGAGTGCCGCAGCATTGGCAAAAGCGGGCGTCCCCCTCGTCGATTTCGTGAAGGGGAATGAGAAAGCGCGCGAGCGGATGAAGGCACAGTTTGCCATCGCCGCAATGAAAAAGGCCGTTGTGATCGGCACCGACCACGCCGCGGAAGCGATCACCGGCTTCTATACAAAGTTCGGCGACGGCGCAGCCGACATCATGCCGCTTTTCCGCCTGAACAAGCGGCAAGGCCGGGCGTTGCTGAAGGAGCTCGGATGCCCAGAGCACCTTTATAACAAGGTCCCGACCGCCGATCTCGAGGAAGACCGCCCGGCCATCCCGGACGAAGTCGCCCTCGGCCTGACCTATGATGACATCGACGATTACCTGGAAGGCAAGACAATCTCTCCGGAAGCGCGGGAGAAACTGGAAGACTACTACCTCAAATCCCGCCACAAGCGCCACCTTCCGATTAACGTCTATGATGATTTCTGGAGAAACTGATGAACGAGCCCCAACCCGCCTGGCTGCCTGCCGGCGGGTTTTATTGATTGCCGTGGAGGAAGAAGACGGCCTGGCTTGTGCCCTGTGCCGGTTAGGTTTCGCCATTCAGGCTTCCGGTTTCGTCATTTGGGCTCCCAGTTTCGTCATTCGCCCGCGCAGTTTCGTCATTCCCGCTCCCGGCTTCACCATTCATCCGACCAGTCCCTTCGCTTGTTCCAATGTCGCCACCCGACCCATCCAACCCGCCACCTTTGTCTCCGATTCCGGCACCCAGGGCATCGTCCCCCCACCGAGCCCCCAACCTCCGCCACTTCGCTTGAAGTCTCATCATTCCTGCGCCCAGTTTCGTCATTCAGGCTTCCAGTTTCATCATTCGCCCGCCCGGTTTCATCATTCACTCCGCCAGCCGCGTCACTCGCGCGCCCAGCCTCCTGCCCGAAACCATTTCATCCTCCTTTGGAACCTCCTCAGATTGACCCATGACGTGCCTTCCACTAAACTGAAAACAGACTATATAATTTCCAGCAGACCGGCCGGGAAACCGGATAAAGACAGGGGGAACCCGATAGTGGAGGAACACGGAAAACTGCTTAAAGTCATTGAAAATATCGAACAGGTGATGATCGGGAAACGCGAGGTGGCGGAACTGAGCGTGGTCGCCCTTCTCGCTGGAGGGCATGTGCTGCTTGAAGACGTTCCTGGTGTCGGGAAGACGATGATGGTGCGGGCGCTGGCGCGGTCCGTCGGGGCCGATTTCAAGCGGATCCAGTTTACCCCGGACCTGTTGCCGTCCGATGTGATCGGCGTCTCGATTTATCATCCGAAAGAGATGGAGTTCCGGTTCCGTCCGGGCCCGATCATGGGGAATATCGTGCTTGCCGATGAAATCAACCGGACATCGCCGAAAACGCAATCAGCTCTTCTGGAAGGGATGGAAGAAGCTTCCGTTACGGTCGATGGCCGGACACTGGCGCTTCCGGACCCGTTTTTCGTCATGGCGACGCAGAACCCGATTGAGCATGAAGGCACATATCCGCTTCCGGAAGCGCAGCTGGACCGGTTCCTTCTGAAAGTGAAGATGGGCTATCCGGGCCGCGAGGATGAAGTGGAAGTGCTGCGGCGCGCGGAAAAGCAGCCGCCGATCGAGCGGATCGAGCCGGTCATCACGCTTGATGAACTGAGGGACATCCGAACCCGCGCTGCGGAGGTGTCTGTAGATGACACCGTAAAGGGTTACATTGTCGATCTGGCCGAAAGCACCCGGAAAAGCCCGGATATCCGGCTCGGCGTGAGCCCGCGCGGTTCGATTGCACTCATGCGCTCGGCGCGTGCACTCGCGTTCCTGAAAGGCCGTGATTATGTATTGCCGGATGATGTCCAGCATCTTGCGCCCTATGTATTCAGCCACAGGATGATTCTGCAGCCGGAAGTCCGCTACGAGGGAATTGACGCGGAGGAATTGGTGGAACGCATCGTCATGAGAACGAAAGTCCCGGTCCGGAGAGCCGGCACGCGATGAAGCCGTTTCTCCGCAAGGCGGATCCGCTGTTCCGCCTCATCGGGATCATCGTCGTTCTGGCCGGGGCCTTTGCCTACGCCCGGTTCCAGGGCGGTGCCGTCAGCTGGACGGTGTTTTACATGGTGCTGCCGTTCGGCCTATATGGAATTTTTCTGTACATCTATCCGCTGCGGGCGGTCACCGCGGAGCGGGAAGTGGGCCGGCGGGAAATCCCATACGGCAGTCCGCTCAGGTCGACAGTCCGGCTCCAGCGGCGATTCATGTTCCCGCTTCTCTACATCTCCGTGAAAGAGGTCGCACAAAGCGCCACACAGATTCCGATGCCTTCGACGCTGTTTGTCTGGGGATTCCGCAGACGGAAGGAATGGACGTATGAGACCGCGCCGCTAAAGCGCGGGGAGCATGTGCTGGAAGGAATCGAAATCGAGGCGGCGGACTTTTTCGGGTGGATGCGGAAACGCCGCTTCATCCCCCTCCGCCAGACCGTCACCGTCCTGCCGAAGGTGACCGACATGCGGGAGGTCCCGTCCGCGGCATCCGAAGAACGGGGCAGCGCGGCAGCCTCATTTGCATCCGTAAAGGAATCATCAGTCGCGACAGGAATCCGCGACTATCAGCCGGGGGACCGGCTGTCGCGCATCCACTGGCCGGCGTTCGCCAGGACGGGGGAGCTCCACTCGAAAGAGCTTGAAGACAGGCGGGCACAGGACCTTCTGCTCGTCCTGGACGGCTCGCCGTCCCCGCAGTTTGAGGAACAGGTCGGCTTCGCGGCGTCCATCCTGAAAAAGTCGGTTGAAACGCACTCTGCCGCAGGCTTCCTGAGCCTCGGGGAGTCGGGAATGGCTATCCCCCGTGTGGAAGGGCCGGACAGCCTCCGGTCGGCGATGCTTCACCTGGCGCGGTTCAGCCCAACGCCTGCCGGAGGGCATCTGCCGCCGGCGGGCAGCCGTTCGCTTGCCGCGGCCCGTACGATGACCGTCATCACGGGACCGCTCACGGAGGCTTGGGTGGCCGCATTTCTCCGGGAAGCCCGGCAGGTTTCCGGCGGCATCCTCTTTTCCGTACTCGGGAAAGGGGAGCATCCGGGACGCGGTGCCCTGGAAGCCGCGCGGGCAGCCATTGCCGCCGGATTTGACGTCCGGTTCATCACGGAACGGGAATTCGGGGAACCGGAAAGGGGGGAGATGGGCAGATGAGCCAGAAAACGGTTGACCGGTTGTTTTTGGGTCTCATATATATGCTGGTCGTCCTCCTCGTCAGGGAGTGGCTGCTGCCGATCACCGAATTGACCGGGACAGGCCATATCACGCTGTTTGTCATCTTTGTCGCGCTTTGCTTTGCCTTCCCGCTTTTCGGTGCGCCCTGGTGGGTATCAGGCCCGGCCAAGCTGATTTATGCTGTCTGGTTTGTCGCCCATGCCCACATGGACGGTCCGGCGACGCCTGTCGCATCTGTGTCGTTTTTCCTCAGCGACCTTGTCCGGAATGCCGGGCTTCTTGTCACGGGCGAGCTCGGAAGGATCACCGACCCATTCCGGACGGTGCTGTTCCTCGCACTTCTCTGGATGGCGTCCTACCTGATCCAGTATTGGATCAACCTCAAGATGTCCGTCCTCATTTTCTACGGAATGACGGTCATCTTTATCACGGTGCTGGACACATTCAGCCCATACAGTGCGGATGCGGCGATTCTCCGCATCCTGGTGATCGGGTTTCTGCTGCTCGGGCTCACGTTCCTCGCGAAGCTGGCGGATAACCAAAGAAAGCGGCCGGGCCTGCCGGCATTTCTGCTCATGACGATTCCGCTGCTCGTGCTGGTCACGGCGGCGGGCGCGGTGAGCCAGTTCCTGCCGAAGTCCGATCCCGCCTGGCCGGACCCTGTCCCGTTCATCAAGTCGTTCGCCGAAGGGGCGGGTGACGGACTCGGGCGCGGTGCCGGGAAGATCGGCTACGGCGAGGACGACACGATGCTCGGAGGGCCGTTTGTCGGCGACGACACGGTCGTCTTCGAAGCGACGGCGGAGCGGGGCCAATACTGGAAAGTCGAGACGAAAGACACCTACACGTCGCGCGGCTGGATCCATTCCTCGGAAGAGCAGGAACTGCTCCCGGTCGGTGAAGAGAGGCCGATCGATGAGCCGCTGCTTGCGGGTACGACCCGGGGGGAGGACACGGCGACGCTTTCGATGCAACTGGACTTTGAGTTCATCGTGAGGCCGTATGGTTCGACGATTCCGGAAGGCCCCGAAGGCACCGATTTCCTGCAGGAAGCCGGCACGGGAAAGGTCATTCCGTTCGTGAACAATGCGCCTGCCGTGCTGGACGCGTACAGCGTGGCCTATGAGGAGCCGGCCTACAGCCTGACCGCCCTCCGGAACACGGCGCCGGATACGCTTCCGGAAGGGGAGTTTGCCCAGTACCTGCAGCTGCCGGACGGCCTGCCGCAGCGCGTCCATGACCTGTCCCTTGAAATCACGGGCAGGGAAGAGACGCTATACGGGAAAGCCCGCGCGGTCGAGCAGTACTTCAGGCAAAACGGTTTCGTCTATGACCAGGCCAACGTCGCTTCTCCGGGAGCCGGAGAAGATTTCGCCGACCATTTCCTGTTCGAGACAAAGCGCGGATACTGCGATCACTTCTCGACGTCGATGGTCGTCCTTCTCCGCTCGGCAGGCGTTCCGGCCCGCTGGGTAAAGGGCTTCAACGAAGGCGAGGAAATCGGCCGCAATGATGCCGGCCGCCAGTTCGAGGTCACGAACAACAACGCCCACTCCTGGGTGGAAGCGTACATGCCGGGTGTCGGCTGGATGCCGTTCGAGCCGACGATCGGTTTTGACGGAGCGGGCGGCATCGACTACGACCTGGATCTTGAAGAAATGACGGAAGAAGAAACACAGGAGATGGACGAAGCGGCCAAGCCGGAACAGGCAGAAAAGGAAAAAACACCGGCCGCCTCCAAAGGGGAAGGCTTCTGGAAATCCCTCGGCGGCCGGATCGCGGAAAACAGCCGCGCCATCTACATCGGGCTTGCCGTGCTCGCGGCGGCGGCGCTTGCCGCTTTCCTTCTGCGGGACAAATGGCTGCCGAGAGTGATGGTCGCCCGGTTCCGGAAACGGGAGCTCGACCGCGAAGGATTCGAGCGGTCGTATGGCCGGCTGCTCGGAAGGCTCCGGCGCTACGGCCTTCCGAAGGAGGACGGAAAGACGCTGTCCGCCTATGCGCGCGAAGTGGACGCGCACTTTGGCGGGAGCGACATGAGGCGACTGACCGAAGCATACGAGTCGGTCGTTTATGGCGGCCGGGACACCGTCCTCCATGAACAGGCGGTACGGGAAAGTTGGGAAAATTTAATCAACAGGACCACCGGTTGATTTTCGGGGCGGCAAGAGGTAAACTGACTAAAAATCGGATAGACCGGGTCGCCCTCATATAAGTCCGGAAATATGGTCCGGATGTCTCTACCAGGCCGCCGTAAATGGCCTGTCTATGAAGGCGGATGCCATACGTGCGTGCACGGGGCATCCGCTTTTTGGATGGAGATGAGAACGCGCGGAAGCTTTTTTCTGCGCGTTTTTATATTGACCCGGTCTGACAGGAAAAGGTGGAATACACGTGTCTGCAGAATCCCTCTTGCTGGAACAGGAAAAAATCGTCGTCCTCGATTTCGGCAGCCAGTACAACCAGCTCATCACCCGCCGCATCCGTGAGTTCGGCGTTTACTCCGAGCTTCACCCGCATACCGTCACCGCAGAAGACATCAAAGGGATGAACGCGGCCGGCATCATCTTCTCCGGCGGCCCGAACTCGGTCTATGGCGAAACGGCCTTCACCGTCGATCCGGCCATCTTCGACCTCGGCATCCCGGTGCTCGGCATCTGCTACGGCATGCAGCTCATGGCCCATCACTTCGGCGGCAAGGTGGAACGGTCGTCCCGCCGCGAGTATGGCAAGTCCGAGATGAACGTCGAGGAAGGCGCAAGCCTGTTCGAAGGCCAGCCATCCGACCAAGTCGTCTGGATGAGCCACGGCGACCATGTCACTTCGGTACCGGAAGGGTTTGTGACGGTCGCGACCAGCCCGAGCTGTGCCATTGCGGCGATGGAAGACCCGTCCCGCGGCATGTACGCGGTCCAGTACCACCCGGAAGTCCGCCATTCCGTCAACGGCAACGACCTGCTCCGCCACTTCGTTTTCGGGATCTGCAAGGCGGAAGGCGGCTGGACGATCGGCAACTTCATCGACCTCGAAATCGAAAAGATCCGCCAGGAAGTCGGCGACAAGCAGGTGCTCTGCGCGCTGAGCGGCGGCGTGGACTCCTCCGTTGTCGCAGCCCTCATCCACCGTGCGATCGGCGACCAGCTGACGTGCATGTTCGTGGACCACGGCCTGCTGCGCAAAGGCGAGGCGGACAGCGTCATGGAGACGTTCGTCGGCAAGTTCGATATGAAAGTCATCAAGATCGACGCGCAGGAACGCTTCCTTTCGAAGCTGGCGGGCGTGTCGGATCCCGAGAAAAAGCGCAAGATCATCGGCAACGAGTTCATCTATGTGTTCGACGAGGAAGCGGCCAAGCTCAAGGACATGGACTTCCTTGCGCAGGGCACGCTTTACACGGACATCATCGAATCCGGTACGGCGACCGCCCAGACGATCAAGTCGCACCACAACGTCGGCGGCCTTCCGGAAGACATGACATTCAAGCTCATCGAACCGCTGAACACGCTTTTCAAGGACGAAGTGCGGGCACTCGGCTCGGAACTCGGCCTTCCGGATGAAATCGTCTGGCGCCAGCCGTTCCCGGGACCGGGCCTCGGCATCCGCGTCCTCGGCGAAATCACCGAAGAAAAGCTGGAGATCGTCCGTGAATCCGACTTTATCCTGCGCGAAGAAATCGCAAAAGCTGGCCTAGACCGCGATATCTGGCAGTACTTCACCGTGCTCCCCGACATCCGCAGCGTCGGTGTCATGGGCGACGAGCGCACGTACGACTACGCGATCGGCATCCGCGCCGTCACCTCAATCGACGGCATGACATCCGACTGGGCGCGAATCCCTTGGGATGTGCTTGAAAAGATCAGCACGCGACTCGTCAACGAAGTGGACCACATCAACCGCGTCCTCTACGACGTCACGAGCAAGCCGCCTGCAACGATTGAATGGGAATAACAAAAGCGGAGGGCGCCTGATCAGAGGCGACAAGCATAAGGCGGGACGCAGAGCGAAGCCAGCTTCGCGGCGCGGCACGACTTATGACCTCGAGCCTCTGGCGCCCGCAGCTGGATGAAACAAAAGCGGTCGACAAATCCAGCCTGATGATTTGAATTTATCCAAAAACGAACATTACCCTGTAAATATTGGGTAATGTTCGTTTTCTATTGCGCTTCTATCGTTATTCCGCTATACTCTCTTTATCATCAAACATAATTTTACCCGTCGTATAATACCGGAGATAGGGTCCGGAAGTTTCTACCGAGCCGCCGTAAATGGCTCGACTACGATCGGGGGCGTGCTTATTTGCATTTTCTGCATTTGGCGCGCCTCCTTTCCGGTAGGGCATGCGACAGATTGTTGCATGCCCTTTTCCTGTTTTCGGCAAGGCGGACAAAATAGGAGGCACTCATGAAAAACTATTTCAACTTCGATGAACTCGGCACGAATTACCGCCGCGAGATCATCGGCGGCCTGACGACGTTCCTGTCGATGGCGTACATCCTCGTCGTCAACCCGCTCACGTTGTCGCTTGAGTCCGTACCGGACCTTCCGGCGGACATGCGCATGGATGCGGGAGCGGTCTTTGTTGCCACTGCGCTCGCGGCTGCCGTCGGTTCCCTGTTCATGGGGCTCATCGCCAAATATCCGATCGGCCTGGCGCCGGGGATGGGCCTGAATGCGTTCTTCGCCTATACCGTCATCCTCACGTACGGCATTCCGTGGCAGACGGCGCTCACCGGCGTCCTGTTTTCGGGAATCATCTTTATCCTCCTGTCACTGTCGGGCCTGCGTGAAAAAATCATCAATGCCATCCCGTCTCAGCTGAAGTTTGCGGTCGGGGCGGGGATCGGGCTCTTTATCGCCTATCTCGGTTTCCAGAACGCGGGCATCATTGCGAACCATGATGCGACGCTTACTGGTCTTGGTGACCTGTCGCAGCCGGCGACGCTCCTTGCCATCTTCGGTCTGATCCTGACCATCAGCCTCATGGTGCTGAATGTGAAGGGCGCCATTTTCTTCGGCATGCTGATCACTGCGGTCGTCGGCATGATCTTCAAAGTCGTCCCGCTTCCTGATGGCGTTGTCGGAGCCGTTCCGGATGTGAGCCCGACATTCGGCGCTGCGTTACAGCCGCTTATGAATGATCCGGCATCCCTGATGACGATCCAGTTTCTCGTAGTCGTCCTCACCTTCCTGTTCGTCGACTTTTTCGATACGGCGGGAACCCTGATTGCCGTCGCCCAGAAAGCGGGCCTCATGAAGGGCGACAAGTTGCCGCGTGCCGGAAAGGCGCTTCTGGCGGATTCCCTTGCAACGGTAACCGGCGCCATTTTCGGCACCTCGACGACAACGTCCTACGTCGAATCGACCGCCGGGGTGGCGGCCGGTGCCCGGACCGGGTTTGCAGCCGTCGTCACCGGTGTCATGTTCCTTGTCTCGCTGCTGTTTTATCCGCTCTTGTCGGTCATTACATCAGCTGTCACTGCACCGGCCCTCATCATCGTCGGCGTATTGATGGTGTCGGCGCTCGGCCATATCGAATGGAACCGGTTTGAGGTTGCCGTTCCGGCATTTCTCACGGTCATCATGATGCCGCTCGGCTACTCGATCGCCACGGGGATCGCAATCGGCTTCATCTTCTACCCGATCACGATGATCCTGGCGGGCCGGCGCAAGGAGATCCATCCGATCATGTACGGCCTGTTCCTGATCTTTGTTGCGTATTTCGTCTTTGTTCAGGGCAGATGATCCATACCGCTCCTTCCGTCAAACGGAGGGGAGCGGTTTTTTTGATTGATTCCCTTGTCCGGAAAGGGCAGTTCCGATAACATTGGGGGCAACGGCACAGAGCGGGAAAGGGGGATTCGATATGACGATGGTGCTGATCATCTTCGCGATCAACGTCGTGTACGTGACGTTCTTCACGGTACGGATGATCTTGACACTGAAAGGCTACCGTTATGCGGCCGCCGGGCTCAGCATGGTGGAGATCGTGATTTATGTCGTCGGGCTCGGGCTTGTTCTGGACAACCTGAATGAAATCCAGAACGTGATCGCCTACGCGGTCGGCTATGGGACAGGCGTCATTATCGGCTCGATGATTGAAGAAAAGCTGGCCCTGGGCTACGTGATGGTCAATGTCATCACCGAAGACATCGAGCGCAAGATGGTCCGGGTGATCCGCGAGAACGGTTATGGCATCACCGACTGGGAAGCGAACGGGCGCGACGGAGCGCGTCACGCGATGCAGATCCTGACCCCGAAACGCTATGAACTCAAGCTTTACATGCTGATCAAGGAACTTGATCCGAAGGCATTCATCATTACATACGAAGCCCGGAACATCCATGGCGGCTTCTGGGTCAAGCAGGTCCGGAGAGGAAAATTATTCAGATGAGCAAAAAAACCGTATGGTTCGAAGTGCAGGAAGGCGAGACGATCGAACAGTGCCTGGAACGGATGCAAAAAGAAGGCTACATGGCCGCCGGCCGCAAAGAAGAACCGGTTTTCGAAGAGCGGAACGGAAAACCCGTCCCCATCCGCCAGCGGATCCGATTCAAAGGTGTGCGTATAGAAGAATCCTAAGCTTATCCCGGTGAAGCGCCGGGATTTTTTGATTGAAATTCGAGAATTCCCTTTGCCGTCATATGAAGTAAGGGGACAGCGCTTTCATGCAGAATGCCGAATAAATACGAACGATCTATGACGTTCTAAAATTTATTGTTCGGTTATTGCGTTGACTTCAATAAAAACCACTGTTAAAATAAAACACGTTAAGAACATTCCCCATATATCCCGAGGAATCGGCCTCGGAGTCTCTACCCCGGCACCGGAATGCCGGGACTATGCGGGAAAGCGGATTTCAGGACTCGGAATGGAAGGTGTGCGACGCATGGAAATGATCATGACGCTACCGACTTATCTGAACATGTTCAGGTCCCGGATCGACTGCTTTCCTCCTATTGAATAGGAAGCAGTCTATTCGGGGCTTTTATTTATTGGCGGCAAACTGCCGGAAGGAGCGATTGCAATGGACGTGAAAGTGGGCGTCATCATGGGAAGCAAAAGCGACTGGGAAACGATGAAGAAAGCATGCGATATCCTGGACGAACTGGGAGTCGGATACGAGAAGAAGGTCGTCTCCGCGCACCGAACGCCGGATGAAATGTTCACCTATGCGGAACGGGCACATGAGCGGGGAATCGAAGTAATCATCGCGGGGGCGGGGGGCGCAGCCCACCTGCCGGGAATGGTCGCCGCAAAAACGCTCGTGCCGGTCATCGGCGTTCCGGTCAAGTCGCGCGCGCTGAGCGGCATGGACTCGCTCCTGTCCATTGTCCAGATGCCGGGCGGCGTCCCGGTCGCGACAATGGCGATCGGCGACTCCGGCGCTACAAACGCCGGCCTATTTGCGGCTCAGATGCTCGCAGTGCATGACGAAGCGCTCTTGGGACGCATCCAAGAGCGGCGCAGCCGGCTGGCGCACCAATCCATTGAAAGCACAGGTGATCTTGTATGACGACCATTCTTCCGGGACAGACAATCGGCATCATCGGCGGGGGACAACTGGGCCGGATGATGGCCCTTTCCGCCAAGGAAGCCGGCTTCCGCATCGCAGTGCTTGACCCGGCGGAAGACTCTCCGACAGGCCAGGTGGCCGATGTGAAAATCGTCGCCCCATACGACGACGAAGAAGCGCTCGACCGCCTGGCGGAAGTGAGCGACGTCATCACCTTTGAATTTGAGAATATCGACTACGAAGGCCTAAAGCGGCTCACCGGGAAAGCATACGTCCCGCAGGGCGCGGAAATCATCCGCATCACCCAGGACCGGATCGCGGAAAAAGCGGCGATCCACGATGCGGGCGCACCGGTCGCGCCCTATGTGGAAGCCCGGACATTTGAAGAGCTGAAGGAACGCATCGGAGAGATCGGCTTCCCGTGCGTCGTAAAGACCGCACGTGGCGGTTACGACGGCAAGGGGCAGGTCATCCTGAAAGAGGAATCCGAACTTGCCGGAGCGGAAGAACTGTTCACCCATTCAGCATGTGTGGCTGAGAAGTTCATCCCATTCAAGATGGAAATCTCGGTCATCATCCAGCGCGGCACGAACGGCGAATCCCGCTGCCTGCCGGTTCAGGAGAACATCCACAAAAACCATATCCTGCACGAGACGATCGTCCCGGCACGGATCGCGGATGCTACGGCTGAGGCCGCCATCACAGCGGCCGGGCAGATCGCCGACCACCTGGATCTGATCGGGACGCTGGCAGTCGAGATGTTCGTCCTCGAAGACGGCAGCATCCTCATCAATGAGCTTGCGCCGCGCCCGCACAACTCGGGCCACTATTCGATCGAGGCATGCACGATTTCCCAGTTTGGCCAGCACATCCGCGCCATCTGCGGATGGCCGCTCCGCACGCCGGAGCTCCACCGCCCGGCAGTCATGGTGAACCTGCTCGGCCAGCACGTCGCGCCTGTCCTCGATGCCATCCCGGACCAGCCGGACTGGTCGGTTCACCTGTACGGCAAGGCCGGGGCCAAGCACAACCGCAAGATGGGCCATGTGACCATCCTTGCAGATGATAATGAAGAAACGCTTCGCCGGATCGACGAAAGCGGAATCTGGCGCTAATGGAGGAAAAAACCGAATGATTGAACGCTATACACGCCCCGAAATGGGCAATGTCTGGACAGAACAAAACAAATACAATGCGTGGCTGGAAGTCGAAATCCTCGCATGCGAAGCATGGGCGGAGCTTGGCGATATCCCGAAGGAAGACGTGAAAAAACTCCGGGAAAACGCCTCGTTCGACGTAGCGCGAATCGAAGAAATCGAGAATGAAACCCGCCACGATGTCGTCGCCTTTACACGCGCGGTATCCGAAACGCTTGGGGAAGAGCGCAAATGGGTCCATTACGGCCTCACGTCAACGGACGTCGTCGACACGGCGCTCTCGTATCTCATCAAGCAGGCAAACGAAATCATCCGGAAAGACCTGCACAACTTCAACGACATCCTCGCTGCGAAGGCGAAAGAGCATAAGTACACCGTCATGATGGGCCGCACGCACGGCGTGCACGCGGAGCCGACGACGTTCGGACTGAAGATGGCCCTCTGGTACGAAGAAATGAAGCGGAACCTTGAGCGGTTCGAAGCGGCGGCTGCCGTGATTGAAACGGGCAAGATGTCCGGCGCGGTCGGCACATTCGCCAACATTCCGCCGTTCGTCGAAGAGTATGTGTGCGAGCGGCTCGGCCTCGCGCCGGCGCCAGTGTCCACACAGACCCTCCAGCGTGACCGCCACGCCCAGTACATCTCGACACTTGCACTGATCGCGACATCGATCGAGAAGTTCGCAGTTGAGATCCGCGGACTTCAGAAATCGGAGACGCGCGAAGTCGAGGAATTCTTCGCGAAGGGCCAGAAAGGCTCGTCCGCAATGCCGCACAAGCGCAACCCGATCGGCTCCGAGAACATGACCGGCCTGTCCCGCCTGATGCGCGGCTACATGGTCACCGCCTTCGAAAACGTCGCCCTCTGGCATGAACGCGACATTTCGCACTCGAGCGCGGAGCGTGTCATCATCCCGGACGCCACGATCACGCTGAACTACATGCTGAACCGCTTCGGCACCATCGTGAAGAACCTCACCGTCTTCCCGGAAAACATGAAGCGCAACATGGACCGCACGCTCGGGCTCATCTACTCCCAGCGCGTCCTTCTGTCGCTCATCGACAAAGGCATGGCACGAGAAGCAGCCTACGACACCGTCCAGCCGCTCGCGATGCAAGCCTGGGAAGAACAGGTTCCATTCCGGGACCTCGTCGAATCCGACCCGGTCATCTCCGAAAAACTGACCAAAGAAGAACTCGACGACGCCTTCGACTACAACCACCACCTCCAGCGCATCGACGACATCTTCGAACGCTGCGGGCTGAATGACTGACAGAGAGTAACCCGATGGACGGCAATACATTTTCTTGAAATTGATTAAACGCAGCGCAGGGCTCGAAGACTCCTGCGGGAAAAGCGGGACAGCCGAGACCCCGCGGGCGGGACGCCGAGGAGGCTTGGCGCCCGCCCGCGGAAAGCGAAGAGCCCGGAGCGGAGTATCTCCGCACTTCATCTAAACCACCACACACTCACCAATTGGGAGGCCAACCAAAATGAAAAAAGCAAATGTGTACGTGACGCTCCGTGAAAGTGTAATCGATCCTCAGGGGACAGCAGCCATCAACGTCCTCCACGCCAAAGGCCATGACAACGTAAAAGACGTCCGCATCGGCAAATACATCGAACTGACCATCGAAGACACGGGGCAAGATCTCGACACGGCCGTCAGGGAAATGTGTGAAAAGCTCTTCGTGAACACCAACGTCGAAGACTACCGGTACGAAGTGCTGGAGGTTGAAGAGGCATGAAATTCGCCGTCATTCAATTTCCCGGATCCAGCTGCGACCTCGACCTCTACCATGCCGTAACCGACGTTCTTGGAGAAAAGGCGGAATACGTCCCTCACCATGAAACGGACCTGTCCGCGTACGACGCCATCCTCCTGCCGGGCGGCGCTTCCTACGGCGACGCCGTGCGTGCGGGAGCCCTCGCGCGCACAGCGAGCATCATGGATGCCGTCATCGCTGCAGTGAAAGAAGGCAAGCCTGTCCTCGGGGTGGGCAACGGCTTCCAGATCCTGACGGAAGCGGGCCTGCTGCCGGGCGCATTCCTCAAGAACCGTGACCAGAAATTCATCTGCCGCAACGTCAAAGTCCAGGTCGTGAACAACCGCACCCTGTTCACAAGCGAGTACACCGAGGGCGAGGAGCTCAACATCCCGATCGCCCACGGCGAAGGCAATTTCTACTGCGATGAAGAGACCTACGGCCGACTCAAAGAAAACAACCAGATTGTCTTTGTTTACTCGGACGGCAATCCGAACGGATCCGTCGGTGACATAGCGGGCCTCGTGAACGAAAAGGGTAATGTCCTCGGCATGATGCCCCACCCTGAGCGGGCTGCCGAGTCCATCCTGGGCTCCGAAGACGGACTGAACGTATTCAAATCGATTGTGAATGAGTGGAGGGAATCCCATGCCAACCAAGCTTGAGCCGACGGCGGAACAAATCCGCGATGAACAGATCTACGCACAGATGGGCATGACCACGGAAGAATTCGAAATGGCGGTCAAGCTTCTCGGACGCCTGCCGAACTATACGGAAACCGGCCTGTTCTCCAGCATGTGGTCGGAGCACTGCTCGTATAAGAGCTCCAAGCCCGTTCTCCGCAAGTTCCCGACCGAAGGCCCACAGGTTCTCATGGGACCCGGCGAAGGCGCGGGCATCGTCGACATCGGCGATAACCAGGCAGTCGTCTTCAAGATGGAGTCGCACAACAGCCCATCGGCGATCGAGCCGTACGAAGGGGCAGCAACCGGCGTGGGCGGGGTTCTCCGTGACGTCTTCTCGATGGGCGCCCAGCCGATTGCGGCAGTGAACTCGCTCCGGTTTGGTGAACTCGACAACGACCGTGACCGCTGGCTGTTCGAGGAAGCCGTCGCGGGAATCGCCGGCTACGGCAACCGTATCGGCATTCCGACAGTCGCCGGTGAAATCCAGTTCGACCCTTCCTATGCAGGAAAGCCGCTCGTCAACGCGATGGCAATCGGCCTTCTTAACCACGAAGACATCCAGCGCGGCTTGGCTGCCGGCGTCGGCAACACCGTCATGTATGTCGGCGCGAAAACTGGCCGCGACGGAATCCACGGCGCAACTTCCTCGTCGGAAGAAATTTCGGATGACCCGGGCAAGGAACGCGCGCCGGTCCAGGCGGGCGATCCGTTTACTGAAAAACTCCTCATGGATGCATGCCTTGAACTCGTCAAATCCGACGCGCTCATCGGCATCCAGGACATGGGTGCGGCCGGCCTGACCTCTTCCTCCGCGGAAATGGCGTCAAAGGCAGGCTTCGGCATCGAGATGAACCTTGACCTCGTTCCTCAGCGCGAGGAAGGCATGACTGCCTATGAAATGATGCTGTCCGAATCCCAGGAGCGGATGCTGATCGTCGTTCAGAAAGGCCGTGAGCAGGAAATCATCGACCTGTTCGCCAAGTACGATCTTGAAGCGGTATCGATCGGCCAAGTCACGGAAGACAAGATGCTCCGCCTTCTCCACCAAGGCGAAGTCGTCGCGGAAGTCCCGGCCGATGCGCTTGCAGAGGATGCACCGGTCTACCACAAGCCGTCCCGCGAGCCGGAATACTTCCGCGAGTTCCAAGGGATGGAGCAGCAGGAGCCGGAAGTGGCCGACTACACGCAAACGCTGGTCTCCCTCCTGAAACAGCCGACCATTGCATCGAAGGAATGGGTGTACAGCCAGTTTGACCACCAGGCGCGCACCAACACGGTCGTAGCCCCCGGTTCGGATGCAGCGGTCGTGCGTGTCCGGGGCACGGAAAAGGGTCTGGCGATCACCGCCGACTGCAACTCGCGCTATATTTATCTCGATCCTGAAACAGGCGGGAAAATCGCGGTCGCGGAAGCGGCCCGCAACATCATTTGCTCGGGCGGCAAACCGCTCGCCATCACCGACTGCCTGAACTACGGCAGCCCGGACAACCCGGAAATCTTCTGGCAGCTTGAAAAGTCGGCCGAGGGCATCAGTGCGGCCTGCCTGGCGCTCGACGCGCCTGTGATCAGCGGGAACGTCTCCCTTTACAACGAACGCGGCGGCAAGCCGGTCTACCCGACACCGACGATCGGCATGGTCGGCCTTGTCGAGAACCTGGAACATGCGACCACTCAAACTGCGAAAGCGGCAGGGGACTTCGTATACCTGATCGGCGAGACAAAAACCGAATTCGGCGGTTCGGAACTGCAGAAAATGCTGAACGGCGGCAGCATCTCGGGCAAGGCGCCGGCGATCGACCTCGATGTGGAAGCGGCCCGCCAGGAAGCCCTCCTCGCGGCAATCCGTGAAGGCATCGTCCGCTCCGCGCATGATGTCGCGGAAGGCGGCGTCGCGGTTGCGCTTGCGGAAAAGGTGTTCGGCACCGGTCTCGGCGCAGAAGTGAAGCTCGACGGCCCCGCAGTCAGTGCGCTCTTCAGTGAAACGCAGTCCCGCTTTATCGTGACCGTCAAGCCGGAGCACGCGGCCCGCTTCGAAGAACTGGCTGCAGATGCACGGAAAATCGGTGAAATCACACAAGCGGATCGCCTGGCCATCCGCGACGCAGACGGCAATCTTCTGGTCGACCAGGACGTCACCCTGCTCGAATCCGCCTGGAAAGGGGCGATCCCGTGCTTAGTGAACTCAGAGGGCTAAATGAAGAATGCGGCGTGTTCGGCATCTGGGGCCATGACAATGCGGCCCAGATGGCGTACTACGGTCTCCATGCCCTCCAGCACAGGGGGCAGGAAGCGGCCGGGATCTGCACGGTGCATGACGGCCATCTGCTCGTCGAAAAAGGGGAAGGTCTCGTCAACGACGTGTTCCATGGCGACCGGCTCGACAAGCTGCCGGGCCATGCGGCGATCGGTCATGTCCGCTACACGACGGATGGCGGGCGCGGCATCGAGAACGTCCAACCTCTCGTGTTCCGCTCGACAACAGGAAGCCTGGCGATCGCGCACAACGGCAACGTCACGAATGCGGGGGAGCTTAAACGCCATCTTGAACGCCAGGGCAGCATCTTCCAGTCGACTTCCGACACGGAAGTCCTTGCCCATCTGATCAAGAAAAACATCAGCTATCCGCAAAATGAACGGTTTAAAAAGGCGCTTGCCCAACTGCAGGGCGCTTTCGCCTTCGTCCTCCTGACCGAGGATGCCCTTTATGTCGCCCAAGACCCGAACGGCATGCGCCCGCTGTCTCTCGGCTGCATCGGCGGGGAAACGTGGGTGGTCGCATCCGAGACGTCTGCATTCGACCTGATCGGCGCGGAGACCGTGCGCTCGGTCGAGCCGGGTGAACTCGTCATCATCGACGATGACGGCATCCGGAGCGACCGGTTCGCCCCTAAGACGAGCCGTGCGATCTGCTCGATGGAATACATTTACTTTTCCCGTCCCGACTCAGACATCGACGGCATCAACATCCACATGGCCAGGAAGCGCCTCGGCAAGCGGCTGGCCCAGGAAGTCACCATTGACGCGGATGTCGTCACGGGCGTGCCGGATTCCAGCATTTCCGCGGCCATCGGGTTTGCGGAGGAAAGCGGCATCCCGTACGAGATGGGACTGATCAAGAACCGGTATGTCGGCCGGACCTTCATCCAGCCGTCCCAGGAACTGCGGGAGCGCGGCGTCAAGATGAAACTGTCGCCGGTCCGCCAGGTGGTCGAGGGCAAGCGGGTCGTCATGGTCGACGACTCGATCGTCCGGGGCACCACGTCGAAGCGGATCGTCAAAATGCTGCGCGATGCGGGGGCGAAGGAAGTCCACGTCGCCATCAGCGCACCGCCGCTGATCGCACCGTGCTTCTACGGCGTCGACATCAGCACCGACTCCGAACTGATCGCGACAGGCCGCACGCCTGAGGAAATCTGTGAACTGATTGGGGCGGACTCGCTCCAGTTCCTGTCGGCGGAAGGGCTGATCGAAGCGGTCGGACGGAACGATGGCGATCCGAACCGGGGCCACTGCCTCGGATGTTTCACAGGCAACTACCCGACGGACATTTTCGCGGACACGAAACTGCCGCATGAAAAGGAACGCGTTTAAGAGGAGGCCACTGGCATGTCAAAAGCATATGAACAGGCCGGCGTAAACATCGAAGCCGGATATGAGTCGGTCGAGCGGATGAAATCCCACGTCGCCCGCACGGAGCGGAAGGGTGTCATGGGTGCGTTCGGCGGATTCGGCGGGATGTTCGACCTGTCCGGGCTCGGTTACAGCCAGCCGGTCCTCGTTTCGGGGACAGACGGCGTCGGCACGAAGCTGAAAGTCGCCTTTATGGCGGACAAGCACGACACAATCGGCGTCGACTGCGTCGCGATGTGCGTGAACGATATCGTCGCACAGGGCGCTGAGCCGCTTTATTTCCTCGACTATGTCGCCCTCGGCAAGGCCGTCCCGGCACGGGTCGAAGCGATCGTCAAAGGCGTCGCGGACGGCTGCGTCCAGGCCGGAGCGGCGCTGATCGGCGGCGAGACCGCGGAGATGCCCGGACTGTATGACGAGGACGAATACGACCTCGCCGGATTCGCGGTGGGCGCTGTCGAGAAAAAGGACATCATCACCGGCAAAAAAGTCGCGGAAGGCGATGTTCTCGTCGGAATCGCGTCCAGCGGCATCCATTCGAATGGCTACTCGCTTGTCCGGAAAATCGTCTTTGAGCAGTTGGGTGTCAAGGCGGACGAGCCGGTTCCGGGATACGGGGAGCTGGGGAATTCGGCGGAAGCGCTGCTGACGCCGACGAAAATCTATGCGAAGCCGGTTCTGGAGATGGCCCGGAGCCTGGACGTCCACGGCATGGCGCACGTGACGGGCGGCGGTTTCTATGAAAACGTCCCGCGCATGCTGCCGGAAGGCCTGGCCGCCGAGATCGACCTCGGCTCGTGGGACGTGCTCCCGGTGTTCCGCATGCTGAAGGAAAAAGGCGGTCTTGCCGACCGCGATCTGTACTCCGTCTTCAACATGGGTATCGGATTCATCGTCGCCCTCCCGGAATCGGAAGCGGCGGAAGCGATCCGCATCGCGGAAGCCCATGGCGAGAAGGCATCGGTCATCGGCCGCGTCGTCGCGGGCGAAGGCGTCCGGTTCAACGGGGAACATGACGGTACGCTTACCGGAGGTCCGGAAGCATGAGCCGGAAACCCCGCATCGCCGTTTTCGCATCGGGAAGCGGCTCGAACTTCGAAGCCATCGCCCGGGCGGCGGCAGACGGCGAACTGGAAGCGGAAGTCGTGCTTCTCGTCACCGACAAGCCGCTCGCGAAAGTGATGGAGCGGGCGGAGCGGTTCCGCATCCCGTCCGTCGCCTTTAATCCGAAAGCCTACCCGGACAAGGCCGCCTATGAGCAAACCGTCCTCGGGCGGCTCCGGGAAGAGGAAGTGGACTGGATCGCCCTGGCCGGCTACATGCGTCTCGTCGGCCCGACATTGCTCGAAGCCTATCCGAACCGCATCATCAACATCCACCCGTCGCTCCTCCCGGCGTTCCCGGGAAAGGACGCGATCGGCCAGGCGATGGACGCCGGAGTGGATGTGACCGGTGTCACCGTCCATTATGTCGATGAAGGCATGGACACCGGCCCGGCGATTCTCCAGCGCGAAGTCCCCGTTGTGGCGGGTGACCGCGAAAAGACCGAAGCCGCCATCCACGCGGTCGAGCACGGTCTTTATAAGGAAGCTTTGCGGAAAGTGCTGGCAGAGAGTGCGGTAACGGAGTAGGGGTGTGTCTAGTGCGAGAGTGACGATTGTCCCTCTGAAAGTGACGGACCGCTCCGCTTCCGGATCTGAAGACTATACAATAGGCGCCGGCACTTAAAAAGCCGGCGTTCTGATTTACATAAGGAGGCCCCAACCGTGAAAAAACGAGCATTGCTCAGCGTATCGGATAAATCCGGCGTCCTCGAGTTCGCGAAAGAACTTGAAGGACTCGGCTATGAGATCCTGTCGACCGGCGGGACGATGAACCATCTGAAGGAAAACGGCGTCGCCGTCACCGCAGTCGGGGATGTGACCGGCTTCCCGGAAATCCTCGGGGGACGCGTCAAGACGCTCCATCCATATATCCATGGCGGCCTGCTCGCCAAGCATGACGACCCGGAACACCAGGCCGAACTGGAGGAGCACGGCATCCTTCCGATTGACATCGTCTGTGTGAACCTGTATCCGTTCAAGTCGACGATTTCAAAGCCGGACGTGACGGTCGAAGATGCCATCGAGAACATCGACATCGGCGGCCCGACGATGTTGCGCGCATCCGCGAAAAACCATGCCTATCTGACGGTTCTCGTCGACTCCGCAGATTACCCGGCGGTTCTGGAAGAGCTGAAGAAAGACGGGGCGACCGCGCTTGAAACCCGCCGTCGCCTTGCGGCAAAAGTGTTCCGCCACACAGCGGCATACGACGCGCTCATCTCCGGCTACCTGACTGATCTGGTCGGCGAAGAATTCCCGGAAAGCGTCACGATGACCTACGAACTCACGCAGCCGCTCCGCTACGGTGAGAACCCGCACCAGAAAGCGGCCTTCTACAGCCGCCCGCTCGGCGGGAAGTTCTCGATCGCCCGTGCGGAACAGCTTCACGGGAAGGAGCTCTCCTACAACAACATCCAGGACGCCAATGCCGCGATCGGCATCGTCCGCGAATTCAGCGAGCCTGCTGCTGTCGCGGTCAAGCACATGAACCCTTGCGGCGTGGGAACGGCCTCCACCCTTTCCGATGCGTTCAAGGCAGCCTACGAAGCGGATCCTGTCTCGATTTTCGGCGGAATCATCGCGCTGAACCGTGAAGTCGATGCGGCGACGGCCGAGCAACTGGCGGGCATCTTCCTCGAGATCATCATCGCGCCGGGCTACACCGACGAAGCGTTTGAGATTCTGACACAAAAGAAAAACATCCGCCTCCTGAAGCTGGACGGGGCGGAAGGCGAGCGCGACGAGTGGACGACCGTCTCCGTCGAGGGCGGCCTCCTCATGCAGAATCCGGACATCGCCTCTCTTGATGATGCAGACATCAAAGTCGCCACGAAGCGTGAGCCGACCGAAGAAGAATGGGAAGCGCTGAAGCTTGGCTGGAAAGTCGTCAAACATGTGAAGTCGAACGCCATTGTCGTCTCCGACGCCAACCGCACGCTCGGCGTCGGTGCCGGACAGATGAACCGTGTCGGCGCGGCCAAGATCGCACTCGAGCAGGCCGGCGACCGGGCGAAAGGCGCAGGCCTCGCGTCCGACGCCTTCTTCCCGATGGACGACACCGTCGAAGCGGCTGCCAAAGCCGGCATCACGGCGATCATCCAGCCGGGCGGCTCGAAAAAAGACGAAGACTCCATCAGGAAAGCCGACGAATACGGCATCGCGATGGTGTTCACCGGCATCCGCCATTTCAAGCACTGATTCCCGGCGGGCCGAGTGTTAAGCAAACAAAGAAAAACAACCTGCCGGATGTGCAGGTTGTTTTCATAAGGAGTGAACGCAAATGGATGTACTGGTCATCGGAAGCGGCGGCCGCGAGCACGCGCTCGTCCGCCAGTTCAAGAAATCCCCATCGGTCGGCAAGGTCTACGTCGCACCGGGCAATGATGGCATGCGTGAAGACGCCCAAATGGTCCCGATCGGCGTCATGGAGTTCGGCAAGCTCGCCGATTTCGCGAAAGAAAACAACATCGGCCTGACATTTGTCGGTCCGGAGCAGCCGCTTGCCGGCGGCATCGTCGATCATTTCCGTGAGGCGGGCCTCCGCATCTTCGGACCCGACAAAGCAGCCGCCCGGCTGGAAGGCTCCAAGGCATTTGCTAAAGAGCTCATGAAGACATACAACATCCCGACGGCGAAGTACGAGACGTTCACCGATGAGGAGCAGGCAAAAGAATACATCCGCGAACAGGGCGCGCCGATCGTCATCAAGGCGGACGGGCTTGCGGCAGGAAAGGGCGTCGTCGTCGCGATGACACCGGATGAAGCGCTGGAGGCAGTCGACGACATGATCGGCGGCCGCAAGTTCGGCGACTCCTCCTCCCGTGTGGTCATCGAGGAATTCCTTGAAGGGGAAGAGTTCAGCTACATGTCTTTCGTCCACGGCGGCAAGATTTTCCCGATGCCGATGTCACAGGACCATAAACGTGCGTTCGATCATGACGAAGGCCCGAACACGGGCGGCATGGGCGCCTATTCCCCGGTGCCTCATTTGCCGGAAGACGCCGTCCGCACGGCTCACGAACAGATTGTCGAAGCGACCGTCCGTGCGATGGATGCGGAAGGCACGCCGTTCACCGGCATCCTGTATGCCGGCCTGATCTTAACCGAAGACGGCCCGAAAACGATCGAATTCAACGCACGCTTCGGGGATCCGGAAACCCAGGTCGTCCTGCCGCAGCTAAAATCCGACCTTGCGGCATTCCTGGTGGCCCTCCTGGACGGCAAACCGATTGAACCCGAATGGGAAGAAGGCGCCCGCCTCGGCGTGGTCATCGCCGCGGACGGCTATCCGGGCGATGTTCAGAAAGGAGCACTGCTTCCAGACCTGAAACCTTTGGAAAAAGCCGGGCTCGATGTGTTCCATGCCGGAACAAAAGCGGATGGTGAACGCTATGCCGGAAACGGCGGCCGCGTCATCCTCGTCTCCGCGGAAGGCGAGAGCCTCGGGGAAGCAAGCAAAAAAGCATACGCCGCACTTGACTCGATGGAATGGAACGGATTCTTCTACCGCTCCGACATCGGGAAACGCGCGATGAAATAAGAAAAAAGCCGTCCCGTTTGGGGCGGCTTTTGGTTGAATGATGCTGGTCAACCCTTACAATATTCAGAAAAATACGATAGAATAGAGAGAAGGGGAGAACCAAAAACGGACGGGCAATGCCGTCCGCCGGTTTTCAGATGGATTGCATGGGGTCTTTTTTCTGGCCTTGCCCGGAGCTGCCGGTGTTTTTGTAAGCGGATTCATCCTGTCCGGATGGCACATTCTGTTCCGACCCGGCGCCGTCGAAACCGCCGTACGAGAACGCCTGGATCTTCTCGCCGGATTCACCGGACTCTGTACCGCCCCCGGACACGGCCGGCAGTGTGCCGCCGCTGACTTCCGGCTTCATCAGGGCGTCCATGCCGCCGCTCATCATTTCCTTCATCGGGCAATATCGGGTGATCCCTTCGGCAGTCTTGCAGGCGCCGGACAGGACAAGGATCGGGCCGGCCATGCTGCGGGGATCCCGGATCATGCGCGACGTGCCCCAGGCAAGCATCGCGAGTCCGGAGCTGATGCGGAGGTAGGCGCTTTTTGTACCGACGTTGATTGTCTGGTCAGTTGGTTTCATAGAAAACTTCTCCTCCCGAACACACGGTTTCGGCCGCGTGTCTTTTTTTAACTTTCACGCTGTGATAAGATAAAGTAACAGATAGACAGTCAGGGGGCAGCAACGATGGCTCAAGCACCATGGAAAATCAGGGAGCTCCGTAACCACACTGCGATCATCGACGGCAGGCGGGCGCCGGATCTCCTGATTACAAATGCTACATACCTGCACGGAATCCTGAAGAAATGGATTTCCGGAAACATCTGGATCTCGGGCGACCGGATCGTTTACGCAGGCGCAGATATGCCGAAAAAAACGGATGGCACGGAAGTGGTCGATGCTTCCGGCAAGATGATCGTGCCGGGTTATATCGAGCCGCATGTGCATCCATACCAATTATATAATCCCCTATCTTTTGCGGAATATGCATCCCGACGGGGAACAACGACCTTTATCTCGGACAATAGCGTTCTTTTTTTGACGATGGAGAATTGGAAAGCGTTTGCAATCCTTGACCAGCTCAAGGAATTGCCGTTTTCCTTCTACTGGTGGTCCCGGTTTGATTCGCAGACTGAGATGGATAAAGAAGAGGAACTGTACACGACGCAGTCGGTCGGCGAATGGATGGCGCGCCCAGACGTCCTCATGGGAGGGGAACTCACCGCCTGGCCGCGGCTTCTCGCGGGCGATGACCAGATGCTGTACTGGATGCAGAACGCCAAGCAGGCCGGCATGAAAATGGAAGCCCATCTTCCGGGCGCTTCCGAGCGGACGCTCGCCCGGCTCCGCCTTCTGGGGGCGGACGGCGATCACGAGGCGATGACGGCGGAAGAAGTGGAACGGCGCATCCTGCAGGGCTACGCCGTGACACTCCGCTATTCATCCATCCGGCCGGATCTTCCGGAGATGCTGAAAGGCATCTTGGAAAAGGATCTCAACATCCTCGACCACCTCATGATGACAACCGATGGCTCGACGCCTTCGTTCCATGAAGATGGCGTCATGGACAAGTGCATCCAGGCCGCGCTGGACGTCGGCGTCAAGCCGGAAGATGCGTATGCGATGGCGACCTACAATATTGCGCGCTATTACGATATGGAAAACCTGCACGGCCTGATCGCGACCGGGCGGTATGCGGACCTGAACTTCCTGGAGAATGCGGAAAATCCGGTGCCGACAGATGTCTTGTCCAAAGGTGTCTGGATGAAGCGGGACGGAGAAGATGCCTATGAATTCCCGGAAATCGACTGGTCGTGGCTGGAGCCTTATCATCCGCCGTACGAGCTGGATGAAAACGACTTCCAGTTCTCGTTCCCGTTCGGAATCGAGATGCTGAACGACGTCATCACGAAACCGTATAGCGTCAATGTCGACCCTTCCGATCAGAAGTTGCCGTCCGGCCAGGACCAGAGTTTCCTTCTCCTGATCGACCGTGAGGGCAATTGGCGGGTGAACACACTCATCAAGGGATTCGCGGACGATGTTCTCGGCTTTGCGACGTCCTACTCCAACACGGGGGACATCATCATGATCGGCAAGAACATGGCCGACATGAAGCTCGCATTCGACCGCCTGAAAGAAATCGGCGGAGGAATGGCGCTTGCCGGGAACGGTAAAATCATTGCGGAGCTTCCGCTTAAGCTCGGCGGCCTGATGTCAGATCTTCCGATGGAGCAACTGATCACCCAGGAAAAGAAGCTGAAAGACGAACTGAAGGAGCGCGGATACAAGCACGGGGATGCGGTCTACACGCTCCTGTTCCTTCAGGCGACCCATCTGCCGTATGTCCGCATCACGCAAAAAGGCATTTATGATGTCATGAACGGCAAAGTGATGTTTCCCGCACTCATGCGGTAGGACAAGGCCGGCATATACATGGATGACTGAGTTCACGCATAGGGGGAACTGATTTGAAGAAAAGGAACTGGATCGCGGCGGCTGCCGTTGGGGCCCTGCTTGCCGGCTGTTCGGAAAACACAGATGATGCGCCCGGCTCCGGCAAACCGGATGAAGCCATGGTAGACACCACTTATACAGAGCCGTTTACGGGGTTGGAGGCTGAAGAAGTTCCGGATATGCGCCCGGTGATCGCGACCATCAACAACCATCCGAAAGCGCGGCCGCAGTCGGGCCTTTCGGAAGCGGATGTCGTCTATGAAATGCTGGCTGAAGGAGACATTACCCGGCTCCTGGCGCTTTATCAGTCGGAACTTCCGGAATCGATCGGACCGGTGCGGAGCGCCCGCGATTATTTCGTGGAACTGGCCGCGGCCCACAATGCACTTTATCTGGCACACGGCTACAGCCCCGATGCGGAGACGCTGCTCGAAAAAGGCGCAGTCGACAACTTGAACGGCATGCGCTATGACGGGACGCTGTTCAAGCGCTCGCCTGACCGGGTCGCGCCGCACAATTCGTATATTACCGGCGACGCGGTGATGGAGGGCGCCCTGGACAGCGGTTTCCGGATGGACAAGCCGGATTCGCCGGACTGGACGTTTGATGCTTCGCCTCCTGCCGGCGGTGAACCGGCCGGTGAGGCAGAAGTGACCTATGGTGCCGATTCCAATTTCGTGAGCCGCTACGCATTTGATCCGGCGGAAAGTGTTTATTCACGGGAATCAGGCGGGGCGGAAACGGCGGACCTGGATGACGGCGAGGCGGTCCGCCTGTCGAATATTCTCGTCCTGCAAGTTCCTCACCGCACCGTTGACGGAAAGGGAAGACGGGCGCTTGATCTGGAGGCGGGCGGCAGCGCGCTCGTCTTCCGGGACGGAAACGTCTATGAGACGACATGGGAAAGCCGCGGCGGCATCCCGACTGCCATGGACGGAACCGAACCGTTCCCGCTCGCTCCGGGCAAGACATGGATCCACTTCGTGCCGGAAACACCGTCACAGCATGCGACCCACAAACCGTAAATGTTTGAATAGAGACAAAGGAGGTGCCGATATGGCACTCGAAAAACTGCGCGGCCCACAGACCGACGCCCTGTTCGAGGCGATTCTCGAACTGCGCGACCTGGACGACTGCTACCGCTTCTTCGATGACCTCGCGACCATCAGCGAGGTCCAGTCGCTCTCGCAGCGGCTGAACGTCGCGCGGATGCTGAAAATGGGCTACACCTACGAAAACATCAAAAATGAAACCGGCGCCTCCACCGCCACCATTTCCCGCGTCCGGCGCTGCTTCGACTACGGCTCCGGCGGCTACGGCGAGATCCTGGCCCGCATGGAGAAGAAGGAAGAAGACGTCAAATAACTACCGGACACCAACAAGCTCAGAGCGGATGCTCTGAGCTTGAATTTTTGTGGAACGCTATGTGGGAAACCCTTTCTGATGGTTTGCCGTTGAAGTCCCCTTTTGTGGTATGATTTCCTGGACAACCGGTTCACCATAACTGAATCTCCAAAGATATCGACGATACCGATTAACCACTTGGATGGAGGAAGCGGAAGTGAAGAAGTACCAAGAGCTCTATAACTTTCTCATGAGTCATGCTATGGAATTAACAGAGGAATGGTATGAAGGGTTGGATAAAGCCTCTTCAGGAGGCGTCTATACCACGCAGGATCCCCAAGAGCTTGCCGTCCTGAAAAGTCAGAACAACAAGTTCCATCGCGGTTTTTTCAAGGTGTTCATCACCGAAGAAGTTTTTTTGAATGAGTTGGAAAACTGGATTGTGATGGTCGCTTCTGACCAAAAACACCTGGAGACGCCTTCGACGTTGATCTTACGTGAATTTTACCGGACGCGAAATCAGTATCTCGAGTTAATCAATCAATTTTGGGCTTTGCATGAAGACCGGTATTCGCCTGCGGATAAAGAGACGTGGGAAAACCTGATGATCGAAACGATGGACAAAGTGACGGTATGGTTTTTCGAAGAGTATGACCGTCACGCTGCCAAGAAGTTGAACGCTCATCGGGACCTGATCAACAAGTTAAGTTCACCTGTTATCACGATTACCAAAAAGACAGGATTGTTGCCGCTGATCGGAGATATTGACAGCGAGCGTGCCAAATATATTCTTGAACACGCGCTGGCACAAAGCAATGAAAGACGGCTTGAACGTCTGTATATCGACTTGTCGGGTGTCGTTACGGTCGATACGATGGTCGCCCAGCAAATCTTCCAATTGTCCGAGGCATTGACGTTATTGGGGGTTCAGACCATCCTGTGCGGTATACGGCCTGAGATCGCCCAAACGGCTGTTCATCTGGGGCTTTCGTTTGAAAACATCCCCACCTATGCAACATTGGAAAATGCCTTGTCCTTGGATATTGAGAAGTACGGTCAAGAACAATACCACGATTAAAGCTGCTTACTCACATAAAAGAACGTCCAGACTAAATCAGTCCGGGCGTCTTTTTCTCGATGTCGTTGATGACTGAATCCACGATATGCAGCGAGTCCCATTCTCCGCCTGAAACGCTGATGATCGGGTAGTCTTTCGGGTCCAGCGATTTTCGGATTTCTTCAGGCGGTAGCCCTTTTTTGTGGAGCGTTTCCACTTCGCTATAGATATACTCCAGATGGTCCAGCTTTTGCCGCAGTTTGGTTTGTCCGTCCGCCACATAGCCGGCATGGCAGCAGAACAGCGGCCCGAACTCGAGCGCGAGAAGTTTCCGGATGGACTCCATCCGCTCCGGAATCGATTCATCCGCCATGATGACCTTCGTCTTCGTGGCGACGAACAGGTCACCGGAAAACAGCGTGCCCGTCTGCGGGTAAAACAAGCTGACGTGATCCGCGGCATGCCCCGGCGTGTCCATCACTTGCCATTCGCGCGTGCGGGAACGGAGGGGCTCGGGAATCGGCGCAGCCTGAAAGGGCTTGCGCTTGCCCCAGACCGCCTGCCGGTACGCCGGATAAGGCGTGTCCTCGGCGCAGATGCCGATCCCTTTGTGATGGATATAGACAGGCACGTCCCTGTGCTCTAGGATGGCCGGAACATTCCCGGAGTGATCCTCATGGCTGTGGGTCAGGACGATCTGATCGAAGGATGCCTGTTCAAGATACGGCATGAGATCAGCTTCAAGTGATTGCGGCCCGGTATCGATCAGCATGCCATCCGTGAGAAAAGCAAAAACCTTTCCCATGACGGGGTGCGTCAATTCAAGACAGGTCACGCCATCGTGTTCATACGAACGGAGCAAAACCTTCACTTCCTTTTTGGTGAATAGTCATTCATTTTACATTATTCGAGAAAGATTGCGGGAATCCTGCTTTAATAGAGAGAGTAGATTGTGAGGGGGACACTCTTGAAAGCAAGGTCTTGGATCAGGCGTTTTGTCGATACCGCCAGAGGAACCTTCGAGTTTTTTGAATTTGGGGAGGGGCCGCCGTTAGCCGTCACCCATCTCTACAGTGAATTTGATGAAAGAGGCCATACTTTTGCCGCTCCTTTTTCTGAACATTATCATGTTTACCTGATTAACCTGCGCGGTGCCGGAAATTCTTGCCACGCCGAAGATCCGGAGGAATATAGCATGGATGCATCTGTTCTGGATCTTGAGGCAATCCGCAAAGCGCTGGGATGCAGGAGCTGGTCATTTGCCGGTCACTCTACAGGAGGAATGCTTGCACTGAAATACGCCATTGCCGCTCCCGATTCTTTGGAAAAAATCATCGCCGGAGGAACGGCGGCAAGTTATGAATACTGTATGGACCCGGATAGCATTTATTGCAAAGAGAATCTGCACTTCAGCCGGATAGTAGAAATAATGGACTTGCTTAATGATCCAGCCACCAACACAGAAAAGCGAAGAGCACTAAGCTTCGAGTGGGCGCTGATGTCTTATCATTCTGAGGAAAAACTTCTGCAGGCCATGAAGAAAATAAATAGTGGCAAGACAGTTGGCCAGCGTTTGGATTATTTCAGACAGCATGACTGCGCTCGCTTTGATGTTCGTAAGGAATTAAGGAGTGTTCAGACTCCGGCTTTTATTTATTGCGGTAATTACGACGCCCAATGCCCGCCGAAGTTTGGAAAAGAAGTTGCAAATCTGTTGCCGAACGCTTCTTTTACACTTTTTAACCATAGCAATCATCATCCTTATGATGAAGAAGAAGAGGCTTTTCGGCGTTTCGTGGAAATGACAATTTAGTCTGGGGGAAAAGCACAATGAAAAACATTGCAGGAAAGACCATTGATGAATGGACCGGTGCCCATCCGGTTATCGGCGAGATGATGAAGGCGGAAGAAGTGTTTTGGGTTAACCCGGCATATGGGCCAGTCGGGGAGGCGGAGACCGGATTGTCGATTGATGATATGAAGGACGCCGAAGCGCGCCTGCGGCGGTTCGCGCCGTATATCGCGAAGGTGTTTCCCGAGACGGAGCCGGCGGGCGGGATCATCGAATCGCCTTTAAGGCTAATCCCTGAAATGGAGAAATGGCTGGAACGGGAAGCGGGCGTCCGGATTCCGGGACAGCTGATGCTCAAGTGTGACAGTCATCTGCCGATTTCCGGATCTGTAAAGGCGCGCGGCGGCATTTATGAGGTGCTGAAGCATGCGGAGGACCTGGCATTGGGGCATGGCCTTCTAAACGAGTCGGATGATTATTCGGTGCTTGCCGAACCGCGTTTCCTCGAATTTTTCTCCAGGTATTCAATCACGGTCGGCTCGACCGGGAACCTGGGGCTCAGCATCGGCATCATGAGCGCCAAGATGGGCTTCCGGGTGACGGTCCATATGTCGAGTGATGCGAAGGAATGGAAAAAGAATATGCTCCGTGAAAAGGGCGTGAACGTCGTCGAGCATCCGGACGACTACAGCAAGGCGGTCGAAGAGGGGCGGCGCCAGTCGGAAGCGGACCCGGACGACCACTTCGTTGATGATGAAAACTCAAAGACCTTGTTCTTCGGCTATTCCGTTGCGGCGATGCGCCTGAAAAAGCAGCTTGAGGAGCAGGGGATTGAAATTGGTGAGGATCAGCCGTTGTTCGTTTATTTGCCGTGCGGGGTCGGGGGCGGGCCAGGAGGCATTGCGTTCGGGCTCAAGCAGGTGTTCGGCGATCATGTCCACTGCTTTTTCGCGGAACCGACCCATGCCCCGTGCATGCTGCTCGGCCTCGTCACCGGCAAGCATGACAAAGTGTCCGTACAGGATTTCGGCCTGGACAACAAAACGGATGCGGACGGCCTCGCGGTCGGCCGGCCGTCAGGCTTCGTCGGCAACGTGATGGAACGGCTGCTCGCCGGTTCGTTTACCGTGGGGGACGAAAGGTTGTACCGCCTTCTGGCGAAGATGAGCGAACTTGAAGGCATCCGGCTTGAGCCGTCCGCATTGGCTGGGGTTCCGGGTGCGGTGCATGTTGCCGAGTCAGGATTCGAGGCAGCGTTCCGGCCCGGGATGCACGCAGTCCATATCGCCTGGGCGACCGGCGGGGGAATGGTGCCGGACGATGTGATGGAGTCGTATATTGAGCGTGGAAGAGAATAAGAGGATGGAACGCCGGCCGGCTGCCGGCGTTTTTATGTCCGTCTTGGAGGAAGCGCGCATAGAAACCGGTTGAGCGCGCATAGAACTGCTTTAACCGCGCATAGAACCGTTCAAACCGCGCATAGAAACCTATGCGCGGTCACGCATTCTTAAATAAGAGGTAACCGCTTGGCATCTTTGTAGGCAGTTTTGAATACATTTCTTGATAGAGGTGATGTAAAGTGCCGAGAGTGAAATATAGGGATAAGGACATTGATTTAATTGCACGAATGATGCGGGCAGAGGCTGAGGGTGAAGGGCAACTTGGGATGCTTATGGTTGGGAATGTCATTATAAATCGAGTAGTAGCTGATTGTTTAGATTTCAGGGATGTAAGAACCATAGAGGATGTGATTTTTCAGGTTCAAGGTGGAAATTATTCCTTTGAAGCAGTACAAAAAGGTAATTTGTTTTATAGTCCAGCAAGAGAGGTAGAGAGAAGATTGGCACGACAAGTAGTAAATTATTGGGGGCAACATCCTTCTAAGTATGCTCTTTGGTATTTTAATCCGTATGCTCCGTGCCCGCCTACATGGTATGGCCAACCATTTTCAGGACAATTTAAACAACACTGTTATTACGAGCCACAGGCTAATACATGCGAAAGTGTTTATAGTTACTAAAAAAAGCTTGGTGAGGTTGTTACTTGTTCTTCGCATATGATTTTTGGCTGTATTCGTGATCTCGAAGTTCACCAAATCACCGGGCCTCTCTCATGGAGGAAGGCGGGCTGGGCGTGGGCATCGAACCCCCGCCATCCCGACATCAGGCGCTATGTCGCCTGATGTACGCTTTGCCTTCGGAGGAAAGGTCTCTCTCCCGTCTCACTCCACAAGAATACCTCCACTGAAACACTCCTTTCGACGGCACCTCAAAACAGCCGCCGGGTGGAGTCTTTTTTGTTATAATGGGGGGACGCAAACTATAGACAGGTGGGACTGCATCATGGAATTTCTAGAATGGCGGCATGTGTTTAAACTGGACCCGGCCAAAGAGATCAGTGATGAGGCGCTGGAGCGGGTGTGTGAGTCGGGGACGGACGGGCTGATCGTCGGCGGAACGGACGGCGTCACGCTCGATAATGTGCTGGCGCTTCTCATGAGGATCCGCAGGTATTCGGTGCCGGTCGTCTTCGAGGTGTCGGACGCCGAGGCGATCACGCCGGGCTTCGACGGCTTCCTGATCCCGACTGTGCTGAACACGGAAGACGCTTCCTGGATCAATGGGCATCAGTTCGCCGCGATCCGCGAGTACGGCGAACTGATGGATTTCGGTGAGATCCTGGCGGAAGGCTATGTCATCCTGAATCCTGACTGCAAGGCGGCGCGGCTCACTGGTGCAAACGCGACCCTCGGGACGGAGGATGTCATCGCCTATGCCCGGCTCGCGGAGCATTTCTTCCGCCTGCCCGTCCTATACCTGGAGTACAGCGGCACCTACGGCGACCCGGAGACGGTGAGCCGCACAGCCCGCGTGCTGGAAAACACCCGCCTCGTCTATGGCGGAGGCATCCGCGGGGCGGAGCAGGCTGCCGAGATGGCCAGATACGCCGACACGGTCGTCGTCGGCAATATCATCTATGAAGACCTGAAAGCGGCTCTGAAAACCGTCCGTGCAGTGAAAGAAACGGAAAAGATTAGTTAATTTCTATAAAACCAGAGCAGACTGGAGCCGAACTCCGTCTGCTCGCACGCTTCATCAGAAAGGAGCCACCATGGAAACAATTTCAAACAACCTCCTCAATGGTATGAACCCCGAACAGGCGAAGGCGGTCCGCACGACAGAAGGACCGCTTCTCATCATGGCCGGGGCGGGGTCCGGCAAGACGCGGGTCCTGACCCACCGGATCGCCTACCTCATCGTCGAGAAACAGGTGTATCCTTCGAAAATTCTCGCGATCACATTCACGAATAAGGCCGCGCGCGAAATGCGCGAGCGGATCGACGGCCTCCTTGGGCCGGGGACAGGCGAGCGCATGTGGGTGTCGACATTCCACTCGATGTGCGTCCGCATCCTGCGCCGCGAAATCGACCGGATCGGCTACTCAAAGAATTTCTCCATTCTCGACGGATCCGACCAGCTGACTGTCATCAAGAACATCCTGAAAGAGCAGAACCTCGACCCGAAACAATACGAGCCCCGTTCGCTGCTCGGCACGATTTCGAACGCGAAAAACGAACTGATCGACGCAAAAACATTCCAGGAGCAGGCGAACCCGTTCAACCCGTTCGAGAAAACGGCGGGTGAAGTGTATGCCGCCTACGAAAAGCGCCTCAGGAAAAACCAGTCGCTCGACTTTGATGACCTGATCATGGTGACGATCAAGCTGTTCGAGCAGCTGCCGGAAGTGCTCGAGTTCTATCAGAATAAGTTCCAGTACATCCACGTGGACGAGTACCAGGATACGAACCACGCGCAGTACAAACTGGTCCGTATGCTTGCCGACAAGTTCAAGAACCTGTGTGTCGTCGGCGACTCCGACCAGTCGATCTACAAATGGCGGGGGGCCGACATCGGCAACATCCTGTCGTTCGAAAAGGACTATCCGGACGCCAGGGTGATCCTGCTCGAGCAGAACTACCGCTCGACCCAGCGGATCCTGAAGGCGGCCAACGACGTCATCAAGAACAACGCAAGCCGCTACGAGAAGAATCTCCGGACCGAAAACGCCGAAGGGGAGCACATCTACGTCTATAAGGCGTCCGATGAAAAGGACGAGTCCCAGTTCGTCGTCTCGAAGATTCTCGAGCTGCAGGAAAAGGAGAACCGCAAACTCTCCGACTTCGCCGTCCTTTACCGGACAAACGCCCAGTCCCGGATGATCGAGGAATACCTTGTGAAGTCGAACCTGGAATACACAATCGTTGGCGGCACGAAGTTCTACGACCGCAAGGAGATCAAGGACCTGCTTGCCTATCTCCGGCTGATCGCGAACAACGACGACGACCTGTCGCTCGCACGGATCATCAACGAACCAAAGCGCAGCATCGGGGCGACGACGTTCGATAGAATTGCGACGTACGCAATCCAGAACGACCTGTCGATCTTTGACGCGCTCAAGGAAGTCGACTTTATCCCGGGCCTCCAGCCGCGGGCCATCAACCAGGCGGCCGAGTTCCGCGACCTGATCATCGGATTCACTCAGATGCAGGAGTACCTGTCCGTCACCGAACTCGTCGAGGAA
This sequence comes from Bhargavaea beijingensis, assembly GCF_900101985.1. Taxonomy (GTDB): domain Bacteria; phylum Bacillota; class Bacilli; order Bacillales_A; family Planococcaceae; genus Bhargavaea; species Bhargavaea beijingensis. The sequence goes on from NZ_FNAR01000005.1 coordinate 54,054, forward strand.
GTGCTCGAGAAGTCCGGCTACCGGGCGATGCTGCACAATGAAAAGACGATCGAGTCGGAAAGCCGCCTCGAAAACATCAACGAATTCCTGTCCGTCACGGAGTCGTTCGAGAAGCGGGCGGACGAGGACGAAGGCGACAAGTCGCTCGTCGCGTTCCTGACCGACCTCGCGCTGATCGCGGACATCGATTCGCTCGATAAAGAAGAAAACGCATCGAACGAACAGATCGTCCTCATGACAATGCACTCGGCGAAGGGCCTCGAGTTCCCGGTCGTCTTCATCATCGGGATGGAAGAAAACGTCTTCCCGCACTCCCGCTCGATCGGTGACGATGAGGAAATGGAAGAAGAGCGGCGGCTGGCTTATGTCGGGATCACCCGGGCGGAGGAGAAGCTTTTCCTCACGGCCGCGCAGTATCGCACGCTCTACGGACGGACAAGCTATAACAGCCCGTCCCGTTTCATCAGCGAAATCTCCCAGGACATCATCGAAACCGTCGGTGCCGGCGGCTCTCAGCCGGACTACAGCCGCACGCCGATTTCCGGCGGCTTTGGCGGCCGCCCCGCGGCACGCCCTGCCGTCCGGCGTCCGGCCGCCCGCAAAAACGGCGCATCCGTCGGCTGGAAAGCCGGCGATAAAGCCAAGCACAAAAAGTGGGGCGAAGGCATGGTCGTCAGCGTCCGCGGCGAAGGCGAAAACCAGGAACTCGACATCGCGTTCCCGGAACCGGTCGGCATCAAGCGCCTCCTCGCCAAATTCGCCCCGATCGAGAAGGCATAAGCGGGGCCTGGCTTCTCATACAGGGAGGGGTGTGGAATTGCCGCATGGCGTCCGGAATTGCTACATGGGGCGCGAATTTGCAACATGGCGTCCGGATTTGCAATATGTGACGCGGATTCGCAACGTGGCGTCCCGATTTGCCGTATGGGGTCCGGATTTGCCGTATGGGGTCCGGAATTGCCGCATGGCGTCCGGAATTGCCGCATGGCGTCCGGATTTGCCGCATGGCGTCCGGATTTGCAATATGTCGCCCGGAATTGCAACATGGCATCCCGATTTGCCGCATGACGCCCGGAATTGCCACATGGCGTCCGGATTTGCAACATGGCGCCCCGATTTGCCGCATGTCGCCCGGAATCGCAACATGGCGCCCCGATTTGCCGCATGTCGCCCGAATTTGCAATATGGGACCCGGAATTGCCGCATGGCATTCCGATTTTCCATGTTCCAGCCAGGGTTGCACCATGGCCACCCGCCCTTGCCCTCTAACTTTCAATATCATATTGGTTTCTTATATCGTCGTTCCGGAGGGATCCGTTATGGAAGATCAACTTCAACTTGAACAGCGTGTGAAGGAGCTGCACAAGCTCCTGAATGAATACGGCCATGCCTATTACGTCCTCGATAAGCCGCTCGTGCCCGACTCGGAGTACGATGCCCTGATGAAAGAGCTTACGGATCTGGAGGAACGCCACCCGGACCTGATTATGCCGGATTCCCCGACGCAGCGGGTCGGCGGGGAGGTGCTCCCCGGCTTCAGCAAAGTTGTTCATGACACGCCGATGCTGAGTCTCTCCAACGTCTTCAATGAAGAAGACATCCGCGAATTCGACCGGCGAGTACGGTCGGACGCGGGAGAGGTCACCTATGTCTGTGAGCTGAAAATCGACGGCCTGGCCATCTCGCTGAAATACGAGAACGGCCGGTTTAAGCAGGGCGCGACCCGCGGCGACGGAACGGTCGGGGAGGACATCTCTTCCAATCTCCGGACAATCCGTGCCATCCCGCTGAAGCTGACGGAAGACGTCACGATCGAAGCGCGCGGGGAAGCGTATATGCCGAAAAAAAGCTTCATGAAGCTGAATGAACACCGTGAAGAAGAAGGACTGGATGTTTTCGCGAACCCCCGCAACGCGGCAGCCGGTTCTCTCCGCCAGCTTGATCCCAAAATCGCCGCCCAGCGCAATTTGTCCGTCTTTATGTACGGCATCGGGGGGGAAGGGGCGGCCTACGGGCTCGATGCCCATTCCGACGCGCTTGATTATCTGGACCGGCTCGGCTTCCGGACAAACCCGGAACGCCGGCGCTGCAAGGACATCGATGAAGTCATCGCCTATATCGAATCGTGGCAGGACCGCCGGCAGGACCTTTCCTATGAGATTGACGGCATCGTCATCAAGGTGGACAGTTTTTCCCGCCAGGATGACCTCGGCTTCACGGCCAAGAGCCCGCGGTGGGCGACCGCCTACAAGTTCCCCGCGGAAGAAGTCGTGACCGAACTGCTCGATATCGAGCTGACCGTCGGCCGGACGGGTGCCGTCACGCCGACGGCGATCCTGGAGCCGGTGCGTGTCGCGGGGACGACCGTTGCGCGGGCATCTCTCCACAACGGGGACCTGATCCGCGAAAAGGACATCCGGATCGGCGACCGGGTCGTCGTCCGGAAAGCCGGGGACATCATTCCGGAAATCGTCATGTCGCTTGCCGACCAGCGCAAAGGCGATGAGGAAGAATACAAGATGCCGACGGAATGCCCGGCTTGCGGAAGCGAACTTGTCCATCTCGAAGACGAAGTCGCGCTCCGCTGTGTGAACCCGCAGTGCCCGGCGCAGCTCCAGGAGTCGGTGATTCATTTTGTCTCGCGCAACGCCATGAACATCGAAGGCCTCGGCGAAAAAGTCGTCGCCCAGTTGTTCAATGAAGGCCTGATCAAAGATGCAGCGGACCTGTACAGCCTGACCGAAGCCCGGCTGATGGAACTTGAGCGGATGGGCGAGAAGTCTGCATCGAATCTTGTGAATGCCATTACCCGCTCAAAGGAAAACTCGCTCGAGAAACTGCTGTTCGGCCTCGGCATCCGGCATGTCGGACAGAAGGCCGCACAGATTCTTGCCCAGGAATTCGGCACGCTCGATGCGCTAAAAGAAGCGACGGAAGAACAGCTGACCGCGATCCATGAGATCGGTGAGAAAGTGGCGGACTCCGTCGTGACGTATTTCGACAATGAAGACGTCCAGAAAGTGCTCGGCAAGCTCACCGCAGCCGGAGTCAACACCGTCTACAACGGACCGCGCAAGCAGGATATCCCGGGAGACGGGCTGCTCGCGGGCAAGACCGTTGTCCTCACCGGAAAGCTCGAACAGTTTTCCCGGAGCGAGGCGAAGGCGGCGCTTGAGTCCCTCGGGGCGAAAGTGACCGGAAGCGTCAGCAAAAAGACCGACCTTGTCGTGGCGGGAGAAGATGCCGGCTCGAAGCTCCAGAAGGCGGAAGAGCTCGGCATCGAAGTTTGGGACGAAGCCGCACTTAACGAAGCTATCCAGTGACCAAAGGGGATTTGCACCATTGAAGATCAAGACAATCACCGCGGCCGCCCTCGCCGCGCTGCTGCTTTCGGGCTGTTTGCCGAAAAGCGAAGAGCCGGAGGAGGCCAAGGACAAAGCAAAAGAGGAACAGGAGACGCGGGTCATCATTCCGACCCATCAGCTTGAAGAAGAATACTACCGGATGCTCCTGCCCTATAAGAAAAGCGCCTCATACGGCCTAGTCGTCAGCATGCTGAACTCGCAGTACAACATCGCAGAAGTCGAGGGCGGTCTCATGCGCCTCTCGCAGCAGCACTTCCCGACGGATGAGTACTATTACCAGGAAGGCCAGCATCTCGACCAGGAAACGATCCTTTCCTGGCTCGGAGGCAAAGACAAAGAAAACAACCCCGAGGGGCTGAACCCGGCGGGACAGGATGCGCCCCGCTACATCGCTCATATTCTTGAACAGAACTACCTGAAGCGCACATCGGAGGACAAGATCCGCCTGGAAGGCGTCTCGGTCGGGGTCGCGCTGAATACGGTGAACACCATCACCGGAGACAAGCTGCCGGCTGCGCAGGTCGAGGAAAACGGCAAAAAAGCGGCCGCGGCAATTGTCAAGCGGATGCGGGGCATGGAAGGCCTGAAGGAAGTGCCGATCGTCGTCGGCCTGTTCAGGCAAAGCCCGAAAACCGAAATCGTTCCGGGGAACTACTTTGCCGTCGGAGTCGCGGAAAAAGGCAAGGATGTGCTGTCCGGCTGGGATCCCATCAATGAGGAGTATGTCCTGTTCCCGACCAGCTCCAGCAAGGACCGTTACCGGGACGTCGACACCAGCTTCCGGAACTTCAAGCAGGATGTCGAGAAGTACTTTTCATCCTTCGTGAACGTGATCGGCACCGGTTATTACAAGGACGGGGAGATTTACTCGCTGGATATCGATGTCCCGATCGAATTCTACGGCAATGCGGAGATTATCGGATTCTCCCAATACCTGACCGGGCTGCTTGTGGACCATTTCCCGGACATCCAGATCGAGGTGAGCATCACTTCCACGAAAGGGCCGGAAGCGCTCATCGTGAAAAAGCGCGGGGAAGCCGAACCGTACACCCACATTTATCACAACTGATTCAGGCTTTCGTGATATGATAGCGGAGGCAGACATACAGGACATTTGCACGATTGGAGGAGACACAAGTGGCAGCGATCACAAAGGATCAGGTGAAGCACGTCGCGAATCTTGCACGGCTCGCCATCACCGAAGAAGAAGCGGAATACTACACCGGCAAACTCGCGACGATCATCGAGTTTGCCGAGCAGCTGAACGAAGTGGACACGGCGGGTGTCGAACCGACGACACACCCGGTACCGCTCGTGAATGTGTTCCGGGAAGACAAGCCGGTCAAAGGGCTTGACCGCGACCTGATGCTGAAAAATGTACCCGAGCATGAAGATGGCATGGTCAAAGTGCCGTCCATCCTGGGCTGACGGACAGAGGAGGAAACCAGAAAGATGACGCTATTCAATCATTCCGCGAAAGAGCTCCAGCAGCTTCTACATAGCAAGGAAGTGTCCGTCGCCGAACTGACGGACGAGGCGTTCCGCCGCATCGGCAAGGTCGACGGCGACGTCAAGGCTTTCCTGGCGCTTAACGAAGAGCAGGCGAAGGCGCGCGCGGCTGAGCTCGACAACACGCCGGCGGACCAGCGCGGCCCGCTCCACGGACTGCCGGTCGGCGTAAAAGACAACATCGTGACCGAAGGCCTCGAGACAACATGCGCGAGCCGCATGCTCGGCGGCTTTGACCCGATCTACCACGCGACGGCCGCGAAAAAACTGGACGACGCCGGCCTCATCACAGTCGGGAAAGTGAACATGGACGAGTTCGCAATGGGCGGCTCGACCGAGAACTCATACTACAAAAAAACGGCGAACCCGTGGAACCTTGACTATGTCCCGGGCGGCTCGTCCGGCGGTTCCGCAGCTGCGGTCGCGGCAGGCGAAGTGCCGTTCACGCTTGGCTCCGACACGGGCGGCTCGATCCGCCAGCCGGCGGCATACTGCGGCGTCGTCGGCATGAAGCCGACTTACGGCCGCGTCTCGCGCTACGGCCTCGTGGCATTTGCTTCGTCACTTGACCAGATCGGCCCGATCACGCGCACGGTCGAGGATAACGCGTTCCTCATGTCCGCGATTTCCGGCCATGACCCGTACGACGCAACGTCGTTTGACATTGACGTGCCGGACTTTGCATCGGCACTGACAGGCGACATCAAGGGACTCAAGATCGGCATCGCGTCCGAATACCTCGGCGAAGGCGTCGGGGAAGCATCCCGCAATGCGGTCAAAGACGCCATCAAAGTACTCGAGTCGCTCGGGGCGGAAGTGGAGGAAGTATCGCTTCCGCACACGAAGTACGCGCTTCCTGCCTACTACCTGCTCAGTTCTTCCGAAGCGTCCTCGAACCTGGCCCGCTTTGACGGCATCCGATACGGCTACCGCGCGGAAGGCATCGGGAACCTGGAAGACCTCTACAAAAAGACACGCTCCGAAGGCTTCGGGGACGAAGTCAAGACCCGGATCATGCTCGGCACATTCGCCCTCAGCTCCGGTTTCTATGACGCCTATTACAAAAAGGCGCAGAAGGTCCGCACGCTCGTGCGCGACGACTTCACGAACGCATTCGAGAAGTACGATGTCGTCATCGGCCCGACTTCGCCGACAGCTGCGTTCAAGATCGGCGAACAGATTGACGACCCGCTCACGATGTACGCAAACGACATCCTGACGATTCCGGTCAACCTTGCCGGCGTGCCTGCAATCTCGGTCCCTTGCGGATTTGATAACGGCCTGCCGCTCGGCCTCCAGATCATCGGCCGCCACTTTGACGAATCGACCGTCTACCGTGTCGCCCACGCGTTCGAGCAGGCGACCGATTTCCACAAGAAGATGCCGGAAATTCGGGAGGGACTGGAACAATGAACTTTGAAACCGTCATCGGACTTGAAGTCCACGTTGAACTGAAAACTGACTCGAAAATCTTCTCTCCTGCCCCGAACCATTTCGGCGCGGGACCGAATATGAATACACATGTGATCGACCTCGGCTACCCGGGCGTTCTTCCGGTGATCAACAAGCGCGCCGTTGAGTTTGGCATGAAGGCCGCGATGGCACTGAACTGCCAGATCAACCAGGAGACGAAGTTCGACCGGAAAAACTACTTTTATCCGGACAACCCGAAAGCCTACCAGATCTCCCAGTTCGACAAGCCGATCGGCGAGCACGGCTGGATCGAGATCGAAGTCGAAGGCAAGAAAAAGCGCATCGGCATCACCCGCCTTCACCTCGAAGAAGATGCAGGCAAGCTGAATCACACCGATAAAGGCTATTCCCTCGTCGACTACAACCGTCAGGGAACGCCGCTGATCGAGATCGTGTCCGAGCCGGACATCCGCACGCCGGAAGAGGCGTACGCGTATCTTGAAAAGCTCAAGTCGATCATCCAGTACACGGGCGTTTCCGACGTGAAGATGGAAGAAGGCTCGCTCCGCTGCGACGCCAACATCTCGCTGCGCCCGTATGGCCAGGAAGAGTTCGGCACGAAAGCCGAGCTGAAGAACCTGAACTCCTTCAACTTTGTTCGAAGGGGACTCGAGCACGAACAAAAGCGCCAGGCGGAAGTGCTGCTTGCGGGAGGCATCATCGAGCAGGAGACCCGCCGCTTCGACGAGTCGACCGGCAAGACGATCCTGATGCGTGTCAAGGAAGGCTCCGATGACTACCGGTACTTCCCGGAACCGGATCTCACCGACCTGTCCATCGATGACGAATGGATGGAGCGTGTCCGTGCGGAAATCCCGGAACTCCCGGATGCCCGGAAAGAGCGCTATGTGAACGAGCTCGGCCTCCCGTCGTACGACGCCATGGTCCTGACGCTCACAAAAGACATGTCGGACTTCTTCGATGCGACGGTCCAGGCCGGAGCGGATGCGAAGCTTGCGTCGAACTGGCTCATGGGCGAAGTGTCCGCCTACATGAACACGAACCAGAAAGAGCTTTCCGACACCGGCCTCACGCCGAATAATCTCGCCGGCATGATCAAGCTGATCGAGGAAGGCACGATCTCCTCGAAGATCGCGAAAAAAGTGTTCAAGGAACTCGCCGACAACGGCGGCGATCCGGAAAAGATCGTCAAGGAGAAGGGGCTCGTCCAGATTTCCGACGAAGGTGAACTTCTGAAAGTCGTCACCGAAGTGCTGGACAACAACCAGCAGTCGATCGACGACTTCAAGGAAGGGAAAGACCGCGCCATCGGCTTCCTTGTCGGCCAGGTCATGAAAGCGACAAAAGGGCAGGCCAACCCGCCGCTCGTCAACAAACTCATCAACCAGGAAATCCGCAAACGCTGATTCCGCAGACCGTCCTCCGGGGCGGTCTTTTTCTGTAGCGAGAATGCGCTAACTCGCGACTGAACATTGAGCACAGTGGAGCCTTCCTATCCGGAACGGCCCTTCCTCATAGGGGCTCTTGGCCAAAAGAAGTGAAATCTTGGCCGTCAATCCACCCAATATCCTGAATCCGCAAGATGAAAAGGAGAGGGAATGCTCAGTTTACTTTTGCTCTGGACGTGAATAGTAGAGTTAGATTCATTGGAGGGGAGAGATGTGAAGATGAGCAAATGGAAATGGCTCGCGGCAATCGGCTTTCTGATGGCTCTTCTTGCGGGTTGCGGAAACCAGAATGCGGATCAGGAAGCGGAAAACGGTGAAACGCAAGACCAGGCGGACGAAGAAGCCACAGACACGGGTGAGGATGCCGGAGGTGCCGGCACCGATGAGGAGGCCGACACCGAAGAAGGCACGGTCCAGGACGGCCAGGAAGTCACCGTACAGCTTAAAGATGTGGAAGGCGCCGAGGTCGGAACCGCAGTCCTCACTGCAAATGAAGACGGCGGCGTCCATGTGGATATGAAGGTGAGCAATCTGCCGGAAGGCACCCATGCATTCCATATCCATGAAAAAGCCGCCTGTGAAGCACCGGACTTTGAGTCGGCCGGCGGGCATTATAATCCGGGAGACAAGGACCACGGCACGAAAAGCGAGAATGGGCCGCATGCCGGCGACTTCGAAAACATTGAAGTCGGTAAGGACGGCACCGCCCATGCCGAGTTTGATACGGACCAGGTATCGCTTGATGAAAATGCGGACAACACCCTGTTTACCGCCGAAGGCACGTCGCTTGTGATCCATGGCGGCGAAGACGACTACGAGTCACAGCCTGCGGGAGACGCGGGTCCGCGCATTGCGTGCGGTACCATTGAGAAATAAGGCAACTGGTGAACTGCAGCTTATCCGGGCTGCAGTTTTTCGGTTTTCGGCAAAGGACTGTGGGGAGGAGCACCGCTCTTCTTCCATTTGCCTAACGGTTTTCATTTTCGTACAATTTGGATAGGAGGGGATACCGATCAAAACAGAAGAGCAGTATTACCAAGAGGGGATTGCGCTCGCCGACTACATGGAAGGCATGGCGACCCATAAAGAGAACAGCCGGAAAGTGTACGATGGCTTTAAACTGCCCCAGGATGATGAGTTTATTGCGCTTCTCAGGGAAAAGCAACCGCATATCCTTGTCATCACCGAGGACTGGTGCGGGGATGCGATGATGAACAATCCGATTCTCCTGCACATCGTCGAGGCGGCCGGTGTCGGGGCGCGCGTCGCCTACCGGGATGCGGATACCGAACTGATCGACCGCTGGCTGACGAACGGCGGGCGATCGATTCCGGTTTATCTTCTCCTGAACCAGTCCGGGGATGTCCTTGAAAAGTGGGGACCGCGCTCTCCGGAATTGCAGGAGTATGTGATGGAACAGAAAGAAGCACTCCCGCCGAAGGAGGCGCCTGACTTTGAAGAAAAGCAAAAGGCGCTGTTCAAGAAACTTTACGGGGAGTATACATCCAACTTGGACTACTGGCTCTGGACGTATGAGGATATCCGAAAGACGTTTATGGCCGCTCTCCAAAAACAGAATTAAACGCCAAGCTTGATTGTTTGCAACGCCAGGCATATGATGAAGAAAAGGGGAGTCGGCTGCAGCCGGCTTCTTTTTGGTGGATACCGCAACATCCGGCGGCACCCGCCGTCATATCTTATACAAGTACTCAAGAAGCGAGAGGACAACCATGACGAAACGTGCACGCATTATTTATAATCCGACATCCGGCCGCGAAATCTTCCGGAAGCATCTTCCTGAAGTGCTTGTCAGGATGGAAGAGGCCGGCTATGAGACGTCCTGCCACGCAACGACTTGCGAAGGTGACGCGACAGAGGCCGCCAAGACCGCTGTCGAGCGCGGATTTGATATCATCATCGCCGTCGGAGGCGACGGAACCCTGAACGAAGTCGTCGCAGGGGTAAGCGGCTATGAAAACCGGCCGAAGATCGGGCTGATCCCGATGGGCACGACCAACGACTTTGCCCGCGCCGTACACATCCCGCGCGATATCGACGCAGCAGTGGACATCATCCTCGCAGGTGACACGATCCCGGTCGATGTCGGGATCGTGAATGATCGCCACTTCATCAACATTGCCGGCGGCGGCAAAATCACCGAGCTCACCTACGAGGTGCCGAGCAAGCTGAAGACCGTCCTCGGACAGCTCGCCTATTATCTGAAGGGAATCGAGATGCTCCCTTCCATCCGGGCGTCGCGCGTCCGAATCGAGTATGACGGAGAGGTGTTTGATGATGAGGCGATGCTGTTCCTCGTCGGCCTGACCAACTCGGTCGGCGGCTTCGAAAAATTAGCCCCCGAAGCCAGTATCAACGACGGGAAGTTCAGCATGTTCATCCTGAAAAAGTGCAATCTGTATGAATTCATCCGCGTCGTCAGCCTGGCGCTCCGCGGCGAGCATCTCAGCGACCCGCTTGTCATCCATGCAAAACCGTCGAAAATCCAAGTCACCTCCGATGAAAAGGTGCAGTTGAACCTCGACGGCGAATTCGGCGGCCTGCTGCCGGCCAAATTCGAAAACCTCCACCGTCACATTGAAATGTTTGTTCCGATCGATCAGATCAAGGAGCAGGATCGAGTGTGATGGATCAGCCTCCGCTTCGGCGGGGGCTTTTTGCTCATGCGAGAGTGATGAATGGTGCGCTGAGTGTGACGATTCGGCTCCCAAGAATGACGATTCAGCCTCTGAAAGTGACGAATCAAAATAAAATTTATAAAAAACCATCTTTGTATTTTGCCGCTGTTGTAAGGGGCAGAATTGAAATATGGAACACTTTCCGCAATCCGGCAAATCAGGAATCATATTTCAGGGGATTATTATGCGGATGGGGGCAGAACACGACAGGAGATTGAGTCGCTGGCAGATTATATACGGATTCGCAATAAACCTTATTTACCATTTCCTTTGCTCGAGATTATAGGAATCGCAGTCACGGATATTCATTGGAAGCCCGTATGCGAAAAGTGCTGGAGGAAGTTGAAGAGGATCACGGAGCGGCGATGGAAATGTCAATGCCAGTGGGAAACAGTCGATCCATACACGCGAACTTTGGAAAGATGGTTCCTGCTGAGGAGTCCTTCGGTCACCAATGAGCAAGTAAGAGAATTGTTTGGGATTTCGCAAACAGCTGCCGCTAATCTGCTCAGCAAATATCCGTTACAGAAGGTCGGCCAAGGATAGGCGACACGGTACATATGGGATTACAACGGGCGGTTGAAGCGGATAAAAAAGTGAAAGTGATGATTGGTAGGACGAGAATGACGAATTCGGCCACGAGAGTGACGATTCAGCTCCCGAGAGTGACGATGCGACCTCGCCCATACGCAAAAAAGATCCGGCACATGGCCGGATCTTTTCGTTTCATTATAGCGCATCCAACGCCATGTCCTGTTTTTTCGCGAGTCCATGGATATCGCAGACCGGCATCCAGCGGATTTGCAGCGTGAGTCCCTGGTCTTTGCCGTCTCCGGTGACGGTGTGTTCCCATTGTTCAGGACCGTCTCCGCGGTATTCCAAATGGAAGATTGTGCGTTCGTACCTCCGGTCACGGTGACGGGGGAAATACGTATTCTTCGCGAGCTTGCCGATCAGGACCAGGTCATCTTTCTGAATGCCTGTCTCTTCTTCTATTTCACGATAAAGTGCATCCATCAAGAGTTCGCCGCGGTCGATCGTTCCGCCCGGCACCTGCACACCCGATTCGGGATGATCCTTCATCGTGTAAACGAGCAACTGCTGGTCCGGCCCGTCTCCGCGAGTAATATAAGCCAATACTTTCTTCCTGAGTTCAACCATCATAACGGCCGGCACCTCCCTGTAAAGTGATTTATTCATTATACCTAATTCTTGGAACTTTCGCAACAATTCTTGCCATAACTCTGTCACTTGCCCATAACCAATTTGTCATTTCGTTATCAGAAATCCGCCTTATTCTAAGCGTTAAAATGCATGCCTCCGAGGGTATACTTATCTAAGGAAGAGAGGGATGCCTCATGTACAAAAATCAGGAACGGTGGTTAATGTGGCTCGCTTTCATCGTGGCGGCCATCATGCTGTTATCGATAGCCGGCAGGATTTTCGGGGGATGACTAGTTGTACATACCCTGAATATATACAAATTAAACAGGAGGTTAATCTGCATGGGAAATGAAGAAGCGGTATTCTTTTCAAGGCTGCTCACGGAGCTGACCCTGAGCTTCCACATCATCTATGCCACAATCGGTGTCGGTGTACCGCTCATGATCATGATAGCCCAATGGGTGGGCATCAAGAAAAATGACGAACATTACATTCTCCTCGCGCGCCGTTGGGCAAGAGGGTTTGTCATCACGGTCGCGGTCGGAGTCGTGACCGGTACGGCCATCGGGATGCAGTTGTCGCTGCTATGGCCGAATTTCATGGAACTGGCGGGGCAGGTCATCGCGCTTCCGCTATTCATGGAGACCTTTGCGTTCTTCTTTGAAGCGATTTTCCTTGGGATCTACCTCTACACATGGGACCGGTTCGACAATCAGAAAAAGCACATGCTGCTGCTTGTGCCGGTCGCAATCGGAGCCTCTTTCTCCGCAGTATTCATTACGATGGTCAACGCGTTCATGAATGCTCCGAAAGGCTTCGATCTTGTGGACGGAAATCTCGTGAACATTCAGCCGCTTGCTGCAATGTTTAACCCTGCGATGCCGACCAAAGTGGCGCACGTTGTCGTGACAGCTTATATGACGGCAGCATTTGTCTTGGCGGCCATCGCGGCTTTCCGGCTTCTCAAAGGTTCCGATCATGTGTATCACAAAAAAGCCCTTTACCTGACGATGAAACTCGGGCTGATCTTCTCGATCGGGGCCGCCGTCATCGGCGACTTCTCCGGTAAATATCTCGCTGAGTATCAGCCGGAAAAACTGGCTGCCGCCGAGTGGCATTTTGAAACAGAGGGCAAGGCACCGCTCATGATGTACGGGGTCCTGGATGGCCAAGAAGTCAAATACGCCATTAAGATTCCATACGCTCTCAGCATCCTGGCACACTCCAATCCGACTGCGGAAGTCATCGGCCTGAACGATTTCCCGGAAGATGAGATTCCGCCTCTATATGTCCACTACCTGTTTGATACGATGGTGACGATCGGGGTCCTGATGATTTTGATTTCCGGGGTATTTTGGCTCGGCAGGCATCTCGGATGGCGGTTTATCCAATCACGCTGGTTCTGCTGGCTCTTGGTCGCCGGAGGACCGCTTTCGATCATTGCGATCGAAATGGGCTGGTGGTATGCAGAAGTCGGCCGGCAGCCGTGGATCCTCCGCGGCATCATGAAAGTGCCGGAGGCTGCGACTACAAGTGGGCAGGTCGATACGATGCTCTACCTGTTCGCTCTGCTGTATCTGGTCCTTGGCGTCGGCAGCGTGATCGTCCTGCGCAGGATGTTCAGGAGAAATCCGGTTGAGCGCGAAATCGCCGACCGTGAACAGGCACGGATCGAAGAAGAACGCGTGAAAGGCGGTGATCTGTCATGAGTCTGGAAGTATTGGGTATCTCGGTTCTCATGACGTTCCTGTTCGGTTATATCATCGTCGGCGCGATTGACTTCGGTGCGGGATTCTTCAACGCATACAGCCTTCTCACAGGGAAGGAGCGCATTCTGACGAATGTCATTCAGCGCTACTTGTCGCCGGTATGGGAAGTGACGAACGTCTTCCTCGTCTTCTTCTTTGTCGGGATGATCGGGTTCTTCCCTTCAACGGCGTTCTACTACGGTACGACGATGCTCGTTCCGCTGAGCCTGGCGCTCATTCTTCTTGCCGTACGAGGCTCGTATTACGCTTTCGAGACGTACGGAGCACGCGGGCATAAAGGCTACTCGTTCATGTACGGGGCAGCAGGCTTGCTGCTTCCCGCATCGTTATCCATTGTCCTGACGATTTCGGAAGGCGGGTTCATCGACATGGTGGACGGTCAGCCGGTGCTGGACTACGCGGCACTCTTCACCAGCCCGCTCACCTGGGCGATCGTCTTCCTGTCGATCGCCGCAACGCTCTATATCTCGGCCGTATTCCTGACTTGGTACGCATGGAAAGCGGGCGATCCGGATGCGACAAACCTTCTCCGGAAGTATGCGCTCATCTGGGCACTCCCGACGATCATCACGGCAACCGGCATCGTCTGGGAACTCCGGAATCACAATCCGGAGCACTATAACCAACTGCTCGGACTTTGGTGGATGTTCGTGCTGTCAGGCGCCCTCTTTATCGGCACCGTGTACCTGCTTTGGAAACGGCGCAATTACGGCCTGATGGTGTGGCTGCTGATCGGCCAATTCGCCTTTGCCTTCTACGGGTACGGCATCTCGCACTATCCATACCTGCTGTATCCGCACTTGACGATCTACGACAGCTTCACGAACCCGGCGATGGCCACAGCGCTCATCATCGCCTTTATCTTGGGGCTCGCGCTGCTGGTTCCATCCCTGTATCTGCTGCTCCGCATGTTCCTGTTCAATAAGGACTACGTGAAGGGGCGCAAAAAAGACGAACACGCCTAACGGGCGAAGGAGGCACAAATCATGGATGAGTTTCTCATGTTCTACGCGCCATTCATCGTGCTGATCGGCGCAATCATCATCGCCTTCATCGTCGCCCCGATGGACGGAGCGGCGACAAGGCCACCGAAGGAAAAGAAGAAATGAATGAAGGAAAGAAGCCGTCCCGTGATGCGGGGCGGCTTTCCTTATGGGGTGTGGGATTGGGTAGTGCTTCGCATGTGGGGGCGAGTGCTTCGAAATGTGCCGCGGGTGCGTCCAAAGGCTGCGCGAGTGCTTCCATACAACGAGTCGCCGGATTCTCTGGGCATGTTAATAAAACTGCGGGAGTGCGTCGAAATGTGCGGCGAGTGCACCCAAACTCTGCCTGAGTGCATCCAAATCTTCGCCGAGTGCATCCAATCCATACTGAACTTGCTTAATGACACAGCAGACGCTGATAAAATCCGCTCCGTTCTGCTAAAATAAACCCAACTGCACTGAATCGGAGGAAATTAATTATGGCTTACGCAGTCCAACAAAACGACCGGCTGATCGGCGAAATCACCGACCTGACCCATGACGGCTCAGGGGTGGCGAAGATCGACGGCTATCCGCTTTTCATCCCCGGGGCACTCCCCGGCGAAACCGTTGAATTCAAGGTCACCAAAACGCTCAAGAAATATGGCTTCGCAAAGCTCCTCAACATCGTCGAGCCGTCCGAAGACCGCGTCGAGCCGCCGTGCCCGGTATTCCCGGAATGCGGAGGCTGCCAGATCCAGCACCTGTCCTATGAGGGCCAGCTGGAGCGCAAACGCAAGATGGTCCGCGACGTCATGGACCGGATCGCAAAGCTTCCTGATGTCCCGGTCCATCCGGTCAAAGGCATGGAACATCCGTGGCGCTACCGGAACAAGTCCCAGATCCCGTTCGCGGAGCGGGACGGCGGCCAAGTTGTCGCCGGATTTTTCCGCCGCGGCAGCCACACGATCATGGACACCGAGACGTGCCTGATCCAGTCAACCGAAGCCGACGTCGTCATGCGCACAATCAAGCACAGCCTGCATGAACTCGGCATCAAGGCATATGACGAACAGAAGGACAAGGGCTTCCTCCGCCACGTCGTCATCCGGAAAGGGAAGGCGACCGGCGAGACGATGGTCGTCCTCGTCACCCGGACCCGTAAATTCAAGAAAAAGGACGAAGTCGTCGACCTGATCCGCGGCGTGCTGCCGGACGTCACATCGATCGTCCAGAACGTCAACGACCGCAAAACGAACGTCATCATGGGTGATGAGACGATTCCGCTCTACGGACCGCCCGTCATCACCGACAAAATCGGCGGCGTGACATTCGAAATCTCTGCCCGCTCGTTCTACCAGATCAATCCCGACCAAACAGAAGTCCTCTATTCACAGGCACTCGACTACGCCAACCTCAGCGGCCACGAAACCGTCATCGACGCCTACTGCGGCATCGGCACGATCTCGCTCTTCCTCGCCAAACAGGCGAAAGAAGTATACGGCGTCGAAATCGTCCCGCAGGCAATCGAAGACGCCAAGCGCAATGCCGAGGTGAACGGCTTCACGAACACCCATTTCGAAGCCGGAGCGGCCGAAGACGTCATCCCGCGCTGGTACAAGGAAGGCAAGCGATTCGACGTCCTCGTCGTCGACCCGCCAAGGAAAGGCTGTGACGAGCACCTGCTTCGTACGATCCTCGACTACCGCCCGAAGCGCCTCGTCTACGTCAGCTGCAACCCTGCCACACTCGCCCGCGACCTCCGCATCCTGGAAGACGGCGGCTACAAAACGAAGGAAGTCCAGCCGGTGGATATGTTCCCGCAGTCGAGCCATGTGGAAGCTGTGACTTGGATGGAACTATACTGAACGGTTACAGTGTGCATTAAGTCTCGTTTTTGGGATTGGTCTGAAAAATGACAAGGCATTTTTCAGACCAATAAATACATACGGTGAAAGAGCTATAGACATGAAATATTCTCTAAGCCAAGTTGATAATCAATTTCAGTGGTGTTTGAAAAGGTGAATTCATACAAGAACATGTTGGCAGGCAATCATCTTCCGTTTTTTGGACAGTAATATCGGACAGACAAGTAGCACGTTAGTTTAAATTAGCATCTTCCTTTACCTTCAATAGAAAAAAAGGAATTAGTTACAAACAATAGCTACCGAAGGAGGAGAAGAATGTTCACAGGAAGAAAATTACTATCTTGTAGACGGGAAAACTCCAAACGTATGGTGGGGCGTTGTCTATGAAAGTGCTGGATGTTGTTTTATTTCAAGATGGGTTGCATCGACAAATTGCTAAGCTTGATAAATTGAGAGAAGAAGCAGATTCCATCTATCAGGTAATGTCAGAACTCGTTAAAATGGAAGAACAATTGAAAGGTTCAGGGGGAAATGCTATTCGCTCATTTTATAAGGAATGTCATTTACCATTTCTTCAATTCTTTCAAATGTTTACTGAGAAATACAAACTTGTGCTGCAACAGACAGAGGCAGCCCTTCATTCGCTCGAACCAGAATCGGCAGGCTACATAGCGGAACAATTCCTTGAAGGCGAACTTGAACATGGTATTACATTAATTGGCCAATTAGTCACAACTTTGACGGATGATACAAATAGTATCATGGATCAGGTGAGTGATATTGTCAGCCTTCCTCACCTAGATGATAGTGAAGTGCAGGAGGGAGTCATCCATTGCAAGAGAAAACGCGATGATACAGTCATTGCACTTCATGAATTCGATATAACCCAAACAACCGCACTCCAGTCCATTGAACAAGATTTGCAGACAATGAACGCGTGGCTTATGGACTTGGAGGGACTGTTCAAAGCAGGGGTAAAAGATGTAACCTTTGAGCAAAATCAGTGGAATGTTCTCACGTTAAGAAGCGAAATTAGAACGGAGCTGTTTCCAAAAGCATACTCAAATCCTAATGGTTTATGGGTAGAAGAACAGAAACAGCTAATCGGTACGATGGTTACCTCAGCGACTTTCCAAACCCTTGAAGGGAAAAAAAGTGAACACCGTCAAAGAGGACGAGGAAGACGATGTCATATATCACGTATATGAAAATGGATTAGTCATTAAGGAGTATATTGTTAACAAAACAGTTTTCTATAAAGTTGTTTCCAAAGATAATTTTAAGCAAGAGCACATTGAAGTTGAGAAGCCTAAAGAAAATAAGCCATTAGATTTTATACAGACCGGGTTAGATGTAGTTGGTCTTATACCGGTTGTTGGTGAAGTGGCAGATGGAATAAATGGTGTGATTTATTCGGCCAGAGGAGATGTGGTAAATGCGGGGCTTTCTTTCTCAGCAATGATTCCCGTCGTTGGGTGGGCGAGTACGGGTGGGAAATTTATCAAAAACGGAAACGATTTATTCCAAGCAAGAAACGTGATTAATACTGAGGCGATGAAATCCGTCTATTCGCCAATTTATCAGGATGTTATCAACGGTCAACTTGGCATAACACAAAATCGCCTAAATCTATTATCTAGTACTCGTTACCAAATAGGAACGCCCAACTTGCATACACTAAATACCCCTCAAAAAACATACATGCCAGAGAGCATTAAGAGCGGCAATGTTAATACATCTATACACAATGCGGATGCTGAGATTAAGAATTCGGGTAATACTATAACTAAAAGCGAATATAAAAATTTGAGGAAAAAGACACCAAGTAATGAAATAAGAAAAATGGTTAATCCAGATGGTCCTAAAGTTGATCCAGTTTACGGGTATGAAGTTGATAAATTTGAAGCAGATCATATTGTTTCAATGAAAGAAATAACTAAGATGGATGGATTCAGTAGATTAAGTAGGGAACAACAAATAGAAATACTAAATCTAAAAGATAATTTTGTTGGTCTTGGAAAATCTTCAAATGCTTCTAAGGGGGCACATAGTTGGGCTGATTGGAAAGGACATTCTAAGATAGGAGAAGTTCCTGTGAATGTTAGAAAGGAAATGTTAGAAAAAGAGGATCTAGCTAGAAGAGCATTAAAATTAGCTATAGAAGAGAGGCTTAAGTAATGAAGAAATTCGAAAAGATGATTGTGGGTAAAACCATTATAGCAACAGCCGAAGAAGTGCTAGAACCTCAAGTGGAAATTTTGTTTGCTATATTAGAACAAATAGAAGATAAAGAATTAATTAATGGTTTCTCCCTTCAAATTGGTTGGTCTGTCTATTATTTATATGAGAGAGAATCTGGTGATTTTATATTGACTACTCCTGATTACTCTAAAAATCCATTTGAAGATATAACAGAAGACCTAACTTTAGCATTGTGGGTACAACTCGAACAAAGTGATTTTTTGAGAAAGATTGATGTAGATGGTTTATCGACAAAATTTAGTGATAAAATCATACTTTCTAAAGGTGTGCTAGAACTCGAGGAAATATTCTTACAAAGAAATGGAGAAGTTGAAAAAGGAGATTCAGGATGGTATATAGGTTCTGTAGAGGATGATCGTACTGAAGAGTTGTATGCTCTATATGCATATCAACTTCTGAAAATTAAACCAGAAATTATTCAAGTTCTCGCTTTACCCAATGACTACATGGTTGTTTTTGAAGGTAAAGAAATAAAAGCTGTATTAGATGAAAACGATGTAGATGTTTATAAAGGTGATACTGAATAATTCTCTGACTAAATCTTTGCAGAGAGAATTCAGCAGGTGATTTTGCCGGTTAGACCGGATACCTACACTGATTCGAAGCATTGTGCCGGACGTGACGTCAATCGTCCAGAACGTTAACGATCGGAAAACGAACGTCATCATGGGAGACGAGACGATTTCGCTCTACGGACCGCCCGTCATCACGGACAAAATCGGCAGCGTGACATTCGAAATCTCTGCCCGCTCGTTCTACCAGATCTGATAGGTAACTAATCAATGAAACCTCTGAAGCCGTTTCTCAGTCTAAATCATCTTATCGGCTGCAAAAATAAAGGAATTAGATAGAGGATGTCCAGATGCAAAATGTAATTCCTGCATTCCGCATTGCTGACTATCAAAGAAGTAAGGCGTTTTACGTGGAAGGAATGGGATTTCAAGACGATTGGGAGCATCGATTTGAACCTGATTTCCCTGCCTTTGTTCAGATTTCTAAGGAGGGGATGGCCATTTATTTGACCGAACATGCTGGTGACTGTGAAGCTGGCGGGCTGATTCACTTTTTTGTTCCCGATGTTGATAGATGGTGCGACGAATTAAAAAATCTAGCGGAACCTCCAAACGAAGATCTGGAAGGACTTCGCATGATGACAGTTGTGGATCCTGATGGAAATCAATTGCGCATATGTACTCGCTTATCTGCGTCATGAACAACGAGAACTAAAATTAGCACCGGGCATCCGAGTGATCTGAAGTCACTTGGATGCCCGGTATTTATGTCTCAATGAGGGGAGCTATTCAAGCGGCAGCCCAAAATGCTCACGAAGGGTATGACCTTCATAATTCGTTCTGAACAGGCCTCTTTTTTGCAGTTCAGGAACAACCAATTCAACAAAGTCATCCAGACTTCCGGGTAAGGTTGGGGGCATCAGATTGAATCCATCAGCCACGCCTGCTTTAAACCACAGCTCCATCTGATCTGCAATGTCCGCGGGTGTCCCGATCAGGGTGAGATGTCCGCCTCCTGCGCTCAGGTATCCCAATAGCTCCCTTACTGTAGGTTGTGTATCGTTTACGATCTCCAGGATCGTTTCGTAACGGCCGACCGGACCGGTAAATTCCTCAACCGGGGGAAGGGGAGGCACGGGCTGATCGATCTCCCAGTCCGAACAGTCTTGCCGGATAAAGTAGCTCAACTGCTTTAAAGCCGTCTCAAGCGGCAGTTGCTCATCCAAGGCTGCTTTTTTGGCCAATGCTTCTTCGCGTGTGTGTCCGACATAGGTAACCAGCCCCGGAAACACTTTGACGTGTCTTTGATTGGCATCATGCTGGTGAACTTGTTCATCTAATTTTTCACGGAACCTTTTGGCTTGCTTGAGGTTCCAGGACACTGAATAAACGGCATCGGCGTATTTGGCCGCCAATGCGATGCCTGGTTTGGATGCCCCCGCTTGCATCAGTACCGGTTTACCCTGTGGGCTTTTTGGTGTAGTGGACGGCCCATGCACCTTAAAGTAGGTGCCCTCGTGGTTGATTGGCCGGATGCCGGAAGGATCGATCAGTTCCCCTGTTTCCCGCTGATGGACGAAATCATTGCCGTCCCATGAGAGAAACAGCTTATTCATTAAATCGGCAAACTCGTCCGCTTTTTCATACCGTTTGTCATGTGGAGGCAGACTCTCCATCCCATGATTCAGCGCTTCCAAATCGGTCATGGACGTAACCAGATTCCAGCCGACACGCCCATTCGTAATGTGGTCCAGGCTTAACAGCTGGCGGGAAGCGGTAAAAGGATTGGAGAACGTACTTGAAATCGTCGACACCAATCCCACATGTTCCGTCACTTGAGAAATGGCCGTCAGATTGACGACCGGATCAAACCAGAAGGCCGGCATATCAGTGGAATGTTTGCCGGGAAACGACTGACTGTCGGCAAAAAACACCGCATCGAAGTAACCCCTTTCCGCCAGTTGCGCCAGGGACTGGTAATAGGAAATGTCTCCGATGCGCCCGATACTTGAATCCGGCATTAACCAAGCGGCCTGATGGTGTCCGCAGCCATAAAGCAAAACCCCGATGTTCAGCTGTTGATCTTGAGTCGATTTCATTGCCTTACACCTCGTCATCAGAACGATCGTTCTTTATTTGAAATGCATTAGTTCATGGTCAGCCCGCCGTCCACCGTGATGTTCTGGCCCATGATCCCGTCGGCATTTTCCGAACAGAGAAAAGCGACCATATTCGCTACGTCTTGGGGAGTGGTCACTTTCTTCAATGGGGTCGACTGGGCAATCAAATCGAATACCTCCGGTGTGGTCACAGCACTGGCATTCGTCGTTTTCAGTAATCCGCCTGAAACAACATTCGCCCTGATTCCGAACTGCCCCAATTCGGAAGCAAGATTACGGGTAAAACCGATCAATCCGGCTTTTGCCGTGGTGTATTCGTGATAAGGGACAACAGGGTTTTGAAAGAGATTGGTGCCGATGCTGATAATGTTGCCACTTTGCCGTTCAATAAATTGCGGCATGACGCTTTGAGCGACATTGAATGCTGCCTTTAACGTACCGTCCAGTTGTTTTTGATAGTCATCCCATGTGAGCTCGGTGAAAGATTTCTGCTTGTCTGGGTCGAACTTAAAGTCCACCAATGCATTATTGACCACCACATGAACCTGGCCAAAGTATGCTGTCGCTTGTTCGATCATGTGATCGACTTCCTCACGATTGGTTACATCCGCCTGAATCGCAATCGCATTTCCTTTGCCGATTTCGGAAACCAGCTTTTCCGCAGCATCCTTGCTTTGATAGTAGTTGATCACTACCCGAAAACCTTGACCAGCCAATGTCTTCACAATAGAAGCTCCCAGCCCCCGGCTGCCACCCGTCACCAATACAACCCTTGTCATCATAACAACCCCCATGCTTTTGATAGTGAGAAACAAAAAAGTAAATAGCGATTGAAAAGTAAAAAACGCAACCTTCCATAGGAAGATTGCGTAAAACGATAACGACATGATGAAAAGACACATAGCCCTTTACGGATGCATTAAAGTTCACACTTTCCTACGCTAGTTTTACCTAGATCAGGTTCGAAGGGTTTGAGTACACACTCATCTCAGTTAAAAAACACCCCTAGTGTATCGATATGAAATTGTGGTTGGTTACCATTTCCACGACAAGCGTACCATGCTCTAACTTTTATTACAAATCGTTTTCTGAATTACTTAAAAGGTCTTACTTTCACGGTGTTTACCAGTCGGCGGAAAAGCATTCAAGCAGAAGGGATGATGGGATGATGAAATTCAGAAAGACAAATAGGAAATTTGAACTTTAAAAGAATAAGTTCATCAGGTAAACTTATATGGAGAAGTTGGTGGAAGTTCCAGTTTATGAAGTGCTCATTGGAGCGTTTTCGGGTTATCTTTTAGTTCTCTACACCAGAGAACATGATTTTAAGATAAAAGGATGGCAGCCCGACGTTAGATCGATCGTCCAGAACGTCAACGACCGGAAAACATACGTCATATGGGCGACGAAACGATTTCCGCTCTTCGGACCGCCCGTCATCACCGACAAGATAGATCTCCGCCCGCTCGTTCTACCAGATCAACCCCGACCAGACGGAAGACCTGTACTCACAGGCACTCGACTATGCCAATCTCAGTGGAACGAAAACCAACAACGATGCGTACGTCTTGGTATGATCTCCTTCTTTTTCACCAATTAGGAGAAAGAAGTGTATGGTTTGGAAATCAACCATCAAGTCATCAAAGACGCCGAGCGCAATGCTGAGCTAAACGGCCTTACAAATACCCATTTCGAAGCCTGAGCGGCTGAAGACCTTCATTCCATAGCTGTGCAAGGAAGGCAAACTGATCGACGTCCTTGTCGGCGAGCCGCCGAGAATAGGCCACGTCGAACACTTCCTCAGACAATTTTCATAGTAGTATAGGGTAGTATAGTTCGATGAAGAGGTGATAAAAAAATGTTTGAATTCACTGGATTAAGAGTTTTACATCAAGACATGATTAAAAAAGGTGAAGATAGAGTAGTATTCTCTTTTAAATATAATGAAAAAGAATTCAGCTGTATATTTTTGTCAGATATAATTCCATATAGGTTGTACCTAACTACTTTAGGATCAAAACCAGAAGTATTCGAATTAGAAATAGAGAAGGGATATAAAGCGAGAGGTTATTTGGAGAATTATAAGAAATTGGTTGCCTATCTTGATTTGAAGTATGACCCTAATCACATATTTAAACCGAAGGACTTTTTCAAAGCTTTAAATAATAAAATCCCAACTGCGTTTTCTAAAAGACCAACATATACGGAGGTTTTAATGAATGCAGGTAAAAGAAGAGATATCGAAGAAGTAAACAAGATATATTTCTGTGGGTGGTATACAAATCCTGTTGGGAAAAAAGTAAGGCCTGAAAATCTTGAGAAAACAAAAAGTGCTTTTGGTGATAAAAAAGCGAAGTTATGTATTGAAAAAAACATCAGTTCACGTTGGACCGATGTAGCAGAAGATGAAGATTTGACTAAGTTGAATAGTGAGGATAAAGTGTAAGAAAATAACCTAAGTACAACACGTGGGAGCGGTGACTTGACTGGAGTTGTTTGTGGATTCAAACTAAGTACCTGATGTCCATTTGCACTAATCTTAAAGGGCATGAAATTGAGACTTTAAAAACTACCGGGCATCCAGGTAATCTGATATCACTTGGGTACCCGGTAGTTTTGTCGCAGTTTTTCAAACGGTAACCCCAAATGCTCACGAATGGTATGACCTTCATAATTCGTTCTGAACAGGCCTCTTTTTGCAGTTCACCCAGAGACGGAATAATAAACGCGCGGTGACCACTCAACCTGGTCACCGCGTTTATTATTCCGTTTCCGGGAAAAACACCTGCACCGTTTTGATATCAACGAGCGAGGGACCACCTGTATTAAGTGCTTCCTCCAACACCGATTCAAGCTCCTCATCATCCGATACAGGCCGGAATGCTTTCCAACCACACGCTTCCGCAAGCTTAACGAAGTCAGGATTGGTAAGGTCTGTCCAAATGTCTTTTGTCCCCATGACATCGATTTTATCTTTTTCCATCTGCAACGATTCATTGTTCATCACAACGACTGTGATATCTAGTCCGTACCGGATGGCGGTCATCAGATCCGCGAGCACCATCTGGAGTCCGCCGTCTCCGACAATCGCGACGACCTGTTTGTCCGGGTGGATCAGTTTGGCGGTCATGGCTGCAGGCAGGCCGAAGCCCATCGTCCGCCAGTAGCCGGAGAAGACGGTCGTCTGGTTGGTCTGCCGGAAGTTGCGGTTTGTCCACACCGTGTTGTCTCCTGTATCCAGCGCAAGGATGGCGTCGGGTGCTACGGTGCGGTCGAGCGCGCGGATGATCCGGGAAGGGCGGAAGGGGTATCCTTCTGAATTACCCTCATCTTCATTGTTCCGGGCCCATTTTTCTTTGACTTCCTGACACCGGGCCACCCAGTCGTCAGAACGTGAGAAGCCTTCAAGATGCTCATTCAATAAAGGAAGCACTTCTTCCGACTTGCCGGCGATTGCGAGTTCCACAGGAATGTTCTTTTCGATCTGGTTGAAGTGAAGATCGATCTGAATCACGCGTGCGTCGGTCGGGACGTGTCCCTCGGGCCACCAGGTGGTACCCGCGAGCAGGACCACATCCGCCTGCTTGAATAATTCAGAGGCATGCGGGTTGCCGCCTTCGCCGATTCCTTGCAGCAGGTTAGGGGTCGATTCCTCAAGCAGTCCTTTCCCGCCCAGGCTGACGAGGATGCCGGCTCCCCATAATTCCGCTAGTTTCCGCAATTCTTCTGCAGCTCCTGCAGCACCTGAACCCGCAAAAATCATCGGCCGTTTTGCAGATTTCATGATGGACGCCGCCTTTTTCAGGCTTTCCTTCGTAAAGACGGCGGTGCCTTGGATGACTTCAGCCATTGGCCGTGGGCTTGCAGACGTCTTTTCCATGAACAGATCTTTCGGCACGGACAGATGGGTGACGTCCCGCTGTCTGAGCGCGGTCCCCACTGCTTTTTCCAGAAGGTCGGCCGCGGCATCCGAGCTTGCGAGGTTCGCAGAATAGGCGGCGAAAGGCTTCACGAGATCCTGTTGGTTGATGAACTGCGGAGTTGCTGTTCCGTATTTGTCAGTGGGTGCCTGTCCGGTGAGGGCAAGAACAGGCGCGCGGTCCGCGTGGGCGTCGCCCAGGCCGTTCAGCAAGTTCGTGGCACCGGGTCCCATCGTCGCCGTGCAGACACCGAGCCCTCCAGTCAGCTTCGCTTCCGCGGAAGCCATGAAGGCCGCCGTCGACTCGTGTTTGCATGTGATGAACTGGATCTTGTCCTGTTTGGCCAGTGCGTCGATGAACCCGATCGTGGCGTCGCCCACCACCCCGTAGATCCGTTTCACGCCATACATGGACAACTGTTCTAGCATCAATTCCGCAACCGTTCGTTCTGTTTGGGCCAACGGGGACAACCTCCTCTTAGTTTCCTGCATCGTGGTATCATGATTCCACTAAATATCCCGGAGCAAACTTTTGTGAAACGGTTGAATAGAAACGGTCGAAAAAAGAGGTTCCTTATCCAACCTTCTGAAGGATGGATAGGGAACCTCCCGTTGATTTAGACATGTGGATAGATTGAATCAAGTTCTTCGGGATGAAATCACCCCATGATCAACTGAATCAATCCACCGACTGCTGCTATGGTCAGCAGCACCTTGCCGATCATGACATATTTCGCTCCGGCGAATCGAATGGCCAAGCCGATCAGGGCAATCAATCCCCAAACGAGCGAGATCAGTTGCTGCCCATCATAGTTTGTCGGTAAAGAGGTAAAGATCAACCAAGACAATAAAACCCCCAATAATCCATTGTAGATCAAGACGGGTGTTGGGGGATCGCTTTTCCGATAAAGCAAAAACTGACCGATCATTACAGCAACTATAAGCACACCAAATAAGATTCCTAAAAAAGCCATATGAAAGTTCTCCTTTGAAATAGAAGTTCTATACTAGGATACCCGTCTATGACGGTGCATGAACATGCTACACTGTGTACAAGCAAAAATGCATGCCTCCAAAGGGCCACGCTATAACTTTCATATAAAAGGAGAATTCGTATGACACAACAACAGATGGCAGTGCTGCGCGTCAGCGGCAAAGCAGGCAAGGGTTTGGAAAATACGGTCAACGTCGGGGATCTTCCTGCGTTTTCTGTAGATGAGCCGCAGAGGCTTGGCGGCACGAATACGGGGCCGAACCCGCTTGAGTATTTCCTGGGTGCACTTTCAGCTTGCACATCGATCGTGGCGGCCTATGTTGCCAAGGAACAGGATTTTAAATATGAGGGTCTTCAGTACGACGCTTCCGGAACGCTGGATCCGCGCGGTTTCCGTGGAGTAGAAGGTGTTCAGACGTATTTCCGGACAGTGGACCTGAATGTAGTGGTTGAGACTGAGGAAAACGAGGAAGCTTTGGAGCGGCTGAAAGAAACGGTCGAGAAGAGGTGCCCTTTATACAATCTGCTGAAGGACGCCGGCGTTGAAGTGAACAGCCATTGGACGAAGGAAAAACGCGGCTGACAATAAAATGCAGGGTCTGCAGTATGGTTCGGGGAGCATGTGTCAAAATGTCTATGGATTCAGTAATGGCTTGCAAATAAGTGAGACAGCACCAACCTCAGGCCAGATCCATAAAATTAGCAAATCGGAGAAAGAGGTTCACTCCGGCTCCGATTTGCCTACAGTCATTAGTTATTCGGTTTTTTCTTTGAGCGTTTCATCTCTTTATCATCAAATTTCAATACAGACTTCCCGATCATGGCCAGAGCACCAACCATTACACCTATCCCAACCACTAAGTAAATCATCGTAAACACTTTACTTATGGTCATCGAAGGAACAAGTCCTGTGCTGGCACTCGTCGGCATTAAGCTAATCACCGCAAAGTAAAAAGAATCCAGCCAAGACCATCCTTCAATTCCTCTATAAAATAATGTGCCTGACAAGAGGATAAGTGTGAGTGTCGTTACAAGAGATTTAAACACCGGATCCTTCATGTTTTTTAAGATCGCACCCAAAAGCCGCTTCATCGTTAATAGAAGTGAAATCATGTTTTCCCCCCATAAATACTTGTTGAAAAATAATCCCAGTTTAGGTTGTTCGAATGATGTTTTGAGGTGGATTTTCTTTGTTTTGGAGTTGATCGGTTTACTGCCTCCAACCATTATAAAGGAATTTTCCCCCGGACAAATAGTTCGGGGTTTCTTTAAGCAGAAAGTTCTTTGGCGAACCCTTTATCTATCATACTTGCAGAAGCAATCAGGCTGGAAAAGTCGTTCATTAATTGGTACGATTCGATAACAGGTTATTCGCAGTGAGAGGAATGGAGTCAGACATGAAAGAGAATTTTTGGCGCGATTTACCGAGACCATTTTTTGTACTTGCCCCGATGGAAGATGTGACGGATGTGGTGTTCCGCCATGTCGTCGCCGAAGCCGGCAGGCCGGATGTGTTTTTTACAGAGTTCACGAACTCGGACAGCTACTGCCATCCTGAAGGCATCAACAGTGTCCGAGGTCGCCTGCTGTTCACCGAGGACGAGCAGCCGATGGTGGCGCATATTTGGGGGGACAAGCCCGACTATTTCCGCCAGATGAGCATCGGCATGGCGGAAATGGGATTCAGCGGTCTTGATATCAATATGGGCTGCCCGGTACCGAACGTGGCGACAAGAGGGAAAGGCAGCGGGCTGATTCTGCGACCGGATACTGCTGGGGAACTGATCCAGGCGGCCAAAGCGGGCGGGCTTCCCGTCAGTGTGAAAACCCGGCTCGGCTTTCATGAGGTCGATGAGTGGCAGGAATGGCTGGCGCATATTCTCGAGCAGGACATCGCGAACCTTTCGATCCACCTGCGGACGAGAAAGGAAATGAGCCAAGTCGATGCGCACTGGGAACTGATCCCCGAAATCAAGGAACTGCGTGACCGGGTGGCGCCGGACACCTTGCTGACAATCAACGGGGACATTCCTGACCGCCAGAAGGGCCTTGAGCTCGCCGAGAAGTACGGCGTGGACGGCGTCATGATCGGCCGCGGCATCTTCAAGAATCCGTTTGCCTTCGAGAAAGAGCCGACAGAGCACAGCACGAAGGAATACCTGGACCTCCTGAGGCTGCATCTGGATCTGCACGATCAATATATCAAGGAAATACCACGTTCCGTCACCGCGCTCCACCGATTCTTTAAAATCTACGTCAAAGGATTCCGCGGAGCGGGCGAACTGAGAAACCAGCTGATGCAGACGAAATCCACTGACGACGTGCGGGCATTGCTCGATCAGTTCAGCGTGGAAGCCTGATCGGATAAGCAGGACAGAGCCTTTTCTGAACGGGAAGGCTCTTTTAGTTTGAATAGGCGGCAAGGGGGAGAATGTGATGAAACAATACGAAGTGATCGTGTTCGATGTGGATGACACGCTGATGGATTTCGACAAGTCGGAGCAGGCGGCATTCGGCAGTGTGTTCGGGAAATACGAAATGCCTGATGGCCTTAAACAATACAGGTCCAGCTACCGGACCATCAGTGAGGGCCTATGGCGTGACCTGGAAAACGGAAATCTGGGACTCAATGAATTGGGTTCGGAACGGTTCAGGAGATTGTTTTTGGAACATGAATTGAATCTCGATGCAGTCGTCTTTAATCAGGACTATCTGGGGTTCCTTGGAGAACAGATGCATCTCATGCCAGGAGCCGATAAGGTCATCGAAGCCCTTTCCCACAAGCGCCTCGCGATCATCACCAACGGCTTCGAGGCAGTGCAGACGTCCAGGATCCGGAATTCGCCGTTCAGCGATGCATTCGAGCAGGTCATCATCTCCGAAGCGACGGGATACCGGAAGCCGCAAAAAGAAATCTTCGAGTATGCGTTCCAACAGCTGCAGGTTACGGATCCCTCGACTGTCCTCATGGTGGGCGACTCGCTCACATCCGACATCCAGGGCGGGCTGAACGCCGGGGTGGACACATGCTGGTTTAATCCCTCCCGCAAGAAAAACCAAACACCGATTGAGCCCACATACGAAATCAGCCGGCTGGAAGAACTTTTGGAGATTGTCATCTGAGCGGATCCCATCATTGGGGTTCGCTTTTTGATTCAAGTGAATCTCAGACTGTGTGATAATTAAAAATATAGAAGGGGGGTGCCGGTTTTGGATAGCGTTTCGGAAACCGTCAAAACGGAGTCCATCCAATCTTTACAATCGACCATCCGCAAGATGGAAAAGGGATTGGCACAGATGGCGGGAAAAGGTACCAATACGACGCTGATCGAAAAACGCCTTCGTGCGGTGAGAGCCGGGCTGGCCGTGCTGGAAAGCGCTTGGAATCAGCAAGCACCTCCATATGGGCATGAGGCTCTGGCGGAAGCCCGTGATGTGCTCCGGGGCATGATGCCGTCCATCGAAAAGGCGTATGCTAATTCCACGGCCGGCAGCCCTCAGCGGACACTGCTTGAACGAAGGCTGACATCCCTAAAACTCGCGATACAGGAACTGGACGATTTCTTAGAGGGGAGATGTCGCGCGAAAGTGAATTAGACCTGCGCCTGGTCGTCGCGGGGAGCCTGTCAGAACGGTAATCGGGAACCGTCTGCTTGAATCGCTGCATTTTCGCTTAGCCTGACCCATCAACAATCTTCAGGCATACATTCTGCTGAGAGGGGATTCATATGGATACCAAACTATTGGAACTCACAACTAAAAGACTGTACCTGAGAGCCGCCAATCCCTCAGATGCGGAAGACATGCTCCGTTACCTGTCCGATCCCGAGGTGATGAAGCATACCGGCATGGAACCGTTCGAAACGACGGAAGATGTTCAGGATGAGATCAAGTGGTACCATTCGCTCGTAAAAGAAGACAGCGGCATCCGCTGGGGCATCACCCTCAAGGAAACCGGCAAGATGATCGGAAGCTGCGGGTTCCATAATCGGGAGCCCAAACATTTCAGGGCCGAGATCGGCTACGAGCTCAGCCGGGAATATTGGGGGAAGGGAATCGCAAGCGAGGCCCTGCAGGCGGTGGTCCGCTACGGATTCAGCCATCTTGGACTGGAGCGGATCGAAGCACTTATTGAACCCGGAAACACGGCTTCCCTCCGGCTTGTCGAGAAAAACGGCTTCCTGAAAGAAGGGCTGCTGCGCCATTATGAATACGGCCGGGGCAGGTTTGATGACCTGTATATGTATTCGATTTTAAAAGAGGATCTTGCGTTCGTGGAGGAGGGAGTCTGTGATCACTGAAATCCGTTTTGAAACGACCGAGAGCGGGCCGCTCCGGCCAAACGAGGAACGTGTCCATGACGTCCGGATCACACGGGACGGCCAGATTGTCCATGAGATCCTCTTGACGAATGAGGAGGCCGGGCGCGGTATGCGCCACACAAGGGATGAATACCAAATTGCCCCCGGCACAGCGGCGGCGTTCCTCGATTCCCTCACCGCCGATTTCGGGATCGGTGAGTGGCCAATGGATTTCGGTTCGCCGGTCCTGGAAGGACGGACGTACGAGATCGCGATCCGCCATGATGACGGGACCGTCCGGCGCTCTCGCGGCACAGTGGATCTGCCGCCGGACGGGGAGGCGCTCAGAAATGCCGTCATAGGGCTTGCAGCATTCAAACGGAAGCCATGGATTTTCTGATCCGGGGGTTTCCCGCCCGGCCGGCAACGGTATCGTACAAGTACCGACCAATCAGAGGAGGCATTTATATGGACCACCAAGCGCTCAAGGCGTTCCGGCAGTTCGACGAAAGTCGCTTCACGAAAGTGGATTTCATGAAAAATGAGCACAGCACGGCATTCACGCTGAACTTCCTTCCGGGCCAGACGATGAAGGCGCACAGCCATCCGGGCAAGGAATTGTATCTCGTCGTCATCGAAGGCAGCGGTATGTTCACGGTGGACGGGGAGGAAGTCATGGCGACAAGAGGGGCCGTGCTTTTCTGCGGTGAACAGGAAATGATCGGATTTGAAAACAACGGCGCCAACCGGACGACCCTCTTCGGCACCCTGACAAAAATCGGCTAGGCAGTGGACAGCCCTTATCCGGATTCGGATGGGGGCTGTCTGTGTGTCATCCGGAGATCCGAAGGAATGCGGACCGATAGGATTGGGAGGTCGCCATTGACCCGGTTTCGTCATTCATTGGTCTGGTTTCGTCATTCGTCGGCCGGGTTTCGTCATTCGCGCCCCCGGTTTCGTCATTCGCCGCCATCCGGAGAACGAATGACGAAACTTTTTCGTCCAATGACGAAACTGAACGGCTGAATGACGAAATCTCATGCAGAATTTCCCCACTCCGGAATCATCGGGCAACCTGAAACTTATCAGCTCCCCGGTGGGCCAGCATCTCGCCGGATACAAAATTGCTTCCCCGGACAATGACGCAAAGCGTGAGCCGATAATCGGACTTTCCTGCAAAATCGCTCAATGACAAGCTGTTTTACCGTCCCCTCAATGATACGTCTGGATGAGTTGTTTGAAAGGCGTGGAAAAGGGAATAGATTAATTGGCTTGCAATCCATGAACACAATGCGAAATAGAGCAGGAAAGGATGCTGAGAGGAATGGGGAAACTGACAAAGTTGGCGGGTGCAGCCGGACTGGTTGCAGGGGCGGCGTATCTCACAAAAGAAGAAAACAGAAAGAAAGTCAAAAATCGGATTGACGAGGCCATCCGTGTGTTCAATCCGGATTACAAAAAGGAGCTCGGGAAGCCGGCCGACATCGACGATGCGGAAATGGTGTCAGAAGGGGCGATGACCAGCGTCCAATATTATAACCAATACCAGGAAGACAAAAGCCAACAGTGATCTTGCATGAGGAAAAGGGCGGCCCGAAGACTGATCTTCGCGGGCCGCCTTTTAATGTGCATCCCTGATCTGTCGTTTGTTGTTTGAAACTAGCAATCTATGGGAAGAAAGGGAGAGAACCGGATGCGGGGGAATCCCGTTCACAGGGATTCCCCCGCATCCTGAACGGAATGATTACTGGAAAAGGGTGAAAACATGGACCAGAAAAACGGTGGCAACGAAAAAGACAAGCAGCTGGAGCAGTTCAGGAGGCAGAACACGGGCAAGCCGATGACCGACATCAGCGGCAACAAAGTCGCAAATGACCAGAAGACCTTGCGCGCAGGCAGGCGCGGCCCGCTCCTCATGCAGGATTTCCACTTCTACAAAAAGCAGTCGCACTTTAACCGTGAGCGGATTCCGGAAAAGGTGGTCCACGCACGGGGATACGGCGTGCACGGAGAATTCGTGGCGACAGAGTCGATGAAGGACTACACGATGGCGAAGTTCCTGGAGCCCGGCAAGAAAACGCCGGTCTTTGTCCGCTTCTCCAACTTTGTGGGGAACCGCGGTTCTAAAGACACGGCGGTCGACATCCGCGGATTCGCCACGAAATTCTACACGGAGGAAGGCAACTATGACATGCTTGCCCTCCAGTTCCCTGTGTTCATCCTCGCTGATGCGATGAAGTTTATGGATGTCACACATGCCGCAAAGCCGGAGCCAAGGCAGCATATGCCGCAGGCAACAGTGGCGCACGATAACTTCTGGGATTACGTGACGAGCAACCCGGAGTCCGCACATATGGTCATGTGGCTCATGTCGATGCGTGGCCGGCCGCGAAGCTGGCGCATGATGGAAGGCTATCCGATCAATACGTTCCGCTTGATCAATGAAAAGGGCAAATCCACGTTTGTCCGGTTTATCTGGAAACCGAAGCTTGGGGTTCACTCCATCACGTTGGAAGAAGGGAACATCATCGGGGGCGCCGACCCGGATTTCCACCGCCGGGACATCATCGAAGCGATCGAGAGCGGCGCGTATCCGGAATACGACCTCTGTGTCCAGCTGATCGACGAGGAAGATGAATTCAAGTTCGACTTTGACATCCTGGATGACACCAAGCTGTGGCCGCAGGAAGAAGTGCCGCCGAAGGTCATCGGGAAGATGGTGCTGAACCGTCTTCAGGACAACTTCTTCTCGGAGACGGAACAATCCGCGTTCAACCCGGCAAACCTCGTACCGGGAATTGAGTTCACGAATGACCCGGTGCTGCAGGGCCGCTCGTTCGCCTACCGCGATACGGAGCTTCACCGCCACCACTCGGCGAACTACGAGGAACTGCCGATCAACCGCCCGGTGTCCGATGTGAACCACAACTTGCGCGACAGCTACCTGAAATACCCGATCGAACAGGACAACGTCCATTTCCACAACAACACGCAGGAAGACGGCACCCCTCATGAAACTCCGGCACCGGAAGGGTATGAAAACTATCCGGCCGAGGTGGAAGGCCATGTGACACGGGAGCATCCGAGCGACTCCTTCGAGGATTACTACTCGCAGGCCCGCATGTTCTGGAACAGCCTGTCGATGCCGGAGAAGCAGGACCTCGTCGAGTCGTTCAGCTTCCACGTCGGCGGGGTGAAGAATAAGGAGATCCGTCAGAAGACGGTTGAAATGTTCGGGAACGTCGACACCGAACTGGCCACGATGATTGCGGAAAACGTCGGTGTCAGGCCGCCTGAGACCCAGCATGTCGACTGCGAGAAAAGCTATCCGTCCCTGAGCCAGATGAACACCCCGCACTCCGCAATGACGTCCAGGGTCGCGGTGGTGATCGGCGACGGGTTCGACGAGGAAGAAGTGGACCAGGCGCTTGCGGCACTTAAAGAAGTCGGAGCGGTGATCGATCTCATTTCCGAGACGCTTTCGCCGGTCAAGGGGAAAGGCGGTATGGAACTCACGCCGACCAACACGTTCCTGACCATCCACCCTGCGCTGTATGATTCGGTGTACCTGGTCGGCGGCAAGGCGAAGATGAACCAGCTCAAGTTCGACCAGGGCGCCATGGATTTCTTCAAGATGCACTACATGTTCATGAAGCCGATCGCCGTCGGAGCAGGTGCCGCCCAGTATGCGGCCAGCACGGAAGCCAACAACCTGGACGGTGTCGTCATGGCGGAAAACAACCCGAAATTTGCGGACCAGTACATCAAAGCACTTGCAGTTAAGCGTTTTTGGGACCGTACCTGATAAGAACGACCCATACGCCCGATCCGGATAGTTGCCGGATCGGGCGTATGTCTGTGTGTATTCAGGCGTTCCCAAACTCCATCTTCTTCAGCTGGACCTTTGAAATCTTCCCGGCTGCGGTCATCGGGAACTGGTCGACGAATTCCAGTTCCCTCACTTTGGAGTAGTGGACGACCCGTTCGTTTACATAGGCCAGCAGCTCTTTTTCGGAAAGCCCCGCCCCTTCTTTTTTGATGACGAACGCTTTCGGGATTTCTCCGGCCTTTTCATCGGGTTTTCCGATGACGACCGCGTTCTGGACGGCCGGATGGGAAACGAGCACTTCCTCGATGCGCACCGGATACACGTTATAGCCGTTGTAGATCAGCATCTCTTTTTTGCGGCCGACAATCGACAGGTAGCCGTCTTCGTCAATCTGGCCGATGTCGCCCGTGTGCAGCCAGCCGTCACGCAGCGTGGCGGCCGTCTCTTCCGGCTTCTTGTAATAGCCTTTCATCACCTGAGGGCCCCGGATGCAGATTTCACCGCTTTCTCCCTGCGGGAGGGGCGTGCCTTCTTCATCGCCGATTGCGACAATTTTAAGTTCCGTGTTGAACGTGGGCAGGCCGACAGTGCCCAACTTGTGGATGCCACCCGCGAGGCAGACGCTTCCGGCCACGGAGGCGGTGGCTTCCGTCAGGCCGTAGCCTTCGCCGACCCGGGCGTTCGGGAACAGGCTTTTCAGCTGACCCATCTCTTTTTGGGAGAGCGGAGCGGCTCCCGAGCTGACATTCCGGATGGTTGAAAAATCGTAAGTATGGATATTCGGCGTATTGAGAAGCGCGTTCCACATCGCGGGTGCCCCGTTGATTGAGGAAACACCGTACTTCTCAATCAGGCCGAGAAACTGGGACGGAACGAACCGGTCTGGCAGGATGGTGGTGGCCCCCTGTGCCATCGGGGAAACGATCATGCCGATTCCGCCGGTAATGTGGAAAAGCGGGGAAGGGCTGAGCCGCACTTCCTCCCCGAGGGGAATCAGGTACTTTTCCCGGTAGTTGTCCGGATCCTGCTCGGCCGCGACAAACCGCAGGGCGCCGTCTTCATCGAGCACCGGCAGGCATCCCGCCGTCCAGGCCGCAATCTGGGCGATGTTGCTGACGAGGTTGGCGTGGGTGATCATGACGCCTTTCGGGCTTCCGGTCGTGCCGCCGGTGTACGCGATATGCACGAGATCGTTTTCCGGATCGATGCCCGCATCGAATTCCCGGTCGGATGCTTGGCGCTTTAAAGCGGCAAAGCTGTGCCAGCCGTCCGGTACTTCGGCCGGTGATCCATTGCCGTACATTTCGGAGTCGCCGGTCATGATCACATGACGGACCCGGGTGTCGCCGAGGATGTCGGCGAGTGCCGCGGCGGACGTTTCATGGGTGACGACCGCGACCGTATCGGAGTCATTCAACTGGAACTTCAAGTCCCCGGCCGGCAAATATGGGTTGACGGGGGAGTAGGCGGCCCCGCTCAGGATGATACCGTAGTAAGCGGCAAGGTATTGGGGGCAGGTCGGCATATGGACGGACACGGTCATGCCTCTGCCGATGCCGAGCTCACGCAGCGCGTTGGCGAACCGCCAGGCCTGTTCGTGGATTTCATCATAGGTGATGGGGGTGTCCCGGTAGATATACGCTTGGTTGCCGCTATACTGTCTGAGGCTGCCTTTCAGGATGGAACCCGCCGGGACGATCGGGATTTCCAGCACTTCGGGTAGGTCCTGGTCATAATTTTGCCTGTTCTGGAGTTTGACGTTCATCTGTGCACCGCCTTAATGGAGGATGGCCGTGTCTTGCAACGGGAGGCGCCCCTTCCGGACTGCCGGTTTCCGGGTGGTATCAGATGATCCATGACCGGGAAGCAGGGGGAGGGGGAAATCACAGTTTAATCACACAGGACTTCTCACGGGAATACTCCCCGATGGAGTCGGTTCCGAATCCGCTGTTTTTCACCCCGCCAAACGGAAGGTCCGATCCGACGCGGGCGTATGTGTTGACCCATACATTTCCGGCTTCGAGCAAGGCGGTCATCCGGTGAGCCCGGCTCAGGCAGGACGTCCAGACGCCGGCAGCCAATCCAAATTCCGTATCATTCGCGAGGCGGACCGCCTCTTCCTCTGTATCAAACGGAATCATGACGGCGACCGGCCCGAAAATCTCCTCCTGGCAGACGCGAAGCCGGTTGGAATCTGCGGCGAATAAGGTCGGCTCGACCCAGTATCCGCCGGAAAGATCGGGGGACCCGGGGAACAATTCCGCTCCCGAGCGGCCGCCGAACAGCAGGGTGGCCCCTTCTGTCGGAGCCAGGTCGATATAAGACCGGACTTTGTCGAACTGGGCTTTCGTTGCGATCGGGCCCATTGTCGTCCGGGGGTCGAGTGTGTGTCCGAGCCGGTGCAGGGCGGGATCCTGCATCCGCTTCCTGAGGCGATCGGCGACGTCGTCGAACACCTTTCGCTGTACGAGGATACGGGACCCGCCGACACAGATCTGGCCGGCGTTCCCCGTGAATATGGAGGCGGTCGCCATGCTTTCCGTTGCGCGGTCAAGGTCAGCATCCTCAAACACGATGTTCGCCGATTTTCCTCCCAGCTCCAGGATCAGCGGTTTCGGTTTTCCGGCTGTTGCCTGCGCAATGGCGGAAGCTGTGCCGCCGGAGCCGGTCAGGCTGACTTTGGCGACATCCGGATGAGAAACAAGTGCCGTGCCGATATCCGGGCCCGTCCCGCAGATCACGTTCAGCACGCCCGGCGGGAAAGCATCCGCCAGCAGTTCTGCGAGTCTGAGCGAGGATGCCGCCGCCATCTCGGACGGCTTGATGATGACGGTGTTGCCGGCAGCCAATGCATAGGCGGCCTTGATGGAAAAGGTGAACAGTGGGGCATTCCACGGGGCGATCCCCGCGATGACGCCATAAGGTTCGCGGAGCGTGTAACTGAAGCTTGACGGGCCGGTCGGGACGGTCTGTCCCCGTCCGCCAACAGTCGCTTCCGACGCAGCGTCTTCCCAAAGCTTTACGAGCACGGGAATCATGCCGTAAGTCGTTTCCCGGATCACCCAGCCGTTTCCTTTCGTTTCGAGAGCGGCCAGTTCGGCACCGTTTGCCGAAATGATGGACGCGGCCTGCCTCAGCCTGGCCGCCCGTTCGGCAGGGAGGGCGGTTTTCCACCCGGCGAACGCCCGCTTTGCGGCGTCAACCGCCTTGTTTGCATCTTCCTCCGTGCTTTTCGGTACCCGTGCCCAGACAAGCCCTGTAGAAGGGTCGATGCTGTCCAGGAATTCATCGCTTGCGTGCGGCTGCAGGCAACCGCCAATCAGGTTTTGATAATCCTTCACTTCTGTGGTGACCGCCACTTGATCATTCCTCCTTGAATGCAGACTGGCCGACTCAAGATACGGGGGCTGCGTCCGCAGTTTGCCGGGCGTGCCATCCGAGCGAACCGGCGGCGGCTTTGCGGGAATCCCGAACCGAGCCGAAATAATGATCCCAGTAGCGGGCCCGCTTCAGATACAGGTGGCAATCCAGTTCCTCCGTGAAACCGATGCCGCCGTGGATCTGGATCGAATCCCCGGCCGCCTTGATATAGGCGCGGGAAGCAAAGGAGCGCGCACTGTGGACGGCGGCAATCCGGTCATCGGCTCCCGTTTCAACCGCCCAAGCCGCATAGTGGGACAGGGACCGCGCCGTCTCCAGATCCAGCTTCATATCCACGATCCGGTGCTTGATCGCCTGGAAGCGTCCGATCGGCTGGTTGAACTGGACCCGGATCTTTGCATATTCCGCGGTGATCTTCACGAGTTCATCCATCCCGCCGACCATGCCGGAAACTAGAGCGGTGTTAAAGTGGAGCAGTGCTTCCCGGAGCATGTCCTGTCCTTTGCCCGGTTCGCCGAGCAGTTCGGCATGTGCGTTCCGGAAAGAGAGTTCGGCCGGAAGCTGGGTTTCGTCCAGGCAGGAAAGCGGACGGACGGACGCCGCTTCAGACGCCTCTACGAGAAAGAGGGAAGTCCCTCCGGGAGCCTCGGCGCCCACGATAAACAAATCCGGGCTGCCGGTGACCGGAACGAGAGTCTTCACGCCCGAAAGCTCATAGCGGTTGTCTATACGCGTCGCCGTGCATGCGAACGTTTCGGGAAACAGGCTGCGGCCTGTTTCATACCAGGCGACGGAGAAAGCGCTTTCTCCGGAAGCGGCGAGGGGGAGCCACCGTTTTTTTTGTTCTTCCGTCCCGTAGTTCGTGATCAGCGGTACGGCAAGGGCGAGCGTTTCCAGCTGCAGGCCGGGAAGCAGAACCCGGCCGGTTTCTTCAAAGACGGGAACAAGATCAAGTGCGCCGAGTCCAAGCCCGTCCTGCTGTTCGGGTACAGGAATGGCATTGATGCCCATCTCGGCAAGCCCCGACGCCGCAGCGCGTGCAGGCTCGTCATCGCCTCTGATCGTTGCGCGGGCCGTTCCGGTCCCTCCGAGGTCTTTCAGGTACTTCCGGACAGCCGACCGGAACAGCTCCTGTTCTTCATTCAAGGAAAAATCCATGTGTTCCCACTCCTTTCCGTTATCTCCCAAGGTCTTTCGGCAGTCCGAGAATCCGCTCGCCGATCGTGTTTCGCTGCACTTCGCTCGTTCCGCCGCCGATGGTCGCGCCGAATGAAGCCAAGTACTGGTGCTGCATGGCCCCGTCAAACGGCGCATCCCCTCCTGCCAGCACGCCTGCGTGGCCCTGGATGGTCATGGCGAAGTCGAACAGTTCCTTCCCCAATTCGCTGACAAGCAGTTTGTCGAGAGAGCTTTCGGGACCGGGCTTGCCATTTTTCAGCGTGTGGGTGATGTTCCGGTAGTAATTCAGCCGGGCGCCGCTGATGCGGGCATACAGGTCGGCGAGTCCATCTTCGATAAAGGGGTCCTCGATGATCGGCTTGCCGTCTGAGGTCAGTGTCCTGGCCATTTCCGCGACTTCCTCGAATTGCTGTTCCAGCGTGAACACCTCGGCGGCGATTCCCGAGCGCTCATGCAGCATAAGCGCGATCAGTACGCTCCAGCCCTTGCCTTCCTCGCCGACAATGTCTTCGTCATGGGCGATGGCATCCGTCAGGTAGACTTCATTGAACTCTTCGCGTCCGTCCATCTGGGTGATCGGGCGGGTTTCGACGCCTTCCTGGTTCATGTCCAGAAGAAACACGGTGATGCCTTCATGCTTTTTCCCCGATTGGCCGGTTCTTGCAAGCAGGAAGCACCGGTCCGCAAGATGGGCAAAACTCGTCCAGACTTTCTGCCCGTTGATGATCCAACGCCCGTCTTTTTTCACGGCGGCCGTTTCGATGGCGGTCAGGTCCGATCCCGCATTCGGTTCCGAATATCCCTGGCTCCATACATGGTTGCCTGTCAGGATGTTTTCGATGTAGGCTTCTTTCTGCTGGTCGGTCCCCATCTGCATCAGCGTGGGGGCGACCATATGGATGCCGACGTAGTTGACGAGAGGAGGGGATTTCACACGGACCATTTCCTGGTGATAAATGATTTCCTCCATGAGTGTCGCATTGCGTCCGCCGTACGCCTCGGGCCAGGAGATGGCCGCCCATCCGCCTTCGTACAGCTTGCGCTGCCAGTCGCGGAGAAAGCGCGAATACGCCTCTTTGCTTTCCGGCAGTGTCCGCTTTCCTTCAAGCCATCCTTCCGGAAGGTTGACGGAGAGCCAGCTGCGCAGCTCGTCACGGAATGCTTCTTCTTTTTTGGTCAGTGTAAAGTCCATTTGCATTCTTCCTTTCTCAGAAGGTCAGTTCTGGCTGCGGGAGGGGGTCCATTGGGGAAGGGCCCGATCGGGTGTGATGTCGGTCCACGTCATCTTCAGCGGCATGCCGATCTCCACCTCTTCCGCCGGACAGCCGATAATATTGGCCATGATTTTCACTTCCGGTGCAACATCCAGCGCGGCCACGGTGATGACCGTCGGCAGGTCATGCTGGAAGCCCGGAAGAAATGGGCGGTAGGAAGTGATGTAGGAATAAACCGTCGCCGAAATATCGGAGCCGAGGTTTTCCCATTCGGTTGCCGGGCTGCCACAGGAAGGGCAGGAAGGACCCGGAGGATGGATGTAGCCTTTGCAGTCCGAACATTTCTGGAGGGCCAGTTCGTGCCGGTCCGCCGCGTCCCAGTAGGGATGATTGTCCAGCGTCTTGAGGGGGACTGGTTTCTCGTATTTGGTTGCCTGTGTCATTCCGCTTCCTCCTTTAGTTTCTGAGAATCATGGCGCCGGCAAGGTCGGGACCGCTCCAGCCCGTACAGATGCCGAGCTCGCAATCTTTTACCTGGCGGTCGGTGCCTTTGTAGTCGTGCCTCAGCTGGCGGACGAGTTCAAGGACATTGTTCATGCCGTGGGTATATCCTTCCGACAGCATGCCGCCGGCCGTGTTGGAAGGAAGCCGGCCGCCCATCTTCAGGTTGCCGTCCTTGACGAAGTCACCGGCCTCGCCCCGCTTGGCGAATCCGTAAGCCTCCAGCTGCCTGAGAACGACCCAGCTAAAGCAGTCGTAGATGGCGGCGACGTCAATATCCTCAGGCTTGACGCCGGCCGATTGGTAGAGGGCGGGGGCGGCATGGTCGGAGGCGACCTCATCGACCTGCGTCCAGTAATGGGCATGGGAGTGAGTGTGCCGGGGGGCCATCCCCATGATATAAACCGGCCGGGATTTGCAGTTTTTCGCGTTGCCGGCCGATGTCACGATCAGCGCGTTGGCCTCATCCAGTTCCACGCAACAGTCATGGATATTGAACGGCGTGCTGATGTCCGGTGTGGCAAGGTAAGTCTCCATATCAAGCGGCTTGCCGTGAAGAAACGCTTTCGGATTCCGCTGGGCATGTTCATAGAAGCTGACGCACACATGGCCGAGGTGCTCTTTGGTCGTTCCGGTTTCATGCATGTGCCGCATGGCGAACATGCCGAACCACTGGGAAGGGCTCGCGGAGCCGTAAGGCATGACAAAACTGCCGCCTGGCAGCATCCCCTGCAGCAGATCCGGGTCGTACCCGCGTCCGACCTGGTGTCCGGAAGCGCCGTTCATCGCCCTGTAGATCAGGACGGTCTCGAGTTCGCCGGCTTCGATGAGCGCAACCGCGTCGGCGATAAGCAATTCCGTGCTGCTGCCGCCGCCGCTGATGTCTTTTACGTATTTGGGCCGGCTGCCGAGGTAGGTGGCCAGTTCATGGGAGGTGCACGAGTCACCGCCCGTGGAATAGTTCATGATGCCGTCCAGATCCCTTGCTTCAAGTCCTGCGTCGCGGAGTGCATTGCGGGCGGCGTCAAGCGCCAGATGGAGCGGGGTGGTTCCGGAATTCCGGGACCGTTCACTTTCTCCGACTCCGACGATGGCGCATTGATTGGCGTAAGTGGTCATCGGTTTTGCCTCCTTATCTGTCTTCCTGCCTGCCGAACAAAAGAACTGCCGTTCCGGAGCCGACGGGTTTGCCCGGGGCTTTTTCCGCGGTCAGCTGCAGTTCGGCTGCCTGCTTGCCGTTTTCTTCAAACAGCCGCGCGACGGTCCCCCGGCAAGTGATGACGTCTCCGGGACGGGTGACCGCTGCGAATCTCATACTGAAGTCAGCGACAAACGCCTCTTTGCCTGCCAACTGCTGGACATACTGGCCGAGGAACCCCATGATCAGCATGCCGTGGGCGATGACGCCGTCCATGCCGATGCTTTTCGCGAACTCATCATCCGTATGAAGGGGATTCAAGTCTCCGGAAGCGTTTGCATAGCGGACAAGCTGCTCCCGGGTCACCGGCGGTTTTTCAAGAATGGGGAGTTCCGCGCCTTCACGGAGTTGCTTGACTTCAAGAACAGTGGCTGTCTTCAATTGCGCTCGCCTCCCTTTTCCGGTTTTTTGGCCGGGCGGTAGACGATCGTGTTTTTGGAGACAGCTACAAGCTGCCCGTTTTCATCAGTCATCTCCGTATCCAGCACGAGAAACTGCATCGCGCCGCTTTTGCCTTCCTTTTCGTAGATGTCCGCGACAGACATTGTGCACACCAGTTTTTCCCCGAAGCGTACGGGGCGGTGGTAGATAAATGCCTGCTCGCCGTGCAGCATCCGGCGGACGTCCAAACGGATCGGCAGCTCTGCGTTGTTGCCGAGTGCAATCAGGAAGGTCGGCGGAACGGTCGTTTCCCCATAGACGGTTTGGCCTGCATAGCTTTCATCCTCGTACAGGGGGTTCGGGTCGCCGATCGCTTCGGCGAATCGGCGGGCTTTTTCCTGTTCTGCGACGGCGGTATAGGGCTTGCTACTGAGCCCGATCATACTTCGGTCAATATCCATGAAGACACCTCCGGTGAGCCATTATTATTTAACTTTATTAAATAGTATGACGATTCGGTTGACAGCGCAATGTCCGTTCTCCTATAGTTATCAAAGCATAGGTGGAAGTTTCTACATAGGAAAGGCGGGAGATTCGTGGCTTCATCAATCATGCATTTTCTTGAACTCAAACAGTACGGCGGGCCTGTTTCAGTCTGGAGCGCCTCAGGGGGGGCGGAAGACTACGATCCGATCCTGAATCCGGCGGGAATGAGTCCGCCTTCCGCTCCCGTTTATCGAAAAGGGAGGTGCGGAATAAGGAAGGACGGGGACCGGATTGCGGTGGATGTTTCTTATTCGGCGGATTTCACTGCGGTCATGTTGTTCGGGGAGGATCCCGGACTGACCGGTGAGGACGTGCAATTGCTGTCCGACCTGTTGTACCGCGTTTATTCGGAGCATGATACGGAAGCGGGCCGGAAACGGCTCGACCGGATCATCGGGAGCATCGGGGAGACGACTTCATCGCTCGACCTGGAGGAAGTGTTTTCAAACATCCTGGCCAATACGCTTGAAGTGATCGGCAATGCGGATTACGGCACACTCTGGCTGTTTGATGAAAAAAGCGGAAAGCTCGTCTGCAGGGCGTCGGAGGGGTATCGGTTCGAAGAAATCCGGCAAATGGCATTTAGCCCCGGCGAGGGCCCGATCGGCCATGCTTTCCAGGATGACCAGCCTGTGCTGATCACGGACCCGTCCGATGCCGATTACCGAAAAGCTAGCAAAATCTCCAGAGAAAACAAGCAGCGGTGGGGCAGGATGGTGGAAGATATCACGAATGTCCGCTCCGTGATCGCTTATCCGATCACGGTCGACGGTAAAGTGGAGTGTGTCATGTACTTGGCGCAGATGCAGTCCGACCGGATCCTGACCAAGCGCGACCTCTGGCTGTTGCGGGTGTTCACCGCCCAAGTCGGCATCGCCATCCGGAATGCCAAGCAGTTCGCGGACATCAGGCAGCTGAACGAGAAATTGATCCGAAGGGACGCCATCCACCAATCGCTGACCGATCTGGCTGTGAGGAATATGGGAACGGAAAAAATCGTGGAGGAACTCAGCAGGATGGCCGGCCAGCCGCTCCTGTTCGCGGATCTGATCGTCAATGAAACGATCCCTCCGGGAAAACGATTGCCTGACAGCCTGGCGTACGGCAATCTCCTGGAACGGATCGGCAGGGAGGAAACGAAAAAGGTGAGCATCGGCACAGAAAGCGGCGCCACTTTGTATCCGGTCCGTTCAGGTTCAGTTGTGCTCGGGTGCCTGATCGCGAGAAAAAACGGCCAACTTGGGCGTCTTGAGGAAATGGCGATTGAACAGGGCACATCGATTCTTGCGCTGGAGCTCGTCCAAAAGCAGAATGTGCTCGCTTTCTACTACAAAAACCAGCGGGACCTGTTCGACTCGCTGATCCGCTCCGAAAACCCGGATGTGCTGCAGGAAAACGCCGATGCACTCGGCATCGGCGACACCCGGAACCTGACGGCGGCCATCCTGCAGGTCAGCGGTTGCCCGGACCCGCAGGAGATGGAAGCGGTGGTTTTCCGGCTGATCGCCCAGCTGAAAAAGACGGCCGCCGACCGGCTGCAGACCATTTTCGGCTGGCAGAACCGGGTGATCCTGCTTGCTTCACTCAAGGAGCCTTCCGACCGGAGCCTGTTCGCGCGCCGGATGGAGCGGCTGCTGACGGATAGCGGCGGAACGGGACCCATTTCTCTGCGCGGCGGAATCGGCTCATCCGTGAATGGTCTTCACGAAATCGAAAGAACCTACCGCGAAGCGGAAATAGCCCTCGACAACCCGATTGCGGAGCAGTCGGGGGTCCGGCTTGTCCGCTACGAGGAAATCGGCCTTCGCCGGCTT
The DNA here is from genome assembly GCF_900101985.1 of Bhargavaea beijingensis. Taxonomy (GTDB): domain Bacteria; phylum Bacillota; class Bacilli; order Bacillales_A; family Planococcaceae; genus Bhargavaea; species Bhargavaea beijingensis. The sequence goes on from NZ_FNAR01000005.1 coordinate 98,420, forward strand.
TTCACAAGCCGGAACACGGAAGAATCCCGCAAGTTTCTCGCTGACATTTTCGGTCCTCTGCGGGAAGCCGACCGCTCGGGAAACACCCTGGAGCAGACGCTCGTCGTTTATTTCGACTGCAACCGGGCAAGCGGACAGGCGGCGGAAGCCTTGCACATCCACATCAATACGCTGTACCAGCGATTAAGGAAAATCGAGGACACGCTCGGGGTCTCCTTTAAAAATCCGGACGACGTTTTGCAGCTGCAGCTTGCCTGTTACCTGCTGCGGCACACCGCCGGATATGCAAGATGATAGTGAAAGCCCGACCCGGCAGTTCATTTAGCCGGGTCGGGCTTGTTCTGGTGCATCATGACATGCGGGCGTCTTCGATGATTTCGCGGATATAATTCATGGTATTCCGTTCCGCCTGCCCGAGGTCATAGTCCAGGCGGTGGTTGAGGATGTTCGTCATCATGCCCTGCCAGATCAGATTCGTTTTTTCATTGACCGGATTCATCTGCTCCATCGGAATCTGCCCTTCCTCCGCTGCCATCTGCAGCATCGATTTTCCCCGCTTCATGACACTGCGTTCAAACAGGGTGGGCTGGAGTTCGTCAGGGACATTGACCAGTTCCGCAGGATAAACCTCATAATAGCGCTGCATGAGTTTCCCGGGCTGGTCCCCAAGATCCATGATAAACACCGCATTAAAGAGTTTGGGCGACCTGAACGAATGGCGGATAAAGCATTCCCAGGCGATCACATACTTGTCCAGCGGTGTTTCCCCGTCTTCCATCCGAGCCGTCACTTCTTCGATATAACCGCCCAACAGTCGCATCGCCGCAAAAAATTTCAGATGGGAAAGTTCGCTGAAATAGTTATAAAGCGTGGCGCTATTATAGCCTGCCCGGTCCGCAACTTTGCGGATCGTCACTTTGTCGATCCCTTCTTCATGGATGATTTCCACTGTCGCTTCCACGAAATATTTCCACATCCGGCTCATCTGCAGCTGCTTATTTTTCAATTTGGATCGGCACCTCCGTGTCTTTTCAGTTTTCATCAAAAAGTGAAAGCGCTTTTGCAAACCGCTTTCTCGTATGTTAGGATAATCAATGGCATTAATATAATCATGATTATTAATTATATCATGATTAAAATGTTCTCTGATTGCAAGTGTGACCTTCTATAAAGCAATTGGATAGGCCAAAAACAATTGAGAGGTGATTGGGTGCAGAAAACACGAATCGATTCTTTTATCTTTTGGTTTGCGATTATCGTTGTCTTGCTTGCCACGGTGTCTCTGGTGATGTTCCGGGAAAGTGCAGAACCGGTGCTGGATAATCTGAGGACGGGCATCACATTTAAAATGGACTGGGCCTGGCAGTTTCTGACGATCGGGCTTTTTGTCTTATTGATCTGGCTGGCGTTAAGCCGTTACGGGAAAATCCGGTTGGGCGACGGGAAGCCTGAGTTCTCGACCTTCAGTTGGGGCACCATGCTGTTCACTGCGGGAATGGGGACAAGTATCATGTACTGGTCCATGGTGGAGCCGCTTTACTATTATTCCGGACCTCCATTCGGGATTGAACCCGGGAGCCAGGCGGCGGCAGAATGGTCGCTGACTTATGCGCTGTTCCATTGGGGGATATCCGCATGGTCCTTGTACGCATTCCCGACTGTCGTGATCGCTTATTCTTATTTCATCAGGAAGCAGCCGTCCCTGAAGATGAGCGTGGCGCTTCGCGGCGCACTTGGAAAATACGCGGACGGCTGGCTTGGCAAGGTGATCGATATTCTTGTCATCTGGAGCCTGATCGGCGGGCTTGGAACGACACTCGGTCTCGGAGTGCCGATGGTCTCGCAAGTCGTCGCCCGGGTGTTCGGCCTGGAGCCGTCATTGATGCTGGATGCCTTTCTGGTTGTCCTCATTACTGTCGTCTACTCGGCAAGCGCCTATCTCGGCTTGCACAAAGGGATCCGCCGCCTCAGTGACCTGAACGTCTATTTGGCACTGACGCTTGCGATTTTCGTGCTCTTGGCGGGACCTACGCTGTTCATCCTGACTTACTTCACGAACAGCTTCGGCATGATGATCCAGAACTTCGCCGCGATGAGCTTTTACACGGATCCGATTGCGAAGGGCGGATTCCCGCAGGCGTGGACCGTCTTTTACTGGGCATGGTTCGCTGCTACGGCTCCGTTCATGGGGCTGTTTGTTGCGCGGATCTCGAGAGGCCGGACCATCCGTCAGCTGATCATGCACATGCTTCTTTGGGGGTCGGTCGGCGCCTGGATCTACTTCATGGTCTTTGGCGGGTACTCGATGAATGCCGAACTGACCGGCAAACTGGACCTTTCCGGGATTCTGGCGGAAAGGGGGGGCGATGCGGCGGTTGTCGAGATATTAAGCTCATTGCCGCTGAGTGCCATCGTCCTGCCGTTCTTCATCGTCCTGGCCGTGATTTTCCTGTCCACTTCGCTGGACTCGGCCACCTATGTCCTCGCGGCGATCGCGACAAAAGAGATGCGGCCCGGACAGGAGCCTGCCCGCTGGCACCGGATGATCTGGGGCGGCGTGCTCGCGGTCATGGGAATTTCGCTTCTCCTCGTCGGAGGGCTGAGGGTGGTCCAGACATCCGCAGTCGTCGTGTCGATCCCGATCTACGTGTTTTATCTTCTGCTGATCGTTTCGTTGTTCAAGTGGCTGAAAAAAGATTTCCCCGCAAAATCGCGGGTCTGATCATTGAGCTTCCAAGGAGGAATTGCTGTTGGTATTTAACGTCCGAGAAACAAACCGCTCAATCAGGGATGAATTTCCCCGCAAAATAAAAGAACTGAACAACCTATGGATTCCGATGTCGGACGGGACGAAGCTGTCCGCGAAAATCTGGCTGCCGGAAGACGCGGAGAACAACCCGGTTCCGGCGATCCTTGAATATCTGCCTTACAGGAAAAATGAATTCACGGCACTCCGGGACTCGCTCCGTCACCCGTATTTTGCGGGGCACGGCTATGCAAGCATCCGGGTCGACATCCGCGGAACCGGTGATTCGGACGGCATCCTGTATGATGAATACCTGAAACAGGAGCAGGACGACGCGCTTGAAATCCTGGAGTGGATCGAACAGCAGCCGTGGTCGACCGGAAGTGTCGGCATGATCGGCAAGTCGTGGGGCGGTTTTAACGGGCTGCAGGTGGCCGCGCGCCGTCCCAAGCAGCTCAAGACGATCATCACGATCTGCTCGACCGACGACCGGTATGCGGACGATGTCCACTACAAGGGCGGTGCGATGCTTGCATCGGATATGCTCTGGTGGGCCTCGACGATGTTCGTCTACAACGCACGTCCCGCGGATCCGGAAGTGGTCGGCGACGCCTGGCGGGAAATGTGGCTGGACCGCATGGAAAAGACGCCGCCTTACGTCGAAGAGTGGGTCCGCCATCAGCGCCGTGATGCCTACTGGAAACACGGTTCCGTCCGCCAGGACTATCGCGCGATCGAAATTCCCGTGTTCGCGGTCGGGGGATGGGCGGACGGCTATCCGAATGCCATCCCGAGATTGCTGGAGAATCTGGACGTTCCCCGAAAAGGGCTCATCGGGCCGTGGGCGCATGAATATCCGGAAATGGCGGTGCCCGGCCCGCAGGTCGGCTTCCTGCAGGAATGCCTGCGCTGGTGGGACCAGTGGCTGAAGGGGGAAGACACAGGCATCATGGAAGAGCCGATGCTCCGGGCTTACCTTCAGGACAGCGTGCCGCCTCAGACCAGCTATGACTACCGGCCGGGCCACTGGGTCGCGGAAAACCAGTGGCCGCCTGCGGCAATCAAAGACCAAAGGCTATACCTGAATGAAAACAAACTCACAGAAAAACCGGCGGAGGGTGCTTCCATCAAAGTCGGAAGTGTCCAGCAGCACGGCATGCATGCGGGCGTTTTCTGTCCGTTCGGGCAACCGGGGGATCTGCCGGCCGACCAACGGAACGAAAACGGCTACGCCGTCGTCTTTGAATCGGAACCTGTCCAAGAGGAAACGGCCATCCTCGGCCACCCGACGTTCCGCGTGGAATTGTCTTCCGACAAGCCGCATGCGCTGGTTGCCGTACGCCTGAACGATGTTGCGCCGGACGGATCATCCACCCGGGTGACCTGGGGGATGCTGAACCTGTCCCACCGTGACAGCGATGAATTCCCTGAAGAGCTTGAGCCGGGCAAAAAATATGTGGTCGACGTCAAGATGGATGTCATCGGCTACACACTGGCGAAAGGCCATCAGTGGCAGCTGGCCATCTCTCCGAACTACTGGCCGCATGCATGGCCGTCTGCGGAAGAGGCGACACTCACAGTCTACCCTTCCGAGAACACTTGCCTCTTTCTTCCAATACGCTGGGAAAAGGCCATCGACGCCGAGCTAAAACCCTTCCCGCACCCTGAAACGGCCCCTGTCCTGTCCAAAGACATTCTTAGGGAAGCAAAACGCACACGGGAGATCAAGCATGATGTGGTCACGGATGTCTGGACGCTGGACGACTACTCCGATGAAGGCGCCCGCCGCCTGCATGTCAACGGCGTGGAATACGGCAGCACGAACCGCAACGTCTATACGATCAGGGGCGGAGACCCGCTGAGTGCCAAAGTGGAATGCGACTGGACGCTGGATGTCGGCCGCGGAGACTGGCAGACCCATCTGGTCACGAAAAGTGTCATGACCGCGGACGAGAACAATTATTACCTGACCAACCGCCTGACCGCTTATGAAGGAGACAAGGAAGTGTTCGACAAAACGTGGGAAGCTGAAATTCCCCGGGACTTCACGTAATACATCTGCGAACCGCCGGCACCGCTTTTAGCGAAGCCGGCGGTTTTTGACCGTCGACAGCTTTCTTCGGCCGGCCGGATGGGGTAGCATAGGACTCATGCAGATCATTCTGAAAAAACAGGAGGGATTGGATGGACCTGTTCGGCTTGATCCTCCTGGATGTCATCGCTCCAGTATTTGTCCTCATGGGAGCGGGCGTGGTGCTGCACAGGATTTTCAACCTTCATCTCGCGACGCTGTCCAAGCTTCTGACCTACTTCTTTATCCCGGTGGTCGCGTTTGTCAATGTGTACGAAAGCCAGATCACAGGGGAAATTTTTTTCGAGATCCTGATTACACAAGTTGTTTTTGCGGCGGTGATGATCGGGGTTTCCGCAGGAATGTCACGTGCATTGCGACTGGATCGGGGAAGGGATGCAAACCTGAAAAACAGCATTGTCCTGATCAACTCGGGAAACTTCGGGATCCCGGTCAGCCAGCTGGTGTTCCAGGGCCAGCCGATCGGCGTGACCGTCCAAGTGTTCGTCATGCTCATCCAGAATTTCATCACCTATACATATGGTCTGTTCAATTCCATATCCGTCCGCCACAGCGGATCCAAAGCGGTCTTCGAGTTTCTGAAGATGCCGGTACTGTACGCGCTTGTGCTCGGGTATGTATTGAAGGCCATGAAGCTCGACTTGCCGTTTTTCGTCATGGAGCCGATCAGCAGGTCGGCGGATGCCTTTCTTGCGGTCGCGCTCCTCACACTCGGCGCGCAGGTCGCCTTTATCAGATTGAGGGAACTGAATAAGGTGATCATCGCAAGCTGCATCGGCCGGCTGCTCATCGGTCCGGCCGTGTCGCTCGGCATCATCCTGCTCATGGGGCTTGACGGTGTGGTGGCGCAGGCGCTCTTTATCGCAAGTGCCTTCCCGTCTTCCCGCAACAGCGCCCAGCTGGCGCTTGAATACGACAACCATCCCGAGCTTGCCGCGCAGATTGTACTCGTGACAACGGTGCTGAGCGCGGTGACTGTTACAATCGTGGTCTATCTGTCCGGCATCATCTTCTGAACCGGTACATCCGGCTGGTCACCTTCTGCTCGATTTCCACGGGCGTTTTCTGCTGCCCGAAAACGGGCTGCACGCGTAGCGATGAGGACGCGGCGGTGTATAGAGAGAAGTGTTCGAGGAAAAATAAAAGCTGTGCGGCAAAGATGCCGTGCAGCTTTTTACTTGGAGGCCATCATGTCCAGGTAGCGGCGGACGGCATCAATGTCTCCCGCGACTTCACGTTCTCGTGCCTCGTCTTTTTCCAGTTTGGCGAGTGCTTTCTGCAAAACCGCCTGTTCTTGCTCGCGCGGAATGATGGTGACCCCATCCGCGTCACCGACGACCAGGTCACCCGGGCGGACGGCCGCGCCGCCGCATGAAATCGGGACATTCACTTCGCCTTCACCTGTCTTGCTGCTTGCCGCGACAGTCGTTCCCCGCACGAAAACGGGGAAGCCGAGTGCCCGGATATCGTGCACATCCCGGACGGCTCCGTCCACGACCAGCCCGGCCAGGCCGAGCGTCTTCATCATGCCGACGACAAAATCGCCGGCCACCGCCTTGGTCAGATCCCCTTTTGCGTCCACGACCAGCACATCACCCGGGTTTGCTGTCCGCATCGCGCGCAGCATTGCCGGATTGTCGCCGCCGGGAAGCTTCACCGTGACCGCCCGGCCGGCAATCCGGTAATCCTGCCGGAGCGGCTTGAGAGCGGCATCCATATTGTTCATTCCGCCCGTCGCATCGGAAATCGCTGTGGTCGGAATGGTTGCAAAGCGGGCAATCACTTCGTCTGTCATCGTTTGGCCTCCATCCACTAAGATACATCTATCCTATCAAAATAAGCGGAATCTTCAAAACTAAAACAGGGAAAATAATGAATTCAAGATAAAAGTCTTGATTTCGAGATTATATCGATGTATAGTAAGTAACGTAAAGTAACCAATAATAAGGAGGCCAAACAAAATGGCAGAAAAACTCAACATCGGAATCATCCTCGGCTCGACACGTGAAGGCCGCGTAAGCCCGCAGGTCGGACAATGGATCAAAGGCATCGCGGACGGACGCGGCGATGCAAATTATGAAATCGTTGATATCGCAGATTACCAGCTTCCGTTCCTCGGGACAACCGACGGCTCGGAACCGGGCATTGCGAAATGGAATGAAAAGCTGGCAAGTCTCGACGGCTTTGTCTTCGTCGTCCAGGAATACAACCACAGCATCTCCGGCGCTTTAAAGAATGCAATCGACTTTGCCCGCGAAGCATGGTTCGACAAAGCGGCGGGAATCGTCAGCTACGGTTCCACCGGCGGCGCGCGTGCGGCGGAACACCTCCGCGGCATCCTCGGCGAGCTGAAAGTGGCAGACGTCCGCACGCACCCGACCCTTTCGCTCTTCACGGATTTTGAAAACTTCTCCGAGTTCAAGCCGGCTGAACTGCACCTCACGAACGTTACTGCGATGCTCGACGAAGTGAATGCTTGGGCAGGCGCTCTGAAAACTGTCCGCGACAAACAAGCAGTCACCCGATAATTTAACATTGAAGTCCCGCTCTGCCGATCATCTGCGGAGCGGGCTTTTTTTGGAGGCATCAATCCCAACCTGTTTAAATCTGGTAATATAAAGAAAAGCGGGGTGAAGAGAGATGCTGCGACTGATTTTGACGGCAGTGCTGATCATATTGGCGATACTGCTATTTTCCTTGGTCATCCGCCGAATGATGGGTGTCAGACAGCGGAAGTGGTTTTCGGATGATTACATCAACGAGCGGCATAGGAAGTTGGAATGGAGAGTCCGGATGGGGTTTGTGGTCATCCTCATTCTTGACGCTGTCATCCTCTTTGCAACAGGTGCTGTTGAGGATCCCCCCTGGTATCTGGAAATTTGGTGGCTGGTCTTCGTGTCTGTGGCCGTGTTTGATCTGCTGAGGGCTTACATGGAATACCGGTTCGTGGACGATCGGAAAGCGATGACCGCTACGCTTTTGGAAACGATTTTCGATGTGGTTCTGCTCATCGGTGCAATCACGACCGGTTTTTACGGATCGATTTGATGTGGGTGAACGGTTCGGATGTTTTGTGAATGCCGTAAAAAAGGGAGAAGATAGTGGAAGTCAGAAAGGAGGGTGAGCTAAATGTCAAAAGACCACTGGGACAACAGTTTCTCGGAAGAGGACTATGTGTACGGGGAAGAGCCAAATGACTTTATACGTGAACAGGCGGAGCGCCTTCCGGAACACGCCCGAATCTCGGCATTTGCGGAGGGAGAAGGCCGGAATGCAGTTTATCTTGCCGGGCTGGGCCACAAAGTCACTGCTTATGACCAATCGGAAGTCGGCCTCCAGAAAGCATGCCAATTGGCCGAACGGCTGAATGTCCGTATCGAAACTGCGGCGATGGATCTGACGAAGGAATGGGTTCCTGCTGAATCAGCCGATGCGGCAATCATGGTATTTGGACACGTGCCAAAGAAAAGCCAGCCATTTTTATTTGAGAACCTGATGCAGTCGGTGCGTCCGGGCGGCTATCTTCTTTTTGAAGTCTATTCAGAAAGGCAATTGGAATATGGGACAGGCGGCCCGAAAGAGGTCAAAAGTCTTTATGACCCTGCCGATCTCCTTAAATGGCTTGGCCCGCACGACATTCTTCATTTTTACTATGGGGAAGCAGTCCGTCACGAAGGCAAAAGACATACCGGAACCGGGCATGTGATTCAGGGAGTCATCAAAAAGCGCATGGCTTAAGCGGCATCCTCGTAAAGCATGCAACGGCAAAAAAGCCCCTTTCCGCATACCATGTGTGCAGGAAGGGGCTTTTCATGTGAAGGGGTCAGGAAAGGGCGCCGGCGACCTTGGCGGTCTCCACCGCCTGCTTAAACGCAGAAAAGGCGGTAAGCGGACGCTCAGGGCCCGTCTCCGATGCTATATCCCGTGCCGCCTTGGGCGAAATGCCGGTCACGAGCAGCCGGCAGCCCATGAGTCTCAGGACATCTTGGATATGGAGCAGGTCAAATATGGGGGTATCATCATCCCAATAGAGTCCCGAAATATCGATGATCACCGAATGGGAATGGTGTTCCTGGACGTACTCGCTCAGTTTGACTGTCAGCCGGCGGTAGCGCTCGACACTCATCTCGCCGTTCAGGGAAACGGCCGCAATGCCGTCATCGATCTCCAGGACCGGCAGAGAGAGGTGTTCGATCTCCCGTTCCTTTTCTTCCAGCCGCTTTTTCTGTCGGATTTCGACCGTGACATCCGTCTGTGTCCCGATAAAGTAAAGGCGGCCGCCGGCATGGACAGGCTCGATATGGACGCGGTTCCAGAAGGAGGTACCGTCTTTTTTATAATTCTTCAGGGTGACGGTAACAGAAGTTTCTTGCCGGATCGCTTCACGTATTTTCTGCACCGCTTCAGGGTCGGTATCCGTGCCCTGAAGGAACCGGCAGTTGTGGCCGATGGTTTCATCAAGGGAGTATCCGGTCAGCTTCTCGAACGTTTTGTTGGCATAGATGACGGGGTGATCTTCCTGTGAAGGATCGGTGAAAAGCGCGGCAGCCCGGCTGCCGTCGAGCATGGCTTCAAGAAGTGTGATCTGCGTTTCCGGGTCCATTTGTCTGATGAAGAATCCCTCCAGAATCTATCGTTTTGATTGTGTCTAATCGTAGCACAAATCAGGATGGAACTCAGGAAAAGATGAAAGTTATGGATGGTTTTACGGAATCCGGGTTCCGCCCGATAAGAAAAACAAGCATGCAGCCGATTCCGGGCGCATGCTTCCTTTCATTATAAACCCAGCCCCGTCCACTTCCAGTAGGTGAAGTAAAACAGCACCATGAGTGCGATATAGGCTGGCGCGAGAAGGCTGCTGAGCTTTGCCAGATCCCTGGCGCTGAAGGAGCCATCGCCTTCCTCGTAAAACAGGAGCAATGCCTTGGAACTGATAGGCATCGTCAGGCAATAGTTCATGCCGATCAGCCCCAGGAACACGGCGGCGGCCGGATCGGCGCCGATGCTTCTGGCAGTCAGGATCAGCGTCGGCACCAGCACCACGGCACGGGTGGTGTGCGAGGTGATATAGAGGTGGCTCGATACCGTTACCGCGGCAAGGATGAGGACAAGCAACCACTCGGGGGCCTGGCCGGCAGCCAGAAGCAGTCCGGAAAGCTTTTCTTCGGCCTCACTGACGACGCCTGTCTCGATCATGGCGGTGCCGAGCGCCGTGGCAGCGGCTACAAAGAGAATCAGATTCCAGGAAACTGACCGGACCCCGTCTTTGAATGACAGAATCCCATAACAGGGGGCCATCGCCAAAGCGGCTCCTGCCACCGTCACAAATGCAATTCCGTAGCCATGGAGGCCGTCCGTCATCCAGCCGATCAGCATGACAGTAATCAGAACGAGTGTCCGCTTTTCCGGATCGGTTATTTTTTCCGGTGCGGGCAGTCCGTCCTCCGGAACCCGGGCCTCCGTTTCTTCTTTCGGCCACATCGTCAGCCTGATGGCCAGGACAGTGACCGCTGTTGCCGCCGCCGCAAACGGAACCCCCCAGACAAGCCAGTTGACAAAAGAGATCGATTGTCCGGAAGCCGTTTCAAGCAGTCCAATCCCGATCAAGTGTGAACCCGCTCCCAGAAGTGTTGCGGAGGTGCTCATCAGGATCACCGAAGGGGCAAGGACCGAAAGAACCTGCCGTTCCCTGGAAGAAAAGCGGCTGCCGAGCTGGTTGAGAATGGGTCTGGCAAGCGCTGCCCGCCCGGACGTGGACGGGATGAAAAACGAGGTTGCGAAAAGCAGTGCGGCCAGCGAATTCAGCAGGCTGCCTTTTTTTTCGAAGCGGCGAAGTGCCGAATAGGTCAGCCGGTCCGCAAGTCCCGAACGCGTAAAAGCTTCCCCGATGATGAAAGCCCCGATCATCAGCCAGACAACAGGCTCGGCCAACGACTGATAAAGCAGATCCGGTTCACTCGCTTTCATCAGGATGATGAAGAGGACGAGGGAGAGGGCCACATACCCTGCGGGAATCCGGGTGGCGGCCCATAGGGTCATGGCAGACAAAAACGCAAAAAGGGCTACTTTGGCCTCATATCCGAGGCTGCCGGCCGGAATGATCAGTGCGGCATACAGCAGGTGAAGACCGGAAACCACAAGTGCCGGACCCGGTATTTTTTCGAACGTTTTTCTTGGCCATGACCTCTGCTTGCGGTGAAGTTCCGCACGGGTGGTCATTGTGCAGCACCTCCGTAAACCGCCCTGCTTTTCGCGGCGATTGATAGGCCGATGGCAATCTGCCGGATGACGCACTCCGTCGTGTCTTCAATCCATTTCGGGGCTTTCAGGATCGATTTCTCCAGTGTTGTCGGCTTCTGGATGATGCTCATGTACGCATCGATGCCGGCATCGTAGTTCAGATTTGCCCCTTTGCCGATTGTCCCGGCGATGGCGACAACCGGGATATTGTACTGCTTGGCGATCCGGGCAACTTCAGCCGGAATCTTGCCATCAGGCGTCTGGAAGTCGAGGCTTCCTTCAGCAGTGATGACGAGATCCGCATCCGCAACGACACGCTCCATATTGATGTATTCGCGGATGATGTCAAAGCGGGAATGCAGTCGGGCGCCTGTGAAGGCGGTGAGCCCCGCGCCAAGCCCGCCCGATGCGCCGCTTCCAGGCTGGAAACGCACATCTTTGCCGAGTGCATCCATGATCATTGCGGCATAGTGCTCAAGTGCAGCAGCCAGTTGTCCGACCTGCTCGGGTGTCGCGCCTTTTTGCGGGCCGAATACATGGGCGACACCGCGTTCTCCGCACAAAATATTCCGGTAGTTGCAGGCCACATCAATGTTGACCTGCTCCAGGCGGGGATCAATGCCGGAAATGTCGATCCGTTTTGCCCGGAAGAGATCGCCGCCCCCTCCGATGGAAACAGGCAGGCCATGATGATCGAGAAAGCGGACACCGAGTGCCTGGGCCATCCCGGCGCCGCCATCCGATGTTCCGGAATCCCCGCATCCGATCAAAATGCGCTCTGCGCCCGTGTCCAGTGCCGAGCGGATCAGCTCACCGACACCATAGGTCGTGGTCAGCAGCGGATTCCTCCTGTTAGGCGGGACGAGGGAAAGCCCGGCGACCGCAGCCATTTCGATCACTGCCGTCTTGATTCCATGTTCAGTAAAGAGCCCGAAATGGCTTTGAACGGGTTCCCCCACAGGTCCGGTGACAGTTCGGCAGACCAGCTTTCCGCCTTTCAGCTTTGTGATCGCCTTCGCGAAACCTTCCCCGCCATCGACCATCGGCAGCATTTCCACATGGATCCTGCTACCGGCCCGCTTGGCACCTCTTGCCATCGCTTCTGCCACTTCTTCTGCTTGCATGCACTCTTTAAATCCTGAAGGGACCATCACAATGTTCATCTCCATTTTGATTCCTCCCGTTTCTTTTTCGTATGATTGCCACTTTAGCCGCCGAAGGGAAGAATCTACTGAGAGAATCATGAGGAAACGATGAGAAGGGTAAAAATGGGGCTAATGGACCTGGAGGGAGGAGACGCAAATTGGCGCTTGCCTTAAACAGATGGACTAAAGGGTGGGGCATGTGACTTTACTGCCATTCCTATGAGCGGGCAGAAGACGGGCGGAACATTCCAACATTTACACCAGCTTTACCTGAAATCCGGTATAATGGATAACAGTAGAGAGGGGGCCGATCCCGATGATCCGGACGATTATTTTCGACTTGGACGATACGATTCTGTGGGACGAGAAAAGCATCCAGACGGCTTTCGACCGCACCTGTGAATTCGCGGCGGAAAAAGCCAAGGTGGATCCAAAAGATCTGGAGGAAAAAGTGCGTGAATCGGCACGGGAGCTTTATGCCTCGTATGATACATACGAATTCACCCAAATGATCGGCATCAATCCGTTCGAGGGTCTTTGGGGATCATTCGAAGATCCGGGCGATGATTTCCGCCGTATGCGCGACATCATCCGCACTTATCAAAAAGACACATGGACAAAAGGGCTGAAAAAAGTCGGCGTGGAAGATTACGAACTGGCAAACGAACTGGTCGCCAAGTTTATCTCGGAGCGCCGGAAAGCGCCGTTTGTTTATGACGAATCGTTCGAGGTACTGGAATCCTTGAAAAAAGACCACAGGCTGGTCCTTCTCACAAACGGCGCGCCGAGCCTGCAAAACGAGAAACTGACCATCACGCCGGAGATTTCACAGTACTTCGACCTGATCGTCATCTCGGGCGACTTCGGCCGCGGAAAACCGGATGCTTCCATTTTCCATCATGTCCTTGAGAAAACGGACACGAGGGCGGATGAGGCGCTCATGGTCGGTGACAACCTGATGACCGATATCCTCGGCGCAAACCGAGCCGGCATCCGCTCCGTCTGGCTGAACCGCAAAAGCAACGAACCGCACCCGGATGTGAAACCGGCCTACGAAATCAACCACCTTGGCCAACTCGACAACGTGATCTGTGACGCAGGCCGATAAAGAAAGCGAGACCGCTGCCGGTCCCGCTTCAGATTTATAGAAAAGGCCCCCATAACATGAGGTAGCCGCATGATCGAAATGCCCGGTTACCGAATTAAAGCGAAGAAAAGTGTATTCAAGGTTAAAAGACAAAATTCAGGAGCGACCTCGTTGTGCCTACTATTGAAGACGTAATTAAAGTGCATGAAAAAGTATCCGCTCTTTCTAATGCACCACTTGCCATAATCGCAGGAGCCATCTGGACTTTCATAGCCATCACATTTATTGTTTTTTTATTCAAAGAAAGAAATAAGCTTTCATTAAAAGGTTTAATTTATAGCTTCTTTTCCTTAGTGATCTTATTTTCTGTAATAGGTTATTTATCTTTTACAATTAAAGACTATCAATTTTCTATGAATGAAAAGAAATGGGAAGAAAATTATTTGCATCCTTACCTCGAAGCGTTACCGGAAAAAAAAGAATACATACAGGATTTTTCTCAGGTTATAAATCACAATGATGAAAATATAACTAAATCCAAGTATAGGGACAATGATGCACAACCGATCGTAGTCGAGATATCCAAGGACCCAGGCAGTGCCGAAAAAAAGATGCTTATCCAAGTAATTGTACAAAAAGAACAGATCGACCAAGCTTATCTCACTTATAAAATAATTGAGGAAGATATCTCAGATGAATACACAAAAGACCAATATTACGAAACCGTTTTGCATATACCGAGCGATTATAAAATCATAGCTCCTACAAAATAATGAGAATGTAAATATCCCCCATATAATATTGAGTGCTCAGGCTGCAGACCAAACGGACCCGGAAGAAATCTTTCCGGGTCCGTTTGGTCATTTCCAAAGATATTTAGCGTGCCTGCGCCCAAATGCAGTTTTGGTAAGCAAGGGCCCGCAGCGGAAATCCGGGGGATTTGATGGAAAAGAAAAAACTGCAGACAAAAGAGCAATGCACTCACTTTGTCTGCAGTCTGGGTTTCCGCTTGCGGCGGGACCCTATTCTTTTTCCTCTATTAAAGATCGATTGTCCGGACTGCGTGGATGTCTTCGATTTTGAGGAGCCGGCTGACTTCTTCGGGTTTGACTTCATTGTCGACGGTGATCATCATGATTGCATCTCCGCCTTCAGCCGAACGGCCCACCTGCATGGTGGCAATGTTGATGTTTTCTTCCGCAAGCAAGGTGCCGACACGGCCGATCGCACCCGGCTGGTCCTTGTGCTTGATGAGGAGCAGGTGACCTGCAGGGACCACATCGACGACATAGTCATCCACTTTGACGATCCGTTCGCCGAGTCCGTTCAGCAGGGTGCCGGATACGCTGTGCGTCTCATCGCCGGTTTTCACTTCTACGGTGATCAGATGCTGGAAGCCCTTTGTCTGTGCAGATTTGTGCTCGGTGACCCCGATTCCGATCGAATCGGCGAGGTACTTGGCATTCACATCATTTACATGGGTGCCGAGGTTGCGCTTCAGAATTCCTTTCAGCGCATTGCGCGTGAGCGGGCGGACGTCGAATTCGGCCAGGTCGCCGGCATAGCGGATGTTCACTTCGGTCAGCGGCTTGTCGGCCAAGTGGGAGATGAACACCCCAAGGTCTTCGGCCAGGTCGAAGAACGGTCCGATCTTTGCAAGCACTTCCCGTGACACGGACGGCATATTGACCGGGTTGCGGACCGGCTGGCCATCGAAGAAACGGACGACGTCCCGGCCTACATCGATCGCGACGCTTTCCTGGGCCTCGATTGTGCTGGCACCGAGGTGAGGCGTGGCGATGACCTGCGGCAGATCGAGCAGCCGGTGGCCGGTGAACGGTTCAGTCTCGAATACGTCGAGCGCCGCGCCTGCGACTTTACCCGATTCGATGGCATCATAAAGCGCATCCTCGTCGATGATGCCGCCCCGTGCACAGTTGATGATGCGCACACCGTCTTTCATCTTGGCAAAACGGTCCGCATTGATCAGGTGCCGGGTTTCCTTCATGAGCGGTGTGTGGACGGTGATGAAGTCGGCTGCGGCCACCACTTCATCCAGCGTGCCGACTGCGATGCCCATTTCCTTGGCGCGCTCTTGTGTCAGGAACGGGTCATAGGCGATGACCGACATGCGCTGCCCCTTGGCGCGGCGGGCGACTTCCGCGCCGATCCTGCCAAGTCCGACGATGCCGAGCGTCTTTTCCTTGAGCTCGACCCCGACGAATTTCTTCCGGTCCCATTTGCCTTCCTTCAGAGAGAGGAAGGCCTGGGGGATGTTGCGGGCGAGGGCGGTCATCATGGCGATTGTATGCTCAGCTGCGGAATTGGTGTTGCCGTCCGGCGCATTCACGACGATGATGCCGCGCTCAGTCGCCGCTTCCAGATCGATGTTATCGACGCCGACACCGGCACGTCCGATGACTTTCAGGTTGCCGGCCGCTTCGATCACTTCGCGGGTCACCTGGGTCTGGCTGCGGACAAGAAGAGCATCCGCTTCTTTAACCGCCTTGACGAGTTCCTCAGGTGTCATGCCGGTCTGGATCTTGAGTTCCACGCCTTCCGCTTCCCGGAGCGGCTGAAGCCCTTCTTCGCTGAGCGGGTCGCTGATCAGGATGATGGCGTTTTTCACTGCGGTTTCCTTTTCAGTCGCTGTATTCATCATTGAGGATCCCCTTTCCCTAGATAAATCTTCTGAGCGGCGGCAACGCCTTTGCCAAGCTCGATAGCCTGGCCTGCTTTTTGGATGCCGATTTCAATCATTGCGAGCGTCTGAAGTACATCGCCCGGGGAAGCATAGCCCATGTGGCCGATCCGGAAGATGGCATCCTTCAGGTGTTCCTGGCCCCCTGCGACAATGAGATTAAATTCTTTCTTGAGGACGTTGCGCAGTTTGGCGGCGTCAAAGGCATCCGGCCGGACCGCCGTGACGGTCGGGGAGGCGTCTTCATCATTTGCCAGAAGCGGGATGCCGTGTGCCTTGAACGCGGCGCGCATCATGTCTTTCATCAGTTCGTGCCGGGCAATGACATTTCCGAACCCTTCTTCCTCGATCAGTTGGAGCGCCTGCTCCAGGCCGTAGAGGAGGGAAGTGGCCGGAGTGAACGGCGTCGAGTCCTTTTTCAGGTTGTCCCGGTATTTCGTGAAGTCGAGATAAAAACCACGTCGCGGATTTTCCTCGATCACCTTCCAGGCGCGATCACTGCAGGCGGCGAACATGAGGCCGCCCGGGAGCATCATCGCTTTCTGGGAACCGGTGACGAGTATGTCGATGCCCCATTGATCCATTTTCGATTCAACACCGCCGATGCACGAAACGCCGTCGACGATAAACAGCGCTTCCGACTCGTCCCGGACAGCTTGCGCGATTTTTTCCACCGGATTCAAAACGCCGGTCGATGTCTCACAGAATGTGGCAAAGACCGCTTTGGAATCCGGATTTTCCCGCAACTTTTGCCGGACCTGTTCCGGCGAAACGGATTGTCCCCATTCCGTTTCGATCTCGTGGACGGTCACACCGTAAGCATCGAGAATCTTGACGAAGCGCCTGCCGAAGGCGCCGGTTACGGCAACAATGACTTCGTCGCCTTCGCCGACCGTATTGACGACCGCCGCTTCAAGTCCGGACGTCCCGCTTCCCGCGAAGATCATCACGTCCTGATCCGTGCCGAACACTTTCTTGAGTCCCGGACGGATGCGGCGGATCAGTTCGGCCGTCTCGCTGGCGCGGTGTCCGACCATCGGCTGTGCCATCGAGCGCTGCACGCTCGGCGGTACCGGAGTCGGTCCTGGAATACGAAGATACTGTTGGTCTTTCAGCATGTCTGTTTCCTCCTCGGTCTGATGAAATCAATGAAAAAAGCCGTTCGTCCCCCTGCATTCTGCAAGGGGCGAACGGCTTTTAGCCACGCGGTGCCACCCTCATTCGCCACCGGGATCCGGCGGCCTTCGTTGACATGGATAACGGCCATGGCCGGACGGGCTTACTTGGTTCAGCCCGCCAATATCAGGAGCGGAACGTCAGGGGGGGAACCGCCGGTTCGCACCATCCACCGGCTCTCTTGGGATTCCCGATCCCGAACGCATGTCTCCTTCAAAATTGTTGAACGATTTCTTAAGTTGTGACTATCATAACACGCTGAAAACACATGTCAACCCATTATTCGTGTTTTGGAGTAAAGTTTTTTTATTGAACCGTTTTTGTAAGGGTTTCCAATCAAAAAACATATCTTTTTCGGATATTAACGGATAAACGTTCGGATTTAGAAAGTGGGATCTTGACTGGCGCCCGCCGGCATTGCGCATTCAGTCCATTTGCTCTCTGCCGTCTTATTTTTCCCGTCGATCTGAATCCGTTGGCTTGAATTGCCGTGAAGGGGGAATACCAAGAAAGACAAGAGGATTTTACAGGCGAAAGGAGATTATCACGTTGGAAAATGTCATTGTAGGTTACTTTAGCGAGGAGCAGGCCGCGCTTGACGCTTTGGCAAAGCTGGAGAGTATGCAGACTGCGGGCGGGGAGACGCAGATTGCGCAGGTCGGCATCTTCAGGAAAGACCATGGAATGATCAGCCTGCGCCGGTCCTTCGATTCGGGGGCGGAAGCGGATGAATCCTTTATTGGCGGAATCATCGGGGGCATTGCAGGAGTTATCGCA
Source organism: Bhargavaea beijingensis (assembly GCF_900101985.1). Classification (GTDB taxonomy): domain Bacteria; phylum Bacillota; class Bacilli; order Bacillales_A; family Planococcaceae; genus Bhargavaea; species Bhargavaea beijingensis. The sequence goes on from NZ_FNAR01000005.1 coordinate 116,384, forward strand.
GGGCCGGTCGGAACGTTGCTCAGCGTAGGGGTCGGAGGTTCTGTCGGTACAGAGGAAAATGCTTCTCACATGCTGCCTGACGCCAACCTTTTCTGGTCGATGACGCTGCGGATGAAGGACGAGCATATCGCCATCGTTGCGGTTGTGCAGGAATTGGAGCAGAAGCCGCTTGATCAGTTGTTCGGGGGCTATGAAGTGGTCACCGAGCGGTTCGGCGCTGCGGAAGTACTGGAGGAGATTGAGCACGCCCGAAATCTTCAGGACCGGCTGGAAAAAACCGTCCGCGACGAACTGACGGCAAAACGGACGGCCCTGCGCGACAAAAAAGTGCAGGATTTGAAAGTGTCCTTGAAATCCGACTTTGCCAACCTGATGGCTGAACGGCAATCACTGCGTTAACCATAAATCATCCGGCACGCTCCATACAGGCAGCGTGCCGGATTTTGCTTACTTCCAATCGTTTTTTTTCCAGATGGAGGCATTCAGCGCGAGCGCATACAACACCCACCCCATGTAAGGGGCCATCAGCATTCCGGCGGCCTTGTCTTCCTTGTAGAAGCGTTCCGCAGTCAGGGCGATGGCGCCAAGCAAAATCGTCATCTCGACCAATGCTGTGCCGCGCAGCCGCCACCTGAAGAACAGGAAAGACCAGAGGAAGTTGAGGCCCAGCTGGACGTCGTACGAAGGAAAGGAATCTTCCATCCCTTTATCCCTCTTGCGCATTCCTGCACGGTACCTTGCGAAGCCCATCGTCGCGTAAAGGATATTCCAGGCAATGGGAAAGGCAGCCGGGGGTGGGGCGAATCCCGGTTTCTCAAGGCGCTGGAATTTCTTTTGTGCATCCCGGTTGGCCAGCCAGCCCACCGCCGCCCCGCCGAGAACAGGCACGGCGATGGCGGAAGCCAATTTCTTGCCGTCCATCTTTCCGTTCACATGAAACGGTTCCATCAGATCCCTTCTTTCTGCGTTTATCAGTCTCTACCCCTGTCCAGTTTCGTTAATCAGGAAAAGGACAGCAGTTGCCACCTATCTGAAAAGAAATGGAGATAATGGTAGACTGAAGAAACAAGGGACATGAGAGAAGCGGAGAAGGGGGAAATGTTCTGATGAAGACGCTTAACGAAAAGCTTTATGACAATCTGCTGGAGAATGCCGATAATATGACCGACGAGTGGCTGTCGTACAGGATCATCAAACTGGGATCGGTCTATTCGTCGGCAGCCGGAGACGATGCGGTCCAGATGCTCCGCAAACAAAATCGGCTGACGATCCGTTCCATCGCAACCCGTCTATCAGGCCAGACAGGCCAGTTTGAGACGATGAAAAGGAAATGGGCGGAGTTGGTGGCGGAAAGCCGCATCCGGAGCAATACGCCGATCCATGAAGTGTTCGATGCGGTCATGCGGTTCCGAACGGTCTACTGGTCATACATCGAACGGTTTATTCGTGCGAATAACCATGAGGTACAGCGCACGGATGTCCTGAGGTGGGGCAGCGAGATGAATCAGGCCTTTGATGAGCTGTTCCATGAGTTTTCCAGAACCTATCACGAAATGACGGAAGAACGAATGATTGCCCAGCAGAAGATGATTCGGGAGCTTGGCACACCTGTCATCAAGATTGACGGGGAGAGGGGCATTCTTCCGCTGATCGGTGACATTGACTCTGACCGGGCCCGGATTCTCAAGATGACCGTTCCGGAGCGTTGTGCAAAATTGGATATCATCCATCTGTTCATCGACCTGTCGGGCGTCTCGATCATCGATACAATGGTTGCGCAGCAAATGTACGAATTCACACAAATCCTCAGCTTGCTCGGTATCCGGTCCACTGTCACAGGAATCCGTCCCGAAATCGCACAGACGTCGATCCATCTTGGGCTCGATTTCAACTCAATTGCCACCTACGGCTCTCTCCAGCAGGCGCTGGAAAACACACCTATTTAAAAAGAGAGAGCGAAGGAAACCGGTGGCCCGTCATTCCCCGGATGTGTCCGATTCATTGAAATGCTTCCCCCAAGTATGACCCGGGAGGTTTTTGGGTAAAGGACAATCAACAACAGCCGAAACATGACCGGACGGGGAGGAAGCAGCATGAAGACCAGAGGCAGAAGACGCAGTTCAAATATCGAGGACCGCAGAGGACAGGAGGGAGCGGGCGGTTTCGGTGGTCCGGTCGCAATCGGAGGCGGCGGCCTCGGGATTGTCGGGATCATTTTGTTCCTGCTGTTCGGCGGCGACCTGGACAGCCTGTTCGGAGTGGGCGGTTCCGATCAATCCGGAGCAGGCATTCAGGATGGCGGAAGCGCCTATGTGGAAACCGCAGAGGAAGAGGAGCTTGCCGATTTTGTAGCCGTCGTCCTGGCAGATACCGAGGAAATCTGGGGCAAGGTCTTCGAGGAAAACGGCATGACTTACCAGGAACCGACACTCGTCCTGTATACCGGAAGCGTCCAGTCGGCCTGCGGATTCAACAGCGCTGCGGTGGGCCCGTTTTACTGTCCGGGAGACCACAAGCTCTACATCGATTTGAGTTTTTATAACGAATTGAAAAACCGTTTTAATGCGCCGGGTGATTTTGCCATGGCATATGTGGTAGCCCATGAGGTCGGTCATCACGTCCAGACTCTTCTCGGCGTCAATGAGGAAGTGAACCGGATCCGTCAGCGGGTGAGTGAGGAAGAGTACAACCGATACTCGGTGGCCATGGAACTTCAGGCCGATTATCTGGCCGGCGTCTGGGCAAAGCATGCCCAGGAAAAAGGATATCTGGAGGAAGGCGATTTCGAGGAAGCGATGAACGCGGCCAGCGCCATCGGGGACGACACCATACAGCGCCGTGCCCGCGGGTACGTGGTTCCGGAAAGCTTTACCCACGGGTCCTCGGCACAACGGATGGAATGGTTTAACCGTGGCTTTAAATACGGTGACCTCGATCACGGCGACACCTTCAGCGTACTTCTGAAATAGCATGAAAAGACGTCCGGCCACGGTGGGAGGACGTCTCGAGCTGTATTAAACATAAACGCTGTTTTATAATCGAATGAAATTATAAATTCGTACAAAATAAATTAATGTGTAGGGAATGACTAGTTGATGAAAAAAAGAATTTCGATAGTGTTAACACTGATAGCTATCATTACTTTTGGTGTTTTTACTTATTACGGATCCTCGACCGGGGCTAATAAGGAAACCGACAGTATGGTAATAGATAAAGATGGAGAAGTAGTAGAGCCACTTAGCGGCCACAACGAGAATATGGGTCATTAATACAAAAGCAATCGGGCGTGTTTATTGAAGAACGAAGATCGTTATTGGACGGTCTTTTTTTGTCTGAAAGCTGACTGGCTGCAGAACGAGAATTTAAGAAGGCAACAAATTCACTCCACCCGGCGATAAGCCCGCAGCGGAAATCCGGAGGGTTTTATGAAAAAGAAAAAACTGCAGATAAAGGAGTAATCTACTCACTTTGTCTGCAGTCTGAGACGTCCGGCTACGGTGGCCGGACGTCTTTTCATTAGTCTTTGATGAATCGGACAATTTTCGGAGCGACGAGGAAAAGGATGATCCCGAGGACGATCGACAGTCCCCCGATGATTCCGAAGTAAAGGGTTTCCGTTTCCGGCGTGTTCAGTTTGACGATCTGTGCGTTGATCGCTTGCGCTGCCGCGTTTGACAGGAACCAGAGGCTCATCGTCTGTGCGGAGAATGCCGCAGGCGCGAGACGCGTGGTGGCGGCAAGGCCGACAGGCGACAGGCAAAGCTCACCAAGGACCACAAGGAAGTAGCTCAAGACAAGCCACATCGGGTTGACAAGCGCGTCTCCGCCGCCGAGCATGCCCGGCACCAGAATCACGAGGAATGACAAACCTGCAAACAGGAGGCCGAACGAGAACTTGCGCGGAATCGATGGGTTCCGGTCGCCAAGACGTGTCCACATCCAGGCAAACACCGGTGCCAGAACAATGATGAACAGCGGGTTCAGCGACTGGAACCAGGCCGGCGAAATTTCAAAACCGAATGCGTTGAGGTCCGTACGCTTGTCGGCATACCGCGCGAGGATCGTAGAGCCCTGTTCCTGGATAGCCCAGAACATCACTGAAGCGATGAACAGCGGGATATAGGCGATAAGGCGGGACTGCTCCGTTGGCGTGGTTTTCGGGCTGCGGTACATGACGACAAAGTAAATGGTCGGTATCAGGATGCCAAGCACCCCTACAAGGGCGATGACCCCATCAATGGTGACCCAGCCCTGCGGAATCATCACTGCCAAGACAGCCGCGATAACCAAAAGGCCGATGATCGTGTATTTGATCCAATTTTTCTTTTCTTTAGGAGAAAGCGGGTTCGGCACCTGTGTGCCGGCAAGACCGAGGTTTTTCTTTTTTGTGATGACGAACATGACAAGTCCGACAAACATCCCGACAGCTGCTACGGCAAATCCGAGGTGGAAGCTTGTCTTCATCAGCTCGCCGACGATAAGCGGGGCGATGAAGCCGCCCAGGTTGATCCCCATGTAGAAGATGGAGAAGCCTGCGTCCAGACGGTGATCATCCTTCGGATAAATCTCGCCTACCACACTCGATACGTTCGGTTTCAGGAGCCCCGTACCAATGACGATCAGCACCATCGAGATGAAGAATAGCGCGATATTTCCCGGAATGGCAAGGGCAATATGACCGAACATGATGAGGACGCCGCCGTAGAATACGGCTTTTGATGTACCGAAGACCCGGTCGGCGAGCCAGCCGCCGATAATCCCGGACATGTAGACGAGAGATCCGTAGATCGACATGATCGAAAGGGCCAGCGGCTCACTCAGGCCAAGGCCGCCCTCCGAAACTTCGTAATACATATAGAATACGAGGATGGCCCTCATCCCATAGTAGGAAAAGCGTTCCCAGAATTCCGTGAAGAAAAGAGTGAACAGTCCTTTCGGATGGCCGAAGAACCCTTTCTGAGGGACACTCTCCACAATTTCACGGTGCGATAGACGCGACATATTGTGCTACCTCCTTAATTGTAGACCTTATTATACTACTCCTCGCATTTTCAATTGTCAAAAATAATTTATTCCAGTAAATATTAAAGAATCGAAGGGTTATTTTAATCAGAATCGATATACCGGAATAATTAAATAGGTCTAACTATGTTTTCGCTGTTTAATTTTTGCGGTGCGGTCAAGCCATTCTAAAACCCCCGGAAACACGAAATTACTGTGTCCGCCGGGGGTGTCTGTTTAATTATTGAAGGCTTTTCAGTTCTTTCTCAAACTCTTCTAATGTCGTGACATCCAGGGAATCAAGGGCATCCATGCCCCCTTCGCTTTTTGCATAGGGATCTGCGCCAGCCTCATAGAGAAGCAGAGCGATGTCATAGTAACCGAAATCAACTGCTGTGGTGAGAGCAGTGCTATACATATCACTGGCATCAGGATTGGCTCCTGCTTCCAAAAGGATGGCGGCAGCTGTTGCATTTCCCTCGTAGGCGGCAAAGTGAAGGGCAGTCGTCCCGTCTTTGTCGGTTTCTTCAAGATCCTCGCCATCGGTAATCAGTCTTCTGAGCAGGTCGTCATCGTATTGATAAACAGCTTCAGAGAGGGGCGGCAGTTCGATATCTGCGAAATCATCCGGCTCGCTGAATGCAGCCGGCAGCAGATTCCCGTAGACCAGGCCGCCTCCGGCCAATGAAATAACGGTACCGATGTAGACCGCGGCCGCAACTGCGCCGAAACCCGTGGCCCAAAGGGCAATCCGGCCGTTGTTCTGCTGATAGTTCGGTGTTCCTTCCGTCTGCATGAACCGGCCCACTGCCTGTACGCGCTTCGGCAAGTTCGGATGCGAGGAAAGAATTTCACTGAGCCAAACGGCACCGTTTGATTCAGATCGGATCTGCTCAAGCCATTCGGTTTCATCGACTTCACGGTAGGCGACCTTGCCTGCGCCAAGCAATGTCAGCGCACGTTTTGCAGCTGCCCCGTCGCCGGTGATGGATGCGGCTTCCCTGTCGCAGGAATATTCGCAGGATCGGCTGTATGCCTGCGAAAGGAAAGGAACAAAGCGTGCCGGCATAATAAGAAGGTTTTTCCAGATGTGGCGTCTCCGGATATGGGCCAGTTCATGGGCGATGATGAAATCCAGTTCTTTTTCGCCTTTCTCAAGTGCCAGCTCGAACACTTCGGAATACAGGACGATCATATTCCTCCCGAAAAAGCGTGTGGCAAACGCATTGAGCGCGCCTTCGGACTGTACGAGGAAAATGTCCGGAACGGTCCGGAGTCCCATCCCGGCAGCTAATTCCGCCGCCCTGCCATACACATCGGGAAACTGGCGTTCTGACAGGCGGATGCCATTGCCCCTGATCGATCCGAGCATGATGGCATTTGTAAACAGGACAAACGCAAACACGATCAGCGCGATGCCGATGCCGATGATGGACACCGCTGCAACAAGATAAATCAGCACGCTGACGACGACCGACAGGATAAAGTAAACCGTCTCGCGCGGTGAAGTGGTGGTATTCAGATTCATATTGGTTCCCCTTTTGATTATTGGCGGATGAGTATTTTTCTTCCATTCCGCTTCATTTAATTTAGCTTTCAGACTTCGCTTCGTCAACAGGACTATCGAATCATGTCTAAAGTTGTAGAAAGCATTGACGGCATGAAATCGTTTACATATGATGGAGTGGAATTTCAAGTGCCGGAAGGGAATAAAAGGGAACACTGGAGTGAGGGGGCAGTCCATGAATCACACATCCACCATTCAATTTGTCCCGGTTGTCGTCGGAGGCAACCGGGGCGCATACAGCCTGGCTCGAGCATTCTATGAAGCTTATCAGGTAAAGACGAATGTGATCAGCCCGATCATCATCGGGCCGATCGAGAATTCCCGGATTCTGAAAAACTACGTCCAGCCGGAAATTGAACAGCCCGACCGATTTTTCGAGACGATCGGGATGATTGAGAAGGATTTCCCGGGGATCAAGAAAATCATCATCGGAGCGGATGATCGCTATGCCGAGATGCTCGTCCGCCTCCAGCGCCATTTCCCGGAGCAGTGGGTCGTTCCGTATGTCTCCGAGGAAGTGTTCGGGCGGGCGACCAACAAGGAGAGTTTTTACGCGGTATGCGAAAAAGCAGGCGTTCCCTACCCGAAAACGTTGGTGATCACGGAGTTCGAGGAGAAGTTGCCCTTTGAATTTCCGATTGTGGTAAAGCCGGCTGACTCGCCGGCCTATCAGTCACTCCACTTCGCCGGAAAGGAAAAGGTCTTTTTTGCAAAATCCCCGGACGAATACCGGCGGATCTTCCGGCTGATGCGGGGAGGAGGATACCGAGAACCGATTGTGGTTCAGGAATTTGTCCCAGGGGACGACCGGTCGCTTGCCGTCGTGACCGCCTATACTTCACCTGAAGACCGGGAAGTCAAACTGATCGTTTTCGGCCAGATCTTGCTGGAAGACCATACCCCTTCCGGCATCGGCAATCACCTCGCCATTCTTGCAAGGCCGGAAGACAGCATCACGGAAGATGTCCGGAAACTAATTGCCGAAACCGGATTTACCGGATTCTCGAACTTTGACCTGAAGTACGATGAAAGAACGGGAAGATATGTCTTTTTTGAGCTGAACGGCAGGCTTGGTGTCAGCAATTATTACGTTACGGCTGCCGGACACAACCCGGCGACCTATTACGTGGACGACCGGATCAGGAATCTGAAACTCGGTGCGGTCGTCAACAAAGAGGAAGCGCTTTTTAATGTGGTGCCGAAAAGCCTTCTTCTGAAGCAGATCAAGTCTGTGCAACTGCGGACGAAGGTGAAAATACTTTACCGGGAGGACAGGGCATTTAACCCGCTAGAGGCGGACTTTGAGACGAATGTGAAGCGCAAGGCAGTCCTCTGGGCGTCCACGATGAACTACTACAGAAAGTTCAGGAAGCATCCGCCGCAAGTCTAAGAAAATGCCGCTGTCAGCTTCGCTTCCTTTGCGGGCCGGTTAAGCGCCCGCCAGAAAAGGGTATGTCTCTGAAAGACAAGTCTTTTCTGATCGGAGGGGCACAGGTTGAACAAAATTTTTATGGTCATTTCATTTATCGGCGTCCCGCTCGTTGTCGCGGGATCCTTCATGCACTGGACAAGCCTGGTGATGTTCATTCTTTGTTGTGTCAGCATCATCGGCCTGTCCGCAATCATGGGGAGGGCGACTGAATCGCTGGCCATCATATCGGGGCCCAGGATCGGCGGGCTGCTGAATGCAACATTCGGAAATGCGGTCGAGCTGATCATTTCCATCTTTTCGCTTAAGGCGGGGCTGATCGGCATTGTGCTGGCTTCCCTCACCGGTTCGGTGATCGGGAACCTGCTTCTTGTGCTCGGGCTGTCATTTTTCCTTGGCGGGCTTAAGCATAAGCGCCAGAATTTCAGTTTGCGGGATGCCCGCTATAATGCAGGGCTCCTGATTTTCGCGATCATTGTCGCGTTCGTCATCCCGGAGATATTCTCGCAGGGGATGGATGACCGGGGCACAATCAGTCTCAGTGTCGGGATTTCGGTGATCATGATCCTTCTTTACTTGGCGGGTCTGTTCTTTAAGTTGGTCACCCACCGCGGTTTTTTCACGGGTTCCGACAAAGGAAGCCACGGCAAACCGGAAGAAGAGGAAGAACCGGAATGGTCCAAGGGCAAAGCAATCCTTATTCTGCTGCTGGCAACGGCTGCGGTAGCATTCGTCTCCGAAAACCTTGTACATACATTCGAGGACATCGGGGAGCGCTTTGGCTGGTCGGAGCTCTTTATCGGGGTCATCATCGTCGCCATCGTCGGAAACGCCGCGGAGCATGCCTCCGCCCTTATCCTGGCAGTCAAGGATAAGATGGATGTATCCGTCGAAATCGCCATCGGATCGACCCTTCAGGTCGCGATGTTTGTCGCGCCTGCGCTTGTCCTCGTTTCCCTGATGATGCCGGTGCAGATGCCGCTGGTGTTCACGATTGCTGAATTGGTCGCAATGATCACGGCGGCACTTCTTACAATCGTCATCACGCTGGACGGGGAGTCAAACTGGTTCGAGGGGCTGACCCTGCTTGCCGCCTATCTGATCATGGGCATCGGGTTCTTCTTCCTTTAACCGATGGAACAAAACCGGTTTCATTTTCGTCCAATCGGGGAAATATGAAGTCGGTAACATCATGAGCAAGGAGAAGAATGCACCATGAGAGAATTGCAAGAAAGTCCGATGGATGAGAAAAAGCAGTCCATCATCGATAAGCTGGTGGATGAAGGGATTTTCAAGATTGACGGCAAGCAACTGTATGAGCTGCCGATTTATACATTGCTGAAACAATATACCGAACTGCAGGAACAGTAATCGTTGCCGGACGGCCATCAGCCGGCCGGCTTTTGTTATGGAGGGATGAGGATGCACAACGAACGACTGGAACGCATCCGGGACGAATGGCTGGATGAGGCAAGTATCCGGGAGATGCAGGAAAAGATGGAGAAGGGGGAAGTCACGGCCGAGGAACTGACAATCATGTATCTGTCCCGGATCTCGGAATATGGCCAAAATGTCAATGCCGTCCTCGAAGTGAACCCCGACGCACTCCAGATCGCCAAGCAGCTGGACTACGAGCGCCATGTGAAAGGCGCCCGTTCGCCGCTGCACGGCGTCCCGGTCCTGCTAAAGGACAACATGGACACCGGGGACAAGATGCACACCAGCTGCGGGTCGCTTGCCCTGGCAGGCCATTATGCCGCGGAAGATGCTTTCCTCGTCAAGAAGCTGAGGGAAGCGGGGGCGGTCATTCTCGGCAAAACGAACATGACCGAATGGGCCAACTTCATGTCCGACAAAATGACGAACGGCTACAGTTCAAGGGGCGGACAGGTCAAAAACCCATACGGCCAGTTTGACTGCGGGGGCTCAAGCTCAGGCTCGGCAGTGGCGGTCGCGGCAAATCTGGCGGCGGCATCGGTCGGAACCGAAACGACCGGGTCCATCATCGAGCCGGCCGTCCAAAACAGCCTTGTCGGCATCAAGCCGACTGTCGGGGCCGTCAGCCGGAACGGGCTCATTCCCCTTTCCATCACGCAAGACATTGCCGGACCGCTTGCACGGACCGTGGAAGACGCGCTGCTTGTATTCCGCGAAATGATCGGTGAGGATCCGGCAGACCCCGTCACTTCCCTGAGCAGCGTGTGGGAGGGACGTGACTGGGAAGCCTGTCTTGATCCCGAGGCGCTAAAGGGCACACGGATCGGTGTCGCCCGCAATATTTTTGAAAACGAAGCCGACAGTGAGATCCAGGACTTGTTTGACCAGAAGCTGGAGGTATTGAAAGCATGCGGCGCGGAAATCATCGAGGACATCGACCTCGGTGTCATGGAAGATGACCTGGGTTACGATGTGCTCATGCACGAATTCAAGGCTGCCGTGAACGCCTACCTCGGCAAAACACCCGCAAGCAACCCGATCCGAACCCTGTCCGACGTGATCGAGTTCAACAGCGGGCATCCTGAGGAAACGCTGAAGTACGGCCAGAACATGCTGGAACAGTCGGACCGGACTTCGGGGACATTGACGGAGCGGGCCTATCTGGAGGCCCTTGAGCGGAACCGGCATCTGTCATCAGAGGTGGCACTGGAACGGGCATTCCGTGAACATGACATCAGCGCCATCGTCTTCCCGAAGTCACACGGGCTCAGCTTCAACGCCGCAGCCGGCTACCCCGGTGTCGCGGTCCCGGCCGGGAAGACGGAGGAAGGCGAACCGTTCGGCATCGCCTTCTATGGCCGTGCATTCGCAGAACCGCTCCTGATCGGATTTGCCTACGCCTTCGAACAGCGTGAACAGGGACGGATCAAACCGCCGAATGAATGAACAAAGTGAAGAATCATTGTAAAAGGGGCTTCCGGAGTGAAGTCCCTTTTGTATGGATCAGAGACTGCAGGATTCCATCCGGGCTTCCGCTGTCCGGCCCAAGGTCAGAGGCACTTCCCTTATACATCCTGTTTAAGTGAACAGCCCTAAAAAGACGGGGCACACCGGCTGTGCTAAAATAAAGCCATCAAGGATTGAAACGGGGAATGGAAGATGAGTTGGATTGAACGGCTGGAACCGCAGTTCCGGGAAAAATGGACATTTGAAGAAGAGATGCCGATCCAGTCCAAGATGGTTCCTGCGATGATCGACGGACGGGACATCGTGGCGGAATCACCGACCGGATCGGGCAAGACACTTGCCTATGTGATCCCGCTGCTGACGCTCGTTGACGGAACATCAAAGAAAACCGAAGCGCTTGTGATGGCGCCTTCCCAGGAACTCTGCATGCAAATCGTCGACGTGTTCCGCGAATGGACGGAAGGCACCGATGTCACGGTCACGCAACTGATCGGTGGCGCCAACAAACAGCGCCAGATCGAGAAGCTGAAAAAGAAGCCGACCATTGTCGTCGGAACGCCGGGGCGTGTATGGGAACTCGCCAATGACCGCAAGCTGAAAATGCACGATATCCGCCACATCGTCCTGGATGAAGGTGACCAGCTTCTCGGACGTGACCATCGGACCGACGTCAAATCTCTGGTCGCGGCCGCGGCATCCGACTGCCAGGTCGCTGTCGTCTCGGCTACGATCACAGATGAAATCCGACTTGTTGCGGAGCGGTTCATGGATGATCCGCTCCAGCTGAAAGTGACTGCCGAAGAGCTTCCGAAGCAGGGCAAAGTCACTCATTCGTTTATCAAGGTCGACGAACGCGACAAAACGGACCTGATCCGCAGGCTTTCCCATGTGAAAGGCTTGCGGGGGCTGGCTTTCATCAATAACACAGATCAGCTGCTCATGAAGGAGTCGAAGCTGAAATTCCAGGACGCGCCGGTTGCGGTCCTTCACTCCGGCATGAACAAAATGGAACGCAAGCAGGCGCTTGACGGATTCCGGGACGGCACGGTGCGCATCCTCATCGCGACTGACCTTGCTGCTCGCGGTCTTGACATCACCGGTCTCACGCATGTGATCCATATTGACGTGCCACGCACGGAAGAGCAGTACACGCACCGCTCGGGCAGGACTGGCCGAGCAGGCGCGGACGGGGAAGTACTGTCGTTTGTATCCTATCCGGACGAAAAGACATACCGGAAGCTGACACGGGCGCTGCCGGGCAAACCGGTCCAGAAAGTCTGGCATAAGGGGGGCCTACTGGAAGGCTCATCCAAGACCGTACAGGCAGCGGGTGCCGGAAAGCCCGCTGCCAATGCCGAAAAAGTCCGGCGCAGCGGACAGAGAAAGGAAGGGAACAAGGGCGGCAAACGGCGATGAGGCAGCTGGTTCTCCTTGTCGGCACGCTGTTGTTGCTATTCCCGCAGCCTGGTCCCGCCCAGGCGGCCGCTCCGGCCGCTTATGTCGCGCTCGGCGATTCGCTTGCCGCCGGGCAGACACCGGACCGCGCAATCGACCTCGGCTACGCGGACATGATCGCGATGAAATTGCGCCGCCATGCGGGGCTCGCCTTTTACTCGAAGGACCTCAGCTATCCGGGATTCACGAGCGGCCAGGTGCTGGAGCGGGTCCGGTCTGATGAAGCTCGGCCTGTTCTGGAAAGGGCCACACTGATCACCGTTTCCGCGGGTGCCAATGACTTGCTCGGCCTCGTGCGCTACGATCCCGGGTCCGGCACGCTCGCCTACGACCGGATACCGGCTGATTATGCGCTGGACGGAGTCAGGAAGAATGTGTCTGCCATCCTGGATGAGCTGGCGGAGCGGGCGCCCCGGGCAAAAATTTATATCATGGGCTATTATTTCCCGTACCCCCATGCACGTGAACAGATGAAGCCGGGTCTCCGCAAAGAACTGGGCAGGCTCAATGCCATCCTGAAGCAGGAAGCTGAATCTGCGGGCGCCGTCTTCGTGCCGGTCAAGAAAGCATTTGCCGCGGAAGACAGCCGGTTGCTGCCGAACCCGTCGGACGTTCATCCGTCACTGGAAGGCTACCGCCGGATGGCGAACGCCTTCTTTGAACACTCGCCGTACCGGCTGTCCATCCAGCCATGGGAAGTACCGCCGGCGAACCCGGTCTCTTTCGGGGAAATGAACCGGCGGATGAAGCAGGCGGACGGGCGCAGTGCAGATGCCGGCGACGAACTCCCGTTCCGAATGGCCATTGATGAACAATTTCAGGGCATCCATGCCATCTACTTTAACCCCTCCGAATGCCGGAGGGGTTTTTATATAGGGACGTCGCGATATACGAGAAAAAGCGCGCTCCATAAATACTAAACCCCCGCCGTTCCCGGCGGGGGTACGTCTGTCCAATTGAATTCCGGTTTATTCCAACCGGCAGGCGGGCAAACTGGTCTTAGCGCTTCAGCAGACGCGGTGCGGTGCTGAACAAAAGGGCGCATGCGGCGGCTGTCAGGATGATCGACGGAATCATGTAGCCGGCGTTGTAGACAATCGAATACCACCAGACGTTGTCGCCCGCATCAAGCGCCGCGGCGCCGAAGAATACGACGCCCGATAAGACGTGCATGATGTAGCGGAGCAGGCCGCCGATCACTGTGCCGATCACTATCCCGGTCACCATCCGGACCTTATCGCCGGAGTCGGCGCCGCGCAGCACCATGGGCCGCAGCAAAGCGGCCGCGCCGATCACGACAAATGCCGCAATGTAATCCAGGAAGCCCTGCACCGGATGGATGATGTAGGCGCCGGCAAATGTTTGGAGAATGCCGAGGATCAGGCCGGTGAGCAGGCCTCCGCCGAGCCCCCAGCGAAAGGCCATCAGGACGATCGGCACCATCGTGAGGCTGATGGAACCGCCCTGGAACCAAAGTTTGATGGAGATCTGGTCAAGGACAAAGCCGATCGCGGAAAAAATCGCGACTTCAATCAGAAATTGCAGGCGTTTGTTGCGTTGCATCGGAAGATTCTCCCCCATTTTAGTAATGTCGCAAGATGGGGATGGCCAATAAAAAAAGCATCCGGGACAGAGCCGGACGCCTTCGGGCATCGTTTTCCATCCACATCCCTGCGCAAGCATGACCTTGCAGGTTCAAAGGGTCTGGGCGCCAACCGCCCACTCTCAGCCGCAATCGCGGCTCCCCTTGTGGTTCAACTATTCAGAATGGCACTTCCAGTGTAGACTACCCGCCCGCTGTTTTCAAGCAAGCCCTGCATACGATGGAAACAGCTGTGCCACAAACCGGAAGGAGGGCATCCTCATAGACAACCCGCGCCTCATTGCGTCATTCAACTATTTCAGCATTCTGTTCGCTCCTGTCCTGTTCCCGCTTGTCCTGCTTTTTGCATCGGGGGACAGGCTTGTCCGTCGCCACGCAAAGCGGGCGCTTGTCATCCAGCTCCTTCCTGCCATGCCGCTCGCGGCCCTTCTAGTCACCACTTTCATCGCTGCGAACGAAGTGAGGGAAGCGGCTTTCACCGGCATGGCGCCGTCCTTCGGGCATGCGGGAACGGTGGCCGTGCTGTCCCTTTTGTATGCGGCGTTCCAGGGGGTGGCGTTTGTCTGGTGCGCGGCGGCGGGGATCCGTGCACTGAGAACGTGACTGTTTGGCGCCGGTCCGGTCTGTGGTATAGTTGAACTTGAATCCACAGAAGGAAGTGCTGAATCGAATGATCGCGAAGACGACCGAAGACTTCGAGAATCTCAAGAAAATCGGGCGCATCTGTGCGGAAATCCGCGATGCGCTGAAAGACGCCGCAAAACCCGGCGTCACGACCAAACAGCTGGATGACATGGCCGGCCGGATGTTCGAGGAAAAGGGGGCCATCTCCGGTCCCAAGGGCGAGTATGATTTCCCCGGCTTCACATGCATCAGCGTCAATGAAGTGGTGGCTCACGGCATTCCGGACAATCATGTGATCAAAGACGGCGACATGGTCAACATCGATGTGTCGGGGTCGTACAACGGTTACTTTGCCGATACCGGCATCTCGATCGTTGCCGGTGAGCCGGATGAAGACAAGCAGAAGCTGATCGACGTCGCGAAGTCCGCTTTTGACAAGGCGATGGAAAAAGTGAGGCCTGGCGGCCGGCTGAACCAGCTCGGCAAGGCGGTCAGCCGGGAAGCGAGCGACAACGGCCTCCATGTCATCAAAAACCTGACGGGCCACGGTGTCGGCCGTTCCCTGCACGAAGAGCCGAGCCACGTGCTGAACTACTATGACCGCTGGGACACCACTCTTCTAAAAGAAGGCATGGTCCTCGCAGTCGAGCCGTTCATCTCCCAAAAAGCGGAGCACATCATCGAAGGCGGCGACGGCTGGGCGTTCATCACGCCGGACAAGTCGCTTGTTGCCCAGATCGAGCACACCGTCATCGTCACGGCGGACGGCCCGCTGCTGATCACGGACATCAGCGAAAAGTGAAAAACGGACCCGGGAAAAATCCCGGGTCCGTTTTGCATACAATGAATGATCAATCTTCCGCCGTTCGCGGTAAATGTTTGCTTTGTTTTTTGCTGATGATCATCCAGGCAATCACAGCGCCCGCAAGGAAGAGGGAAGCTGCGGAAACAAGAGGTTCGTCCAGCCCGTTTCTGACAGCGACCATGAGAGACATCCAGGCAAAGACACCCGCAAACACATCGTCCTTATGATGATAAAGGAAATGAAGCGCAACGGCTGCGGCGAATGTCAATGTGATAATTGCCCAGAGCGCATCGCTCAGGCCAAGCCCGCCCCATTCATTTTCTTCAAGCGTATAGTGAATCCCGACCAGGAGGCTGAAGAAGAAATAGGAGAAAATCCCGGATACGGGAATCCGTCCGGAAAGGCGATTCTCCGTTTTCGGATAAGTGAAGTAGAGGGCGGCCAGTACGGCCAGCATGGCGACATCCGACGCGACGAACAGGAAAAAGCGTTCCTCCTGCCAAGCGATAAGTTCGATGATATGGAAGATGGAGGCGGCGATGAAAAAAGCGGTTCGCAGATTGGCGGTTGCCGGGCGCTCTGCAGGCCCGCCGCCCCGTATGGAATACAGTCCCAGAATCGGGACGAGGAAAAGCAAAATCAGCGATGCGTAAACCGACGGCATGAAGACGACCGGAAGCCGCGCAGCAATCTCCCCGGCGGGCCGCCCGAATGCCGGCGTGAATGTCGCCGAGGCATGGAAGCCGACCGCCGCCAGCAGGGCGATCCCCATCAACAGTTTTCGGATCAATCTTCTTCACCTCCTACCCGTAATAGTATACATGGGTTTTCCGGTGTTAACGGCGGAAAGTGTGACGCTTTTTTGCCAGTTGGCAAGTTTCGCCTTCCGAACAACCGTGTTATAATTGTAAGGGAATTGTTGTTGGAAAATTGGCAAATAGTCAGGGGGAATTGGGATGTCAACCACTACGTATCCGGTCACCTGGGACCTGGAGATCTTTTTCAGGGGCGGCAGCGAATCTGAAGAACTCCGTGCCCATCTTGAGGAAGGCGAGAAAAAAGTCCTGGCTTATACGGAAGCGGTCGGGGATTTCCGCACGCCGGAAGCCGCGGGCGCCGCAGAGAAAGTCGCAGCTCTGATTGAACAAACAAAAAACACCTCTGCCCATATGAGAGAATCGGGCGCCGTCATCGGCTGTTTCCTGGCCCAGGACACGACAGACAAAAAGGCGCATCTCCTGCAAGGGGAATCGTCCGCACTGGGCGCAAAGTTCCAGACCGCGTTCATGATGTTCCAGCAGAAGTTGTCGGAGACCGATGAGAAGGTCTGGGAAGAGCTGCTGGCCTCCGGTGAATTAGAGGAGTTTTCGTTTATTCTGAATGAATGGCGCAAAAAAGCCGCAGCGAAGCTCCCGGAAGAGCAGGAAGCGATCATTACGGCGCTGTCCGTCGACGGCTACCACGGCTGGGGCGAGCTGTACGACCTGCTTGTCGGAGACATGCAGGTGACAGTCAAGGTGGATGGAGAAGAAAAGGTGCTCTCTGTCGGTCAGGCGAACAACCTTGGCACACATCCCGATCCCGCTGTCCGAAAAGAAGCATTTGAAAAGCTCGAGGCGGCATGGGCAGAGAAAGAGGAGTTTTTCGCGAAGGCACTCAACTCTCTGGCAGGCTTCCGGCTTCAGGTGTATGAGAAGAGGGGCTGGGACGAAGTCCTGCAGGAACCGCTCGAGTACAACCGGATGAAGCAGGAGACGCTTGATGCGATGTGGGGCGCCATTTCTTCAAATAAGCAGCCGTTTGCCGAATACCTGAAGCGCAAGGCCGCCCTGCTCGGCAAAGAGCAGCTTGACTGGTATGACTTTTCCGCACCGGTTTCCGAATCGACTTCGAAACTGGATTACCAGGAAGGCGCGGAATTCATCCTGAACCAATTCGGAAAGTTCGGCCCGGAACTTGAATCGTTTGCACGCATGGCGTTGGAAAACGGCTGGGTCGAGGCGGAAGACCGTCCGAACAAGCGGCCGGGCGGGTTCTGCACAGGCATGCCGCTGTCCGAGGAGTCCCGCATTTTCATGACGTACAGCGGCTCGATGTCGAACGTGGCCACGCTCGCACATGAGCTCGGCCACGCTTTCCATTCGTACGCGCTCCGGCCGGTCCACCAGCTGAACAGGCAATACGCGATGAATGTGGCAGAGACCGCTTCGACTTTTGCAGAGATGATCGTGGCGGACGCGGCGGTTAAGGAAGCGCAGTCCAGGGAAGAAAAGATGGCTCTGCTTGAAGACAAGGCTCAGCGAAGTGTTTCCTTCTTCATGAACATCCATGCGCGCTTCCTGTTTGAGACGCGATTCTATGAAGAGCGGAAAAAGGGAGTGGTCTCGTCTGACCGCCTGAACGAGCTGATGGCAGAAGCGCAGCGCGAGGCATACGCAGGTGCACTCGGAGAGACGCACCCGCACTTCTGGGCATCCAAGCTGCACTTCTACATTACAGACGTTCCGTTCTACAACTTCCCGTACACGTTCGGCTATCTGTTCTCCCTCAGCATTTATGCAAAGGCGCTTGAGGAAGGGAAGTCGTTTGAAGAAAAGTACATGGCGCTCCTGCGCGACACCGCTGTCATGACGACAGAGGAGTTGGCGATGAAACATCTCGGTGAAGACATCACGAAGCAGGAATTCTGGGAAAAAGGTGTCCGGCTCTGCATCCGGGACGTGGAAGAATTTCTCAGCCTGACATCCGATGAAGGGTGATCGGCCTTGATTACGTTGAAAGGCGAGAAGATCGTATTGCGCGTCCTTACCGACGACGATGCACTTGCCATGACAAACCTTGTATCCAGGAACAAGCACTACTGGTCGGTGTATGAGCCGCGGCACGACAGTTCGTATTACACAGTAGGTGTCCAGCGGGAGAAAATCCGCGAGTCGCTCCAGCAGCTCAGGGAAAAGAGGGAGTACAGCTTCGGCATTTTCCGGGCGGAAGACGGACGGCTGATCGGCCACATTTCCCTTTACGGGCTGAAGCGCCTGCCGTTTCTGAGCGCTTTTGTCGGTTACTCGGTCGACCAGGGGGAAGCGGGACGCGGCATCGCAACCGAGGCGCTGAAACTTGTGCTGAGGTTCGGATTCGAACGAGCCGGGATGCACCGGATCGAGGCCTATGTGTCGCCGAGAAACCAGGCATCGGTCCGCGTGCTCGAAAAAGCCGGCATGGAGCGGGAAGGCCTCCTGCGCCAGCTTCTCTTTATCAACGGGGTATGGGAAGATCACTACCTCTACGCGATACTTGAGGACAGCCATTGAAAGGGTAAGGCCGCTTTGCGGAAACCCATTGCAAAACTAAGGACCTTGTTCCGGCCATAAGCCGGAACAAGGTCCTGTTTTCGTGCGAAAGGGTTCTTTTGCAGCGGAGGTCCGATTGTTGGAAAGCCGGAGCTTGGGGCTGGGGCATCTCCCGGATGCGCCAGGTAACAACTCGTATGTACGGGGTAACCACTCGTGCGGGCAGGGGGCCATCAGGCGGAATTTGGACTTAGCGCTGGCGGTTCGTACTTACAGTCGCCGATCCGTACTTAGCGCCCCCGAATCGGACTTACAGGCAAGGGTACCGGGTCAGTTAGCCACTTTACGCATCGTTTTAATCGTTCCAAGTGCTTTTCCGGTGCCAAACACCACTGCCTTCATCGGTTCAGGGGAGGTATGGACCGGTACGGAGATCACTTGCGATAGCCAGTCCTGCATGCCGTTCATGAGGGCGCCGCCCCCTGTGAGGACAATGCCCTGGTCGACGATGTCGCCCGACAGTTCAGCCGGACATTGTTCTAGCGTCGTGCGGATGGCTTCAAGAATCGTTTCCATGCCTTCTTTCAGGCATTGCTGGATATCGCGGGAGTGGAGCATGATCGTCTTCGGCAGGCCGGTGACGACGTCGCGGCCCCGGATGTCCATTGTTTTCGCTTCGTGGGCGATCGGGGCGAAGCCGATTTCTTTCTTGATGGCTTCCGCTGTCTGCTCGCCGATGATGAGATTATGGCGTTTCCGGAGGTGATGGATGATTTCCTCGTCCATCTTGTCGCCTGCGAATTTCACGCTGTTAGAAGAAACGACCCCACCGAACGAGATGATGGCCACTTCGGTTGTGCCGCCGCCGATATCGACGATGACGTTTGCAATCGGTTCGCTCACCGGAAGTTCCGCCCCGATAGCCGCAGCGACCGGTTCTTCAATCAGGTGGACTTCTTTTGCGCCGCCGGATTTGACGGCGTCCACGATGGCACGCTGTTCTACGGATGTTGCGCCGCACGGGATTGATACGACTACGCGGGGCTTTCGGAGGGCTTGCCCAAGTTTCTTGGACGCCTTGGCCATCGCGGATTTAAGCAGTTCCGCTGTCATGTCGTAGTCCGCAATGACGCCATCACGGAGCGGACGGATAGCGGTAATCTGCTCGGGTGTTTTCCCGAGCATCGCTTTAGCTTCGTTGCCGATGGCAATCAGCCGTCCTGCCGGATCAACGGCGACGACAGATGGTTCATCAAAAACGATTTCTTTGGAGTTTGTATAGATGAGTAAATTGGCTGTGCCAAGATCGATGCCGATATCAGTAGAATTCCACATTTAAATTGCCTCCCGGTGACGGTACTGTCTGCTGATGATAAGTATAGTGGAAAATAGATGGTCCGCAAATTAGTAGTTATTGGAATGTGACAAAGACTTTTAGGTCTTTGGTTCCACTCCCATCCTGAAAGTGGAACTTTGCTAAAACGATAAGAGTAAAATGTTACAGAAATCATCATCCGTTGAAATCAGATTGTAAGGGAAATTTCATCTGAAATAAAAAAAGAACTGCCGCTAACCGGCAATTCTTTTATGAGTCGAGGGTGTAGTGTGTTTCTGGTTTTTCGTCGATGGTCGTCGAGTCTTCCGCGATCATGGTCTTCTTAAGGAAGTGCATCATGATCATCATGCCGAAAAGCATGAGCACCATAAAACCGAAAACGGTTGTAAACATCAGCCACATAGCAAAATGCTCCTCTCTAAAGCGTAGTCCTATCTATCTCTATAGCTCATTATACTACAGAATAAGCCTGTTTTTAATAGGTCATTGCTGGAATCAGGCGGAAATGTGACAAATATGAACCTGCTGCGTCCGGCGTGTCGAAAGCAGCAGGTTGAAAACCGGAGTCAGAACGCCCACTCGCCGCCACGGAGAATAGGTTCTGCCGTACCGTCTTCAAGGATGCCGTCGATGTCCATTTTGTCGGAGCCGATCATGAAATCGACATGAGTGATGCTTTGGTTAAGTCCGTGCCTCTGCAACTCTTCGCTGTCCATTTCCTTTCCGCCTTCGATACAGAACGCATAGGCGCTTCCGATCGCAAGGTGGTTCGAGGCGTTTTCGTCAAACAGCGTATTATAGAAAAGCAGGCCGGACGTCGAAATTGGGGAAGAGTGGGGGACGAGCGCCACTTCGCCCAGGGACCTGGCCCCTTCATCGGTCTCGATGAGATGGTTCAGGACGTCTTCGCCCTGTTCCGCTTCAACTTCCGTGATTCGTCCGTCCTTGAACGTGATCTTGAAATGGTCGATGATGTTTCCGCCATAACTGAGCGGTTTCGTGCTTGAGACATAGCCGTCAATCCGGTCCTTATGGGGAACGGTGAACACTTCCTCCGTCGGCATGTTGGCCATGAACGTTGCCCCCTGGGCGTTGACGCTGCCGGCGCCGGCCCAGATATGGCCAGCCGGCAGGCCGATGGTCAAATCGGTTCCCGGAGCCGTGTAGTGAAGCTTCGCGTATTTTTTCTTGTTCAGGTGGTCTGCTTTTTCGTGGAGTGTCTCATCGTGCTTTTTCCATGCGGCCACCGGGTCTTCAACGTCTGCACGGACAGCCTTGAAGATGGCATCCCATAGGGCAGGGACCTGATCCTCTTCAGGAAGGTCGGAAAACACCTTTGCGGCCCATGCCTTTGACGGTGCCGCGATGACCGTCCAGCTTACCTTGTCGGACTGGATGGCCTGCCGGTAAGATTCCAGAGCCCGGCCGGCCGCTTTCTGGAAGTTTGCAATCCGCATCGGATCGATCCCTTTCAGCAAGTCGGGGCTTTGCGACACGATATTCATAAATGCGGCATTCATACCGACCAGTTCTTCACGCATCTTCGGAATCCATCCCGGGAAGTCACTGAAGGAATCTTCCGGTGCCATTTCGTAGCGGAGACGGGAAATTTCATCGTCCTGCCAGTCAACGAAGACATGCCGCGCACCGGCCTCATACGCCTTTTTCGTCACAAGCCGTACGAATTCCGCTGACTCAGTCGAAGCGCCGATATAAAGAGGCTGTCCCGGCTGGATATTGACGCCGACTTTCACTGCCAATTCCGCGTACTTTGAGACACTTTCTTCAAAAGTCCCCATTGTCCAAATCCCCTTTCTGTTCTAACAATAGTCTACCAATAGCGAGGCATGGCCGGCAACGGAAAATCCCCCGGCTGCCAAAGCAGAACGGGGGATAAAGCAGCTTATTTGCGAAGGCTGCCGAGTTCGGCTGCGATTGCCTGCATTTCGCTCGGGCTAAAATTGCTGCGCTTCATGACCATGTCGTAAATATCGCGCAGATCCTCGTAATCGGATGTGTTGAAGTGCTCGGACTTCATTGCATCGACATTGACCATGCGGAGTTTATCCTTGATGGCGCTGATCATATGCTCTACGTTTTCCGCGGAGGGATGGGTAAGGTCCATAGTGGGTGTTCCTGCCTTTCATCGGATTGCCATCATTCTCACACTAATAGAATGCAAAGTCAAACAGCCGCCGGAAGGATGGATCCGGGGCTGTTTGGGCACTAACATCAATCGTTGGAAGTGTTGACTGCAGGGACGGCTGCCGATTCCGCAGCTTTTTCTTCCTTGATCTTGTTCTGGAAGCGCTTCGTCTCGGCCACGATGACACCGGACAGGCCGAGGAGGCCGATCAGGTTCGGGATGGCCATGAGGCCGTTCATGACATCGGAGAAGAGCCAGACCACATCAAGCGTGGCAGTGGCACCGAAGTAGACGACAACGACGAATACCAAACGGTAGAACTTGAGAAGTTTCGGGTTCGGAAAAAGGTACTGGAAGCACTTTTCTCCGTAATAAGCCCAACCGAAGATGGTGGAGGCGGCGAAGAACACGATGCCGAGCCCGACAATATATTGGCCTGCGTCTCCGAAGAAGGTGCCGAACGCCATCGCGGTGAGCGTGCCCGCTTCGGCTCCTTCTTCTTGCCACGCACCGGACATGACAATGGTGACGCCTGTAATCGAGCAGATGATCAGGGTATCGAATAACACCTGTGTCATCGAAATGAGCGCCTGGCGGCCGGGCATGTCAGTACGGGCTGCCGCAGCCGCGATAGGTGCCGAGCCGAGGCCGGCTTCGTTGGAGAAGAGACCGCGTGCAATCCCGAAACGGATGGCCGCACCGACCGCACCGCCCGCAATGGACGAAGCGCCGAATGCATGCGAGAAGATGGTTGCAAAGGCAGCAGGAACAAGTTCGAAATTCGTGATCATGACAATGGCACCTGCGATAAAGTAGAAGAGGGCCATGATCGGAACGAAGAAAGCAGCGACACGGCCGATCGACTTGATTCCTCCGATGATGACGAGAGCCGCAACAATCATCAGAACGAGACCCGTAACCCAATAAGGTGTATTGAAGTTCATGTTCATGGCGTCGGCAACTGCCTTGGACTGGGTTCCATTCCCGATGCCGAATGCGGCAAGAGTGCCGAACAAGGCAAAGCTGACTCCAAGCCAGCGGGCCTTCAGGCCATGTTCCAGATAATACATCGGCCCGCCGGCCATCTGGCCGTTGGCATCTTTGGTCCGGTATTTGACGGCCAGGATGGCTTCACCATACTTGGTGGCCATGCCGAAAAATCCGGCGAGCCACATCCAGAAGACCGCCCCCGGTCCGCCGAGGACAACGGCGGTTGCCACACCGACGATGTTGCCGACCCCGACGGTCGCAGCCATGGCGGTCATCAGTGCCTGGAATTGTGATATATCACCTTCAGCTTTTTTATCATGCTTGCGGGAAAATACCTGTTTCAGAGAATAGGGCAGTAACCGTACTTGAATAAATGCGAGCCTGAAGGTGAGGAAAACACCGGTACCTACAAGCAGGACGAGCAGCCATGGGCCCCAGACAAGACCACTGAGGGTGCCTAAAAAGTTCTCTACAGCTTCCAATTTTAATTCCCCCTTTTTCCTTAGATGGTGTTTCCCCGATGTTCACTCAGTCTTTGTGTCCTCAATATCACCTACTGTTCTATATCACCTTAGAACTAATATTCCGAAAGTTTCACCCTCCCGTCAAGACCCAATTTTAAAAATGAGCATCCGGACTCCTTGTTTGTGCCTGTAGGGCTGAGGGTATAATGGAGTATGCAAATAGTCCAATCAAAGTAATGGAGGGATTTTTGATGGCAGGAAGCAAGTTTGGCAAAATGGTCTTAATCGGTGCGCTTACCGGAGCGGTCGTCAGCATGTTTGATAAAACGACCCGCTCGGAAATGTCGCGGCGCGCCAAGGGCCTCAGCGAGGATGCAAAGTATTACATGAAGAACCCGGACGTTCTGCGATGGAAGATCCAGGACAAGTCCGACAAGCTGAAGGCTCTCTACGAGCAGTTTGATTCGGACAAGCGCTACCTTCAATCGAAGGCGTCTGAACTGAAGGAACTCACACCAACCGTCAAGACACTGGTGGAGGAAACGAAGACGGCATTCGTCGACTCGAAGGATGCGGTCATGGAAGCGAAAGACGACTACAAGCAGATGGCGTCGGAAGCGATCAAAGGCGGCCATCCGGGCACGGATCAGCCATTCGTACCGGAAGAGGCATATGCCGATGGTCAGGTCGATGGCGGCTCGATGGGCGGAGGCGATTCAAAAGGCGCATTCGTACCCGATGAGGCTTATCGCGAAGGCCAAGTGGCCGGAGAAGCACGGGATAACATGAAAAACTAAAGGACGGGAAGGGGGCGGACAACAGATGACGGATGGCAAGAAGTTGAGTACGAATGCGGAAAAACCGGGCAACGGGGACGACAGCCTAAAAGACAGAGTGATGGGATTTGTAGAGGACGTGAAAGAAGGCGATCTTGAGCGCTTCGACGTGACGACACGCCAGGGCTTCTTCAAAGAACTCATCACGCGGATCAAGCTTGTGGATGTCGTCGGTTTGGGCTCACAGCTTGCTTACTTCTTTCTTCTTTCCCTGTTTCCGCTCCTCATTTTCCTGCTGACGCTATTGCCGTACCTGAACATCGACCAGTCGGCATTGTTCGACTTTATAAAAGAGTATGCCCCGACGAATGTGTATAGCATCATTGAGAATACAATTGGCGAGGTGCTGAACAACCGGAGCGGCGGCCTGCTGTCACTCGGTATCATCGGTACCGTCTGGTCGGCTTCCAACGGTATGAATGCCCTGACCCGGGCGCTTAACCAGTCGTATTTCTCACACGAGAAGCGCTCATTCATCATGAAAAGGGTCTTGTCGATTGTGTTTACCCTCATGCTGATCGGTGTGGTAGCGGTGGCCCTTGTGCTCCCGGTTTTCGGCGAGCAGATCGGCAAGACTCTCTTTTCTTATATGGGTCTGGATGAAGAATTCCTGACGGTCTGGAACAGCATCCGCTGGACGATTCCGCCGCTTCTGATCTTTGTCGTATTCACTCTGGTCTACTGGCTCATTCCGGCGGTGAAGATGAAAATCAAAGACGCGATTCCGGGGGCGGTGTTCGCGACAGTCGGGTGGATTCTTGCCTCCTTGGCATTCTCGTTCTATGTCGGGAACTTTGCGAACTACTCGAACACGTATGGCAGTATCGGAGGAATCATTGTGTTGATGATCTGGATGTATTTCTCGGCCATCATTCTGATTCTCGGCGGGCAGGTAAACGCCGTCATGCAGGAAAGACGGGAAGAAAAGGAAGCGAAAGCCAAAAGCGGCGCTGTCGGGGCATGACCCCGGCAACGCCGCTTTTCAAATGACTTGTTTTTGTTCAGTTTTCATTTTTCAGCAGCCGGAGACCGTTCAGGATCACCAGGATGGTGCTGCCTTCATGGCCCAGGACACCGAGAGGCAAGTCAATCACCTGAAGGAAATTGGTCAGCACGAGGATGAGGATTACGGAAATCGAAAAAATCACGTTTTGTTTGACGATCCGGTTCATCTTGGCGGATAGGCTGCGTGCATAGGGCAGACGCCTCAGATCGTTTTTCATGAGGACCACGTCCGCCGTCTCCAGCGCCACTCCCGTGCCGTCGCCCATCGCGATTCCGACTGATGCGGTGGCAAGGGCCGGGGCGTCATTGATTCCGTCGCCGATCATTGCGACCGGTCCGTATTCCTTCTCGAGCTCTTTTAACCTGGAAACTTTCGTTTCCGGCAGGCATTCCGCAGTGTATTCGTCGATTCCTGCTTCTCTGGCAATCGCTTGTGCAGTCTGTTCGTTGTCTCCTGTCAGCATCACCGTGCGGATACCGAGCGCATGCAGGGATCGCAGGGCTGCGGCAGCTTCCGGGCGCAGCGTGTCTTTTAGTGCGGCCAGGGCCAGAATCCCGTCTTCATCACGCAGGAAGACGACTGTTTTTCCTTCATTGCCGAGCCGTTCCAGCGCACCATCGGCAAATGCGGCGGCTTCGGCCTTGCCTACGAATCCGGGCTTGCCGACACGGTAGGTGTTCCCTTCCCAATCCGCTTCAAGACCCGAACCGGGCACGTCGCGGATTTCAACCCCCTTCAGCAGTCCGGCCCCTTCCTGTTCCGCAAACCCCTGTATGGCCACAGCGAGCGGATGGGAAGAGAGCGATTCAATCGTGCCGAGCAAGGAGAGCGTTTCCTTGCGGTCCAGGCCGTCTCTGACGATCAGATCGGTCACAGCGGGACGGCCTTCCGTCAGGGTGCCGGTCTTATCAAACGCAATGGCTTTGATGGAAGACAAGCTTTCCAGATGACTTCCGCCCTTAAACAAAACCCCATGGCGCGCCCCATTGGAAATCGCAGACAAAGTGGCGGGCATGATCGAAGCGACCAATGCACAGGGCGACGCGACAACGAGAAGCACCATCGC
Source organism: Bhargavaea beijingensis (assembly GCF_900101985.1). Classification (GTDB taxonomy): domain Bacteria; phylum Bacillota; class Bacilli; order Bacillales_A; family Planococcaceae; genus Bhargavaea; species Bhargavaea beijingensis. Next base: position 142,906 of record NZ_FNAR01000005.1, read on the forward strand.
CCTGTAGATTGTCGTCGTCCAGTCCCAGCCGAATAAGTAATGGGGCAGGAACAGCATCAGCACGACGATGCCAAGCACCACATAGACGTAGGTGCTTTCGAACCGCTCGATAAACTGCTGGGAAGGGGAGCGCTGGCTTTGTGCCTCTTCCACCAGATCGATGATTTTCTGGAAAAGCGTATCCGAGCTGTGTTTGTTGACCCGGACAGTCAGCGCACCGCTAAGATTGACGGTTCCGGCAAACACTTCCTGGTCCCGGCCTTTTTCAAGAGGCAAAGATTCCCCGCTGATGGCGGATTCGTCTATGGAGCTGATGCCGCTCAAAATCTGTCCATCGACCGGAATGCGTTCTCCGGGCCGGACGAGTACTGAGTCACCGATCCGGATGTCAGCGACTGCGACGCGTTCGGTCGATCCGTCTTCTTTGAGCCGCCAGGCTTCCTCCGGCTTCAGGTTGAGCAGGGCGGAAATCTCTTTCCGGCTCTTCTCCATCGAGTACGTTTCAAGTGCGCCGCTCACAGCAAAGATGAAGATGAGAATGGCGCCCTCCGTCCAATAGCCGATTGCGGCGGACCCGATTGCGGCAAGGATCATCAGGATCTCCACGTTCAGCGTTTTGTTGCGGATCGTTTCGGTGATTCCTTCTTTCGCTTTGGCGTAGCCGCCGATTACAAAAGCGAGAAGGTAAATGATGGCGGACGCATTTCCAAAACCGGCTGATCCAACAAGATAAGCGGTGACAATCAGGGCACCAGCCCCCAGGGCGGCAATCATCTCACCATTCAGCCATGCAAAACGTTCCGGCTTTCCTTGGACGGCAAGCCCATCGGCAACGGTCAATGCAATTCCCCCCTAGTATTGAGAATGAGAGTAGTTATCAGAGTTCCGCATATAGCACAAAAGCCGGCTTCCCGGGTCGGGAAACCAGCTTTCACTCTATGCCTCGTGCCAATGCTGAATTTGATATCTTTACTTTACCACCATATTATGGGGACGGCACGTTTTTTGCCCGGGTTCAGTTTTCGCTGTTCCTGAGCTGTGCCACTTTGGCATCAATCTCGTCAATCATCAGGATCAGCCGGTCGATTTCCTCCAAGTCGGCCGTTTCCGGCTCCAGATGATCAAGCGTCTCAAGAAAATCATTGAGCCGCTCCTTGAGCAGGTCCACCTGTTGTTTGTGTTCATGCGGTTTCATCAGTACACCTCAATTCCTATTGTTGATTTTAAATGGAATCCTTCCGGGAATCAATGCCCGGGGGACATGTGCGTGTCGCTTTCCTTTACCCGCTGATTCAATGGGGATGCCCGCAAAAAAAAAGGAAAAAATCAAGATTGAATATTTACAAAAGTTTAATAACGTGATAACATGAACTTAACTTAAACGCAGAGGGGAGGCCAAGGTGAAAAAGTCGGAATTGAAATCCTGAACGAAAGCGAAGGAGGGGATTCGGACATTTCACGGGAGCACGCATCCCTTGGATACGATAAAAATGGACAATTTAAATAGGTGCAATAGAAGCTGAAGCCCAGCCGTCCGGAACGCCGGAGGGACTGGGCTTTCTTAGTGTGCATTCATGGGATTTCAGCGGATGACTTCGTAAGTTTCCCGGATGTCGATGGAGTCTTTGACGGACTGGACCATTGAGCAGTTTTTTGCAGTGAGCTCCATAATGCGGGGCATCTTGGCTTCATCGATCCCGGCTCCCTTGATCGTGAAGTGAAGATGGATGCGCTCGACACGGTCTGCGACGTCGGGGTTGCGATGTACTTCCTTCACGTCGATCTGGATGTCTTCAGCAGGCATGCGCATTTTTTGGAGCACTTTCTTCATGACGCCGCCGCTGCAGACCGCCACCGCCGAGACGAGCAGCTGGTAGGGGCGGAAGCCGTGTTCGTCATTGGATGAAATGGACAGCGTGCCGTATTGGGTAGCGGTTTCAAAGCCGTGTTCAGTCATGGAAAACTTCATCGGTATCCCTCCTCGTTATGATAGAATTGTACAGGATTTAACTGCCGGATTCGAATGGAATGCTGGCGCGGGAGGTTTGCCATTGGCTGCAGAAAGATCGGAAAGGGCGAGATTCTGGAGTCTCGTCATCATCGTATCCATATCCGGATTCTCGCAGGGCATGCTCCTGCCGCTGATTTCCGTCATTTTCGAGCAGGACGGCGTTTCCTCCACGCTCAACGGCCTCAATGCAACGGGCCTCTACATCGGGACATTGCTGATCTCCCCGTTTATGGAAGCTCCGCTCCGGCGGTTCGGCTACAAGCCGGTTATTATCGCGGGCGGGCTTGCCGTGTTCCTTGCGCTTTTCCTGTTTCCCCTTTATAAAAGCGTGACCTTCTGGTTTGTCCTCCGGCTTGTGATCGGCATGGGGGACAATGCCCTCCATTTCGCCACCCAGACGTGGATCACGAGCACTTCTCCCCAGGCAAGGCTCGGACGCAACATCGCCGTCTACGGGCTGATGTTCAGCGCGGGGTTTGCAGTCGGCCCGCTTTTCGTGCCGCTGATCGGTATTTTCGAAGGCCTGCCATTCATCGTGTCCGGTGTGCTTTGCATGGCGGCCTGGTCGCTCGTCTTTTTCCTCGACAATGACCGTCCGGAAACGGTTCAGGAAAAGGAAGCCGTGATGGCGTTCCACAAACGGGCGCTTGAGACGATGAAGTATGCGTGGGTCGCGTTCATCCCCCCATTCGGCTACGGTTTCCTGGAGTCATCGCTGAACGCGATCTACCCGGTGTATGCCCTTCGGACGGATACTGCTGTCGGTATGGTCTCGATCATCCTCGCATCCTTCTCGGTCGGGGCGATCCTGTCCCAGATCCCGCTCGGCATGCTGAGTGACCGGATCGGCCGGCGCAATGTGCTGCTTCTTGCGCTGATCGGCGGAACGGTCGCGTTTTTCGGGGGCGGCCTTGCAGGTAGCAGTGAATGGGGCGTGCTGGCTGCCGTCATGACGGCAGGCATGCTCATCGGCTCTACGTTCACCCTCGGCATTGCGTACATGACCGATCTCACACCGAAGCCGCTCCTTCCGATGGGCAACCTCTTATGCGGAATCTTCTTCAGCATCGGGAGCCTGACAGGTCCGATACTTGGCGGCGTCATCGTCGAATCCGGAACGGACTACCTGACATTCATTTCACTTTTCGTTGCCGTGCTTTTCGCCATCTTCCTGTTCGGGAAGACGAAACCGAGGGAAGGGCTTTCATAAAATAACTCCATCAGAAACGGCAAGGACACATACGTCCTTGCCGTTTTTCCGTCGTCTTACAGTTCCGGCAGAAAGGCTTCTTCGACCAGTTCATCCAGCGTGCCGAATGTGTAACCCTGCTTTTTGGCATCGCGGATAAAGTCCGGCAACCCATCCGAGTTGTCAGGGGAGACGGTGTGCATCAGGATGACAGCGCCGGGATGAAGTTGCTTGATCAGCTCATTATAAGCATACTGTCCGCCAAGTTTCCGGTCCCTGTGCCAGTCGACAAAGGCCACCGACCAGAAGATGTGGCGATAGCCGAGCTTGTTGCCGGTCTTGAGCACCTGCTCGTTGAAAATCCCTTCAGGAGGCCGTGCATAATGTGTTCGTTTGACGCCGGCGACTTCCCGCAGGCGGTCATCAAACTTTTTCCACTCCGCTTCCATCTCAGCCGGGGACATTTGAGCCATATTCGGATGTCCGTATGAGTGGTTACCGATCGTGTGTCCGTCCTTGACCATCCGATTGACGAGATCACCGGCACTTTCCAGATAGTGCCCTGTCAAGAAGAAGGTCGCGGAGATATCCTCTTTCTTTAATGTATCGAGAATCGATTCGGTGTATCCGGCTTCGTAACCATTGTCGAACGTCAGGTAGACGATCTTTTTGTCGGGCGAACCTTTGTAGAGGGCACCATTATTCTCAAGGAGGGTATTCATCTCTGCACCCGCATCAGGAGGGACTCCGTCTGTCGCTTTTTTAAAGCCCCAGTGAAACTCGCCCGCCTCCGCCGTGAACGGGCTCATCACCAGCCCCGCGGCGATCAGCACCGCCGCCAGCCCGAGTCCGGCAAGATGGTTTCTGAACATAAAAACGCAACCTTTCATTTTTCGTTAGGTTGCGCATCGGGCCGCGGATTATTCGCTTATTAAAAGATCCGCGAGTGCCTCGTCCGCCTCGGGAAACAGAAAACGGAACCCTTGGCTGCCGAGTTTTGAAGGAGCGACCCGCTGGCCCTCCAGGACTAGCTTGCTTTTCTCGCCGAGAATCGCTTTCAGCGCAAATGCGGGGACCGGCAAAATATGCGGCCTGCCGAGCACTCGGCCGACCGTCTTGCCGAACTCTTTCATGCGGAGCGGATTCGGTGCGACAACGTTGACGGGTCCTGCGAGGGATTGGTCTTCAATCGCAAATAGGATGGCGCGAGCGGCGTCCAGCACATGGATCCAGCTGACCCACTGGCGGCCGGAACCGACCGTTCCGCCGGCGTATAGCCGGTACGGCAAGGCGATGAGCGGAAGGGCGCCGTCTTCTTTGCCGAGAATGACACCAAATCGCATGAACACGGTCCGGATCCCGTCTTTACCGGCTTTTGCCGCATGGTGCTCCCATGTTTTCACGACATCGGCAAGAAAATCGTTGCCGGATGGCCCCTCTTCATTGTAGATGGCGGTTGGGGACGTCGGATAAAGGCCGATGGCGCTTGCATTCACGAGTACCTCCGGTTTCTTTTCCATCTTGCTGATGATCCTGACGACTTCATCCGTGGCCGCAATCCGGCTTGATAGGATGTCCTGTTTTCTGCGCTTTGTCCATCTGCCGGCATTGATCGAAGTGCCGGCCAGGTTGACGAATGCATCGACTTTCCCGAGTTCCTGTTCGGGGCTGGCCCCTTCGGTGAGGTAACCGACCGTCGGGAACTCACCGGAAGTCATCGGCCGCCTCGTCAGGATGATGGCCTCATGTCCGTTTTCTTCCAGTAGTCTTGTGAGGACGGAACCGAGAAATCCCGTTCCTCCGGCGATAGCCACTCTCATGTCAGCATCCCTCCATTTTCAACCAGTATACCCGCATTGATGCGCTGAAAAAAGCTGCAGGCCAGCCGGCCGGATGGATTCTAAATAATTGTTGACTTCACTCAGGTCCGTCCATATAATTGAAAATGAGATTCGTTATCAATTAAAAATGCAAGGGAGAGAATTTCGTGAAGAAAGCACTGTTATTGGTTTTAACAATCGCCTTGGCAGTATTGTCTGCCTGCGGGAATGAAACCGCTACTAAAGACGAGCCAAACAATCAGGCGAAGGAAGCCGAAGAAAGTAAAGAAGTAAACCTATACACAGCCCGTCATTATGATGTGGACGACCAGCTTTACAAGAAATTCGAAGAAAACACCGGCATTAAAGTAAACGTGATCAAAGGCGAAGCTGACGAGTTGCTTGAGCGCATCAAACGTGAGGGCGATGCTTCCCAAGCTGACGTGTTCCTGACGGCAGATGCAGGCAGATTGTTCCGCGCAAAAGATGAGGGATTACTTCAATCTGTAACAAGTGATCTGTTGGACGAGCAGGTCCCGGAAAACTTCCAAGATGATGATCAAATGTGGTACGGTTTAACAAAGCGTGCGCGTGTCATTGTCTACAACAAAGAAACAGTCAAACCCGAAGAGTTGTCCACATATGAAGCATTGACGGATGACAAATGGAAAGGCCGGGTTTTAATACGAAGCTCGGAAAACATTTATAATCAATCGTTGCTGGCGTCTTTCATTGAGACCAATGGTGAAGAAAAAGCCAAAGATTGGGCAGCCGGGTTAGTAGACAACTTTGCACGGGACCCGGAAGGCGGCGATCGGGACCAGGCAAAGGCCATCGCAGCGGGTATTGGCGATGTTGCCATCATGAACACCTACTATCTGGGCCAGATGCTGAACTCTGAAGATCCGGAAGAAGTTAAAGTGGCGGAGAGCCTCGGCATCTTCTTCCCGAACCAGGAGACAACCGGGACACATGTCAACGTTAGCGGCGCAGGTGTCGTAAAATCAGCGAAAAATAAGGACAATGCTATTCAATTGCTGGAATTCTTGTCTTCTCCTGAAGCTCAAGGTCAATTCGCGGAAGCGAACTATGAGTATCCGGTAAATGATTCTGTTGAACCAACTGAATTACTTAAATCCTGGGGTGAGTTCAAAGAGCAGGATATTCCTTTGTCCGTTTTGGGCGACAATAATGCAAAAGCGATTCTGATTTTTAACGAAGTCGGCTGGAAGTAATCATTGCCCCTTGTTACGAGTAAAACGTAACAAGGGATTTCTTGTTGAGGAACTGGGGTGTTGGACCGTGCAAAGAAAACTGTCTAATGTAAACGCCTGGACAGTATCTGCAGTCATCATCATGGCTCTATTGTTTTTGCCGAACTTGACGATTGTGTCCGGCATTTTTTCACCATCCAATGACAATTGGGCCCATATGAAAGAATTTGTCTTGGGATCGTTTATCAAAACGTCGTTGATTCTCATCGGTGCCACCGGTTTCCTGACCATCGCAATCGGTCTGAGCTTGGCCTGGCTGATTGCCCAATATCAATTTCCGTTAAGGAATTTCTTGAAATGGGCTCTCGTCCTTCCTTTATCCATCCCTCCCTTCATAGGTGCCTATACGTATCATGGCATTTTCAACTACACCGGTGTCATCCAGACAACCCTTAGGGATGGATTCGGCAAAGACCTGAATCCCGCGTACTTCGACATCATGAACATTCCTGGTGCGGTTTTTATTTATACACTATTTCTGTATCCTTATGTGTATTCGATCACCCGGATTTTCTTATCCCAACAATCCGCTTCTTTGATTGAGAGTGCCCGCATGCTTGGCAAAGGTCCGGTGAACATTTTTTTCCAAGTCGTCATCCCGATTTCCCGGGTGGCAATCATCGGCGGTTCAAGCCTGGTTGTGCTTGAAGTGCTGAATGATTATGGTGTCGTGAAGTATTATGGCATCCAGACATTCACGACCGGAATCTTTCAGTCCTGGTTCGGATTGGGGGATATTGAAACCTCGATTAAGCTGGCCGCTTCACTCATGGGCTTTGTCATCTTCATCCTCATGGCCGAGAAATTATTGCGCGGCAGGCGGCAATACAATTATTCGACCACCAAAGTACGGCCTTTGCCGCTCATCCGGTTAAAGGGTTGGAAAGCGTTCATGGCTACAGGTTACGGGCTGCTTATTCTTTCTCTTGGATTCCTGATTCCTGTTGTCCAGTTGATCGACTGGACGATTCTGACCTTCGGGACGATTCCGACTGAAGAATTTCTGATATACGTCAAGAATTCGGTAACTGTAGCCGGAATCAGTGCAACAGTGATCATCATCTTCGCTTTGATCGTAGGCAACTTCAGCCGCCTGGTTCATGGCAAAGCCGCGAAATTGCTGCCCAAACTCACCATTCTCGGGTATTCGATACCGGGAGCCGTAATTGCGGTGGCTGTCGTGACTGCCTTTATTGGACTGGATGGTTTTTTGGCTCCGCTGTATCGGTTGTTGGGCGTTGACCATACGCTTGTGCTTAGCGTAAGCTTGGCAATGCTGATATCAGCTTACATTATCAGGTTCTTTGCGATTGGCTATAATTCGATCGAGTCCGGGTACGACAAAATAGGAACGGATTTCAGAGATGCTTCAAGACTGCTGGGTGTCGGCCTTACCAAGACTTTCTTCAGAATTGATGTCCCCATGTTAAAGGGTGCAATTGTAAGCGGGTTTATTTTAGTTTTCATCGATGTTTTAAAAGAGATTCCGCTGACTCTTATTTTGCGGCCGTTTAATTTCGACACGCTTTCGACAAAAGCATTCCAATATGCAAGTGACGAGAAGATCATGGAAGCCTCACAGGCTTCTTTAGTCATAGTAGGAATTAGCGCTCTTGCCATTGTTGTTTTTTATAAGTTTCTCGAAAAGGAGCCGGAATGATATGTATATCTCCATTCAAGATCTTTGTTTCTCCTATCCAGATACGAATCGGGCGGCTGTCGATCATTTTTCACTGACGATAGGAAAAGGGGAAGTCGTCTCCATCTTGGGCAAAAGCGGCAGCGGAAAAAGCACCATCCTGCGGCTGCTTGCCGGACTTGAAAAACCGTCGAAAGGCTCTCTGTGCATCCAGGAAAACGTGGTTTTTGATGACAAGGTATTTTTGGCTCCCGAGAAACGCGGGATCGGCATGGTATTCCAAGACTATGCACTGTTTCCCCATATGACAGTGCAGGATAATATAAAATTCGGCTTATCCCACTTGAAGAAGGAAGAAAAGAAAAAACGCATTCAAGAAGTCCTGGAGCTGGTGGAGCTCGAGGATTATGGAAATCGCTATCCTCATCAGCTCAGCGGGGGACAACAACAACGCGTTGCAATCGCGAGGGCCATTGCCCCGAATCCCCATCTGATCCTGCTGGATGAGCCATTCAGCAATCTGGACGCGGAGCTGCAAGTGAAAATCCGGAAAGAGCTGCGGGATATTCTCAAAAAAGCCAATATCACGTCCATTTTCGTTACCCATGATGAGAATGATGCCTTTGCTTTGGCGGACTGGATCATTAAGTTGAAAGACGGCCGGATAGATGCGATGGGGCGCCCATGTGATCTGCTTGGGGCAAGTCGGCCATCGGAAATCAGGCAGCAGGAACCGGAATTGGTAGGAGTTTAATCCTGCGGGGGACTGGACATTCAGCTCCCCGGGCGGGAGTTTTTACAGGAGTGCTGGTCCCCTCAGGGGATCAGCGTTTTTTGTGTTCCGGACCGACGGGGACCGCAAAGTGGAACATGCATGAAGGAATCTGTCCGAACAGGTATAATGGATAGGAAGATTGGGGGTGCGGCAATGCCCGAAATCACCAAGATATCAACGCAGAAAAACAATGCCGAACGATATAATATTTTTCTTGATGGAAAATACTCATTCAGCGCCGATGAACAGGTGCTGATCCAGTTCGGACTGATGAAAGGGAAAGTGCTCGACGACTGGGAAATCGATGAGATTATCTTTGGCGATGAAATCCGAAAAGCTTACAATAAGGCGCTCCATTTTCTTGGATTCCGCATGCGCAGTGAACTTGAGGTCAAGGAGAAGCTGATGGCGGCAGGATTCGGCGAGGCCGTCGCGCTTGAGGCGATCAGCAAACTGAAGGAGCAGAAATTCCTGGATGACGACTCATTTTCCAAGGCGCTCCTCGAGACACGCAAGCGGACAGCCAAAAAAGGACCCGGTGCGATCAAACAGGAACTGGCCAGAAAAGGGATCAGCAAGGAACTCCAGGAAGAGGCCCTCGAGGCTTTTCCCGAAGATGAGCAGCTGGAGCTTGCGGAGGAACTGGCAAGGAAAGTCGCCGCACGTTCTTCCGGGAGGACGCCGCAGCAGATCCGCCAGAAAATCCAGGACTCGCTTATGCGCAAAGGCTATTCCTACGACGTGATCAGCACAGCCATCGAGCGGGTCCAATCTGAACTTGAGCCCGAAGAGGATGAATGGGACGAGCTGACGGAAAAGACGGGCGAAAAGGCCTGGCGCACATACAGCAGAAAGCACAGCGGCAACGAACTCCGGCGCCGGGTGCAGCAGGCGATGTACCAGAAAGGGATCCCGCCGGAGCGGATCAGCCGGTTCATCGAGGCGAAGGAGGAAAAGTTGGAAGATGAATGAGAAAAACTATAGCGAGATGACCGAGCACGAACTCAGGCAGGAAATCGCCCGCCTGAAGGAAAAGGCACGAAAAGCGGAGCAGCTCGGCATCGTCAATGAATTTGCGGTATATGAGCGGAAGGCGCTGATGGCGCAGGCTTACATGATGGACCCGAAAGAGATTGAGCCGGGGGAAGTGTACCGGATACTTGGTGATGAAGGGAACTTCTTCCGGGTTGACTATCTCAAGGGGCGCTTCGCCTGGGGCCACCGCCTCGGCGGCGAGCTGCATACGGAAGCACTCCCGATCTCGATGCTCCAGAACCTGAAGAAAGGGAAGTGATCGGATGTCACCGGGTCTGACCGAACAACTGGCCATCCGCCTGATGGAAGGCAACGATCAGCTGTCCGCCAACAGGGCGAAAACCTGGGTAGAGCTGATGGCTTCAGACATCGAATCCTCCTACGCCAAGGCAGGCTACGGAATGATGGATGAGGAACAGGTCTCCCAGCTGGTCCTGAGATGGATCGATGCCTACGGGAACCGGCTTGATGAATTCGTCGCGTCGAACCCGAGGATCAGGGAACTGCTTGGGGAAGACGGGACGCTGCACTGAATCCGAACACGATAAAACCGCCAGGCCATTGCGGCCCGGCGGTTTGCATGTTCAGCCCTCTTCGTGTGCGAAACTCAGCTTTTTCCTTAGTTTGTCCTCGCTGAAGATCCAGCCTGTGAACGAATTGCGGATCTCCATCCGGTCATCGATATGGGCAACGGCGACAAACGGATAAAACTCCTTGCTGCGGTAGCGCAAATCAATCAGCCGCACTTCGCAGACCGTTCCAAGGTCGGTGATTTCCCAGCGATAAATCGGGGAAAATGCAACAAACGCACGGAAATTCGAGTCTTTGAAAGCGGTTCTGACAAGTTCGTTGTCAGGAATCGGCCGCCGCGGAAATTTGTCGAGGATCGTAATGGAGCGGCCGTACGCGCGGCCCACGTAGTGGTGGGTATCTGAGCAGGCGGCGATGCGCCACTGGTAAAATCGCATCGTCGGGGCGATGATGATATCGCCCGCATCCGGAATCGTACTCCGGACGGCGCGGCGGACGGCCGCCTGGACGGAAAACCTGACGACATAGTACAGCGCCAGCAAAGCATACATCATCAGCATCGTCAATACGGGGTCCGCCCCGAAAAACCAGGCGGCCAGCGCCACGATATGTGCAAAGAAAATGACCGGGTCAAAGGTGTTGATGACACCAAGCGCCACCCACCGATTAGAAAACGGCCGGAGTGCCTGCGTCCCGTATGAGTTGAAAATATCCACAAACACATGCAGAAAGACCGCAAGCTGTGTCCAGAGCCAGAGATGGAGCAGATCCGCCTGAGGCACGATCAGCGCGAGGGGGAGCGAGATGATAAGCGGCCAGGCGAGAACCATCGGGATCGAATGGGTGAATCCACGGTGGTTCCGGATGTAGACCGCGTTGTTTTTGAGCTTCAGGACCGTGTCCACATCCGGAGCTTGGGAGCCGAGCATGAGTCCTGCATAGACGGCAGTCGCCGTCGGAACATGTTCCGCCACAAGAGGGTCTGCCTGAGCCAGGCCGCAAAGCGCAAGTCCCATGACGATATGGGTTCCTGTGTCCAACTGCGGCTTCCCCCTTTCTGTCCGGGGTGCCTTTTCGGCATCCCGAATCTACACAATAATATACCCTTGAATGGTTCACCGTAATCGTAGCATACCACGAACAGGAGGCTTTACGTGAAGCCGTTGAATTGGAAAGAAGATTTTCGGGGTGCGTTGACCGGATGGTACCGCGCAGAGAAGCGGGACCTGCCGTGGCGGCGTACCCGGAACCCGTACCATATCTGGATTTCGGAAGTCATGCTCCAGCAGACTCGGGTCGACACGGTCATTCCTTACTATGCCCGGTTCACCGAGCGCTTTTCCGATATGAAGGAACTTGCCTACGCACCGGAAGAAGAACTGATGAAAATGTGGGAAGGACTCGGCTATTATTCACGGGCCCGCAACCTGCAGTCGGCCGTCCGGGAGGCCTACGAGACCTACGGGGAAGTACCGGCAGATCCTGAAAAATTCGGCAAGCTTAAAGGTGTCGGGCCGTACACGGAAGGCGCGGTCATGAGCATCGCCTACGGCATCCCGGCTCCTGCAGTCGACGGAAACGTCATGCGTGTGTTGTCGCGTGTTTTGCTGATTGATGAAGACATTGCAAAGCCCAAAACCCGACGTATCTTCGAAGAGGCCGTCATGGAACTGATCGACAAGGACGATCCGTCTTCGTTTAATCAGGGACTGATGGAACTCGGTGCCGTCGTCTGCACGCCTAGACGCCCCAAGTGCCTGCTCTGCCCGGTAAGGGAGCTTTGCGGCGCTTACCACGAAGGCAGGGAAGAAGAGCTGCCGGTCAAGTCGAAAAAGAAAAAGCAGCAGTCATTTCCGCATATCGTCATTGCAGTGCATGACGGAGAAGGACGGTGGCTGATGGAGCAACGGCCCGAAGATGGCCTTCTGGCAGGCATGTGGCAGTTCCCGACAGCGGAAACGGCTGACCCGGAAGAGGCTGTCCGCATTGTCTCCGAACGCCATGGCCTGACGGTCGGCCCTATTGACGAAGCGGTCCGTTTCCGGCACGTGTTCACCCACCGGATCTGGGAAGTCACCGCTTATACCGCATCTGTTCCTGACGGGGGAACACCGGAAGGGCGGAGCGGCTGGTTCCGCCCGGAGGAACTGGATACGCTTACGTTGCCCAACCCGACGAAGAAAGTGCGGTCGGCGCTCGGAATATAAGACTTGGGAATTGGATGGGGCCATTGTGTATGCCTGTTGCCCGCTTGAAAAATGAAAAATAATCCAGTGAATATTCAGCTTGCCTTCGAGCCATCTTAATGAGCACGGAGGTGAGAAATCCATGACGAAGAACAACAACAGGCAGCGTAACCAGCAGGAAGAGCGCAACCAGCGCAACAACCAGCAGCAGCCTCAGCGCGAAGAATTTGGCTCGGAGACGGACATCCAGCAAGTCCGCAAACAGATCCGCAACGAAGAGTTCGGTTCTGAAACGGACGTGCAGCAGGTTCGTCGCCAAAACCAGCAGTCTGAAGTTAAAAAGCAACAGAACTCTGGTCGCGCGAACAACCGCTTCAACAAATAACGGAATGGATGGAAACCACCGGCCGGCGGGGCAATATGCCCTGCCGGCTCTTTTTGATTTCGCTTTCATGGGTTCATTGTTATAATAGGTAGATACAAAATCATTCCGAACAGCCGTCAGACAAAGGTGGGTTGATTATGGCAAACCCGAAAGAAGGGGAAACGATCCAGATACACAGCTACAAACATGATGGAAAGATCCATCGGGTCTGGCAGGAAACGACGGTGCTGAAAGGAACGCGCAATGTGGTGATCGGGGCAAACGAGCGGACGCTGGTCATCGAATCGGACGGCCGCACATGGCTGACCAGGGAGCCGTCGATCGTCTATTTCCACGCGCAGCACTGGTTCAATATCATCTGCATGCTGAGGGACGACGGCGTCTATTACTACTGCAACATGAGTTCTCCATTCGTCTTTGATAACAATACGGTCAAGTATATCGATTATGACCTGGATGTGAAGGTATTCCCGGACATGTCGTATAACATTCTGGATGAGGATGAGTACGAAGACCATAAGGCGAAGATGAAGTACCCCGACGTCATCGATAAGATCCTAAAGCGCAACGTGGATAAACTGATCGGATGGATCAAACAGCGGCGCGGACCGTTCGCACCCGACTTTATCGACGTCTGGACGTCCCGTTACGAATTCCAGAAACAGTTCCAGACACGGAAATGACAGCCTGCCCGCACCCGGGCGGGCTGTTCCGTTGTCTTTGATGAAAGGATGATGCAGCATCGGCAGCATGAAACGGTATATGGCGTTCGTCAAACCGTACACGTGGATGATTATCTTCACGCTACTCATCGGGATACTGAAGTTTGCAATCCCGCTTTTTATTCCATATCTCATCAAGCTCGTCATCGACAACATTATCGTCGTGGATACGCTGAGCGCAGCGGAAAAGCGTGAGCAGCTTCTCTGGTGGCTCGGCGGCACCATGCTGTTGTTTTTCCTCGTACGCCCTCCTGTCGAATATTTCCGGCAGTACTATGCCCAGTACACGTCCAATAAGATTCTCTTTGATATCCGGAGCCAGATCTACGAACACCTGCAGAAACTGAGCCTCAAGTATTATTCCAACACACGGGCGGGTGAGGTGATCTCCCGCGTCATCAACGACGTCGAGCAGACCAAGAACTTTGTCATGATCGGCCTCATGAACGTCTGGCTCGATCTCGCCACCATCCTGATCGCGGTCGGCATCATGCTGACAATGGATGTGAAGCTGACGCTCGTGACGCTTCTCGCATTCCCGTTCTACGCGTGGAGCGTCAAGCACTTTTTCGGACGCCTTCGCGAACTGACACGGGTTCGTTCACAGGCGCTGGCGAATGTGCAGAGCTATCTTCATGAACGGGTGTCCGGCATGAGCGTCATCAAAAGCTTTGCGCTGGAAAAAAGGGAAAAGGGGCTGTTCGACGAGACGAATGGCGAATTCCTTGAAGCCGCGATCGACCATACGAAGTGGAACGCCAAGGCGTTCGCCGTCGTCAACACGATCACCGATGTCGCGCCGCTTCTCGTCATCGCCTATGCGGGATGGCATGTGATCGGCGGGGATCTCACGCTTGGGACGATGGTCGCGTTTATCGCCTATATCGATCGTCTGTACAGCCCGCTGCGGCGGCTCGTCAACTCGTCCACGACACTTACCCAGTCAGTCGCGTCGATGGACCGGGTATTCGAACTGATGGATGAAGGCTATGACATCACGGACAAACCCGGGGCATCAATTATGCCGGAAGCCAAGGGCAAAGTGGAGTTCGACCATGTCCGTTTCCACTATGAGGAAGAGGCCGGGGATGTGCTGAAGGACATCAACCTCACCGTCCGTCCGGGTGAAACAGTCGCATTCGTCGGCATGAGCGGGGGCGGAAAGTCGACGATCATCAGCCTGATTCCGCGGTTCTATGATGTGACCGGCGGCGCCGTCCGGATTGACGGCTATGATATCCGCGACGTTACGATCAAGTCATTGCGGAAAAACATCGGGATCGTCCTGCAGGACAACCTGCTGTTCAGTGCGTCAGTCAAATCGAACATCCTGATGGGTAAGCCGGATGGCACGGATGAAGAGGTGATCGAAGCCGCAAAAGCCGCGAACGCCCATGACTTCATCATGGGTCTCCCGGAAGGCTATGATACGGAAGTCGGGGAGCGCGGCGTCAAGCTTTCAGGCGGCCAAAAACAGCGCATTGCGATTGCCCGCGTGTTCCTGAAAAACCCGCCGATCCTGATCCTCGATGAAGCCACGTCCGCCCTCGACCTGGAAAGCGAAGCCCTCATCCAGGACTCGCTGGAACGGCTTGCCCATGACCGGACGACGATCATCGTGGCCCACCGCCTGTCCACGATCACCCATGCGGACAAGATCTTCGTCATCGACCACGGCGAACTGAAGGAAAGCGGCACCCATGCCGAACTGCTGGAGCGTGGCGGCATCTACCACGATCTATTCCAGGTCCAGGAGCTTGGTGTGCCGGAACAATAATCCCGACCCGATAGTGTATTCATAGATGCCATCCCGTTTCTCTCAAGAGAAGCGGGATGTTTGTCGTTTCGGGGCTGTTTCACTGTGTCAGAGGTATGACTTCCAAAGAAAGTCTTGAATCTCGCGGAAAGATTTGTATAATAAGAGAATGCAGAATCGTCAGAAAAGTGTGAGCGTATGCAATTTGCATGGCAATCAACCTGCAGAGAGACAAAGGGGGAGACGGTATGGACAGCCGACAGAAAGTGCTCGGGGTGAGCGGGCTGCGAACGTCATTCTTCACGGACGGGGGCGTCGTGCCGGCGGTGGACGGGGTGGACTTTGACCTGTACCGGGGCGAGGTGCTCGGCATTGTCGGGGAATCGGGCTGCGGCAAGAGTGTCACATCTCTTTCCATCATGGGGCTTGTCCCCAATCCGCCCGGCAAAGTGACCGGCGGTGAGATTCTGTATGGGGGGACGGATCTCCTGAAGCTCAATGAACGGAAAATGCGGAAAGTCCGCGGAAATGAGATCGCGATGATTTTCCAGGAACCGATGACTTCACTGAACCCGCTGTTCACGATCGGAGACCAGATGATTGAACCGCTCCGCATCCACCGGAGAATCAGCAAAAAAGCCGCCCGCAAACAGGCAATCGACATGCTGCGGCTCGTCGGGCTGCCGCGCGCGGAGGAAATCATGGATGAATACCCGCACCAGTTGTCGGGCGGAATGCGCCAGCGTGTCATGATTGCCATGGCGCTGATCTGCGAGCCGAACGTGCTGATCGCGGATGAGCCGACCACGGCGCTCGACGTGACGATCCAGGCACAGATTCTGAAGCTCGTAAAAGACCTGAACGAGCGGCTTGATACAGCGGTGTTGCTGATCACGCACGACTTGGGTGTTGTTGCGGAAACGTGCAGCCGGGTCATCGTCATGTATGCCGGAAAGGTGGTCGAGGAAGGCCCGGTCGGGGACATATTCAAGAACCCGCAGCACCCGTACACGGAGGGGCTGCTGAAATCGGTGCCGGACATGCGGTTCAAGCAAAAGCGGCTGGATCCGATCCCGGGCAATGTCCCGCGCCCGGGTTCGATCCGGACGGGATGCCGCTTCGCGGCGCGCTGTCCGTATGCATTCGAACGGTGCACCGGAGAAGATCCCGGACTTTACGATACGGGAGACGGCCACCGTGCCCGCTGCTTCCTGAGGGAACGAAAGGAGGCGGCTGCCCATGAAGGAGCCCTTGCTGAAGGTTGAGGGGCTGAAAAAGCATTTCCCCGTGAAGAAAGGTGCGCTCGGCCGGGTGAAGGGACACGTCAAAGCGGTCGACGGCGTCAGTTTTGAGGTGTGGCCCGGCGAAACGCTCGGGGTCGTCGGCGAGTCGGGGTGCGGGAAGTCGACGACAGGCCGTCTGCTCATGAGGCTATTGGAGTCGACCGAAGGGAAAGTCTCATTCGCCGGCAGGGATCTGACCGCGCTCGGCAGTGATGAGATGAGGAAGATGCGCAGGGATATCCAGATGGTGTTCCAGGACCCTTACGCGTCACTTAACCCCCGGCACACAATCGGGAAGATCTTGGAAGAACCGCTGTTGGTGCATGGGGTGAAGGATCCGAATGAACGGAAACGGAAAGTCCGGGAATTCCTCGGGATTGTCGGGCTGAGCGGCTATCATGCCACCCGGTATCCGCATCAGTTCAGCGGGGGACAGCGACAGCGGATCGGCATTGCGAGGGCGCTTATGACAAACCCGAAGCTGATCATCGCGGACGAGCCGGTATCGGCGCTTGACGTCTCCATCCAGTCGCAGGTCCTGAACCTCATGCAGGACTTGCAGCGGGAATTCGGGCTGACGTACATCTTCATCTCCCACGATCTCAGTGTCGTCCGGCACATCAGCGACCGGGTGGCGGTCATGTATCTCGGACGCATCGTCGAGATTGCGGAAAGCGGCAGGCTCTATGAGATGCCGCTCCACCCGTATACCCAGGCGCTGCTTTCCGCAGTGCCGGTGCCGGATCCGGAGTTCGTCAGGGACCAGATCGTCCTCGAGGGGGATATTCCGAGCCCGGCGGACCCGCCGCCGGGCTGCCCGTTCCATTCCCGCTGCCCGTTCAGGATGGACATCTGCAAGTCGGTCGTTCCGGCATTGAAGGAACAGGAAACCGGTCATTCTGTCGCGTGCCACCTCTACCAAGAGGAAGCGAGCGGCAATGATAATAAAACACTAGTGACGGAGGGGTCATTGTGAAAAAGGGGAAATTATGGACGCTTGCTGTCCTGCTGATCGTCTCCATGGTCCTTGCGGCCTGCCAATCAGGCAATGGCGGAGAAGCCGGGACGGAAGGCGACAAGGCAGGCGAGAGCGGTGGGGAAAGCAAGACACTCGTCTTCGGACGCGGCGGTGACTCTGTTTCGCTTGATCCATCCCGCGTGACGGACGGCGAATCGATGAAAGTCGCAGCCAATATCTTCGAGACACTGATCAATTTCGGGGAGCAGGATACGACACTCCAGCCCGGTCTCGCCAAGGAGTGGGAAGCATCCGAGGACGGCCTGACGTATACGCTCGAGCTGGAGGAAGGCGTCAAGTTCCATGACGGCACCGACTTCAACGCGGAAGCGGTTGTAAAGAACTTCGAGCGCTGGGCGAACGGGGACGCGGACACCTTCCCTTATTACCAGTCGATGTTCGGCGGATTCAAGGGGGATGAGGGTCATGTCATCGAGTCGGTGACCGCAGAGGGTGATCATACGGTCGTCTTCACACTGAAGCGCCCGCAGGCTCCGTTCCTGAAAAACCTTGCGATGACGATGTTCGGCATCGGCAGCCCTGAAGCATTTGAGGCGGACGCTGAAGCCTTCGGTGAAAAACCGGTCGGCACTGGTCCGTTCAAGTTCGTCGAGTGGAAGCGCAACGACTCAATCACGGTCGAGAAAAATGAGGACTACTGGAAAGAAGGTCTTCCGAAACTGGACCGCGTCGTTTTCCGTTCCATTCCGGACAACGGTGCCCGGCTGAATGCGCTCATCACGGGTGACATCGACCTCGCGGACGGCATCAATCCGTCCGACCAGGCGACCATCAGCGGTGATGATAATCTGCAACTGTTCGAGCGCCCGTCGCTCAACATCGGCTACCTCGGCATGACCGTGACGCGCGAGCCGTTCGGCGACAAGCTCGTCCGCCAGGCATTCAACCACGCGATCGACAAGCAGGCCATCATCGATGCATTCTTCGAGGGAGCGGCCGAGATGGCGAAGAACCCGATCCCACCTTCGATCCCAGCGTTTAACGACAGCATCGAAGGCTATGAGTACGACCCTGAAAAAGCGAAAGAGCTTCTTGCGGAAGCAGGCTATCCGGACGGCTTCGAGATGGAGCTGTGGGCGATGCCGGTTCCACGCCCGTACATGCCGGACGGCGCGAAAGTGGCGGAAGTCATCCAGAAAAACCTGGCTGACATCGGCGTGACGGCGGAAATCGTCTCCTATGAGTGGGCCACCTACCTTGAAAAGGCGAGCAAAGGGGAAGCGGACGCATTCCTTCTCGGCTGGACAGGGGACAACGGGGATGCGGACAACTTCATCTATGCTCTTCTCGACGGGGACAACATCGGCAGCAACAACTATACGTACTACGACAACGATGAGCTTCATGACATCCTGATCGAGGCGCAGACCGAAGTGGATGAAGACAAGCGGAACGAGCTGTATGCCAAGGCGCAGGAAATCATCCATGAAGATGCGCCGTGGGTGCCGCTTGCGCACTCCACACCGCTCCTTGCCGGCTCGGCTGATATCACCGGCTTCAAGGCGCATCCGACGGGTTCGGACATCTTGAGCAACGTCGACTTCAACTGATGGCAGGATGGGGAAGGGCGTGATGCCTCTTCCCTTTTCCCATTCATCGAATCTGAACTCAGGGAGTGGTAACCATGCTCCAATACATCGGAAAGCGGCTTTTGCAGCTGATCCCGGTGCTTCTCGGCATGACATTCATCGTCTTTATGATCATCCGGGCAATCCCGGGTAATCCGGCTCAGGTCATCCTCGGCCAGCAAGCATCGCCCGAGGCGGTCGCCTCGCTTGAAGCCAAGCTCGGCCTCGATCAGCCGTGGTACACCCAGTATTTTGAATTCCTCGCCGGCATCCTGACCGGTGACCTTGGCGAGTCACTCAGGACCCGCGCGCCCGTGGCCCAGGAAATCTGGCCCTATTTGGCGGCAACGATCGAACTTGCGGTATTTGCGATGATCATCGCGGTCATCGTCGGGGTCAATGCGGGCATCATCTCCGCCTGGTTCCAGAACTCGTGGTTCGACTACGCGGCGATGGTGATTGCGCTGGTCGGGGTGTCGATGCCGATCTTCTGGCTCGGACTCATGGAACAGTGGATATTCGGCATCGAGCTGAATATGCTGCCGACGACCGGCCGCGAGGAAGTGCGGAACCCCGTCGCTGCAATCACCGGGCTGTATGTGGTCGATACGATCATTCAGGGGCGCTTTGACCAGCTCGGTGAAGTGCTCAAGCACCTGGTTTTACCGGGGATCGCGCTCGCGACCATCCCGATGGCGATCATCGCCAGGATGACGCGATCGAGCATGCTTGAAGTCATGCGCTCCGACTTTGTCCGCACGGCTCGCTCAAAGGGCCAGCGGATGTCGCTTGTCGTGTACAAGCACGCGCTCAAGAACGCCATCATACCGGTGCTGACGGTCATCGGTCTGCAGATGGGGATCCTGCTCGGCGGGGCGATCCTGACCGAGACGATCTTCGGCTGGCCGGGAATCGGCCGTTATATCTATGATGCGATCGGCTTCCGGGACTATCCGGTGATCCAGTCCGGAATCCTCGTCGTCGCATTCATCTTTGTCATGATCAACCTGCTCGTCGACATTCTCTACAGCGTGGTCGACCCGCGCATCAAATATGACTGAGGAAAGGGGGATGCGCCATGTCTGAAGCAGTCACACAGCCGCTGCCCGAGACGCCGGAGGATAAGGCGGCCGGCCCCTGGAGGGAGGCCTGGACAGGTTTCAGGAAAAGCAAGGCCGCCCTCTTTGGCGCGGCGATTGTCCTGATGTTTGTGTTGCTTGCGTTTGCCGGCCCGTTGATCGCGCCGGAAGGCATCAACGAACAGGACATGTCCAAACGGCTGATGGCACCAAGCGCCGAGCATTGGTTCGGCACCGATGATTTCGGACGCGACATTTTTTCCCGGGTCATCCACGGGGCAAGGATCTCGCTGTGGGTCGGATTCTTCTCGGTAATCGGATCCGTAATCGTCGGCAGCCTTCTCGGAATCATCGCGGGCTATTACGGGCGCTGGGTGGATACGATCATTTCCCGCCTGTTCGACATCATGCTTGCGTTCCCGTCGATCCTGCTCGCCATCGCGATCGTCTCCGTTCTCGGGCCATCGCTCCAGAACGCGCTCATTGCGATCGCCGTCATCAACGTCCCGAATTTCGGGCGGCTCATCCGCTCCCGGGTGCTGAGCATCAAGCAGGATGAATACATCACGGCGGCAAAAGGAATCGGCATGAGGGATTCAAGAATCCTATTCTCGCATATCCTGCCGAATTCGATGGCGCCGGTCATCGTCCAGGGGACGCTTGCGGTCGCCACGGCGATCCTTGAGGCGGCGGCGCTCGGATTCCTCGGGCTCGGTGCCCAGGCACCCGCTCCGGAATGGGGAAAAATGCTGTCAGATGCCCGCAACTACCTGCGCGACGCCCCGTGGACGATGATTTTCCCGGGACTCGCCATCATGCTCACCGTTCTCGGGTTCAACCTGATGGGCGACGGGCTGCGGGATGCACTGGATCCGAAGATGAAGAGCTGAATAAAACCTGCAAGACGGACCGTGAAAAATGGTCCGTCTTATTTAATAAGAACTAAAATAATTTAAGAGATCTATATTAGGAATGTTAGAATAGCAACAATGTGAGACGGGCAAAAAGCAAGGACGCCGGGCGACTCCTGCGAGAAAGCCGACCGGCCGAGCCTCCGCACGGCTGTAAGGCGGAGGAGGCAGACATTCGAATTGAAGAAAATTTGGCGAAGCAGAAAAATAGTAGTGTTGATCACTCTTCTTTTAACTGCCAAGATCGTTTTGTACCTATCAAATCTGGAGGCTCAGGAAAATTGGAAAGAAGAAGCCTTTGCTCAAGCTGATGAATACCGATCATCCATTCAACTGGAAGAGAAAAGATTAAAGGAAAAAATGGAATCAGGAACTCATCCCGATTTGGAAGTGAGGCAGGAGGCCTTATCAGAAGTCAGCCGGACTCTCTATGAATGGCGAAATACGATTTATCATAATAATTGGAAGGATTATCCTAATTTTGAACAGGCATTCATCCATGGAGTACGAAATTATCAGGATCATGGAGGCACTTTTGATTCTCTGGAAGGGTTGGAACTTGACATTGCAGAGGCGAAAACCGAATGGATGGTGGACAGGCTATGACCATCTGCAGTTCATCGCGAATGTCCAGAATCTGCGCACCGCTGATATGAAGGCAGCGGCCGAGCGAATCGGAACCATTTCCTGCCTTGACAAAAAAGTCGGCAACTATTCACTTGGGATGAAGCAGCAGCTTCTTCTGACCATGGCTATTTTGAATAAGCCGATATAGAACGTTATTTGGCGAATCCGGGACTGAAGCCGAATAAGCGGGATCAGCAAATCCCGATAAACACAAAACCGCGGACAGAGTCGAACTGTCCGCGGTTTTGCGTTAAATAATATCTTCCTGAAGCTGTTTATCCATTTCGTCTCCATGCCGTTTTACGTACCGGACGATCATCCGGTCGAGGTCTTCCAGCTGCTCTTCATATTGAAGAAGCGAGGAAAGCACGTGCAAGAGATGATAGGCGGAGAAGTCCTGTTCCTCTTCCTGCTTGGCGATGTTGATCTCCTTGACAAAGATGTCCATCACTTCATGGCGGTCCATCCTGCCGTCCAGCCCGGTATGGCTCATCCGGTCATCCTTCAGCTTGCCTGCAAATTTCAGGAGGATCTGCTCATGATAGGTGAGCAGCTCATCCAGCAGCTCCTGGATCATCATCCTGAAATGCGGCGGCATGTCGATCAGTTCGTTCTCGTAAAGATGAAGCTGCTTCAGGATGTCAAAGCCGTCACGTGACGTGGCAAGCATCTGCCGGTAGATGACGAGCTTGCGCGCTTTCTGGAAAGTGAATGCCTTCGTGAAGCCTCGTTCCTCCTTGAATAGCGAAAAATACATATCGATTTTGTCGTACCGTTCGCTAATCTTGCCCATCGCCTTTTTCGTTGCGGAATGCTCGGAGGCCTGGCGTCCCGTCAGCCGCGTCCAGCGGATGATTTCATCCTGTACGTCATATAAAGACTGGAAGAGGCGCGGCTCATACTTCGGCGGAAGGAAAAGCATATTCACGAGAAAAGCCGAGAAAATCCCGATCAGCATCGTGGAAAACCGGAGAACGGCATACATGATGAAGTGCTCATCCGGCAATTCCATGATCCCGATCATCATGACGAGCGCGAGGGTCACCGCATCGCCCAGCTTCAGCTTCAGCATGATGGCAATGATTGTGACGGCCGCGAACCCGACGCCGAGCAGGTGGTCACCGAAAATCAGGGTGAAAATAATCGCGATAAATGCCCCGATGACATTTCCCTGGACTTGTTGGATGATCGTCCGGAAAGAGCGGTAAATCGAAGGCTGAATCGCAAAAATCGCCGCAATCCCCGCGAAAAGCGGCGTCGGCAGTCCGATCGTCTGGGCAAGAAACAGGGCGAGGACGATCGCGACACCGGTTTTTAAGATTCGTGCACCGAGTTTCATTCAGTGATTGTCCTTTCCGCGCTGTTTGTTTGTTCCCATACTTTACCCCAACGGCGGAAGAGAAATCAAACGTTCCCCGAAGCCTGTTTATCCGCGCGCCATCTCGGCGAAGGATTCATCCGCTGCCTTGATGGTTTCACGGATATCCTCTTCTGTATGGGCGGTCGTGAGGAACCAAGCCTCGTACTTGGAAGGAGCAAGGTTGATGCCGCGTTGCAGCATGAGGCGGAAGAATTTCGCGAACTGTTCGCCGTCGCTGTCTTCGGCCTGCTTGTAGTTCTTGACAGTTTCGTCCGTGAAGAACACGGCAAGCGCCCCCTTGAGGCGGTTGATCGTAATCGTGATGCCATGCTTCCGGGCAGCTTCGAGCAGGCCCTCTTCGAGGATGGCACCGAGGCGATCCAATTCTTCGTAGACACCCGGCTCTTTCAGCACTTCCAGGCAGGCGATTCCGGACAGCATCGATGCCGGGTTGCCGGCCATCGTGCCTGCCTGGTAGGCAGGACCGAGCGGTGCGACATGGTCCATGATCTCTTTTCGGCCGCCGTAAGCGCCGATCGGCAGTCCGCCGCCGATGATCTTGCCCATTGCGGTGAGGTCCGGCGTCAGGCCGAGCAAGTCCTGTGCGCCGCCGTAGTGGAAGCGGAACGCCGTAATCACTTCATCATAGATGGTGAGTGCGCCATGCTTTTTCGCAAGCTCATGCACCAGTTCAAGGAAGCCCTTTTCCGGCTCGACGATTCCGAAGTTGCCGACGATCGGCTCGATGAGGATGCACGCCAGTTCGTCTCCCCACTGTTCCATCGCTTTCCGGTACGATTCTTCATCGTTGAATGGAATGGTGATCATTTCTTTCGCGATTGATTTCGGAACCCCGGCGGAATCCGGCGTGCCCAGTGTCGCAGGGCCGGAACCCGCCGCAACAAGGACAAGGTCTGAGTGTCCATGGTAGCATCCGGCGAACTTCAGCACCTTCGTCCGTCCGGTGTAGGCTCGGGCCACACGGATCGTGGACATGACGGATTCCGTTCCGGAGTTCGTGAAGCGCACCTTATCTAGCGAGTGGATGGCTTCCTTCAGCATCTCCGCGAACTTCACTTCGTGACGGGTCGGCGTCCCATAGAGAACACCTGTCTGCGCGGCATGCGTGATCGCTTCCGTAATGTGCGGATGCGCATGGCCGGTGATGATCGGTCCGTACGCCGCGAGGTAGTCGATGTATTTGTTGCCGTCGACATCCCAGAAGTAAGCACCTTCCGCGCGCTCCATCACAGTCGGTGCACCGCCGCCGACCGCCTTGTATGCACGCGACGGGCTGTTGACCCCACCTACAATATGTTTCAGCGCTTCGCTGTAAACCTGTTCAGACTGTTTCCGTTCCAAAGGAACCCCTCCATTCATAATCTACGATTCTTATTGTAGACAAAGAGTGCCGGGAACACCAAAAAAATTGTCATGCCATGCGCGCTCCGTTACGATGAAGAAAACGACTTCACGGAGGGATTGGGAATGGCAGAAACATTGGAAGGCTTGTCCGCACCGGACTTTTCATTGAAAGACAGCGAAGGGAATACGGTCTCGCTATCCGAGTTCAAAGGAAAGCAGTATGTCGTGCTTTACTTTTATCCGAAAGACAACACGCCGGGCTGCACGACTCAAGCATGTGACTTCCGCGACAGCCACGACGAGTTCGAAAAGCTGAATGCGGTCATTCTTGGCGTAAGCCCGGACAGCGAAGCGTCCCATGCAAAATTCATCGGCAAGCACGGACTGCCGTTCAGGCTGCTGGTGGATGAGGACCACACGGTGGCGGAACAATATGGTGTCTGGAAGCTGAAAAAGAACTTCGGAAAAGAGTATATGGGGATCGAGCGGTCGACGTTCCTGATCGATCCGACCGGCACGGTCGTGAAAGAATGGCGGAAAGTGCGTGTGAAGGGGCATGTCGGGGAAGCACTCGAAACAATCAGGCAACTGACGGATCATTAAGGGGGAGTCGGGCATGGATGTTTTGTTTTTGTTCAGAATCAAAGAGCACCAGGAAGAGATGCTCAGGAGTGAGTTTCCGGAGATCCGTTTCCTGTTCGACCGGAAAACGGACGATCCTGCAATCGGATCGAGTGAAGTCATCGTCACATACGGTACGGATATCGATGAAAGCGTTCTGGATCGCGCCAAAAACCTGAAATGGATCATGGTTGCTTCGGCCGGTGTGGAGCACATGCCTCTCGGCCGTACCGCAGAGTTGGACATCAGGGTCACCAATGTGCGGGGCATCCATAAGACGCCGATGGCCGAAACGATGCTGGCGCATATTCTGGCATACAGGAAAAAGTTGCAGGATGTGTATGCCCAGCAATCCAGAAGCGAGTGGAACAAGAAAATACGCGGCACAGAGTTGCTCGGCTCAAAGGCACTGATTTTGGGGCCAGGGGCAATCGGCGGCGAGACGGGCAGGCTGCTTCAGGCATTCGGTGTCCGAACCTACGGCTGCAACCGTTCCGGCAGGCAGGCGGAGTATATGGATGAGATGGTTTCTTTTGACGGGCTCCTGGAGGCGCTTCCCGAGATGGATACCATCATCTCGGTTCTTCCGAGTACCCAGGAAACAAAACGGCTTTTGGGCCGCGAGCATTTTGCGGCGATGAAGGACACGGCGTTGTTCCTCAATTTCGGAAGAGGAGACCTTTACGAAGAACAGGTGCTGATCGAAGCGCTGGAGAAAGGCCGTCCGTCCGCTGCAGTTTTGGATGTATTCGAAACCGAGCCTCTTCCCGCAGACAGTCCTTTCTGGAAGATGAAGAACGTGACGGTTTCCCCGCATATCTCGGCGTTGTCCGGCAAGTACGTCGAGCGGTCGCTTGAAATCTTCATACCGAACCTCCGGGCCTATCTGGATGGCCGGACCGGGGAAATGATAAACCGGGTCGATCCGGAAAGGGGTTATTAAATATGAAGATCTATACACGAACAGGCGATAAGGGACAGACTTCCCTCATCTATGGGAAGAGGGTATCCAAGACGGATCCGCTCGTCGATGCGTACGGCACTTGCGATGAGGCCAACAGCGCAATCGGTCTTGCGCTTTCACACCTCCACCAAGAGTTCTTTGACGGTAAAGACGAGCTGCTGGCCGCTTTCCGCCGGATTCAGACGGTGCTGTTCCATGTCGGAGCGGAGCTGGCGACGCCGGAGGGGAAAGAGGTCAAGTGGAAACTGGAAAAGACCGAGATCGAACAGCTCGAGGAATGGATCGACCGGTACGATGCAGAACTGGCACCGCTCAAGAATTTCATCCTGCCGGGCGGACACCCGGCAGCGGCGGGGCTTCACTTCTCAAGAACTGTGGTCCGCAGGGCGGAGCGGGCAGCCCTCCTTACCGGCGACCATGTGAATCCGGATGTTCTTGCTTACCTGAACCGTTTATCGGACTTCCTGTTTGTCGCAGCACGCAATGTCAACGCGAAGCTCGGACGCTCGGAGGATGTTCTTCACGCAGAGTAAAGAAGCAAGGGGATTTCATTGACAGGAATGCCTTCTTTCCTATAAACTGTTTATAACAATTATTATAAAGGAATCTCTATGGAAAGAGGTGGCATGTCCATGTCTGAAACCGTGCTTCAGGAAGCGCTGGATACGTTGAAGACGAGCGGCGTGAGAATCACGCCACAACGGCATGCGATTCTTGAATTTCTCGTAACTTCCATGTCCCATCCGACTGCCGATGAAATTTATCGTGCGCTGGAGGATAAGTTCCCGAATATGAGTGTCGCTACCGTCTATAACAACCTCCGAGTTTTTCGGGAGGCCGGCCTGGTAAAGGAACTTCCGTACGGAGATTCTTCGAGCCGGTTCGATTTTGTAACTCATGACCATTACCACATCATCTGCAGTGACTGCGGCAAGATCGTCGATTTCCACTATCCGGGATTGGACGAAGTTGAGCATCTGGCTTCCCACATTACCGGGTTCCAGGTCGACTCCCACAGGATGGAAGTCTACGGCAAATGCCCGGACTGCGCAGAAAACAAAACCAACCCAGTGGTCCAATAAGGGACCGGACTCACGTGGCCAACGCCCCGTGAGTTTTTGTTTTCCACGAAAAAAGCCGCCTTCAAAAGGGCGGCCCGGCAATCACTTGCCTGTTTGTGCAGGTTTTTTGCGATTATAGGATTCGTCGAACTCTTTACCTTCAAGTTCCGGGTCAAGCGTGAGCGGTTCCCGGCAGTGGCCGCACATATCGACCCGGCCGAGCATTTTCGTCTCTTTGCCGCAGCTCGGACAGACGACCTGTACGGCTTTGGTCGACAGCATCCCGATCCAGAAGTATACGACGGTGCTCGCGATGATGCAGAGAAGCCCGAGAATCATGAAGATGATCATCACGATCGGATGCTGCTTAAAGAAGATACCGAAGTACATTACAACAAATCCGATGAAGATCAATGCCAGGGCAAAGGACCGGATCCGGTTGATTTTATTCTTATATGGTTTCATGTATCGACTTTCCTCCTCATTTCCCGTCTACTATACCACATTTCTCCGGTACCGTTTCCCGTCAGGACTACTCAAGATTGACGATTTTATGATGGGCGGGCGAATTTGGCTTTCCTTTTTTCGGGGCAGGGAAGGAATCCCGGATTGCTTGTCGAATTTGCACACAGAGATAAAAGGAGGAATCCCCCATGGAGCATCTACTGCGGCCGATTTATCAGGAACGTGCAGGTGACCCGAACACGCTCGGTGTCATTCTGGTCGAGAAGCGGGGCAAGTTGGATCCCGTTACCGACACGTTCGATGCGATTCTTCTCATCCTCGTGCAGGATGCGGAGCGGCCTGTCTTCACAAAACATTACACGGATGGCCTGGAAAAGGCGGCCATGCATGTTGTCGCGGAGCGGCAACTTAAAAAATGGCTCCTGTTGGGGTCGAATCGCAAAATCGTGGATTGGCTCTTTTTCGGGCGCATCCTCTTCGATAGAAACGAATATATTGAAAACCTGAAAACGGAACTTAAAGATTTTCCGTTCTACGGAAGGCAGATCAAAGCCGGACTCGAATTCGCCCGCCTGATCCGTCACTATATGGAGGGACGCATGTTTTATGAACAGCAGAACTACCTGGACGCCTATAATCATGTTGTCCGTTCCCTCCATGGTCTCGCCCGGCTGGCGGTGCTTGAAAGCGGGCTGTTTCCCGAAGTGACCGTCTGGTCGCAGGTCAGGAAGATCGACCCTGCCATCTATAAGTTGTATGAAGAATTGGTTTTGAGCGACGAGGCGCTTGAAAAGCGGTTGGAGCTTTTGTTCCTTGCCGGGGAATTTTTCATCAACTCCAAAGTGACGGACGGAGCACGCCATATTCTTTCCGCCATGTCAGACAAAAAGGACTGGACCATCCAAGAGCTGCACGAGCACGAAGAACTTCGGAACTATTCCGTGGACCTGGAAGTGTTTGTTGAATACTTGATTGAGAGAGGGCTTATAGAAGTCGTCCGGAAGCAGGCCAAGGACGGCAGGATTGAGCATCGAAACTACCGGGTGGCCCCGATCACGGAACAGTGATGGGGAGCCCCCGTATTTTTATTTGGAAAACAGCTTGACGGAATGGCGGGTACTGAGTATGATAGTAAACGTCGCTTGAGAGCGGCGGCCGGCAAAATCACGGCGTCAAACTTTTTGAAAAAAGAGTGTTGACTTCAGAATGAACCGGTGCTAATATAGAGAAGTCGCTTTCGGAGCGGCGGAAATGAACCTTGAAAACTGAACAGCAAAACGCTGATGAAATGAGTTCCCGATCCCCGACCCCGTCGGGCGAGAACGGAACAAATGATATCGGACATATCACTTGATATGCCAGCTTTAAAGTATGAGCTTACTCATACTCTCTTATGGAGAGTTTGATCCTGGCTCAGGACGAACGCTGGCGGCGTGCCTAATACATGCAAGTCGAGCGGATGACGGGGAGCTTGCTCCCCTGATTCAGCGGCGGACGGGTGAGTAACACGTGGGCAACCTGCCTGTAAGATCGGGATAACTCCGGGAAACCGGGGCTAATACCGGATG
>NZ_FNAR01000015.1 GCF_900101985.1 Bhargavaea beijingensis
TTCCCGGAGTTATCCCGATCTTACAGGCAGGTTGCCCACGTGTTACTCACCCGTCCGCCGCTGAATCAGGGGAGCAAGCTCCCCGTCATCCGCTCGACTTGCATGTATTAGGCACGCCGCCAGCGTTCGTCCTGAGCCAGGATCAAACTCTCCATAAGAGAGTATGAGTAAGCTCATACTTTAAAGCTGGCATATCAAGTGATATGTCCGATATCATTTGTTCCGTTCTCGCCCGACGGGGTCGGGGATCGGGAACTCATTTCATCAGCGTTTTGCTGTTCAGTTTTCAAGGTTCATCGCGCTCGCCGCAAAGCTTGCAACCTCTTAACGAGAGCTTAATCATCATATCATCGTCACTCTGGAATGTCAACACAAAATATGAATTGTTTTTTGTGGATTGTGCTCCGAACGACAACTTCTCTACTATACTCGGATGACTGGCAAAATGCAACCCCTAAAATCAAAAAACAGGAAAACAGCTGAAAGCCGTTTTCCTGCCATGCATCCTATTACTCTTCATCTTCCTGCCCGGTCCCGCCATCGGCGTCTTCACTATCGCCGGCTCCGAAGTCTTCTCCATCTTCCTCAATGGAAGGGAACTCTCCCTCAACCGCGGATTCGGGTTCCAGTTTTTCAGGATCGTCGAATTGTTCTTCAAGAACATCTTCCATCTCTCCGTCCGGAAGATCCTCTTCTTCTTCTTTTTCCACTTTCGCGACAGTTGCTACATATTCGCCTTCCTCAAGACGGATGAGGCGCACTCCCTGCGTGATCCGCCCGATAACTGAGATGTCGGCCACATCCATCCGGATCAGGATGCCGTGGATCGTGATGATCATGATATCTTCCGTGCCGTCAATCGTCTTCATGGAAACGAGCGGGCCGTTCCTGTCGGTCACATGAACCGTTTTCAGCCCGAAGCCGCCGCGCGACTGCCTCCGGTATTCGGATTCAGGCGTGCGTTTGCCGAAGCCCTGCTCGGTGACAACCAGGATCTCCTGGCCCTCTTCCACCACATCCATGCCGACAACGTAGTCATCGCTGCGTAGATGGATGCCGCGTACGCCGGTTGCCGTCCGTCCCATCGGACGCAGGTCGTCTTCCGCGAACCGGATCAGCATGCCGTCCCGTGTACCGATGACCACGTCTTTCGTGCCGTCGGTGACCTTGACCTGGACAAGCTCGTCGTCCTCGCGGAGGGAAAGGGCGATCAGCCCGTTTGAACGGATGTTGGCAAAATGCGTGACCGGCGTCCGCTTGGCGACTCCCTGCTTGGTCGTAAATACGAGGAAGGCTTCTTCATCGTATTCGTCCACTCGCAGCATGGTCGTGACATTTTCGCCTTTATCCAGGCCCAGTACGTTGATGATCGGAAGGCCCTTCGCCGTACGGCTGAACTCGGGAATCTCGTAGCCCTTCAGCCGGTAAACTTTGCCGGTGTTGGTGAAGAACAGGATCCTGTCATGGGTGGACGTATACAGGAGGTGTTCGACAAAGTCGTCCTCGTTCGTGCCCATTCCCTGAACACCTCGCCCGCCTCGCCGCTGGCTGCGGTAGGTGCTTGCCGGCAGCCGCTTGATGTAGCCGCGATGGGTAAGCGTGATGACCGAGTTTTCGACCGGAATCAGGTCCTCGTCCTCGAGCATCTCCGAACCGCCGGCAGTGATTTCCGAGCGGCGTGCATCATTGAAGCGTTCCTTCACGTCGGCAAGCTCTTCCTTGATGATATCAAGCAGCTTCTGCTCGTCTGCCAGGATGGCCCGGAGTTCCGCGATAAGAAGCAGCAGTTCTTTGTACTCTTCCTCGATCTTGTCGCGCTCGAGTCCGGTGAGACGCTGGAGACGCATATCAAGGATGGCCTGGGACTGCCGGTCCGAAAGACTGAACCGCTCCATGAGCGCATTTTTCGCTTCTTCTGTCGTCTTGGAACCGCGGATCAGCGCGATGATTTCATCGATATGGTCAAGCGCAATACGGAGACCCTCGAGTATATGGGCTCTGTCTTCCGCTTTTTTCAGTTCGAAGCGTGTCCGGCGTGTGACAACCTCTTTCTGGTGTTCCAGATAGTAAAACAGCATATCCTTGAGGCTGAGCACCTTTGGTTGGCCGTCTACGAGCGCCAGCATGTTGATGCCGAAGCTTGTCTGGAGCGCGGTGTGTTTGTAGAGGTTGTTCACGATGACATTGGCATTTGCGTCACGTCTGACTTCCATGACGATTCGCATGCCGCGGCGGTCCGACTCGTCACGAAGATCGGTGATGCCCTCGATCCGCTTTTCACGGACAAGTTCGGCAATCTTCTCGATGAGCCGGGCCTTGTTGACCTGGTAGGGGAGCTCGTGGACGAGAATCGTTTCCTTGCCATTCGGCGCAGTTTCGATCTCGACCTTGCCTCGTGTCAGGATGGAGCCCCGGCCCGTTTCATATGCGCGGCGGATGCCGCTCCGGCCGAGGATGAGTCCGCCCGTCGGGAAATCGGGCCCGGGAATGATTTCCATGAGCTCTTCTGTCGTGATGTCGGGATTGTCCGCAAGTGCGAGCACCGCGTCAATCGACTCCCCGAGGTTATGCGGCGGGATGTTCGTCGCCATCCCGACCGCAATCCCGGAAGATCCGTTGACCAGGAGGTTCGGGAAACGGCTCGGAAGCACGATTGGCTCTTTTTCCTGACCGTCATAGTTCGGCTGGTAATCGATCGTATCCTTATTGATGTCGCGGAGAAGCTCTGCTGAAATTTTCGACATCCTGGACTCCGTGTACCGCATGGCGGCTGCGGCGTCGCCGTCGACAGAGCCGAAGTTCCCGTGGCCGTCGACAAGCATATACCGATAGTTGAAGTCCTGTGCCATGCGCACCATTGTATCGTACACAGCGCTGTCGCCGTGAGGGTGGTACTTACCGATAACGTCCCCGACGATACGCGCCGATTTTTTGTACGGTTTGTCCGCGGTGTTGCCAAGGTCCTGCATGGCATACAAAATCCGGCGGTGAACCGGTTTGAGCCCGTCACGGACGTCCGGCAGCGCACGAGACACGATGACACTCATCGCGTAGTCAAGGAACGAGGTTTTCATCTCCGTACTGATGTTGATGCGTTGGACGCCACGTTCCGGCGTATCTGCCATGGTCTTTGACCCCTTTCAAAATAAGCCTTATATATCAAGATTTTTGACGTATACTGCGTTTTCTTCGATGAACTGGCGGCGCGGGGCGACTTCATCGCCCATGAGCTGCTCGAAAATGGCATCTGCGTCAAGCGCATCTTCAAGCCCGACCTGGAGGAGCGTGCGGTGCTCGGGATCCATCGTCGTGTTCCACAGCTGCTCCGCATCCATCTCCCCAAGACCTTTGTACCGCTGGATGACCGGTTTCGGCATCTGCGGCAGGCGGGCAAGGATTTCCTGCAATTGCTCGTCTGTATAGCAGTATTCCTGATGTTTGCCCTGCTTGACCTGATAAAGCGGCGGTTGGGCAATATAAACGTATCCGGCTTCAATGAGCGGCCGCATGAAGCGGTAGAAGAATGTCAGCAGAAGCGTCCTGATATGGGCGCCGTCTACATCCGCATCGGTCATGATGACGACTTTGTGGTAACGGGCCTTTGACAAATCGAATTGGTCGCCGATACCCGTTCCAAGCGCAGTGATCATCATCCGGATCTCCGCATTGGAGAGGATCCGGTTGATATTCGCCTTCTCAACGTTCAGGATTTTCCCCCGCAACGGAAGAATCGCTTGGAAGTGGCGGTCACGGCCGTTTTTAGCAGAACCGCCCGCGGAGTCTCCCTCAACGATATAGAGCTCGCTGATCGCCGGGTCACGCGATGAGCAGTCGGACAATTTTCCCGGAAGATTCGAGATTTCAAGCACCGATTTACGGCGGGTTAGTTCACGCGCCTTTTTTGCTGCGACGCGGGCTCTTGCCGCCATAAGTCCTTTCTCGACAATCATGCGCGCACTGGTCGGATTCTCCATGAGAAATCGCTCAAAGCCTTCGGAAAACAGCGAGTTGACGATCTGGCTGACTTCCGAGTTTCCAAGTTTCGTCTTGGTCTGACCCTCAAATTGAGGGTCCGGGTGCTTGATGGAGATGATGGCCGTCAGCCCTTCTCTCGCATCTTCCCCGGAAAGGTTCGCCTCATTGTCCTTCAGCAGACCATTTTTGCGTGCGTAGTCGTTGATGACCCGCGTCAGTGCCGTTTTGAAGCCGGATTCGTGCGTGCCCCCTTCATACGTGTTGATGTTGTTCGCGAATGAAAAAAGATTTGAGGCATATCCTGCATTGTATTGCATGGCGACTTCGACGGAGATGCCATCCCTCTCGCCCTCGAGAAAGATCGGTTCCTCGTGGATCGGCTCTTTGTCTTCGTTGATGTGCTGGACGTAGGATTTGATGCCGCCTTCATAGTGGTAAGCGTCTTCGCGCACTTCCTCCCCGCGCTCGTCAGCAAGCGTGATACGGATGCCGCGGTTCAGGTAGGCCAGCTCCTGGAGGCGGTGCGCCAGGATATCGTACTCATAAACGGTGGTCTCCGTGAAGATTTCGGGGTCTGCCTTGAAGCGTACCTGCGTGCCGGTTTCCTCTGCTTTTCCGGTCACCCGCAGTTCCTCTGCGACAAGCCCGCGCTCAAACGCGATAAAGTGGAGCTCGCCGTCACGGGCCACAGTCACTTCCGTGCGCTCAGAGAGCGCGTTCACGACGGACGCGCCGACACCGTGAAGCCCGCCGGACACCTTGTATCCTCCCCCGCCGAACTTGCCCCCGGCGTGGAGGACGGTCATGATGACCTCGACTGCCGGACGGCCGGTCTTTTCCTGAATACCGACAGGCATGCCGCGCCCGTTGTCCCGTACGCGGATCCAGTTGTCTTTCTCAATGGCCACTTCGATATGGTCGCAATATCCCGCAAGCGCCTCGTCAATCGAGTTGTCTACGATTTCCCAGACGAGATGGTGCAGACCTTTTGAACTGGTCGAACCGATATACATGCCGGGACGCTTCCGGACCGCTTCAAGGCCTTCTAGGACCTGGATCTGATCCGCCCCGTAATCATTGTTGCGAAGGTTCTCTTCTTCCATCGCCAATTCCGTTCACCTGCCCTTTCATGCCCAAACATGATGCAACGTTTTCCTATATTCGTGAAAACCCGCGGAGGGATGGCCCTGCCGCGTGTTCAGTCGTCCTGATTCTCGTGTTCCGCCGTGCCGGCGGCCACACGGTACAGATCCGCTTTCCGGATCGTATCGTGGGTGATGCCGTCCACATTCGTTGTCGTGACCAGCGTCTGCACCTGGCCCTGAATTGTATTCAGCAGATGCGACTGCCGGTAGTCGTCCAGCTCGGACAGGACATCATCAAGAAGAAGTACCGGGGATTCTCCCGTTTCCTGCCGGAGAAGCTCGATTTCCGCAAGCTTCAGCGACAGGGCGGCAGTCCTCTGCTGGCCCTGCGAGCCGTACACCTGGACATTGTGCCCGTTCACAAAGAATGTCAGGTCATCCCGGTGCGGGCCCGCCAGTGTCACGCCCCGGTCAAGCTCCCGCTGGCGCAGCCCGCCGAGACGCTCTCTCAATCTGGAGGCCATCTCTTCGGCCGATTGGTCCGCTTCGATGTCTTTCAGCGTTTCATATGTGATTACGAGCTCCTCAAGTCCCCGTGAAATCCCCTTATGGATCGGTTCAGCCCATTTCTGGAGCATTTCCGCGAACTCGAAGCGTTTCCTGATGATGCGGATCGCCAGGTCAACGTATTGATCTGTATAGACATCGAACATGACATCCGTGAGTCCGCTCCTGCCCTGGTTGGCCTTCAGGATGGCGTTACGCTGGCGCATCACCTTGTGGAACTGCAGCAGGTCATGAAGATAGACCCTTGATACCTGGCCGATTTCCATATCCAGAAAACGGCGTCGCACCTGCGGGCTGCCCTTGATGAGGTGCAGGTCCTCAGGCGCGAACATGACGACGTTCAGCTGTCCGATGTAATCGCTCAGCCTCTGCTGTTCCAGGTGATTGACCTTGGCTTTCTTGCCTTTTTTGGAGAGCGTCAGCTCAAGCGGCAGAACGCCGTATTTCCGCTGTACCGCTCCTTCTATTTTACCATAATCCGCGCCCCAGCGTATTAATTCACGATCGTTGGAAGTACGGTGTGATTTCGCCATCGCCAGTACGTAGATTGCTTCCATGACATTGGTTTTGCCTTGTGCATTTTCGCCGATCAGCACATTGATGTTCGGCGAAAATGACAGGTCCAGTGATTCGTAGTTCCGGTAGTTCTTCAGCTTGAGTTGCTCGATATGCATCAGTTGTCACCCGGAGCCGGCCCTGAAACACGGAACCTGCCTGTTCCCGGGATGTTGATGACATCCCCGTCACGCAGTTTCCGGCCGCGCCGGTTCTCCGGTTCGCCGTTCACATAAACGGCGTGCTCGGACAGGAACCATTTCGCCATGCCTCCGGAGGAGATGGTATTGGTCATTTTCAGCGCCTGCCCGAGTGTGATGAATTCCGCATCGATCGCAAGACGTTCCACGGTCGACACCGCCCTTCGTCCAATATTCGTCCTTCCCCTTATTTTATCGCTTTCAGGCGATAAACAAAAGGAACAGCCATTCGGGCTGTCCCTTTCTTTTTTCAGGGTGCGTTGTTCAGTATGTGCGAACCGGGAGAATCAGCTGCAGAAGCGTGTCGTCCTCGGCCGACTTTAAGATAAACGGCCTCATCGCGCCGGTGAACCGGATCACGATGTCCTGTCCTTCGATCGCCCGGAGCGCATCCATCATGTATTTGGCGCTGAAGGAAATTTTTAGTTCTTCTCCTTCAACTGAAGCCGTCTCGACCTGTTCTTCGACTTTACCGATTTCCGGGGAATTCGAAGAGATCTCCACGATATTGCTGCCATCGGCAGAAAAGCGGACGACGTTGTTCCGCTCTTCACGCGCAAGCAGAGAAGCCCGGTCGATCGATTGAAGCAATGTCTTGCCATTCACATAAATATCGGTCTTGTACTCCGAGGGGATCAGCCGGCTTGTGTCCGGATAGTTGCCTTCCAGAAGTCTTGAATAAAACAGAACATGCCCAGCACGGAACAGCACCTGCTTGTTGCTCATCGTGATGCCGACCGGTTCATTGGAATCTTCAAGGATCTTGTTGAGTTCCTGCAAGCTCTTTCCCGGGATGACAACGCTGTAGTCGTCATCCGGAGCGCTTTCGAGCCGTGTTTTCCGCCGCGCCAGCCGGTGGCTGTCCGTCGCGACACAGACCAGTTCCCCTTCCTGCACCTGCCAGTGGACACCGGTCAGGACCGGCCGGGACTCCGAGGCGGAAACCGCAAACACCGTTTCACGGATGATCGACTTCAGCAGATCTGCCGGAATGGCGAAATGCCGGTCGTCATCAATTTCCGGCAGCTGCGGATAGTCTTCCGCGTCGGAGCCGATCAGATGGAATTCGGATTTCCCGGACCGGATATGCGTCTGCAGATGGCCGCTGACTTCGATTTCGATGTCATTTGTCGGAAGTTTCCTGACGATCTCGTTAAAGTACTTGGCCTGCAGCACGATCGAACCGCGTTGGGATGTGCGGATCAGCTGTTCACCGTTTTCCTCAGCCGGAATGAATGTCTGGATTGTAATATCCGAATCACTTCCGGTCAGATAAAGACCTTCTTCGTCCACATCCAATTTGATGCCTGTCAGAATCGGAATCGCCGCTTTTGAGCTGACGGCTTTCGTAACGTCACTCAGGCCGTTGAGAAGCCGGTCCCTCGCAATCTCAAATTTCATCTCGATACCTCGCTTATATATTTAATTTAAAAGTAAAAAGATAGATAGTAATAGTAATAGGGGCTGTGGATAAGTTGATAAGTGCCTTTAGGCCAAGAGCACCATACTTGTCTACATGTTCATAACCTGTTGACAGGGATGACCGCTGAAAAGAGAGTTATCCACATCAGTTTTTGCCGAGCGCAGCCCGGATTTCTTTGATGTCCTGCTGGAGATTCTGGTCTTCCTTGAGCATTTTCGAGATTTTCTCGTGCGCATGGATGACGGTCGAGTGGTCGCGGCCGCCGAACTCATCGCCAATCTTGGGAAGCGAGAATTCGGTCATTTCCCGGGAAAGGTACATGGCGACCTGCCGCGGAAAAGCGATTGATTTGGTTCGCTTTTTGGCGGAGAAATCCTCGAGACGGATGCTGAAGTGCTCACCGACGGCTTTCTGGATATCAAGGATCGTGACCTGGCGCGGCCGGGCGTTCGGGATAATATCCTTCAGCGCTTCTTCAGCCAGTTTCGGCGTAATGTCTTCATTGACGAGAGACGAATACGCCACAACCCGGATAAGGGCGCCTTCGAGTTCACGGATGTTGGTATCGATCTGGTTCGCGATGTACATCATGACTTCGTTGGACACATCAACAAGCCCGTCCGCCTTCGCTTTCTTGCGGAGGATGGCGATCCGGGTCTCGAGATCGGGTGGTGTGATGTCTGTGATGAGCCCCCATTCAAATCTCGAACGCAGCCGGTCTTCAAGCGTCGGGATCTCTTTGGGCGGGCGGTCACTTGAGATGACAATCTGCTTGGATGATTCATGCAGCGTATTGAATGTATGGAAGAACTCTTCCTGGGTCTGTTCTTTCCCCGCGATAAACTGAATATCGTCAATCAGCAGAACGTCGACATTCCGGTATTTGTCCCGGAATTCGACGGCTTCGTTGTCACGGATCGAGTTGATGAACTCATTCGTGAACTTTTCTGAGGAAAGATAGACGACTTTTGCGTCCGGCTTGTGCTCACGCACGTAATGGCCGATCGCGTGCATCAGGTGGGTCTTCCCCAGGCCGACGCCTCCATAGATGAAGAGGGGATTGTACGCCTTGGCCGGCGCTTCCGCAACAGCCAGGGAAGCGGCGTGGGCAAAACGGTTGCCGGACCCGATGACAAACGTATCGAATGTATACTTCGGATTGAGCATGCCGTCTGACTGATCGACATGGCGCCCGTTTTTCGGCTTGGTTGGGGGCTTCGGCATGTCGAATGCTTCCTCCTCGGCATCTTCGGGCACAGTGAATCGGATATGTACGTCTTCGCCGGTGAGTTCGCTCATGATGCCGGCGATCAGCTGGATATAGTGGTTCTCCAGCCAGTCACGCGTGAACGAATTGGGAGCGCCGATGATGACGGTGTCGTTCCGGTAATCGATCATGCGGGTCGATTTCAGCCATGTGTCGAAGCTCGGCTTGGAGATCCGCTGCTCGACCCTTGCGAGCACCTGGTTCCATAAATCATCGAACTGTTCCAACACGAAACCTCCTTTTCTATTTATTTGGTTGTCGAATCGTGAACCCTATTAAAAGGATTTGCGAACAAATCCACAAGCTGTGGACAATCACAATTAAAAAATGCGGAAAAAATTATCCACAACCTATCAACAATTGTGGATAATAATTAAACGGTTGTTTTCCGCGGAAAAGTTATGCTCCAACATCGTAACAGAAAACCCCGCGGCTGACAACCGCCCGCAGCACTTATCCACACGGCCTTTCCCTGTGCACAAATCTGTTATCCACAAGGTATGGGGATGTGCGAAACTTGTCGATAAGCGCTGTGAATAACTTTTTTCTTGTCGAACGCCGCAAACAGGCTATCCGGAGGGTCCGTGGATAACTTGTCGTGAACCCGGCAAGCCGGAATGGTACCGATTCCGCCCGGGTAAGGAAATATACGGTTGACAGAGGTTGCGGAGTCTTATATAATGTGCAAGACTGTCTGATGTTTAAACGGCAACGATTAGGAGGTGCCTTGACTATGAAACGTACGTATCAACCAAATAAACGCAAGCACAGCAAAGTACACGGATTCCGCGCGCGCATGAAAACAAAGAGCGGCCGCCGCATTCTGGCTGCACGTCGCCGCCGGGGAAGAAAAGTACTTTCCGCATAAGTCCACTGATCACTTCAGTGGTCTTTTTTTTCGTTTAGGGGCGGCTGCAGAGGAAATGAATAACTAAGGAGTGGCGCCGATCCCTTCCTTATAAGGTAGTTAGTAATCAAGAAGCAGGTGGATCCAACCATGAACAAACACCAGCGGGTAAAGAAGAATAAGGATTTCCAGAAGGTTTTCAAGCAGGGGAAGTCGTTCGCGAACCGTCAGTTCGTCATCTATTCGCTCAGAACGGAGGGCCAGGAGGAGTTCCGGCTCGGAATATCCGTCTCGAAAAAAGTGGGAAATGCGGTCACCCGCAACCGGATCAAGCGCTATGTCCGCCAGGCGGTGCTGGAATTGAAGGATGACCTCCGGCCGGAAAGGGACTACATCATTATCGCCCGCAATCAGGCGGCATCCCTGGACTTCCATGAAACGAAAAAGAGCCTGATGCACGTCATGAGGATCGCCAGGGTGCTCAGAAAGAAGTAGAACGCACCGCGCCCGCGTGGTACGATGATGGGAAAGGCGGTTTTGCCGCCGTCGGAAAAGAACGAACGTCTGGGGGAAAGGTTTTGAAAAAGAAGTTGTGGCTGGTTCTCATGGTCGTATTCCTCGCCGCGTTCCTAGCGGGTTGTACGGAATTCCAAGAGCCGATTTATGAGGACAGC
The DNA here is from genome assembly GCF_900101985.1 of Bhargavaea beijingensis. Lineage (GTDB taxonomy): Bacteria > Bacillota > Bacilli > Bacillales_A > Planococcaceae > Bhargavaea > Bhargavaea beijingensis. The sequence goes on from NZ_FNAR01000015.1 coordinate 10,594, forward strand.
GAAGGATTCTGGAATAAGTTTGTCGTCTGGCCGCTCGTCTCGCTTATCATCATGTTCAAGGGACTGCTCGGCACGTTCGGCCTCGCCATCATCGCGGTCACGATTCTGATCCGACTTGCTATTCTGCCTCTGATGATCAAGCAGGTGCAAGGTTCGAAGCGGATGCAGGAGATCCAGCCGGAGATCAAGGCGCTGCAGGCGAAGTATCCGTCCAAAGACGCGGTAACGCAGAAGAAATATCAGGAGGAGTTCCAGCAGCTCCTGAAAACACGCAATGTCAATCCGGCAGCAGGCTGCTTGCCTGTTCTTGTCCAGATGCCGATTCTGATCGGTTTCTACCATGCGATCAGCCGGATGAACAACACGCCTGAAATTGCGCTCGGCAGCATTTTCGGTGTCCATCTTGCCGAGCCGAGCATCATCCTGGCATTTATTGCGGCATCCGCGCAATTTGTCGTGCTGAGGACGGGACCGGCAATGGGCAACCCGCAGATGAAGGCAATGATGTACTTTATGCCGGTCATGATTTTCGCTTTCGGTACGTTCCTGCCGTCGGCGCTCACGCTTTACTGGATTATCGGGAACATCATTTCGTTCATTACAAACATCTTCCTGTACAAGCCATTCAGCAAGAAAGAAAAGCCGGAGGCAGCAACGGCTGCACCGTCAGCCCAAAAGCGCCCGGCGCAGCAGAAGCCGGCAGGCACCCGTCCTGCGGCACAACCAAGCGTGAAGAAAAAAGGCGGCAAACCTGGAGGGAAGAAAAAATGATTCAGACGGTCGCGACGGGCACCACGGTCGATGAGGCAGTCTCGAACGCACTTGCCAAACTCGGCCTGACCCGTGATCAGGTGAAAATCGAGATCATTGACGAAGGCAAAAAAGGGTTTCTCGGCTTTGGTGCGCGCGAGGCGAAGGTGCGCGTCACGGCCGAAGTGGCAGGAACCGAACCGGAAACGGCTTCGGAGGCGGCAAAGGTGGAGCCTGCAGAGGTAACCGCTGCAGAACCGGCGGAGCCGTTGGAACCGCTTGATTCCGGGGGCACCGCTTCCCCGGATGGAACCGTGCAGCCGGAAAATCCGGCAGAAGCGGATCCCGTCCCTTTTGAAAAGGAGCAGGGAGAAGAAAAAGGCCCGGTCGTTCCGGTAGAGCCGCTGGAGCCTGTCTTTCCTGAAGGTGACGAAGAGGAACCGGAGCGGGATCTTGACGAGGCGATTGCCCTGACCGCCGATTATCTGAAATCGGTCGTCCGGGAAATGGGTGCGGAGGACGCTCAAGTGTTTCACTTGCTCGACGGCAAGAACCTTGAGTTCCGGCTTGAAAGCGGGAAGGCCGCGATGCTGATCGGCAAGCGGGGCCAGACCCTGAATGCGCTCCAACAGCTTGTCCAGGTAGTCGCGAACAATTACGCCAAGCAGTTTCTCATCGTATCGGTTGATGTTGGCGATTACCGGGCAAAGCGTGCTGAAACGCTGAAGGTGCTGGCCGACAGGAAAGCCGACCAGGCCGTCCGGACCGGCGCGCGTGTAGCGCTTGAGCCGATGCCTGCATCGGAACGGAAAATCATCCACCATGAACTTTCGGAACGGTTCGACGTCGATACTCATTCGGAAGGCAGGGAGCCGCACCGTCATATCGTGATTGAACCGCATAAATGAAATGGAGCCGGACAGCGCTGAACGCTGTCCGGCTTTTTGCCGGCTTTGCAAAGAGGATGAAGTGATCCTGTTGCACAACAGGGATGAGAGCGTGGACCGGATCCCGGACACGATTATTTGTTCCTTGCCGGTCGCGACACTTTTCCACAAAGAGTGTTTGTGGTACTATATTATGTTAGATCACCATGCCCGCATGCGGCTTATCCACATGTGGATAACAAGATAGAAAGGGGTGGCCGGAATGGAATTTGACACGATTGCGGCGATATCCACACCCATGGGCGAGGGTGCAATCGCCATCGTCCGGCTGAGCGGGGATGAAGCGGTCGGCATTACCGACCGGCTGTTCCGCTCGCCTTCCGGCAAGACGCTGGCCGAATCGGCATCGCATACGATCCACTACGGCCATCTCGTCGACCCGGAAACGGGGAAGACAGCAGAAGAAGTGATGGTGTCCCTGATGAAGGCACCTAAAACCTATACACGGGAAGATGTCGTCGAGATCAACTGCCACGGCGGACTCGTTTCGGTGAACCGCGTCCTTGAACTGGTCCTCCGGAGCGGCGCCCGCCTGGCCGAGCCCGGCGAATTCACGAAGCGTGCCTTCCTGAATGGGCGCATCGACCTGTCCCAGGCTGAAGGGGTCATGGACCTCATCCGCTCCAAAACCGACCGGGCGATGGATGTCGCGCTCGGCCAGATGGAAGGCCGCCTTTCACGGCTGATCGGGGAGCTGCGCCAGGCATTGATCGAAACACTTGCGCAGGTGGAAGTGAACATCGACTACCCGGAATATGACGACGTTGAAGAAATGACGCTTCCCGTGCTGATTCAGAAATGCACATGGGTCCGTTCGGAAATCGATGGGCTCATCCGCACGTCCGGCCAAGGCAAGATTCTCAGGGAGGGACTGTCGACCGCAATCATCGGCCGGCCGAACGTCGGCAAATCGTCGCTCCTCAACAGCCTTCTCCAGGAAAACAAGGCAATTGTCACCGATATCGCGGGCACGACGCGCGATATCATTGAAGAATATGTGAATGTGCGTGGCGTTCCGCTGAAGTTGGTGGATACGGCCGGCATCCGTGAGACAGAGGACATCGTCGAGCGGATCGGCGTCGAGCGTTCGCGAAAAGTGCTGAAGGAAGCCGACCTCCTCCTTCTCGTGCTGAACAGTTCGGAGGAGCTGGGCGAAGAAGATATCCGTCTGTTTGAGGCGGTCCGCGGTATGGACGTAATCGTTGTCGCGAACAAGACCGACCTTCCGCGCAAGCTGGATATCGGTGAGGTACGGAGCCTGACGGGCAATGCGCCGGTCGTTACGACTTCCCTCCTTAAAGATGAAGGGGTCGATGAACTGGAAGAGGCGATCGCCTCGATGTTCTTTGAGGGCCGGACAGGATCCCAGGACATGACATATGTGTCGAACGCCCGTCACGTTGCACTGCTCCATCAGGCGCGCCAATCCGTCGATGATGCCATTTCGGCGGCGGAGGCAGGCATTCCGGTGGATATGGTACAGATCGATGTGACCCGTGCATGGGAAATCCTCGGTGAAATCGTCGGGGATACCGTGCAGGAAAGCCTCATCAATGAATTGTTCTCGCAGTTTTGTCTTGGAAAGTAAATGCCGGCCTGGTGCCGGCTTCATATATTCAGAGATTAGGAAGGATGAACGAACATGCCACAATTTGAAGCAGGCAAGTTCGATGTGATCGTCATCGGAGCGGGCCACGCGGGCGTTGAAGCCGGCCTGGCTGCGGCAAAAATGGGTGCATCGACCCTCATGCTCACGATGAACCTGGATATGGTCGCGTTCATGCCGTGCAATCCGTCGATCGGCGGACCGGCAAAAGGGATTGTCGTCCGCGAAATCGACGCACTCGGCGGCGCGATGGGGAAAGTGATTGATAAAACGCATATCCAGATGCGCATGCTGAATACAGGAAAAGGTCCTGCCGTACGGGCACTCCGCGCACAGGCCGATAAAGTGCTTTACCAGCAAGAAATGAAGAACCTGCTGGAGGAACAGGAAAATCTTCACCTCCACCAGGGAATCGTCGAGGAACTGATCGTTGAAGACGACGAAGTAAAAGGTGTCATCACACAGGTCGGAGCCGTTTACCGCGCCGAAACGGTCGTCGTCACCACGGGAACGTTTCTCCGCGGAGAAATCATCATCGGTGACCTGAAATACTCCAGCGGTCCGAATCACCAACAGCCGTCGATCCGCCTTGCGGAAAACCTCGAGGAACTCGGATTTGAAACGGTCCGCTTTAAGACCGGAACGCCTCCCCGCGTAAACAGCCGCACGATCGACTACAGCAAGACAGAGATCCAGCCGGGCGATGAAGAGCCGCGGGCGTTCAGCTACGAGACGACCGAGTTCATCACTGACCAGCTGCCGTGCTGGCTCACATACACGACCGGAGAAACGCACGAAATCATCAACGACAACCTGAATCTGTCTCCGATGTACTCCGGCATGATCAAAGGCAAAGGCCCGCGTTATTGCCCTTCGATCGAAGACAAAATTGTCCGGTTCAGCGATAAGCCGCGCCACCAGATATTCCTCGAACCGGAAGGCCGCAACACACGTGAAGTATATGTGCAGGGACTTTCCACCAGCTTGCCGGAGCACATCCAGCGCCGGCTGCTGGAAACGGTCCCCGGGCTTGAAAAGGCCGAAATGATGCGTGCCGGCTATGCGATCGAATACGATGCAATCGTTCCGACACAGCTTTGGCCGACACTTGAGACAAAACGGATCCGAGGCCTCTACACCGCGGGCCAAATCAATGGCACGTCAGGCTACGAAGAAGCGGCGGCCCAGGGAATCATGGCCGGCATCAATGCGGCAGCCCGTGTGCTTGGCCGCGAGGAAGTCATCCTGAGCCGCTCCGATGCCTATATCGGCGTCCTCATCGATGACCTCGTGACAAAGGGAACGAACGAACCGTACCGCCTTCTTACATCCCGTGCGGAATACCGCCTGCTGCTGCGCCATGACAATGCCGATCTCCGCCTGACGGAGATCGGTTATCGGACCGGCCTTCAGAGCGAGGAGCGGTATGCACGATTCCTCGAGAAAAAGCGGATGATCGAAGACGAAATCAAACGTCTCGGCCGCACGGTCCTGAAACCGGACGACACGCTCCAGGCGAACATCCGTGAAATCGGCGGCACCGAGCTCAAGGAAGCAATCCACGCCTCCGATCTGCTGAGGCGTCCTGAAGTGCACTACGGACTGATCGAGGCCGTGGCACCGGCAGATGTGAAACTTCCGGAAGAGGCCAAGGAACAGGTCGAAATCCAGATCAAGTACGAAGGCTACATCAATAAGTCGATGCAGCAGGTGGAGCGCCTGAAGAAGATGGAAGACAAGAAGATTCCTGAAAACATCGACTATGATGCCATCCAGGGCATCGCCTCCGAAGCGCGCCACAACCTTAAGGAAGTCCGGCCGCTCTCCATCGCGCAGGCATCCCGGATCTCGGGCGTCAACCCGGCAGACATCTCCATCCTGCTCGTCTATATCGAACAGGGCAAGATTGCGAAAGTATCCGGTTAAACACCAATAGGCCGATGTGAACAAGATTCGCATCGGCTTGTTTTATGGAAGGGGAACCGTCTCAATGAATGAAGAACAATTTGTGCAGGAACTTGAAAAGCGGGGCATCTCGCTGAGCGAACGGCAGATTGCCCAGTTCCGCCGCTACTACGAACTGCTCGTCGAGTGGAACGGAAAAATGAACCTGACGGCGATTACAGACCGGGAGCAGGTGTACCTGAAGCATTTTTACGACTCGGTGAGCGCCGCATTCCAGGCTCCGTTCGACGGTCCATTGACCGTCTGTGACGTCGGAGCGGGAGCGGGCTTCCCGAGCATCCCGCTGAAACTCTGCTTCCCGGAACTGCATGTCACAATCATCGACTCCCTCAACAAGCGGATCACGTTCCTGGACGAACTCGGAAAAGAGCTCGGCCTCGACAACGTCCGGTTTGTCCATGCCCGCGCCGAGGAAGCCGGCCGCAATCCGGAATTCCGCGAAGCGTTCGATGTAGTGACCGCCCGTGCGGTCGCGCGCCTCCCCGTGCTTGCTGAACTGTGCCTTCCGCTCGTGAAGGAAGGCGGCCGGTTTATCTCCATGAAGGCGGCGGCTGCAGGCGAAGAAATGCGGGAAGCGGAATATGCCGTGAATCTGCTTGGCGGGCGCCTGAAGGAATCCCATTCGTTCCTTCTTCCTATCGAGGAAAGCGAGCGCAACATCTTCGTCATTGAGAAAGTTGCCCGCACTCCGAAAAAATACCCGCGGAAACCCGGAACCCCCGGCAAACTGCCGCTTGTAAAATAAACGCTTGATGGTTCCACGTGAAAAGGCATCGTTTGCTGTTCCACGTGGAACATTTTTATATATTCTTTCAATTAGGCTCTCCGGGAAGGAATTTCCGGTCCCGCATCGAATTGACTTGTAGTAGGATGTCCATAAGGGGGTGCCCGTTTTGAAAAGCACTTTCTCGCGCTTTTTCGGGAACAGCGATAAAGATGAATTGTTTGAAACGAGCGGGGCGGAACGTTCCGAAGATGTGATCAAGGTCCGCCTGGCCGATATCATACCTAACCGTTTCCAGCCGAGGACGATCTTTGACGAAGACAAGATCGATGAACTCGCGAGGACCATCAATATCCACGGTGTGATCCAGCCCATCGTCGTACGCCCGATCGAGGACGGCAAGTTTGAAATCATTGCGGGTGAACGCCGATACCGGGCGATGAAAAAGCTGAACTGGACGGAAGTTCCGGCGATTATCCGGGATATGGACGACAAAGAGACCGCTTCCGTGGCCCTTATCGAAAACCTGCAGCGGGAAGAACTGACCGCGATTGAGGAGGCCATGGCCTATGACAAGCTGCTGAAGCTCCATTCTCTCACCCAGGAAGCACTCGCGCAGCGTCTCGGCAAGGGGCAGTCCACCGTCGCCAATAAACTCCGGCTCCTGAAACTTCCGGAACCGGTCAAACGGGGGATTCTTGAACGTGAGATATCCGAACGCCATGCCCGTTCACTGATCCCGCTTAAAGAAGAAGAGCTTCAGCTTCAGGTATTCGAGGAAATCAGAGAACATCAATATAATGTCAAACAGCTGGAAGCAAGGATCCAGGAAATCCTGAATCCTCCCGAGGAAGAACCGGCACCCGAGCAGAAACCGAAAAAACGGCGCAAGGCAGTCAGCAAAGATGTCCGCATCGCCCTCAATACGATCCGGCAGTCCCTTTCCCTCGTCAACCAGAGCGGAATCCGCCTGCAAACGGAAGAAGAGGACGAAGAGGAATTCTACAAGATCACAGTCAGAATCCCGAAACAGAAGTAACCGCCTCTTGCCGCTTTGGCAAGAGTTTTTTCTGTCGGCCAAAAGACCGTCCGGCAGAATTTTGGTAGAATATAAGAAATGGCCTTTCCGGTGTGTGCCGGCCTGGCCAATACCGCAACGAAGCAGTTGGAAAGCAGGTGCATTGTGGGAAGAATCATATCGATCGCCAATCAGAAGGGCGGCGTCGGCAAAACGACGACCTCCGTCAATCTGAGCGCTTGCCTCGCATATCTGGGCAAGAAGGTGCTGCTCATCGACACGGATCCCCAGGGAAACGCGACGAGCGGAGTCGGCATCAACAAAGGCGATGTCCAGAATTGCATATACGATGTCCTGATTGATGACGCAGATGTCCGCAGCGCGGTCATGCCGACGAAGGTGGAGGGCCTGTGCGTCATTCCGGCCACCATCGCACTTGCCGGAGCGGAGATTGAACTGGTGTCCACGATTTCCCGTGAAGTGCGTCTCAAGCATGCGCTGGATGAGCTGAAGGATGAATATGACTACATCATCATCGACTGCCCGCCTTCCCTCGGCCTGCTGACGCTCAATGCGCTCACCGCATCTGACGGGCTGATCATCCCGGTCCAGTGCGAATACTATGCCCTGGAGGGCCTGAGCCAGCTCCTCTCGACCATCCGGCTCGTCCAGAAGCATCTTAACCAGGACCTGATGATCGACGGTGTTCTCCTGACAATGTTCGATGCGCGCACAAACCTTGGCATCCAGGTGATTGAGGAAGTGAAAAAGTACTTCCAGGACAAGGTATACCATACGGTCATCGCGCGCAATGTCCGTCTGAGCGAGGCGCCGAGCCATGGTGAACCGATTATTGTCTACGATCCGCGGTCACGCGGAGCGGAAGTTTATCTAGAATTGGCGAAGGAAGTGATTCGCAATGGCGAAGGGGCTAGGTAAGGGGCTGAATGCGCTTTTTCCCGGAGAGTCGCTGAAACAGTCCGAACAAGTGGAACAGATCGACCTGAAACTTCTGAAGCCGAACCCGTACCAGCCAAGGAAGGTGTTCGAGGAGGAAAGTCTTAAAGAGCTGACCGAATCGATCCGCGAGCATGGTATCCTCCAGCCGATCATCGTCCGGAAAAAAGGCCGGAAGTATGAAATCGTTGTCGGCGAGCGGAGATTCCGGGCTTCCGGAAAGGCGGGACTGGAGTCCGTTCCTGCCGTGGTTCGCGATATGACCGATCAGCAGATGATGGAACTGGCGATCCTGGAGAACCTCCAGCGGGAAGACCTGAACCCTGTCGAAGAGGCGGAAGCCTACAAGCAGCTGATGGACGCCCTCGGCCTGACGCAGGAGCAGTTGGCTTTCCGTCTCGGAAAAAGCCGTCCGCACATCGCGAACCACCTCCGCCTTCTTTCCCTCCCGGAAGAGGTCCGTGCCATGCTGTCGGACGGCCGCCTGTCGATGGGCCACGGCCGCGCACTTCTCGGTCTCAAGAATAAAAAGCAGATTGAACCGGTTGCACAAAAAACAGCCGCCGACAGCCTGAATGTCCGGCAACTGGAGGCGCTTGTCCAGCGGATGAACGAAGATGTTCCACGTGAAACAAAGAAAGAAAAGAAAGACATCTTCATCACCGAAAAAGAAACGGAGCTCCGGGACTTTTTCGGAACAAGTGTAAATATCAGGAAGACGAAAAACCGGGGAAAAATCGAAATCGAGTTTTTCTCGGATGAAGATCTTGAACGGATCCTAGAGCTTCTGGACCAGCAGCAGTAACCACCTGCCCTTTTTCCGCAGAGAAAAAGGGCGGTCTATTTTTGGGAGGAAGGAGGATCCTTATGGCATTATTCGGCACACTTGTGAACGTGCTGCTCATCGTCATCGGTTCAGTGATCGGCCGGTTTCTCGGAAGGATTCCCGAACGCATCAGGGAGACGGTGACTTATGCCATCGGCCTGGCGGTCCTGGTCATCGGTATCCAGATGAGTTTCGCCACTTCCCAGATCATCATCGTCATCATCTCGATCGTTGTCGGAGCGGCAATCGGTGAATGGTTGGATTTGGACGGGCAACTGAACCGCCTCGGCCGCTGGATGGATTCCAAAGCGGGCAAGACAACGGGAGAAAGCGGCCAGGGCGGAATCGCCCAGGGATTCGTTACAGCAACCCTCATCTTCGTGATCGGTTCGATGGCGGTCATCGGAGCAATTGACAGTGGCCTCCGCAACGATCACGACGTCCTCATTGCAAAGGGCATCATCGACGGGTTCACCGCATTGATCCTGAGTTCGACGCTCGGCATCGGCGTCATTTTGTCCGCTGTGCCGGTGTTTATCTATCAGGGCGCAATTACAATGTTCGCTTCCGTCATCAGCCGGTTTATCCCGGATGACATGATGCGATTTTTCATCGAGGAGATGACGGCGACCGGCGGCCTGATGATTCTTGCAATCGGATTAAACCTGATCGGGCTGACGAAGATCCGGGTGGCAAATCTTATCCCGGGGATCCTCGTCGTTGCCCTCGTGACCGGGCTCTTGTACGGGTTTGGTTTCATGCCGGCAACAGGCGAGTGAGATTGCCCTCGCAGTCACCCGGCTCATCATGAACGGCAGATGGAGGCGGGTGTTCTGGAGCACTTCCTGGCTGTTGGGCGCAGCGGCGTTGACGACGCCCTTGATCGACAAATCTCCGATCGGCGGCAGCGTCTTCCCGACAGCACGCCCCGGGAAAAGCGGACGGTCTTCGATGACAATCTGCCCGATATGTTCGGACTTGCCGAGGCAGGCATCAATTGCCACGGTGAACACATCTTCGTCGGTCTCGGCGATCCTCTGCAGGTTCAGCGCATGGACCGGCCTGCCCAGCGTCCCGAGGATCGGATGGCGAAAATCCCCCAGTTCGGCGAGCGACGTGCCGGTCAGCGGCCCATAAGCATCACCTGTCGACCGGTCTGTCCCGATGCAGACAAACCGGACCGGCCGCTTGCCGAACGGTATGTGACTGAGGAGGACGGAGGCGATTCTCCAGGCCGCCCCCGCCTCCGCGTAATGGAAACGTCCCTGTTCAGAACTCGTCCCGATGCGGATCATATGAACCTCTTTTCTGTGCGTGTTTTTGGAAGTATACGCGGAAAGATGAGAGGATATACAGACTTCCGAGGAGGTTGATGCATAGATGGACAAAGAACCTACAGTGGCAGAGACCGTCACGAATGAGGCCAAACGAACATTCGATTTGATCGGGAAGATCAAAGAGGCGCTGTTCAGCGAGGAGCTGTGGCTCAGCGTCGGGCTGCTGGCGCTGAAAATCCTGCTCATTATCACTATTGCAGGTCTGGTCGTCCGGATCGGGAAAGCGATCATCCGGAGGGTATTCAGTGTACGGCTCAGGCGTCCGCTTTCAGAACGCCGGGAACGCACGCTACTCAAGCTATTGGAGAACGTCATTTCCTACGTCGTTTACTTCGCGGCGATCCTTGCCGTTTTGTCGGCGTTCCATATTGATGTTGCCGGTATGATTGCCGCTGCAGGAGTGCTCGGACTTGCCGTCGGTTTCGGCGCGCAGAGCCTCGTGAAGGATGTCATCACCGGATTCTTCATCATCTTCGAGGACCAGTTTTCGGTCGGTGACTACGTGCGGATCGGCGAAGCCGAAGGAACCGTAGAGGAGATCGGCCTGCGCACGACAAAAATCAAGGTCTTCACCGGAGAGCTTCACATCATCCCGAACGGCAACATCCAGGAGGTCATCAACTCGTCGATCTATAACTCATTGGCGGTTATCGATGTGAGTGTTTCGTATGAGACGAATATTCCCAAGGCAGAAGCGCTGATCCGGGAGTTTTTGCACAGCCTTATCGATGATGAAAACTATGCGGATCTGCTGGCACCGCCGGAACTGCTGGGCGTCCAGAGCCTTGGAGCGCATGACGTGATCATGCGGATCACGGCGGAAACAGCCCCGATGATGCATTTCGCCGTCGCACGCAAGTTGCGGAAAGACCTGAAGGAATTCCTGGAACTGAATGAAATTGAAATCCCGTATCCGAAAATGGTCATGGTGGATTCCAAACCGTCGGAATGACATGTTAGAATCAGAAGAAAGCAGAATCCCGGAGGTGGTCCCTGTGGAGCCGAAGGAATACGGCATCGGAGATGTGGTGGAGATGAAGAAGCCGCATCCGTGCGGCACAAACGCCTGGAAGATCATCCGCCTCGGAGCGGACATCCGGATCAAATGCACCGGATGCCAGCACAGCGTCATGATTCCGCGGCGGGAATTCGAGAAAAAGATGAAGAAAGTGCTTGAACGCGCAAAGGCGGGGGAATGATGGACATCCCTGCCTTTTCTTCTTATACTTATAAAGTTGTAGGGATTGAATCAGACTGTTTAATGTTTTGGATATAGATTGAAAGGTTGTGGAAACCATGGCATTAACTGCCGGTATCGTCGGGCTCCCGAACGTCGGGAAGTCCACACTGTTCAACGCCATCACCAAAGCCGGAGCGGAAGCGGCCAACTATCCGTTCTGTACGATCGACCCGAACGTCGGGATCGTGGAAGTGCCTGATGTGCGCCTCAATAAACTGACGGAACTTGTCAAACCGAAAAAGACGGTCCCGACCGCATTCGAGTTCACCGATATCGCGGGCATCGTCAAAGGTGCCAGCAAAGGCGAAGGCCTCGGCAACAAATTCCTCTCGCACATCCGCGAAGTCGATGCGATCTGCCAGGTCGTCCGCTGCTTTGCCGATGAAAACATCACCCACGTCTCCGGCAAGGTCAACCCGATCGATGACATCGAAGTCATCAACCTCGAACTGATCCTCGCCGATCTGGAAAGCGTCGATAAGCGCCTGACGCGCGTGTCGAAGATGGTCAAGTCGAAGGACAAGGAGGCCCTTGTCGAGGAGCCGATCCTGAAGCGTCTGAAAGAAGCGTTTGAAGAGGAAAAGCCGGCCCGGTCGGTCGACTTCACCGAGGACGAGCTGAAGGTCATCAAGGGCATGAACCTGCTCACGATCAAGCCGATGTTGTATGTGGCAAACGTCTCGGAAGACGAGATTTCAGATCCGGACAACAACGAATACGTCCGGCAGGTCCGCGAATTCGCAAAAGGCGACAATGCCGAAGTCATTGTCGTCTGCGCGAAAATCGAGGAAGAAATGGCCGAACTCGATGATGACGAGAAAGCGATGTTCCTTGAGGAGCTGGGCATCGAGGAAGCCGGCCTTGACCAGTTGATCCGCGCTTCTTACAACCTGCTCGGACTGGCTACTTACTTTACAGCCGGCGAGAAGGAAGTGCGCGCCTGGACATTCCGCAAGGGTATGAAGGCCCCGCAGTGTGCCGGTGTCATCCACACCGACTTCGAGCGCGGTTTTATCCGTGCGGAGACGGTCTCCTATGAGGACCTCCTTGAAGCAGGATCGATGGCCGCTGCCAAGGAAGCGGGCAAGGTCCGCCTGGAAGGAAAGGAATATGTCGTCCAGGACGGCGATGTCATGCTGTTCCGCTTTAACGTTTGACGATACGAAATTGCCCCGGTTCCGCTTGATGCGGAACCGGGGCTTTACGTATAGAAGTGCCGGAAGCGCGCATGAGATCATACGCCCGCTTATTATCCGCAAGTCTCCGACAAACCTGCACCCCAAGAGGGTGTTTTTTTGGTCGTCCGGAAAACCGGAGACACTCAGTTTTCGGAATCAGTGCCATCTTCCTGTGTTGCCGCCTTTCCCTTCGGGTTGTAGGCGTACAGCTTCGGTTTCTCGGGGTCGTCCCTGATCAGCCAGTTGTCCGGAAGTTTCTTCAGCTGGCGGTTCATCTCCAGGTCGCCCGCCGCCCCGCCGATCAGGAAGGCCGATAGCAGGATAAGAAGCTGGCTGTCCAGCCAGATGCCGATGATGCCGGGAAGCACCCCGGTGAGCCAGAGTGGCAGAAGAAGCGTGCGACGCATCGGCCGGTTCCGGAGCGGAATTTCGGTCGTCGCATATGCGATTCCCATCTCGAGGTTCACGCCATATGCCATTTTCCGGAACGGCACTCCGCCGAAAATCCGGAAACCGAGCAAATGGCATGCCTCGTGCAGCACAATCAGCACGGCATAACCGACAGCGAACAGCAACAATCCGAGCAAAAAGCCTCCGAACGAGAAGGAAAGCGAGAACTCCCGGCGGATAACGAAACTGGCCAGATAAAGGACGGCCGCACTCCCGCCCGTCAGCCAAAGACTTTGCCTCATCACCCGCTGCAGATCGACTTCAATCACCCGATCCGGCTCCTGCGCCGCAAGATTATTTATTTCCAAGTCAATCGCCCCCAGGAATAGTGAGATTAGTGGAGTCTGAGTGAATGATAGTAAAGCCGGTCGGAGCAGAGGGCACTCCCGCGGAAGCGAATGCCCGGAGCGTAAATCACCTTGGCCCCATCAACAAATTATACGCCAACTTCCCTCTCCGCACTTTCCATAGAAAACAGTTGAAAACGGACAGGCACCGTGGTAGAATAAACCGATGTGAGTAAGTATTGAATATTTTACTCCTTGCCTGCCGCCCCGCGGCAGGCCACAAGTCCACAAGGAGGTGACATCTTGATGAATAAGTACGAAATCATGTACATTATCCAGCCGAAAATCGAAGACGAAGCGAAAAAAGCTCTTGTTGAGCGTTTCGACGGAGTACTCACTTCGAACGGCGCGGAAATCATCGAGTCGAAAGAATGGGGCAAGCGTCGTCTCGCTTACGAGATCAACGACTTCCGCGAAGGGGTTTACCACATCGTAAAAACCAACGCGCCTACGACTGCGATCGATGAATTCACACGTCTTGCCAATATCAACGAAGACATCATCCGTCACATCGCGATCCGCGAAGACGAGAAGTGATTCTCCGTTAAACAGAAACCACAAAAGGGGGTTGTTGTCTGATGATTAACCGTGTTGTCCTGGTCGGCCGACTTACGAAGGATCCTGAACTGAAATACACGCAGTCGGGCATCGCCGTCACCCGTTTCACCCTTGCCGTGAACCGTCCGTTCACGAACCAGCGCGGGGAGCGGGATGCGGACTTCATCAACGTGGTGACTTGGAGGAAGCAGGCCGAGAACGTGGCCAACTTCCTGCGGAAAGGAAGCCTCGCGGGTATAGATGGCCGCATCGAGACGAGCAGTTTCGACGGCCAGGACGGAAAACGCGTCTTCATGACGGAAGTCGTGGCGGACAGCGTCCAATTCCTCGAACCCCGCGGAGCGGGCGGCGACCGCGGCCAGCAGGCACCGCCGTCCTACGGCGGACAGCCTCAGCAGAGCCAGCCGTCCTACAACAATAACAATTATCAGGGGCAATCCCCGAATCAGAATAACTATACACGCACGGATGAGGATCCGTTCTCGCCGGGCGGCGGACCGATCGAAGTATCGGACGACGACCTGCCGTTCTGATCCTCACACCGGTAAAACCAAGAGCAAAGGAGGCGAACCAGTATGGCACCACGTCGCGGACGCAGACGCCGTAAGGTCTGCTACTTCACGTCCAACAACATCACGCACATCGACTACAAAGACGTCGATCTGCTTAAAAAATTCATCTCCGAGCGCGGGAAAATCCTCCCACGCCGTGTGACGGGTACTAGCGCAAAATGGCAGCGCAAGCTTACAGTTGCTATCAAGCGTGCCCGGATCATGGGCCTTCTTCCATTCACAGCGGAAGAACGCTAATCCTGCGAACAAAAGACGTTCCGGCTCTTGCCGGGATGTCTTTTTTCTTTGGCCGGACGGACACCGCGGGCAGTCGCGGGGGCCCGTCCCTTTTTGGTCCCCAAGGCAAAACATGATACAATGATAGGAAGATTCCACTTGGAAATCTGGTGGATATCCTATCTGAAAGAAGGCTGACCATGGGTAATGACAACGCGAGAAGACTGACCTTCGGCGCGATGATGGCCGCCTTGTTCACACTGCTTACGGCCATCACTTATTATGTGCCGGTTCTCGGTGTGCTCACGGTGTTCGTTATCCCGCTTCCGCTGGCGCTCTACGGCGCGCGCTACAGCCGCGGCCCCTCACTGATGGTGACGGGCGCCGGGGTCCTCCTCTCCTTCCTGATCGCAGGTCCGGGCGGGCTGATTCTGGCCCTGCTCAACGCCCCCGTCGGATTTATCATCGGGGATGGCGTGAGGACAGGAAAATCCAAATTATATATCTTCATGGCGTCGGGTCTCGCAGTCCTTATCACCGGAGTGCTGCAATACGCGGCTGCCGCATTACTGATGAACCTGAACATCATCGCCGAGCTGACCGGGCGGATGCGCGACATGTACGTGCAGGCGGGCGAACTGATGGACCGCATGGGCCAAAAGCCTGCGGAATATGATGAAATGGTCTCCATCATTCTCATGCAGGTAGAGACGCTCATCCCTTCCGCATTCATCTTCGTTTCCTACGCAACCGCCTTTGTGACGCTCGCCGTTATTTTCCCGGCCATGCGGAAGCTTGGCACAGCGGTGCCGAAGTTTCCTCCGTTCCGCGACATGAAGTTGCCGGCGGTTCTTCTTATCTACTACGTGATCATTCTGATTGCGTCGCTGATCGGGGAATTCGAGCCCGGTTCGACGGGTTATCTGATTGTCATGAATGCGCTGCTGATCCTGCGTACACTGTTTTTCCTGCAGGGTCTGTCGCTGATCGCATATCTTCTCCATGCCTCCGGCAAACCGGGCTGGCTCCTGGTGTTTGCGGTCTTCCTGGCGCCGCTGCTGTTCCCGATCATCTCGTTGCTCGGGATCATCGACATCGGCTTCAAGCTGAGGGGGCATATTACGGGAAGCAAAGGAAAGTGAGTGGCTGACGAATGGGAAGTTTTTTCAGGCAACGGCCGATCCGGACACCGCTTGCGGTCCTGACGGTAATTGTTCTCGGGGCGACCGTCCCGATCTTGTTTTACAATGAATGGGTGGCGGCAGCTTGGCTGATTGTGGCCATCCTTGCACTGGCTGCCGCGTGGCGCACAGAGGCAAGGACTTACGCGGAGACCGAAAAGCATATCGAAAACCTCTCCGTCCGGATGAAGAAAGTCGGAGAGGAAGCACTTCTTGAGATGCCGATCGGAATCATCCTCATCAACGACCAGTTCACGATCGAATGGGCGAACCCGTACATGTCCCAGCTGCTTGAGCACGATACGCTCATCGGCGAGGAGCTGTTCGGACTGTCCGAGGATTTCCGTTCTTTCGTCAAGGAAGGTGCCGACCCGGAGGGGGTCATCTCCCTCGGCAACAGGCAGTACAAGGTCATCTACAAGCCGGAAGAAAAGTTGTTCTACCTGTTCGACATCACCGAGCAGCTTGAGATCGAAACGCTCTACTACGCCGATCGCACGGTTCTCGGCATGATTTTGGTCGACAACTACGACGAACTCTCCTCCGGCATGGATGACCAGACGAAAAGCCGGCTGAACAGCCTGGTGACCACCCGCATCAATGACTGGGGCGCCGAATACGGAATCTACGTGAAGCGGTTCAGCTCGGACCGGTTCCTCGCCGTCCTGAACGAGTCGATTCTCCACGAGCTGGAAAAGGATAAGTTCAGGATACTGGACTCGATCCGTGAAGAAACGGCGCGTGAAAGCTCCGCGCTCACGCTGTCCATCGGAATCGGGGCGGATTCCGCTTCTCTTCCGGAACTCGGGGAACTTGCCCAATCGGGTCTTGACCTCGTCCTCGGCCGCGGAGGCGACCAGGTCGCGATCAAGCAGCCGAGTGGCCGGGTAAAGTTCTACGGCGGCAAGACGAACCCTGTCGAGAAGCGGACGCGCGTACGGGCGCGCGTCATCTCGCATGCCTTGCGTGACCTGATCCAGGAAAGTGACAAAGTGATCATCATGGGCCACAAACTGCCCGATATGGACGCCATCGGTGCGGCCGTCGGGGTGCGCAGGATGGCCCAGCTAAACGGTGTCGAGGGGTATGTCGTGATCAATCCGGACGAACTCGACGCGAGTGTCATCCGCCTCATGGAGGAGATCCGCTCGGAGCCGGACCTGTTCAGGCACTTCATCACACCGGACGAGGCGCTCGGCATCATTACCGACCGGACGCTCCTCGTTATCGTGGATACGCACAGGCCGAATTTTGTCGTTGATGAGCGGCTGCTCGGCAAGGCGGAAAAGACAGTCGTCATCGATCACCACCGCCGCGGAGAGGAATTCATCGAGGACACGCTTCTTGTCTACATGGAGCCTTATGCATCCTCGACGGCCGAACTCATCACGGAACTGTTGGAATATCAGCCGAAAGGCGAGAAAATATTGCCTCTTGAGGCCACGACGATGCTTGCGGGCATTGTCGTCGATACGAAAAGCTTTACGCTCCGGACAGGGTCCCGCACGTTCGAGGCCGCTTCTTATCTGCGGTCGAACGGTGCCGATACGGTGCTGATCCAGCGATTCATGAGAGAAGAGATCGGCACGTACCTGGAGCGGGCGGATATCATCCGGACCGTCGAGGTGCTGGAGGGCGGAATCGCCATCGCGCATGGCGAAGAAGGACAACCCCACAGCCCTGTTCTTGTCGCGCAGACAGCGGATACACTGCTCACGATGAAAGGTGTCGTCGCCTCGTTTGTCGTGGCACTCAGGCCCGAAGGACGGGTCGGCATCAGCGCCCGCTCGCTCGGCGACCTGAACGTCCAGCTGATCGCCGAGCGGCTGGGCGGCGGCGGCCATCTGACCAACGCAGCCGCACAACTTGATACAGAATCCGTCAGTGAGACGCTTGCCCTGCTGAAAGAGACCATCAGTGAAATGACAGAAGGGGGAACCGAAGAATGAAAGTGATCTTCCTTAAAGACGTAAAAGGCAAAGCAAAAAAAGGTGATATTAAAGAAGTTTCCGTCGGCTACGCACAAAACTTCCTGTTCAAGAACAATGTTGCCGTCGAAGCGACACAGGCAAACCTGAGCAAGCTGGAAGGACAGAAAAAGCGAGCCGAGAAAGATGCCGCACAAGAGCTGGCCGAAGCAAAGGAACTGCAGGCCAAGCTTGAGCAGCTGACCGTCGAGCTCAAGGCAAAATCCGGTGAAGGCGGCCGGCTGTTCGGCTCGATCACGTCGAAGCAGATTGCCTCCGCGCTCGACAAGCAGCAGGGAATCAAAATCGACAAGCGGAAAATGGACCTGCCGGATGCAATCCGCTCGCTCGGCTATACCAACGTTCCGATCAAGCTCCATCCGGACGTCACCGCGACGCTCAAGGTGCATGTGACGGAAGAATAAGGAGAGAACGGAATGGAACAGCAGTTTGACCGCGTCCCGCCGCATAGTAATGAAGCCGAACAGTCGGTGATCGGGGCGATATTCCTCGAACCGCAGGCACTCATCACGGCAGCGGAGACGCTTGTGCCGGAGGATTTCTACCGGGTGTCCCACCAGAAAATCTTCCGGACGATGGTGACGCTCAGTGACCGCGGTGAAGCGATCGACGTCGTCACCGTCACCGAAGAGCTTTCGGCGAAAAAAGAGCTGGAGGACGTCGGCGGCATCTCCTACCTTACGGAGATCGCCAATGCCGTGCCGACCGCGGCAAACGTCTCGTATTACGCGAAAATCGTCGAGGAAAAAGCGCTTCTTCGGAGGTTGATCCGGACCGCGACAGGCATTGTTGAAGACGGCTTCACCCGTGAAGATGAGGTCGACGCGGTGCTTGCCGAGGCCGAGAAAAAGATGATGGAAGTCGCCAGCCGAAAAAATGCCGGCGACTTCAAACACATCAAGGATGTCCTCGTCCAGACGTACGACAATATCGAACTGCTCCATACCCGGAAAGGGGAGGTCACCGGCATACCGACCGGGTTCCGTGACCTCGACCACATCACGGCGGGTTTCCAGCGCAACGACCTGATCATCGTTGCGGCACGTCCATCCGTCGGGAAAACGGCCTTTGCGCTGAACGTTTCACAGAACGTGGCGACGAAGGCCGGCGAAAATGTCGCCATATTCAGTCTCGAGATGGGCGCCGACCAGCTGGTCATGCGGATGCTCTGCGCGGAAGGCAATATCGATGCGCAGGTGCTCAGGACCGGTGCACTTGAAGCTGAAGACTGGCGCAAGCTCACGATGGCGATGGGCAGTTTGTCGAACGCCGGTATCTATATTGACGATACGCCGGGCATCCGGGTAAGCGAAATCCGCGCGAAATGCCGCCGGCTCAAGCAGGAACACGGACTCGGCATGATCATGATCGACTACCTCCAGCTGATCCAGGGCAGCGGCAAGCCCGGTGAAAACCGGCAGCAGGAAGTTTCCGAAATCTCCCGCTCACTTAAAGGGCTTGCCCGTGAGCTGGAAGTCCCCGTCATCGCCCTGTCCCAGCTATCCCGTGGTGTCGAGCAGCGTCAGGACAAGCGGCCGATGATGTCCGACCTTCGTGAATCGGGGTCGATCGAGCAGGACGCCGATATCGTATCCTTCCTTTACCGCGAGGACTATTACGATAAAGAAACCGAAGACCAGAACATGATCGAAATCATCGTTGCGAAGCAGCGGAACGGCCCGACCGGCACAGTGAAGCTTGCTTTCGTGAAAGAATATAACAAGTTCGTCAATGTCGACTGGAGCCAGCATGAGGCGCCGCCGGCATGACTTTCAAAACCCGAACGTTCGATGCCGGAGTGCATCTGTGCGTTCGGGTTTTTCTTGACCCGTTACCGGATCATTGGTACACTATATCTGTTTGAAATCGGACGTGAACAATAGACCGTCCATCGGAGGTGCAGATCTATGCCATCAGTGGTGGTAGTCGGAACGCAGTGGGGAGACGAAGGTAAAGGGAAGATCACCGATTTTCTTTCGGAAAACTCGGAGGTCATCTCCCGTTATCAGGGCGGTAACAATGCCGGTCATACGATCATTTTCGGCGGGGAAACATACAAACTTCACCTGATTCCGTCGGGGATTTTCTACAAGGATAAAATTTCGGTCATCGGCAACGGAATGGTCGTTGATCCGAAGGCGCTTGTCACCGAGCTGGATGGGCTCCATGCACGCGGGGTGGAGACGGACAATCTCCGTATCTCGAACCGCGCGCATGTCATCCTGCCTTACCACATCAAGCTGGACGAAGTCGAAGAACTCCGCAAGGGTGACAACAAGATCGGCACGACCGGCAAGGGAATCGGCCCTGCCTATATGGACAAGGCCGGCCGGATCGGCATCCGGATCGCCGACCTCCTCGACAAGGAAGTGTTCGAGGAAAAGCTGACCCGCAACCTGAAGGAGAAAAACCGCCTGCTTGAGAAGTTCTATGAGACAGAAGGCTTCAAGGTGGAAGATATCCTCGACGAATACTACGAGTATGGACAGAAGATCGCACAGTATGTGACGGATACATCAAAAGTGCTGAACGACGCACTGGATGAAGGGCGCCGTGTCCTCTTTGAGGGAGCACAGGGCGTCATGCTCGACATCGACCAGGGGACATATCCGTTTGTCACGTCGTCGAACCCTGTGGCGGGCGGTGTCACGATTGGTGCGGGCGTTGGCCCGACAAAGATCAACCATGTTGTCGGTGTCTGTAAAGCCTACACTTCCCGTGTCGGCGATGGACCGTTCCCGACGGAGCTGTTTGACGAAGTCGGCGACCGCATCCGTGAAGTGGGCAAGGAATACGGCACGACCACAGGCCGTCCGCGCCGCATCGGCTGGTTCGACAGCGTCGTTGTCCGCCATGCGCGCCGCGTGAGCGGACTGACCGATCTGACGGTCAACTCCATTGACGTGCTGACGGGTCTAGAGACGGTCAAAATCTGCACGGCGTACCGCTATAAGGGCGAGCTGATCACCGAGTACCCGGCGAATCTGCGGGTGCTGGACGAATGCGAGCCGGTCTACGAAGAAATGCCGGGCTGGGACGAAGACATCACAGGCGTCCGTTCCCTGGACGAACTGCCGGAAAACGCACGCCATTACCTGGAGCGCATTGCCCAGCTGACAGGCGTCCAGATCTCCATCTTCTCGGTCGGACCTGACCGCACACAGACTAACGTGATCAAAAGCGTCTGGCGCTAAGCCGACAAGTAAAACCACTCTCTTACAGAGGGTGGTTTTTTGTTTTTACCGGTTTGCCCGTTACCCCTTCCTGTTTCTGTATTTTCTCCATTGTCATCCCTGTCATTTTACTGAAATAATCGACGAATATTTTGGTAGTGCGACTGGGTATTGGGTCCCATTTTACAGTTGGATTACAAATGGTCCGCATTTCTTGTCCCTATATATAGGTAGCTGTTAAAGTGGCTAAGGCTGAGTTGATAAATACAGAGATATAGATAGAGAAACATGGAAAGGATTAGGGAATGAGATGCAAGGAAACACAGAAAATTATCATGCAAACTCTCCATCTTCCGGACAAAAGAAGAGGGGGAAAATCAGAAAAGTTTCGTTGGCGGTGCTCCTGGGCTCCCTTCTCTTCACCGGGACGGGGTTTGCCAGAGAAAGTCTCCACGATCAATATCTCATCTATGAAGGCGACGAATACATCGGGACAGTCAAGAGCCGTGAAGTCATCGATCATGCAGTGGATGAAAAAAAGGAAAGAGCGGAAGCTGCCTACGGAGACCTTGAACTCGTCGTCGGCCGTGACCTCTCCGTCGTAAAGGAGAAAGTATTCGGAAACCCCGAATCTGCTGATGAGGAATCCGTGAAAAAGACATTGGACAAAACACTCGACGTCGAGGCGAAGTCCATCGCTGTCCAGGTGGACGGAAGCACCCTGTTCCATTTGAAGGACACGGAAGCGTTCGACCATGTGATCCGCGGCGTCAAGCTGACCCATATGACCAAGGAAGAATTGGAGAACTACGAAGATTCACGGGAAGCCGGCGAATTCCCGGAGCCTGAAGCAGGACAGACGCAGGTGACCCATCTTTCCCTGAAGGCGGATCTGCAGGCAAAAGAAGTGTATACCGACCCTGAGAACATCAGGACGGAAAAAGAGGCCCTTAAGCTTCTCCGCTCCGAAAGGCCCGTCGAGCGTGATTACACCGCGGCAGAAGGCGACAAGCCGGAAGAAATTGCAGAGTCGCATGGTATGAGCATGAAGCAGTTGCTTGAACTAAACCGCGGAATAGACGCGCAGGACCCCCTTGCCGCCGGTGACACGGTAAAGATCCTGGTTGAGGAACCGTATGTGGAAGTTTCCATCACCCGAAAGCAGCGTGAAGCTTCGCCAATCGCCCATACAAAGGTCGTAAAAGATGATGAAGCGTTGCTGAAGGGCGAGAAGAAAATTGCCCGAGCCGGAAAAGACGGAAGAAAAGAAACCCTTTCGGTCACGGAAACCGTGAACGGAAAAACAGTATCCGAGAAAGTACTGGAAGACGAGGTAACCGAAAAGCCGGTTGATGAACTGATCCTGAACGGCACAAAAGCCGTGGCGGGCAAGGCCCTGGGGAAATTCGCCTGGCCGGCGCAGGGCGGCTATGTTTCAAGCCAGAAAGGACCTCGCTGGGGCCGCCAGCACAACGGCATCGACATCGCCCGTCCGAGCGGAAAGGCGATCCTAGCGGCTGACGCGGGCACCGTTACCGCCACAGGCCCACAGGGCGGCTACGGCAACCGGGTCGTGGTCGATCACGGGAACGGCTATACGACGCTGTATGCCCATTTGGAGTCGATAAGCGTCAAACCCGGGCAGAAGCTTGCCCAAGGGCAGAAACTTGGCGTGATGGGCAACACCGGCAACTCCACCGGTGTGCATCTTCACTTCGAAGTGCGCAAAAACGGACAGCTCATCAATCCGCTTACGGTTGTGAGCCAGTAATCGATCAGGAAGAAAGGACGGCATGCCGCAGGGCCCGCCGTCCTTTTCGGTGTCTGTCATTTTATCGTCTTATACTCGGGAAATATGTCGTTCCAAGGCGAATATTGCCCGGGAAATGAACCGAATATTTCCCGGTCCGATACCGTGGGGCAGATGCCGGCGGCAGACAATTAAATAGGTTGAGATTCAATCTCACAAAGATGCGGAACTTGCAAACTCGTGATAGCATAAGGGAAACAGGATCGAACCTGATAATGAGAAGGGAAGACCATCATGGACAAGACCATTCTTGTAGTGGATGATGAAAAACCGATTGCGGACATCCTCCAATTCAATCTGAAAAAAGAAGGCTACAACGTCATCACGGCATACGACGGCGAAGAAGCGCTGCAGCGTGTTGAAGAGACTGTCCCGGATCTTGCGCTGCTGGATATCATGCTGCCGAAAAAGGACGGCATGGAAGTTTGCCGCGAGCTCAGAAAGAAATACGATTTTCCGATCATCATGCTGACGGCCAAGGACTCCGAGATCGACAAAGTCCTTGGACTGGAACTTGGTGCCGACGACTACGTCACAAAACCGTTCAGCACCCGTGAACTCATTGCGCGCGTGAAGGCCAATATGCGCCGCCACCAGGCCGCTCCTGCAGAAGCAGAAGAGGAAGTGTCCAATGATATCACCGTCGGCCAACTGACCATCCAGCCGGACGCCTACCTCGTCCAGAAACGCGGCGAGCAGATCGAGCTGACCCACCGGGAATTCGAACTGCTCCACTATCTGTCCAAGCACATCGGCCAGGTCATGACACGCGAGCACTTGCTCCAGACCGTCTGGGGCTATGACTATTTCGGCGACGTGAGGACGGTCGATGTGACGATCCGCCGTCTCCGCGAGAAGATTGAGGACAATCCGAGCCACCCGGCGTGGATCGTAACCAGGCGCGGTGTCGGATACTACCTGCGCAATCCCGAACAGGAGTAATGACTCATGCAGAAAGTCGGCTTTTTCCGGTCCATTCACCTGAAGTTCGTCCTCATGTACGTTCTTCTCATCCTGATTGCCATGCAGGTCATCGGCATCTACTTTGCACAGGAACTTGAACAGACGCTGAAAAAGAACTTTGAGGAATCCATCGAGGACCGGGTGAATCTCCTGGAGTTCAGCGTCAGGGAAGAAATGACACGGCAGCGGACCGGTGAAGACCCCTCCCCCGAGGAAAGTCTTCGCGCGGTCCTTGATGGCTTTTCTTCGGATGACATTCTTGAGGTGAGGATCATTGATCCAAAGATGAGGATCCTCGCCACATCCGAATATGAAAACAATGAACTGGTCAACCAGCTGATGGTGAATGAACTTGTACGGAATTCGATTCAGTTCGGTGACTCATTCGACAGCATCTCCCTGAATGAGTCCCAGCGCCGCATCTGGGTGCTGGCGAAGCCGATCATGTCCGGTGACGAAGTGATCGGCTCGATTTATGCCGAGTCGAACATCGAGAAGGTGTATGGCCAGATCAATGACATCAACCAGATCCTCGCCGGAGGGACGGTGTTCTCACTCGGAATCACCGTGATTCTGGGCATTCTGCTTGCCCAGACGATCACCCGTCCGATTGCCGATATGACCAAGCAGGCGAGCGCCATGGCGAAAGGGAACTTCGCCCGGAAAGTCCGGGTGTATGGCCAGGATGAAATCGGGGACTTGGCGAAGGCATTCAACCATCTGACAACCCGCCTTCAGGAGGCGCAGTCGTCAACCGAATCCGAACGCAGGAAACTGGCCACGGTTCTCTCAAACATGACAGACGGTGTCATCTCGACCGATCGGAAGGGGCGGATCATTCTGATCAATGACACGGCGCTCGATATGTTGGGCGTCCCCCGCGAACATGTCCTGAACCGTCCTGTGCCGGCTGTGCTCGGCCTTGAAGCGGAGCACACCTTTGAAGACTTTGTTGATATGCAGGAGCCCCTCACCATCGACTTCAGCGATGAGGTGCGGCCATACATCCTGCGGGCGAATTTCTCGGTTATCCAGAAAGAGACCGGATTTGTAAACGGGCTGATTGTCGTCCTGCATGACATCACCGAGCAGGAGAAAATCGAAATGGAACGCCGTGAATTCGTCTCGAATGTCAGCCACGAGCTGCGCACGCCGCTCACTTCGATGCGGAGCTATCTGGAGGCGCTGGCGGACGGTGCGTGGAAAGACGAGGAAATTGCCCCTTCCTTCCTGCATGTCACCCAAACCGAGACGGAGCGGATGATCCGCCTCGTCACGGATCTTCTCCAGCTGTCACGGATGGACAGCCGGGAATATGAGCTGAACACCGATATCGTCGACTTCGTGAAATTCTTCCACCGGATCATCGACCGGTTTGAACTCATGAAGTCCAAAGACGTCCAGTTTATCAGGCAGATTCCGCCGGGCCCGCTGTATACGGAGCTCGACATGGATAAGATGACCCAGGTCATCGACAACATCATCTCAAACGCACTGAAGTACTCCCCGGACGGCGGCAATGTCAGATTCACTGTGCTACCGGAAGACGACCACATTAAAATAGCGGTATCCGATGAAGGGATGGGCATTCCGGAAGCGAACGTGAAGCGGATTTTCGAGCGGTTCTACCGCGCGGATAAGGCCCGCTCCCGGGCAATGGGCGGCACGGGCCTCGGCCTTGCCATCGCCAAGGAAATGATCCAGGCCCATGGCGGCCACATCTGGGCGGAGAGTGAGGAAGGCAAAGGCACGACCATCTTCTTCACCCTTCCATTTGAAGTTGAAGAGGCGGGTGAATGGGATTGAAATACGTGGAGCATATCAAATCGGCAATCCTGATTCTGCTCATCCTGCTCAGTGTGACGCTGACATTTTCGATCTGGACATTCCGGACCGATTATCAGCCGATTGAACAGGCGCCGGCTGTCGAAACCATTGCTGAAAAACAAAAACTCGGTGATGTGATCCTTCCATATAAACTGATTGCCGTTTCCGAAGACGGTGTCACCGGCACAACGGGCAGGGAGGACATCGGAGAGCTGATGGACTTTATGAAGACCTGGTCGTTCCAGAATCTGACGGAGGCCGACAAAGAAGTCACCAAGGATGAAGCCGATGACATCATCAGCCAGCCCAACACGGTCACGCTCTATTTCCGCTCTCCCATTCCGTTCGGGGTCGCTGACAGTCTGTTCCGGTTTGCTGATTCAGTGACGACGGAAGCCAGCTTTAGCCAGATCGTCATTGAAACACAGTCAGACATCGGGCTTATCCATTTTATCGGGAAAGATGGCGGACGAAGATTTACAGCCCAAGCAACAGGAGTCGAACCTGAACAGCTTAATGATCTGCTGGCGGGAGCCAAGGGATTCGAGCCTTACGGAGCGATCGAGCGGGAAACGGCAATGACGCTGTACCTGCCTGCAACAAGCACGTCTGTCAGCAATATGTCCTTTTTCCAGCAGGAAGTCAGCCCTTCCCGCTTCAAGCGAGTGCTGTTCCCGGACATCACCCTGGTCAAGCAGGTCCCGGCAGGCGAGCATTCAGATAAATACCATGATATCGAGCGTCAGATGATTGTTGACACTGAGATGAAGACGCTGAGATTTAATAATACGCGGATGAGCGACAGCGAGGGGGTCTCGATCCCGAGTGAACTGCTCATGGACAGTCTGGACTTTGTCAACGGACATGGCGGCTGGACCAATGAATTCGTCCTTTCGTCGATGGACCCGCTGCGCAAACAGATCAAATACCGGATGGTGGTAGAAGGATTCCCCGTTTTCAGCGACATCACATTGACTGAGATCACCCAGATCTGGGGCAATGGTCAAATCTCCAGTTATGCACGTCCTTACTACCAGTTGGGTGAGCCTCTCCCGGAAAATGCGGAAAAGCGCCTACCGGCCGGAACAGACGTGGCCGAAGAACTGCGTGCAGACCCGGAAGTTGATTTTAATCAAGTCGAGGATATTGTCCGCGGATATAATCTCCAGCTGATCCAACGCGGCGAAGAAGCATTGTACACACTGGAGCCGGAATGGTTCTATGAGGAAAACGGGGAATGGCATCCTGTGAACAATGCAGGAACAGGAGGTGGCAGGAGTGGACTGGAGTAAGACAAAGACCATTTTCATTGTCGTATTCGCCATCCTGAATGTCTTCCTGTTTTCGCTATATATGAACCGGACGAATGAGTATGAAAACTACGGGGTGCTCGGTGAAGCGAGCATTGAAGAACGGCTGAGCGGGGATGACATCACTTACGGAGAACTCCCGGAGACCAAGGAAGCCTATCGGATTTCCGGCGAGCTGAAGCCGGTCAGCCTCATGGAAATTAGAGAGTTATCCGGCCAGGCACTTAAAGTCACGGAAGGGCACACGCTCATTTCAGAGCTTGAGGAACCTGCCGGCCTTGAAAACAGCAAAGGCAAGCTTGAGTTCGGAGAGTTCCTCGAGAAATATGTGACTAACGGCAAGGATTACACGCTCTGGGAAGTGGACGAGGAAAAAAGGACTGCGACCTTTTTCCAAAACTTCGATGGCAACACGATCTTTTATAACGAGAACTCGACGCTGACCGTGCATTGGAATACAGACCGGAAGGCCATCCGGTATGAGCAGACCATGCTGCACAATCTGAAGGAGATCAACGAGAAGAAACCCCTTTACTCGCCTCTCCAGGCAATCAGCGCGCTATCCCGGTCTGGCGTCATCAAGCCGGGCGCCCATGTCAAGGATGTGGAGCTGGGCTATTCTCCGCTTGTCGAACTCACCCAAACACAGGTGTTTGTCCCGACCTGGCATATTCATGTAGAATTGGATGATGGGACATCTGCCGACCACTTCGTCAATGCGGTGAACGGCAAGATCCTCGATAAGCTTTCCGAACCAGACACCCAAGAACAAGAGTAGGAGGCCGAAACGTGAGATTCAGTGTATTGGCCAGCGGCAGTACAGGCAATTCCATTTATATAGAAAACGACGAACATGCTTTTCTCGTGGACGCCGGCTTGAGCGCAAAAAAGCTCGAGGGGCTCCTCGGGGGCATCGGCCGCAGCATGAAGCAGGTCGACGGCATCTTTGTCACGCACGAACACAGCGATCACATCAGAGGGATCGGCGTGGCGGCCAGGAAGTACGGCATGCCGATCTATGCGAACGAAAAGACTTGGCAGGCGATGGACGGCCTGGTCGGAGACATTCCGGTCGGCCAGCGCTTCACTTTCGATATGGAAACGGTGAAGTCGTTCGGCGGCCTGGATATCCAGTCGTTCGCCGTTTCGCACGATGCTGCCGACCCGATGTTTTATGTTTTCCATGATAGCGGCCGCAAGCTTGCCCTCATCACGGACACCGGCTATGTGAGCGATCGGATGAAAGGCTGGATTGCGGGTGCGGATGCCTTCGTTTTTGAAAGCAATCATGATGTCGGCATGCTCCAGATGGGCCGCTATCCGTGGAACATCAAACGGCGCATCCTGAGCGATGTCGGCCACGTGTCCAACGAGGATGCAGCGGTCGCAATGAGCGAAGTGGTGGAGCAGAAGGAAACGCGCATCTACCTTTCCCACCTGTCGAAAGACAATAATATGAAAGACCTTGCGCGGCTGAGCGTTTCACAGACGCTCGAAACATGCGGCATCCGGCCCGGCGAATTCGTTCATCTGTATGACACCGATGCGGAAGTGCCGACCGAGCTGGTCACGGTCTGAACCGAATCCGTCCCGTTTGGGGACGGATTTTTATTTTTCCAGAGCGGCGGGGTTTTCTTAACACCCGTTATGGACTCCCGCAAAACGCTCTGTGTTCAAATTGCCCGAAACGGGTAGGTTAAAGGACAGTGGATACTTTCAAGAGAGGAAGTTGAATGCATGAGCAAACGAGATGACCGTCAACGCGGACTCCGTTATATCGGTACGGCCGGAATGCTGTCTGCGGCGCTTCTCCTGCAGGGCTGTCTGTCTCCGGACCAGAAAGCGGAAGGCGAGAACAACGCAAATACCGTCGCCGACACGGAAACAGCGGCGAAAGACGGAAACGGGAAGGATAATGTAGCGCCCGACGCCGCGCTTGAACTTCAGGATGGCATCGTAGGAGCGGTGGATGAGGCATCCGCCGCGGTCGTCGGCGTAACCAATCTCCAGACCGCCGGCAACTATTGGACAGGAGCGGAAGAAACCGTTCCTGCAGGCGTCGGTTCGGGCGTGATTTACAAGCAGGAAAAAGGCAAAGCATATGTTGTCACGAACAACCATGTCGTCGAAGGGGCGTCACAACTTGAAATCACGCTGGAGGATGGCACGAAGATACCCGGCAAGCTGCTGGGCACAGATATCTGGACTGATTTGGCAGTGGTCGAGATGGATGATTCCGACATACAGGATGTCATCAAATTCGGGGATTCAGACAAGCTGAAAAGAGGACAGACAGCAATTGCAATCGGTAACCCGCTCGGCCTCGGGTTTTCGGGTTCCGTGACGGTCGGCGTTATTTCCGGAAAGAACCGCTCCATACCGGTCGATCTGAACGGGGACCAGTCGGTTGATTGGAACGCGGAAGTGCTGCAAACGGATGCCGCCATCAATCCGGGCAACTCGGGAGGCGCGCTTGTCGATCTGAACGGAAGGCTGATCGGCATCAACTCGATGAAGATTGCCGAAGCATTGGTCGAGGGCATCGGCCTGGCCATCCCGATCAATTCCGCTGTGCCGATCATCGAAGATTTGGAGCAGCACGGGGAAGTCCGCCGTCCGCAAATGGGCGTCACGCTGTTTGACCTGATGGATGTTCCGGCCGTGTACCAGCAGCAGGAGCTGAATCTGCCTGAGGATGTCAAGGAAGGTGTGGTCGTTGATCAGGTGATGAAGGGTTCCCCGGCACAGAAAGCGGGACTCCGGCAGTATGATGTCATCACAGCGATGGATGGTGAACCCGTAGCGGATTTGATCGACTTGCGGAAGTACTTGTATAATGAGGTGAAAGAGGGCGACAAGGTCAAGCTCAAGGTGTACCGGGGCGGCGAAGCAATGGATATCGAAATCAAATTATAGCAGTTTGCAACTAAATAACTGAAATTTTGTTCTACTGTTACAAATATATCTATCCACAAGGGGCAGCACGGTGAGGGATCAACCGGCTGCCTGTGTTTATTACCGGGAATAATTGCAATTGTCCACCAATGTGGATAACTATTTGCAAATGTTTATAACTTTCTGTAGTGGAAAAGGAGGTTTTTGAGTGGAAAACGTATCGAAAAAAGCGTGTGAAACCCATATATACCGGGCTTTAGACGAAGTGACTGCCAAAACGGAAGCGTTTCCGGTCATGGAAACCATCAACAATCCCGAAGAGTTATCCACACCCTGTGATTATTGCCAACAGGCTGCAATATATGTGGTATCGAACATGCAGTCGCCCACCATATCTTGATTTCACTTGTGGATATGTGCATAATTCCTGTGAACAACTGATTTGATAAAGGTGGACAAGCTGTGAATATTACAATCATTACAGTCGGAAAGCTCAAAGAAAAATATCTGAAAATGGCCATCGAAGAGTACGAAAAACGGCTGCGCACCTATGCGAAAATCCAACTGGCCGAAGTACCGGATGAAAAAGCGCCCGAGCAGTTGAGTGAAGCGGAGATGGAAAGGGTGAAGAAAAAAGAAGGAGAGCGGATCCTGTCGAAAATTCCGGCCGACGCCCATGTGATCGCACTCGCCATTGAGGGCAAGCAGCGGTCGTCGGAAGAACTCGCGGCAAACCTCGAATCCCTGATGACCTACGGCAAAAGTAAAGTCGTATTTGTCATCGGCGGCTCGCTTGGCCTGCATGCCGATGTTCTCAAACGTGCCGACGAGAAACTCAGCTTTTCCAAAATGACCTTTCCTCATCAGCTGATGAAGCTCATACTGATGGAGCAGGTGTACAGGGCTTTCAGGATCATGAAAAATGAGCCGTATCATAAGTAGGCTGTCAAAAAGGATGTGAGCAGATGAGATACAACAAAACCGTCATGACGAAATTGATCAACGAGCACCGTGAATTGCATGATGAGCTAAAGAAGATCAAATCCGAGATGGGTCTGGAGAAAAATCTGGCCATCAAGGCGCTATACCATTCAGTTGTAGCGGATGACGGTCCGTACATGAAGCAGTACCAAGTGTTGGACCGTTTACACGGGGAATAAATAAAAATGATCATCGGACCTGTCCCATTGCCTGGGCGTGGCTCGGATGATCATTTTTATGTCATTACCATTCTCTTGGTTCGTAGTCGAGTTCCCTGAATAATGCGGTGCGTTCTTTTTTGGACAGATCCCTCCACTGCCCGGGGGGAAGATTGCCCAGATGGATGTTCATGATCCGGATTCTCTGCAGCCGGTACACTTGGTAGCCCAAAGCCTCGCACATACGGCGGATCTGGCGGTTCAGCCCTTGTGTGAGAATGATTTTGAAATCATATTTCGATAATTGTTCCGTCTTGCAGGGAAGCGTTTTGGTCCCCAATATCCTGACGCCCTCTGACATGTTCTTCAGAAATTCAGGGGTGATCGGCTTGTCGACCGAGACGATATATTCTTTTTCATGCTTGTTTTCGGAGCGCAGGATTTCGTTGACGATGTCCCCGTCATTCGTGAGAAGGATCAGGCCTTCAGAATCCTTGTCGAGACGCCCGATGTTGAACACTCTCAGTGGATGGTTGACCAAGTCGACGATATTCCCTTTTACACTTTTTTCTGTCGTGCTCGTGATGCCAACAGGCTTATTCAGCGCAAGATAAACATTGTTCCTGGCCACCCGGACGGGATTCCCGTCTACCCGGACATCATCCCCGGGTTCGACTTGAGTGCCGATCGAGACACGTTTGCCGTTGATCGTCACCCGCCCTTCTTCAATGAGTTTATCGGCACCGCGCCTGGATGTCTTTCCGGATTCACTGATGTATTTATTGATACGCATGTCTGCACGTCCTTTCCTTGATCAGGATCATTGGATTTGATGCTTACTATACTTTGTTTTATGGGGGAATCACAACTACTGATGCAGGGATGTCCCGGTAAGCGGAGTGCAGCAGATGATGATTTGAGTACCTGTCTTCATGATTCAATATGTATGAAAAATGGGTTTCGGTAAAGGATAACTATGAGTCAGGAAGGAGGAGTTCATACATGAGTGTGCTTTCACGGATTGCGCTGGCTCTTTTGATTATCGGCGGGATAAACTGGGGATTGATTGGTCTTTTTCAGTTTGATTTAGTTGCAACGCTATTTGGCGGCCAAGATGCCTTCTTGTCCAGGGTGGTTTATGGTCTTGTGGGAATCAGTGCCCTGATCTGTATCGGTCTGTTGTTTAAACCGAGTGAAGAGATGGACGACGTGGTGACCGGTGACCGACCCTCAAGAATCTCCAATCAGGATCTGCGTACAGAATTCGGCGAGGAGCCCGATTTCAGTAAAGAGCGGGAGACTGAGTCAAAAGAGGCGGACCGCAACAAGGATTGATTGGATCTCAAACACTGCCAGGCTTTGCGCAGAATGTAAGCTTCGCCCGCGTTATTGCGGACTCGTCGGCTTTCATCCGTATCATGCGGATGAAAGCCTTTTCTATTCTGTACAGTTGAATGCTATTTCACGCATGGTGTTCCTTGTTCGGTCCCGGAGTCCTGATTAAACCGGCAAAAAAGGTATAATTGTACTGTATGCAATCGGAAGTAAATAGGAAAGACAATTGTCGAACTATGTTATAATAAAGATTAAGAATGAACATAAGTTGTTCCCGGCCGGTGCTTGTTGATCACCGGGGCAGGAGCTCTATTATTAAAATATAATCCAGGGGATAAGGAAGGTTGTCATGAGCAGCATGCAAAAGCAAACAGATGTGATTTTGATCGGTGCCGGTATCATGAGCGCGACTTTGGGATCCTTGCTGAAAGAGCTCTCGCCGGATATGAAGATTAAAGTATTCGAGAAATTGGATAAGCCGGGGGAAGAAAGCTCCAATGAATGGAACAATGCGGGTACGGGCCACTCTGCGCTGTGCGAGCTGAACTACACTCCCCAGAAAGAAGACGGCACGGTCGAAACGAAAAAAGCGGTCCGTGTAAACGAGCAGTTCCAGCTTTCCCGTCAGTTCTGGGCCCACCTCGTCAAAAACAATCTGATCCAGGATCCCGAGAAGTTCATCATGCCTCTTCCTCACATCAGCTTTGTGGAAGGCGAAGACAATGTCTCGTTCCTGAAAAAGCGTTTCGAGGCGCTGTCGGGCAATCCTCTCTTCAAGGGAATGGAATTCAGCGACTCCCCTGAAAAGCTGGAGGAATGGATTCCTCTGATGATGGAAGGCCGCCAGGTCGATGAGCCGATTGCGGCGACGAAAATCGACTCGGGCACGGACGTCAACTTCGGTGCGCTGACCCGCATTCTCTTTGACCACCTGCAGCGCCAGGAAGTCTCGGTCGACTATCGCCACAGTGTCGAGGACATCCGTCGCTCCGGCGACAAATGGGAAGTGAAGGTCCGTGACCTCGACGGCAACAAGCTGGAGTACCACACGGCGAAGTTCGTGTTTATCGGTGCGGGCGGCGGCAGCCTGCACCTGCTTCAGAAAACGGGCATTCCGGAATCCAAGCATATCGGCGGCTTCCCGGTCAGCGGGCTGTTCCTCGTCTGCAACAATCCGGAAGTCATCGAACAGCACCATTCGAAAGTATACGGCAAGGCGAAGGTCGGCGCGCCGCCGATGTCGGTGCCTCACCTTGACACCCGCTATATCGACGGCAAGCGTTCCCTCCTCTTCGGGCCTTACGCGGGCTTTTCGCCGAAGTTCCTGAAGACGGGTTCGTATCTGGATCTGATCAAGTCGGTGAAGCCGAATAACCTCCTGACGATGCTTTCCGCAGGCGCGAAGGAAATGAAGCTCACGAAGTACCTGATCGAACAACTGATGCTGAACCAGGAACAGCGCATCGATGTGCTCCGCGAATTCATCCCGAACGCGAAAAGCGAGGATTGGGATGTGGTCATCGCGGGACAGCGCGTCCAGGTCATCAAAGACACCGAGGAAGGCGGAAAGGGCACGCTCCAGTTCGGCACGGAAGTCGTGACGGCACAGGACGGCTCGGTTGCGGCACTTCTCGGCGCATCTCCCGGCGCGTCCACCGCGGTCCATGTCATGCTTGAAATCCTTGAGCGCTGCTTCCCTGAGCAGTACGGAGACTGGGAGCCGAAGATCAAGGAAATGGTGCCTTCCTATGGCATTTCCCTTTCGGAGAACCCTGAACTCTTCGAGAAGATTCACTTCGAGACTGCAGAAGTGCTCGGCCTGAATGAAACTGAAAAAGAACCGGTTCACAACTGATAGGAAAAGAGCGCCGTTCCACATGGGACGGCGCTTTTTTTCATGGTTATTTAAATGCGGGGACTTTCTTGAGGGCGATGCAGACCGGGATGGCGACAATCAGGCCGACCACGTTCTGGGTGATGTTCCCCGGGATCGAAGCCACAGGGATGATCCAGTTGCTGAACAGGACAGCTTCGCACAGGTAGTAGCCCGCGAGCATGAACGGCAGGGAAACAATCGCAGCAATCGTATTGAAAACCGGGCTTTTCCCTTCGCGGCCGCCGGACCATGCGATTTTGCCCACGATATAGCCCTGCAGGCCTCGCGTGATCAGGGTGAACGGGGCCCACAGTGTCCAGCCCGAGACCAGGTCGAACAGAGCCATTCCGACGCCGCCTGCAATGGCACCCTTTTTGGGGCCAAACAAAATGGATGAGATAAAGAGCATCGCCGTCCCGAGGTGGACAAGCCCGCCGTTCGCGGTGATCGGCAGTTTGATATTGAGCAGCAGCGTCGCTGTAAAGACGAGCGCAATGAGCATGCCGGTGACAATCATATCGTAGGTTTTGGTCCGTGTGACGGAAACCGGGTGTGTTTTCTGCATGATGACTCCTTCTTTTCTGTATGAGATAAGACCTATCATACCGAAATGCTGACTTATGGAAAGGTTCAATTTTGTCTGTATTGAAGGGGTCAGTTTTAACGTTCTCATGACAAAACGTAGTTGGAACACTTTTATTCCGTTAAACCAAAAAGCAGGCAATGATGTTTGTTCACGCACCATTGCCTGCTTTTTTACTGTTCAATTTTATCTATCATGATGCCCGGAATTGAAATGCTTGCCCCCATGGTGGATTCGTAAGTGAGTAGACCGCTGGATATTCCCATGATGGTAATGACATCGTCTTCGAGAATTCTTGAATCAACAATCGAAGAATCAAATTCCCCATAAATGATGGTATCGTAGTCCTCGTTAACTGCAAATCTGATTTGAGTGGTGCCGTCCCCTTCCATAACCTGAATGACTTTTCCGTGGAATTTCACTTTTTTCCCGATGTAGTCATCAGGAGTCCTGGCCAATTGGTCATATGTGATTCCTGTCTCATAACCTTTCTTGGCTTCCTCTTCAGCCTTTCGTTTGGCTTCTTTTTCTTCTGCCTCTTTTCTGGCTGCTTCTTCAGCCGCTTTCTTTTTGGCTTTTGCTTCTTCTTCTTCTGCTTTCTTTTTAGCTGCTGCCTCTTCTGCTTCTTTCTTTACTTTTTCTTCATCAATTTTCCGTTGTCTTTCAGCTTCCGATAGCTCAAACCACGGTTCGGCTTCTTCTACTTTTGCCTCTAAGTCTTTGATTTTGCCTTCTTTTTCTCTTAACTTCCCATTGAGATCATCGTACTTTGCTTGTAACGAGGACAGTTCTTTATCTTTTTCAGCCAGCAATTGCTCCTTTTCGGAAGCGTTGCCGGAGAGGCTGGTAATAAGGAAAAAAACAACAAAGACAATTAAAATTTGTATCCAGAATTTTTTGCTCTTCCAATTGACCTTCAACGCTAGCCATCTCCTAATCCAAAAGTTTCCTCAATTATACAGGACGACTGATTCTAAAGATATACATTTCTATACAATATACGGAATTTAGATGGGTAATTTATAACTCAATAAATTTTAGGCTGTGTCTGTTTTCATTTGCTAAACCTTGCTGTTGAGCCTTTCAATGAGGTTTGTAAAGATTGTTAACCCTGTTGCAGACTCGGTTTACAAACGATTTACATCTAATTCATTTGTCCTCAACAACCTGTTGCTAAAGTAGGGAATGTAAACAAAACGACTACGACCAACAGGGGGAACATTTACATGAAAAGCTGGAAACACTATCTCGGACTCACTGTCGTTTCATCGGCTCTGCTGCTCGGCGCTTGCGGCGGCAACGTGGAAGAAGACACAGCAGAGGATGGAGCAACTGAAGAACAGGCAGCGGAAAGCGATACGGCAAGCGAATCTGCAGATCAGTCTTCTGAAGCAGCGGTTGAAGGCGAAGTTTCCGGCGATGGCTCAAGCACGGTCGCGCCAATCATGGAAGCCCTCGTCGAAGAATATTCCGCAACCGGAACGGACGTCCAGGTAACGGTCGGTGTATCCGGAACAGGCGGCGGATTCGAGAAATTCATCGCCGGCGAGACCGACTTCTCGAACGCATCCCGCGAGATCAAAGACGAAGAAAAGCAGAAGCTTGAAGAAGCCGGAATCGACTACACAGAATTCCTTCTCGCCTATGATGGGCTGACAGTGGTCGTCAACCCTGAAAACGACTGGGCAACCGAGCTGACCGTCGAGGACCTGAAGAAAATCTGGGTGGAAGACGGCACGACAAAGAAATGGTCCGACATCAATCCGGAGTGGCCGGATGAAGAAATCGTCTTCTACTCCCCGGGCACGGACTCCGGCACATATGACTACTTCAATGAAGTCATCCTTGAAGAGGAAGACATGGTCCAGAACGCCACGCTTTCCGAAGACGACAACGTCCTGGTACAGGGCGTTCAGGGCGACAAGAATGCCATCGGCTTCTTCGGATATTCGTACTATGTGGCCAACCAGGACACCATCCAAGCAGTCGCAATCGACGGCGTAGAACCGACGAACGAAACGATCGAATCCGGTGACTACTCGCCGCTGTCCCGTCCGCTCTACACATACGTGAGCAACGAGGCGCTTCAGAACGACGCGGCAACTTACGACTTCTTCGAGTTCGCACTGGATAACGCAGGCGCCATGGCTGAAGCCGTCGGCTATGTCAGCCTTCCCCAGGAAGTGACGGACGAACAGAAAGCAAAGCTGGAAGAATTCAAAAAGTGACTTTCATCTCTCTGCAGGGCAAATGAGCGGCATTCCGCTGCTCATTTCTTTCTGCTTTCCAAATAAATGGAGGTAAATGATGGTAAATCCGACTACCCGGGAACGGGCATCCGTACAGGAACTGATTGCCAAAGCCGGAAACAACAAACGTAAAAAAGCCATTGAGAAAATCATCCCGGTCATTCTTTTCCTGATTGCAGGCGTCTCCGTGCTCACAACGATCGGAATTGTCGCGACGCTGATCTTTGAGACGGTGACGTTCTTCAGGCAAGTG
Organism: Bhargavaea beijingensis; assembly: GCF_900101985.1. Taxonomy (GTDB): domain Bacteria; phylum Bacillota; class Bacilli; order Bacillales_A; family Planococcaceae; genus Bhargavaea; species Bhargavaea beijingensis. The sequence continues at coordinate 47,867 of NZ_FNAR01000015.1, forward strand.
CCGATCCTGTCGTTCATCTTCGGAACCGAGTGGCTGCCGTTCTCCAACAAGGAAGCGAAATTCGGCATCCTGCCGCTGATCGCCGGCACGCTCAAGATTACGCTGATCGCTGTAATCGTGGCGGTCCCGATTGGCCTCGCGGCAGCGATTTATCTGAGCGAATATGCTTCGGACACCGCTCGCCGGATCATCAAGCCGGTCCTTGAGGTGTTGGCGGGCGTCCCGACAATCGTCTATGGATTCTTCGCCCTGACTTTCGTGACACCGGTCCTTCAGACGATCATCCCGGACCTGAAGATCTTCAACGCCCTCAGTCCCGGGATCGTGGTCGGATTCATGATCATCCCGATGATCGCTTCGCTTTCCGAAGACGCGATGAGTGCCGTGCCGAATGCGATGCGGGAAGGGGCGCTCGCGATGGGCGCGACGAAGTTCGAGGTTGCGATCAAAGTCGTCCTGCCGGCGGCCCTTTCCGGAATTCTTGCATCGGTCGTCCTCGCCACCTCGCGTGCGATCGGGGAAACGATGATCGTGTCGCTTGCAGGCGGTTCGACACCGCGCTTTGATGCGAACTTCACCGACTCCGTCCAGACAATGACCGCCTATATCGTCCAGGTTTCCACGGGTGATGCGGGTTACGGCACTCCGATCTACTATTCGATCTATGCGGTCGGCTTCACGCTGTTCCTCTTCACCCTGCTGATGAACTTCCTGGCAAGCCGCATCACGAAACGATTCAGGGAGGCGTACTAAGATGAGAATCACTGAACAGCAGCCCGGAGTCAGCAAACGCTATATCGATCCGGATTCCGTCACCAAACGGATGGACGGCCGGAAAGTCATCAATACGGTTTTCAGATCCTTGTTCTTCATGGCGACACTCGTGGCGCTGCTTGTGCTGGGGATTCTGTTCTACAGGATCCTGTCGCAGGGCCTTGGCTTCCTGTCCGCGGAATTTTTCCAGAACTTCGCATCGCGAATCCCCGAGAAGGCCGGCATAAAGGCCGCCCTCGTCGGATCGCTCTGGCTCATGGCGGTCGTCGCGCCGGTTTCGATGTTCCTCGGAATCGGGACGGCGATCTACCTGGAAGAATACGCCAAGAAAAATCGGATCAATGACTTGATCCGGATGAATATCTCGAACTTGGCGGGCGTCCCGTCCGTCGTGTTCGGCCTTCTGGGACTGACAATCTTCGTCCGGGCGCTCGCCCTCGGAAACAGCATCCTGGCCGCGGGCTTCACGATGAGCCTGCTCATCCTGCCGGTCATCATCGTCGCCGCCCAGGAAGCGATCCGCGCCGTGCCGCAGGACGTGCGGGAAGCGTCGTACGGGATGGGGGCAACCAAATGGCAGACCATCGTCCGCGTCGTGCTTCCGAGCGCGATTCCGGGCATCCTGACAGGCAGCATCCTCGCCCTGTCGCGTGCGGTCGGGGAAACGGCACCGCTGATCGTTATCGGCGTGCCGGTCATTATCCACTTCCTGCCGACGGGCGTCACGGATACATTCACGGCGCTTCCGATGCAGATCTACGACTGGGCAAAGCGGCCACAGGCCGACTTCCAGCAAGTTGCCTCAGCAGGCATCATTGTTCTCATGGCGTTCCTGCTTTTCATGAATTCGATTGCTGTCCTGATCCGGAATAAATTCCAGAAGCGGTACTGAGAACCGAGAGGAGAAAAAGGAATGGTACAACTGATGAACCGAACCGAAACTGAAGCGGTCGTGAGCCCGCCGGAAGCACCGGTCAGGGAAGCGGCAAAGCCGGTCGTCTATGATACAAAGCAGCTGAATCTCTGGTATGGCAGCCACCACGCTCTGAAGAATATCGATCTGCCGATCCGGGAAAACGAAGTCACGGCAATCATCGGTCCTTCGGGCTGCGGGAAGTCGACCTATATCAAGACGCTTAACCGCATGGTGGAACTCGTTGACGGTGTCCGCACATCGGGAGAAATCCTGTACCGCGGCCGCAATATTTTCGACGCCAAGTATTCGGTCGAGGAACTTCGCACGCGTGTCGGCATGGTGTTCCAGAAGCCGAACCCGTTCCCGAAGTCGATCTATGACAACATCGCCTACGGCCCTCGGATCCATGGCATCAAGAACAAAAAAATTCTTGATGAAATCGTTGAACAGAGCCTTCGCGGCGCGGCAATCTGGGATGAAGTCAAAGACCGCCTGAACACGAACGCCTACTCGCTCTCGGGCGGCCAGCAGCAACGGATCTGTATCGCCCGCGCACTGGCGATCGAGCCGGACGTCATCCTCATGGACGAACCGACATCCGCCCTCGATCCGATCTCGACTCTGAAAGTCGAAGAGCTCGTCCAGGAACTCAAAGAAAACTATTCGATCATCATCGTCACGCACAACATGCAGCAGGCCGCACGGATTTCGGATAAGACGGCGTTCTTTCTGAACGGCGAAGTCATTGAGTTCGACCATACGGATAAGATTTTCCAGAACCCGGCCGACCAGCGGACCGAAGATTATATCTCCGGCCGGTTCGGCTAAAAAGGGGGTCACGGAGTTGAGGAATATGGGGAATGTACGGAAGACGTTCCAATCGGAACTGGAAGACCTGAAGGGCACCCTGCTGCGGATGGTGGATCTCGCGGAGCGGCAGCTCGGGGATTCGATGGAAGCGCTGAAGGCCCAAAACCTGATGCTCGCCAATGCGGTCAAGCAGAAGGACGCTGAAATCAATGCATTGGATGAAGAGATCAACCAGAAAGTAATCCAGCTGATCACCCAGCAGCAGCCTGTTGCGACAGATCTGCGCAAAATCATCGTCGCGCTCAAGATTTCGACCGACATGGAACGCATCGGCGACCTCGCGGTGAACATCGCCAAATCCACCATTCACATCGGTGAAGAGCCGCTGATCAAGCCGATCATCGACATCCCCAAGATGGCGGATGCGGTGCAGGTCATGCTCCGGAAAGCGTTTGATGCCTATGATCTCGAAGATATCGACCTTGCATTCGAACTTGCGAAGGAAGACGATGCCATCGACGAGGCTTACGGCCGGCTCATCCAGGAACTGATGGGCTACATGCACCGGAATCCGGATCATGTGAACCAGATCACCCAGCTGGCCTTTATCTGCCGACACCTCGAGCGTGTCGGCGACCACGCCACCAACATGGCCGAGAACATCATCTTCATGGTCAAGGGTAAAACACTGAATCTGAATGAATGATGAAAAGAGGCTCCGGCATGGGGCCTCTTTTTCCTATGACCAATCAGGTGTACAATATAGTCAGAACATTAAGAAGGTGAAGCCGTGATCATCGAAATGGAGAACGTCTCCCGCAAGCGGGAGGGGAAATGGATTTTAAAAGATATCGATTGGAAAGTCGAAAAGGGGGAGCACTGGGTGCTCTACGGGCTGAACGGAGCGGGGAAGACTTCGCTCCTCGAGCTCATCAATGCCTATCTGTTCCCGACAAGCGGGACGATCCGTGTGCTCGGCATGGAGTTCGGGAAGACATATCTGGCGGAGCGGTTGCGCAAACGGATCGGATTTGTCTCGTCACTGGTCCAGCAAAAGCTCGAGCCGGGGGACAATGCGTATGAGGTCGTCCTGAGCGGCGCGTATGCCTCGTTCGGTCTGTATGAGGAGACAACAGAAGAGATCGACCAAAAGGGCGTCGGCATCCTCAGAGAACTGGGTTGCCTGGAATACGCCAACCGCCGGTATGATACGCTGTCTCAGGGAGAAAAACAGCGGGTGCTGATCGGCAGGGCGCTCATGGCGGATCCGGATCTGCTGATTTTGGATGAGCCGACCAACGGGCTCGATTTTCTTGCCCGCGAGGAACTGCTGGAATCGATCGGCCGGATTGCGGAAAAGCCGGATGCGCCGACCATCCTGTATGTCACGCATCATATCGAGGAGATCCTGCCGGTCTTCAACAAGACACTTCTTTTGAAAGAAGGAAACGTTTTTGATGCCGGAGATACGCGAAGGCTTGTTACCGGCGACCGTCTTTCCGAGTTTTTCGGCATGCCTGTCAACGTCTTCTGGAACGATGGCCGACCGTTGCTCTCGAAGGCTCGTACAGTCAGAACATGATCCATGCCATACATCCAACAGGGATTGTCCATGATCCACACGGACAATCCCTGTTGCATTCTTTCGCGATCTCTTAACGTTCCAGCTTTTTCAGCGGTGTCTTGGCCGGTCCCGCCAAGACATTGCCGGTGCTGTCAAAGACCGAGCCGTGACATGGGCAGTCCCAAGTTCTGTCACCGTCATTCCATGCCACTTCACAGCCAAGATGGGTGCAGGAAAGGTCGAGTATGTGGGTGCTGCCGTCTTCGTCTTTATAGATGCCGACCGGCTTTCCATCTCGTTCCATGCGAATAGCCTGGCCGTCTTCGAGCTCTGCGGCAATGCGTGATACAGTGGTGGACTCGTTTTTCTTGCCTTCATCTTTGTCGTTGCCGCCGTTCTGATTGCCGGTGTCTTCAGGCAGCTGCCGGTGAGGGTCAAACAGTTCCTTGCAGGGGTGATCCTCTCCTGTAATCAGGCCGGCGATAACGCGGGCTGCGCAAGCAGATGCGGCGAGCCCCCATTTGCCGTAGCCCGTCATGACATAGATGGAACTGCCGCCTTTTTCAAGCGGACCGATATACGGTCGTTTGTCGGGGGTAACGAGATCGTGTTCGGACCAGTATGTCTGCATGTCCGTCAGCCCAAAAGCTTCTTTGGCGAATGTCCGGATTTCTCTGTAACGGCCGGAGACCGAGGAGCCGTCTCCTGTCGGATGGGTTTCCCCGCCGATGATCCATACAAGCCGGCCGTCTTCCGCTTCCGATGTTCTGAATGTCCGCGTCGGTGAATCTTCTGTGATGTACATGCCATTTCCCCATTCAATATTTCCACGCGTGAAAGAAGTCAGATGGGAAGTGAACGGTTTCATCGTGTTTGAATAAAATGACTCGGGATCCTCGACGGGGAACAAGGTCGCAAGTACGATTTGGCTGCAGGTCACTGTGTACGGCTGATTGGTCCGGACGACCAGCCGGTCCCCATTTTGCTCTGCCTCCATGTATCTGGTACCTTCGTAAAGCTGCACGCCCATCGACTCCAGTTCCTGCAGGATCCCGTGCAGAAAGTTCATCGCATGGAACTCTGCCTGATCCTCCATAACCAGTGCCGCTGCCGATTCAAATCCGGGCGGAGATGATTTGGTCATTCTGCCGGGAATGCCCAGCCGGCTGTAAGCTTCTGCCTCTTTTTTCAGTTTGCCGATTCCATCTTCTGAGCGGGAGATGACATAGGCGTCCGTCTTCCTGAAATCACAGTCAATCCCGTGCTTGCGGACGAGGGATTCAATCAGCTGCCGGCCTTCCTGATTGGCCTCAAAGTATTGACGGGCTGTTTGCTCGCCGTGACGTTCCAAAAGATCATGATAGATGAGCCCATGCTGGGCAGTTAGTTTTCCGGTGGTCCCCCCGGTGGTCCCACTTCCCATTTTCAGTGCTTCGATCAGGGCGACCGATCTGCCTTTTTCGGCAAGCGAGTAAGCGGCCAACACCCCGGAAATTCCTCCGCCTGCCACTACGACATCCGCTTCAACATCCTCCGACAACTCCGGATAACCGCTCCTCACCGCACTTGCACGCCAAAAGGATTGATTCATTCCCATCGCCTTTTCCTCCATTTGAACGCCTCCTGTCCAAAATACGTTTCTCTTTTTCTCTTCCTTTCTATGGAGACGCTAAACGTGCCGGTCGATCCGATTGACAACCGCATGTTAGATATTTATACTGTTAAAAGGTTTAATGATTAAAACATTTAGCGGAGAAAGTAATCAGGAGGTCAACATGCCAAACGATGATCAAGGGTTTGCCCGTTTTGAAGAACTGTTCTGGGAAGTGACACGGGGAATGGGGAAAAAGTGGTCCCGTATTTTTGAATCGCAGTTGCCGGGCTCCCAGGCGTATCTGGTTCACCTCTTGGAGCGGGAAGGCCGGGTGCGCATGTCCAGCCTTGCGGATGCGTTGCAGCTGACCGGCGGAGCGGTGACAAGCGCTTCGGATAAACTGATTCAGCGGGAGTTTGTTACAAGGATCAGGGATGAGGAAGACCGGCGGGTTGTGTACCTGGAGCTGACCGAACAGGGGCGGCGGGTGATGGGGGAACTCAGGGAAAAAGGGCGCGCCGAAATGAAGCGGGTTTTCGGCCATCTGTCCGAAGATGACCTGGATACGCTGGTTCGTATTTTTGGGCAGGCAGCACATAAGCTGTGGGAAAAAGAGGAGGACAAATAACAAGCATGAATCATTTGTCAGACAAGCAGAAAGTGACGATCATGATCGCTATCATGGTCGCGATGTTCTTCTCGGCCATCAACCAAACGATCATAGGGGTCGCCATGCCAAGGATCATTGCCAGCCTCGGCGGGATGGACTATTACACGTGGGTAATCACCATATACTTGCTGACGATGGCCGTGGCGACGATTCTTGTCGGGAAGCTGTCCGATATCTACGGCCGGAAGCCGTTTCTGCTGGCGGGAATCGGATTTTTCATGGTTGGAGCCTTTCTGTCCGGCTTTTCCTCGACGATTTTTCAGCTGATCATTTTGCGTGGTCTTACCGGAATCGGCGGCGGGATGATCATGTCGACGGCCTTCACGGCGGTCGGCGACCTCTATCTTCCCCGTGAACGTGCCCGCTGGACCGGCCTTATGAGCGGGATTTTCGGGATTTCGAGCGTTCTCGGGCCGCTCATGGGCGGCTTCATCGTCGATCACCTCGACTGGCACTGGGTGTTTTGGATCTTCCTTCCGCTCGGAATCGTAGCGTTCGGCATGATCTTTAAGCTGTTTCCGAGCGTGCCGAAGCGGGAAGGAGAGTCCATTGACTACGTTGGATCGGCATTTCTCACCATTACGATCGTTTCCCTTCTACTCGCATTCAGCCTGGCCGGAGAAGGGGCTGGAAAGTACGCCTGGTCGTCCTGGCAGATTCTCGGTCTGTTCGGATTGACTGCGGTCTCGCTTGCAATCTTCATTTTTGTCGAATCAAAAGTGCAGACACCGGTATTGCCACTGTCGCTGTTTAAAAATGATATCGTGACCGTTTCGAATCTTTGCGGTTTCCTGCTCGGGATGGGCATGATGGGCGTTATGATCTATACGCCGTTCTTCATCCAGGGAGTCAAGGGAATCTCGCCGAGTGGCTCGGGTTATATCATGATGCCGATGTCGATTGTCATGGTGTTTGCCACGACTTTTGCAGGCGGCTATATGACCAAGACGGGCAAATACAAGGGGCTTGCCATTTCCGGCCTCGGCATCACCTCCATGGGCATCTTCCTGCTGTCCATGATTGATGCGGCGACGCCGGTCTATGTTCTGATCAGCTATCTGTGCATCATTGGCATCGGGCTCGGCGCCAGCATGCCGGTCTTCTCGCTCACCGTACAAAATGCCGTTCCGCTAGGTCAACTCGGCGTTGCTTCCGCCTCGTCCCAGCTGTTCCGCTCGCTCGGAAACACGATGGGCATCGGGATTCTCGGCGCGGTCATGAGTTCCAGGATGGCCTCGCGCATGAAGGATGCTTATGCGCAAGGCGGGGAAGGGGCGAGCGTGATGTCGCAACTTCCGCCCGAACAGGCCAAGGAACTCGGTGCGCTCGTGAACCCGGAAATGCTGCTGGATCAGCCGAAGCTTGAAAAGGCACTCGCATCCATGCCGGCCGACCTGAAACCGGTCGCAGAAGGGCTCATTGCTTCTGTGAGGGACGTGTTCAGCGATGCACTGACGACCACATTCCTTGCGGGCGGCATCATCATGGTCATCGCGGTACTGCTGGCCGTATTCCTGCGCGCCATTCCGCTCGTTTCGGCGAAGCCGGATGCAGGTACAGTGGATAAAGGTAAAACTCCTGCGAAGCCTGTGATGCAGAACGAAAAGTAATCAAAAAACGCCATGCGCTTTCCTGAACGGAATGCGCATGGCGTTTTTGTCTGGGAGGGGAAGCGGCTTGCAGGCGGCGTGCTGGATTGATAGTGTGGAGTCAAAGGGGGAATGCGTCGCATTTTTCCGCGAGTGAGCCGCTTTCAGCTGAAACAGGGAGAAAGGGGACTGGGGCAATGAACATCGGTGTGTTGGGGACGGGAAACATTGCGACTTATCTGCTGGAATGCGTGAATGAGGAGAAGCTCGTCGACGGGGAGATCAAAGCGGTTTGCGGACGGAACCGGGAAGCGGGAAAGCAGCTTGCAGCGCGCTACAGCACCAGGTTTTATGAAGACGTCGATGAGTTCATCGCTTCGGGCATCGACGTCGTGATCGAAGCGGCGGCGATTGAAGTGGCGGCCGCTCGTGCCGTCGAAGTGCTGAAGAACGGGAAAGACTTCATTGCCACCAGCATCGGGGCGTTCAAGGACGCTGGTTTTCTGGAAGACGTGCGGAAAACCGCTCAGGCAAACGGCCGGTCGGTCTTCCTTCCGTCCGGGGCGATCGGCGGTCTCGATCTGCTGCAGTCGGCCAACGCGATCGGCGGTCTCCAAAAAGTGAGCATCACGACACGGAAGTCGCCGAGATCACTTGGGCTGGATTCGATGGATGAAGAAAAATTATTGTTTGAAGGATCCGCCGGCGAGGCGATCGGCAAGTTCCCGGAAAACATCAACGTCGCCCTGCTACTGTCACTCGCCGGACTCGGGACAGACAAGACGAGGGTCCGTATCATTGCCGATCCCGCTGTCGAACGCAATACGCATTTGATTGAAGCGGACGGCAGCTTTGGCAAGATGATGCTGAAAACCGAAAATACACCCATGCCCGGCAATCCGAAAACAAGCTACCTTGCTGCGCTCAGCATCCTATCGGTCCTTCAGAACAAAGGAAATCCGGTCATCATCGGATGAAGCTGAAAAGGAAGGAAGAACTCAAGATGAAGGATCAGCTTGAACAGGCCCGCTCCCTCGGGAAGGCGGGCCGGCTGGAGGAAGCCGGGGAACTGCTGATCCTGCTGGCGGCAGATCATCCGGATGACGCCCGGCTCCAGTTTGAATGCGCACGGGCAATGGACCGGACGGGAAAAGAAACTTCCGCTGTTCCTTATTATAAACGGGCCATTTTGCTCGGCCTTCCGGAAAGCAAACTAAAAGACGCCTACCTCGGTCTCGGAAGCACCTTGCGTACGCTCGGCCGCTACAGGCAGTCACTTGCCGTGCTGGAGAAAGGATCCGGCCGCTTCCCGGAAGACCGTGCCTTGCAGGTGTTCCGGGCGATGACCCTTTACAACCTGGGAGAACACAAGGAGGCGATGCGATTGCTTCTGGTTAATCTTGCTGACACTGCGGCGGACGGCGAAATCAATAAGTATGAAGCAGCCATCCGCTTCTATGCCGGGCATCTGGATCAAGTGTGGGAGTGACTTCAGGAGGTGCATAAATGGGTATTAGTTTGGTTTTGGCCGCTTCATTAATCTTAAATCTCGGCCTGCTTTTAATTGTTGTTGGGCAGTCCAGGAAAATACAGGTTTTAAGACAACAGAACAAGAGAGTGTTGCCTAAGGAATCAAACGATGAATTGGCAGCTTTGGCACAAGAAAAGCTAAGAACACTTGGAGACATCAAGACCATAAAATATCTGAGGCTGGAAAAGGGCCTGTCAATGATAGACGCTAAAACGCTTGTGGATTCCCTGAAAGATCCGAAGTGATTTTGAATGTCCCGTTACAGGCCCAAAGACGGCGGGTGCTGACCGGACAAGAGGATTGAAACTGAATAGCACATAACGGATTAAAAAATGCACCCCTGAGGGTGCATTTCAGACTGTAGACAAAGTGAGTATATTACTCCGTTGTCTGCAGTTTTTTTCATTTCCATAAAATCCTCCGGATTTACGCTGCGGGCCCTCGCTTACCGCGGGCGTTGCCTTAGCCTCCTCGAGCTTCGCTCTGCGGGGTCTTCGGCTAACGCTTTTCCCGCAGGTGTCTCGGGCCCTCCGCTTCAATCCGCCATATGGCTTATTGAGGCAAACCGTACCTGTTTATATAATCGAATTAACAGACTACAAAACGGGTGATGAATATGCTGTCGAAATCGAATGGAACCAATCGCGATCAACT
>NZ_FNAR01000016.1 GCF_900101985.1 Bhargavaea beijingensis
CCGGTTTCCCGGAGTTATCCCGATCTTACAGGCAGGTTGCCCACGTGTTACTCACCCGTCCGCCGCTGAATCAGGGGAGCAAGCTCCCCGTCATCCGCTCGACTTGCATGTATTAGGCACGCCGCCAGCGTTCGTCCTGAGCCAGGATCAAACTCTCCATAAGAGAGTATGAGTAAGCTCATACTTTAAAGCTGGCATATCAAGTGATATGTCCGATATCATTTGTTCCGTTCTCGCCCGACGGGGTCGGGGATCGGGAACTCATTTCATCAGCGTTTTGCTGTTCAGTTTTCAAGGTTCATCGCGCCGGCCGCGTACAACTCCCGGCTGTTTGGCGACTTTTCTATCTTAACACCCTCTCTGAGTAGTGTCAAGAAGTTTTTTCGGCCGTTGGGCCCGCCCCTTAAGGACAAGAACTACTATACATCATGGAGCCGGCGGAAATCAACCCCCTTTTCCAAGAAAGAGTTTTCTGATTTTCCGCCCGTCCAATACAAACAATGTGATTCCGGCCAAAACAATAAGTCCGCCTGCGATTTGCGTCGGAATCAGGGCTTCGTTGAAGATGTAATACGCCAGCACTGCTGCCCCTACAGGCTCAAACAGGATGGCGATCGATATGACATTCGTACTTACATAGCGGAGCGACCAATTAAACAGCGTATGGCCGAACAGGTTGGGCAGGATGGCGAGCATCGCGAACCAAAACCAGTCCGTCGCCGGGTATGGGCCGAACTTCTCCCCTACAGCAATCACATAGATGAAAATCGCTACAGTGCTGACGCTGTAAACGATGAACGTATAGGTAATGAGGGAAATCCTCTGCCTGACGTCCTGACCGAACAACAGATAACCGGTGATGAGTGCGCAGGCAGCCAGCGCCAGCATGTCACCGAAAAAGGCTTCCCCGCCGAGCCGGAAATCTCCCCAGCTGATGAGGACACTCCCCCCGATTGCAATCAGTCCCGACAGGATGATCTTTGCTGAAAGCTTCTCTTTAAAGAAAAGATAAGTACCCGCGAAAGCAAAGATCGGCTGAAGGGTCACAAGGACCGTTGAGCTTGCCACCGATGTGTAATTCAGCGATTCAAACCATAGAATAAAATGAAACGCCAAAAACACACCTGCAATCACCGAAAAAATCCAGTCTCTTCTCGAAATGAGCTTTACTTCATGCCTGTACTTAAGTAAAAAGGCCGGTGCCATGACAAGAACCGAAAACAGCATCCGGTAAAATGCGGTTACTCCCGCATCCGCAGAGACCAACTTAACGAAAATGGCCGAGAAAGCCAGGGTAATGACGCCGATCATGATCGGTATGTACGGATGGATTGATGGTTTGTCCACTTTGTGCATCTTCTCTCTTGTTTATAATGTCTCTTCCGGCGTTTCGCGGCGGTCCAGGAAGTGAATACAGATTATAGCCTAACAGAATTGGCTCCGTCTGCCCATAGCCGACCGAAAAGGGGGAATCATATGGACTACTTGCTCGGTTCACCTCTATTGGAGACCGGTGTCTTCTTCAAACTGGGCTTTTCAGGGCTGCTCAGCCTGGTCATCGGCATTGAACGGGAGCTAAAGCGAAAACCGGTCGGACTCAAAACGAGCGTCGTCATCGCAACGTTCAGTTGCCTCCTGACCATTATTTCAATTGAGACCGCCTACTCCACACCCGCTCGCCACGACATCAATATTACAATGGACCCGCTACGGCTGGCTGCACAGATTGTCAGCGGCATCGGTTTTCTCGGTGCAGGCGTCATCCTGAAACGGGACAACGACAATATCACCGGCCTGACAACCGCTGCGATGATCTGGGGAGCCGCCGGCATCGGAATTGCCGTAGGAGCAGGCTTCTACATCGAAGCGGCAGTGGCCGTCGCCATTGTCATGATCGGAGTGGAGTTCCTCCCTCCGCTCATGAATATCGTGGGACCGAAAAGACTGCGGGTCAAAGAATATACGCTCGTCACGGTAGTCACCGGGATGGAAAACATCGATCAGTTGATCTGTTGCTTGCACGAACACAGCGCCGATGCGGAAAATGTCCGTATGAAGATGATGAAAGATGAAGGATTCCCGGAGAACTCCCACGAAGTGGAGCTGAGACTTTCCGTGCAGCCGAAAGTGAACTCTTCCGAAATCTATAGTTGGCTGCATGAGCTGAATTATATCCAGACCGCAGAACTGATCGCAACACAATAACCGGAGGTGCACAATGAACGATTTTTGGAAACTTCTGAAGCAGGGCAACAAGCCTTCTCTGCTTGCAGCCATCGTAAACACATTTATCGCCATAATGAAAGGCGCAGGTTTTCTATTCACCGGAAATGTGGCACTCTTTGCCGAGACCATGCATTCATTCGGCGATGCGGCCAACCAGTACTTTGTCTACATCGGTTCGGCGCTCTCGAAGAAAGCACCGACTCCGCGCTTTCCAAACGGGTTTGGCAGGATTGTCAACCTGGTATGCCTGTTTGCCGTTGTCATCGTCGGCATCATGGCCTATGAGACGGTCAAAGAAGGCTGGCATCATATCTTCCACCCGGGAGAATCCACCGGTTTCTGGATCAGTTTCAGCATTCTCCTGATCGCGACACTTCTTGAGTTCTTCGTCCTCTATAAGGCAGGCAAAGAAATCCTGCACGATGCCGGCATCCAAGGCGGACCGCTCGCCCCGGTCATAACCAGCTTCGCTAATCTGAAATATGCGCGCCCTGCGACAAAACTGGTCTTTATGGAAGATACCGTTGCGACGGCCGGCGGTCTTCTTGCCCTCATTGCTGTTGTACTGGCGAAGCTTTTCGGACTTGACTGGACCGAAGGTGTCGCATCCATTCTGATCGGCGCCATGATGTTCTATGTGGTCGGCATCATCTTCCTTGAAAACGCACGTGGGGCAATCGGAGAAACGGATGAGGAGATGTTGAACCACATCGCCTATCTTTTGGCGGAAGATAAAGATGTACGGGACCTTCAGAAAGTCGAAGTGATCAAAGAAGGCGAATCCTTGCACGTGGAGATTGTTGCTGAAGTCGACAAAACACTCTCTTTTGAAAAGGTGGATGACATCCGTGACCGGCTTCTCGATCTGATCGCAAGCCAGAAAAATGTGGCAGATGTCACCATCTCCTTTGATGAGGATGACGGGATAAAAACTTGGAAACGTGACGGGCTTGGTGTTCGGCCGACACGGGAAGATTTAAAAAAACTACATTAAACATAAAGATGCCGGGTCCATGGACCCGGCATCTTTATGTTACAGGCTGTTATTCAGGATGGTTTCAACCTCTTCCTTTTCTAAGGAGGCGAATTGGCCAACCGGAGTGCCGGAATATGATTTTTCAGCCATCAGGACAATGTTCGTATCGTCGATTCCATAGTCGGCCAGACGCTCCGGCGCACCGAGGGACGTCCAGAATCTGCGGAGCCGGCTGACGCCTTCCAACGCAGTTTCCTCGGTTGTCTTTCCTTCAGGTTCGACGCCGAACACATTGACCGCCAATTGGGCAAAACGCTCCGGACGGGTTCCTTTGAGGATATTGTAGGTCATCCATTCCGGGAAGAGAATTGCCAATCCGCCTGCATGAGGAATATCGTAGATGGCAGAAACCGCATGCTCGATATTATGCGTTCCCCAGTCCCCTCTGTAGCCCATCTCCAGAAACTTGTTCAATGCGATGGTTCCCGCAAACATAATCGTCCCGCGGTGTTCTGTGTTTCCCAGATCTTCCATCAACTTCGGTGCCGTGCGGATAATGGCTCTCAGCACACCTTCACACATTTCATCCTGTACCGGTGTGTTGACCGCATTGTTGAAATATTGTTCAAAAATATGGGACATCATATCCACAATCCCGTAGACAGTCTGATCCTTCGGCACACTGGCCGTATAGGACGGATCCAGAATAGAGAATTTCGGGAAATTCAGCGGGCCGCCCCAGCCATACTTTTCTTGTGTCTCTTCATTCGTGATGACCGATCCTGCGTTCATCTCGGAACCTGTCGCAGCAAGCGTCAGGACGACACCGATCGGCAATGCCTCTTCGGCGATGGCTTTTCGGGTGACAAGATCCCATGCATCGCCGTCGTATTTCGCTGCGCTCGCAATCAGTTTAGAGCAGTCGATGACCGATCCCCCGCCTACAGCAAGCACGATGTCAATCCCCTGCTCTTTGCAAATGGCAGCGCCTTTCTCGGCAGTTGTCACGCGGGGGTTCGGGTCAACACCCGACAATTCGTGGACCTCGGCACCGATTTCTCCGAGCACTCGCATCACATCGTCGTAGACGCCATTGCGCTTGATGCTGCCCCCACCGTAGACGAGCAACACTTTCTTGCCGTACTGGGAAAGTTCCTTTTTCAGCGTTTCGATCTGGCCTTCCCCGAAAATCAGCTTTGTCGGGTTTTGGAAAGTGAATGAGTTCATTTGTTCGCCTCCTCACCTATATTTTCGCATGAATAACCGCTGTTTTCCATTGTTCTGTCACCTATCGGACGCATAAACCTTGTATTTCGCGTCCATCCTATTGGATGAGGAGGTGGTTCCATCATGGAAACTTTCCGTAGAATCGCTCTTGCCCTCACCATCATCGGGGCCCTCAACTGGGGTCTGGAAGCGCTGATGGGATTTGACGTCGTCGCCGATCTGGCTGGCGGCAGGGATACCCTGATTGCCCGGCTGATCTATGGGATCATTGCACTTGCAGGCATTGTGAGTCTCGGCTACCTGTTCAGGGATGAGCCGGCGCGGCATCAGCGGATTGAGCAGGACGAGTACGAATGGCAGACACGTCCGCCGACAGGAATGATGGAAGAGAAATAAAAAAGGACCGTCCCCTAGCCGGGGACGGTCCTGTCTTGTTACCTCACGCCCAGCCGCGGAAACGGGCAGCTTCAGCGGTTCTGCGGATGCCGACCATGTATGCAGCGAGACGCATATCAATGTTTCGGGATTTTGCAGTATTGTAGACATTTTCAAATGCCTCGGTCATCTTCTGATAAAGCTTATCGTGGATTTCTTCCTCTGTCCAGTAGTAGCCTTGGTTGTTCTGCACCCACTCGAAGTAGGAGACTGTGACGCCGCCTGCGCTTGCAAGAACGTCCGGTACGAGGAAGATGCCGCGTTCCGTCATGATTTTTGTAGCTTCGGAAGTGGAAGCCCCGTTGGCCGCTTCAACGACAATTTTAGCCTTGATGTCGTGAGCATTGCCCTCATGCAATTGATTTTCGAGTGCTGCAGGAACGAGGATATCGCAGTCGAGCTTGAACATTTCATCGTTTGTGATTGTGTCCTCAAACAGAGTCGTCACCGTACCGAAGCTGTCGCGGCGGTCCAGAAGATAGTCGATATCCAGGCCATCCGGGTTGTGAAGTGCTCCGTACGCATCCGAAATCGCAATGACTTTTGCGCCGGCGTCGTGGAGGAACTTGGACAGGTAGCTTCCGGCATTGCCGAAGCCCTGGATGATGACACGTGCGCCTTCGACTTCAATGCCGATACGCTTCGCCGCTTCACGGATCGAGATGATGACGCCCTCTGCAGTTGCACGGTCACGGCCCTGCGAACCGCCGAGTACGATCGGCTTGCCCGTGATGAACCCTGGGGAGTTGAACTCGTCAATGCGGCTGTACTCGTCCATCATCCATGCCATGATCTGTGCGTTGGTCATGACGTCGGGTGCAGGGATGTCCTTTGCAGGCCCCATGATCTGGCTGAGCGCGCGGACATATCCGCGGCTCAGGCGTTCGAGTTCGCCCATGGACATTTCGCGGGGATCGCAGATGATGCCGCCCTTGCCTCCGCCATATGGAAGGTCGACGATGCCGGCTTTCATTGTCATCCACATCGACAGCGCACGGACTTCATCCGCCGTCACGCCCGGGTGGAAACGCACGCCGCCTTTTGTCGGGCCGACTGCGTCGTTGTGCTGTGCACGGTAACCCGTAAAGACTTTGACTTTTCCATCATCCATTCGGATCGGAATCCGGACTTCGGTCATGCGGATCGGCTCTTTCAGCAGCTCGTACATGCCCTCATCATAGCCCAATTTATCCAGCGCTTCATGAATTACTTTTTGTGTGGAGGTAACAAGATTTGTGTTCTCGCTCATGGTATTGATTCGCCTCTTTAAATCATATTAGGATGCTCGGCAACATTGTAACATAAATCAACGGTTCAGTGTCGACTCAAGTTTACGTTTATGCATAACAGATCAAGCCGCAAATACTTCACGAATTTTGCCGAGTGCCCAGTCAAGCTCTTCTTTGGAAATGACGAGCGGTGGAGCAAAACGGATGACCGTATCATGCGTTTCCTTGCAGAGAAGGCCGAGCTCTTTCAGTTTCTCGCAGTAAGGACGCGCTTCGGTATGCAGTTCGACACCGATGAAGAGCCCGCGTCCGCGCACTTCCTTGATGTCTGTGTTGTCGATTTTGCGCAGTTCGGCCATAAAGTATTCGCCGAGTTCGAGCGCCTTGTCCGCCAGGTTCTCTTCCTCAAGCACCTCGATGGATGCGATCGACACCGCGCAGGCCATCGGATTCCCGCCGAATGTGGAACCATGGGATCCCGGATTGAACACACCAAGGACCTCCTTGTCTGCAGCCACACAGGAAATCGGGAACACCCCGCCCCCGAGCGCTTTTCCGAGGATATACATATCCGGGTCTACATCTTCCCATTCACATGCGAACATTTTGCCTGTCCGTGCAAGACCGGCCTGGATTTCGTCCGCGATAAACAGAACATTGTTTTCCCGGCAGAATTCGCGTGCTTCTTTCAGGAACCCTTCCTTCGGAATGATGATGCCCGCTTCGCCCTGGATCGGCTCGAGGATGATGGCGGCAGTATTTTCATTGACAGCGTCTTTCAGGGCTTCAAGATCGCCATAATCGATATGGACGATGCCCGGAAGCATTGGGCCGAAACCGCGCTGATATTCAGGATCGGATGACATCGATACAGCAGTCATCGTACGGCCGTGGAAGTTGCCGTTGCAGACGATGACTTCCGCCTTGCCTTCTTCGACACCCTTTACATCATAGGCCCAGCGGCGGGCCGCCTTGAAAGCAGTCTCGACCGCTTCCGCCCCCGTATTCATCGGCAGGACCATTCCTTTGCCGGTGAGGCTGCTGACTTTTTCATACCAAGGAGCCAGCTGGTCATTGTGGAAAGCACGTGACGTCAGCGTCACTTTGTCTGCCTGATCTTTCAGCGCCTGGATGATTTTCGGGTGGCGGTGACCCTGGTTTACTGCGGAATAGGCGGAAAGCATATCCATATACTCATTTCCTTCAGGATCCTTTACCCATACCCCTTTTGCTTCTGAAATGACGATCGGCAGCGGATTGTAGTTTTTCGCCCCATACTTGTCCGTCTGTTCAATGATCTGCTGTGTTTTTGTCATCCTTCTCATCCTCCCTCATGTAAAAGGCGGACTGAATGGTCCGCCTTAAATCATTAACCACTATCAATCTTTTTCGGCAATCAGTGCATTTCCGAAACGGTCTTCGCCTGCATATGCAATGCCAGGTAGTCAGGTCCGCCTGCTTTGGAGTCGGTTCCGGACATGTTGAAACCTCCGAATGGCTGGTAGCCGACCACTGCAGCCGTGCAGCCACGGTTGAAGTAAAGGTTTCCGACATGGAAATCTTCACGCGCTTTTTCAAGGTGGAAACGGTTATTGGAGATGACCGCTCCCGTCAGACCGTAGTCAGTGTTGTTTGCGATGTCAATTGCTTCATCGAAGTCTTTCGCCTTTGCAAATGCAACAACAGGGCCGAAGATTTCTTCCTTCATGATGCGCGCTTCCGAATCGACATCTGCAAAGATCGTCGGATTGACGAAGTACCCCTTGGAGTCGTCACCCGTGCCGCCGAGAACAAGACGACCTTCTTGCTTGCCGATCTCCACATATTCGAGAATCTTGTCATAGGAAGCTTTGTCGATGACCGGTCCCATGAAGTTGTTGTAGTCTTCCGGGTTGCCGACAGTAAGTTCTTTTGTCAGCTCTGTCACGCGGTCAAGCACTTGGTCATAGACGTCTTCCACGATGACTGCGCGCGAGCATGCCGAACACTTCTGTCCGCTGAAGCCGAATGCGGATTTAACGATCGACTGTGCAGCCAATTCGAGGTCCGCATCATTGTCAACGACGATCGTGTCCTTGCCGCCCATCTCAGCAATGACGCGCTTGAGCCAGATCTGGCCTTCCTGGACTTTCGCCGCACGCTCGAAGATGCGCACACCAACATCACGGGAGCCTGTGAAGCTGATGAAGCGAGTTTTCGGATGATCAACGAGGTAGTCACCGATATCACGGCTGGATCCCGGCACAAAGTTGATGACACCTGCAGGGAGGCCTGCCTGCTCCATAAGCTCAACAAACTTATAAGCGATCACGGACGTATTGGATGCCGGCTTCAGGAGAACCGTGTTCCCAGTAACCGCAGCGGCAACCGCTGTGCCCGCCATGATGGCGAATGCAAAGTTCCAAGGCGAGATGACAACGCCGACTCCAAGCGGGATATAGCTGAAGCGGTTGTCTTCACCAGGACGCTGTGCGACGGGTACGCCGTCTTTCATCGCAATCATCTGTCGTCCGTAGTATTCGAGGAAGTCGATTCCTTCAGCCACGTCAGCATCCGCTTCCGGCCAAGGCTTGCCTGCTTCCTTGGAAAGAAGTGCCGAAAGTTCGAATTTGCGGCGGCGTGCGATTGCTGCTGCACGGAAAAGGATGTCCGCACGGACTTCGGGCTTCACCTTGCGCCAAGTCTCAAAAGTCTCTTGTGCGACTTGCATGGCCTTTTCGGCGTGTTCTTGTGTTGCCTTAGATACATATCCGATGATTTCTTCCCGGTTGGAAGGGTTGAAGTTTTCCATTTTGTCTTCGGTGTAGATGCGTTCTCCCCCGATGACAAGCGGAATTTCCTGACCCAGGTACTCCTTGACTATGCTGAACCCTTGCTCATATGCACGTCGGTTCTCCTCGTTCGAAAAATCCGTAAGTGGCTCGTGTTTGTAAGGAATCAATTGAACTCCTCCTCCATTTGATGTTCGAGATGCTAAAAAAATTTGCTCTCATTTCGTTTCACACTTATAATAATGCAAAAGATCATTGCGAATTTCAAGTCTAAATCTCTGAAAAACGCAAAAAACTAATTTGAGGTGGACCATGGCTACCCAAAATGACGCGCTTTGGCCCTTCTACAAATTCGCCGTGGAGCATGCCGCACTGGGCATCCACGCCGTCGACATGAATGGAAGGACCGTCATCTACAATGAGAAAATGAAGCAAATCGAAGGGCTCGATCTGGACGAACTGACAGATCGGAGCGTGCTGGATATGTTCCGGTTCGGCCAGGAAGAGAGCACGCTCATGAAAGTCATCCGGAGCGGGGATCCCGTCCGGAATGTCAAACAGACCTATTGGAATCGGAACGGGCAGGAAATCACCACCGTGAATGACACGTATCCGGTTTTCGGCCAGGAGGGAATGGTCGGCGCGGTTGAACTGGCACGGGACGTGACCGCGCTGGAGAAGTTCGTCCATCAGCCGCTCCGCACCTATGATGAGACCGTTACGTTTGCTTCCATCACGGCGGAAAGCGATGCGATGAAATCGGTGATCGCAACAGCCAAAAAAGCGGCCGATGCTCAACTTCCGGTTTTATTGACAGGGGAAACAGGCACCGGGAAGGATCTTCTGGCAGGGGCGATGCACAATGGATCGTCACATGCGGGAAGCCCATACTATACCCTGTTCTGCCCGGGTCTCGACTCGGCCGATATTCACCGGACGATGAAGGCAATCAGGAAGGAAGAGAACTGCACCGTGTTCTGTGACCGGCTCGACCTGATGCCGCTTAAGCTGCAGGAAGAACTGCTTAAGGAACTCGAAGCGCTTGGTGAGGATTCCAGACAGTACATTGCAAGCATCGGAGGAGACGCATTCGATCTGATTGCAAATGGGTCCCTATTGAAAGGCCTCTACTACTTTTTCTCGTCTATCACCATCTATATCCCACCGCTCAGAAAGCGGATGGATGACCTGTGGCCATTCATCGATGAATTTCTGGATCGCCACCGCCAGCGTTTCGGTTCCGCGGTTAAAGAGCTTTCTCCTGCAGTCCGGGAAACATTCGATTCTTATACATGGCCTGGCAACCTGAAGGAAGTCGAACTGCTTCTTGAAGAAATCACTTCTCTCCTGACGACGGAAACCGAGATCACCCAAGATCTGCTGCCCCACCATTTCAAGCTGAAGGTGCAGGAGGAGTTCTCCCCTGCCAAGAGGCCCCAGGATTTTGTTCTGAGTGAAGGACAGGAGTTTCTTCCGTTGGATACTTATTTGCACGAAGCTGAAGAATATTATCTGTCGAAAGTGATGAATGTATTCGAAGGAAATGTCACAAAAGCAGCGCAGGCACTTGGCATGAGCCGCCAAAACCTCCAGTACCATCTGAAAAAAATCCGGAACGGCCAATGAGCGGCAGGCTGTGCCCGTTCGGAAAATAAAAAAGCAAGGAATCCGCCGGCTGCTGCCGGTCAGGCTTCCTTGCTTTTCTTATTGTCCGGACTGCCGGATCCAGTCCTGGAGCTTATCGCGGAGCGTATTGAACCCGTCAGGCTCACGCTCATCGATCCGGTCCTGGAGAGACTTTCTCGGTCGGTCTTCCCGGCGTGTCTGCGGGCGTTCCTGAAGTGCGCGGAGCGAAAGGCTGATCTTGCCGGCCTCCTCATCGATATCCAACACTTTAACGTTCACTTCATCCCCGACCGTCAGATAATCATTGACATCCTTTACATAACCATATGTGATTTCCGAGATGTGAACGAGGCCTTGCGTATCCTTGTCCAGGGCGATAAATGCCCCGTATGGCTGGATGCCGGCGACCTTGCCGGTGACCACATCTCCTGTTTGATAGTTGCTTGCCATAAAAACCGCTCCCAATCGATTTAATTTACGAATCTGCCATTTGGCCATTGTAAATTATACCATACGAAAGGTTTTACGGCAAAAAGGGGGCCGGATCATTGGGTGTCTTGATCGTCGATAAGCCAGAGTCCGTCAGGGGTGTATGTCAACCAGATTTTGTGCTCTTTTGTAGGCCCGAAGTAAACATAGACAGGTGCGCGTATTCCGGTTTCATGGTGCTCAATTGCGGAAATTTGGTAGTCGACGGATCCGCCTTCCAAAACGCGTGTAGTCCCTTCTTCCGCCAGCCTTGCCACAACATCTGGGTTTCCTTCTGCAGATAGCATGGCCATCATCTCCTCGTCTTGCCGATCGGCGGCGAAAAGCGCCAGGAGTACAATCATCACCTGTGTTTCCCCTTCAAGAATAGAGCGATCTCCCCCTTCCGTAAGGTCCCGGTACAAGGTTTCTGCCCGCACCGTATATTCCGAATCCGGCAGGTATGCGCTTTGAATAATTTCATGATCGGGTTCTCGCTCCACACCGTCACGGGCACTCATCAGAGCGTATTGGTAATCTTCCGGCGTCAGGACATTATAGGAAGCCGAACGTTTCCATCCGGTTTGTTCCATTTCACGAACGACCGGGCTCATCAACGTTCCCGATGGGGTCCCGGAATTCGAGGCGATCCGCTTCCATATCGCCCTTCGTTCGGGAACCACTGTCCCATCGTCTCCAAAGACCCGGCCTGTGCCTCCCCCAAAAACAAATTCCCTAAAATGATAGACCGCCGTTGCCTCAGGCATCGTCCATTGATCGCCGGTCTCCCTGGCAACAGCAAACTCTTCCAGTCCGTGCAACGCTTCGGCAATTATTTCGGGTGACAACTCCAAGGAATTCAGTGCAGGTTCCAAAGTTTCTTCAAGTGCCGCCAATCTGGCAACAGACTGCTCCAGCTTTTCAGCATCCTCACCCAGTTTCGGTATTTCCCCCGGCACCGGATAAACTTGGTCGTCAAATGTCCATACTTCGCCCGTAAGCCCGTATCCTTCCTTTTCCATCAGCCGGACAGCATGCCGGAGCGGGTTCGGATAGTCATCGGCATTGCCGAAGAACTTTGCAGCATCAAATTTCCCTTCCCTGACCGCATCTTTAAGAATATCCTGATGCTCCATGAAGCGGGTGGAAAAAATCATCGACAGTTCATTTTTCCGGTTTTTGAATCTCTCCAAAAATATCCGGCTTCCGGCTTTGTCATCGGTGAGCGGCCGGTCGCGGAGATTTTTGATCATCTCAGAGGGCAGGCCGAATACACTCATCTGTTCACTGACAGCCTGCTCCACCTCTTTTTTCTCCGGCGCATTCCCTTGCTTTATGTCGAGTTTAAATTCGGAGATCAGCCGATCAAATTCATATTGCGCTTCATCGATTGTAAAAAAACCTTGCATCTCCATATCCGTCGCGCCAACCTTTTCCTGAAACCGCGCTTTTTCTTCATCAAACTGCAACTCCAGTTTCTTGATATATGCACCATCAGCAGGTGCAGCCCACACGGGGAAGATAAATGCCGCAGCAATCAGGAGTACGACTGCGCCAAGAAGCCCTGCTCCTGCCGCCCACAACCGTTTTCCCTGAGGTGCGTCCGTAACTTGTTCACCCAAGACAGACGTTGCCGGCTGTTCTGGCGTGGATTCCGGATACGGTATCCGGCCGTACGCTCGCCGGAGCAATGTAAACTGGCGGGCAAGATCACGATTCGGATCAGTTTCCAAAAGCATTCGTGAGCCCTTTTCCGCCTTAGATAACGCCTCACTGGCGGTGATCCTGCAAATGGAACCTGCCTCTTCGGGTTTGAAATCATGCAAATTCATTAGGACAAACGGCAATCTGATCCCGGCGGGAAGCCCGCGGATCTCCTGGTGCAGAAGTTCATCTTCTTCAAACCGGAAAAGGTGATCAGGTTCTTCTCCGCCCTGATTTTCTTCAATCATTCCAGCGGCAGTTCGGAACAGAAGGATCGCGGGGTCCCTCTCCTCTTTCTGCACTACCAGTCCTTCTTGTATTGCCCTCTCCGCAATTTCCCCAACCTTCTCATACGGCACACCTGCCTGGTGAAGAAATTGCCGGACTCTGTTCTTGAGAAATTCCGGTATCTCGGCCTCTCCCGGAAATAGCGTGGAACTTTTTTCTTCTTCCCCCATTTCACACACCCTTTTCTTTTCTCTTCCTTTATAATACCAAATTCCATTAATCCTCCTGTTTCTTTTTTAATTAGATAAAAGGAAGGACTTCTTTTTTGGACAACATGTTGTACAATGAGGGAATCAGTTTTCGGAGGGATCATCTATTTATGTCAAATCGAGAAAATTGGACTTCTAAAATCGGATTCATCCTGGCAGCAGCCGGCAGTGCCATAGGGCTCGGCGCCATCTGGAAGTTTCCGTATATGGCCGGCACAAATGGCGGCAGCATATTTATCTTGCTGTTCATCCTCAGCACCATATTGATCGGTCTTCCGATTCTCATAGGAGAATTTCTGATTGGCCGGCGCGGACAAGCTGATGTGGTAACGGCTTTCCGTCGGCTGGCCCCCGGAACAGCCTGGCCGATTTTCGGTTTCCTCGGCTTTATCCTTTCCATCATTGTGCTGTCCTTTTACAGCGTAGTCGGCGGCTGGATCCTTTCCTATCTTGTCCGTTCAGCCGCCTATCTTTTTGGAGGCGGTACCCCTCATGATTTCGGCGCTCTGTTTGAGTCAATCATCGCCCGGCCGGGAGAAGCACTTCTTGCACAGGCTGTCTTCATGTTCCTGACCATCTGGATTGTGTCACGCGGAATCCAGGGTGGCATCGAGCGCGCCAGCAAGTGGATGATGCCGATGCTATTTATCTTCTTTATCATCCTGGCGATCCGCTCGCTTACCCTGGACGGAGCAATGGAAGGAATCCGCTTCATGTTCGTCCCGGACTTTTCTTATTTGAATGGCGAGACGGCTCTGCTGGCACTCGGACAAGCGTTCTTCTCGCTGAGCGTCGGTATCGGCAGCATGATCACCTATGCCTCCTATTTGCCGAAAGATGAAAATCTGGTGAAGTCCGGTTGGAGTGTGACGCTCCTGAATATCGTCATCTCCATTCTGGCGGGCCTGGTGATCTTCCCTGCCGTCTTCGCTTTTGGTGCCTCGCCTGCCGAAGGACCGGGACTCGTTTTCGTCATCCTTCCGGCCATCTTCGAATCGATGCCGTTCGGCTTCCTGTTCATGCTTCTGTTCTTTGTCCTGATGCTGTTCGCAACACTTACATCCAGTATCGCCATGCTTGAGATCACCGTTTCGATCGGCATCCGCAACAAGTATGAAAAACGCAAAGGAGCTGCTTTCCTTTTCGGAGTGATTGTCTTTCTTGTCGGTATACCAAGCGCGCTGTCATTCGGAATTCTCTCTGACACAAAGGTGTTCGGCCTGACATTCTTTGATCTGGCAGACACCATCGTCTCCAAATTCGGTATGCCGATCGGAGCATTCCTTATCGCCCTGTTTGCGGGTTACTATTTGTCCCGCGAGATCACCGAGGAAGAACTGGGCGGACCCGGGTTCCAGGCTTCTGCCTGGCGTATCCTCGTGCGGTATGTCTGCCCGCTCGCCATCATATTGATTTTCATCTCGACCATATGGGGATAACTGATACCATTAAAAAAAACCGCCAAATTGGCGGTTTTTTCATTTACAGCGGACATCCTGCCCCATATTTGAGAGCAATCAGTTTATAGGAAATGTCCATGCAGGCCTCGTGAGGGATCCAAAGTTCATAGGATTGTTCATAGATCAGGCGGATCCGCTTCGCTAGTTCAGAAGGATGGACGGCGTCATGAAGAGCTATGATCACATCGGCAATCTCAGTCTCGTATGCACCGGGCCCGTGATTGAACGGGTCCCACCGATTGAGAAGATCCGCCGCAAAATGATTGATTTCGATGGTATCCAACAGTACTCACCTTTTTTTCAGTTCTCTCACTCATTAATAGCTATAATAGCACAGCTATAAAAAAAAGAAAGAAGGAAATCCTCTGAGAAAACCGGCAAACCCAAAAACAGCCGGCCTCACTGGGAGGGCGGCTGTTTCGCATTCCGTTCGGCCAAGATGCGCTGCTCGAGTTCACGTGTCGCTTCTTCCTGTTGAGCCGACTTTTTTCTGATCCAGCGAAAAGCCAGATAACACAGGAATAAGCAGACGAGCAATGCTCCAACTGCCGGGATATATAGGGTCTTGTCTTCCGGAAAATAGAGGAACGGCATGAGAAGAACCGCTTCCATGATGATTCACTTCCTTGATGTGGATTCCGGGTGCTGGGTTACTTTTTCAGAATTTCGATCGATTGGATGACGACATCCTCAACCGGCTTGTCTTGAGCGCCTGTTTCAACGTCCGCAATGGCGTCGACAACATCAAGCCCTTCGACTACCTGGCCGAAAACGGTATGGCGCTGGTCGAGCCAAGGTGTGCCGCCTTTTTCCGCGTAGGCTTCGATGATCTCTTTCGGGAAACCTGCTCCTTCAAGCTGGCCGAGCATCTGGGACGGAACACGGTTTGCCTGTACAATGAAAAATTGGCTGCCGTTTGTGCCAGGCCCCGCGTTGGCCATCGACAGTGCTCCGCGGAGGTTAAACAGCTCCGGCGAAAACTCATCCTCAAAAGTAGAGCCGTAGATGCTTTCACCGCCCATGCCCGTTCCCGTCGGGTCTCCGCCCTGGATCATGAAATCCGGGATGATACGGTGAAAAATGATACCGTCGTAATAGCCGTTCTCGGCATGTGTGAGGAAGTTCTCGACCGTCTTCGGAGCCTGTTCAGGGAACAGCTTCACCTTGATCGGGCCATGGTTTGTATGAATGATTGCAAGTGCTTCATTTTCTGCAGCTTCGTTCACCAGCTGTGGAAACATGGAATCTCTCCTTTTCTCCAAGCACCGGACGGCACAGGAGGTTCAGTATCCCCATAAGTGTAACATACTGGCCCGAGGGAAAACGATGAATAAGTCATGACACTTTTTTCGGGTTACGAAATGCTTTATAATGGGCATACTAAGGTATAAAAAGGGCGTTCGATAGATGTCTATACAAAAACGAAACTTTGCCATCATTCTGGTGACCAACTTCCTGGTCGCAGGCACAATGACAATGATCATGCCGTTCCTTTCCCTCTACATCGAAACGTTCGGCGACCATTCTGACGCCTATGTACAGAAATGGGCGGGACTGATCTTTGGCGCGACCTTCGTATCGGCATTTATCATGTCGCCGATCTGGGGACGGATTGGCGATAAATACGGTTTCAAGCCGATCCTGATGATCAATGCCTTCGGAATTTCTGCGTTCATGTTCATGATGGGGTTCGTCGACGATGTATACACGTTCCTCTTTCTCCGCCTGGCGATGGGCGTCGTGACCGGCTTCATTCCGACTTCCCTCGCCTTCATCAGTTCACAGACTGCGAAGGGCCAAGCCGGCAAGACGCTCGGCACCCTTCAGATGGGGAGCGTATCCGGTACTCTTTTCGGCCCCGCTCTCGGAGGACTGCTGGCGGATTCGTTCGGATTTGAACTCGCTTTCATCATTTCCTCTGCCGCAATCTTCATCTCTGCACTTATCGTGACATTCGGGATCAAAGAACAGAAAAAAGAGAAAAAGGATCGCGGTCATGTCTATTCCAGAAACACCATCGTACGTTCCATCCTCAACCACAGGCTGATGCTCAACGTCATGATTATCACGGCGCTGATCCAGATCGGAAACTTCAGCATCCAGCCGCTGCTTTCCCTCTACGTCGCAGAACTGACCGAGGCCGATCAAGTCGCTTTTCTGGCAGGACTCACATTCAGCGCAGCCGGCGTCGGCAACCTGCTTTTCGCGAGAAAATGGGGGCAGCTTGGGGATAATTACGGTTACGAGCGGGTGCTGACAGTGCTGTTGCTCATGACTTTCGTGTTCATGGTTCCACAGGCACTTGTCACGAGCCTTTCTCAGCTGATTGTCCTGCGCCTTCTGTTCGGAATTGCGGTCGGCGGTCTCATCCCGGTCACCACCGCCCTGATCCGGAGGGAAGCACCTGTGGATATTCAGGGTGAAGTGCTTGGTTATAACACCAGCTTCCGCTTTTTCGGAAACATCGTCGGCCCGATGTTCGGGGGGATTGTAAGCGGGTTTATCGGCATTTCCTCCGTGTTCTATGTGACGGCCGCACTTTTCCTGATTGCTCTCATCTCCTTGTACTTCACGCGCAAGAGACCTCCGGAAGATTTCGAAGATGTCCTGGAGCGTCAGGAAATGCTTCATTCACACTAAAACTTCCTTTAAAAGGGTGCACAGCTCATGCTGTGCACCCTTTTTTGCCCCACCACGTTCAAAAAGTTTTCATCGTGGATTTTTTAAGCCTTTTTTAAATAGGAAGATCTTCAATACGCTCCGATAAAATCATTGGTGGATGCCAGTTTCTTCAATGCAACCGCTTTACGATTGGGTTATAATTAGTCCTGTTACCTATCCACCGGAAACCTGTTTTTGCCGGAAACCCATTTTTGAAAGGAGGATCCTTCTTGATATCCGTGCTGCTGTTATTCGCACCGGTCGCGGCTGCCCTGCTCGTTCCGATGTTGGCCCGCCGGTTGCGCGGAATTCATACCGGATGGTTCGTGCTCGCCGTACCGGTT
Source organism: Bhargavaea beijingensis (assembly GCF_900101985.1). Taxonomy (GTDB): domain Bacteria; phylum Bacillota; class Bacilli; order Bacillales_A; family Planococcaceae; genus Bhargavaea; species Bhargavaea beijingensis. The sequence goes on from NZ_FNAR01000016.1 coordinate 17,625, forward strand.
TTGCTGTTCGTTTATTATCTGGGCTTCCTGCCCAAAGTAAAAGATGGCGGTGTCCATATCGGGGAACTGTCATGGATTCCGTCATACGGTATTTCACTCACTTCCTACATAGATGGCCTCAGCCTTCTCTTCTCCCTCCTCATTACAGGAATCGGGTCCCTGGTCGTCCTCTATTCGATTTTTTATCTCGATAAGACGAAAGAGCGGCTTGGCAATTTCTATGCTTACCTGCTCATGTTCATGACCGCGATGCTCGGTGTCGTGCAGTCAGACAATATGATCGCGCTCTACGGTTTCTGGGAATTGACGTCGATTTCGTCCTTCCTGCTTATCGGTTACTGGTACACGCGGGACCGTTCCCGTTTTGGGGCGCTTAAGTCGATGATGATCACTGTATTCGGCGGGCTCATGATGCTCGGAGGCTTCATTCTTCTCTACATCATGGGGGGAACGTTCTCCATCCGGGAACTGATTTCAATGGCCCCTGAATTGGCTGAACATTCTCTTTTCGTCTGGGCACTAGTGCTCGTCCTTTTGGGGGCGTTCACCAAATCTGCCCAGTTCCCGTTTTACATCTGGTTGCCGGACGCAATGGAAGCGCCTACTCCGGTCAGTGCGTATCTCCACTCCGCAACCATGGTTAAAGCCGGACTTTATCTGGTTGCGCGCTTTACACCGATTTTTGCCGCCTCCGAGATCTGGGTGTGGCTGGTCACCTCGATCGGGGTGCTCACCCTCTTCTGGGGATCCTTCTTTGCCGTTAAGCAAACAGATCTCAAAGGAATTCTGGCCTTCTCGACTGTCAGCCAGCTCGGGCTGATCATGTCCCTTCTTGGAGCGGCTGCTGCTGCTTTCCACGTGGAAGGCGCGGCGGAAACAATGTTCAAGTATGCCGGCTTCGCGGCGATTTTCCATCTCGTGAACCATGCTGCATTCAAAGGCAGCCTGTTCATGGTCGCAGGGATCATCGACCATGAGACCGGGACGCGTGATATCCGAAAACTCGGCGGACTCATGGCTCTGATGCCGGTCACGTTCACGCTCGCTTTGATCGGCTCCCTGTCCATGGCAGGCCTTCCTCCGTTTGGAGGGTTCCTCAGTAAGGAGATGTTCCTGACCGGAATGCTCAGCCTGGGCGAACTCGATTTGTTCTCGCCGGCTGCATGGGGAACAGTACTGCTGGTTGCAGCCTGGATTGCGAGCGTATTCACGTTCATCTACAGTTTCTATTTTGTATTCCGCACGTTCACAGGAAAGCACAAGCCGGATCTTCTTCCGAAGTCCGCCCACGAGGCACCGGCAGGAATGCTTGTCTCCCCTGCAGTGCTCGGCCTGATCGTCATTGCGATCTTCTTTATTCCGAACGTTGTCGGGAACTGGATCGTCAAGCCTGCGGTTGCCGCCGTGCAGCCATTTATGTATGGTTCGCCCGCGGACGTCGATGTCCATGTCGCCGCCTGGCATGGCCACATCACACCGGAACTGATGATGACCATCGGGATTGTCATCGCCGGCCTGATCCTATACGGGCTGCTTCCGAAGTGGCAGGGGGTCTACCGTGCCTTTCCTGAATACCTGACGCTCAATAAGTTGTATGATTCCGCGATGGTCTTCTCGGAAAGCGGCACGAACCGGCTGTCCCGTTCCTATATGAACGGACAAATCCGGAGCTATCTGATCTATATGTTCTCGGGCATCGTCATCATCGTGCTCGGTTCGATGATTGCAAAGGATGCCATCCATGTAACCATGGAGGGGACTGCACCGATTGGAGCGGTGGAAATCGGCCTGATCGTCGTCCTTGTCGCCTCTGTGGTGACCACACTCATCGCGCGTAAACGCCTGACGGCCATTATCGCTCTCGGAGCTGCAGGCTATGTGGTCGCCCTCTTCTTCGTCGTCTTTAAAGCGCCGGACCTAGCGCTGACGCAACTTGTTATCGAAACCGTATCGGTCGCGCTTTACCTGCTGGCGTTCTACCATCTTCCGAAGATGAGCCGCCACGATGAAAAACGGAAATTCCGTGTCGGCAACGCGCTCGTCGCCGCTGCGGTCGGCCTGATGATGGCTCTGCTAGCAATGTCGGCAGCTTCCCAGAAAGCATTGCCGTCCATTTCACAGTTCTACAAAGACACGGTTTATTCCGAAGCGGGCGGCGGCAACATCGTCAACGTCATCCTTGTTGACTACCGTGGTTTTGATACGTTGTTCGAAATTGCGGTCCTGTCCATTGCGGCGATCGGCATTATCGGCCTGATCCGTCTCCGTCTCACAAGAAAGGGGGATTCCAGTGAAAAACAGTGACGTCATTATCCAGACGGCGACGAAAGTCGTGTTTTTCATCATCTTCCTGTTTGCGATCCATATTTTCTTTGCGGGACACTATACGCCAGGAGGCGGATTTGTCGGCGGGTTGCTGACTGCATCGGCACTTGTCCTGCTGCTGCTTGCATTTGACATCCGCACGGTCAGCAAGGCGCTTCCGTTCAACTACACGGTCATCATCGGAATCGGGCTGATTCTCGCCCTCGGAACTGCATCAGCCTCCATTCTGTTCGATGTTCCGTTCTTCACCCATGCGTACGACTACTTTGACTTGCCGCTGTTCGGGAAAACTTCTCTCCACTCGGCGATGCTGTTTGACCTCGGTGTCTACCTGGTCGTCGTCGGCGCAACGATGAATATCATTCTTTCGATTGGAAGTGATGACTAATGGAAATTCTCATGTCGGTCATCATAGGCTTTCTCTTTATGGCCGCCGTCTATTTGATCCTGTCCAAGAGCCTCCTCCGCGTGATTATCGGAACCGGCCTGCTCAGCCACGGTGCACACCTGCTTATTTTGACGATGGGCGGGTTCAGTGGCTCCGCTCCCCCGGTGCTGACCGATGGGGTGACGGACTTCGCGGATCCCCTTCCGCAGGCACTCATCCTTACGGCGATCGTCATCAGTTTCGGTGTGACCGCGCTGTTCCTCGTGATGGCATACCGCTCGTATCAGGAACTCGAGACGGACAATATGACACTATTGAAAGGAAATGACGAACATGACTAACCTTTTGTTATTTCCGGTCCTGATCCCGTTCCTGACAGCGATGATTCTACTGTTCTTCCCAAAGAAGATCACAGCACAGCGCACCGTCACCGTTGCGGGCATGACCCTTGCCGTGATCGCATCGGCAGTACTTGTCTCGGTCGTGCTGCGGGACGGTATCCAGGCGGTTACCCTGGGGAGCTGGCCGGCGCCATTCGGTATAACGATGGTTTCGGACCCGCTGTCAGCGGTACTGGTCCTCACTTCGAACCTGATCACCTTGGCAATCGTCTTTTACAGCTTCAGGTCGATCGGTGAAAGCCGGGAAAAGCACCTTTACTACTCTGCAATGATGTTCATGCTGGCCGGTGTGAACGGCGCTTTCACAACAGGCGATATCTTCAACATGTTCGTCTTCTTTGAAGTGCTCCTGATGGCTTCCTATGTCCTGATTGTGCTCGGCGGCGAAAAACGCCAGCTCCGTGAATCAATCAAATACATACTCGTGAACATCGTCTCCTCTGCATTATTCGTCACGACTGTCGCGATGCTGTACTCGGTCACAGGGACACTCAACATGGCCGATATTTCTGCAAAGGTTTCGGAAATCGGACAGAGCGGGATCCTGACGGTCATTGCCGTGATGCTGATTCTTGTCTTTGGGCTGAAAGGAGCCATTTTCCCGCTTTACTTCTGGCTGCCAAGCTCCTATGCGGCTCCGCCTGTTCCGGTGCTTGCCCTGTTCGGCGCACTTCTTACCAAAGTCGGCGTCTACGCAATCATGAGAACAGTGACTCTGCTGTTCCCTCATGACCCGGGCTTTACCCATGAACTGCTGATGATTCTTGCTGTCCTGACGGTCGTTGCCGGGTGCATCGGCGCGCTCGCCTACTACGACCTGAAACAGATCGTGATTTACAACATCGTCATCGCCGTCGGGGTCATCCTGTTCGGTGTGGCACAGACAAATATGGCCGGATTGGAAGGCGCCGTGTTTTATCTGATCCATGACATGCTCATCAAGGCCGGCCTCTTTATGCTGATCGGTGTCATTATCGCCATTACCGGCACTTCGAATCTGCGGGAGATGGGCGGCCTTATGAAAACCTATCCGGGACTCGCCTGGACATGGCTCATCGCGGCGTTCGGCCTGGCTGGCATCCCGCCGCTCAGCGGCTTCTTCGGCAAGCTCCTGATTGTACAGGGCGCTTTTGAAGCGGATAACCTCTGGGGCGGAATCATTATTCTCGCTTCCAGTCTGATCGTTCTCTTGTCTGTCATCCGGATCTTCATCCACGCTTTCTGGGGAGAACCGAAGCCGGTCAAAGGAACTTCCGCAGGCGTTTACCGCGGCCTGCTTATCCCGGCTGTTATCGTGACCGCTCTCACTGTCATGTATGGGGTCGGCACGGAATGGCTCCGTCCGCTCATGTGGAATGCCGCGGAAATCCTCCACCAGCCATCGATGTATATCGATGCGGTGCTAAAGGAGTAGATGGATCATGGCCTTTCAAATCTTATTGAACTTCATCCTGGCTTTTACCTGGATGTTCATCCTTAACTCATTCAGCGCATCCACGTTCATCATCGGATGGCTGCTCGGTCTCCTGCTGATCCTGATGATGCGCCGCTTTTTCCCTGGACCGATCTACGTCAAACGGATCTGGGCGATTCTCAAGCTCGTGCTCTTGTTCTTCAAGGAACTGTGGATGGCCAATATCCAGGTGTTCATGCTGGTCATCAAACCCAAACTTGACATCCAGCCGGCCATTTTCAGATATCCGACGAAGCTGAAAAGCGACTGGGAAATCACCTTGCTGTCGGCGCTCATCACCCTGACCCCCGGCACAATCGTGATGAATGTCTCCGAAGACAAGAAGATGCTTTACATTCATACGCTTCATATCGACGACGTGGATGAAGCCGTCAAGTCCATCCGGGATTCGTTTGAAAAAGCCATTATGGAGGTGAGCCAGCCTTGACGATTCTGTTTTGGGTCTCCCTTGTCCTGATTGTTGTCTCCATGGCTATGTTCGTTTATCGCCTGATCAAAGGCCCTACTGCGCCGGACCGCGTGATTGCACTGGATGCCATGGGTGTCACACTCATTTCCATGATTGCCCTGCTGTCCATCCTGGTCGGTACGAACTTCTATCTGGAGATCATCCTGCTGCTCGCCATTCTGTCCTTTATCGGGACGGTCGCCTTCTCCAAATTTATAGAGAAAGGAGAGGTGTTCGACCGTGGAAATTCTGATTGACATTCTTGTCGCGGTGCCGTTGGTTGTCGGCGTTGTCTTTACACTCGTTACAGCGATCGGCCTTTACCGGTTCCCGGATCCCTACACACGTGCGCACGCTGCTTCAAAAAGCTCGACAGTTGGAGTGCTGGGGGTCCTGGTGTCCGTCTTTCTTCACTTCTGGCTGATCGAGGGACACTTCAACCCACGAATTCTCCTCGGGATCCTCTTTCTCTTCATCACCGCTCCGGTCGGTGGCCATATGATGGCGCGGGCTGCTTACTTTGCCGGCGTAAAACCAACTGAGCTGACAGTGAAAGATGAACTTGGAGAAGATATACGGAATTATGAAGGAAAGTAAAAAAGCTTCTGCGGATTTGATACCGCAGAAGCTTTTTTAGTTGGCCATCACCAGTAATACGGCCGGTACGGGTATCCGTACGGACTGTAATATGGATAAGAGTAAGGGTAAGAATATGGATAATACGGATAGCGGCGCCCTCCGTAAAACAGGACGTCACCGAGCAGACTGCCGGCAAACCCGCCAAGGAACGGACCGAAGAACAAATTGTCTCCCCCTCTCCGGTAGGGATAGCGTCGGTAGCGAGGCATTTGCCTTCCCCCTTTCCCCGCTATCCTATGCCGGAAGCCCGGCCGGGCCTGGGCGTTATTTCCGCTCTTCTTCCGCCATCAGGTCGACAAGCGTGGCAAGTGTCCTAACCATTACACCCGTGCCGCCTTTCGGGCCGAGATCATGCGCGGACGACGCTCCGGACGTTCCCGCGATATCCAAGTGGATCCACGGGGTCTCTTCTGCGAACTCGCCGACAAATCCGCCCCCGAAAATCATATGGCCATCACTTCCCGGTGAGTTGTTGAGATCCGCCACGTCACTTTTGCGGATCCGTTTTTTGTCGCTTTCCGTCAGCGGCAGCCTCCAAACAAACTCCCCTGTCTCGGATGCCGCTTCCAGGAACGTCTCAAAGAATCCTTCATTATTAGTGAGCGCGCCGGTTTTGTCATAGCCGAGAGCGGTGATGACGCCTCCTGTGAGCGTTGCAACGTCCACCAGGTAATCCGCCCCGGACTGTTTGGCATAAGTGACCGCATCGGCCAGGACAAGGCGACCCTCGGCATCCGTGTTCAGCACTTCAATCGTCTTGCCGCTGAGTGAGGTGATCACGTCATCCGGCTTGAATGCACCGCCGGAAATCATATTGTCCGTCGAGGCAATAACAGCGACCACGTTCTTTTTCGGACGAAGTTCACCGATGATGCGCATGGCACCGAGCACGGCAGCCGCTCCGCCCATATCACCCTTCATGCCGACGATGCCGGTCTTGGTTTTGATGGAGTAGCCGCCGGTGTCGAACGTAATCCCCTTGCCGACGAGGCCGACCACGTCTTCCCACTTGTCCGTCCCTGCGTATTTCATGACAATCAGGCGCGGTTCTTCGACAGAGCCCTGGTTCACTGCCAGGATGGCGCCCATGCCGAGCTCTTCCATCTCGGTGCGGCCAAGCACCTCGATGCTGAAGCCATACTGCTCTGCAAGGCGCACAGCGTATTCAGCCATCGCAGTTGCCGTAAGGATGTTGCCCGGCGTGTTTACAAGGTCCCTAGCCTCATTGACGGCGTCCGCATAAACCCGTCCGACACCGAAGGCGGGCTTGATCACACCTTCTCCCGCATCACTTAAAAGCGTAACTTCGCGAAGTTCCACCTGCTTCTCATTGGAGCCGGTTTTGTAATCTTCAAAGACATAAGTGCCAAGCCCAAGGCCCTCGGCCGCCGCAAAAGCGATGTCCGCCTCTTCAAAGTCCCCCGAGGTAAACGATGCCGTCCAGATGGCCGCGGTTTCCGCTTTCATCTTGCGGAGCTTTTTGCCGGCACCGACAAACACTTTTCTCAGATCATCCGCATCCAGCGTTTTATCATTGCCTATCCCCGCGAAAAGAACGCGGCTGAACCCTGCATCCGGCATGGCCGGCACCAGGCTATATTCATGACGCCCGGATGCAACATCGCCGGAGCGGATCCATCCTGTCAAAGCCCCTCCGAACAAAGCATCCAACTGATTCCAGCCTTCCACATGTTCGGGATGTTTCGGCACGCCCACAATCAGGACATCTGCCGTGATTCCCTCTAGGCTGTTTTTCTGTACGTTGATTTCCATTGTCATCCCTCCATCCAGCTTTCATTTCCATTATACCGGAAGGTCGGAGGACGGGTCAGCCCGGCCCCTGCATATGTTATAATTCTTACTATCTTCTGCCCGAAAGGTTGTGCCCCATGTCCCTATTCCACAACGCACCCCTCTGGGTGGCGATATTCAGCATCTTCTTCGCCCAGTTTGTCAAGATACCGATTCACTACCTGGCCTCGCGGGAGGTGGATTGGAAGCTTTTCACTTCCACGGGCGGCATGCCAAGTTCCCATTCCGCTGCCGTCTCTTCGTTGGCAACGGCCATCGGGTTCGAGCACGGTTTCGATTCCTCCATTTTTGCGGTCGCTGCCGTGTTCGCCATCATCGTCATGTTCGATGCATCGGGCGTCCGCTTCCAGGCCGGCCAGCAGGCAGTCGTCATCAATCAGATGCGTACAGATTTCAGGAATTTCATCCAGACAACCCGGGAATGGCCGCAGAAGGATGAACAGCAAAAAATCGAGGAACTGAAAACCCTGCTCGGACACAAGCCGAGTGAAGTGTACGCCGGCGCATTGACCGGTATTTTCCTATCCGTGATTCTATATGCATTCGTTCTCTGATGCCCGATCAATCAAAAAGCGTCCCGCCTTCAGGCGGGACGCTTTTTGATTTGTCTGTTGTCAGAACATCCTGTAACCCATTCTCCGAAGAATGATCATGGCGATGCCAGCGATGATGGCACCGACAAAACCTCCGATCAGAATGACGATATCAGCGGCATGAAGGGAGACGAGCTTGTCTCCAAGGCTGCTGAAAGCCGTACCCGGACTGGTGATGTAATCCATTACCCGCACTTCATCCACAATCAGGATGACGACGATCGGGTAGACGATTGCCATGAGCCATGTCATGCGGAGCAGCATATTCAGAAGAAAGCCGATCCCAAAGAACATGACCATGAACAGCAGGAACGACAGCATGACTTCTACAATGGATAATGATCCGTCCAATTCGCTAACCTCCGATTTCCCTCCATCAGTTTACCGGAACGGACATCCTCTTTCAACAAGCCTGACCCCGTTCACCAATCTGTCAGAAATCGGGATTGGCTGAACCTTTACGGAAAAAGAACTTGTAGCTGGTATATCCAAAGATGTCGCCCGGCCAAGCCCCGGGAACTTCAGGCAAACCGCCGTCAACGGCTTCTTCTGCAATCTCGTGGATCAGAAGCGATGAATCGGGGGAGGCCGCCAACTTGCCGGGCGTCATCCATCGGGCTTCGATGATTTCCCGTTCCTGGGGAATGACCGGTTGAGTGTCCGAAACAGGCCGGAGCAGAAACAGCGCCATGTTGTCGCTCACTTCCCCTTTCAGCACACCGGTCCGGAAACCGGCCATCCCGATGAGCCGGGTGCGGATACCGGTCTCTTCCTCTACCTCGCGGATAGCCGCTTCATCCGCACGTTCCCCCGGCTCGACAAAACCGGCCGGGAACGACCATTTCCCCTTCAGGCCGCCATATGACTTCTTGACGACCAGCCATTCTCCGTTGCCGTTCATGACGATGCCCGCCGCACCGAGCCAGACTTTCCCCCGTTCTTTCCCCATATCTTTTTCCTCCTGTCATCCCGGCCGCTTTCAGGATAGGCCGATTGAAAAAATCTCCCCGAACAGATCCGTGAACATTCCGGATCCGTATCGGGGAGTTTCTTTTACATAACCAAACGGGCAGCCTGTCCAAGGATAGAACCGCCGCCCCGGCTCTTATCAAAGAACGTTGAATTTACCTTTTTTGAGGACGAGCGATGGTCCGCCGATCAGATAGAGCGCACGGTTGTCGATCATCTTCTTGAGGAAGCTTGCTTTTTTGCCTGTAACCAGTTTGCCGTCGAATACGTTGCCGATTGCATCATCTTCGCCGAGCGAGCACACGGTTCCTTTCAGATCAGGAACGAATTTCTTCGTTTTGCCGCCCTTGGCAAGACTGATGATGTTTTCCGCAATCTGTACGCCCTGTTGCATGGCGATCTGAGCTGTCGGCGGGTAAGGGCGTCCGGCATCCTCATTCATCATGAAGGCGCAGTCCCCTACGATGAAGACATCGTCATAACCCGGCGCACGCATGTCCTCTCGCACGGCCACACGGGCACGTTTGCTTTCGATTGACGTCTCTTCGATCAGGCGGTTGCCGCGGACACCTGCAGCCCAGACAACCGTGCCGGCTTTGATGAATTCAAACTTATCTTCACCGGTCTTGATTTTGACGCCTTCAGGAGTTGCTTCCACGACAGGCGTGCCGATGGAGAATTCGATTCCTTTTGACTTCAGGTAAGAAGTGGCATAATCCACAAGTTGCGGATCAAAGCCAGGCAGGACCATCGGCGCGGCTTCCACGCAGATGACGCGGACTTTTTCCCGTGGCACATCGAACTCTTCGCAAAGCTCAGGTACGCGGTTGCCCAGTTCGCCCAGGAACTCGATGCCCGTGAAGCCTGCTCCGCCGACGACGATTGTCAGGCGGGAATCGTCTTTTTCATCTTCCAGCGACCATGTCGCAAATTGGTATTCGATGTGCTCGCGGATCTGGCGTGCCGCATTGACGTCCGCGATGCTGAGCGCGTACTTGTCGAGGCCTTCGATTCCAAAGGTCTCGCCTTCAAAGCCGAGTGCGATGACGAGATAGTCATACGACAGTTCTCCTGCATCGGTTCCCACTTTCTTATTGTCGACATCGATCGATTCGACCGTCGCCTTGATGAATTTCACCTTGTTTTCATTCAGGACGCGCTTGATATCGTAGCGCACATCTTCAGGCGAAAGCGTTCCGGCAGCCGCTTCGTGGAGCCAGGTCGATTCGTAATGGTAATCATTTTTGTTCACGAGGACGATGTCCATGTCATCTGTGCCGATTTTCTTTTGGAGATTGACGACTGTTGACAGTCCGCCGTATCCGCCTCCGAGCACCAGAACTGTAGGTCTCTTCACTTCAATTCCAACCACCTTTATGAAATATGTCTATACATGCAGGACGGCCACAACGCCGTGATTGTCACGGCATCGCGCCGTAATCGACAAAATCCTTCAAGTCTTAGTTTAGTCCTTTATATAGGGTAATTCAAGTGACAGATTAGGAAATAAAAAAGACGGTAATCCGGTCTCAGACTGTGTATAAAGTGAGTGGATTATACTTTTGTCTGCAGTTTTTCTATTCCTGAAATCTTCCGGATTTCCGTTGCCGTCCCTGTTGCCCAACACCGACGCTTTTGAGCGGCGCTAACAGCCTCCTCGGGCTGCGCTTGCAGCGTCATCGGCTAATGCTAAGTGTGGCATGCGATGGACAGCCCTTCTCGGAAGGGATAAAATATTCATATCCACGAAAATGACAAAACGGACCCCGAAAGATTTCTTCGGGGTCCGCTTTATCTACAGTCTGAGACCGGAAATCCGGGCTCTTAGTCAGCATTTATCTGGCGTGCCAACTTTCTTTGCGGTCCTGAACGATGTACCGCAACCGCAGGAAGCGATGGCATTCGGGTTGTTGATGGTGAATCCGCCACCCATGAGGGACTGCTTGTAGTCGATTGTCGTGCCATTCAGGATGCCCGCATCTTCTTTGGAGACGACAATCTGAATTCCATGCAGTTCCAGGAATTCATCATCTTCGTTGCGCTCTCTCGTGAAGTTGAGGCCGTAGGTCAGTCCGCTGCATCCGCCGCCGTTGACCCCGACACGAAGGTAAGAACCTTCCTCTTCATTGTTGACCATCATTTCCTTTACCTGATAGGCCGCAGCTTCCGTCAGTTCCACCACTTGTGTCATCTTCCCTCACTCCTTTTCTTCCATCTTACCGGTTGTTCCCCGCAGGTTCAAATGCCGGGACCCATTATTGAAAAGGATCCGCCGTGGCGGATCCGGGAGATCAAAAGACTTGTTCGACTTCGACGACGCCCGGCACTTCTTCGACGAGCGCGCGCTCGATACCGGCTTTGAGCGTGATTGTCGAACTTGGGCAGGTTCCGCACGCGCCAAGCAGGCGGAGTTTCACGATGCCGTCCTCAACGTCAACGAGTTCACAGTCGCCGCCGTCGCGGAGAAGGAACGGACGCAGTTTATCCAGGACTTCTTGTACGCTATCCATCATCGCTGTTTCTGTCACTTCAATTCGACTCCTTTCACTGATTTCATTATAATGTGTTCAAGACAGAAAATCCATAAAGGAAATCGGGGGGAAATTCATTGAATCAAAAAGGGATCAATATCGAAGTATACGGTGCCGATGTTATCTGTGCAAGTTGCGTGAACGCCCCTTCTTCAAGGGATACATACGAATGGCTGGAAGCGGCCATTTCAAGAAAGTATCCGGGTCAGCCGTTCCGGATTGATTACATCGATATCGAACAGCCGATCGAGGATCCGGAACGCGCCGACATTGCTGCCCGCGTCAGGGATGATGAGTTCTTCTATCCTCTCGTCATGATTGGCGGCGAAGTGGTCGGCGAAGGTTATATTCAGCTGAAGCCGGTTTTCAGGGAACTTGAAAAGCATGGACTTACAGCGGAAGCTTGAGAGCCCCCAAGATTAATAGTTAATCGACTGCAGACAACATGAGAGGAGTACTCCTTAGTCTGCAGTTTTTGCATCTATCGTTCACTGCTAAATCCCCCGGATTTCCACTTCGGTCCCTTTCTTACCGAAATTGCATTTTGGATGCAGAAAAGGCTTTATAAAAGAGGATGCCGCAACGAAACTGAAAATCAGTTTCGGCGACATCCTCCAAAGTGGCAATTCCGGACGGAATGTTGCCGAAATGTGACTTTCGGTGTTATCCTCCCCGTTCATAACCCCCTAATCCCTTGATACATCAAGGGTTTCCCTGCCCATTAACCATTATGCCACTTGTACATCCATAGGATGCCCGATTTCAGCAGCCGTGCAATACGGCCGGTGACAGTACGGTCGGCGAGGAAGGCGAAGCCTTTTTTCTTGCCGAGGGAACCGACGATGCCCTGCAGCTTGATTTCCGGCATCTTCTCCGGCAGCGTTTCGCCGTTCCAGCGCATCTTCAGCACTTTGACGATCTGCTCGCCCTGCTCCTCGGCCAGGTAGGCGCTCGGCGCGTGCGGGAGTGCGGCACAGTCGCCGACGACATAGACGTTTTCATAGTCTGGGATGTTATGGTGCGGCGTGAGGATGACACGGCCTCCTCCTGCTTTCTCAACATCCAGATTACGCACGATTTCGACCGGACGGATGCCTGCAGTCCAGACGACTGCATCTGCCGGAATCGAATTTTCGTGGTTATAAAGCAGATGGGGTTCTACCTTTGTGATGTTGGAGTTGCTGATGACTTCCACATTATTTTCATCAAACCAGCGCTGTACGTAATTGCTGAGGCGCTCCGGGAAGTCACGGAGAATCCGGGGACTGCGGTCGAACAGCTTGATGTTCAGGTCCGGACGGCTTTCGCGGAGTTCGCTTGCGATCTCGATGCCGCTCAGTCCTGCACCGACAATGGCGACTGTCGCGCCGCCTGGCAGCCCGAGGACTTCTCGGTATGTATCACGGGATTTGCCGATCGTCTGGATACTGTGCGTATTTTCTGCTGCTCCCGGCACGTCATGATAGTTATCGTCACATCCAAGCCCGATGACGAGATCGTCATATTGGATGCTGTCGCCGTTGTCGAGATAGATGCATTTTTCATCCATGTTGACGTCCACGACTTCTGCTGTGACCGTGCGCAGGCGCTCGTGTTCAGGGAAGTCGACACGGACTTCCGCATCCGGCACCGTTCCTGCCGCCAACGCGTAAAACTCTGTCTTCAAACTGTGAAACGGCGTCCGGTCGATCAGGATGATTTCCCGGTCCTCGGGAAGTTGATTGGGCAGGAGGCGGAGCAGGATTCTCATGTTTCCGTAACCGCCACCTAACAGGACTAGTTTCTTCATGGTAATCTCCTTTATGAAAGTTACATTTTTATTCTCAGTTCTTGCGTTCCATCGCCATTATATCTGAATGTGAGAGGTTTCACAATAAGCCGTTTAATTGACGGGAGGATGAAAAAGGAGTACGATTTCCCGGTAGGAGAGGTGAATGTTAGTGAATCCGATTGTAGAATTCTGCATGAGCAACATGGCCTGCGGTTCACAGAAAACATTCGAGGAACTCGAACAGGACCCGAATCTTGATGTCCTCGAATACGGCTGCCTCAGCTTCTGCTCGCAATGTGCCGAATCGCTTTATGCGGTCGTCAACGGCGAGATCGTCGAAGGCGAGACACCGGATGAACTGAAGGAGAACATCTACCGTTTTATCGAAGAGAACCCGCTGTTTTAAGGCAATCCCATATAGATAAAAGCGCAATGCCGGCCGGCATTGCGCTTTTTAGATATCTTCCCAATTGTCCATCGTACTCAGACTATAGGTCGGCTGCTCCCTATAATTGATAAGATCAGCCGCCCTTGTGACGCCTGTGTCCACATGCACGGTACCAATACCGAAGCGGATACCGGCCATGATGTCGGTTTCGTAGTTGTCCCCGACCATGACCATCTCTTCCTTTGCAAGCCCGTGTCTTTCGGCTAGAGCCTCCAGCATCGGGACTGCCGGCTTGCCGATATAAAACGGACTGACGCCTGTCGCAAGTTCGATAAGACCTGCGAAAGCACCGTTCCCGGGCACCAGACCCCTTTCGGTCGGGTAGGCCTTATCGCTATTTGTGGCGACAAACATTGCCCCTCCGGAAACCGCAAGTGAAGCATCGGCTAGTTTTCCGTAAGTGATCGCACGGTCGATGCCGACCACCACGGCATCGGGAGCTTGCCGTACAATCCGGTGGCCTGCCGTTTCCAATGCCATCCGGAGACCTTCTTCCCCGATCATGTAGACCGGAAGCGTACCGTGATTGCTGACCAGATGGTCTGCTGTCGCAACCGATGAGGTCATGACTTCTTCAGGCGCAGCCGTGATGCCCATCCGAGCCAGTTTTTCGGCCTGATGCTCAGGTGTAAGTGCAGAGTTATTGGTCACAAAAAACACACCGCACCCTTTCTTCCTAAGCTTCCGGATAAAGCGGGCCGTTGCCGGGATCGGTTCTTCTCCGCGGTAGACGGTTCCATCCAGGTCAAAGCACCATGCCTGGTACTCCCTCATTCATTGTCCTCAGGAAGAAAGGCGGAAACCGGACCCAGTTCCTCCGCCAGATAGCGGCGCGTGCTGTCGGGGAAGCGCCGGAGAGCCGGCATCGTTGCGGTGAGCACACGCTCCGTAACGGCTGGGTCCACATCCATGAATTCACGGACAATCATTTTTCTCAGGCCGATCAGCTCTTTTAGCGGTGCCTCCATCTCCGTTTCAATGACTTTTTCATCGAGCAGGATGTCGATGATGTCTTCATAGCTTCCCGGATCCCGCATGATGAAGCCGTCAATGAGCGTATTGCCGATATCGATCACTGATTCAATGAGATTGTGCGCGATACGTTCCAGTGCAAGGCCCCCCGCCGGGCTGCCTGACCAATCGGAGCGGCTGTCGTATACTTTAAAAAGATGTTCCATATGCGAAGCGGTCTTCTCCACTTTGTTTCGGTCGATGAAATACATGCTGATTCCTCCAGTTCATTCAAGACGAAAACCCGCAACGGCTTATTTGCCGTTTTGCGGGTCTTCCTGTTCGATCTCTGATGCGGCATCCTGTTTTTTGGAGTTGCCTTTCGCCTGAGGAGCTTTCTTCAGGACAAAATAGGCGCATCCGAAGTTACAGTGCTCGTACAGATAATCCTCAAGGGTACTGATTTTCGTCGCGATGGTCGCTTTCGGGTTGCGATCATCAAAGAAGCCGCGGAGACGGAGCTGTCCATAGCCCCAGTCACCGACAATGAAGTCGTATTTGGCAAGGATATCACTATAGCGTGACTCCAGAGCTTCTTGCTGCAAAGCGTCCCGGTAATCCTCGATCACTACGTACTCGGTGTTTTCGATCTTGATCATGTTTGTGCCTTCTTTCAGGATTGGACGGCTGGTTCGCTTTCGCCACGGCGCTGCCGTTCGCGTGCAGCTGCGTTGACCTGCTCGTCCGCGTGGTAGCTGCTGCGTACAAGTGGACCGGCTTCGCAATGGGAAAAGCCTTTGGTCATAGCAATTTCGCGAAGCTCGCCGAACTCCTGCGGCGTGTAATATTTCTGAACAGCGATATGCTTTTTCGTAGGCTGCAGGTACTGGCCGATCGTCATGATATCCACGTTGTTCGAACGGAGATCGTCCATGGTCTCGATAATTTCTTCCCATGTCTCTCCAAGGCCGACCATCAGGGAGGATTTCGTCGGGATTTCCGGTTGCATCTCCTTGGCCCTGCGCAGGAACTCAAGGGAACGGTCGTACGTTGCCCGTGCCCGGACACGCTTTGTCATGCGGCGAACCGTCTCGATGTTATGGTTAAGAATGTCCGGCTTGGCGTCCATCAGTGTCTTCAGGCTGTTATAGTCACCCGCGAGGTCTGAAGGGAGCACTTCTACCGTTGTAAACGGATTCTTTCGGCGGATGGCGCGAATCGTTTCCGCCATGACACCCGCTCCTCCGTCGCGCTGGTCATCACGCGCCACCATCGTGATCACGGCATGCTTGAGATTCATCAATGCGACGGAATCGGCTACGCGTTCCGGCTCGGCCAAGTCGAGTTCATTCGGCAAGCCGGTCTTGACTGCACAGAATCTGCAGGCCCTCGTACAGACCGCGCCAAGAATCATGAAGGTGGCCGTCCTTCTCTCGCCCCAGCACTCGTGGATGTTCGGACAGCGCGCCTCTTCACAGACGGTATGCAGCCCTTTTTCGCGCATCATCTTTTTAAGGTCGACATAGTTGTCATTGGTGTTCAGCTTGATTTTCAGCCAATCCGGCTTTCGGATATGCTCGTTTCCCGGCTTGCATGATGTCATCGCCATCGGCTCCATTCTCTCTGTATTGAACATGCTCACTGTTTTCAATGTAACACAATGGCTAAGCCGGGACAACAGCCAGTGGAAGGTGCCTGAAGGGGCAGGCATGAAAAAGCGCCCCATTTAAGGGACGCTTCCGTTTTATCGTTTTTTGGCTTTTGCGACTGCGTTCGCAATGCTTGCCGCGAGGCCGCCCCAGATGATCAGAATGCCGAGAATCATCATGAAGATTGCCGATCCGCTCATGGAACTTCCCCCTTATGATTGATCTCTGTCATATGGCTCAAGTGCATGTCTGTTCCATTTAATGAAGGTGAACAGGATGCCCAAGACAAGTGCTGCGATGGCGACCGACCACCCCGCCCCCAGGATGAAAGCATCCGAATATCCTTCATAGTTGCCGGTTTCAAAGTCAAAACGTTTGCCGAGGTTCGTTCGGAACAGATCGAACATCATGTACCCAAGCACCAAAGGTGTAATGACCGTGAGGGAGAACTTCCACCATCCCCCGATCTGGATATCGGACATCGGATTGGCATGGTCCTTGAATACGTCAAGCTTGCGGAAGATCCACGCGACCGCGATGACCTCAATCAGTCCGATGAAGGCGACGCCGAATTGGTTGATGAAATAGTCGGCCACATCCAGGAAGTAAAGTCCTCCGCGTGTAGAAAACAGCAGCGAGATCAGCGAGGCAAGGCCGGCTCCAAAGAGGACCGCCTTATTCCGCGAAATCCCCAGTTTCTCGGAAAGACCTGCGACATACGTCTCACAGATGGAGATGAGCGATGTGAGCCCGGCCAGTACGAGCGACAGGAAGAACAGGACACCGAACAGGGCATTCATGCCCGGGAACTCGTTGATAATCTGCGGGAACACCGCAAAGGCGAGTCCGACTCCCGCCGTGGCGACTTCGTCGACGGGCACGTTGCTCTGGACAGCCATGAACCCGAGTGCGGCAAAGACGCCGATTCCGGCAAGCAGCTCAAAGCCGGAGTTTGCAAAGCCTGTAATGAAGGCGTTGTTCGTAATATCGGATTTCTTCGGCAGGTAGCTTGAATACGTGATCATGATCGCGAATGCGATGGATAAACTGAAGAAAATATGGCCGTAGGCCGCTACCCAGACAGTGCCATTCGCCAGCTGACTGAGGTCCGGCTTAAAGAATGCCTCGAGCCCGGTCAGGGCGCCCGGCAGCGTAACCGCCCGGATGACGATCAGCAGGAAGACGATGACGAGAGCCGGAATGAAGATCCGGTTTGCCATTTCAATCCCTTTTTTTACGCCTGCAAACAGGATGCCGAAGACGATGATCCAAACAAGAATGTGCGGGATCAGGACACCCGGCACAAACCCGCCGACTTGTCCCGGTGTATCCGCCAGGTTAAGCACCTCACCGAACAGGAAGCCGGTGGTATCGTCCCCCCACTGTAGGTTGAACGAATAAATCGTGTATTTCATTGCCCATGCGATGATGACCGAATAATAGGTGGAGATGACAAAAGCGACAAATACACCCCACCAGCCGAGCCATTCAGCCTTTTTCCCTTCCATGCGGAAGAAAGAAAGCGGGGCCGACCCGCGATACTTCTGCCCGATTGTAAATTCCATGATCAGAATCGGGATTCCGGCTGTTAGAAGCGCAAATAAGTAAGGAATGAAAAATGCCCCGCCGCCATTTTCATAGGCGACATAAGGAAAACGCCAGATATTCCCGAGGCCGACCGCAGATCCGACCGCAGCCAGGATAAAGCCGGCCCTCGTCCCCCATTGTGAACGCTGTCCCATATTGATCCCCCTTGATGTTTCTCCCCGCCCATCCCCCATAACACCAAATAAACGGGAAGATTTATTTTTTTCTGAATTATCTAATCCTATTGTAAGTATAACGACCCTGAAATATGAAGTCAAAGTCTTTTTTCTTTTTCGACAAGTTTCATTGGCATAACAAAAGACAGGGGGCTACCCTGTCTTTTGACTTAGTTCCCGGTATGTTCATGCATGGCCGGAGTGGCCGCGCGGCCTTTCAGCATCCAGAAAGCAATGACGGCCGCCAGCAGAAGCGTTACGGTCACAAGGCCCAGCGCAAGTGAATCGGTCAGGCCCAAGACTACATAACCCACTGTCGCAATGGAGGCACTTACCAAAGCATACGGAAGCTGGGTGGCCACGTGGTCGATATGGTTGGAGCCCGCTCCGGTCGACGACATGATTGTCGAATCGGAGATCGGCGAGCAGTGGTCTCCGAAAACGGCGCCTCCCAGTACCGCGGCAAGCGATGCAATCAGCATCTCAGGCGCGGCATTGAGCATGACTTCTCCCGCAATCGGGAGAAGGATGCCGAACGATCCCCAGGATGTCCCTGTTGAAAAGGCGATGATTCCGGCCAGAACAAACATGAGCGCAGGAAGGAGTTCTGCAGGAATGTTTGCACGTTCGACGACACCGGAAAGGAAAGCCCCTGTTTCAAGTTCTCCGATCAGATACGTAAGTGCCCATGCGAGAATCAGGATGGACACCGCCGGCATCATGGCCCTGATGCCGCTGACGATGGCCGGTGCGATATACTCGGATTTCCGGAAGTTCCCTTTCCCCGGCTGGGTCAGGAAGAGGATCAGTGCCACGGCAACACCGGAGAGGCCTCCAGAAACAAGTGACAGCGGCACATCGGTCATCTCGAAGATGGTCCAAATATCCGCGCGGCCATATTCAGCCATGCTGCCCCGATAGCCCGTCAGCATCATTCCGCCGAAGGTGACAGCAACGAGTGTAATAATCGGAAGGATGAGGTCAATGACTCGTCCATTGTCGTGGACAGGAAACTCTTCCTTGAGCTCCCCCGGAACTTCCTTGTTCGGGTCGAACAGTTCTCCTTTTTCGATCGCCCGGCGCTCATGCTTGCGCATCTCGCCGAAATCGAAGTTGGTTAGTGCAGCGAAGAAGACAAACACCAGTGTGGCAAATACATAAAAGTTCATCGGGATCATGAGCAGGAATGCCTCAAGCGCAGAATACGAAACAACGGATGCACCTGCAAGAATCGTTCCGATCACACCGATCAGATAGGCACCCCAACTTGAAATTGGAGCGATTGCACAGACCGGTGCAGATGTCGAGTCGATGAAATAAGCAAGCTTTGCCCTGGAGATTCTATGGCTGTCGGTGACAGGACGCGCAATCTGACCGACGGCCAGCGCATTAAAGTAATCATCCACGAAAATGAGCATTCCCAGGAAAACCGGGAGCAGCCTGGCTCCCCTGCGTGTCCGGATCCGTTTTGTCGCCCAATCGGCAAATGCCCGGCTTCCGCCGGAAAGGCTGACGAATGCGGTCAGCACGCCGAGCAGGATGACAAACAGCGTAATAAAGATGTTATACGTGTTCAGCCCGCCGTCCCAGAAAGTGATCGTCAATGCTGTCCAAAATGCCTTGAGGGACTCCAGCGGGCTGAACGAAGCCACGATCAATGCGCCTGCGATGATCCCTGTGCCGAGTGAAAGAAGCACACGTTTCGTGATCAGCACCATGACGATGGCGATCAGTGGGGGCAGGATTGAGAAAATAGTACCTGACATGATTTCATTCCTCCAATTTCTGAAGGGGTAAGAGCCTTGCGCAAAAGCAAAACGGCCGGCACCCTGCGCTGTTTGCGCAAAGGGAAGCCGGCCGTCACTACGTTCGTCAGTTGAAATGAGTCATCACAACGTACGATCTGTAGCTCTCCATACGGATCTTTCCGCATGACAGTGCCATCCCTGTTCGGAATGGCCCCAGCGGACCTTCGCTGACTGCTCCGGTCCACTTCGGCAATGCTTCCTTTTACGCACGGTCATCGTTGTCAAACTCACGTGTGCTACTCATAAGCGATTGCGGCCTCTACCCAATCGAATCTATTTATATCTTGTCACCGATCATATCAGATTGAGATGAAGTTTGCAATGGCAACTTATTCATCCGGAAGCGGGATCGGCACCTCGATTGACGGTGGATCGACATTCTCTCCTTTGTTGAAGATATGCGGCACCTGCCCCTGTACGAGACCGATGGCAATCGGAATCCTCTGCTCGACTCTCGACTGCTTGGATGCAAATGGAACTATAATTCGGACATTCACCTGGATGATCGCATCGACCTGCACAAGCGCGTTATTAATACCGAACTCGCGGATTTCCGTATTCGGATTGGCATGGACGTCACCGATGACATGGAACCGTATCGGTATCTTCGGACCCAGGTTTCCGATTATCGGCATTCCAAGCGCCTGCCCGAGCGGGACGAAGAACACAATACCGTCTCTGTCCTTCATCGTCTCCACGTCGTATTCGATGTTCTCGAGCTTCGGCAACGTGTTCAACTCACCCGCTTCTGCCATTTCCAGATGATCCGATACAAGCCCGTGGGTTTCCGCAATGAACCGGTTGATGATTTCCGTATTCAATTTTGCCGTCACCATTTCCGACTGTTCGGATGGAACGTATTCAATAATATCATTGATGTCGAGTACATTGGCTGTCCGGGCATCAATCGCCTTCGCAATGACCTCGGAAGCAATTTTCTGGGTCTGCACTTCCGCGTAATCGGCAAGCGCCGGTCCTAGCCGGGCATTGAGAGCATAGAAAAAAGCCGCCATCAGGATAAGTCCGAACGGGAGGAGAAGCGGCAAGAGCCTTCTCTTTCCCGCTCCGGGTCGCAGCCTCCTCCTGCGCGCGTATGGAAACTTCAATAAATAATCCCCCTGCCCCATCTTACGGGGAGAGGGAAGGATTTATGAGGGCGGGGCGCCGAACTTCAGGATGGCGTACCCTGCAAGGACATCCCGGATAAATTCCGGCATGAAGTATTCTTTCCTGGCCTGCTTGAAAGCCGGGAAGAAAAATCCGTATGTGAACAGATCCAGGGTGGCGAGCCTGTACACCCGGTCCGGCTCTGCAGCGGTGCCTGCCACAAGCAGCTTCCCGTTTTCACCGCGACTGATTCCGTGATGAATCATCGCCCCCATCTTTTCGCCGCGGAACCCGAGGCCTTTCAGCCGGATTCCCGGCCATTCAGGGTTCTGGCTCAACTCATAGGCCTCTTCGAGCTCTTTTCCCGTCAGCGTGATCACACACGGGTTGATCGGATGAGGCAGGAGGCGGTGCAGATCCAATCCGGAAACATTGCCTTCCCGCAGTCCTCCGAGGAAGATTCCCGAATTGAACATGGCACAGTCCGCGCCTGTGTGGGATAGGAGAGCCTCGGCGAACAGGCCGGAAAGCGGTGTAGGGCCTTCCCACCCTCCCCTCAGTTCCACTGGATTCAGGAACACGGTTTCGGACAACAGCTCCGCCGCCTTTTGTCTTAACAGCCTATCAAAGCTTTTGTCGTCTTCGGGGATGGGAAGTGTCTCCGTGTCGTGGACCCGCGCCGTTGCCCCGACAACCTTGGATTTGGCGTGGTCGAAGGTCAGTGAGATTTCACCGACATAATGTCCCCATTTGCCTGCTGCAGCAACAAGTGTGTCGCCGACTTCCCTGCCGGCCGGATACAAGTGATGCGTATGTCCACCGATGATGACATCAATCAGGCCGTCCGTCTGTTCCGCAAGCCGGTCGTCTTCAGACGAGCCCATATGCGACAGACAGATCAGAATATCGGACTGCCGGGTGACACGCGGTGCTGCCGCCTCAAGCGCGGAGCGCGGACCGGCCACCTTCCATCCCAGACGCTCATAGGACGTGCTGAAATCGGCTGTGGCGGCAATCAGGCCGATCCGGATGCCGGATTTGGTCGTCAGATAGACTTCCGGTACCGTCCAGCCGGGCTGTTTTCCTTCTTGTGTGAACAAATTGGCCAGCACGACCGGAAAATCCGCTTCCTCGTAAAGAGCGGACAATTCTCCCGGAGACAGAGTGATGCCTTCATTGTTGCCGATCGTGACGGCATCGTAGCCGACTTCATTCAGCATCAGGACGTTCCCTTTCCCTCTTGTAGCGTCTGTGTAAGGATGGGAACGGTCCATATGATCACCGATATCAAACAGGTAGCACGTCTCACCCCTTTCCCGGTGGACCGCCTTTCTCTGCAGGAGGAAGTCCCGGATTCTCGGCCAATGTTCAAAATGGCTGTGGAGATCGTTCGTGTGGTAAATATGAATGGTTTCCTTCAACGTGCAATCAGCCCCATATTCCTTCATAGATGGACCGGATTCCCGTGATCAGGAGAATGATCCGGAGTGCAGTCACCAGTGTTTCAGAGTTCAGGCGTTTGTTCAGGGCCGCTCCGATTTTCGCACCTGCATATGCGGCCGGCACGACCGGCAGCGTATAGAGCCATGGGACATTGCCGAGTGTGATATGACTTGCCGCATTGACGATCGCCGACAGGAAGACCATGAACATTGAAGTTCCCACCGCTACATGAGGCGGGAACAGGAACAGCAAAATCATCGCGGGGACAATGATCGAGCCGCCCCCGATGCCAAAGAGACCCGATGCGAAGCCGATACCAAACGTAAGCATGACCGCAAACCAGATGGGATACCCGTATTCATGGACAGCGCCTTCCTGATCCTTGAATGTGCGTGTCCTTCCATGCTCCACAAACCACCTGACCGGTTTCAGGTATTTCCTGACGAGTAAAAGCACGGAGAGGAAAATGAGCAGGAGGCCGAAATACAGATTAAACGACGGCAAGTCCAGTCCTTTATTCACATAGGCCCCGAGGATTGTCCCCGGGATGCTGCCCGCGAAGAAAATCAGCCCGCTCCGGTAATCGACAGTGCGCGTCTTCATATAAGAAAGAGTCGAAGATAGCCCGATGAAAATCATCATGATGACGGATAGTCCGACAATTTTCTGCGGAGTCAGCCCCGGAACCCAACCGAGTGTGATGCCGAAATAAAGAGCAGCCGGAACGAGGATGACGCCGCCTCCCAGGCCGACAAGTGCCCCGATGATACCGGCAAACAGGCCCGTCACGGCCAGGATGACGAACTCCATCAAAGCTCCTCCCCGCCGAACAGATCCAGCTGTTGCACGACCGGCCGTTCCGCTTCAATTCCCGAGATCCCCATAAACCGCTTGGCATTTTCCGCGGCATGTCCGCCCGAGTTGTTGTTGAAGACGACAAAGACGTCCTCGGAGGCGATGCCGGAAATCTCTTCAGCCAACCCTGCCAGTTCCGTGTCGTTGTAGTCATACAAATAGCGGACTTCCCGCCACTTCTTGTCATCGCGTCCATTTGCCGTCCACCCTGCCGTGTTGCGGCCGTGCAGCCGGACCAGCGTCTTGTCTTCGCGGGTGGCTTCCGGAACGAATGGGATGCTGCCCTCTCCCGCCTGCGGTTCATCACATACCGAATGGATGAAATCCTGCTCGCGGAGAAAGTCGAGGGTGCCATCACGGTATTTTTCCGAATACCAGGACTGATGACGGAACTCGACGGCCACATCGAGCCCTTCAAGGTACTTTCTCATCTTCCTCAGGGCACTGACATTCTCTTTTGTGCAGTCGAACCATGGCGGGTACTGGGCGAGGATCATCGGCAGCTTGCCGGCCTCGAGCATCGGCCCGACCGACATCCGGAACAGCCGGAACATCTCTTCTTCCGATTCATAGGGAAGCCGCCCGCGGTGATGGCCCGTCATGCCCTGGTACGCCTTGACGATAAAACCGAAGTCATCCGGCGTCTCCCCGATCCACTTCCGGATATTCCGTTCCGGCTGTATGGCGTAAAAGGTCGAGTCCAGCTCAACGACCCGGAAATGACCGGTGTAGTCCTTCAGCTTTTCCGTTTTCTTGGAGGTGGGGCTGTAAACATCCGGGTGGTCGCCCCATCCGGTCAAGCCAACCCTGATCATAGGCCTCTCTCCCTTCATCCTATTTTCATATGCCCCATCTTATCACAATACCCGTATTGAAGAGCCGGAAAGCCCGTATTAAATAGGAAAAGCCTATACGAAAAAACGACCACTTTTCCGCTCGCCTCTCCCTTACCGCATGCAGCTGGTGATCAAACAAACGGTAAAGATGCGACGGAACTGGTACAAAAAGCCGATTGACAAACAGCTCTAAAAAAAATATTATCTGAATATAGATAATCTCGATATTATTTATACTCAATCCGGAACGACGTTTCAGCATGAAAGGACTAGTCCTAACCCTCGTACTGAACTAGAGCGTTTCTTGATTAAGAACCATCTTTTAAAAATCGGACAAAGACGGGAAATTACGTTCTTATGTCCATTTTTTCTTTTTACTGGAGGTTTGGGAGGAGAAAATTATGCAGGAACAATCATTGGAACGAGGCTTAAAAAACAGGCACGTGCAATTGATCGCCATTGGGGGAGCAATCGGCACCGGTCTATTCCTTGGCGCAGGAAAGTCCATTCATCTGGCAGGACCGTCTATCCTGCTGTCCTATCTGATTACAGGGATCATTTTGTTCCTGATTATGCGAGCGCTCGGCGAACTCTTGATGAGCAATTTGGACTATCATTCTTTTGTCGACTTTGTAAAGGATTACTTCGGTGAAATGGCAGCGTTCATCACCGGATGGACCTATTGGTTCTGTTGGATCTGTATTGCCATGGCTGACCTGACTGCCATCGGAATTTATTCGCAGTATTGGTTTCCGGAAATTCCTCAATGGATGCCGGGGCTCATCGCTCTCGTCGTCTTGCTTTTCATGAATCTGGCGACCGTAAAACTTTTTGGTGAAATAGAATTTTGGTTTGCCCTGATCAAAATCATTGCGATTGTCGGGTTGATCGTAGTCGGCATTTTCATGATTATCAAAGGATTTACCACTGACGCAGGCACGGCCGCATTCTCAAATATCTGGAATAACGGCGGATTGTTCCCGAACGGCATCAGCGGCTTTATCCTCTCGTTCCAGATGGTGGTGTTCGCTTTTGTCGGGATTGAACTTGTCGGTCTCACAGCCGGTGAAACGGAAAACCCGGAAAAAGTCCTTCCCAAAGCGATTAACAGCATCCCCATCCGGATCCTCATTTTCTATATCGGCGCTCTGTTCGTCATCATGAGTGTCTATCCATGGGATGCCGTCGACCCTGCGGCAAGCCCATTCGTGCAAGTGTTTGTCGCCGTCGGGATTGCAGCGGCTGCCGCAATTGTCAATTTTGTCGTGCTGACATCGGCGGCCTCGGCTTGCAACAGTGCCATTTTCAGTACAAGCAGGATGCTTTATTCCCTTGCGAAGGAACAAGATGCACCGGAGCAGTTCGCGAAACTGGACCGGCGCAAAGTGCCGTCTCCCGCTTTGTTTTTCTCGGCGGGTGTGATCCTCATTTCCGTCATCTTGAACTACATCATACCTGAAGGCGTGTTCACTCTGATCACGAGCATTTCCACCGTCTGCTTTATTTTCATCTGGGGAATCACTGTTCTCAGTCATCTGAAATACCGTAAGACCAGGCCGGAATTGGCAAAGGCAAACAAATTCAAGATGCCGCTTTATCCGTTTGCCAACTATATGATCCTTGCTTTCCTCGCTTTTGTCCTGGTCGTGCTCGCTATTGCGGAAGATACCCGGATATCCCTGATGGTGACGCCTGCCTGGTTTATCCTGTTGGCCGTGATCTATAAAACGCGCATATCCAAGAAAATTAAAGTGGTCCATGTTGAGAAGCATGAATCAGTCAAATATTGAGATTCAGTGCTATCTGGACAAATAGATAAGACTGAGTTCGTACATATAAAACCGTTGCCAAAGTAATGGCAACGGTATCAGGCTGCAGACAAAGTGAGTATATGACTCCCTTGTCTGCAGTTTTTTCTTCTTCATAATATTCTCCGTATTTCCGCTGAGGGCTTTAACGCTTTTGAGCACAGAGCCGTTCTTCGTGACGGCGCCAGTACGGAAACTGGAGTCTGTGCGCATCGCAGAGCGTTGCGCAACACTAAAGCGGAGTGGTGTGCCACATCCCCGGGGTCTTCGGCTAACGCTTTTCCCGCAGGTGTCTCGGATTCTCTGCTTCACTCCGCCATTGGAACGCACGTTTTCCGGCACACCCACGCCGTCCTGCTCTCAGAAGCTGGAACAAGCATCAAGTATGTCAGTCGTCGGTTCGGACACCACTCAAAAAATTGAAAAGGGCGAACTCAAAAAAGTTCGCTCTTTACACCGATAAAAATGCGGCTTCAATTTTAAAGGGTTTCGAGGTAACTGCAGCACCCCGAAACCCCTTGCTGTATATGGTTTGACTAGCGATTAACCGATCGAACCTTCCATCTCAAACTTGATGAGGCGGTTCATTTCGACCGCGTATTCCATCGGAAGTTCTTTCGTGAACGGCTCGATGAAGCCCATGACGATCATTTCCGTCGCTTCTTCTTCCGAGATGCCGCGGCTCATGAGGTAGAAGAGCTGTTCTTCGGATACTTTCGAAACTTTCGCTTCGTGCTCGAGGGAGATATTGTCGTTCAGGATCTCGTTATATGGAATCGTGTCGGACGTGGACTGGTTGTCCATGATGAGCGTGTCGCACTCGATGTTGGAACGCGCGCCGGACGCCTTGCGGCCGAAGTGCACGATTCCACGGTACGAAACCTTGCCGCCCTGCTTCGAGATCGACTTCGAAACGATTGTCGAAGACGTGTTCGGGGCGAGGTGCATCATCTTCGCGCCTGCATCCTGATGCTGGCCTTTCCCTGCCAGTGCAATGGACAGCGTCATGCCGCGTGCGCCTTCGCCCTTCAGGATGACCGCAGGATACTTCATCGTCAGTTTCGAACCGATGTTGCCGTCAACCCATTCCATCGTCGCATTTTCTTCGGCGACTGCGCGCTTCGTGACGAGGTTGTAGACGTTGTTCGCCCAGTTTTGGATCGTCGTGTATCGGCAATAGGCGTCTTTCTTGATGATGATTTCAACAACCGCCGAGTGGAGGGAGTTCGTCGTGTAGACTGGCGCCGTGCAGCCTTCCACATAGTGGACGCTCGCCCCTTCGTCCACGACGATCAGAGTACGTTCGAACTGCCCCATATTTTCCGAGTTGATGCGGAAATACGCCTGAAGCGGCGTATCCACTTTCACACCCGGCGGGACATAGATGAATGAGCCGCCCGACCAAACAGCCGAGTTCAGTGCCGAGAACTTGTTGTCCGACGCCGGGATGACTGTTGCCCAGTACTTCTTGAAGAGCTCCTCGTTTTCACGGAGCGCGGAATCTGTGTCCTTGAACACGATGCCCAACTCTTCAAGGTCTTCCTTCATGTTGTGATAAACAACTTCGGATTCGTACTGCGCCGATACACCGGCAAGGTACTTTTGTTCCGCTTCCGGAATTCCGAGCTTGTCAAATGTACGCTTGATCTCTTCAGGAACTTCATCCCAGGAGCGCTCAGTCGCTTCCGACGGCTTGACATAGTACGTGATCTCATCGAAGTTCAGCTCGCTGAGATCGCCGCCCCACATCGGCATCGGCTTTTTGTAGAAAATATCGAGTGCCTTCAGGCGGAAGTCGAGCATCCACTGGGGCTCTTCTTTCATCCTGGAGATTTCTTCGACAATTTCTTTTGTCAGACCGCGCTTCGAACGGAAAACCGATACGTCTTTGTCGTGGAAGCCGTATTTATAATCGCCGATTTCCGGCATGTTTTTAGCCATTACTGTTCCTCCGTTCAGTTTGGATTGACGTCGTCGCCGACGCCTTTTTCCATTGCCTTCCAAGCAAGGGTGGCGCACTTGATGCGGGCCGGGAACTGGGAGACGCCGGAAAGCGCCTCGATATCCCCGAGATCCAGACTATCGTCCAGGTCTTTGCCGAGCATCATGTCGGAAAACGACTTGGACATCTTCACTGCGTCGCCGACGGATTTGCCCTTGATCGCCTGCGTCATCATCGACGCGGATGCCATCGAGATCGAGCACCCTTCGCCATCGAACTTTGCGTCCTTCACGATTCCGTCTTCCACCTGCATCGTCAGGTGGATCCGGTCTCCGCAAGTCGGGTTGTTCATGTCGATGGTGAGGCCGCCGTCGGACAGCTCCCCCTTGTTGCGTGGATTTTTATAGTGGTCCATGATGACCCGCCTGTACAGCTGGTCGAGATTAATGGATGACATCTGAGAAATACTCCTTTGCAATGCGGAGCCCATCAGCGAGGCGGTCGACATCTTCTTCCGTGTTGTACACGTAGAAGCTTGCCCGCGCCGTCGCGGTCGCATCCAGGCGCTTCATGAGCGGCTGGGCGCAGTGATGGCCGGCACGCACGGCGATCCCGTTCATATCAAGAACCGTCGCGACGTCATGCGGATGCACTCCGTCGAGATTGAAAGTCACGATGCCGGCACGGAGATCCGGGTCGGCAGGACCGTAGATCGTGAGCCCATCGATTTCCGACATCTTTTCCATGGCATAAGCTGCAAGATGCTTTTCATGGCGGTCAATGTTGTCGAGGCCGATCTCCTGCAGAAAATCGATGGCCGCCCCGAGTCCGATGGCGCCGGCGATGATCGGCGTGCCGCCTTCGAATTTCCACGGAAGCTCTTTCCATGTTGATTCATAAAGGCCGACAAAGTCGATCATTTCGCCGCCGAATTCCACCGGCTCCATGTCTTCAAGAAGCGCCTTTTTGCCGTACAGGACCCCGATACCCGTCGGAGCGCACATTTTGTGGCCCGAAAAAGCGAAGAAGTCGCAATCCAGGTCCTGTACATCAACCTTCAGGTGAGGCGCGGCCTGTGCGCCGTCCACCACCATCACCGCCCCGTGCTGGTGGGCGATTTCCGCAATCTCCTTGATCGGGTTTTTCGTGCCCAGCACGTTTGAGACATACATGACCGAGACGATTTTCGTCTTGTCGGTGATCGTCTCCCGCACTTTATCGAGCGAGAGGGTCCCGTCATCTTCGAGGTCGACATATTTTAGTGTCGCACCCGTTTCCTTGGCCAGTTGCTGCCACGGAATGATGTTGGAGTGATGCTCCATCATCGTGATGACGATTTCGTCCCCTTCCGACACGTTCGCCCGCCCGTAGCTTTGGGCGACGAGGTTGATCGAGGTTGTCGTTCCTCGGGTGAAGATCACTTCCTGGACCGACGATGCGTTGATGAAGTCCGCGACTTTCTGACGCGCGCCTTCATATTCATCGGTCGCCCGGTTGCCCAGTGTATGGACACCGCGGTGGACGTTGGAGTTATCGTTTTCGTAGTAGCGTTTGACCGCTTCAATCACGACATCCGGCTTCTGGGAAGTGGCCGCGCTGTCGAGATAGACGAGCGGATGGCCGTTTACTTCCTGGTCGAGGATCGGGAAGCGTTTTTTGATCTCTGTAGTGATCATCAGCGCACTTTCCTTTCAATAACCTCCGACAATTGTTTCTTGACGCCTTCAATCGGAAGTTGGGAGACGACAGGCGCCAGGAAACCATGGACAATCAGGCGCTCCGCTTCAACGCGCGAAATCCCGCGGCTCATCAGGTAATAGAGCTGCAGCGGATCGACACGGCCCACGGAAGCCGCATGGCCGGCCGTCACATCGTCCTCATCGATCAGAAGGATCGGGTTTGCGTCGCCACGGGCCTTTTCGCTCAGCATGAGAACGCGTGATTCCTGAACGGCATCCGACTTCGATGCACCGTGCTCAATCTTTCCGATTCCGTTGAAAATCGTTGACGCCTCATCCTTCATGACGCCGTGCTGGAGGATGAATCCTTCCGCGCCCTTGCCCCAGTGCACAGTCTTCGCTGTGACGTTCTGTTTTTGCGTTCCGCGTCCGACCAGGACAGATTTGGAGTGGCTGACCGAACCGTCGCCCACGAGGTGGGTCACGTTCTCATAGATTGTATCGCAGTCGTTCATCAGACCGAGCGCCCATTCGATTGTAGCGTCACGGCCGGCGACCCCGCGGCGGTTGATGTAGGAAGTAAATCCTTCAGCAAGCACGTCAACCGCGCCGTATGTGATTTTCGCGCCATCTTTCGCGATGACCTCGGAGATGATGTTGGCAAGCCCTTTCGAGTCTTTTGAAAGCGACAGGTAGTTCTCAACATACGTCAATGCGCTGTTTTCTTCAGCCACGATAATTGCATGGTTGAAGAGGGAAACCTCTTCGCCTTCGTGCAGGAACAGGACTTGTACCGGCTCTTTGACTTCAACGCCTTTCGGCACATAGACGAAGACGCCACCGTTCATGAATGCGGCATGCAGAGCCGTGAGTTTGTGCTCGTCAACTTTGACTGCATCGTCCATGAAGTATTTCTGCACCAGGTCGGAATGCTCGCGCGCAGCCGTGAAGATATCGGTCAGGATCACGCCCTGCTCTTTCAGTTCGTCCGACAGCTTGAGGTAGGCCGGCGTATTATTCCGCTGGACATAGATGTTTTTCTGGTTCTCGATATCGATGAGCGCACGCGCTTCTTGCGGAAGCTCCGCAAGACCCGTCAGCGGCTCGTCATGCACTGCATGTACCGGAAACTCGGTGAAGTTCCAGTTATGGATCTTTGTCTTGTCCGGTTTCGGCAGCTGGAGTGTTTCAGCAAGTTGATAGGCTTCGGAGCGCTTTGCCGCGAGCCATTCAGGTTCACGGTTCGATTCCGAATAGGAACGCACGTCCTCGCCGGTCAATGCCAATTTCATTTCAACCGTCATTTCGTTTGTCCCCTTCCGTTAAGCTTCTTGTCCGACAGTTTCATCTTCGATGCCGAGTTCTTCCTTGATCCAGTCATAGCCCTGTGCCTCGAGCTTCTGGGCAAGTTCCGGACCGCCGGATTTGACGACACGGCCCTGCATCATGACATGGACATGATCCGGCGTGATGTAGTTTAGGAGACGCTGGTAGTGGGTAATGATCAGGCAGCCGAAGTTTTCCCCGCGCATTTCGTTAACGCCTTTGGAGACGACTTTCAGCGCATCGATGTCGAGACCGGAGTCGATTTCATCAAGGATGGCGAATTTAGGCTTCAGCATCATGAGCTGAAGGATCTCATTGCGCTTTTTCTCACCGCCCGAAAAACCTTCGTTCAGGTAGCGCTGTGCCATTTCCTGATCCATTTCAAGTGTTTCCATCTTGCTGTCCAGCTCGCGGATGAATTTCATAAGCGAGATTTCCTCGCCTTCTTCACGCTGCGAGTTGATGGCGGAACGGAGGAAGTCGGCATTGGTCACGCCGGAGATTTCACTCGGGTACTGCATGGCAAGGAAGAGGCCCGCTTTGGCCCGCTCGTCCACTTCCATTTCAAGGACGTCTTCGCCGTCAAGTGTGACTGTACCTGCAGTGACTACATATTTGGGATGCCCCATGATGGCCGATGCGAGCGTGGATTTACCCGTCCCGTTCGGTCCCATGACAGCATGGATTTCATTTGTATTGATTGTCAGGTCGACGCCCTTCAGGATTTCTTTGCCTTCAATTTCGACGTGCAGACCTTTGATTTCGAGAGTAGACATCCGAATACCTCCAGTATGGTATGGCAATGCCATCCTTATTTATCATCATTCTAATCTTAACTGAAAGCGGGGGCGCATGCAAATCATTTAGACAGGTTCTGCGGAACTCCCCAATAATCGCAGAAAGCCTATTATTCATAGGTTCCTTGGACGGGTCATCACTTATTGAAAGCCATTTTCAATTATCAGCTGCCGATTGAGAATGGAAATCAGGTTAACAAAAGGACCGCCGCTGAAAGCGCCGGTCCTTTTGCACGGGTTCATTATTGATCAGTCATTGTCGTTGGTGGTGGCTTCCCGTCTCCGGCCTCATACCGAAGCTTTGGCTAAGGGCGTATTCCCGCTCCCTCTGTTTTTCCACTTTCAGTTGCAGCCTCGGATTCATGCGGTAATCTTCATAGCCGATGCCGTGTGCACTCCGGAAACATTGTGCCATCCTATCCGTATACTCGAGCCTCATGGGGTCGATAATGAACCATTCCTTTCGATATTGCCGGCCTTAGCCGGTTTGGTTTCCCTTTTAGTGTACCCGATATGGGAACGCCCAAACAGGAAAAATCAGACGGTTTTCGTTCCTGCAGGTGTTGCAGGAGTTGTGTCAGTCGAAGTTGCAAAGCGGTCGGTGATGATGGCGAGCGCGCCGTCGCCTGTGACGTTCGTCGCTGTGCCGAAGCTGTCTTGCGCCATGTAGAGGGCAATCATCAGCGCAATCATCGGCTCGGTAAAGCCGAGCATCGATGAAAGGAGTCCGAGCGCCGCCATGACCGCACCGCCCGGTACGCCGGGTGCGGCAATCATGGTTACACCCAGAACGGCGATGAATTGGATCATCGGGCCGATGGATACAGGCATACCGTTCATGAGCATGACACCGATTGCACAGGTTGTCAGTGTGATGGTACTTCCCGACAAATGGATGTTGGCAAACAACGGCACAGTGAAATTGACCACTTTATCGGAAGCGCCTGTTTTGCGTGCCTGGCGGACTGTCACCGGGATTGTCGCCGCAGACGACTGGGTGCCGAGCGCCGTGAAGTACGCCGGTGCCATGATTTTTAAAAGGCTGAACGGATTGCGATGTGTCAGTGCACCCGCTGCAGTGTACTGGATGAGCAGCATGAACAGATGCATGGCGATGATCAGCACGAACACCATGGCAAACACCGAGAGGACGCTCGCCACCTGCCCGGCATAAGTCATATTGAGAAAGACGCCAAAGATGTGGAACGGAAGCAGCGGAATGATGACGCTGCTGATCGTCTTCTCGATCAGTTGCTGAAATTCATCAAAAACAGAGAGCAGTGTCTTGCTGCCCGTAGCAGCCATCCCGATTCCCATCAGGAATGCGAAAATCAGGGCTGTAAGGACTCCCATGACCGGCTCGATTTCAAGCTCAAAAAGTGCCGAAGCCAATGCTTCCGACGGATCACTGATCTGCTCGGCTGCCGGGTTTCCGATCAGTCCGGGAAGAAGGTTTGAAGCGACGAAAAACGCCAGTATCCCGGCCGCGATAGTGGAAAGGTAGGCCAAGCCCGTCGACAATCCAAGCATCTTGGCAGACCCTTTTCCGAGTTTGGCGATGCCGGGTGCGATAAATCCGATGATGATCAGCGGAACAACGAAACTGAGGAATCCGCCGAACAGCATATTAAATGTTGCTCCGAGCTCTACGAACCAGAGCCCGTACTTTTCCGGGATCTTGGTGAGAAGCGAGCCGATACCGACCGCCAGCGCAATGGCAATGACGATCCGGCCCAGCAGGCCGATTTTCTTCATGATAGATGTTCCCCCTAAAAAGACAGTTGTTTTTTTGATGTGACCACTTTACCACACTCCCCCATCGGTTAGAAGGCTTGGCCACATATTCAGAATACATTGTCTTGTTAGCGGATACAACAGGAAATGACAGACAGGCATAAAAAGGCCGCCGCCCCGGGATTCCAGTTCGGATTCCCGGCAGCAGCGGCCTCGTGGGTGCTGATTTCTTCTAAAGATTATTTTTCGTCAACCGGCACGACAGAGCCGTCCCATTCTTCGACGATGAAGTCTTGGATTTCTTTGGAGCGGAGTACGTCTACAAGTGCCTTGATTTCCCCTTTTTCTTCATCGCCGCTTCGGACAGCAATCACATTGACATAAGGAGATTCGGAATCTTCGAGTGCAATCGCATCTTCAAGCGGGTTGAGTCCTGCATCAATTGCATAATTGGAGTTGATGAGGATTGCATCCCCTTCATCCTGGTTGTAGAGCTGCGGGAGGAAGGACGCTTCATAATCTGCGTCAAATTTAAGGTTTTTCGGATTTTCTGCAATATCCTTGACCTCTGCTTTGGTCTTGTCGACTCCCTCATCAAGTTTGATGAGGCCCTGGGCTTCCAGCATGGAAAGGATCCGGCCGTGGTCCGCGACCGAATTGCTCATCAGGATCGTCGCACCGTCAGGCAGATCTTCAAGGGATTTGTACTTTTTGGAATAAATGCCGATCGGTTCGATGTGGATGCCGCCAGCATTGACGAAGTCATAACCATGGTCAGCCATCTGTGATTCAAGGTAAGGGATGTGTTGGAAGTAGTTCGCATCAATCTCTTTTGATTCCAGGTCCTCGTTCGGAAGTACGTAATCCTGATAGGTCTCAATTTTCAACTCGATGCCTTTTTCCTCAAGAAGCGGCTTTGCTTCTTCCAGAATGAGGGCATGCGGTACGTTGGAGGCACCGACAACGAGTTCTTTTGCCTCTCCACCGCCTTCTCCAGCCTCTGATGAACCGGAAGTAGCGTTATCCCCGCCGGTACCGCACGCGGCGAGAGCGAGTGTGCCTGTTGCCAAAAGTAGTCCTGCTGCAAATTTCTTCATGATCATTTCCCCCTTAGATGTTTTGATACACGATGTGCAATATCAGCGCTTGTCCACCCGTTTGACCAGAATGTCCCCAATCCACTGGATCGCGAAGACGATGATGAGGATCAGGATGGTGGCAACGAGTGTGACATCAGTCCGGCTTCTCTGGAAACCGTCAAGATAAGCGAGGTTCCCCAGTCCGCCGGCCCCGATGATGCCGGCCATCGCCGTGTAACCGACAAGCGCGATGGCCGTTACAGTAATACCTGAAATCAGTGCCGGCATGGATTCCGGCAAGAGGACTTTGCGGATGATCGTCCATGTAGTGGCTCCCATCGACCGGGCCGCCTCGATCACACCCTTATCGATTTCAGCCAGGGCAATCTGGACCATCCGTGCGTAAAACGGAGCGGATCCGATGATCAGTGCAGGCAGTGCCGCGTTGGGCCCCCGAATTGAGCCGAGCAGCAGCTTCGTAAGCGGGATCAGCAAAATTATCAGGATGATGAACGGAATCGAGCGGAAGATGTTGACAAATGCCGCCGTGATCAGATTCGAAATCCGGTTCTGGTAAATCCCCTTTGGTCCCGTCAGGAAAAGAAGGATGCCGAGTACAAGCCCGATCAGAAAGGTGAACAATGTGGCGACCGCCGTCATATAAAGCGTCTCAAGCGTCGCCTCCCACATTTTCTCCCAGTCCACATTCGGAAACAGCTGTTCAATCACGATCAATCACCTCTGTTTCCACGTCTTTGGAGTGCAGGAATTCCACTGCCTCTGCAACCGCCTGATCCTCTCCCACCAGATTCAGGATGATGGAGCCGAATGTCCCGCCATGTGTCTGCGAGACATTGGCCTGCAGGATGTTCACATCGATGTCGAATGTGCGGATAAGACGGGCAAGCACCGGCTCCCCTGTCCGCTCGCCGACAAAACCGAGACGGATCAGTGTACCATCCGGGTTTTCCCGGATCAGCTGGCTGATCGCCTGTTTGGCATCCTGCGATTCGGTCACCTGTGAAACGAACCGCTTCGTGATCGGCTGTTGCGGCGATCGGAACACCTGGAGCACATCGCCCATCTCGACGACGCGCCCCGCCTCCATAACGGCAACCCGATGGCAGATTTTCCTAATCACGTGCATTTCGTGTGTAATGAGGACGATTGTCAGGTTGAGTCTTTTATTGATGTCCGTCAGGAGATCGAGGATCGAATCGGTCGTCTCCGGGTCCAGCGCTGAAGTGGCTTCGTCGCATAGAAGGACATCCGGTTCATTGGCAAGCGCCCGCGCGATCCCGACGCGCTGCTTCTGTCCGCCCGATAGCTCGGAAGGGTAAGCATCTTCCCTTCCTTCCAGGCCGACCAGGCGCACGAGCTCACGTACCCTCGGTTCCCGCTCCGCCTTGTTCACACCGGCAATTTCCAGCGGGAAAGCGATATTCTCCGCAACCGTGCGGGACCATAGCAGGTTAAAGTGCTGGAAGATCATGCTGACTTTCTGGCGCGCCTTCCTGAGATCTGCTCCGGAGATCGACGACATCTCCATGCCGTTTACCGTCACCCGGCCGGCCGTCGGCTTTTCCAGGCCGTTCAGCATCCGGATCAGCGTACTTTTTCCGGCACCGCTGTAGCCGATGATTCCGAATATCTCGCCTTCCAGGATCTCGAGGTCGACTTCGTCGACGGCATTGAGTGTCCGATTGGATAGGCGGAATTGCTTGGTCAGTTGTTCTAGCTTAATCATTTGGTCACCTCTGCATTAAAAAGACCCGTCCGCGTAAAGGCAGACAGGTCGCGCAACCGATTCCGTTTTCCGGTCGGAGCATTTCCTCTCATCTGCCAAAGCGCTTGCGCTTTGAGTGATTTGGCACCATTTCACGTTTCCGTGACGGTTGCCGGGCTTCATCGGGCACGTCCCTCCGCCTCTCTCAATAAGAGTATTCCGTATTCGTTTATGTTCATCCTCGGAGCGGATGACTGATGCATGAAACTATATCACAGCGACCTTTTTGCGTCAACTTAATTTTTCATACAGGTGCGGAACCGACCGGAAGGCGTAGATTTTTTCCACCGGCCGGCCTTCTTTTGCGACCAGGAGGCATGGCACGCTTTCCACCCCATACTTGGCGGCCACCTCCTCGTGATAATTAAGATCCGCCTTGCCGAGGCTGATTTCGGGGAGCAGCTTTTCCACAACGTCCATCATCTTCGATGCGACCTGGCACGTCCCGCAAAGGGGAGTATAGAGATAAAAAGCGGCTGTGGCCGAGTTCTTTGATGCTTCTTCAAATTGCTGCAGATTCCATTCTTCCACCTTGCTCATCCTTTACAGCAGAAATTCGGTCTTGATCTCGATGTTTGCCGATAGCAGTTCCTCAGCCAGCACCCGGAGCGGCGTGGTCGCAACTTCCCGGTAGACCCGGTCCGTATAAAGATGACGGGCTTCCGGATACTCCCTCCTGAGGAGCGCGCGCAGCTTCTCCCCGGAACGGTCCGCATCAAAAAACGCGAAGATATCCGCGCCCTCATAAGGTTCAAGAAGTTCTTCTATCCTTGTCGGGCTTGCCGTCCCGTTTGTACAGATGATGTCCACCGGCTCATCCAGTAGCGGTGCAAGGCGTTTCCTGTCTGAGCTGCCTTCGACGATGATCACTTTGTCGGTCATCCTGATCCCTCCGCGAGCACACCGTTTAATATCGGGCCGCATCCGGAACAGGCGCCGATTCCGGTCGCGGTCCTTTGTATTAGAAGATGCAAAAAACGCCGGAAGATGCCGGCGTTTCCTGAATGCAGGTCAGCCCTGCGTCATTTGATCGTATTGTTCGGCGGACATGAGCTTGTCGATTTCGGAAGAATCAGAAGGTTCAACGATGACCATCCATGCCTTTTCATAAGGGGATTCATTCACGAATTCAGGATTGTCCTCCAGCTCTTCGTTTACTTCCACCACTGTGCCGCTGATTGGTGCATACAGCTCGGAAACCGTCTTCACGGATTCAACACTGCCGAAAGGCTCGTCCGCTTTGATTTCTGCGCCGACTTCCGGCAGCTCGACAAATACGATGTCGCCGAGTTCAGCTTGTGCGAAGTGTGTGATCCCGATTCGCGCCTTGCCGTCTTCCGTCTTAACCCATTCGTGTTCTTCGGAATAGCGAAGTTCTGTTGGTGTGCTCATTCTGACCCCTCCAGCAAAAAATTATCCACCCATTTCAGTTTGCCATACGGCGGCAGGAAACTCAATAGTCGCTTAACTCCACGCGGATTCAAATTCCGCTTCACGGAATCCGACGGTTGCCTTTTCGCCATCGTAGACGATCGGACGCTTGATAAGCATCCCGTCCGAAGCGAGAAGACGGATTTGTTCGTCTTCCGACATTTCCGGCAGACGGTCCTTGAGTCCATTTTCGCGATAGACTTTTCCGCTTGTGTTGAAGAACTTCTTCAGATCAAGACCGCTTCCCGAGATGATTTCCCGGAGCTGTTCCTCCGATGGCGGGGCTTCTTTGATATCAAATTCATCATAGGTCACACCGTGCTCATCCAGCCACTTTTTTGCCTTGCGGCAAGTGGTGCATTTGGGGTATCCGTAATAGGTGACTGCCATAACCTTGCCTCCCTGCTTCTTATCTTGGGACAAGTATAACAAAAAGAAAGCCCGTTCTGCTTGAAGCAGGCCGGGCATTTCGGGATAACCGGTTCAGACTGTGTATTTCATGGCTTCGTTTAGTTTGTCAGCCGCTTCGCGCTTCAGAGGGATCAGGTTCTTCGGCGTGTAACGGGTGAGCTTACGGAGTGCGGACAGCATCATGCGCTGGTTGTCTCCCTCGACAGAAGCGATGAGCACTTCTTTTGCTTCCTGTTCGATGCGCTGCATCGCTTCCTGGCAGAAGACTTCTGTGTAGAGGACCTTCTGGCGGGATTTTTCTTCCCCTTCACGGCGGATCGCCTTCTCCGAACGGAGCAGAGCGGATTCCATGGCAAAGACGTCATTCGCGATATTGGCGATGTTGACGAGCACTTCCTGCTCTTCTTCGAGTTTGGTGCCAAATCGCTGGGCGGCCATGCCGGCAGCAAGGAGACCAATTTTCTTCGCGTTCTTCACGAGGATCTTCTCCTGTGCAAGCGCTTCGTCGCCCGGTTCTTCCGGCATCATCATCAGCAGCTCTTCCTGAAGCGACTGGGCCTTCTGGAGAAGCGGAAGCTCCCCTTTCATCGCTTTTTTCAGGAACGTGCCCGGCACGAGCAGACGGTTGATCTCGTTCGTGCCTTCGAAGATCCGGTTGATGCGGGAGTCGCGGTAAGCGCGTTCGACTTCATACTCCTGCATGTAGCCGTAACCGCCGTGCAGTTGGACAGCCTCATCAACGACATGGTCAAGCGTTTCGGATCCGACGACTTTGTTGATGGAACATTCGATGGCATATTCCGCGATGGCCTCTGCAATTTTGCGGCCGTCCTTTTGCTCTTCTTCGCTCAACTGTCCCATGCGGTCGTCAAAGTAGCCGACCGTTCGGTAGATCAGGCTTTCCGTTGCATACAATTCGGATGCAAGTGTTGCGATCTTTTCTTTGGTCAGATTGAAGGATGCGATGCTGCGCTTAAACTGCTGGCGCTCATTTGTATATTTGATGGCAAGCTCAAGCGCGCGCTTGGAACCGCCGACACCGCCGACACCAAGCTTATAGCGCCCGATGTTCAGGATGTTGAATGCAATCACATGGCCGCGGCCCTTTTCGCCGAGCAGGTTTTCCACAGGCACTTCCGCATCCTCAAGGATCAATGTGCGTGTCGAAGAAGACTTGATCCCCATCTTCTTTTCTTCCGCACCGACGGATACGCCCGGATAATCTTTCTCGACGATGAAGGCGGTAAAGTGTTCGCCGTCGATTTTGGCATAGACGACGAAGACATCCGCAAATCCGGAGTTCGTGATCCACTGTTTTTCACCGTTGAGGATATAGTGTGTTCCCGCTTCGTTGAGCTTGGCTGTCGTACGCGCGCCGAGTGCGTCTGATCCGGACCCCGGCTCGGTCAGTGCGTATGCGAAGATTTTTTCAGCCGTCACCGAGACCGGCAGGTATTTGCGCTTCTGCTCTTCGTTGCCGAAAAGAACAATCGGAAGCGTACCGATGCCGACATGGGCGCCATGGGTGATGGAGAAACCGCCGGCGACGGACATTTTTTCGGTAATCAGCGCCGACGAAATTTTATCCAGCCCGAATCCGTCATATTCCTCCGGTATATCGGCTCCGAGAAGGCCGAGTTCACCTGCCGATTTCAGAAGGCGCACAGAGTTTTCGAATTCATGGTTTTCCAGCTTATCGATGACCGCAAGCACTTCGTTTTTGACATACTCCTCCGTTGTCTTTGCAATCATCTTATGCTCTTCCGTGAAGTCCTCCGGCGTGAACACCTGATCCGCGTCGATGTCTTCGATGAGAAATGCGCCGCCTTTGATGAGCGCCTTGTCTTTTGTTTCAGCCATATTCGTTTCCTCCCTGTTTTTTATGGTTTTTTTCCTTTTGTATCAGCCGGTACGGGCCCGGGTCATAAGTCGTCCCGCTCCGTGAGGCAGGCCTC
>NZ_FNAR01000002.1 GCF_900101985.1 Bhargavaea beijingensis
AGGTCCAGTGATGAAGGCGAAGAGGTCACACCCGTTCCCATCCCGAACACGGAAGTTAAGCTCTTCAGCGCCGATGGTAGTCGGGGGCTTCCCCCTGCAAGAGTAGGACGTCGCTGGGCACAAAGCCGTCTCCTGATGGAGGCGGTTTTTTTGTGCGGAAAAATGGAGCGCACCTAGAAACTTCGGCTCTAAAATATTTGGGCTCTACAATATTTGTTGGGGTGGTCGATTGGACCGACTCAAATAAAAATACACGCCAACTTCCAATTCTCTTATACTTGAGTTGTCTAGAAACAAGCAGAGAATGGAGTGGCGTGCAATTGGATTTTATCATGTATTTACCCGGGTTGAAAGATGCAAAGGTAACAGGTATGGAGAAGCGGTCGGACGGAATAGATATCCATGGCCCTGAGTGTTAAAAAGGGGTGTTTAGAGCTTTTTGGACACCCGCATGATTCAGCCCAAAATCACAGATGAGTATGCCTAAAATAGTTAACTGAAATTATTGAATTATCATTCTAAGGAACCTGCTATTATGGTATTGTAGAGATGGATGATTCTAAAGACAGGGGGATTTTGAGTGAAGGGGTTCAAATTTCTGCTGACACTGGCGGTGCTGGTTCTGTTTATCGCAGCCTGCGGAACCGATGACGGGGGAGCTTCAGAAAAAGAAGGCAGCACAGGGGAAGACAGTGGCGGACAGACATACACAGTCGGGATTGATACGACCTATCCGCCATTTGAATTTGAAGACAGCAGCGGGAATTACAAGGGGATTGATGTAGACCTGATCCGGGCCATCGCGGAAAACCAGGGGTTTGAAGTGAAGCTTGAACCAATGGATTTCGGCGGAATCATTCCGGCTCTCCAGGCAGGCCAGTTGGATGTGGCGATCGCAGGGATGAGTATCACTGACGAGCGAAAGAAGATCGTTGATTTCTCCGAACCGTATTTTGAAGCGGGGCTGACGCTTGTCTCTCAGAAAGGCAACAATGAAATCAAGACGCTTGAAGATCTCAAAGGCAAGACGGTTGTTGTAAAGTCAGGCACGACGGGTGCCCAGTTCGCCCAGGACAATAAGGATAAATATGAATATGAAATCACGGTGCTCGAAGACAGCCCATCGATGTTCCAAGAAGTTTCCAACGGCAATGCGGATGTCCTGATCGAGGATTATCCTGTGATTGTATATGCCATTGCGGAAAGCAATCTAGACCTGAAGATTGTAGGTGACCGTCTGAACGGTGACCATTATGGAATCGCTGTCCTGAAGGGAGAACATGCGGATCTTCTCGACATGATCAATACGGGGCTTCAAGAGCTGAAAGACAGCGGCAAGTATGACGAGATCCTGAACACGTATATCTCGGAATAAGCCGGTCAGGCAATCGGCGCGCTGAGGCGCGCCTTTTCCATTTGATCATCAGAGATTTGCAGCGACGGGAGAGTGAGTGAATGGAAACGATCATTGAGTCTCTTCCCATGCTGTGGGAAGGCTTGAAAATGACACTTTATATTTTTGTCATTGCGATTGTCCTTGGGTTTCTGATCGGCCTGGTGATGGCGCTTCTGCGGCTTGCACCGCTAAAGATCCTGAACTGGATTGCGAAGATTTTCGTGGATGCGATACGGGGAACACCGTTCATCGTCCAGCTATTTTTTATTTACTTTGGACTGAACTCGTTTTCCTGGGTGTCCCTGGATAACGTATGGGCTGGAATTATAACCGTTGCGATCAATGCAGGTGCCTATTTCGCAGAAATCATCCGTGCGGGAATCCAATCCATAGACAAAGGACAGACGGAAGCAGCGCGGTCGCTTGGGCTGAACCAGTCACAGAACATGAGATTCATCATCCTGCCCCAGGCTTTTCGGCGGATGTTGCCGACGATTACCAACCAGGCGATCATCTCGCTGAAAGATACTTCGCTGTTGTCGATAATCGGCGTCGCTGATCTGACACAGCGCGGCCGGGTGATTGTCAGTGCCACGTTTGATCCGTTTACCATCTATCTGGCGCTTGGTGTCATGTACTTCATCATCATCTATCTGCTTTCACTCTTGTCCGGTTATCTGGAAAGGAGGTTTGTGCTCCGATGAGTATGATCCAAGTAAAGAATCTGAAGAAATCATTCGGGAATCTGGAAGTTATCAAAGACATCACGACTGCCGTGGAGCCCTCTGAAGTGGTGTGCGTAATCGGGTCTTCGGGTTCGGGAAAAAGTACGTTTCTACGTTGCCTGAATCGGCTAGAGGAACTATCGGGCGGGCATGTTTATATCGACGGCGTGGATATCACTGATCCAAAAAATAATATTAATGAAATCCGCCAAAAGGTCGGAATGGTGTTTCAGCACTTTAACCTGTTTCCTCATATGACGGTGCTTGAGAATCTGATACTCGCCCCGGTCAAGCTAGGGAAACTGAAATCGGAACCGGCCGAGAAAAAGGCGCTCGGCCTGCTGGAGAAGGTTGGCCTGGGGGCCAAGGCCAAGGCCTATCCGGGTGAATTGTCGGGAGGCCAGAAGCAGCGCGTGGCCATTGCGAGGGCGCTTGCCATGGACCCGAAAGTGATGCTGTTCGACGAGCCGACCTCTGCCCTCGATCCGGAAATGGTCGGGGATGTTCTCGGCGTCATGAAAGAGCTTGCGAAAGAAGGCATGACGATGGTTGTCGTGACTCACGAGATGGGCTTTGCCGCTGAAGTGGCGGATCGGGTTCTGTTCATCGACGAAGGTTACATCGTCGAAGAGAATGTCCCGAAAGAACTGTTCGGCAATCCGCAACAGGTGCGGACGAAAGCATTCCTGAGCAAAGTGCTTTAATATCAGAAACCGCTTCTCTTTTCAGGAAGCGGTTTTTCTTGTTCCGCAACCGGCTAATATTAGGCTCATACACGTTTATGAACGCTCATAGAACGCCGGAGGAGCAGGCAACGTTCCCACTTGTCCGGCAATCCGCTGTGTTGCACAATGGAGTCAGGAAAGAAGGGATGAGCGTGAAGATACTTGTAGTGGATGACGATCCCGGAATCCGGGAACTGGTCAGGATCACTCTTCAGGACGCCGGATATGGAGTCGTTGCTGCGGCAGATGCCATCGCTGCACTGATGCTGCTGGACGCTGAACAGCCGGATCTGGCCATTGTCGATGTCATGATGCCCGGAATGGATGGCTTTGCCCTCACGAAGGAGCTTAAATCGTTCAGGGACATCCCGGTTCTGCTCCTGACTGCAAAGGGTGCGCTGGAAGACAAGGAACGCGGTTTTCGGGCAGGGTCGGACGACTATGTCGTAAAGCCATTTGAGCCTAAAGAACTGCTGTTTCGTGTGGAGGCGATTCTCCGGCGCTACAGAAAGGATGAGGAAGCCCGGATTCAGGCGGGACCGCTTGAAATCGACCGCCAGAGCTATGAAGTGACCTGCGGGAGCCGGACGCTGCTGCTTCCTCTGAAAGAATTCGAGCTGCTGGCGATCCTCGCTTCACGGCCAAATGTGGTGTTCGAGCGTGAGATGCTTCTGGAGCGAGTATGGGGACTGGACTATGAGGGGGATGACCGGACACTGTCGGTCCACATCAAGCGGATCCGCGACCGTCTGGAAGGGCTTACGGACCAAGTGGAAATCGTGACGGTCAGGGGCGTGGGGTATAAGCTGGAGGTCCGGCCATGAAGTCACTTTACGGGAAGTTTGTGCTTTCGTCCGTCCTGGTCATTGTATCGGGCCTTGTCCTGGCCTATCTGGTCGTCAACACGGTGTACCACCGGGATATGAAGGAAGACAATGACGCAAAGCATGTGGC
Organism: Bhargavaea beijingensis; assembly: GCF_900101985.1. GTDB lineage: Bacteria > Bacillota > Bacilli > Bacillales_A > Planococcaceae > Bhargavaea > Bhargavaea beijingensis. Next base: position 3,801 of record NZ_FNAR01000002.1, read on the forward strand.
CATCGCGGAGTCGATGGCTGATTTCATCGGGAACACCGATCATCTGGATCTCGGACAATTTCTGAGCACGCAGGCGGATGCCGGCTATATCTTGTATGCGACGGACAGGGAAGAGGGCGGTTCTTTCTACGGCGGCCCGTTCAACAGCAAGCAGCTTCCTCCTGAAACGGTCGGATCGGTGCTGGCGGGAGAGATTTATCACGGCATGCGGGATTTGCCCGCGGAAACGTTCTGGTCCGGTTATTTTGCCAATGACCTTGCCAATACAGTGGGGGTTCCGTTCACATATGAGGGGCAGCCGCATGCGCTCTTTATCCGGCCCGATATCGGGCTCCTGTTCAATGAGCTTCACTGGCTGACGGCGATCATGCTCGTGTCGTTTGTGCTGGTCGGGTTCCTTGCGGTGCTGTTCACGGCCAAGCGCCTCATCCGGCCGCTCACGGAGCTGACAGAGGCGACAAACCGGGTGGCGGAGGAGCGGTTCACGGACCTTCCGGATATTCGGAGGAGCGATGAAATCGGTCAGTTATCCGACAGCTTCCGCAGAATGGCGGGCAAGCTTGCGGAAAATGACCTGGCGCGCAAGGCGTTCATCAGTGACGTCTCCCATGACTTCCAGTCGCCTCTTCAGAACATGAAAGGGTATGCGACGCTTCTCATGAATCCGGGCCTGCCGGAGGAGCACCGGCTGGAATATGCAAGAATCATCCGGAGTGAAGCCTCGAGGCTCTCTACTCTCTCCGGACAGCTGCTGCTCCTGACATCGCTCGACCAGTTTACCGAACTGCCGGAGCGGGTCCGCTTCAGTGTCACGGATCAGGTCAAAGAGATGGTCCGGACGATGCGCTGGCCGTTTGAGGAAAAAGGAATTTCCGTCTCGCTGGATGCGGATAGCGCCTGCCTGGCCGGTGACCGGGAGTTGCTCGGGAAGGTTTGGGAAAATCTCTTGTCCAATGCTGCGAAGTACACGCCGGAGGGCGGAGAAGTGCATATTTCCGTCGGGGAGACACAGGATACCGTGGAGGTCATCGTGGACGACTCCGGTCCCGGCATCCCGCCCGAGGAGAGAAATCGGATTTTTGATCGCTTTTACCGGTCTGACAAAGCGCGCGGCCAAGGCGGCACGGGGCTCGGGCTCGCGATTGCCGGAGAGATCGCATCCTTGCATGGCGGCAGCCTGACGGCGGCGGAATCGCCTGCGGGAGGCGCACGGTTCACCGTCAGCCTGCCCAAGGAACTCGCGGATTGACCATTTTGTCACGCTGAGTTCATCTTCCGTTCAACTTGTGAATCTATAATGAAATCATCAAGTAAACGGAGGGATTCAATATGCAAGATAAATGGAGTTTGCGCCTGATGCGCATTGCCGCTATTTTTGGTCTGATCGGAACGGTGCTCGGCTCCCACATGGCGGGTTCCGGATCGTACGCGTTCCGCCCGATTCACGCCCATATCCTGCTTGTCGGGTGGCTGTCGCTGTTTGCGTGGGGTGTCTTCTATAAGCTTTATGCGATCCGTTCCGAAAAGCTCGTGGCCATTCAGGGGTGGACGGGGATCATCGGTGCCATCGGCCTGACTGCAGGGATGTGGATGCAGTTCATGCAGCCATTCGGCATCAATGAGACGTTCTCGCTCATCTTCTATATCGTCGGAGGAACCATTCTTCTGATCGCGTTTGCCCTGTTCGTCGCAGTCACATTCATGACAGCCAAAGGACAGGATCGGTGATGAGAGGAAAACGGAAGTATTGGGCCACCCTGCTCATCTGGGTGGTTGCAGCAGCCGTGCTGTCAGCAGTGGCACCGGGCGCTAGGGATTTCTTTGTGCCAAATGAAAACTCCGGACTTCCGGCAGACGAAATGTCCATTGTCGCCACGGAGAAAATCAACGAATACTTCCCTTCGGAACAGGAAGGGGTACCGGCTATTGTCGTCGCGGAAAATGAGGAGGGCCTGACCGATGCGCAAATCACCGACTTTGCAGAAGCAATCGGGGGGCTTGAGAACGATTTCGATCAGGTGACCTCTATCCCGGCACAGGCACTTCTCGGGGAGCGGGATGCGTTCCTTTCCGAGGACGGGACGGTGTTTTTCGCGCCGGTCAATGTCCCGGGATTGGAAGGCAGTGAACTGAAGGCGCTCCTTGACGAAATGAAGGAAACGGTCGCGGCGGAGGCCGGGGCCGGGATGGATATCTACTGGACCGGCCCTGCCGGCATTTCAGCCGATGCAGTCGAACTGTTTTCACGGGCGGATGTAGTCCTCCTCCTGTCGACTGTGGCGATTATCCTCGTTCTGTTGCTGATCATCTACCGTTCGCCGTTGCTCGCGCTTATTCCCCTGGTCGGTGCGTCGATCGTTTACGCAGTCGTCGACAGAGTGGTCGGCCTCGGAGCGGATGCGGGCTGGTACGTCACGGAGAGCCAGTCGAATTCGATTATGCTGGTTCTGTTGTTTGCGGTCGTCACCGACTATTCCCTGCTCGTCTTCTCCCGATTCCGCGAGGAGTTGCGGACACATGAAGATTCCGCAGGAGCGATGGATGCGGCCGTCCGGGCCGTTCGGGAACCGATCTTCTTTAGCGGAAGCACGATTTTCCTGGGCGTCCTGACGCTGTTCTTTACGCTTTACGAGTCCTACAGGAACTTTGCACCGGTATTCGCGATTGCGGCAGCAGTCATGCTGATTGCCGGCCTGACACTGATCCCGGCGCTGTTCGCCATCGCGGGCCGCCGTGCGTTCTGGCCTAAAATCCCGTCCTACGGAGAACAGGCGCATGATAAGAAGACGATCTGGGCGCGGGTCGCCGAGAAGGTATCGGGCCGTCCGGTGGCGTTCCTGGTGCCGGTTCTGGCCCTGATGGTCCTGGCCTCCATCAATACAGTGAACTACAAAGAATCGTTTGACCTGATCAAGTCGTTCCCGGAAGACTTGTCGTCACGGGAAGGGTTTGAGGTCCTAGGCTCCGCTTTTGGTGAAGGCGAATTGGCCCCGGGCACGGTGCTTGTCGTGTCCGACAAGGAGATCACCCATCAGGAAGCCGGAGCCCTTGCAGAACGGATCGGGGAAGAGCCGGGCATAGCGGGCACCTCCTTCCAGGGCATCCCGGTGTCCGAAGACGGCCACGCCGCTCGGGTCACCGTCACGTTTGCAGATAACCCGTATAGCAGCAAGGCGCTCGATGTGGCGAACCGCCTGAGGGATCAAGGCAAAGAGATTGCGCAAGATGCCGGCATCGATGCTGCAGAATTCCATCTGGCGGGCCAGAGCGCGATTCATGCGGACCTGAGGGACATCAACAACCGTGATACGCTTCTTGTCATGGTCTCTGTCGCACTCCTGATCATGCTGATGCTCGCTTTCCAGACCCGCTCATTCATCGCGCCGCTTTATCTGATCGGCACGCTTCTGTTGTCGTATGCGGCCGCTCTGGGGCTCTCACTCTTCCTGTTCAAGCTCATTTTCGGATTGGATGAGATCAGCTACCGCATCCCGCTCTACACGTTCGTCTTCCTCATCGCGCTGGGCGTCGATTACTCCATCATGCTGATCGCCCGGATCCGTGAGGAGAAAACACGACATGAACTGCATGAGGCTGTGAAACTCGGCCTGGAGAAGACGGGCGGGGTCATCAGTTCGGCAGGCCTGATCCTTGCCGCGACGTTCCTCGTGCTCGCGACAATGCCGATTTATGAGCTGAAGCTGTTCGGTATCATGATGGCGCTGGGGATCCTGCTGGATACGTTCGTCATCCGTCCGCTTCTGATTCCATCAATCATACTTCTGCTTGGAAAGCGCAGCGGTATCTAATCATCAAAAAGCCCCGCGGCATGGTCGTTTCTGACCATGCCGCGGGGCTTTTTCGTCTTATTCGACTGTGATTTCCTTGGTCGGCATCGTATGCTGGCCACGTGCGGTCGTATGCGGCGTCACCTTGTAGGTGCCCGGCGCATCGAATGTCTTCTTGATCGTGTACGACTCTTCTCCATCGAATTCCGCGAGAATCATCTCGCTTTCTCCGGCCTCATTCACGATTTCGTACTTGACTTCATCCGCGTCTTCGATAATTTCATCACCCATCGTGACGATTGATCGGATGGTGACTTCTTCGCCGGAGCCGGACGTTTCGGGAAGCTGCAGGTCGACCTCGAGCGGATGCACGCCTTTATCCGATTCCATGTCGCCATGCTCTGCGTGGCTGTCTTCTTGGCCGCCGCTCGTTTCCGCACCTGTTGACTTCTCTTCGCCTATGCCGCAAGCGCCGAGCAGGAGGACCAGCAAGGCGGACAGAAAAGTAAATTTAACTGTTTTCATGCAGATGACCTTCTTTCCGTTTGTACTAATTCCATCTAACCATATGATCAGCCTTCAGATATGACAATTAAGAGACGATTACGGCTATTCCGTGACAGGTGACTTTGCCGCCCTTTTGTGCTCGAAAAGGGTGGGCAGGACCATCCCGAAGATGATGATGATGATTCCTGCAAGCTGAATGCCGGAAAAAGGTTCATGCAGGAGCAGCACGGACACGGTGACTGCGACGGGCAGCTCAGCCGAGCTCAAAATCGAAGAAAGGCCGGAACCGACATGCGGAACGGCAAGACCGAACAGGGTTACCGGCAGGACGATTCCAAATACGCCGAGCAGCAGCCCGTATACCCAGAGGCCGTCAGATAAACTTCCGTTCCATAGGATCTCGGGAGATTGGAAAATCGAAATCACGATGACAGCGACAAATGATGTGACGAGCAGCCGGGTGAGCATGTCCATACCCTCGACCGCTTTGCGGTTCGAGAAAACAAATAGCGAGAAGGTGAGTGCGGCGGCCATTCCCCATGCCCAGCCCTGCCATGGAATGCCGGTCAGGTCGGTGCCGATCAGGCCTGCGGCAAGTATGGTCCCGGCAAACAGAAGAACCAGGGAGACGACTTCCGCCCGGTTCGGCAGACGCCTCCTGGCGATGCAGTCGATCAGCATCCCGATCCAGGTAAACTGGAACAGCAGGACGACAGCAAGGGATGCGGGCAAATAGACCAGCGACTTTCCATAGACGATGCCGGTCGCCGCCGTGAATACGCCCGCCGGAATCAATGCCGATGCCCCTTTCAGGTTCGGCAGCCTGCGGTTGACGGCAGCAAAAAGCAATAGTGCCAGGAAAAAGCCCGTCATGTATTGGGCGGTGACCGCTTCGGATGCTGTGAAGCCTGCGTTCATGGCAAGCTTGATAATAGTTGACAGGATGCCGTAGCAGGACGAACCTACTGCGATCATCACGGGATACATCCATTTTGGCATTTCTGTGGTTCCTCCATTCCAACCGATAGTATAGCATGGCGGCAGGGAATGGAGGGAGTGGGGAGGCAGCAGGCCGATCAAGAGACGAAAATAGTTTCCCGGATATGGAACTCCGGCCCCTCCCGGAACGTAGAAGTACCATAATGATCATGGAGGGATGTTTATGTCCTTTACGGAACAGCTTTCAGAGATTCCATGGGGATTGGTCTGGCCGCTGATTGCCATCCAACTGATTCTCATGACGGCTGCACTGATTGACCTGAACAGAAAACGCTCGACAAACGGCCCGGCCATTCTGTGGGTATTCATCATTATTTTCATTAATACCATCGGTCCGGTGCTTTACTTTACCGTCGGGAGGCGTCACTCGTGAACCCGGTTCTGGAAGTATCGGGGCTCACCAAGCAGTATGACGGATTCCGTGCGGTCGACGGGCTGACGTTCGCACTCGAGGAACATACCGCGACGGCTCTGATCGGGCCGAATGGATCCGGCAAGACGACAACGCTCTCCATGCTGGCCGGACTGCTCCGGCAATCGTCAGGTACGATCCGCTTCAACGGGGCGGGGAATGATCCGCGCAGTACCATCGGATTCCTTCCCCAATACCCGAATTTCTTTCCATGGATGACGGCCATGGAGTACATGGAGTTGGCAGCCGGGCTGAGCGGCCTCGGGAGCCGTGAAGTGCGAACAGCATGCGAGAAGACGCTTGGATTTGTCGGTCTTGGAAGTGCCGGGAAAAAGCGGCTCGGCGGTTTTTCGGGCGGGATGAAGCAACGGCTTGGCCTTGCCCAGGCGATCGTCCACCGGCCGGCACTCCTTCTTCTGGATGAACCGGTGTCCGCGCTTGACCCGGCAGGCCGGCGGGAAGTGATGGAAATGCTGAAGGAACTCGGTGAATCCACGACCATCCTATACTCGACCCATATCCTGAATGACGCGGAAGAAATGACCGACCAGCTGCTGTTTTTGCGTAACGGCCAGATGATCGAACAGGGGCCGCTCCACGAAGTCAGGAAAAAGTATGGCGGGTCGGGATACCGGGTCCTATTCGCTGACAGGAAAGCGGCAGAGCGGTTCGCCGGAGCGGCGCCATGGGACGCAAACGCCGATGGCCAGGCCGTCACAATCTCCGGCGAATCGGTCTCGATGGAAGAACTGCTCCGCTTTGCCGCGGAACATTCTCAGGGCATCACCGACATCGGCAGGGCTTCAATAAGGCTAGAGGACATCTTCATGAAGGTGGTGGAAAAGCCGTGAGACAGTTCAGCCTTTTTCTCGGCAAAGAATGGCGTGAGCAGGCGAGAAGCTTCAAGCTCGTGTGGGTGCCGCTCGTCTTCATCTTTTTTGGTGCGCTCGAGCCGCTCACCTACCATTTCCTTCCCCAGATCCTGGAGAGCGTGGGCAATCTGCCGGAAGGGGCGGCGTTCACGCTGCCCGAGATGTCGGGGGCAGACGTTTACGCTTCGCTCACCGGACAGTACCAGACAGTCGGGCTGCTCGTCCTCGTGCTGGCGTTTATGGGGTCATTGTCCGGTGAGCGGAAAAGCGGAACCGGTACACTATTGTACGTACGGCCGATCTCCTACGCGGCTTATTACCTGTCGAAATGGACGGCGGCCGTAGGGCTCGCGGTATTGTCCGTCTGGCTCGGATACGGCATGGCGGCTACCTATATTGTGCAGCTGTATGATCCGGTGCCCGGATTCCCGGATGTTGTCCTGTTTCTCCTTGTCATGTCGGTATGGATCGCATTTGCCGTCACGCTCACAATGACGGCGAGCGCTGCACTTCCGACGGGCGGTGCCGCAGGGGCTGCGCTCGGCATCCTGTTTATCGGATTGATGATTGACGGAATCGTCGGGGCGTATTGGACATGGTCCCCGTGGAAGCTGCAGGCTTACGGCCTGGCGTTCCTGACGGGCAGCCCGGATTCCGGCGATCTGGCAGGATCCCTGGGTGTCACAGCAGGATTGACGATACTGTTGGTTTTGTCAGGCATTCTTCTGGCCCGGAAGAATGCCTCAAAAGCGAAAGTTTAAGAGGGAGAGGAAGATGGCTACCCGAAATTCCGAACGGTTCCTGGTCGCCTTTAACCGGATTGAAAAGGCACTTGAGAAAATGACCGGCTCCAGCACTTATGTCTCTTTTTTCAAGTTAATCGACTTTGCAAAAAAGAAAAACGCTATTATACGCCATTTCGAGGATGATCTGCGGGAATATGGTGATTTGCGCAATGCGATTGTCCACCACCGGACCGCCGTTGAATATGCCATCGCGGAGCCGCATGATGAGGTGGTGGAGAAGATTGAGCAGATTGACCGCACGCTGACCGCGCCGCCTGTTGCGGGGGAACAGTTCCGCAGGCGGGTACACATTTTCAGTCCGGCCGATTCCCTCGCGCATGCACTCCGCACGGCAGGCAAGAAGAGGGACTTTCAGATACCGGTCTATGACCGCGGAGAATTCCGAGGCCTGATCTCTCCTTCGGGCCTGATGGAATACTTGGCCGAAACGGTGAGTGATGACGTCATTTCCCGGGAAATGACGACTCTTTCCGACATTCTCAGACATATCCAAACCGGCCGCTCCTACGAATTCATCTCCGCAAATCTGTCCATTTATGCAGCCGAGGAGATGTTTTCGGAGGCGGTCGTGAAAGGGCGCCGGCTGGATGCGCTGCTCATTACGGAAAATGGCGGGCGGGAGGAAAAGCTTCTCGGCATCATTACACCATGGGATCTGATGAAAATTGAATGAAGGCGGGAAGTCTCCCGATACACAAAAGCCCCCTGAGCCAAGCAGGCCGTCCGGGGGCTTTTGTAATGATCAGTTTTCGTCTTCCAGTGTCTCTTCATTTTGCTGATAGTCGGCACCGGGGAACTTCTGGGTAGTCGAGGAATCGTGTTTGGTCATCCGGTTATGGTTTTCCTCGATCTCTTCCTGTTTCCGGTCCTCTACCGGAATGGCGTCGACGGTCTGCATATCTTCATGCATGTCATAGATGCTCTCGCCTTCCAGTCCTTTCATGTTTTCAGGATTATCCTTGTTCTCGGGAGTCAGGTCCAGTTCCTCTTCCATTCCCCAGGTTTCTTCTACTTTTTTCTTTTCTTGACGTTTTTCCATCTACAGCACCTCTTTCCTTTATTAACCGGTACTTGCCGTATTTTTCATGGGGTCCCGGAGGTTTTCCTACCTCTATTATTTCCATGCGGGCAATGCTTCAAACCAGGAGCAGCATGGTTCGCGGAGATAGTGTCTTTCATTTTTGTAATAGTTTCAGACTCTGTCACCCGGGTAAACACCAAGTAGTCGCACCTCAACATCAACAATGAAAAGATGGAGGGATTCAGTATGGTAAACAGAAAGTATATCGGTACGTATCGCACAGAAGAAGAAGTGATGAACAAGATTGAGCAACTGAAGGCGGAAGGCTATGACGAGTCAAGCCTGTACGTCGTAACGAACAACTCGGACAATCTGAATACGCTGCGTGGCCGGATGGATGTCGACGCACGCGGCACGGATGATGACCGGGGATGGCTCGACCGCTTCATGGACTTCCTTGGCGGCGACGAAGCAAACCGCGGCGCTTTCAACGACATGGGCTTCACGGAAGAAGAGGCGAACCAGTATTACAACGATGCACGCGATGGCGGCATCCTGCTGTTTGCTGATGAAACCTACGGCCATGCCGGCGGTGATACGCTGAACAGCACGAATGTCGGCCACTATGACTCCGGCGTGATCGGCCAGGACGGCATGACAGTGGATGCACCTCCGCTCGGCGAGGGCCGCGGCGAAACAGTCGGTTCCGGTCGCTACACGGAAAGCGACCATCTCCACACTCACGAACATGACCGTCACGACCATCTGCATGACGATGATGAAGCACGACTGCGGCTTCACGAAGAAAAACTGAATGTCGACAAAGAGCGCGTTCAGACAGGCGAAGTGGACATCGACAAACATGTTGTCACAGACGAACAGACAGTGGAAGTCCCGGTCACACGTGAGGAAGTGTACGTCGAACGCCGCAAAGTGGATGGCGAATCGGCCACAGGCGAAATGTTCGAGGACGATGACAGCATCCGCATCCCAGTGACTGAAGAGCGAGTCGAAGTAACGAAGCGCCCTGTCGTGAGCGAAGAAATTGTCGTCGGCAAACGTGAAGTCCAAGATACGGAGACTGTCAGCGAAACGGTGCGCCGTGAAGAAGTGGACATCGACAAATCCGGTGATGTGCATGAGGAAATGGGCCGTGCAGGCGGTGAAACCCGCGCATTCAAAGAATCGGCGGCGGATTTCGACATCAACGATGATGAAGATCTCGAGTTGCGCAATCGCAATGACCGCGATCGTCTATAAGGTTAAGTGACTCAATTTTCAAGGAGGAATGCAAAATGGCGGATAAAGACAATGGTTTCTCGGATAAGATGAAAGGCGCTGTCAACAAGGTGAAAGGCGAAGCGAAAGATCAATGGGGCAACGCCACAAATGATACTTCCATGCAGGCTGAGGGCAAATTCGACAAAGCCAAAGGTGATGTCCAAGACAAAATCGGTGACGTCAAAGACAAATTTTCCAATGGCGATCGCTAAGCAAGCATAAATCAAACCGGGGGGGCCATGCCTCCCCGGTATTTTTTTTACCAAAATAGGTCTAAAGTCCATTGGTGAAAAAACGAGAAAATACGGGAAAAATCATAAAATATGACTAAAAGTAGTTGAATGAATTTTCTAATATCTTTATACTGGAAGAAAAAGAAAATGGGGAAGGGTGGGAATGAAATGAAATTAAGAAAGGGCAGGTTTGCCAGATGGCAAGGACAGGACTATGAACTTGCATCTTATCAGCGCATTTATTACTTGATGACTGATGATCCCTCCATGGTGAGCGAAGGATTCCGTGAGCAGGAAGGACGAGCGGACCGCTATATCCGGGAAGTCTCCACCAAGGAGCTTGAAGATGCCTATGAAATCATTCCCTATGCGATGTACAAAAGCCACAGGTTCACCATCGAGGGAGAAACCGGAGACGGAAAACTCGTTATGGTCACAAGCGATCCCTACGTGCAGAATGTCATGGATGTAAAGCCGTATGGGCGTCACGAATTCATCACCGAACTCTCACCTGATGAGGTGGAACTGATGGAAGATCGAATAGGAATCCTTGGGTTCAGCGCTCTCCCTCGAACTTGTCAGAAATATCAGAAGTAAGGAAATAACGATATGTTATAATAATAAGGTTCACCTAAATGGTGAGCCTTTGTGTTGTTCACAAATACAAAAAGGCGGAGGTTTTGGAATGCTTGTTTTTGATAATGTTTCTAAAGTTTATCCAGGCGGCAAGCGGGCCGTTGACCACCTGCAACTGGAAATTGAGGAAGGAGAATTTGTCTGTCTGATCGGGCCGAGCGGCTGCGGCAAGACAACGACCATGAAGATGATCAACCGGCTTGTCCGGCCCTCAGAAGGAAAGATCCTCCTGAACGGAGAGAACCTGCTCGATAAGAATGTCGTCGAACTGCGCCGGTCGATCGGGTATGTAATCCAGCAGATCGGACTGTTTCCTCACATGACCATCCGTGACAACATCGCGCTAGTCCCGAGACTCAAAGGCATATCTGCCGAAGAGCGGAACAGGCGTGCGGAAGAGCTGTTGGAACTCGTCAACATGCCAAAAGAATTCCTCGACCGTTATCCACATGAACTGAGCGGCGGCCAGCAACAGCGGATCGGTGTGCTGCGGGCGCTCGCCTCAGACCCGCCGCTCATTCTCATGGACGAGCCGTTCGGTGCCCTCGATCCCATCACCCGTGATTCCCTCCAGGCTGAATTCAAGAACCTTCAGCAGTCCCTCGGAAAAACAATCATCTTTGTTACTCATGACATGGACGAAGCACTGAAACTGGCGGATAAGATTGTGATTATGCGGGCAGGAAAGATTGTCCAGGTCGGTTCGCCCGATGAGATTCTCCGGAACCCGGCCGATGAATTCGTTGAAGACTTTATCGGAAAAGAGCGTCTTGCCCAGGCCAGGCAGCAGCTCCAGACAGTCGGCCAGATCATGAACCCGAATCCAGTATCGGTCGGCATGGGCGAAACCCTTTCCCAGGCTGTCAAGCTTATGCGTAAGCGCCGGGTCGATTCCCTGCTGGTCACAGACGGGGCAGGCGTGTTTCGCGGCTGGGTGACGGTTGAAACGATCGAGCGCCATAAAAACTGGGATGCGGCAGTCGCGGATATCATGGAGACGGATGTCCCGACGGTCCGTGCCGATACGCTTCTCCGCGACGCGACACGGAACATTCTGGTCCGCGGCCTGAAATACGTGCCGGTCGTGGATGACCGGAAGCATCTGGCCGGCATCCTGACCCGGACAAGCCTCGTTGATGTCCTGTATGACTCTGTCTGGGGAGACACGGAAGATGAATCCTCCGGGATGGCTGACGGGGAGGGAGCCTGATGGACAGCATCAGAACTTTCTTTTCCGAATACGGGGCACTTCTAGCCGAGAAGACCTGGGAGCATCTGTACATCTCGTTTGCGGCATTGGCGCTTGGCGTGATTGTTGCCGTTCCCCTTGGCATCCTGCTTGTCCGTCTGCCGAAAATCGCCGGACTCGTCATGGGGATTGCGGGAATCGTCCAGACGTTTCCGAGCCTTGCCATCCTCGCTTTCTTCATCCCGCTCCTCGGCATCGGGAAAGTTCCGGCAATCGTTGCGCTGTTTCTGTACTCGATGCTGCCGATTCTCCGGAATACATATATCGGCGTGAAAAATGTGGACCCGACTCTGCTGGAGGCTTCCCGGGGCATGGGCATGACCACTTTCCAGCGGACGACACGAGTCGAGCTTCCGCTTGCCGTGCCGGTCATTATGGCAGGAATCCGGATGTCCGCGGTTTACCTGATCGGCTGGGCGACCCTGGCTTCCTTTATCGGCGGCGGCGGTCTGGGTGACTTTATTTTTGACGGGCTGAACCTGTTCCGTCCGGATCTGATCATCGGCGGGGCAGTGCCGGTCACGCTCCTTGCGATTTTGCTCGACTTGCTGCTCGGAAAGCTGGAGAAAGCCGCTACGCCGATCGGCATCCGTCTGGAAAGGGGGGAAGCGTGATGAAGAACCGTTTGTTCAAGTCCGGTCTGATTGTCATGCTTTCCGTCCTACTCGCAAGCTGCTCGCTTCCCGGTCTCGGGAGCGGCGCGGACGGCACGATTCGCATATCGACACTGACCAATACCGAGACACAGGTGCTCGGGCATATGCTCCGCCACCTGATCGAAGAGGAAACCAATCTGAAAGTCGAAATGGTCGAGAACCTTGGCACTTCGATTATCCAGCATCAGGCGCTCACTGACGGCCAGGTGGACATCACCGCGGCACGCTACACAGGGACAGACATGGCGTCGATTCTTGATGTGGAGCCGATGAAGGATCCTGACAAAGCGATGGCGTTTGTCCAAAAGGAGTTTGACGAACGCTTTGATCAGATCTGGTATGACTCGTACGGCTTCCAGAACACCTATGCGTTCACCGTGACGGAGGCACTTGCCGAACAGGAAGGGCTGGAGACGGTCTCCGACCTGGAAAAAGTCGCAGACAGCCTGACGCTCGGTGTCGACAATAACTGGTTGAACCGCCAAGGAGACGGGTACCCGGGCTTCGTTGAAGCTTATGGTTTCGAATTCGGCGAGGCGCTCCCGATGTCGATCGGACTCGTCTACCAGGCGGTCCAAAGCGGCAAGATGGACGTTGTTCTTGCCTACAGCACTGACGGCCGGCTAAAAGCATTCAACCTGAAGACGCTCGAAGACGATCAGCGCTTTTTCCCGCCTTACGAAACGTCGCCCGTCACACGCAAAGATGTGATTGAGAAACACCCGGAGCTGGATGAACTGCTTCGTCGGGTGGCCGGCAAAATCGATGCGGAAACGATGATGCTGATGAACTACGAGGCTGACGTCAATAAAAAAGAGCCGGCCATCGTTGCAAAAGAGTTTCTCGAAGAACACAATTATTTCAGGGACAAGGGGGAGTGATGGAATGGAGACCATCCAGGAACTGTGGACTTACTATCAGCTGAACGGATCCTATGTCATGGAACAATTCTTCCGCCATTTCCTCATGTCGGCCTACGGCGTGCTGTTTGCTGCCATTGTCGGCATCCCGGCGGGCATCCTGATTGCCCGCTACGGCAAGCTGAGCGGCTGGGTGCTCACGGCGGCCAACTTGATCCAGACCATCCCGGCGCTTGCCATGCTTGCAGTTCTCATGCTCGCGATGGGGCTTGGCGCCAACACGGTCGTGATGAGTTTGTTCCTTTACTCGCTTCTGCCGATCATCCGTAACACCTACACCGGTATCCGGAGCGTCGACAGTTCGATTCTGGAGGCAGGGCGCGCCATGGGGATGACGGGAGCCCAGCGGCTGTTCATGGTGGAACTGCCGCTGTCTCTCTCGGTCATCATGGCGGGCCTCCGCACAGCGCTTATCATCGCGATCGGTGTTGCGACGATCGGCGCCTTTATCGGAGGCGGCGGCCTCGGATCGATCATCATCCGGGGCACGAACGTGACTGACGGAGCGGCCATCATACTTGCCGGCGCCGTCCCGACTGCCCTCATGGCTGTTGTCGCGGACATTGTAATGAGCTGGATTGAAAAAGCACTTTCGCCCGCCAACCAGAAGCGGGCCGCCAAAACCGGCACAGCGAAAACATAAGATTGAATGGACTGCCCCCGCACAGGCGTGCGGGGGCAGTCTTTGCTTCGGCCGCGAACGCAACCGACTGCCTGTACAGGGCGTCCGTCATGTTCAGGCGATCGTCATCGTACAATTCCGATAACCGGATTTCGTTTCCGTCATCAGTTTCCATGCGGTACAATGGGAACACTTTGAAACTCCCGATTTCCAAGGGAGAAAGGAAGACTGTTATGAAGAAATTTCTCCTGTTTCTGCTGCTGATTGCTGCGGCAGCCGCATACGCCGTCTATGATAACGGCCGGCTGTCGGTGACCGACTATACCGTGACGGATTCCCGGATTCCCGAATCGTTCGACGGCCTGAAAATCGTCCAAGTTTCGGATGTCCATGACGCGGAATTCGGCGGAGAGCAGGCGGACCTGATCGAGGCCGTCCGCCGGGAAAATCCGGACTATATCTTTCTGACAGGCGATTTCATCGACAGCAACCGGTACGACCTGGACCGCAGCATGGCGATGATTCCCGCGCTTACCGGAATGGCGGAAGTGTTCTACGTGACCGGCAATCATGAAGTCGCGTCCAATGAAGTGGATGCAATCACATCTGCCCTTTCGAATGCGGGGGTCCGCGTGCTCCGGAACGAGGCGATGGTGGTTGGCTCGGGAAACAGCAGCATTGCGATTGCGGGTATCGATGACCCCCTTACAGGCGTCGCCACGGAAGAGGAGGACGCGTTCACCCGCCATGCGATCGAACGGGCGACCGCGAATGTGCCGGAAAGGATGTTCACTATCCTGCTTGCCCATCGCCCGGAGCAGTTCGGGACATATACCGAACTGGATATTCCGCTTGTTTTCACGGGACATGCGCACGGCGGCCAGGTCCGCATCCCGTTTGTCGGCGGGCTAAACTCGCCCGGACAGGGATGGTTTCCGGAGCTGACTTCAGGCGTTCACGAATCGGACAGCACGCAGCTTGTCATCAGCCGGGGGCTCGGCAACAGCCAGATTCCGCTCCGCCTCCTGAATACGCCGGAGATCGTCTCGGTCACGCTCCGATCTGAATAACGAAACCATGCCCGGGTACGGAGCTTCAGTCGCTGCCCGGGTGTTTGATTTCCATGAGGCGGTCGTCCCCTTCCCGGGGAGTTCCGCGCCCGTCCGTATTGTTGGTAATGAAATAAACCGCATCGCCGTTTGAGAACACATCCCGCACCCGGCCATAACCTTCGATCCGCCTGAGAAGGCTGCCGGTCGCCGGGCCGAACACGAGGACCGCTTCGCCCCGGAGCGCACCCGCGTAAAGCCTTCCTCCAAGATAGGCCAGCCCGGACGGTGCCCAGGTTTCGTCATCTCCGGATGTCGCAATCGGCCGCTCCATGCCTTCCCGCTGTTCCGGCCCCTGGATCACCGGCCAGCCGTAGTTCCGCCCTTGTTCAATACGGTTCAGTTCATCATTGGCCGACTGGCCGTGCTCGGTCGCATACATCACACCATCCTTGTCCCATGCCAGTCCCTGGGGATTCCGGTGTCCGATCGTGTACACTTCAAATTCACCGTCCTCATTCATCCTGAGGATTTTGCCGTTCAGCGACTCCGGATCCTGTGCGGTTCCGGGATCGAGGCGGTCACCGACCGTCGCGAAAAGAGTGCCGTCCGGGGACAGGGCGAGCCTGCCGCCATGGTGCACCGCGCCTGACATGACCATGTCCAGATGGATATCCGTCTCGTGCCATCCGGCATCACCGCGCCTGAGCGTGACAATCCGGTTCACCGGCCCCGACGCCCCCTCGTAAGTGTAATACGCATAGGCCTCGCGGTTTTCATCGAATCCGGGTTTTAGCACAAAGCCCATGAGGCCCGCCTCTGCCGCGCCGGACAGCGGAGCGGAAAGCTTGGCATCCAGCCTTCTGACTGTGCCGTCCGTTTCAACTTCCGCAATGCTCCCGCCCCGTTCTGAGATATAAAATGTTTCGCCGTGCCGGTCGATCGACCAGGGGGAACGAAGCCCCGCCGCGACTTCCGTGATTTCTACCTGCAGTCCGTCCAGACTCTCCTGTTCCGGTTCAGTCCATTCTTGCACAGGCTGAACCGTTTCTTCGGCTCCTTTTGAGCAGCCGGCCATCACCAATAGAAGCAAACTCACCGCCGCCAATCGTTTCATGCGGCCCCTCCCTTTCTCCCGGTTTTCTCTATCATACCCGCTTCTGCTTTTTCCGTCCTTCCGGCTCTTTGCTATAATGGAAGAATCAGTGGATGGGAAGTGTTGTAAATGGAGAACAGGATGAATCGGTCCCCCTATACGATGAGAGACGCCGCATTCTGGAGGATCATCGGCGCGCTCGGGTTTGCCTCGCTGTTCGTATTTGCGGCGATGTACACGACGCAGCCGCTCCTGCCGCTGTTTACGGAGGAGTTCGGCGTGTCGGTTTCCTCGTCCAGTTTGTCCGTTTCTCTAACGACGCTCGGGCTGATCCTCGGCCTGCTGGTCATCAGCTTTTTGTCCGACCGCCACGGGCGCACGCTTTACATCAAATGGTCGGTCGCGCTCTCAGTGATCCCATTTTTCATCATGCCGCTGACCGAAACCTTCTGGCTGATCCTCCTTCTCCGGTTCTTGCAGGGCTTCACGCTCGCGGGGGTTCCCGCCGCTGCAATTGCTTATATCAATGAGGAAGTGGACAGGAGAAGCGTCAGCTTCGCAACCTCCCTTTATATCGCGACTAACGCGCTAGGTGGGATGGTGGGGCGGGTGATGACGGGGTATATGACCGAACATTATTCATGGCAGTCCGCGTTTTACGGTCTGGGCATTGCGGGGGCGCTGATCGCTGCAGCGGTCATTTTCCTCCTGCCGAAATCAAAGCGGTTCGAGTCGGCGGACGGAACGGTCAGGCAGGACATGGAGGCATTCCTGTTTCATCTGAAAAACCCGCTCCTTGTCATCTCATTTGGTCTCGGAATCGTCCTTCAGCTGAGTTTCACTGGTGTCTGGACGTTCCTGCCGTTTCATCTGCAGGCGGATCCGTTCGGCCTGTCGCTTGAAGCGATTTCCTATACATACTTTGCCTACGGCATCGGCGTGATCGGTTCTCCACTGGCCGGCTGGCTTTCGGACAGGCTCGGCATCCGGCCTGTCCGGATGGCAGGGGTGCTCATCCTGTCGACCGGAATCCTGATCACTCTTGCGGACAGTGTCACGCTGATCGTCGTCGGATTGTGCGTCATCTGCCTCGGCTTCTTTACGGCCCATTCGCTTACGGCGGCCACCGTCGGCCGCGATGCGGCGCATCACAAAGGCAGTGCCTCGAGTCTTTATCTCGTTTCCTATTATCTAGGCGTCGCCGCGGGGAGCACGCTCCTGTCACCGCTCTGGACGGCGGGCGGCTGGCCGCTACTCATCCTGTTTACCGCGATTATGCCGGTCATTTACCTGGCTTTTGCCGTCGCCGCAAGAAAACGTCTCGCGGCACACGCATGATACGCTATGATTCCATAACAAGAGCCATGCATCCGATCAGGATGCATGGCTTATTTCATTTCTTATTTCAGGAATTCCGGCAGCATGTTCAGGTCGATGCCGAACACGACCGGCAGCAAGAACCAGATAAACAGCGGCACGAGGATGATCCCCAAGATATTGAGGGCAAATCCGGCCTTTGCCATGTCCGGAATCCTGAGATAACCGGAACCGAAGACAACCGCATTCGGCGGCGTCGCGACCGGCAGCATGAACGCGCAGGAAGCGGCTACACCGGCTGCGACCATCAGTGCGAACGGGTGGACGTCGAGCGCAACGGCAAGCGCACCCATGATCGGGTACATCATTGCGGCTGTTGCTGTGTTGGACGTAATCTCGGTCAGGAAGATGACGAGTGCCGTGACGACGATGATCACGACGATGAGCGGAACGGCATCAAGTGCCGTCAGCTGGCCGCCGATCCATTCGGAAAGCCCCGATCCGACGAAGCCGGCCGCTATCGCGAGGCCGCCGCCGAACAGGAGCAGAATGCCCCAAGGCAGTTTGACGGCCGTCTCCCAGTCAAGCAGGCGATCGCCCTTTACATTCACAGCAGGGATGGCAAACAGGACAATTGCGAAGAGCATCGCAATGACGCCGTCACTGATGCCCGGCAGGAAGTTCTGCAGGAAGAACGAACGCGTGATCCAGGAAAGCGCCGCTAGGACAAAAACGGTGAACACCAGTTTTTCCTCCGTGGAGGCACTGCCTAGTTTTTCTTTCTCGGCATGGATCATCTCACGCCCGCCGGGCAACTCTTTGATCTTTTGCGGGAAAGCGATTTTCACGAGGTACAGCCAGATAATCAGGATGAACAGCCAGGCGAATGGAGTTCCGAAAAGCATCCACTGTCCAAAGGAAATCTCGATGCCGTACATTTTTTCCATGGCCGCGGCGAGCGCCGTGTTTGGCGGTGTACCGATCAGTGTCGCAATCCCTCCGACAGAGGCGGAGTAGGCGATTCCAAGCATGAGCGCCTTGCCGAAGCCGAAGTTTTCCCGCGAAGTGTCCGCAGAAGGGTTGTTTTTAAGCGCATCGGCGACCTGATAAGTAATGGCAAGGCCGATCGGCACCATCATCATTGCCGTCGCCGTATTGGAGATCCACATCGACAGGAATCCGGTGGCGACCATGAAGCCGAGGACAATCCTGTTGATGTTCGTGCCGATCGCCGAAATGATCGTGAGCGCGATGCGCCGGTGGAGGTTCCACTTTTCCATCGCTAGCGCAATCATGAAGCCTCCCATGAAGAGGAAGATATTCTCGTCCCCGTAGGCAGATGCAGTTGCCTTCACATCCAGCCCTCCGGCAAGAGGGAAAAGGACGAGCGGCAGCAGGGACGTGACCGGAATCGGCACCGCCTCGGTGATCCACCAGGCGGCCATCCAGACGGTTCCCGCAAGGATGGCGCGCGCCTCGGGGGACAGTCCTTCCGGTTTAAAGAATAACAGGATCAGAAAAAAGAGGAGCGGGCCGGCAATGAGGCCGGCCAATTGGGCAGTCGTATAACTGCGATCCCTCCGATTGTTTTCCGGGTCTTTCTCCGTGTAGCCGAATGGCGTCCCCGAGCCTTCGGCGTTCATCATCACTTTGTTTGGTCGGATAAAAAATGTAAAAAGCTGTTTGGCTTCATCGTGCCAATCCCACATCCGGGACCAAGCGTTTTGGAACATCAGTATACCCCCTTTGTAGTCCGCTGTGACTACACAGCCTACATTATTATACGGTGTGTTGCACCACAGGAACAATCAGTTTTTTAGAAGAATGCAGATTATTGCTGCGAGTTATCAAAAATATGGAAGGTTCCGAGAGACTTTTATCATAAATTTGGCATTGTGGGTTTACCTTATTAGGGGCAGGGGAAACGGAAGAAAGACCAGATTATGGGCAAGAGGCATGCTGTACCGGTATAAAAAGGGTAACCGGGAGGTATGCTTCATGTAGATTCCACGTATTGGCAGAACTCTTGAAGGAGGAATAGGCATGGCGGATGAAAAGAAAGACGTGTCCCGTCGCGATTTTCTCAAGACGGCAGGTGTGGCGACAGGTGCCCTGGTTGGCGGCGGTGTGATCGGCGGCCTGATCGGGTACAACGCAAAGGGCGGCGGTTCTTCGACCAAGGAAGGGGAGCGGAGCGGAGGCAGGGCGGATCAGTCGGCCGGGTCTCCGAGCGGCAGGATGTTCTTCACGAACGACCATGACTTCAACGTCCTTTCGGAAGCGACTGAGCGGATTTTCCCTGAAGATGATCTCGGCCCGGGGGCGATCGGGCTCGGAGTGCCCTATTTTATCGACCACCAGCTGGCCGGCGCTTACGGCAACAATGACAAAGAGTATATGCAGGGGCCTTTCTACGGCGGTGAGGTGACCCAGGGTTATCAGACCCGTCTGCGCCGCAAGGAGATTTTCCTTCAAGGCATCCGAAAGCTGGAGCAGGAGGCTAAGAGCCGGTTCGATAAAAGCTTCACCGATCTCGAAGGCGAGCAGATGGATGAAATCATCACGGCTTTCCAGAAGGACGAAGTTGAAATGGAAGGCGTCACGGCAGGTTTCTTCTTCCGGCTTCTTCGTTCCGCTGTTCTTGAAGGTGCATATTCGGACCCGATGTACGGAGGCAACCGGGGCATGGAAGGATGGAAGATGAAGAATTTCCCCGGCCACCAGGCAGCCTACATCGACAAAATTGACAGCGAAGAATTCCAGGAAATCGATCCTCAGTCCCTTGGCGGACATCACTGATTTAGGAGGGGTAATGAATGGCAACTACATTGGACAAAGTTGATGTCGTAACAGTCGGCGCGGGCTGGACGGGCGGCATCATTGCTGCAGAGGCAGCAAAGGCGGGCCTGAAGGTCGTGAGTATCGAAAGGGGCCGCGAGCGGGGGACGGAGGATTATTTGCGTGTCCACGATGAATATCGCTACGCCATCCGCTATGAACTCATGCAGGATCTGTCGAAGGAGACGGTCACCTTCCGGAACCGGCGTGACCAGCGGGCGCTTCCGATGCGGACGATGGGGTCATTCCTTCTTGGTGAAGGGCTTGGTGGAGCAGGCACTCATTGGAACGGCCATACATGGCGTTTCCTTCCATATGATTTTGAGATCAAGACAATGACTGAGAAAAAGTATGGCGCAAACAAGCTGGGAAAGGAGTATCAGCTTCAGGACTGGGGAATTACATACGACGAACTGGAGCCGTACTTTGATAAATTCGAATACACGGCGGGGATTTCCGGCGATGGCAAAAACCCGTTTGCCGGTAAACGCTCCAACCCGTATCCGACACCACCAATGAAGAAAACCCCGATCCTGGAGAAGTTTGAAAAGGCGACGAGTGACCTGGGGTATACACCGTTCATGCTGCCGTCGGCAAACCTGTCGGAAGCGTACACCAACCCCGACGGCCAGACGATCAATGCCTGCATGTACTGCGGCTTCTGTGAGCGGTTCGGCTGTGAATACGGGGCGAAGACTTCTCCTGAGATCACTGTCATTCCGACAGCCAGGGAAACCGGCAACTACGAGGTCCGCTTCCATTCAAATGTCGTCGAGGTCCTTCATGAAGGCGGCAAGGCAACGGGAGTCCGTTACATCAACTGGATGTCTGGGGAAGAATTTATCCAGCCGGCGGAAACGGTCGTTCTGACAAGCTATGTCATGAACAACGCCAAGCTCCTCATGGTATCCGACATCGGCGAGATGTACGATCCGGAGACAGGCCGCGGCACGCTCGGCAAAAACTACTGCTATCAGATTCTTCCTGGAGCGACGGGCTTCTTTGATGAGCAGTTCAACACATTCATGGGAGCGGGCTCGCTCGGCATGTCGATTGATGACTTTAATGGAGATAACTTTGACCACAGCGATCTGGACTTTATCCACGGCGGAAGCATGTCGCTCACCCAAGCCGGTCTCCGGCCGATCGCAACCAACCCGGTTCCGCCGGACACGCCGGCCTGGGGAGCCGAGTTCAAGAAGGCGTCGATCGAAAACTATACACGGACCCTCAATATTGGTACACAAGGGGCATCCATGCCTCACCGTGATAACTACCTGACACTGGACCCGAAGTATAAAGACGCTTACGGGGTGCCGCTCCTGCAGCTCACCTACAACTTTACGGACCAAGACCGCGCCCTCCATAAGTTCATCACCGAGAAAGCGGTGGAGATTATGGAGAAGATGGGGGCAAAGCAGACGGTCGGAAGCAACCCGATCACGGATTACGATATCGTCCCTTACCAGACCACGCACAACACAGGCGGCACGATCATGGGTGCCGACCCGGAAACAAGCGTCGTGAACAACTATCTGCAGCACTGGGACATGGACAACCTGTTTGTCATCGGAGCGGGGAACTTCCCGCACAACGGCGGATACAACCCGACCGGAACCGTCGGCGCACTCGCCTACCGATGCGCTGAAGGCATCATCAAATACAGCAAAGAAGGCGGCTCGCTAGTCTAAGTGCTTATGACCCGAGGAGCTGCCACCTGAAGCCGGATAACCTAAGTGCTGAAGGCGGCGTTGGCTCCGACAGGCATAAGACGGTCTGCGCAGCGGGAAGATATGCAGCAGGTTACTCGAAGTGGGGAAGTCAAAGAGGTTTATCCTTTCCTCCCCAGTGGAACTCTATCAATAAAAGGAGGCGATCCGCATGGGTGGCATCGCAAGCATCGGTGTTCCGGGGCTGATCATCATCCTCGTAATTGTCCTGATTCTATTTGGCCCGAGAAAACTTCCTGAAGTCGGTTCGGCCGTCGGCAAGACGCTGTCCGAATTCAAGAAGTCGGCAAAAGACATCATGGATGATGATGATGACAAGCTGAGGAAAGAGGAATTGAAGGAAGAACGTAAAGAAGCGTAACGGCAGGACCGGCCGGGCCGCCCGGCGGCTTTGAGCCGGTCTGCCGTTTTTGGCGTTTCACTAGGATTATTGAAGCGTTCAAAGACAGGAAGTGATCAAGATGGACCCATACGGAAATGATTACAATGCCACGCTCAGCCCGCTTGACAAACGGAAAGCCGAGGAGAAAAAAGCGGAAATCGAAAAGCAGGGAAAGTTGTCCGGAGAGGCGGCAGAAGAGGAAGCAACCGCCGAAACGCTTGTTCAGGCGGCTCAGGAGCAGGGCGCGGGCACACCGCCCCCAGAAAAACCCCAAAAGGACGGGAACGGGGAAAATTACATCACCCATCTCACCGATCTGCGCAAATCGCTGGTCAAGAGCACCATCGTCTTCCTGCTTGTGTTCATTGCGGTCTTTTCAACCATCAACCTATGGTTCCCGTATGTCACAAAGGGGCATGAGTTGGTGATTCTCGGCCCGCTTGAGGTCGTGAAGTTTTATATGACCATGTCAGCGGCCATTGCGCTCGGCCTTTCTCTGCCGTTCCTCTGCCACTTTATCTGGCAGTTCATAAAGCCGGGCCTGAACGAAAATGAGTCAAGATTCATCGGCCTTTATTCACCGGTGATGCTGCTTCTCTTTATCGGAGGCGTTGCGTTCGGCTACTTTATCATCCATCCGCTCAGCTACGAGTTCCTCCTCGGGTTCGGGGCAGCCAATTTCGATATCATGGTGTCGGCGCAGGAGTACATGCGTTTCCTCCTCATGACGACAATGCCGGTCGGGCTGTTGTTCGAACTGCCGATCGTGGCACTTTTCCTCGGATCGATCGGTTTGCTGACAGCGGATACGATGAAAAAAGTCCGTAAATGGTCTTACGTTGCGCTTGGGATCATTTCTGCCCTGATTACGCCTCCGGACTTTATCAGCCAGCTGTTGGTCCTTATTCCGATGGCCGTGCTTTATGAAGCGAGCATTTGGCTTGTCCGTCGCGCGGAGCGCAGGCAGGGACAGGCTGCAGTGGCAGAATAATTCATATCAGTTCAATAGCGGTTCCCGAAGGGGGAGCCGTTTTTTTGTTGTTTGAAAGGGTCTCTAATGTTGATATTTTTATTCAGTTGCTTGCGTTGTGAAAATCTACTCTCGAATACAAAGATTGACATACAAAACTCATTAAATGTTTCTTTGCTTTGCTCCATTTCGGGTGATATAACAATAAACTTCCTCCCTTTCAATTTGTTTACTGCCATCGTTCAAAAATCAATTAACCGAGTGGAGAGTGAGATTTAGAAATAACCTGCCACATGATTTATCCAGTGATTAACACGGAGGTCCGTAAATGTCGTTTTACACGCTTTAGAGCAATCAAGTTGAATATTCACCAAAACAAACATTATATGCTGACTCGCAATCAAGACAAAGATAACCCCTGCAGAACCGTTCCTGTGGAGGTCGATGCAAACGTTCATTGCATCAAGTATCATCAATAAAGATTAATAAACAATCAAATTAAAAGATTCTGTTAAATAATTTAACTAATATATTGCATTCTTCACCAATCGGTAGTAGGATAAGAAACATCACCTCTACAGAAAACGTCAGAATATTACATACATCAGTGAGAAAGGATTTTTTATCATGAAAGAAAGTTTGTCTTTTTCCAAATACGTAGCAGTCGGCGTCATGCTGTTTGCCTTATTTTTCGGAGCCGGGAACCTGATTTTTCCTGCCCAGCTGGGACAGCTGGCAGGTGAGAACTTCTGGCCGGCGATCATCGGATTCCTGATTACGGGAGTCGGCCTGCCGTTCCTTGGTGTCATTGCCATCGGATATTCCGGCAGCAGCAACTTGCAAGATCTTGCAAGCAGAATCCATCCATTATACGCAGTGATTTTCACGTCCGTCCTTTACCTGACCATCGGCCCATTCTTTGCTGCACCGCGTACAGGGACGGTTGCCTTCGAGGTCGGCATCACTCCTTATGCGGGCAATGGACCGTTTCAGTTGCTGCTGTTTACGGCTGTGTTTTTCGCCATCACGCTCTGGCTGTCATTGAACCCGGCGAAAATTGTCGACCGGGTCGGCAAAATTCTCGCTCCTGGTATTGTCATTCTGCTGGCTGTCCTGATCGGTGTGTCCATCGCGAAACCGATGGGGGACATTCAGCCGGCCACAGAAAGTTATCTGGGCAATGCATTCGCAAAAGGCTTCACGGAAGGCTATAACACGATGGATGCCATCGCGGCGCTTGTTTTTGCCATCATCGTCATCAATGCAGTCAAAGCGATGGGGATGAAGACGAAAAAAGGAATATTGAACGCGACATTTAAAGCCGGAGTGGTTGCCGCATCCCTTCTCGGCATCCTATATGTCGGCATCGCTTATATAGGTGCCACAAGCGTTGAGAAATTCGGCCTGTTCGACACGGGCGGCCCGGTTCTCAGCAGTTCGGCCGAGCATTTCTTCGGGGCTTTCGGCACGGCACTTCTCGCGGCCGTCATCGTCCTTGCCTGCCTGACGACTGCAATCGGCCTGATGATTGCAAACGCCGAATATTTCCATTCGCTTTTCCCTAAAGTGAGCTATAAGACATTCGTCACCGTATTTACGACGTTCACTTTCGCTGTATCGAACTTTGGGCTGGCGAACATCATCACTTATTCGATTCCGGTGCTGATGCTGCTTTACCCGCTGGCGATTTCATTGCTTCTGATGGCGTTCGCTTCAAAGTTGTTTAACCATTCACGCCTTGTATACGTGGCGGCTACTGTGGTCGCGTTCGCCATCGCGATTGTTGACGGGCTGAAGGCGCTCGCCGGCACACTCGGAACAGAGTTTGCATGGCTCCAGCCGATCGTGGACTTCTACACTGCCTACCTGCCGTTCTATACAGACGGCCTGGGCTGGCTGATCCCGGTCGTCACCGTCATGATCCTGACAGGTGTTATCGCACGCGTCACCGGAACGGCTGCCAACACGGCAGAAGCTTAAATTTGATGAAATGGAGAACATCCGGCGGATCACTTCCGCCGGATGTTCTCTATTCTATATCAATAAACTAACCCCCGAAGTCGTCTCTCCGGGGGATGGCGGGTGCAGATCAGCTGAAGAAGTTGGTCAGCACTCCGCCTTTTTTGTTGTCTGAGGTTGCCTGGCTGCGGCTGGAACTTTTCGGGTTTCCGGCAAAATCATTGAACTGTCCTTTCAGCTTGTCACGGGATTCCTTGTTCCTCATCAGATAAGCGGCACCCAATCCGAGGGCAGTCATCATCATCTTGTTTCGATTCATGTTGTTTTCCTCCTTGTCTGGTGCGTCTGTGTGTTATATTCCCGGATGCCGGATCGATAAACCGGAACTGGACAGACGATAGTAAAAAGTCAGACACTGTATGTTGTCATTTCGCAGAAAATACAGTAGGATGAGAAACACTGGTTTAATAGTCGACAATAATCGGTATTCTTTGACAACCTAGCAGAAAATGCAGCTCAGACAGAAAGGATTGCGTTCCATGCATGAAAAAATGTCTATCTCCAACTATATAGCAGTTGGCGCCATGCTGTTCGCCCTGTTTTTTGGTGCGGGCAACCTGATATTCCCGGCACAACTCGGACAGCAGGCAGGAGATCAGCTGTGGCCTGCTGTGATCGGGTTTCTCATCACGGGCGTCGGCCTCCCGTTCCTTGGGGTGGTCGCAATCGGTTACTCGGGAAGCAGTCATCTCCAGGAACTGGCAAGCCGTGTGCATCCGCTGTACGGTGTATTATTTACATCCCTCCTTTACCTGACGATCGGACCGTTTTTTGGAACACCCCGTACCGGGACAGTCGCCTTCGAAATCGGCATCACGCCGTTTGTCGGCCAAGACGCTGGTTGGCTGCCGCTGTTCCTGTTTACGCTACTCTTCTTTTCTGTGGCACTCTGGCTTTCACTGAACCCGGCTAAGATTGTGGACCGGGTTGGCAAGATTCTTGCCCCGGGCATTGTGGTCATCCTGATTGCCCTGATCTCGATGACTTTCCTTAAACCGATGGGCGCCGTTCAGCCCGCTGTGCCCGCCTACGCGGATCAGGCATTCACGAAAGGAATCATGGAAGGCTACAATACGATGGATGCCATCGCAGCGCTGGTCTTCGCTATTATCGTCATCAACGCCCTAAAAGGACTGGGTATAAAGTCCGTAAAAGGAATCACGGATGCCACGTTCAAATCGGGCATCATCGCCAGTCTTTTCTTGACGGGGCTTTATTTCGGAAGCGCTTATATCGGGGCGACGAGCGTCGAACGGTTCGGCATGTTTGAAACCGGCGGCCCGGTGTTGAGCAACGCCGCTACTCATTATTTCGGGACGTTTGGAACGTATCTGATGTCAGTGGTCATTATTCTGGCCTGCCTGACAACAGCAATCGGGCTTATTTCGGCAAACGGCGAGTATTTCCACTCGCTATTCCCCAAAGTCAGCTACAAAGCATTTGTATGGATGATTACTGTTTTTACGTTCACCATCGCGAATTTCGGACTGTCTAATATCATTACATTTTCCATTCCGATGCTGATGTTCCTGTATCCCTTGGCCATCTCTCTCTTGCTCTTGACGTTTACCTCAAAGCTGTTCCATCATGCACGAATCGTCTATGTGGCAGCAACGTCCATGGCGCTGATTTTCGGTATCATCGATGGCCTGAAGGCACTGGCCGGATCGCTCGATACGGAATTCAGCTTCCTTACGCCGATTGATGACTTCCTCATGGCCAATCTGCCCCTTTATGCGGACGGTCTGGGCTGGCTCTTGCCGGTTATGGTCGTCCTTCTGGCCACCGGCCTTTTCGCACGGCTGGCAGGCCAGGCTCCGGAAGAGCACCCCTCTCACAGGTAACATCCATAACGAAAACCCGCGTGTAAGCCGGTGAGGCTTACACGCGGGTTTCTTATCTCTCCCAGATCACTGGCCGCGCAACGCGCGAAGCTCGTCAATTGCCGTGAGCCAGTTTTTGGTCATGATGCTGTTCACTTTCCCGGCATCTCCATCCTTCATGGCACGGATGATGTCAGTGTGCTCCTTGAATGACTGCTCCCGGAGCACAATGGCGTCGTGGTAGAACTGGCGCCTTACATGTGCTTGAAGGTTTCCGACGATGTTGGTGATGTACGGGTTGTCGGCTGCTTCGACGATAATCTGGTGGAACTCTTCGTCAATGCGGATGGCGGACAGTTCATCGCCTCCCCGGATCGCTTCACCGAATCGTTCATTCGTTTCGGTGAGCCGCCCGATGATTTCATCCGTCAGATGAGGAATGGCAAGCTCTGCGGAAAGGGCCTGCAGAACGGCGAGCGGCGGCAGCAGATCATTGATCGCATCCGGATCGATCTCTGTCACTTGAGTCGCCTTGCCCGGATACATTTTAACAAAGCCCTGTGTCTCGAGAAGCTGCAGCGACTCCCGGACCGGCGTCCGGCTGACGCCGAGCGCCTTGGCGATTTCCAGGTCGTTCAGTTTCTCTCCGGGACGGAGCGTCCCGTCGATGATCCAGTTCTGGATCTGATTAAAAGCGGTTTCTTTCGCCGTCATGCGGATTGGCTTGGATAACTGAGTTGGTAGTGGCATGTTCCGGTCCCCCAATCGGAAAGCTTCTTTCATTCATTATACATGAGACCCAATAAAAGGGGTATACAATATATCGCACTCACGGAAATCCGGAATTTCCCCGGCAGAAGCCGGTCTGAACAAGGGGAAATCCGGACAAATGCCTGGACTGCGTGTTTTCTTCGATTAAACCCATGCGGGATCGGCTGGTTCTTAGCGGACAGTTGGTGCTTGTTTTTCTTCGGGGGCTTCCTGGACGGGCAGCCACTCCTGTGACCACTTTTGGATTTCTTCCATGACCGGCGCAAGCGCACGCCCCTTTTCGGTCAGACTGTATTCAATGCGGACAGGGGTTTCCGGATAGACGTTCCGTGTGACAATACCGTCCTTTTCCAGCTCCTTCAGCCTTTCTGACAGCAGTCGGTTGCTGATGCCGATCGACTCGGTCATCGTGCAGAACCGCTGTGATTCGCCCAGAAGGGAAAAAATGATCAGCGCATTCCAACGCTTGCTCAGCATTCCGACCGCCTGTTCAAAACGGGGACATAGTTCCGGGTGTATCATATGTCGTTCACTGCTCCTTAAAACATAGACAAGTATAGAAAAGGCAGTTGTCTATAAAAGATGATTCCTGCTTCTAATCCTTCTTCGACTGTTGTTGCTGTCTGCAAAGGTTGGTACTCCACAGGTGGTCCTTCCCATCAGTGTATCACAGGAATGAAAATGAATGAAGTAATTTGGTTACTTGAAATAACTAGAGGGAACCGTTATAGTTGTTACGAATAGTAACCGATAGGAGGACCGGACAAATGACGTTTTTCCACCAGGCACCTGCCGTCTATACAGGTGCCGTTTACCTGAATGTACTTGACTTGAATGCCATGAAGGATTTCTATACGGGCACCATCGGCTTTCGTGTGCTGAGCGAGATGGATCACCGGATTGAATTGACCGCTGACGGCAAGACACCGCTTCTCGTTCTGGAAAGCCGGGTAGGGCTCCATCCGAAGCGGCCGAACCGATCAGGGCTCTATCACTTCGCAATCCTGCTCCCGTCACGTGAGGACCTTGGCGCAGCGGCCCTGCACTTTATCCGGCAAGGCGTGCGCATGGGGGCGAGCGACCATTACGTGAGCGAAGCCCTTTATCTGAATGACCCGGAAGGCAATGGTATCGAAGTGTACCGGGACCGTCCGGCCGACGATTGGAACTGGAACGGCGGACTGGTTGATATGGCCACCGTCGCACTCGATATGGACGGGGTTGTCCGGTCCGCTCAGGAAGCAGGGCGTACATGGAACGGCCTGCCTTCGGAAACCGTCATGGGACATGTTCATCTCCATGTCTCGGACCTTGAGGAAACGGAGCGCTTCTACCGGGATGGGCTCGGATTCGAGGTGGTTGCGTCCTACCCGGGCGCGCTCTTCATGTCTACTGCCTGTTATCATCACCACCTCGGACTGAATGTATGGAACGGGGAGGGCATCCAGGCGCAGGAAAAAGACAGCGCAGGCCTAAAAGCCTATACGCTCGTTTTCCCGGACACCGAAGCGATCCGGAAGGCGGTTGAACAGCTCTGTGCAATCGGAGCGGAAGTGAGTGAAGAGGAAGGACAGATTGTTGCCGCGGACCCTTCCGGCATTCGCTTGATCCTTCAGGCAATCGCCTGATCCGGACTGCCTCATCACCAGGAAAGTTTTTTCACCAAGAAGAGGGCGGGAAATGCGGTTTGTGCATAGAATCGGTTATACTGGGAATAGGATTGGTAGAATGCAAAACAGCAAAGGGGTCCCTATGACTAAGAAACTCTGGTTCCAGGCGGGAGTCGGTATTCTCCTTGCTCTGCTCATCATTCATTTTTTCATTGATATCAAAGGTCTTTTCTCGCCGATCGGCATTATCCTGAGGGCAATTTTCCTCCCTCTTCTCGTTGGCGGTGTCCTGTTTTATCTGACGGAGCCGGTGCAGCGCTATCTGGAAAAGCGCAACTTTCCGAGGTGGGCCAGCATCCTGAGCGTGCTTGTGCTCATCGTCGGTGTGTTCTGGGGACTGTCTGCCATGGTCGGCCCGATGATCACAAAACAGGTCAATTCCTTTACCGACAATCTTCCTCAGATTATAGAAGAGGCCCAGGATACAGTCAGCTATGTGCTTGATCGTCGGGATGAACTTCCGGAGTTTTTGGAAAATGCGATTGAAGACGCTCGCGACCGGGTGAACGAAATTGCCCTGGGCATCGGCGGAGGCATGGTCAATTTCATCACAGGTTTTTTCCAGACGATTTTCATGCTCGTCCTCGCACCATTCTTCCTCGTGTACATGCTGAAGGACCATGAGCGGTTTACTCCGTTTGTGTCCCAGTTTTTCAGTGGGAAGAAAAAAGCCTTTGTCATTAATACGCTGGAAGACGTCAACAGGACGATTTCAAACTACGTCCAGGGTCAGATGCTTGTCAGTATCTGTGTCGGCATCATGCTTCTGATCGGCTATCTCATCATCGGCCTGGAATATGCGCTCATATTGGCGATCTTCGGTCTCTTTATGAACCTCATTCCATTTATCGGACCATGGATCTCCGTTATTCCGGCGCTTCTGATCGCACTGATCCAGGATCCAAAGCTCCTGATCGGAGTCGGCATCGTCATGCTGGTCGCCCAGCAGATCGAGAGTAACTTCATCACACCGAATATCATGGGCAAGACGCTCGATATCCACCCGCTCACCGTCATCACGGTCATCCTGGCCGCTGGGAATCTTGCCGGATTTGTCGGTGTTCTTCTCGGTGTCCCGCTTTACGCGGTCGGCAAGACGATTGTCAAGAACATCTATGAAGCCAGAGAAAAAATCCGCGAAGCCGCAACCAGTGATGTGGCGGAGGAATAAACGATTGAAAGCCCGAGGCACGATAATCGGCTCCCTTCAAAGCTGACAGAGTATTAAACAAAACTCTGTCATTTGGAGGGAGCTTTTTCTATGAGTCATCCGAGCAAGCGGGCCTCAGCCCCATTGAATAAGGATTGAAGCCGCTTCATCCATTTTACTTATTTCATCTGTCTGCTTGACCGGGTGCAGTTCATTCACGATGTGCGGGCTTTCTCTTGCCTTCATTCAAAATACAAATGGCGGTGAACCTTGCAGCCCGGGTTGAAAGGGGCCCTGCAGGAAGGGCATGCCGGAGCACCGTCCAGATATTCGGAGACGGCCAGTTCTTGGCCGCAGGCGCCGCAGAGGACGGCCTTCTCGGAGAACCGTTCTGCCGGCCAGACCGCATGCCTGCCGCAGCCGGACTCCGCGTGGCAGGCGTGACAGGGGAACCATTTGCCGCAGCAGAAAAACTTGATTGCAATCCGGTCGGCCTCGCCGTGGTAATGGCGGCATCGGGTCTCCCCGTCGATGACCGCTCCGTATATTTCATGCCCATGAATAGTGATCGTTAACTCCTCCTCCGATTCGGGTTGACTGATGGTCTTTTCATTATATATGATAAGTTCAGTCAACTTAAGGGGAAAGCAAGTTTACCAAATTGGAGGAGAAACAGATGGGAAATGAGCGATTGAAAATGATGATTATGGCCGCCCTTTTCGCGGCAATCATGGGAATCGGGGCACAAATCATCATTCCGATTCCGCCGGTGCCATTTACGGCACAGACGTTGGCACTTGCGCTTGCCGCGACGATACTCGGCAAACGCTATGGGACGCTCGCTGCTGCATTGTATGTCCTGATCGGTGCAATCGGCGTCCCGGTGTTTGCCGGGATGAAATCCGGTCTTGGCATCTTGCTCGGGCCGACGGGCGGCTACATCCTGAGTTATATACCGGTGGCATTTATGATCGGATGGATTTCGGAAAAAGGGGGATTCCGTGCACCGGCGGTAGTTACGGCGAATATCATCGGGGCACTGATGATTCTCGTAATCGGCACCCTATGGCTAAAGTTCATGGGCAACCTGTCCTGGACAGGCGCTTTTGCAGGAGGCATGCTGCCGTTCATCCTTACAGACTGCATCAAAGCAGTGGCCGCGGCAGTTCTTGGCGTCATGGTCCGGAACCGGCTTGCATCCGCACATCTGCTGCCGGTGGCCCATTAAAGCGTATAGCGGATCCCTGCAGAGCTCTGCAGGGATCTTTTGGTGCATGCACTTTATGATAGAGTAATCATGATAGAAACAGCCTAGGGGGCACAACATGAGAAAATGGTTTTTGATGCTGGTTCTGCTGCTTGCGGGTTGCAGTGCGGAACAACCGGAAAACGAGAAGGCGGAGGGCGGGAATAACGAGAAGCCCGCCGCTGAAGAAACGGCTTCGGATAAGGATGGAGCAGTAGTCGTGGACAAAGGCCTGGTGAACGTGGAAGTCACCATCCCCGCTGCATTTTTTGAGGGGGAAGACATGGACCAAGTCATCAAGCAGGCAAAAGAAGAGGGGATAGGAGAGGCTGTCCTCAACAGGGACGGATCGGTCACCTATAAGATGTCCAAAGCAAAACACAAAGAAATGATGAAAGAACTCTCCAAAGCACTTGAGCAATCGATCGCGGATTTTGAAGGTGGAGAGGATTTTCCATCGATCCGGGAGATCTCCCACGATCAGAAATTTGAAACGTTCACCGTGACGGTGGATCGGGAGCAGTTCGAGAACTCATTGGACGGCTTTTCCCTGTTTGGCCTTGGGCTTGCCGGGTCGTATTATCAGCTTTTCAACGGGGAGGATCCCGAGAACTATCGCGTGATCATTGAATTAAACGATGCGGCAACCGGAGAATCGTTTGACGAGGTTGTATTCCCGGACGCACTTGAGGAGATGGAGCAAAACCTGGAGGAAGGCCAATAACCCGCCGACGGGTCCGAATCAACTTAAGTTGCCTGGCCACTGTAGCGCCGGTAACTCCTTCGGGAGTGCCGGCGCTTTTGTTGTCCCCTTCAGATGAATGCGACGGATCGGCCTTGAGCATAATGACAAGGAATCCATAAAGGAGGAGATTCTTGCCGTGACGGAGTTTCCGGAAATCACCACGAACATCTGGGATATCTTTCTTGCCGTTCCGTTGGTGCTGATCGCTACACAACTGCTCAAAAATATCTTTCCGATTCCGCCGGCGTTCGTGCCGACAGTCGCTACCTTCATCGGCCTGATCCTATCCGTGTTCATCAGCCACAGGGGTGACCTGCCCGCAGGAATCTTCATGGGTATCCTTTACGGAGCGGCGGCGATATCGTTTTACGTCTCCATCAAGTTATCCGTCCGTGCCTACCGCTCCCGATAGATTAATCCGCCCCATAACGGGAATGAATAAGGTGATTTCATCACAGGAGGGATCACCGATGGATATGGAAAGAAGTTCGTCAACCGAGCGGTTTCAGCCGATCACATCAGTGAACAGCGGAGATGGCATCCCGGTCGGGGAAGATCTGTACAGCTATACCAATCAGATTGTAAATGTCATTTTCTACGGAAAGCCGGGCGCCGGGAAGGAGTGGGTACTGATTGATGCGGGCATGCCGAAATCCGGCGGCAAGGTCATGGAGGCTGCAGCTGCCCGTTTTGGCGACAGCAATCCGCCGAAGGCGATCATCCTGACGCATGCCCATTTTGATCATATCGGCGGCCTGATCGATCTTCTCGAAAAGTGGGACGTGCCGGTCTATGCCCATCCGCTCGAGCTCCCGTATATCACGGGAAAAAAGGATTATCCCGACCCGGATATGACCGTGGAAGGCGGCATGGTGGCGAAAATGTCCAGCATGTTCCCGCACGAGGCGATCGATATTGGTTCGAGGGCGCATGAACTGCCTTCTGACGGTACGGTGCCGCATATGGACGGATGGCGCTGGATCCACACGCCGGGACACACCGAGGGACATGTGTCACTTTTCCGCGAATCTGATGGTTCGCTGATTGCCGGCGATGCATTCGTCACCGTAAAGCAGGATTCATTGTACAAAGTGATGACCCAAGAACTTGAGGTCAGCGGTCCGCCGGTTTATCTGACTCCCGATTGGCAATCTGCCGAGCAGTCGGTAAAGGCACTTGCCCAGCTGCAGCCGCAGGCAGCGCTCGCCGGACACGGTGTTCCGGTCACGGGAGAGTACTTGCAGAATGAACTGGCCAACCTTGCGGAGCACTTTAAAGAAAAAGCGGTCCCGGACCACGGAAAATTCGTGGATGGTGAGAAATGACGAGCAATGTGCCCCCGGTAATTCCCATGGGGGCCTGTTGCTTTTTGTCCGAACGGGTATGGAAAACAAAGTGGGAAATAAGACCGGGTGATATACGGCAAACATTCCTATTGACGGATCAATACCCCCAGTGGTATATTCTAAATACCCGATGGGGTATAAAAACGAGAGGGATGAAGCTGAATATGTTTTTCCAATCATTTTTTGATGAACGTCTTGCTCAATACGCCTATCTTGTAGGCTGCCAGCGCACGGGGGAAGCCATCGTCATCGATCCGCCCCGTCACTCAGAGGCAATTATCGCGCGCGCCAAAAAAGAAGGCCTGAACATTACGGCTGCCGCAGAAACACATATCCATGCCGACTTCACGTCCGGCGCCCGCCAACTGGCCGAAGACCTCGGCGCCAAGCTATACCTGCCTGGTGAGGGCGGAGAAGACTGGAGCTACCAATATACGGACGGGCTCGATGCGGTTCTTCTGAAGGACGGAGATAAGTTCTCGATCGGGAACATCGACTTTAAAGTCATGCACACACCGGGCCACACGCCGGAAAGTGTCTCGTACCTCCTGACGGACCGCGGAAGCGGCGCATCGGAACCGATGGGCATCTTCACGGGTGACTTTGTCTTTGTCGGCGATATCGGACGTCCCGACCTGCTTGAAAAAGCGGCAGGCATCGCCGACACCGCGGAAAAAGGTGCCGTCCAGATGTTTGATTCGGTCCAGAAGTTCAAAGAGCTCCCTGACCATATGATCGTCTGGCCGGGCCACGGCGCGGGTTCCGCATGCGGCAAGTCGCTCGGCGCCGTTCCCCTCACGACTGTCGGCTATGAAAAACAGTTTAACTGGGCGATGAAGGAAAATGACCGTGAGGAGTTTGTAAAGCAGCTGCTGGACGGCCAGCCGGAAGCACCGAAATACTTCGCCATGATGAAGAAAGTGAACAAGGAAGGGCCTGAGCTCCTGAACGGGGAAGATATCCGGATCCTTGAAGACGCACAGGAATTCAACCGCCTCCGCGGGCAGGAAGGCACACTCGTGTTGGATACACGCCCTGCAAAAGATGCCGGACAATCGCTCGTCAAAGGCTCCATCAATATTCCGTTCAACAAATCCTTCACCAACTGGGCGGGCTGGCTGATCGGTTACGATCAGGAGCTTCTCATCATCGCCGAAGAGGGCAAGGAAGAGGAAATCCGGGAAGCGCTCGAGTCGATCCACCTGGACCGGATCACAGCATTTGTCCGTCCGGAAACCGCGATTTCCGCATCCGGTACAGATTCGTACGACACACTGACCGTCGAAGAGTTCGTGGAAGCGAAAAAAGACGACAACACTTATGTCCTCGATGTCCGGAACGATTCCGAATGGGAAGGCGGGCATATGTCCGACGCAACCCATCACTTCCTCGGCCATCTCTGGGATGAAGAGCTGCCGCGTGACAAGGAACTGCTTGTACACTGCCAGAGCGGCGCGCGATCTGCGATTGCTTCCAGCATCCTGAAAGCACGCGGTTTTGATAAAGTCTCCCACATGGCAGGAGGATTCGGCGCGTATGAACGAAAAGGTTATGATACAGTGAAGTAAAACCCCGACCGCCCGGGCTGGACGGTCCGGAAAGGAGAAAAAAGATGGAATACGATCAGAAAGTCAAAAACCGGATGCGGCGAGTGGAAGGTCAAGTGAAAGGTATCCTTCAAATGATGGAGGAAGGCCGGGACTGCCGGGATGTCGTCATGCAGCTCCGGGCGATCAAGAGTGCCATCGACCGGACCGTCGGCGTGGTCGTGAGCACCAATCTCGAGGCTTGCGTGCGTGAAAGCATCGAGTCGGGGGAAGATACCAGTGACAAAGTCCAGGAAGCGATCGACCTGCTCGTCAAGTCGAGCTGAGCCGGCGTAGAGTATAGAAAGGAAGCGAATCACCATGGAATGGCTGATCATTTTGATCATCGTCGCCTTTTTCGCATGGCGGATGATGCCGGCGAAGGGCGTGAGGACCATTGATGCGGCGGGGCTGAAAAACAAGCTCGGCGACAAGTCGGTGCAGTTTGTCGATGTCCGTACCCCTGCGGAATACAAGGCCCGCAACATCAAAGAATTCAAAAACATCCCGCTGAACACATTGCCGTCAAAGACAGGTACTTTGGATAAGTCCAAAGAGACCGTTGTGATTTGCCAGAGCGGCATGAGAAGTGCGCAGGCAGCGCGGATTCTCAAGAAAGACGGCTTTGAGAACGTCGTGAACGTCCGCGGTGGCATGGGAGCCTACAACGGGTGAGCGGCGCAGAACTGACACTGCCGCTGATCCTGACTCTGTTCGCGATCGGGTTTGCCGGCTCGTTCATCTCCGGCATGGTCGGAATCGGCGGGTCGATCATCAAATACCCGATGCTTCTCTATATCCCGCCAATGCTCGGTTTTGCGGCCTTCACGGCCCATGAAGTCGCCGGTATCAGCGCAGTACAGGTGATCTTCGCGACAATCGGCGGGGTCTGGGCTTACCGCGGCAGCGGCTATCTGAATAAAAAACTGATCATTGTCATGGGCGCGGCCATTCTGGCCGGCAGTTTCATCGGAGGATTCGGATCCTCCGGCATGAGCGAACTCACAGTGAATGTCGTTTATGGCGTCCTTGCGGCGATTGCCGCAGTCATGATGTTCATTCCGAAAAAGGAAGTTCCGGACATGCCGGCTGAAGACGTATCGTTTTCAGTGCCGCTGGCGGCAGTGCTCGCATTTATTGTGGGCATCGGAGCCGGCATCGTCGGCGCGGCCGGTTCCTTCCTGCTCGTGCCGATCATGCTGACGGTGCTGAACATCCCGACACGGATGACCATCGCGACATCGCTTGCGATCACATTCATTTCATCGATCGGCTCCACTGCAGGCAAGGTGTTTACCGGTCAGGTCCTGCTTTGGCCGGCGGTTGTCATGATCGTGGCAAGCCTGATTGCCGCACCGCTCGGGGCAAAGGCCGGCCAGAAGATGAATACGAAGGTCCTTAAATGGATTCTCGCTATTCTCATTGCTGCGACAGCCGTCAATATTTGGCGCGACCTGTTCATGCAAATGCTGTAACCGATGTTTTTTAAATGAAAATATACCCGTACAGGTAACCGTATACTAGGAGGAATTCAATTATGAAAGTAGCCATCATCGCATCGAACGGCGGTCTATTCGACGCTTACAAAGTATTCAATATCGCAACCGCGGCAGCGGCAACAGACGGGGAAGTCGAGATTTTCTTCACGTTCGAAGGCCTGAACCTGATTCATAAAGAAGGCCTGAAGCAGCTTCCTATGCCGGAAGGCAAGGAACATTTCGCGGAAGGATTCGCGAACGCGAATGTTCCGTCGATTGAAGAACTTGTCGGCATGTCGCAGGAAATGGGCGTCAAATTCATCGCT
Source organism: Bhargavaea beijingensis (assembly GCF_900101985.1). Lineage (GTDB taxonomy): Bacteria > Bacillota > Bacilli > Bacillales_A > Planococcaceae > Bhargavaea > Bhargavaea beijingensis. The sequence continues at coordinate 41,345 of NZ_FNAR01000002.1, forward strand.
TGCCAGATGACGATGGACGTCATGGGACTTAAGAAAGAAGACTTCGCGGATGGCACGGAAGTCGGCGGCGCGGTGACATTCCTCGGTTACGCAAAAGATGCCGATATCACATTGACGTTCTGATCAGGGATTACAGAAAAAGATTAATTGAAGCCTCAGGAGGGAATGTAGAAATGGAAAACGTGACGAAGACATTGGACGCAAAAGGGCTTGGGTGCCCGATGCCGGTCGTCCGGACGAAAAAAGCGATTGAAGAGCTGTCGGCCGGAGAAATACTGGAAGTGGTGGTGACCGACCGCGGATCAATCGCGGACATTCCCATGTGGGCAAAAAATACGGGTCATGAATACCTGGAACTCGTCGAAGAAGGCGACGTACTGAAGCATTACGTCCGCAAAGGCGGAAAAACAACTGACAAGGAGGAAACGCCGGTGAAGACCATTACGAACGAAGAATATCTGGAAATTGCAGATAAAGGCCCGGTCACGCTGATCGACGTCCGTGAGCCGGATGAGTTCGCGGCAGGCCACGCGCCGGGAGCCAAAAACATCCCGCTCGGCCAGATCGACAAGCGTATGGATGAAATCCCGGAAGAAGGCGATGTCTACATCATGTGCCGCTCCGGCGGCCGTGCAGGCATGGCATGCGACACGCTCGAAACATTCGGACGCAAGAACCTGATCCGTGTGGCACCGGGAATGGGCGACTGGAACGGCCCGATCGAATAAGAACAGACCAGCCAGAACGGGACTCTCCAATAAGTCCCCAAAAATGAAGCAGGCGGAGGAAAAACAACTCGTTTTTTCTCCGCCTGCTTTTGTTTTCTGCAAGAATGACTTTGCTGACCGGCTCATTCTATTTGCGGTCGATCCCGTCCGTCAATAGAGTGAGATATACGAATCCAATTAAACGATTATAGGTATAATGGTGTATATCATAATCGAGCCATCCAGGAACAACCTAAGAACAACTTAGAAATGAAGGGGCTTATGCACAAAATGGCGTCGTCGGCATCTTAGTGTTAAAGGAGGATCCAAAATGAAACGGGAGTTAATGAGAGCTAAGAGTGACAGGGTATTATTTGGTGTCTGTGGAGGCATCGGAGATCACTTAGGAATCCGGCCTATCATGATCAGATTATTATTCTTGTTCGTTCCTCTTTCGCCTTTGATCTATCTGGTTTTGGCTATCCTCCTGCAAGAGGATAACTCGCTTTACTGAATCCTGACAAAAAGACGCCCAAGAGGCGCCTTTTTTATTGTGCGCCCGGCATGTCAAGAATGGATGAAACCTGCACGGACGGTGTGTTTGCAAACCGGAACGGAAATGAGGACTTTGTCAACGGCACCTTTTGGTAAAGGGAAGGGATGCGGAGGCAATGGGCGAGGGTTCAAAGCACCAACCTCAAATTTGGACGCACTTGCCCGCCCGTCTTCATCATCCTAACATTAGAGTGATTCATCCCTAACATTAACCGGGTTCCGTGCTACAATGGGAGATGGAGAATGCCTAACATAAGCAATCAACCGGAAGGAGCAGGACCCTTGGTTAAATACATAGGAGACGTTACAAAGGAATTCAACATTGAGTCGCACACCCTGCGCAACTGGGAGGATCGCGGGCTCATTGGGGACGTGGAGCAGGATTTCGTTCACGGCCGCATGTACAACGAGGAGCAGATCGAACGCATCAGGACCATCCAGGAAGTGATCAACGCCCAGCGCGAAAGGGGCATGAAGCGGACGGACTACCGTGAAGTGGAAGACGTCCTGCTGGACCGGTTCGGCGGCCTGGTCGTGGAACGACAGGAAAACATCCCGGCCACCCCGGAAACGTTCATCAATCTCCTGAAAAAGCTTGAGAAGCAGGAGCAGGCCAACGAGCAGCTGAAAGAACTTCTCATGACGATGGCGAAAAGCCAGGTGGAAGGAAACGACAGGATCCATCAGGCACTCGCTGAAAACACGGCCAAGCAGGAAGAAGAGATCAAGGAAATCCGTGAAGTCCGCGAGATGGTCAGTGAGCTGAACAAGAACCTTCCCGAAGAGCCGGCAATTTCCAAAGAACAGGCGGATGCCGTCATCAAGGAAAACCAGTCCCTTAAGCAGGAAGTCCAGCTCATGAAGAAAGTGCTGGACGAAGTATTGATCCAGATCGAGGAAGACCGTGAAAAGCAGGAAAGCCTTCAGGCCGCTTCGGCGGAAGAGCCGAAAAAGGGATTTTTCGCGAAGCTATTCGGATAAAACAAGAAAGCTGCAGGGATCATCCGGATCCCCGCAGCTTCTTTGTTTTTTTGAGGGTTATTGCTTCAGCGGGCAGTAGCCGCACTGAATCAGACCCGGTACGTCTTTTGAATGGCAGCACGTCGTGCGGACGGTCGTATTGAGAAGGAGAGACGGCCGCGACCCCCGCAGATACTTGGCGAAAAGGGATTCCTTTGCAAGACCCTCCCATGTCCGGCCGTCTTTCAGGATGTCCATGACGGCCTCTGCGTCAGGCGCGGTTCCCGGGTCCGACAACAGCACATGCAGATGGTAGAGCAGGAAGCCGAACATGTTCTCCCAATGGGTCAGCGACGAAGCGGCCGAAACCGTCCGGAGTGTATCGGACACCTCTTCTACATAAGCCCGCAGGAGGTTCCGGACGATTTTCGGGCGTTCCGCTTGTTCGACCATCACGTAGTCGCCGCCATCAAGGAACAGGCTGACGGAAAGCTTGCCGTATTCCTCGGCGGCGCCGAATTGGAGGGCGTCTTCCGGCCCATCCCAGATTTCTTCGTAAATGATCAGCGTATAAAGCTGCATCGCCGTGAACATGCCGATCCGCCTGCTGAAGTACGAGGCCGCGACGGCCGAGTTGTCCGTCCCGCTGATGGCGCGCACGATCCGCAATGCGCTTTCCGGGTCGGATTTCAGCGCTTTCAGGGTAAACAGGGGATGGGCAGGTTCGCCGATGTAGATGCTGTAGCTATTCAGTTGACGCTTTTGTTCTTGTGTCAGATTCATCATATCGCTAGTATACCTTACCCGACTCGGGTTCCGGAATGCGTCCGGCAGTCCGTTGTGCTATCTTGAAACTATTCGGAAAGGGGGCGGCCGGCATGAGATTGGCCATCATGACGGTGGGGAAGACTCATAGCGGGAAGACCATGTTTGCAAATCGGCTTGCCGAAGTGCTTGCCGACTCGGTCGTGATCGACCAGGATCTGCAGGCGGAATTTCTCAGCCGGCATTATCCGGCGCTACTGCCGTCCAAGGGACCCAACACGGTCAAATACGCCCTTACACAGACTCTGGTCGAGCACGCGGCCCGGAACACGGGCCTCCATCTCATTGTCTCCCACCCGGATCCGGGCCGGGAAGCGCGGATGCAGTGGCTCGATGATTACAGGAAACACGGCTTCACGACGGTTCTCGTCTTTTTCAATATTCCTGAAGACCATCTGAGGATCCGCATCAGGGAAAGCGGACGAAGCACGAAAATCTTCCGGGTGAGCCTCACTTTCGATGAATTGCTTGACCGCCAGAAAGCGGCTTTTCCGGTTGCCGCCCCGGCGGAAGATGAGGCGGACCATCTGTTCACGGTGCGCCTGCCGGATGATGCGGAATCCGTCATACATCGGATTGCCGGGCTTGCCGGCGGGGAAACGGAGGACGGACGATGAAAATTCTTGTAGATGCCGATGGCTGCCCCGTCGTGGACGAAACGATCCGCACGGCAGGGAAGCACGGCATCCGGGTCACGTTGCTGTGTGATACGGCCCATGAAATGCACCGGGACGGCGCGGAAACAGTCATCGTTTCAAAAGGTGCGGATGCGGTGGACTTTCTCCTCGTGAACCGGGTGAGTCCGGGGGACATCGTCGTGACGCAGGACTATGGCCTTGCCGCCATGGCGCTCGCCAAAGGCGGGCGGCCGATCGACCAGAACGGCCGGCTTTACACGGAAGACAATATCGATGCCCTGCTGATGAGCCGTTATGTCTCGAAAAAAGTGCGGGATGCGGGCGGTCGTATGAAGGGGCCGAAAAAACGAAGGCCGGAGGCGGATCTCCGGTTTGAACGCAATCTGGACGCGCTGCTTTCGGGAGTTTCGGGCAAAGCAGCGTGTGAGGAAGGGAACGAAAACTAAATGGCTTTTGTCTGGTTTATCCTGGCCGCCGCCGTCACGGTGTTTGCGGCCATCAAGCTGTCCAATTATGCGGATGTGCTCAGCACGAAAACGGCGATGGGCGGTCTTCTTGTCGGGACGTTGCTTCTTGCCGGAGCGACATCGCTCCCCGAAATGACGACCAGTGTATCCGCGGTGCTGATCGGCAACCCCGACATTGCGATCGGGAACGTTGTCGGATCCAATATGTTCAACCTGTTTATTTTTGCCTGCTTTGACCTTGCCTACCGCAGGCATCATCTGCTGGAGCTTGCCGGCCGGAACCACCTTTACACGGCGGGCACCGGCCTGGTGCTCATGGCGGTGACGTATTTGTCACTCCAGTTCCATCCGCAGTGGGAACTGTTCGGCGTCGGCCTGGATTCGATTGTGCTCGTTGTGCTGTATGTAATCGGAGTCAGCATGGTCGGGCGTATTTCCAAAAGTGCAGCAGCTGCGCCTTCCATGCCTGAACCTGAAGCGGCCGTGCTTCCGGACGATGGCGGAGGCATCACCGTCCGACGTGCAGTGATCGGCTTTTCCCTTGCGGCGCTTTTGATCATGGGTGCCGGAACAGTCCTGTCGGTGATGGGAGACCGGATTGCGATCATCACCGGTCTCGGCTCGAGCTTTGTCGGCAGTTTCCTGATTGCCGCGACCACTTCCCTTCCGGAAGCCGTCTCGGTGTTTGTGGCGCTCCGTGCGAAAAATGTCAATCTGGCGCTCGGATCGATTCTCGGGAGCAACATGTTCAACATGCTGATCATTTTCTTGTCCGATCTGTTTTATCGCGAAGGGCCGGTGCTTTTCGCGGCTGATCCGTCCCACCGGATCACCGCGCTTGTCGTCATGTCACTTTCGGCTGTACTTCTTTTGGCGATCGCCAGGAAAAAGACGGCGTCCCATGGTACCTATATCGTGCCGTCCGTCCTGATCATCATCGGTTATTTTGTCGCCTCTTACCTGATGTTTCAAGGATAAGTGGAATAAAAATCCGGGTATAGAGTCTAAGAGACCCTTCCGGCGGCCATGATAGGGACAGACGCGGTTTTGTGCCGCGCTTAAAACATTCATCCGCAGGGAGAAGCGAATCTTCTTGGTGAGAGACGGAGATGAGTGAAATGGCCGGTGTATTCGACGAGTTCCTGATCATGCTCTATTGCCTGGTTGTCCTGTGGCTCAATCTCGGTTATCTCCACGATCAGCCCGAAGAAGCGAGGGGGATTGCCGAGCTTTCGCCCGCTGAGGACCTTGCCATCAAACAGGACAGCATTCCGTTGCTGACGCTTTCGCTTGCCTTTAATTTCAGCCGGAGGTGGCTGTTTTATATGCTGGCGTCGATCGTGACCGGCAACCTGCTCGTCAAAGCGCTGTCGGTGGCCCTGTTTGCCGTCAGCCTGCATAACAGCATGCCCCAACAGAAAACGTCGGTATGGAAAAGGAAGCGGAAACGGGACTTGCGCCTGTTTTTGGCGATTGCGGATGCGTTCTTTATCACGGGATTTCTTATCTGGCTGATCTGGACTTAAGGAGACCGGCAACGGCCGGCTCCGGATCGACTGTCGGCCTGGGTGTGCAGCCGGACAGCCGCTGCCCGCCTCACTTGATGGGGCGGGTTTTTTGGTGCCCAGACATTCACCCGGGCGGGCTCATATCCTGTACGGGAAGGGGTGAAGGCGCATGGCATCAGACCATAACCCGGTCGCGGTCGAACGGGCCGAATGGAAAAAACGGCAGTTGAAGGAACGGATGAAACAGCTCCTCACCGTCTCCTCCCCGATCTTCATGCTGCTCCTCTGGGAAATGCTGTCCCGGACAGCCGTCCTCGATCCGAGATTTTTTCCGCCGCCGACGGCGATCCTTGAAACATTCTGGAACCTGGCGGCAAGCGGGGAACTGCTCACACATGTCGGAGTCTCGCTTTACCGGATCTTCGGCGGTTTCCTTCTGGGGGTCATTCCCGGTGTGGTCATCGGCCTCCTGATGGGGCTTTACTCGCCGATCCGGCATTTCGTCCAGCCGATCATCATGGCGCTCATGCCGATTCCGACATTGGCGCTATTGCCGATCATCATCATCCTGTTCGGCATCGGCGACCTGTCGAAGGTCGTGACCATTGCGGGAAGCGTGTTTTTCCCGGTCGTCATCAACACCGCGGCGGGCGTCATGAACATCGACCCGATTCACATGGACCTTGCAAAAAACTACGGGGCCGATTCAAAAAACTACTTTCTCAAGATCGCCTTTCCCGGCGCGCTCCCGGTCATGCTGGAAGGAATCCAGATGGGCCAGGCGATCGCCCTTCTGACGATTGTCGCGGCAGAAATGATGGGGTCGGTATCGGGGATCGGATTCCTGATCTGGACTTCCTATAAGGCATTCCTGCTGAAGGAGATGTACGTCGGACTCATCCTGATCTCATTTTTCGGTTATCTGTTCTCGCTCCTGCTGCGCGGGCTCCAGCGGAAAATCCTGAGATGGAGGTGACGGGATGAAGGATGACGTAAAAATCCGGATCCGCAATCTGACGAAGGTGTTCTACCAGAAGGGCGAAAGCATCACTGCGCTCGACAATGTGACGCTCGACATCATGGACGGGGAGTTCGTCTGCCTGGTCGGCCCGAGCGGCTGCGGCAAGACGACGCTTCTCCGGATTCTGGCGGACCTCGAGCAGCCAAGTGCCGGCGGATACGAAATCGCCCGCGAAAAGGAGGATCGGCCGCTTCAGTCGATGGTGTTCCAGGAGCGGGGGGTCATCCCGTGGCTCACGGTACGGGACAATGTCGCGTTCGGGCTTGAGATGCGGAAGTTCCCTAAAAAGACCGTAAAGGAACGGACCGATTATTACTTGGAGAAAACCGGGCTGCTGGCGTTTGCCGACCGTTTCCCGAAGGAATTGTCCGGGGGAATGAAGCAGCGGGTCGGCATTGCCAGGGCATTTGCAAACGACCCGGAAATCCTGCTCATGGATGAACCGTTTGCCGCCCTCGATGAGCAGAACAAATTCATCCTCCAGGAAGAGCTGTTGCAGATCTGGGCGGAGACGAGAAAGACGGTGCTGTTCATCACGCACAGCATCGACGAAGCGCTCCTTTTGTCCGACCGGATCCTCCTCATGAGCGCTCAGCCGGGGAGGATTTCAGAAGAAATCCGGGTAGCGGCGCCGAGGCCGAGAACGATGGAGGCCATCCGTGCCGACCCGGGCGTCGCGGAGCAGTTTGTCCGGGTGCTGAAGCATCTGCAGGACGAAGTGCAGCGGTCGAGAGGGTGACTTGAGTTTTCTGTGCGCAAATTTGAGAATTCGGCTATTCGAACAGGTCCACTGGCATGAGGAAAACAGAGGGAGACGGGGGATCAACCGTGGGTAAGCATCAATGGAAAGCCGGATTTGCCGCGGCAGCGGCAGCGCTTCTGCTTCTGGCAGGCTGTACACAGAAAGAACCGGCACCGCCGAAGGAGACTGCGGATCCGCCGGAAGGGGAGCATCCGTCCGGTGACCTGGCACCGCTTGAAAAGCGCGTGACGGTCACGATTGCGGAAGACGGTGCGGCATCAGGCGCCGGGTTCTATATCGCCAAGGAAAAAGGGTATTTCGAGGACTACAACATCGATGTGGAATTTGCCCAGTTCGCAAATAGTGACGAGATGTTGCCTGCGGTCGCTGCCGGCGAAGTTGATATAGCGGGCGGCGTGTCGACCGCCTCGTTCTTTAACGCCATCGCCCAGGGCATCGATGTCCGGATCATCGCCGACAAAGGCCATAACGTCCCGGGCAAGTCGTACTTTACATTCGTCAGGGGTGTGGACAGCAGCATCGAGGAATATGCCGACATCAAGGGGAAGAAAATCGCCGTCTCGTCCCGCAACTCGATTGACAGCTACTTTTTCGATAAGTTGCTGGAGCATGCCGGCTTCACGGAAGAAGACGTGGAGTTCGTCCTGATCGCCGACTTCGGCAGCATGCTCGGAGCGGTGGACAACGGAACGGTTGACATGGCGCTCAGCATCGAGCCGTTGATCGCCCAAGGGGTCCTTCAGGGAATGCATGAACGCTTTCGGGATGCGACCGAGTTCGCACCGGATACACAAGTGGCCATGGTGCTCGGCTCGCCTCAGTTCATGACACAGGAAAAAGACATCTCGCTCCGATTTATGCTCGCCTACCTGAAGGGATTGCGAGACTACAATGATGCGTTCCAGAAGGGTGAAGGCAAGGATGAGATCATCGACATCATGGTGAAGCATACAGCGCTGAAGGACCCGGAAATGTGGGAACAGGTGCAGGTGACCGGCCTTGACCCTGACGGCAAGATGTTCGTCGATAACATCCGCGAGCAGTATGAGCATTACAAGGCGGCAGGCGCCATCTCAGGCGAGATCGACTTCGACAAGGCGATCGATCCCACAATCACGGAAGAAGCGCTTGAGATTCTCGGGCCGTATGACCGCGACTGACCGCGCGTTTCAGAAACCGGGGTTTTCTTGAGGCAGCCGTGCCGATAAGGTATAATGGCATAAGAAAGAGGAACTACGAAAAGGACCGGATGCGCGAACATCCGGCCCCTGTGCAGCCTGTGCCCGGACGGGGCAGGCGGATACGACGAGAGCCGTCCCAACCTTGGCCGAGGGGGACGGCTATTCTTTTTTGCTGATGGCGACGATCAGTGTCACGACAAGCGTCAGCAGGCCGACGATGGCGCCGGCCACCTGAATGATCAATCCGGCCGCTTCGGCGACGGTCAATAGCATCACCCCCTCCCCGGGGAATGCCGTCCGGACAAGTTCTGCTCATCTATTATACCATAAAAGAGAACGTGTGTTCTATATTGTGTGCGAGTTGGCCGGAATGGGGCCTATTTGCCCCCCGGCAGATCCGTTTTCACTGCTTGTAAATTCGGATTCCTCCCAAAGTCCATGTGTAGCATGCCCGTTCACCGGGAATGCGAGTAGCAAGGGACAGAAGGAGGGAGCAAGATGAAGAGAAACTATGCTTTCCCGGTCATCATAGCCGGGTCGCTCGCATTGGCGGCGTGCGGTTCGGACACGGCGGAGGAAATCCTGCCGGAGAAAGAAGTGGAAGCGGCCGAAACCAAGTCAACGGAGACGGGTAATTCAGGTGAGAAAGCAACGGCCGGGACGGGCGGCGAGACATCTGTGAAATCCCGGGCCTCTGATGGAACCGGGCAGAACGAGATGAGAAAGAAGATGGAGTCACTGGACTATACGGAGTTTGAGCTTGAAGTTGAGTATACGAATGACGAAGAATATGAAGCCCAGCTTGAACTCAAATCGGATGGTTCAGTTGTGGCCGGCTATGAAGACGACATGAATGGCGTTAAAAAAGAGGGAATCAAAGCTTTTAACGATCTGTATCCGCTCGTCGGACAGCTGGAACTTACCCCATCCTCCAATCAGGAGGAAGAGATCCGGAAGGTGCTCTCGGCATTCAGCCTGCCTGATGACTACACCGACTTTTCCCTGGAGCTGAGGTTCAGCGACGGGACCAAGCATGAATTTGAAGTGGAGCAATGATATCTGAAGCTGCCCGCATCCTGCATGCGGGTATTTTTGATGCTTCCTGATCTGGCCGGAAAGGATTGGGTCATCGCTAATATTAGACATTACGTTAGTGTGAAGGAGGAGCCGAGTTGGACCGGAAGGGGACGCGGCAGTCTTTCTGTAAGTTCCCGCGCGAAAGGACCGCTCCGGATTGATCGGAGCGGTCCTTTGAGTTCTGATCTATGAAACTTCCGCGATGGCTTTCCGCTTGGCAAGCATCGTCTGAAAACTGTGCAGCGACATGCCGACGATGATGACGGCGATTCCGCCGAGGGCGACCGGGCCGGGGAGCGGAAGCGACAGCAGGATCATCTCTCCGGCAAGGGCGAAGACGATTTCCAGCGACTGGGTCGCTTCGACCGCTGCGAGCCGGCCCTGATCATGCCGGGCAAGGTCTGTCGCCATGAAAAACAGCGTCGTCGCGATTACGCCCGAAGAGACGGCGACGATGAGCGACTGGACGACCTGTCCCACGGAAGGCCATCCGGCCGTCGCCGCAGCGATTCCGCCAAGCAATATCCAGAACGGCAGCGAGGCGATGGTCATCGCGAGCACCCGCTGGAAGGTGTCGAGCCGTCCGCCAAGCACGTCCATCATCTTCCGGTTGCCGAGCGGATAGGCAACCGCCGCGACGGCGATCGGCAGCACGCCGAGAAGAAGCGTCCGGCCATCGACGGTTCCCGCATGCGGCAGCTGGATCAGCACGACACCGAGCAGGATGATGCAGGAGATTCCGAGTGAAAGGCGCGGGATCCGGTGGCGCGCCATTTTTACGCCGTCCTTTGTGGGTACGGTGGCCAGGAACAGCGGGGCAAGCAGCACGCCCGCCACAATCGTCAGCTGCCAGTTACCCGCGACCAGCCAGCCCGGGCTGTACGCCGCCGCAAATGTCAGCGGCGCGTAGAACAGCACGAACGCGAAAAAGCTCCAGAGGATGAACGGGCCCGGGATGCGCCTGATTTCAGAGAAAGAAGTGCCCAGACCCCTGCGCAATGCGACAATCAGGAGAAGAAACGGCACCATGAAGAAAAACCGGAGCGATGCGCTCCACATCCAGCTGCCGCCGTCCAGCTCCATCGAGCGGTTCAGGACGAACGTCACTGCAAAAAATAACGAACCAAGGATGCCAAGCGTGATTTCCTTCACGGTGCCGCCTCCTTATGCGCGTTCTTCGTACAGCTTCACCATTTCGATGATGACTTTCGCCGCTTTTTCCATGTTGTCGGCCGAGATGAATTCATACTTGCCGTGGAAGTTCTCGCCGCCTGTGAAGATGTTCGGCGTCGGCAGGTCCATATAGGACAGCTGGGAGCCGTCCGTGCCGCCGCGGACCGGGATGATGTCCGGTTCGATGCCGAGGTTCTTGAAGGCATCCGATGCGATGTCCACGATATGCATGACCGGTTCGATTTTTTCCGCCATGTTGTAGTATTGGTCGTTCAGCTCGAGGTCGACAGTGCCTTCACCGTACTCGGTGTTCAGCTTGGCCGCCGTGTCTTCAAGCAGCTGCTTTTTCGCTTCGAATTTTTCGCGGCTGTGATCGCGGATGATGTAGGAAAGCGTGGTTTTCTCGACTGAGCCGTCCACGTACATGAGGTGGATGAAGCCTTCATAGTCGTCGGTTTTCTGCGGGATCTCATTCGCCGGCATCGCCGCCTGGAACTCATGCGCGATGAGGATCGAGTTGACCATCTTGTCTTTTGCGGAGCCCGGATGGATGTTCGTGCCGTTGAATGTCACTTTGGCCGCAGCTGCATTGAAGCTTTCATACTGGAGCTCTCCTAGCGGGCCGCCGTCCATCGTATAGGCGTACTCCGCTCCGAACGCTTCGACGTCGAACTTGTGCGGGCCGCGGCCAATTTCTTCATCCGGCGTGAAGGCCACGCGGAGCTTGCCGTGCTTGATGTCCGGGTTTTGCACGAGGTATTCCATTGCCGTCATGATCTCCGCGATGCCGGCTTTGTTGTCGGCGCCGAGAAGCGTCGTGCCGTCCGTCGTGATCAGCGTGTGGCCCTTGTAGTTGTCCAGCTGCGGGAACACGGCTTTGGCCATGACGGTATGCTCGTTCAGTTTGATGTCGGATCCGTCGTAGTTGTCGATGCGCTGCGGGTTCACATTTTTCCCCGTGTAATCCGTCGCCGTATCGACATGCGCGAGGAAACCGATCACCGGAAGCTCCTTTTCGGTGTTGGCCGGAAGCGTGCCGAACAGGTAGCCGTTTTCGTCCAGCGTGATGTCTGTCAGGCCGATCTCCGCCATTTCCTTCTCGAGCAGGCGAAGCAGATCCCACTGTCCCTCTGTGGACGGCGTCGCTGTGCTTTCTTCATTGGACTGAGTCTCGATTTTCGCATAGCGCACAAGGCGCTCGATCAGCTTTTCTTTCATCTCGTAGGTCCCCCCTGATGTTGGATGAATTCCGAATAGTATCATTTTATCATTTCTTCCTTGGGAGCGGGTGGGTGCGGGAAAGATTCATGATGACCCGCTGAAATTACATGTTCCGTCCCCGAGATGACACTAAGCTTGCGCATGCTCATCTTCCTGCACCGCCGGCGTCCGGGCGATGCTGGCGGCAATCAGGAACTGAGCCGCATAATACGGCACCATGACAAGGGCATCCCGTCCGGCGATCGGGAAAGTGAACCGGTCGATTGCCAGCACCGAATCGGAGAGGATGAACAGCAGTGCTCCGAGGATGGCCAGCGGGTTGCCGGTGCGGACGGCGGTCCAGCCCATCATCAGAATGACGAGCATATAGGCGAGGACGGCGATGCCGAGCAGGTCGCCCTCAGCGAGAAGGGGAAAGGCGACCAGCAAAGCCATTCCGGCTCCGTATGCACCGAGCAGCACACCTGCCGTGACCGGCATCGGCCGGACAGCGGCGCGCCTGAATGCGGCGATATAAAATAGATGTCCGATCAGGAAAGTCACGAGCCCGGCGATGAACCAATAAATGACGCCGTCCGCAATCATGCAGACGAACAGTCCGATTGTGATGATCCGCTTGTAAGCTCCCGGCATCCGACCAGGCCGTGTCGCCGCATACAGAATGATCAGTGCCATAGGAATCAGCTTTGCGAAGATTTTCCATCCCACTGGTTCGGGTGGCACGATCAGAATGTAAATCAGGGCGGACAGCCCGATCAGAACAGGCAGTCCCAAACGCATCTGCAACACCTCCTATTTCAGATCATTCTCTTCCGCAGGCCGAATGTCCTGTCCTTTAGTCGATGAGTCATCGGCTTTCTTGTTGAAAGATGCTCAAAAATGCAGCCACAGCAGCGCGTTCGGCCATCACCGGTACGTGCAGGACGGAGAAGGTCCGGTGCTGGGGGGGAAGCCCGGTGTCCAGCCGGACGAGGCGGCCGGTCTCCAGGCCGTCCTTTGCGGCATGCACGGATACGGCGGCGATGCCGAGACCGGCGGTGACCGCCTGCAAGACGCCGCCATTAGAGCCGATGGTCATCCTCCGTGGCTTGACGTGGCCCAGGGAGCGGAGGAGGTGGTCGGTGTGTTCGCGGGTGCCGGAGCCTTCCTCGCGAGTGATCCAGCGGGCCTTCTGCAGGTCGGCGGCCCGGGGGTCACGTTTTTTCGCAAGCGGATGGCCCGGTCCGCAGACAACAATCAGCTCGTCTTCCATGAAAGGTACGGCAGACAGACCTTCCAGCCGGACAGTGCCTTCGATGCACCCGACATCGCAGCGCAATTCCCGGACTTTCGCCTCGACCTCCTCGGTGTTATTGATCGAGATATCGACTTCGAGTTTCGGGTGGTTGGCGAGCAGGTTTTCCAGCATGCGGGGAAGCACCGATTCGCCGATCGTGTAGCTGGCTGCGACTTTCAATGTGCCCGTGAGCTCACCGCTTTGCCGCATCATGTCTTCTTTCGTTTCCTCCGCCAGGGCAAGTAACTGCTTGGCACGCTCATACAGCAGCTTTCCTCCGGGGGTAATACTGAACTGACGTCCGCTGCGGATGAAAAGCGGCGTGCCGAACTCTTCCTCGAGCTGTCTGATATGAAGGCTCACCGTCGGCTGTGCGAGATTCAGCTTTTCTCCCGCTTTCGTGAAGTTCCGCCGTTCGGCCACTTCGGTGAATGTTTTCAATTGTTCCAGCAGCATGCCATGACCCTCCTTCCATCAGCTTTTCTGATCAATTCTATTATAAAGCTTCATTTCACTGATTGATTGTCCGGAATTATAATTAGGATAACGAAAGGGGTCTTTAGCCATGAATAAAGGATTTTGGACGGGGATCGGCCTGACACTCGTGCTCGCGGTCATTGCGAAGCTTGCTGCCGGCCTGCCTTACATTTCACTGATCGGGCCGCTCGTGTTCGCCATCCTGCTCGGGATGCTGTGGAACACGTTTCTCCCTGTGAAAAACGAGTGGGAATCGGGTACGGCGTTCGCTTCCAAGAAATTGTTGCGCGCGGGCATCATCCTTCTCGGAATGCGGCTGAATCTGGCTGATATCGCCGCAGCCGGGTGGTCCGCCTTCATACTAGCCGCGGTCAGTGTCGCAGTCGGGATCGCAGCGGTCTGGGCAACAGCGAAAATCTTGAAATCCGACCCGGAGATCGGTTTCCTCACCGCATGCGGCACGGGAATCTGCGGAGCGGCTGCCATCGTCGCCGTTTCCTCGCAAAAAAAGTCCGGGGCGGAGGAAACAGCGGTCAGCGTCGCGATCATCGCAATCATGGGAACGCTTTTCACCTTCTCCTATGCGTTTCTGCACCCGTTCCTCGGGCTCAGTGACAAGGCGTACGGCATGTTCGCCGGCGGGTCCCTGCATGAAATCGCCCACGTGGTGGCAGCTGGAGACGCGGCCGGTGCCGTCGCCCTCGACTACACGCTTGTCGTGAAGTTGACACGTGTCGTTCTGCTCGTCTTCGTTGCGTCGGCCGTCGGCTTTTGGGCAGCGCGCCGGGAACGGGAGGAAGGGGCGCCGACACTCACGTGGAGGACGCTTCCGATCCCGTGGTTTATCCTCGGCTTCCTCGCGGTGAGCGCTCTTTACTCAACGGGCATCGTGCCGGAAGCGGTCGCCGCGCGGCTCGTCGACCTGGCGTACTTGCTGATGGCGATGGCGATGGCCGGGCTCGGCCTGGGCGTGAGCTTCAGTGCCTTCCGCCGTGCCGGTATGAAGCCGTTCGTCGCCTGTCTCGTCGGCTCACTTGTGCTGGCTGCCGTCGTCTATGCGTATGTCTGGTTCGTCGTTTGATGAACACTGGCACCCCCGCAGCGAAGGAGGCTGCAGGGGTGCTGGTTGCGTGTGGGATAACTTGGGGTAGGCGAGAGTGACGATCCGGCCGTCGAGAATGACAATCCGCCCCCCGAGAATGACGATTCTCCTTAGAATTCACCCCATCACATCAAGGGCCGGCGGGCTATCCGGGTTATACGTTAAAATACCGGGCATCCGGATGCGCGAATACGATTGCCGAGACCGAGGCTTCCGGTTCCATCATAAATTCCTCGGTCAGATGGACGCCGATGTCTTCGGGTTTCAGGAGGCCGAACAGTTTTGCCTGGTCCTCCAGATTCGGGCATGCGGGATAACCGAACGAAAAACGCTGGCCCCGGTAACGTGCGGCGAACCGGTCCTGCATCGTGAAGTCGGTCGCGTCCGGGAAGCCCCACTGGTCGCGGATCTCCTGGTGGATCCGTTCGGCAAAGCCTTCCGCGAGTTCAAGTGCGGTGGCCTGGAAGGCGTGGCTTTCCAGGAATTTGCCGTCGGCTTTCAGCTTTTCTGCAAAATCGCGGACGCCGTGTCCCGCCGTCACCTGCATGAGGGCCATATAGTCCATTTCGCCGCTGTCCGCGGGCTTCAGGTAATCGGCAAGACAGAGGAACGGTTCCTTGTCCTGGCGCGGGAACGAGAAGCGTTCGATTTCCCGTCCGCTGCCTTCCGGGTCATAGACGACGACATCATTGCCGTCCGCCTGAGCGGGGAAAAACTGATACAGGCCGGAGGCGCGCAGGTTGCCCGACTGGAGAAAACCGGTGACCAGTTCCAGCAGAGCGCGGGCCCGCGGCTCGCCTTCTTCGAGCATTTTGTTGACGTTGCCCCGGAGACCGAGGTGGTGTCCGATCAGCGTCCGCATGTTGACATACGGGTAGAGGTGCGAAACGGAGTAATTACGGATGATCCGGCGCCGCAGGTCTGTCGGCACCATCACGGGGACATCGCTCCGCACGGTCCGGACCGGGCGGGTTGCAACGGCCACGGCGGTTCCGCGCGATTCCCGGTAGGCTTCGGTCTCACGGCGCTTGTCGAGCTGCTGTCCGATTTCTTCCAGCAGCTTATCGCGGTTGCCTCCCTGAAGGCGGTTGGCAAGATCCAGCCCCTGCATCGCATCTTTGGCATACAGGACGGGCCCGTCGTATTCCGGCATGATTTTCGTTTCCGTGAAACGGCGGGTAAGTGCCGCCCCGCCGACCATGATCGGCAGGTCGATTCCCGCCGACTTGAAGTCCTGGGCGGTCAGCACCATCTGCTGGGCGGATTTGACGAGCAGCCCGGACAGGCCGACAATGTCCGGCTTTTCTTTGCGGATCACATCAATCAGTGTCGCGGGCGTCACCTTGATGCCGATGTCGACCACTTTAAAGCCGTTGTTGCTCAGGATGATGTCGACGAGGTTCTTGCCGATGTCGTGCACGTCGCCCTTGACGGTGGCGAGCACGATTTTCCCTTTGCCGGAATCGTCCTCTTTTTTCTCCATGAACTGCTCGAGGAACGACACCGACGCCTTCATCACTTCGGCGCTTTGAAGCACTTCCGCGACAATCAGCTGGTTGTCATTGAACAGCCGGCCGACCTCGGCCATGCCTTCCATGAGCGGGCCGTTGATCACATCAAGCGGGGTATCGTAAAGCTGCAGCGCCGCTTCGAGGTCCGGGATCAGGCCTTCCTTCGTGCCCTCGACCACATAATAAGCCAGCCGCTCCGGCACCGTTTTCGGGATGTCGTCTTTTGTTTTTTCCTTCTTTTTGTCGCGGTAAAAGTCGGTGAAGTCCGCGAGTGTCTCGTCGGTCGTCCGGAACAGGAGATCTTCCGCCATGGCGATCTCTTCTTTGGAGATCGATGCAAAACGCTCGAGTTTTTCCGTGTTGACGATGGCATAGTCGAGTCCCGCCTGTGTGCAGTGGTACAGATAGACGGCGTTCAGCACTTCGCGCCCGACCGGGGGGAGGCCGAATGAGACGTTTGAGACGCCGAGCGTCGTAAGTGTGCGCGGCATTTCCTGTTTGATCAGCCGGATGCCTTCGGCGGTTTCGGCGGCGGATCCGATGTATTGTGCATCTCCGGTGCCGACGGGGAAGACGAGCGGGTCGAAGATGATATCCTCGGGTGCCAAGCCCCACTTTTTCGTGAGCAGGTCATAGGAGCGCCGGGCCACTTCCAGCTTGCGCTCCCGGGTGAGCGCCATCCCGGTTTCGTCGATGGTCCCGACGACCACGGCCGCCCCGTACTTTTTCACGAGGGGCATGACCGCGTCGAACCGTTCCTCGCCGTCCTCGAGGTTGATGGAGTTGATGATCGCCTTGCCCTGCGTATGCTTGAGTGCTTCCTCGATGACGTGTTCGTCGGTGGAGTCGATGACAAGCGGGACCTTCACTTTTTTCACGACTTCCTGCATGAACGCCTTCATGTCGGCCAGCTCGTCGCGGTCCGGGTTGGCGAGGCAGATGTCGATCACATGCGCCCCGCCTTTTACCTGGGCGCGGGCGATTTCCGCGGCTTCCTCGTACTTTTCCTCGACGATGAGCCGCTTGAATTTGCGAGAGCCGATGACGTTCGTCCGCTCGCCGATCAAAAGCGGGCGCATCGAGTCGTCGTAAAGGAGCGGCTCGATGCCGGAGACGGCGTGGCCATGGGCCTCTTCCGGCCGTTTGCGGGGTTCGAGCCCTTCGACCGCCGCGCGGAGGGCGCGGATATGGTCCGGCGTCGTGCCGCAGCAGCCGCCGACCATGTTCAGCCAGCCTTTTTCGGCGAAGCCTTTCAGCTTCAGCGACAGGGACTCGGGAGATTCATGATAATGGCCCTCATGGTCCGGCAGTCCGGCGTTCGGATAACAGGTGACGTAGGAGCTCGCCAGTTCCGACAGCGAACGCAGATGGTCGGTCATGAACTCGGGGCCGGTTGCGCAGTTGAGCCCGACCGACAGCGGCCGGATATGCTCGATCGACAGGTAGAACGCCTCGATCGTCTGGCCGGCAAGCGTTGTGCCCATCGGCTCGATTGTTCCGGAGATCATGATAGGCAGTTCCTTCCCGCTTTCTTCGAATGCGCGCCTGATGCCGAGCGTGCCGGCTTTGACGTTCAGCATGTCCTGGCTCGTTTCCATAAGCAGCAGATCAGCGCCGCCCCCGATCAGCGCCTTGGCCTGGACGTAGAAGTGCCGGGACAGCTCTTCAAATGTGGTGCCGCCCGTGACGGACAGCGTTTTGGTTGTCGGCCCGATTGCGCCGGCGACAAACCGCGGCCAGTCCGGCGTCGAATAGGCGTCGGCCTGTTCCCTGGCGAGAATGGCCGCTTGCCGGTTGATCTCTTCCGCCTTGTCGCCGAGGTCGAACTCGTCCAGGACAAGCGGGGTGCCGCCGAACGTGTTGGTGGAGATGATGTCGGCGCCTGCTTCGAGGTAGGCGGCGTGGATGTTCCGGATCACGTCCGGGCGGGTGAGATTCAGGTTTTCGTTGCAGCCGTCATAGGCCTCCCCTCCGAAATCTTCCGGGGACAGGTCCTCGGCCTGCAGCATCGTCCCCATCGCGCCGTCCAGGAGGAGGATGCGCTCGTTCAGCTGTTCGTCAATTCGTGATGTCGGCATAGGATTCGGACTCCTTTCGTCGGTCGATCTGCCGGATGTGGCGGAAAAGGTCGAGCGTCATTTCGTAGCGGAGAAACGGCGTGATCAGGTAGATGCCGTTGAACAGCTTTGCCGCGGTGTCGATCAGCTCGTTGGCGATTTGGACGCCTTCCGCCGCTCCTGCCGCGCGGTCTTCGCCGCAGGCCCGCATGCGTTCCAGCACTTCCCCGGACAGCTGGATGCCCGGCACTTCATTGTGGAGGAACTCTGCGTTCCGGATATGCGTGAGCGGCATGATGCCGATAAAGATCGGGATGCCGAGGTGCTTTGTCTCTTCGTGGATCTCAATGATTTTTTCCTTGGTGTAGACCGGCTGGGTGATGAAATAATCCGCTCCCGCTTCGATCTTCTTTTCCAGCCTGCGGACCGCTTTGGACAGCACTTTGACGTTCGGGTTGAACGCGGCCGCGACAGAGAAATTCGTCTTTTTCCGGAGTGATTTTCCGGAGAAGGACAGGCCTTCGTTCAGCCCTTTGATCAGGCGGATCAGCTCCATGCTCGAGACGTCGTACACATTCGAGGCGCCCGGGAAGTCGCCGACTTTCGCCGGGTCTCCAGTGATGGCGAGGATATCGGCGATGCCAAGCGCGTCCAGACCCATCAGATGCGACTGCAGGCCGATCAGATTCCGGTCCCGGCACGTAATGTGGATCAGCGGATGGACGCCGTGGCGGTGTTTGAGCAGCGAGCCCATCGCCAGGTTGCTGATGCGCGGGGAGGCGAGTGAGTTGTCCGCCAGTGTGACTGCATCGATTCCCGCTTCATACAGCGTCTGGGCGGCATGAAAGTAGGCATCCGTCTCAAGGTGGCGGGGAGTATCCAGTTCGACGATGACCGTCCGCCTTTTTTGGGCCTGTTCATGGATCGGCTCACGGGAAAGGGGATCGGCTTCCCGGATTTCCTGCGGAATGCGGGGCGCCACGTGTTTTGCCGTGACCGGAGCCAGCCCTTCCAGCTGTTTTTTCGCTTCCCGGATATGGTCGGGCGTCGTCCCGCAGCACCCGCCGATCAGCCGCACCCCTTCGTTCCGCAGCCGGACCGCGGAGCGCCCGAAGTAGTCCGCGCCTGACGAATACACGAACCGGCCTTCCCGGAGCGCGGGCAGGCTTGCATTCGGAGCGGCCGACAAAAAGGCCCGCTCCGGAAGCTCCGCCTGCTCGAAAGCCCGGATCGTATGGAACGGACCGAGCCGGCAATTGACCCCCACGACATCGGCTCCTTCCGACTCCAATAGCCGGAACGCGTCATTCAGGGCGGTGCCGTCCTGAAGGTTCTCCGGTTCCTGCAGGGACACTTGCGCGACAATCGGCAGCTCCGTCAGCTTGCGTAGCCTCCGGACCACGGCTGCCAACTCTTCGAGGTCGTAATACGTTTCCAGCAGCAGGCCGTCCGGATCGCCTTCCAAAAGGACCGCCGCCTGACGGACGGTCGATTCCACAATCTCCTCCAGCGCGGGCCCGTTACTTTGGATGCCCCGCACCCCTCCGATCGTACCGAGGACATATCGTCCTTCCGGAGCGGCCCCCTTCGCAAGGCGCATCGCCGCCCGGTTGATCTCCTCCATCTGTCCCTCGAGCCCATATCGTCCAAGCTTGAACAGGCCGGCCCCATAAGTATTGGTCTGGATCACATCGGCCCCGGCCTTTACATAGTCACGGTGGATGTTCGCGACCGCATCCGGACGGGTCACATTCAGTTCCTCATAGCAATAATCGATGCCGTATGAATACAGCAGCGTGCCCATGGCGCCGTCGGCCACCAGCACTTCGGACGTTAACCGGTCAAGCAGTTTCATGGATCATCATTCCTTTCGCCGGGAATCGGGAAAAATAAAAAACCCTCCTGCACATACAGGAAGGGCTTTATAGACAAGTTGGCCTTCCTTATCTTCCGGACGCCAATCGTCCGCTGGAATTAGCACCTTGCCGGAATCCGGCGGGTTGCTGAAGCTTCATCGGGCCAGTCCCTCCGCTTCTCTGGATAAGAAAACGTATTCGGTTGAACCGGGCAGACAGGAACCCCCGGGAACAGCTCTTTGACACAATATACAGACAAATACCAATTCGGTCAATACACAAAATTTTTAAGGAGTAGGGCGGAACCGATTCAACCTGGCGGATCCGCCCAAACAAAAACAGCGCACGCCCCCGAAGCAGGGGCCGTGCGCTGTTTTCTGTAAGCTTACTCAAAGACGTGATAGTTCTTGTGCGACACGACGGTGCGGTCGGAAGGCACGCCGATCGCTTCGGCGTCATCTTTCGTAATCTGTACGATGACCGAGTTCTCGAGAATCTTATCAATCTTCCCGATTACCTCATGATCGTTACGGACGAAAGAAATCACCTCGCCCACTTTCCGTGCTGCAACAAACGGCGACTGATCTTTCTGCTTTGCAGGAAAAGCCATCCTGATCCACCCCTTTGAAGTTTCTTGGCAAAAAAGAAAAAGCCCGGGTCAAATCCCAAGCATGAGTACGGGAACGGCGAAATTGCCGGCCCTCCGGACAGGCTGTCCGTATACGATTATATCATACTTTGTATTTTTTTGCTTGAATCAGCATGGATTTGACGAAAACAACCGTTTCCTTGGCAGTCCCGGCATTGTACAATGGGAGCAACGATGCATGGACCTTGCATAAGCCATGACAAGGGGGAAACGTGATGGTTAAAAAGGAAACGGGCGATCGCCGCTTCAGGGTGGCCCACCGAGAGGCATGGATCGGCGTCGGACTGGCGCTGTTCAACTTCATCTGGTGGTTCGGATTCGCCTATGGCCTTGGTTCCAGGCCTGTTGAGGAATATACCTATATCTGGGGACTTCCGGACTGGTTTTTCTACAGTTGTGTGCTCGGTTTCGTGGTCGTAGCGGTACTCGTCGCGATCGTGGTCCGATTCTTTTTCACGGAAGTGCCGTTTGAGGAAGAGGAGGATGCGCGATGAATTGGGCAGTGATTATTCCGCTTCTCATTTTCCTGATCATCATCTTTTTCATCGGCATCTGGTCGGGCCGCAAGGGGGCAAAGGTGGCCGATGCCGATTTTCTCCAGGATTACTTTCTCGGCGGACGCGGACTCGGAGGATTCGTCCTGGCGATGACCATGGTTGCGACATACGGCAGCGCCTCCAGCTTTCTCGGCGGTCCGGGAACCGCCTATACGATGGGGTTCGGATGGGTCCTGCTTGCGATGACTCAGGTCGTCACGGGATACTTTGTCCTGATGGTGCTCGGCAAGAAGTTCGCCATCCTCGCTCGCCGTTACGACGCACTGACGCTTGTCGACTTCCTGAAAGCGCGATACAACAGCGCGCCCGTCGTCATCTTGTCGGCCGCTGCCATCATCGTCTTTTTGTTTTCGGCAATGGCGGCACAGTGGATCGGCGGTGCCCGCCTTGTCGAATCACTGACGGGAGTCAGCTATCATACGGCACTCTTTATTTTCGCCGTTTCGGTTCTAGTCTACGTAACGGTCGGCGGATTCCGGGCCGTGGCCGTGACGGACGCCGTCCAGGGGGCTGTCATGGTGATCGGCACGCTCGTCCTGCTCGGAGGCGTCATTATTGCAGGCGGTGGAATCCCGAATATCATCTCTGACCTGATAACGGAAAACCCGAACCTGGTTACGCCGTTCGGAGCCGACGGCAACCTCGGGATGGCTTATGTGTCTTCATTCTGGATCTTGGTCGGCGTGGGGGTCGTCGGGCTGCCACAGATCGCCGTCCGGTCGATGGCCTACAAGAATTCCCGGTCGATGCACCGTGCGCTGATCATCGGGACCGTCGTCACAGGGGTGATCATGCTCAACATGCACCTGATCGGCGTATTTGCCAGGCCGATCCTGCCGGGCATCGATGTGGGCGACAAAGTCATCCCGATGATTGCGATGGACGTCCTGCCGGCCTGGCTGGCGGGCCTCGTGCTCGCCGCCCCGATGGCCGCCATCATGTCGACGGTCGATTCCCTGCTGATCCTGGTTTCATCGACCGTTGTGAAAGACGTTTACCTGAACTACATCAAGCCGGAGGCCGGCATCAAAACAGTCAAGCGCATCAGTTTCGGCGTCACTGCGCTGCTGGGCGCCATCGTCTATATCTTGGCGCTTGACCCGCCGGATCTTCTGATTTTCCTGAACCTGTTTGCGTTCGGCGGGCTGGAAGCGGCGTTTATCTGGCCGATCGTCCTCGGCCTTTACTGGAAATACGCCAACAAATACGGTGCCATCGCTTCAATGGTTACCGGCATGACCAGCTATATCGCGATCTATCAGTGGAGCTCCTCCAACGGGAATCTGTTCGGCTTGCACCCGGTCGTTCTTCCGGTGGTCCTGTCGCTTATCGCCTTCGTTGTCTTTAGCCTGGCGGTGAAGCGGGAGGCGTATGATTTTGATGGTGGAAAGGTATAAGTTTTGGCGAGAAAAGATAGGGACAATTCCCATTCCAAAATCCTGCTTCCGAAATGGGAGCAGGATTTTGGAGTTTAATCATTCAAAATCGTATAGATGATACCATCGGAATTATTACCCGATACCTGATAATGAAGATTGTCTTGCGCATTCATAGTGACTTTCTTCGAACTAGAATCATACAAGATATCATATTTTTGACCATTTACCGTCGTGGAAATTTGTTTTTCCGTTTTTAGATACTCTAAATATTCCTCTAAAGCAAAATCCTTTTCCTTCATAATCACACTATGAGGTAAACCAACATAACGGATATGCCAGGGTTCATTCATAATTCCTGTTATGTCTGTTTTGTTCTTTGGATAACGCAGAATAAATCCGTATTTCCAAGCGTTCTCTTCAATCCACTTTCCCTCAGGGGCCACCTCCATCTTCCCGTAGATGCTTCCCACATCAAGTGATAAGCCTAAATTGTGTTCGCTATAACCTGCCGGCAAGGCACGATCGGGACCCATTTCTTCAAAAAGTGCAGCTTGCTCATCAAATTCTCGAAAACCACTCGTAATTAAAAAACCGGAAATCCCATCTTTTTCTGCATCTAAAACCATATCGGAAAATTTTCTTGCTATCTCTTCTGATAAACAGATTGAGCGATCAAATAATCTGTATCCTTTTACCAAATCTTTGCGTTCATATAAATTGACGATATCTGATTTTATGCTTTCAGCCTGAACGGGGTACAGACTGTTGACTAAAAGCAAATTCCCCTGATAAATCATTTCATTATCTTTTTCACCTCGAAAGAAAGATCCGATATCAAAGACCGTAATACTAAGAAGTACGATAAAAATCAATAAAAATCCCCATTTTTTCATCTTATGTCTCCTCCGGGTTCTCTGCACTAAACCTATGATAGGTGAAAATACTTAAGAAATAAGTAGATAAACGATGAAGTTTCTCTTAAATGATGTATTTAAAGTGAAGATGTCATTTCTTTCCCATTAGACAATCTGTCCATCAATTTTAAAGAAATGTAGACATTTGAACAGAGGAATCAGAAGAGCAATTCCTAGTAATATGATTACGATAGAATGTTCTGACTCTTGTTTGAAAGCGCTATCATATCGGGCTGGCCTGTCGGTCTTGAGTAGTATCCTCATGTGATGAGGATACGGGGTCAGGGAGATTCTGAGACGCAGTTGCCGGAAAGGGTCGTTTCTGAAGGGAGAACTGGATTGTATAGAAGAATTAGATGTTTAATCAACATCTGCCTGAACAACGGGGGATGAAAAGGGGGCATACCATTGAACGAGAACGAGAATACAGACTGGCGATTTAAAGTCGCCAACCGCGAGGCGCTGATCGGCTGCGGCCTGGCGCTGATCAACTTTATCTGGTGGTTCGGTTTCGCTTACGGGATGGGCTCAAAGCCGGTGGAGGAGTATTCGTACATATTCGGGTTGCCGGACTGGTTCTTCTACAGTTGTGTGGTCGGTTTTCTGTTGATCACGGCGCTTGTCATCTTCGTAGTGACGTTCTTCTTTAAGGACGTGCCATTTGATGAAGAGGAGGAACTGCGATGAACTGGTCTGTCATTGCACCGCTGCTCGTCTTCCTCGTCATCATCTTCTTTATCGGAATCTGGTCAAGCCGCAAAGGCGCCCAGGTGTCAGACGATAACTTTTTGAAAGACTACTTCCTTGGCGGCCGTGAACTCGGCGGTTTCGTCTTGGCCATGACAATGGTGGCGACCTACGGAAGTGCATCGAGTTTTCTTGGAGGTCCCGGCACGGCCTACACGATGGGCTTCGGCTGGGCACTGCTGGCGATGTCACAAGTCGTGACGGGCTATTTTGTCCTCATGGTATTGGGCAAGAAGTTTGCCATCATGGCACGGCGCTATGATGCGCTTACACTCGTCGACTACTTGAAGGCCCGCTACAACAGTGCACCGGTCGTCATTTTATCGGCGGGGGCGATTATCATTTTCCTGTTCTCGGCGATGGCGGCTCAATGGATAGGCGGCGCACGGCTTGTTGAATCGTTGACCGGCCTTAGCTACAACACCGCACTCTTCATTTTCGCTGTCTCCGTTCTTGTTTACGTCACAATCGGCGGCTTCCGTGCAGTTGCCGTCACGGATGCCGTCCAGGGGGCTGTCATGGTGGTCGGGACGCTCGTCCTGCTTGTAGGTGTCCTCATTGCGGGCGGCGGGGTGCAGGCTATCATTTCCGATCTCATCACAGAGAATCCGAACCTCGTCACACCATTTGGCGCCGACGGCAATCTTACGAAGGCGTATGTATCCTCGTTTTGGATCCTCGTAGGAGTCGGGGTCGTCGGCCTTCCGCAGATTGCGGTCCGGTCGATGTCTTATAAGAATTCGCGGTCTATGCACCGTGCACTCATCATCGGAACGGTCGTGACAGGCATCATCATGCTGAACATGCACTTGATCGGCATCTTCGCCCGGCCGATCTTGCCCGGCATCGACGTCGGAGATAAAGTCATCCCGCTGATATCCATGGAAGTGCTGCCGGCATGGCTTGCAGGAATTGTGCTTGCCGCTCCAATGGCGGCCATCATGTCGACGGTCGATTCCCTTCTGATTCTCGTCAGCTCGACCATCGTGAAGGATGTTTATCTGAACTATATCAAGCCTAATGCGACCATCAAGGCGATCAAGCGCACCAGTTTTGGTGTGACCGCAGCCCTTGGCGTCATCGTTTATCTACTTGCGCTCAACCCGCCGGACTTGCTCATTTTCCTGAACCTGTTCGCATTTGGAGGGCTTGAGGCGGCATTTATCTGGCCGATTGTCATGGGCCTTTACTGGAAGCGGGCGAACAAATACGGGGCGATCGCTTCGATGATCGCCGGGATTGTCAGCTACGTGGCGATTTACCAATGGACCGCCGCGCAAGGCGATCCATTCGGGATGCTGCATCCTGTCGTCATTCCGGTCGTTCTGTCGTTCGTCGCATTCGTCATCTTCAGCCTGGCCATGAAGCAGGAGGCCTATGACTACAATCTCATTAAGGAAGGGGAGATTTCGTGAAAGTCGATACAGGAAACGCATCGTATACGAGAGACCGGGAGGCGGTCATCCGGCTCACCCGGGAACTCGTGCAGATCGAGAGTGTGTACCGGGGAGAAGGGGTTCCTGGAGGAAATGAGGAAAAGGTCGCCCATTATGTGGCGGATGTTCTCAGGGGCTATGGCATCGAGACGCATGTGGAGGAAGTGGTTCCGGGCAGGCCGAACGTCATCGGCATCATCGACTCGGGCAAGCCGGGGCCGACCCTGCTGTTTGAGGGCCATACGGATGTCGTGACCGAGGGGAACCGTGACGCATGGACCTATGATCCGTTCGGAGCGGAGATCGTCGATGGACGTATGTACGGCCGTGGAACGAATGATACGAAAGGAAACCTCGCCTGCATGATCACCGCCGTGCATTCGATTCTCCAGGACGGGGAGGACTTTAGGGGCAAAATCATCCTGTGCATCCCGTGTGATGAGGAAGGCATGATGATCGGCATCAAGCACTTCATCAAGCAAGGATGGGCAGACGGCGTCGACGGGGCGATCATCTGTGAACCGGAAGAGAACCAGGTGTGCATCGCCCAGCGCGGCGCAATGCGCATCCAGGTCGATATGTACGGCAAGATGGCGCACGGCGCGATCTCCTGGAGCGGCATCAATCCGAACTGGCACATGGCCCGCCTGATCGCGGCACTCGAAAAGCTGGAAAAGGAAGAGCAGGAGCGGCTCGGCGAAGACCCGTATCTGAAGTGGCCGTCGATCACGCCGACAATCCTGCAGGCACCGGTCAAAGGAGACGCACAGATCAACGTCATCCCCGACCATTGCCGCATGACGCTCGACATCCGGACCGTTCCGGCACAAGACCACGGCGAGCTGCGAGAGAAGATCAAGTCCATCATTGAGGGGCTGAAGGCTGACGACCCGGACGTGAACTGCGAACTGACCGTGCTGGATGACCGTCCTGCAACGTTGACGCCAAAAGAAGACCCGGTCGTTGAGGCCATCTGCGGCGCGGTCCGCCACGTGCTGGGGAAGGAGCCGGTATACAACGGCGTCCCGGGCGCAACCGACGGCACCTTCCTCCATGTTCACGGGGTTCCGATCGTCACGATCGGGGCGGGCGACCGGGAGATTCCGCACCAGATCGATGAATATGTCGACATCGAGGAGCTGGCAGAGACGACAGCCATCTACCGGGATGCCGCGCTGCGTTTCCTGAACAGGGAGGTGCGAACAGATGGCTGATTACCGGATTGCCGTCATTGCCGGAGACGGCATCGGGCCGGAAGTGATGGATGAGGCCCTGAAGGTTCTGTGCGAAGCAGAACAGGAAGAAGGCTTCTCGTTGGAGATCCAGGCCTTCCCGTGGAACTCGGAGTATTACTTGGAGCATGGCCGGATGATGCCGGAAGACGGGCTGGACACGCTGCAGACGTTCGACGCGATCTTATTCGGGGCGATCGGCGACGCCCGTGTTCCCGATGAAGTGACGATCTGGGAGCTCATCATGCCGATCCGCAAAGGCTTCCGACAATACGTGAACTTCCGCCCGGTCAAATCGCTCCCGGGAATTCCGTCCCTGCTCGCGAACGGCGAGGACATCGACTTTGTCATCTTCCGCGAGAATGCGGAAGGCGAGTATTCCGACAGCGGCGGCCGGCTGTATGCTGGCCAAGAAGGCGAAATCGCCATCCAGAACACGATCATGACCCGCACGGGAGTGGAGCGGATTACGCGCGCCGCCTGCCGGTACGCCGAAGAACACGGGCTTGGAAAAGTGACGAGCGCGACCAAATCGAATGCCGTCATCCATGCGAATAAATTATGGGATGAGCACGTGCGCCGGATCGTGGAGGAAGAATTCGGCGGACTCCAATTCGAGCAGTACTACGTCGATGCGCTTGCGGCCTATTTTGTCCAGCGGCCACAGTCGTTCGATGTCGTGCTCGCCTCGAACCTGTTCGGCGACATCCTGTCCGACCTCGGCTCAGGACTCGTCGGCGGACTCGGCCTCTCTCCGTCCGGCAATATCAACCCGGAAAAAGACTACCCGTCGATGTTCGAACCGGTCCACGGCTCGGCTCCCGATATCGCCGGCCAGGGCATCGCCAACCCGATCGCCCAGATATGGTCGGCGGCGCTCATGCTGGAGCACCTCGGAGAAAAGCGGGCAGCCGGGCGGATCGTCAAAGCGATCGAAGACGTGCTCGCAGAAGGCAAGGTGAAGACCCGTGATATCGGTGGGACAGCCACGACCCGGGAGATGGGCAGCGCGATCGGAGAAGCATTCAAGAACCAAACGACGAAGGCGACGGAAGGATGAACGGCATGAGGATGAAAGGGAAAACAGTGATCGTGACAGGAGCAGGCGGCGGCATGGGGCAAGCCATCAGCCGCAAGCTGCTGGAAGAAGGCGCAACGGTCGCCGGGATCGACCTGAACGAAGACTCGATGGCGGGGCTCTTACACGACCGCTTCACGGCATTTGCCGCGGACATTTTAGATGAGGAAGCCGTGGCAGGTGTATTCCGCGACATGCACGGGAAAACCGGCCGCATCGACGGACTCGTCTGCGCGGCGGGCATCGCCCAGGCGGCCACCCCGATCACGGACGTCTCGCTCGATCAGTGGCACCGCCTCATGAACATCAACGCCACGAGCCTGTTCGTCCTGTCGAAGGAAGCCGCGGGCTATATGAAACCGGCCGGCACCGGCTCGATCGTGACGATTGCGTCGGTCTCGGCTGCACGGCCGCGTCCCGGCCTGCAATCCTATATCGCGTCTAAGGGAGCGGCAGAAAGCTTCACGCGCGGACTCGCCATCGAACTCGCCGAGCACGGTGTCCGCGCCAACACGGTCCACCCGGGCCCGGCGGATACCGGCATGCTGAGCCAGTTCACCGCAGCAGGTGCGGACTCCGACCAAACCCGCAAGGAGATCTTCGAAAGCAGCGTGCCGCTCGGCAGGCTCATCCAGCCGGATGACATTGCCGGAGGCGTCGTCTACTTGCTGTCGGACGATGCGTCGATGGTGACGGGTACGACGCTGCATATTGATGGGGGACGTGGGCTTTGATGAGTGGAAGCTGACATAAAAAATTGAAAACGGTCAGGACTCTGGTCGCTTACCGCGGGCCGGCGCCGAGCTCCACAGATGTGGGTGTCTCGACAGCCCGGTTTTTCCCGCAGGTTCTCCCGGCGTCCTGACCGTTTGCTATATGGGAGTAAGAACTCCATTGCAATGGATGAAAAGTAAAAGAAAGGGGACGAATGAGATGAAGAAGATTCAAATGCTGATCGGCGGCCGGTGGGTTGGGGGAGAGGAAGACGAGTGGCTCCCGGTCATCAACCCGTCGGACGGAGAGCAGATTGCGGAAATTGTGAATGGAACAGCTGACCACGTCGATGAGGCGGTCCGTGCGGCGGAAGCCGCTTTTGAAAGCGAGGAGTGGCGGGCATGGAAGCCTCATGAGCGCGGCAACTTGCTCATTGAACTGGCACGGTACATAAGGGAAAACGCAGAGCACTTTGCGGAGCTGGAATGCCGCGACGTCGGCAAGCCGCTCACGCAAGCCCGGGCAGATGCGGAAGCCGCCGCCCGCTATTTTGAGTTTTACGGCGGCGCAGCCGACAAAGTGATGGGCGACACGATCCCGATTGAAGACGGCCTGCTCAATGCGACCGTTCTGGAACCGGCCGGAGTCACCGCCCACATCATCCCGTGGAACTACCCGCTTCAGATCATCGCACGAAGCGTCGGAGCGGCGATTGCGACAGGCAACGCCGTCGTCGTGAAAAGTGCGGAAGACACCCCGATGACCGCACACGCCCTCACCGAATGGTTCGCCGACTGCGGACTCCCGGCCGGCATCTACAACCATGTGACCGGACTCGGTTCCGGAGCGGGAGCGGCACTGTCCTCCCACACGAAGATCAACCACGTCACCTTCACCGGCTCAGTCGGCACCGGCATCTCCGTCATGCAGGCAGCCGCGAAAAACGTCGTCCCCGTCACACTCGAACTCGGCGGGAAGTCCCCGAACATCGTCTTCGCCGACGCAGACGAAGAGAAGGCACTCGACGGAGTAGTACGAGCGATCATCCAAAACGCCGGCCAGACG
The DNA here is from genome assembly GCF_900101985.1 of Bhargavaea beijingensis. Classification (GTDB taxonomy): domain Bacteria; phylum Bacillota; class Bacilli; order Bacillales_A; family Planococcaceae; genus Bhargavaea; species Bhargavaea beijingensis. The sequence continues at coordinate 71,491 of NZ_FNAR01000002.1, forward strand.
TGCTCGGCAGGATCCCGGCTGCTCGTGGAAGAATCATATAAAGAAGAATTCCTAGGCAAACTGAAGGCACGGTTCGAGTCGCTCGAAGTCGGCCGCGGCATGGACGACAAAGACATCGGCCCGATTCTAAATAAGCGCCAGTTCGACCAGATCATGCAACGAATCGAAGAAGCAAAAGCCCAGGGAAAATTGATCTCCGGCGGAGAAGCGGTGAAGGTCGAAGGCGGGGAAGGCGGCCACTACATCGCCCCGACCATCATCGACGGTCTAGATCCGGAATGCTCGATCGCCCAAGAAGAAATCTTCGGCCCTGTACTTTCGGTCTTCACTTTCAACACTCCACAAGAAGCCATCGAACTCGCCAACTCCACCGACTACGGCCTCGTCGCCGGTGTGTGGACGAAAGACATCGACGTCGCCCACACCGTCGCCGCCCGCGTCAAAGCCGGCCAGGTGTTCATTAATAACTATGGAGCTGGAGGCGGTGTTCAGATGCCGTTTGGCGGATATAAGAAGAGCGGGATTGGCAGGGAGAAAGGGTTTATTGCGCTGAGGAATTATGTGCAGGTTAAGAATATTGCGGTGAAGTTTGAATTGTCCTAGTCTATATATTTATCGCAGTATTAAAAGTGTAATGAGTGAAGAAAACAAAATATAGCAACATGTCATTTGTAAAATGACATGTTGCTAGTTTACTTTCTTCTTGATTGTCTTATGAATTTGAACTAGATTTTATCAAGAATTGCAGAATAACTTTGAACTTTATTTTCAAAAGCATTTTCCCCTCCTTCTAAATGGACTAATATTAATTTCATAACAGATTTATCACTCAAATAACCTTTTTTTCTAATTAATCCGTTTAGACCATTTGACTCTAAGACAATTACTTGCTCTGAATCAGCATTGGTTACAATAGAAGAGTTGTGCGTCACTATAATGACTTGCCGATAATTTTTAATATTACGTAAACTCGCAACGAGATTATTATAAATATATTGATTGTCTAAGTTATCTTCAGGTTGATCAATAATAAACGGTGTATTGTCTCCGCAATATTTACCATATTCAATGATTAGTGTCAATATTGCAACTACTTGTTGACCCAGCGATAGGTGCTCAATATTATTAAAGTGAATAGGTAAGTTTTCAATTGAAGCTTTAGAGTTCACATTAAATTGGAGGGTATAATTATCCATTGATTCAACATATGTTGCAATACTTCTAATAATATTGTGTTTATACATACGAAGTATTTTTAATATCTCACTATAAAGGTCTTTTTCAGAAATACTATTGATATTTTGATATCCTGATCCGATACTCTTTATTGTTAACTCGTTGGATGTAAACTTTTTTATAGGCTCTATAGAGTTTAAATCATTGAATTTTCGGTTGAACAGTAAGCTTAAAAGAGTGAGGAAATCTATATGGTAGAGCACCCTATGTGTGTAATCAATGAAGTCACCAATTGTGAACATCGTATTTAATATTGGAGTGCTAGTATTAATACCCTTAAATAAATCGTCTAAATAACGATAGTAGTTATCTGCTCTCGCTTCATATTTAATAGAAATGAGTTTGTTATGCATATTATTGAACGAGTCAATTTTGTCATTCGCATTTATTTTAAACCTTTCGAGTTCCTCACGTATGGCTACTAATGATGATTTTAGTGTTTTATTAAAGTCTCTGTTGGATGTGTTATAGAGATTATTTATCTTTTCATCGAAAAAGCCCTTAGTTTCTCCTGCTTGGACTACTGACTTAATAAAATCACCAGTTTTACGGTTTTGAATCATATTCACTATGTTGTTTATTGAGTAATGCTTTTTATAGACACGGTGAAGAATATTTTCAGTTTCGTATTCTGATCCTAGCAACGTTATATTTTTGTTTTTGTCTACCTTAAAAAGATCGTACCAATTTTTGTTCAGTTTGATATTGTTCCCCTTAGGGGGTTGCCCCTTCTTGTCAAATGCAGCTTCAAGAAAAAAATCAGGATGGGATGTCGGTAATGCTTGATTTGCTTGTGGGATAAAACGAATAATAAATTCTTCATTGTTATAAGAAAAAAGAATAAAAATACTTGAGTAAAGAGAAATGAATTTCAAGGTATCTAAATCTTTTGCTTCATTAGTAAATACGGTATCCAAAATATTGAGAATAGTACTTTTTCCTGTTCCGCGGCCACCTATGATACAGTTTAAGTCCTTTGAAAAATCTACTATGAAGGATTCTTTACCGGTACCTTTTAAGAAACCTGTAGAACCAGGATTAAGTATAATTCCTTTTATATATGTATCAGTAGTCGTTGGTTTTACAGTGTAAACGCAAAACAAATGATTATTTATTGATTTTATAAGAGAATTAAAACTTATCTCGTTCATTTTTATCCAAGTATTTTGGATTCCTAATTTATTTATTGAATGAGCATCACTTTCAAAAAGATAGCAAACTTTATCATCTTTAAAATCTGGATGCGTTTTATTCTTCCAAGATTTTGAGGATAAATTTGTGAGGCCTAATATTTTTAAATTTGTAGAAAAAAGATTTTTCTTGTATAAACCCGATCCTATTCCTTCGTATGTATTAACATGAGCAATATAACTTATTCCGTTAAGAAGATTAATTTGGTTTATTATAGAAAAACTAGTCTCTATAGTTCCGGTCTCTTCAGTATATATATTGTCTTCGAGGAATTTTTCTACGTTCTCGTAATTTTCTTCATTAAAAATACCCACTACGTGAGTTTGATCAGAGCATGAAATCTCAACACCCAAAAAAAGATAGACAGGGATTTTCCCTTCTTTTTTTCCTTTTACATTTTTCGAGAAATAGTCTTCAAGGGCATATTTTAATTTATAATACCCTTTGATAGTATTGTGATCAGTGATAATAGCTATATTTATATCCTCTTTGTAAAGTTTAAAAGCAATCATGCTGTAGGCCAAAAATTCTTTGAAGCTATCATATGGGGCACTTCTATCTTTTAAAATATCTTTATAAGATTCACCTGAAAACTCTCCGTTTTTAAACTTGTTTTGAATAATATTTTTTTCGTCATTATTAAACATAGAAATCTCTACGCAATAATCCAACATTTCGTACTCTGTCAACTGCTGATAACGCTTTCCTTCTATTAAATTATAATCATAAGACGCTGGGGTATGAAAATGTATTTCGGCTTTCTTTAGTTTACCGTATTTGCTTCTAGTACTCTCAATTTCTAGATAAGCGCTTAAGACGTCGCTTGTTGATGTTTTTAATTTTCTCAAAAAATAACCCAACCTTTAAAAAGGATATAAACATTTATATGTAATTATACATATGTTTTCCTGTTTAATATATAGTATACATATATATAGGTATTTAATAAATCCGGTTGAGTATTTTCTTTTTATAGTCTTACAATGGATAGTAGACTCAATTGTTCATTGGTTTTGAGATGAAGAGAGCTACAAACTTGGTCATGCTTGTTGATGAAGGTAGGGGCGTTTTCTAAACTTTAGACTTGTTGTAGGCGTAGGTGACCTGGAGTTTCCTGAATAAAACAACAAAGGGGGGAGCTACTTGATAGTTGTGAAAGAAATGAAATACGAGAATATGCTAAAAATGACTAACCATTTACGCTTGAAAGGATATTATTTAAATGATGATGAAGATTTAAAAATTACATTTGAACACTTAGAATTTATCGAACCGGCAGGCGCAATTGTGTTCTTAAATGCAATGGATAAAATAAAAGAATCTAAAACTCAGTATGAGATTGAACCTATTAATCATTTAAGGCAATCGCGTTCCGCAATTTCATATGGTGAAACTATGGGGATTTTTCAGCTAATAGGTATTTCGGATGCTACCTCGCATACATCGGGTTCAACATATTTAGCGCCAACAAAAGTTGGAATAAGAGAAGTATATAGAGAATTAGATGAAAATGGGATTCCATTAGGGCTATACTTTGAACAAATTTCAGGGCGAATAGTTAATAAGGCTTTAGGACTCGTAGAATATAATATAGAAGAAAAAATTAATGATTTATTTATTTTTGTTGTTAGGGAGATGGTAAGAAACATTTTTGATCATGCCCAAACACCTCACTATTACTATGCATTACAAGCATATAAAACAACAAACTATGTAGAAGTAGTCATTGCAGATGTGGGTGTAGGATTACGAGCAACAGTACCATTTAGTGAGGAGGAGATATGGCATGAGCAGAATACTGACGAAGAGGCAATAAAAAAGGCATTAATCCCTGGGTTATCCGCTTTTTCAAACCATTCCTACGCACCAGAAGAATATAAAAACTCTGGTTTTGGACTAGCTTTAGTAAAAAGTATAATCCAGCGTACAGGAGGAATTTTTAGCATTGCATCTGGCACAAAGTCTATAACCTATGGCTCAGCCGAAAAAGTTGTTCAAGATTGCGATGTTAAAGGAACAATTGTTAGGATGAAAATAGGATTAGATAAACTCGGTAATGTTAACTTTGATGAAGTGCTGAAAGAGGCAGAAATTGAAGCTATAGGAGAAGGTTTCAAACAAGCACCATCAAATGCCTCAAAAACAGTTAAAAGTAAATACATATAATCTTATTTAGAGACGAACAGTTCCTTACTGGGAAGCCACTTGCTTAGTTTCAGGAACGCCGTTAGATCGTTGCTCTTCGGTTATACAAATGGCTCCAAGCACAAAAGTGCATGGAGCCGTTTTTTAATATATTTAAAACAATACGTGGAATCTAAGATACAGTCAAGTGCTTTAATGCTACCTCCAATTACATCGCACTCCTAATAATCCCCATCACCTCATCCAAATTAGGCTTACGTGGGTTCGTTGCTGCAGTTGCATCTTTCATCGCATTCGTAGCTAGCGTCTCGATATCTTCTTCTTTAGCTCCGAGTTCTGCAAAGCCGCTTGGGATGCCCAGGTCTTTGGCCATTTGTTCGATTTTCTCGATTCCTTTTTCGGCGGCTTCGCGTGTGCTTAGGCCGTCTACGTTTTCTCCCAAGGCAATCGCGATATCAGCAAAGCGTTCTTCTTTGGCGATCAGGTTGAATTTGCAGACGTGGGGGAGGAGAATTGCGTTGCATACGCCGTGCGGGTAGTTATAGAAGCCTCCGAATTGGTGGGCAATCGCATGGACGTAACCGAGGGAAGCGTTGTTGAAGGCCATGCCTGCGAGTGATTGGGCGAAGACCATCTGCTCGCGTGCTTCGATGTCTTTGCCGTTCGCCACTGCTTTCGGCAGGTACTGAGGGATAATTTGAATTGCTTGAATGGCGAGTGCATCTGTAATCGGTGTGGCTGCTGTGGATACATAGGCTTCAATGGCATGTGTCAGTGCATCCAAACCGGTGGCGGCTGTTAATGCGGGGGGCATGCCCACCATCAGGTCCGGGTCATTGATCGAAAGCGTTGGCGTGACGTGTTTGTCGACGATTGCCATCTTTACTTTGCGTGCGGAGTCTGTGATGATCGTGAATTTCGTGACTTCACTGCCTGTGCCGGCGGTTGTGTTGATCGCGATTAACGGGACCATCGGCTTTTCGGAAACGTCCACCCCTTCGTAATCGTGAATCCTACCTCCATTAGCGGCGACAATTCCAATCCCTTTGCCTGCATCGTGGGAGCTGCCGCCGCCAAGCGTTACGATGCTGTCGCAGTTTTCGGAGTGGTATGCGTCCAATCCTTCTTCCACGTTTTTATCGGTGGGGTTTGGCTCTGCCTTCGGGAAAATCGAAACTTCTACACCAGCCGCCCGTATGATACCTGCTATGTTTTCCGAAATACCCAGATTGTGCAATCCGGCATCCGTGACCAACAATGCTTTCTTTGCGCCGAGACCTGCTAATCGGGTGCCTGCTTCATTTACGGAACCTTGTCCGAACAAGTTGACCGACGGCATGTAAAACGCGCTTTGTTTGTTTGTCATGTGAAAACCTCCTGTTTTTTGGATGCCACGGATTTTCAGCAGCATCGTGTGATGTCCCCCTGTATTTTTATCAATTATCCTTCTTTGTATACCGACGGTTAAGGAGATGTTTATTGTGGAAATCAACATACCAGGAAGAGGAAAACCCTTCATTGAAAATTTGTTGTTGGACTATAACGGAACGATTGCTTGTGATGGTGAGGTGATCGCATCCATAAAAGAGAAAATCGGGGAGGTCAAGAAAAAAGGGATCAGCGTGCATGTCGTGACTGCAGATACCCATGGCACCGTAAGAAAACAATGTGCCGATCTGCCTGCGGACATACGGATATTTGATCACTCAAATGCTGCGGAAAATAAAAGAGAAATTGCGGAGGAACTCGGAGCGGAGCATTGTGTATGCATCGGGAATGGATGGAACGACGGGCTGATGTTTGAAGCCTGCAGCATCTCGATAATTGTCATAGGTGATGAAGGATGTTCTGCACAATCCTTACTGAAAGCTGACATTGTATGTAAAGACATTCACGATGCTTTTGACTTGATTTTGAAACCAAACAGGCTCATTGCCACACTGCGGGGATAAACATGCTTCGTTTTTTGATCGCATGGGTCCACAAAGAAGCTCCCCTCGAAACTGTTACCACCAGCTTCGAGGGGAGCTTTTCTTTATTCTCTGATCACTTCGCAGATTGCTGCACACCCACCGGATTCTGGCCGTAATTGACAGCTTCTTTCTTCCGGTAGAACACGAAGTAGATGCCGACGACACCCGCCGTGACGATGCTGGTCAGGATGACCTGGATCCGGGTCGAAGGGATGAAGAACATCGCCAGGTAGATGCCTGCAACAACGATGATCGTTGCGTAGGTCAAGTATGGGAACAGCCACATCTTGACCGGCAGGTGGCCGCGCTCCTTCTCGAGCCGCTTCCGCATGCGCAACTGAGAGAAACAGATGATCAGGTAGACGAGAAGGGCGACCGCGCCTGACGAGTTGATGAGGAACAGGAACACTTTGTCCGGCGAGATGAAATTCAGGACCACTGCTACATACGAGAACACGGTACTGAACAGGATGGCGCGTACCGGGACGCCTCTTTTGCTGAGTTTCAGGAATGCCTTAGGTGCATCACCCTTTTGGGCCATCCCGAACAGCATCCGGGAGTTGGCATAGAGCGCCGAGTTCAGGCAGCTGAGGACAGCGGTCAGGACGACGAAGTTCATGATCTGTGCGGCCGCAGGGATGCCGATATGGTCGAGTACGGCGACAAACGGGCTGACCAGGATGTTCGCCGAGTTCCAGGGAAGGAGCGTCACGACGACGGCAATCGAACCGATGTAGAAGATGAGGATCCGCCAGACCACGCTGTTGGTGGCGACACGGACGGAACGGACGGGGTCCTTTGACTCACCGGCCGCGATGGCAACGATTTCGGTGCCCATGAATGAGAAAATGACGACCGTAATGCCGAGCATGATCGCCCCGAAGCCGGACGGCATGAATCCGCCTTCGCCGAGGAGGTTAGCCGTGCCGGGCGCCTCAATGCCCGGGTACCAGCCGAACAGTACGGAAACGCCGAGGACGAGGAAGAGTGTGATGCTGACCACTTTGATCAGGGAAAACCAGTATTCAAACTCACCGAACGCCTTGACGGAGAACAGGTTGGTCGCTGTCAGTGCCACGGTCAGGATCAGGCTCATCAGCCAGATCGGGAAATCCGGAATCCAATACTGGATGATGGCCGCTCCGGCAAGCGCCTCGATGGCGATGACGACGACCCAGAAAAACCAGTACAGCCATCCGATCGTGAATCCGGCCCACGGTCCGATCGCCTCATTTGCATAAGTCGAGAACGAGCCGCTTGTCGGGTACGCGGCAGACATCTCGCCGAGCATCCGCATGACCAGAACGACGATGAGCCCGGCAAATGCATAGGAAAGAATGGCGCCCGGACCGACCGAGTTGATGACCGCACCGCTTCCGATAAAGAGGCCCGCACCGATCACTCCCGCAATCGAGATCATCGTGATGTGGCGAGTCTTCAAGTCCGACTTCATGCCTGGCTGCCCGGAAGTGGCAGGGTCCGTCTGATTCTCTAAGGTCATTTGAAAAACCCCTTTCTGATTAGCTTCAATAAGGAAGCGCTTTCACCAATTGGTAGAAGATACTGACTTCTTTCATCATAGTGAATCGAATCGGCCGAAGGAATAGACAGGACGTTAAATGCTCTTGCTGAATGCGGGACGTAATGTAAAAATCACCCGGTAAAGCTTGGTTAACGCCTGATTGCTCTTAAAATGCGGCTATTAGATTTTGAATAGGATCCCGTACGTTTGTTGATAAATTTTCCTGTATTAGTAAAGGTGTTCACAACTATTAGACAAACTGTCCAGTAGATTGTAACGTTCATTATACATCTAAATAGAAGAATCAGAATTTTCTATACCGTAAGATGTTTAGTGAAAGATATTGCAGTCTGATTGACTCTGTTTTGAAAGCGTTATCATTACCGTTGCCAAACTGTCATTGGAAAAAAACCTCGGGGGGAAATGCATGAAAGCAACATTTAGAACGCCTAAGACTTACAAGGGGTGGATCGGTTTGTTCGCTATTTTGACGGTTGTATTGCTTGGGAGTTGGCCGGTCATACCACTGCTTAATCATGAAGCCATCTTGTTCGGAATGCCGATTCTCATGTTTTGGTCGGTTGTCCTGATCTTCCTGACAACAGGCGTCCTGATGGCACTTAATAAGATGGGGGTGAATGGCTGATGGCACAGTGGATTCCTTTTTTGATTACGGTATCTTACATGGTAATTGCAGTCTGGCTCGGCTTCGGGGCAGGCAAAGGGCGCGATATGAACAAAGTGGAAGAATGGGGAGTTGCCGGCCGAAGTCTGGGACCCATTGTCATGTACCTCCTGGTTGGTGCGGGGGGCATCAGCGCATATACGTTCATGGGAGCACCGGGATGGGCGTATTCGAAAGGGGTACCGGTGCTGTATGTGGTTATATATCTGACATTTATGGGCATTACCGCGTGGTATCTTGGGCCAAAAGTGTGGGATCTGGGAGCGAAGTATAATCACGTGACGCAGGGAGCAGCCATCACACACCGTTATGAAAGCCCGGCACTAGGAGCACTCTCTTCTTTCGTCACCTCGATAGGTGTCCTGGCTTACGCCGTTCTCCAAACGACAGGTTCAGCTTATATTCTGAATGTCATGAGTCATGGCAAGATCCCGGTTTGGCTTGGTGTCATCTTATCTCTGGCCGTTATTTCAATCTATCTTTTCCGTAGCGGGTTGCGGGCGATAGGGATTACGAATGCGTTTCAGGGTGCTCTAATGTTCGTTGTTTCGTGGGCATTCGGACTTTGGGTAGTCAAGCAGTTCACGGGAGGATACTCGTTCGGACCGGTATTTGAACGGGTTCGCGAGGAGGCACCGCAATTCCTGACACTGCCGGGCAACCTTGGGGACATGGGCTTTGCATTCTGGACGACATCCATCCTGATATCCATGGTATCAGTCTGGCAAACTCACTGGATTCAATGGATGGGCGCTAATACACGCAAATCAATCCGTACCGCAGCCACGATGCTTCCGACATACTACATCGTGTGCATCCCGATGCTGGTGGTAGGATTCATCGGCATCTTCGTATATCCCTCACTCGCCAAGGCTGACACTGTTGCCATCCAAATGGCTATGGATAATATGCCTGTGCTTCTCGCAGGCCTGTTGGGTGCGGGCACTTTGGCTGCTGCAATGTCCTCTAGTGAACCGTGCATTCATTCGACGGCTCTCAGTTACAGCAAGGATATCCTTCAGCCAATTTTCAAGCTCACTGATGATAAAGCAGGCAAAATGACACGTTGGCTGATCTTCCCGATTATGGGCCTGATTGTGGCGCCAATCTCAATCATGCAACCTGCAAGCCTTGTCTATATTCTACTGATTGGTTACGGCTTCATTGGCCAGGCGTTCCCGGCATTGGTCGGTATGTTCTTCTGGCCGCGTGCGACAAAGCAGGGTGCATTCTGGGGCCTGGCCGCAGGCTTTGTCGTGACATTGATCTTCTCGGTCTGGTTCCCGCACCCGTTAGGCATTCACGCCGGTATATGGGGACTATTCGTCAACCTGCCGATCTTCTTTATTGTCTCTCTCATGACGGAGCCGGTTTCCAAAAAGACGGTTGAAGACTTCTTCCCGGATATGGTGGATGAGCTTTATGAAGAAGCACCAGAAACGACAACCAAGCCTGTATCAATCTGATCTATTTTCGTTTATGAAAGGGGAATGCGATTATGGCAAAGGAACTGTTCATCAACGGTGAAGTTATTACCGTCAACAGCCAAAACGAAATCATGGAAGCTGTCGCCATAGAAGACGGAAAAATTCTTGCTGTCGGTACCACGGAAGATATTCTGAAACTGAATGACGAGGAGGGGACGGTCACTGACCTGGAAGGGCGCACGCTCATGCCCGGACTCATTGAATCGCATATTCATACGACGATGTATGGGGCAAACGTCCTTGCCATCTCCTGCAAGGACCCTGGTATCCGGACCATCCCTGACTTACTGGAAAAGTTGAAGGAGCAGGCGGCTTCAGTATCCGATGGACAATGGGTCCGTGCTTGGGGCTTTAATGAGAACGCCATCGAAGAAGGCCGGTTCCCGACTCGGGAAGAGTTGGATGGTGTCACAAATCGGCACCCGGTGATGGTGGTCCGTGCTTGCGGACATATTTCCGCGGTCAACAGCAGGGGACTGGCGATTGGGGAGATTACCCGTGATACGCCGGATCCTGAAGGCGGGACAATCGGCCGGGGGGCTGACGGCGAGCCGGACGGACGCCTCATTGAAAATGCCCACATGAACCTGTATCAGCGTGCCGCACATACCCGTGATGAAATCCGTGAAGCCCACAGGGTCGCTTCCCGGCATTTTGCGGAAAAAGGGATTACGGCTGTCCATGATGCGACCGGTTATGGTGTCGATAATATTGAAGCGTTACGAGAGGATGCCGAGGAGGGGGTCATCGCACAGCGTGTGTATGCGATGGTCGGGGCATTGAACAATCCGGATCAGGTCGTCAGGCATTATCTCAAGAAAGACGTCCGCACCGGAGACGGAAACGACCGTTTCAGATACGGCCCGGTCAAGGTATTTCTGGATGGCTCCAGCAGCGGTCCGACCGTCTGGACCACGGAGCCGTATACGAGTGATCCTGAAAACTACGGCATTCACTATATGACACAGGAAGAGCTCGATGACCTGTTCGTTCCGGCACATGAAAAAGGTTGGCAGATCACCGCCCATGCACAGGGCGACGCGGCCATCGATCAGTTGCTGAATACGATCGATAAGGCACACCGGCTCCATCCGCGTGAAGATGCACGCCACCGCATTGAACATGCCGGACTTGCAAGAAAAGACCAGGTGGAGCGTATGAAGGAGCTTGGCGCTGTCCCGACACCAAACCCGGCTTTCTTCCATGAATACGGGGACGGATATCTGAAGAACTACGGTGAACGCGCACTGAACATGTACCCGCTTGCCAGTTACCGGGAGGCCGGTGTTCCGGCAACGCTCACAGCGGACTGCCCGGTCACGGATTATAACCCGATGAGAGGCATCCACAGCGCCATGACCAGAAAGGCGCCGTCCGGACAGGTTGTCGGAGAGGCGGAGCGGATTGGCCTGCTCGATGCTATCCGCTGCTGCACGATCAATGCGGCGTATTCAGGATTCAGCGAGGACAGCACAGGATCCATTGAACCCGGCAAGCTTGCCGACCTAGCCATCCTGGACCGCTCCATTCTAAATGCTGATACTGACGATATTCCTGGCATCCTGGTCGACCGGACGATCATTGGAGGAGAAACGGTCTTTGAACGGAGCGAAGAGGCGGTCCGGTCATGAACGTTACCCGCGCAGTCCGGAAAATTCATCTGAGTGGTACGCCTTATGAGATCGGCCGCGCTCACGGGGAGCAAGGGAAGAGAGAAATCGCAAATAGCCTGTCCACCTATCAGGCACTCTTCCGCGGGTACACGGGGATGTCCTGGCAAGAGGCCTGCGAGAAGGCGCTTCTGCACCATGACGCGATATCGGCATTCCGCCCCGATTATCTGGAAGAAATGCAAGGCGTCGCGGACGGTGCCGGTATCCGGTTTGAGGACATTCTCGCATTAAATGCGCGGAGTGAAATAGCGCTAACGGCTACCCCTGACGGATGCACATCATTTGCTCAGCATAAGGGAGGCAAAACCTGGCTCGGGCAAAATTGGGACTGGAAAAGCAGCCAGATTGATTCCCTCCTGGACATTGAAATCGAGCAGGAAGGGAAACCCTCTGTACGAATGATCACGGAAGGCGGCATTATCGGGAAAGTCGGCTGCAACAGCGCCGGCGTGGGTGTGTGTCTGAACGCACTCATGACAAGGACCTGGCAGCCGAAAGTACCGATACATCTGGGGCTGCGCGCGGTTCTGGACTCCCATACGTTCGGGGAAGCTTCTGAAGCCGTAAGTGATGGGCGGATGGCCTCTCCCGCGCATTTCCTCATCGCCTCCAAAAGCGGTGAGATGGCGGGGACAGAGGTGTCTCCTGTCCATACCGCAACCATTCCGCCCAAGGACGGAGTGGTTGTCCATACCAACCATATATGCGATCCGCAGATGCAAGAGGCCGTATCTGACTTTCCGATTCCGGACTCTGCTCCTCGCCTGGATCGAATCAAAGAGCTGATGAAAGAGTTGGATGAAGAAGCAAGTGCTGAGCAGATGTTTGGCGTGCTGTCCGATCATGAGAACTATCCGGACTCCATTTGCAGACACATCAACCCGTCTTTCCCGGAGCACACACAGATGGAGACTGTCTTCAGCATTGTCATGAATCTTACCACCGGCTCGTTTGACTATCGCACAGGAAGGGCATGTGAGGCAGGCGCCGGTTCAGGCAGTTTCTGAACCGGTGCTCTTTTAGTCGGATATACATGTTAAGGGGGAAGGCCAAGTGGAAAAGATCAATCGTCAGCGTTTGCAGAGCTTGCTGGAACAGTTCAGTGCATTTGGGGCCACAGAAGGGAATGGTGTGACCAGACTCTCCTTGTCACAAGAAGATATCAAAGCACGCCAGAAGTTCATCGAAACCAGTGAAGAAATCGGGTTGTCGGTGAAGGTGGACGATATGGGGAATCTGTATGCAACGCTGCCCGGAAAAGAAGATTTGCCGCCGATTGCGATGGGTTCCCATCTTGATTCCGTCGTAAAAGGAGGCCGGTTCGACGGAACACTGGGTGTTGTGGCCGGATTGGAAGTTGTACGGACGATCGTTGAGCGAAACATCAAGACCAATCACCCGATCACAGTGATTAACTTTACTAATGAAGAAGGTGCCCGCTTCGATCCGGCGATGATGTCTTCAGGGGTGCTGGCGGGCAAGTTTGCAAAAGAAGTCATGCTTCAGTCTTCAGACACGGAAGGCGTGACATTTGGTCAAGCACTTGAGCAAAGCGGGTATGCAGGAGAAGTCGGGAACCGTCTCAAGGAAGCAGCTGCATTTGTAGAGCTTCACATTGAACAGGGCCCAGTTCTTGAACATAACGGCGAGGAGATTGGCGTTGTCGAAGGGGTAATGGGAATGGCTTGCTACGATATTTCACTGAAAGGCGAGTCGAATCATGCCGGTACCACACCGATTCCGATGCGGAGAGATCCAATGTTTGCTTCAGCGCAAATCATTGTGGAACTTCAGCGGGAGCTCAAGAAGCTGCCGGAGGATCTCGTTTACACAATCGGCAGGATCATTGCCTATCCCAATATTCACACGGTCATTCCGAATGAGGTCACGTTCACTATTGAGGCCCGCCACAAGAGCATGGAAGTCATCCGCCAAGTGGAAAGGATCATTGACCGTCTCCCCAAAGTGGTGGAGCGGTGCACACTGACCTCCCGGAAGTTGTGGGGAAGGGATACGGTCGAATTCAAGGAGGACATTGTTCATGCAGTCTCAGAATCGGCTGAAGAGCTTGGTTTCAAAGGCCGCAATATGTACAGCGGAGCCGGACACGATGCACAATTTATCGCCAGTTATATTCCGACAGCGATGATTTTTGTTCCCAGCGCAAAAGGCTACAGTCATCGTGAAGATGAATATACATCGTTTGAGGAATGTGCAAACGGTGCTGATGTTCTCTTGAATACGGTGTTAAAGCTGGATCGGAATTTCAGATCGGAAGAGAAGAAGGTGTTAGAAGAAAATAGAGCTTAACAGAAATACCGGGGACGTCCTTTTCAACGGGACATCTCCGGTATTTGCATGTTGGCCTGATAACAAAGGCTGATCACTTAATGTACCGGAAGCCTCTCTCCCGCTTCGGTCTGCTCCAGCATCCGGTACGCCTGCACCGCCACTTCCAGAGCGAGCCTGTTGGCGGGTTCCATGAAGTCTGCGCCAAGCAGGCCCTCAAGCTTTCCGATCCTGTGGTAGAGCGTCTGCCGGACGATGAACAGGCGATCCGCCGCTTCTTTCTTGGCGCCGCCGCATTCCAGATAGACGACGAGCGTCTCGAACAGGCGGCTGTCATGGCGGGCATCATGTTCAATCAGCATTCCGAGATAATCGTCGACGTAGGTCTCCAGTTCGCCGCTCCTCTTCAAAAGCAGTAACAGGCGGTGGATTCCGAGCTCTTCATAAAACACCGACTCCGTGATGGCTTCCTCCTGGAGCTGGATGACATCCTCGCTTTCGCGGTAGGCCCGCCGAATGTCGGCAAGGTCCTGGTAGGTTTTGCTGATGCCGAATCGGCTGTTTCCGAACTGCGGCATCGGCATGTTCCGGAATTCCCTGATCAGCGGTTCGAACCGGGCATTGCAACGGCTTTTTTCTTCTTCCGAGATAAAAAAGGCGAGCACGGTCATCTCATTTTCGCCCGAAGTGATGGCAGGGAAGAACCCGTGCCGCTGGAACAGGCTCCGGATGAGCAATGCCCGCTGGACAAGTTCTTCTTCCAGCAGGTCCTGTGACGGGAAAGGTGCATTCGTCCCCGGGCGGATGCTGAACGCCCGGTAATACATATTCCTGCTGCGTGCAGGAAGGACGGAGCGGACCGTTTCCGGATCCACATGGCGATCGGTAATGAGGTTGCGGACGACTTTGTCCTCAAGGTTCTGCTTGCGCTCCTCGACCGTCCGGTTGCGGAGAATCACCTGGGAAATGGCAAGACTTGCGCGATCCAGGATCAGAAAATAGAAATCCTCCTGGAGCGGCTCGTCCATGCCGAGAAAGAGCCGTCCCCATACTTGCCCGGGCCCTCGCACCGGAACGCTCGCAAAGCGTCTGTCCGCGATTTCCACATAACGTTCAGTGTTCTCCAGCCCGCCTTCAGACCCGATGCGGGAGCGCAGGATGGCTTCGCTTTCTTTGGCCCCAGACGGATAAAAGTAGGGGGCCGGCCGGTCGGAGATGAAGATGGCCTCCCGCCGGAAATATTCATGGAGCTCCTGGAGGATTTTCAGGATGCCGTTGGACGTGAGGGACAATTCAATGAATCGGCCGGACAGTCTGTCCAGCTCGGAGATCATCTTGTGATGGCGGTTGATCAGCGCTGTGTGGAGATCATGTGTGAGATCGACGAACCGGATCACTTCCTCGAATACGAGAATCGGGAAGCCGAGGCTGTCCGCGAGCTCCAGCACCTCCGCGGAAATCCGTTTTGACGGGTCCGCCAGTTCGATGCACAACGCGGATGCGCCCAGTTCATCCAGCTTGCGGATATAGGCAAGCTGCGTCTCCAGGTCGAGCGCCAAGCTGATGCCGGTTGTCAGGATCAGCTCTTCCCCATTGATCAGCGACTCGAATTCGAGGACTTCAAGAATGTGCGACCAGCGGATTTTCCGGGAAAGGCCGGATGCGCCCGCTGCCAATTTCGCTTTTTGAAAAGACTCCCGTTCCATTACGTCCCGGACAGTCAGCTCGATATTTTTCATACTAAGCCCTTCCTTTCGTCCAATCTTCCAGCTCGTCTATTTGACACTCTGTAAAATGACAAAGATTCTGATAGTTTGTAAAGTAGAGTATGAAGTGAACAGGGCAACCCGTCAAGATGGCATTTAGACCAATGAGGAGGAGTCAGCAATGGAAACAGCTACTGTAAAAACGCAAACGCTTTCAAATTTCATCGGTGGACAATGGGTCAAATCGACCACTGAAACATATGAGGAAGTCCCAAACCCGGCGACAGGAGAAATCATCGCGGAAGTCCCGATTTCCACCAAGGAAGATCTCGACAAAGCCGTTGCCGTCGCAAAAGAGGCATTTAAAACCTGGAAAAAGACACCTGTGCCGCAGCGTGCAAGGGTGATGTTCAAGTTTCAGCAACTGCTCGTCGAGAATTGGGATGAGCTCGCACGTCTCGTCACCACCGAGAATGGCAAAAGCTTCACGGAAGCGCACGGTGAAGTGCTCCGCGGCATCGAGTGCGTTGAGTTCGCAGCAGGCGCGCCTTCCCTCATGATGGGGCAGCAGCTGCCGGACATCTCGAAAAACATGGAATCGGGCATGTACCGATATCCGATCGGCGTCATCGGCGGCATCACGCCGTTCAACTTCCCGATGATGGTGCCGGCGTGGATGTTCCCGCTTGCCATCGTCGCAGGGAATACATTTGTGCTGAAGCCGTCCGAGCGCACACCGCTCCTGGCAAACCGCCTGGCGGATCTTCTGAAAGAGGCGGGCCTGCCTGACGGGGTGTTCAATATCGTCCATGGGGCGCACGACGTGGTCAATGGCCTTCTCGAGCACAAGGACGTTCCGGCCATTTCCTTTGTCGGTTCCCAGCCGGTCGCGGAATACGTCTATAAGACAGGAACGGCACACGGCAAGCGGGTCCAGGCGCTGGCCGGCGCAAAAAACCATTCCATTGTCATGCCGGATGCGGACCTCGATCATGCCGTCAAAAACATCACGGGCGCGGCGTTCGGCTCGGCCGGCGAGCGCTGCATGGCTGCGGCGGTTGTCGTCGCGGTCGGTGATGTTGCAGACGAACTCGTCGACCGTCTGAAGCAGGCCGCCGATGACATCACGATCGGCAACGGCCTGGATGAGGATGTGTTCCTCGGCCCTGTGATCCGCCCGGCCCACAAGGACCGTACGATTGGTTATATCGAAACGGGCGTTGAAGAAGGCGCCAAACTCGTCCGCGACGGCCGCAATGACAAATCGAGCTCCGAAGGCGGCTACTTTGTCGGACCGACGATCTTTGATGAGGTGACACAGGAGATGAAGATTTGGAAAGATGAAATCTTCGCACCGGTTCTCTCGGTCGTCCGAGTCGATACACTGGCGGAAGCGATCGAGTTCGCCAACGCTTCCGACTTTGCAAACGGCGCCTGCCTGTACACCGACAGCGCATCGGCAATCCGGGAGTTCCGCGACGACATCGATGCCGGAATGCTCGGCGTCAATCTCGGCGTCCCGGCACCGATGGCCTTCTTCCCGTTTTCGGGCTACAAAAAGAGCTTCTACGGTGACCTTCACGCCAACGGCAAAGACGGCATCGAGTTCTATACAAGGAAGAAGATGCTGACTCAGCGGCACTGATTGACGGCGCCATTTCCGTGAAAGAACAATAAGGGAGCGCGAAAGATCAATAAGGGACGGCGAAAGATCAGTAAGCCGTCCGAAAGATCAACAAGGCCCCATGGAAGATCAATCAAGCGGCCGCCCCCTGAGGCGGCTGAAAAACGAACCCATCCGAAAGGGGATAGAACGATGACCGTCGTAAAAACGGAAGCCCAGTCGCTCGTCGAAAAAGACCGGCAAAACGTCTGGCACCACATTTCTCCATATGTGGAGAAAAACCCGCCAATGATCTGGGCAAAGGGGGAAGGCGCCTGGGTGACGGACCATGAGGGGAACCGTTACCTGGACGGCATGTCCGGACTGTGGTGTGTCAACGTCGGCTACGGCCGCGAAGAGCTTGCGAAGGCAGCTTATGACCAGATGAAGGAACTGTGCTACGTGCCGATGACACAAAGCCATGAGCCGGCGATCGAGCTTGCGGCAAAGCTGAACGAATGGCTGGATGACGACTACATGATCTTCTATTCCAATAGCGGTTCCGACGCGAACGAAGTCGCATTCAAGATCGCCCGCCAGTACCATCAGCAAAAGGGCGATGCGTCGCGCTACAAGTTCATCAGCCGCTACCGGGCCTACCACGGCAGCTCGATGGGCGCGCTCGCCGCGACCGGACAGTCGCTCCGCAAGTACAAGTACGAACCGCTCGCGCCGGGGTTTCTTCACGTCGCGCCGCCTGACAACTATCGGCGTCCGGAAGGCATGAGCGTCGAGGAGTACAACCTCATGCGGGCGGAAGAACTCGAGCAGAAGATCATCTGGGAGCAGAAAGAGACGGTTGCCGGAGTGATCATGGAGCCGCTCATCACAGGAGGCGGCATTCTGATCCCTCACCCGGTTTACCTCCAAAAAGTGGAGGAGATCTGCAAAAAACACGGCGTCCTTCTCATCATTGATGAAGTTATCTGCGGATTCGGCCGCACGGGCAAGAAGTTCGGCCACCAAAACTTCGGCCTGAAGCCGGACATCGTCACCATGGCCAAAGGCCTCACAAGCGCCTACCTGCCGCTGTCCGTCACGGCAGTGCGCAAGGACATCTACGAGACGTTCAAGGACAGCGAGGAAAACAGCCACTTCCGCCATGTGAACACGTTCGGCGGCAACCCGGCGGCATGTGCGGTGGCTCTGAAGAACCTCGAAATCATCGAGCGGGAGGGCCTCGTCGAACGCGCGGACCGTCATGGCGAGCGTCTCCGCGCGGAACTGGCACATCTTCAGGAGCATCCGTATGTCGGTGAAGTCCGGGGAATCGGCTTCCTGCTCGGCGTCGAACTGGTGGAAGATAAACAGACCCGCGAACCGGCAAGTGCCGCGCGGATTGGCAAAATCATCGCCGACTGCAAGGCGAATGGCCTGATCGTAGGGAAAAACGGGGACACGGTAGCCGGGTATAACAATATTCTGACCCTGTCCCCGCCGCTCTCCTGCACGGACCAGGATGTCGATTTCATTATTTCCGTGATCAAGAAGGTTTTTGAAGAAAACTGTTGAAATAGAAGAGTTGGGGAGTTGGAATCCGGGAGGCGCCTGCCTCCCTTTAATTTGGAGGGAAATGGAAATGAGAATCGGAGTACCTAAAGAGATCAAAAACAACGAAAACCGGGTGGCGATGACGCCTGCAGGTGTGGCGATATTGGCAACCGCCGGCCACAACGTGATCATCGAGAAGGGGGCGGGCCTCGGTTCCGGCTTCACGGATGAGGAATACGCGGCTGAAGGCGCGGCAATCGTTGAAACGGCTGCAGAAGCGTGGGCGGCCGACATGGTGATGAAGGTCAAGGAGCCGCTTCCGGAAGAGTACGGCTATTTCCGTGAAGACCTGATCTTGTTCACATACCTGCACCTTGCTGCGGAGCCTGAGCTTGCGGAAGCGCTTGTTGAGAAGAAAGTGACGGCGATCGCTTATGAAACCGTCCAGTTGCCGAACCGCTCGCTGCCGCTCCTTTCGCCGATGAGCGAAGTCGCCGGCCGCATGGCGACGCAGATCGGTGCCCAGTTCCTCGAGCGCATCCACGGCGGCAAGGGCATCCTTTTATCAGGCGTGCCGGGCGTCCAGCGCGGCAAGGTCACCGTCATCGGCGGCGGCATGGCCGGCGCAAACGCCGCGCGTGTCGCGGTCGGAATGGGCGCGCAGGTGACGGTCATCGACCTGAGCCCGGAACGTCTCCGCCAGCTGGACGACCAGTTCGGAAATGACATCCAGACGCTCATGTCGAACCCGTTCAACATCGCGGAAGCGGTGAAGGACGCGGACCTGGTTGTCGGTGCTGTTTTAATCCCGGGTGCCAAGGCGCCAAAGCTTGTCACGGAAGAAATGGTCAAGTCGATGCAGCCGGGCTCGGTTCTCGTTGACATCGCAATCGATCAGGGCGGCATCTTTGAAACATCCGACCGCATTACGACGCATGACGCCCCGATCTATGAAAAACATGGCGTCGTCCATTATGCTGTAGCCAATATGCCGGGCGCGGTGCCGCGTACATCCACGATGGCGCTCACGAATGTCACGGTGCCATATGCACTCCAGATTGCGAACAAAGGCTGGAAGCAGGCGGCCCTCGACAACGAGCCGCTCCGCAAAGGCTTCAACACTTACGCGGGCCATGTCACTTACAAGTCGGTCGCGGAAGACCTCGGATACACTCATGCCGATCTTCTGGACCTGATTGAGCCGGTTGCGCAGCACAACTGAACATTACGAAGGGGGACCTGTCCGGACAGGTCCCCCTTTAGTATCAGTGCTAATATTAGCTGAAAAAAATAGGATTCCTCAGGCAGCCCTTTTCTTCCGGAACACGGCTGACACCCGCTTTTCCTCCCCCGCCCGCATCCTGCGGAAGTTCTCGATATGCTTCCAGGCCGCCATCGCAAACAATCCGACTGCGATCAGGTCAGGTCCGATCCCCGGTGCCAAGAAAACAGCCGTCACGGTGAACGTGACGTACAGCATGAGAACACCGAAGACCAGAAAATCGGTCGCGAGGGAAACGAGGATGAGGAGGGCGAGGCCGATGAGTCCGATCCTCCAGTCAAAACCGAGAAGCACCCCGATCACCGTTGCCGTTCCTTTGCCGCCATTGAAGCGCATATGGAACGGGAAATTGTGGCCGAAAATCGTCGCGGCGGCCATCGCGAAGACAAGCGTCGCTCCCGCTGCCGGGCCTAGCCCGATTGCTTCGGCAACCCATTTGGCGAGAAGCACGGCCGCGATGCCTTTTCCGATATCAATGGCGGCAACGAGTGCCCCGTATTTTTTGCCGAGGACAATGGCGGCATTGGAAGCGCCGGCGTTTTTGACGCCTGTTTCTTTCAGGTTCACACCGGACATCCGTCCGGCGATCGTGGAACCATGGATGTTGCCGATCAGATAGCCGGCCCCCACGGCAATTGCAATCCATAACCAGCCCAGTTGTTCGGGCATGTCGTCAGCCTCCTGTGATGAGATGTCTTACATTAGCCTTCATTCACCCTAATATAAGGTGGGTTCAACCTTTTAACTGCATTGCATGACCATCTGTGTCCGATCAAAGCGTTTTTCGGCAAGATCGTCTTTACGGATGCAGAAGTACAGCATGCCGAGGTCGCCCCAAACCGCATCCAGATCGTCGTCGCTGTCCATCTGTAAGAGAAGGACGTAGTCTTCCGCAGCTTTCTCCGCCTCATCCCAATCCGCGACGCCGCCGCAGTAGTGGGCGACCTCCGTGAAAACAGGGTTCTGGACGGCGAACGGATGGCCGAGCACCCGGTGATGGGGTGCGCCTTCTTCGAGCAATTCGAAGATCGTTTCTCCCGTTTCGTCATCGAAGTCCATGTCGAAAACAGCATCTGTGTCCAGCGTTTCCTGCGCGCGGAACGAAGCGGCAAATTCCGGCAGCATCACTTCTTCCGGCACTTCACGCCGCTCAAGATCCGTCGGGTCTTCAAAATAAAGCACCTTCCATCCTGACCGGTCGCCTTCCTCTCCGCCCCACGGCTGTTCTTCCATATCATAGAAAAAGGATAGGACTCCGGAGGCGGGGAGCGGGCGGGCGTTGCCCGCTAGCGCGGCGTCCGAGAGATTCAGCTGTGCAATCAGCGTAAGCGGCTTGCCGTCTTTGGACGGGGGCTCCATGTCCGGCGGCAGGTCCGGAGCGCCCCCGAACTTTGACGCGCCGGGCGCCAGTGTACCGGCGGCGTCTTCTTTGGCCAGGGCAAACCCCGGCTTTGCCAGTCCGGAAAGGGGGGCAATGAATTCGGCAAGTCCGTTTGCCTCAAGATTTTCTCTCCAAGTTTTCATCGAATTCCTCCAGATTAGCAGTCTTCTATAGATTAACGGATGAACGCCCGAAACGTTTCATGTTTTTTCTGAAAAATACACTTGACTTTGCCGGTAGTACAGACCTATACTGTTTACCAGATGGAAAACAAATCAGAATACTCTTATCAAGAGCGGCGGAGGGAATAGGCCCTGCGAAGCCCGGCAACCGGCAGACGATGTCTGCAAAGGTGCTAAATCCTACAGATCCGGGAGCGGATCTGACAGATAAGGGGAGGCATGCGGCGTGTTCGCATCGGCCCTCTTCCTATCAGAGAAGAGGGTTTTTCGTTTTTCCGAAAAGATAAAACCTCCTCTCCTATCGTGTTTCCATCGAAACCATACTTTAGGAGGCAATCACTATGACAAACCCATTCAAACCAGAAACGATTCTCGTGCACGGAGGCCAGGAGCCTGACCCGACAACAGGCGCAATCGCTGTTCCGGTCTACCGCACGACGGCTTACGCATTCCGTGATACAGAACACGCCCAGAACCTGTTCGCCCTGAAAGAGCCGGGCAACATCTATTCCCGAATCATGAACCCGACGGTCGATGCGTTCGAGAAGCGCATCGCGGAACTGGAGGGCGGCACCGCGGCAGTGGCGCTGTCTTCGGGCATGGCGGCCATCGCGTTCTCGATCCTGAACGTCGCCCAGGCAGGAGATGAAATCGTCTCCGCTGCAAACCTGTACGGCGGAACGTACAACCTGTTCGCGGTTACACTCCCGCGTTACGGGATCAATGTGAAGTTCGTCGACTCGACGGAGCCCGAAAGCTTCCGCGAGGCGATCACCGACAAGACAAAAGCGATCTTCGGCGAAATCATCGGCAACCCGAGCCTGAATGTTCTCGACGTGGAAGCAGTCGCAAACATCGCACACGAAAACGGGCTGCCGCTCATCATCGACTCCACATTCGCGTCACCATACGGCTCGAACCCGATCGAGCACGGAGCGGACGTCGTCGTCCACTCCGCGACGAAATGGATCGGCGGACACGGCCGCGGTGTCGGCGGCGTCGCGGTCGATGCGGGCAGATTCGACTGGACGCAAGGCCGCTTCCCGGGATACACGGAGCCGGATGTGACTTACCACGGCCTCCGTTACGGCATCGACACGCCGAACGCGGCATTCGCTACGCGCCTCCGCGTGCAGTTGCTCCGTGACTTCGGTCCTACGCTCAGCCCGGACAACGCATTCCTGTTCCTCCAGGGGCTTGAGACGCTTCATCTCCGAATCCAGCGCCACAACGAAAACGCCCTGAAGGTTGCACAGTGGCTGAAGGATCACCCGTCCGTCGAGTGGGTACAGTACAATGGCCTCGAGGAGCACCCGTCGTATGAACTCTCGAAAAAGTACCTGAAAAACGGAGCCGGCTCGGTCGTCATTTTCGGCATCAAGGGCGGCCGCGAAGCGGGCCGTAAGCTGATCGATAACGTGAAGCTGTTCTCGCATGTCGCGAACGTCGGCGATGCCCGCTCGCTCATCATCCACCCGGCTTCCACGACGCACCAGCAGCTGTCCGCGGAAGACCTGAAGAAGTCGGGCACAACAGAAGAACTCGTCCGTCTTTCCATCGGCCTCGAGAACGTCGAAGACATCATCGGCGACCTGAAGCAGGCGATCGAGGCTGCGGCACCGGTTAACGCATGAATGTTTGAGAAATTTTAAACTTTTCCCGCCCCGGGGTTTCCTTGCGGGGCGGAACTTGTTATATTGGAAGGAATCTTTGTGTCGGAGGTGTTTCGCCCATGGCTCCAGTAAAAGCGGCCATCCTTGGATTCGGTACGGTCGGCCAAGGCATTTATACAATCGTGCATGAACGGAAACAACAACTTGAGAAAACGATCGGCACCCCGATCGAAATTGCTGCGATCCTCGTCCGCGACTTGGATAAAACCCGCCCTGAGACACCGGATGTCCTCATTACCGACCGGTTTGAGGACATCCTTGCCATTCCGGATCTGAAGGTCGTTTTCGAGGCGATCGTCGGCGAAGAGCCGGCGCGCACGTATCTGGAGCAGGCGATTGCGGCCGGCTGCCATGTCGTCACGGCGAACAAGGTCATGTACGCGAAAGCCGCCCGGGCACTTGAGCGGCAAGCCGGGGAACAGGGGACCGGCGTCGGCTGCGAAGCGACCGTCGCAGGCGGCGTCCCGGTGATCAAGACGATCCAGAACCTGAATCTTGCCAACGAAGTGACCGGCATCCAAGGCATCCTGAACGGCACATCGAACTTTATCCTGACGAAGATGCGCAAAGAATCATGCACTTTCGAGGACGCGCTAAAGGAAGCGCAGGCACTCGGCTATGCAGAGGCAGACCCGACCAATGACGTATCCGGGTTTGATGCCTTCTGCAAGCTGATGATCCTGAGCGGCCTGTCGTTCGGTGAACAGCCAAACTGGGAAGACGTTCCGATGGAAGGCATCGATTCGCTCTCCCTAGAAGAAGTGATTGATGCCGACCGCCAGGGCCTCCGCTACCGTCACATCGCGGATGTCCGCCGCGGGGAAGACGGCTCCATCCAGGCGTCCGTCGGCCCGGTATTGATCGGCCCCGACCATCCGCTCTACGGCATCGATGGTGTCGACAATGCGGTCGCCATCGAAACCGCCTATGCCGGGACACTCACCGTCATCGGCCCGGGCGCCGGCATGCTGCCGACCGCGAGCGTCATGGTCGAGGACGCAGCCGTGCTGCTCCGTGAGCATGCCACCTTTCGCGAACTCGTGACGCGGCCATAAATCAAAGCGATGCCCCGCAATCAGTTGCGGCGGCATCGCTTTTTTGTCATCTGGTGAGCGAGTGTTAAGAAAGGGGCCGTGAGTGTTAAGGAAGCATCCCCGCCCCGGTTGACCGGGCTCACTCCGGAAACAGATCGGACGACAGGTAACGCTCTCCTGTATCAGGTGCGAGGCACAGCACGTTGGCGTCCTTCGGCAGCGACTTGGCGATCTGGACGGCGAAGTGGGCGGAGGCCGCCGCGGAGGCGCCGACGAAGATGCCTTCTTCTGAAGCGAGGCGGCGTGCCATCACCTGGGCGTCATCATCCTCGATGAGGAGAATCTCATCAAAGACCTCCCTGTTGAGGATGGCCGGGACGAATCCGGGGCCTGTTCCCGGAATTTTATGCGGGCCGGGTTCTCCGCCGGACAGAACGGGGGACCCTTTCGGCTCGACGACATAGATCTTCAGTTCCGGGATCCGCTTTTTCAGCTCTTCTCCGGTTCCGGTCACGGTGCCGCCGGTCCCCGCCGTCAGCACGAACGCATCCAGCTTGCCGTCGAAGGCATCGAAAATTTCCACGGCGGTCGTGCCGCGGTGGGCGTCGGCATTTGCCGGGTTTTCAAACTGCATCGGGATAAAAGCATCGGGAATGTCCGCCGCCAGTTCATTCGCCTTGGCGATGGCGCCGTTCATGCGTTCGGCCGAGGGCGTCGAATACACTTCCGCGCCGTAGGCTTTCAGGATTTTGACGCGTTCGGCGGTCGCGTTGTCCGGCATCGTCATGATGCACCGGTAGCCTTTTGCCGCGCAAACCATGGCGAGGCCGATTCCCGTATTGCCGGAAGTCGGCTCGATGACCGTGCTTTTGCCGGGAATCAGTTTGCCTTGCGCTTCGGCGCGCTCAATCATATTCAGTGCGGCGCGGTCCTTTACGCTGCCGCCGGGGTTGAAGGATTCCAGCTTGATATACACATTCGCACCGGCCGAATCAGGAATCTTATTGAGCCGGACGGCGGGTGTATTTCCGATCAGATCCAGAATGGACTGGACAATTTTCATGGCAGTTTCCGCCTTTCTCACATACGATGAGGTTAATCCCTATTTATCAAGTATAGTTTAAATGGATTTCGCCGGCAACCATCCGGTTTCTTGCATCTAACCATTGACAATGAAACATTTTGGGGTATGATTATCATCAAAACCTAGTATTTCGATAAGTATTATAAATTTAAAAAGGAAGTGCAAGGATGTTCCTTAAAATAAATGGAGTCCAAAAAAGTTTCGGGAAGGACGACCGGCGCGAGCAGGTGCTTAAGGATATCAGCATCGATGTCCGGGAAGGAGAATTCGTATCACTGCTTGGGCCTTCCGGCTGCGGCAAGTCGACGCTGCTGTCGATCGTCGCCGGGCTGAACCGACCGGATACCGGCATCCTGCAACTGGATGGATGCGATATCGTGAAGCCGGGCAAGGAGCGGGGCATGGTATTTCAGCAGTCGGCGCTGTTTCCTTGGCTGACCGTCGAGGAAAACGTCATGTTCCCGCTGAAGGGTATGCCGAAAGAGAAGGCGAGAGAAATCGCCAAGAAATACCTTCGGCTCGTGCAGCTGAGCCAGTATGCGGGACACCATCCGCATGAGCTGTCGGGAGGCATGCAGCAGCGCGTGTCGATTGCGCGTGCACTTGCGATGGACCCGGCAGTTCTGCTCATGGATGAGCCGTTCGGCGCGCTGGATGAACAGACGCGGATGCGTCTCCAAAGGGTGCTTGAAGAAATCTGGATGGAAACGAAAAAGACGATCATTTTTGTCACGCACAGCATCCAGGAAGCGGTCCGTCTGTCCGACCGCATCATCGTCATGGGAACCCATCCCGGCCGCATCCTGAAAGACATTGAAGTTTCTCTCGGCCGCCCGAGAGAAGGCCAACTGAAAGAGATGGCGGCCTATGAGGAATCGATCCTCGAGATGCTGAAGACGGAAAACGACAAAGTGGAAGAAGAGGAACGAAGCCATGCGGTTGGTTATTAAGCGGCTCGTATTCTTCGCCTCTCTGTTTCTTGTATGGGAACTCGCGGTGCGGCTGTTCCAGGTTCCGGCGGTCCTCCTGCCGGCGCCGACCGATGTGTTCCGCGCACTCGGTGAAATGGTTGCCGACGGCACGCTGTTCCGTGACCTCGGAGCCAGCTTTATGCGGCTCCTCGTCGGCCTGGCGATCGCCCTCCTGATCGGGCTCCTGCTCGGCATTTTGCTCGCAAAATCCAAGACGGCCGATGAAACGCTCGGTTCGCTCATCCTAGCCTTGCAGAGTATCCCGAGCATCGTCTGGCTGCCGCTTGCCATCATGTGGTTCGGCCTGAACGAAAAGTCGGTCATCTTCATTATTGTGCTCGGTGCGGCGATCGTTATGACGATCAATGTGCGCACCGGCATCCAGAACGTCTCGCCAATCTACGTGAAGGCCGCGCAGACGATGGGCGCATCAGGTCCGGATCTGTTTTTCCGGGTCATGCTGCCGGCATCGGTGCCGTATTTCGTCACCGGCACACGGCTTGCCTGGGCATTCGGCTGGCGCGCCCTTATGGCCGGGGAGCTTCTCAGCACCGGTCCGGGGCTCGGCTACACGCTGAAATACGCATCCGACTTCGGCCGGATGGACATGGTGCTCGGCATCATGATTGTCATCGGTATCATCGGGGTCACAGTCGACCTGCTCCTGTTCCAGCGCTTTGAACAGCAGGTCAGGGCAAAATGGGGGCTTGAACCGTCTTCGTGACGGGGTTCAAGATGCATTGGATTTCACTACAATGAATAACCGGGCAAGAACCCGGAAAGGGGATGTTGGATTTGAAGAAATGGTGGCTTGGAGCTTTCATGCTCGGCATCATCACGCTGCTCGCGGCATGCGGCGGAAACACGGACCATGCAGAAGGCGGGGACAAGGAAAAGATGGTCATCGGCTACTTCCCGAACATCGACCACGCGCCAGCGATGGTGGCAAGGGAAAACGGCTATTACGAAGAAAAGCTTGGTGATGACATCGAACTGGAGTACATGACGTTCCCTGACGGCGGCACATTCATGGCTGCCCTCAAGTCGGGGGAGATTGACGCAGGGCTCGTCGGACCGGGCCCTGTCCTGAACAACTTCTCGAACGGAGCGGACGTGAAAGTCCTAGCCGGCGCGTCTTCCGGCGGCACGGTCGTTGTCGCGAGCGAGAAAAGCGGCGTCGAATCGGTCGAGGACATGGCGGGCAAGACGTTTATCACGCCCGGCATCGGGTGCACACATGATGTCCAGTTCGAAACGTACCTCCAGCAGCTCGGCAATGACGAACTGGCTTCTTCCCGGATTGGCGGCTCGCTTCATCACGTGACCGGCAATCCGGCGTCCTACCAGGCGATGTTCGAATCCGGCAAGGTTGACCTGGCGGCTGTTCCTGAGCCGTGGGCTTCGATCCTC
This sequence comes from Bhargavaea beijingensis, assembly GCF_900101985.1. GTDB lineage: Bacteria > Bacillota > Bacilli > Bacillales_A > Planococcaceae > Bhargavaea > Bhargavaea beijingensis. The sequence continues at coordinate 99,569 of NZ_FNAR01000002.1, forward strand.
GTCGATAACGGCGCGAAAGTCATCATCAGCACGGAAGAGATCGCCTACGGGGAAAGCCTTCCGAACACCGTACTCGTTGCGAACAACAAGCTGACAGAAGAAAAGCCGGAACTTGCGGCAAAACTTCTTGAAGCGCACGATGAATCGGTTGCCTTTATCAATGACAACCCTGAAAAGGCGAAGAAAATCGCCATCGACTCCATCAAAGACCTGACCAACCAGGAGATGGATGCGAAAATTGTCGCACAGGCAATGAGCCGGGTTACGTATACCACAAAAGTCAATGAAGCGGTCCTCAAGGAATTCGGCAACTCTTCCTACGAACTCGAATTCCTGAAGGAAGCCCCGGAATTCGATGGCCTTGTGGCGGATCAGGAATAACCCGAAAAAGCGATGCCCCCTCCGGCATCGCTTTTTTCGTGCAATCAGTTAATCCAATTGTTTGTCCGTCGGCATCACAATGGCTGCGATCAGGTAAATCAGCCAGGTGATTCCTGAAGTGAAAAATCCGGACACGACCGTCACGATGCGCAAAATGCTCACATCGATTCCAAATCGTTCACTAAGACCGCCAAGCACACCCGCCAGCTGCTTTTCCCGTGTGGATCGATAATACCTTCTCATCGGATCACTCCTTCTGACTACTATACGGATGAGACCGCTGACAGTTCCAAGAAAATAAGCCCCGGCTGGCTGCCGTGGCTTTATTTGTGGATCAGTCTTCAATCAATCGGCTGAAGTCGATCCGTTTATTCAGGGCGTTCATGATCGGTATGCCGACAATCATCACGGCAAATTCGCTGATGGCGAGCGTTGCATAGGTCAACCAGAACGGAAAGCCGAGTGCCAGCTTCAATTCAATCGCAATGATGAACATGGTCATCGTGAAGACTATCGTGTTCGCGACCATCCCCTTCACACGTCCCTTGACGAACTTGCACAGCACGACGGTGATGGAGAGGGAGATCAAGGAATGGGCAACGCCGAAAGTCAAATCATACCAGCCGAGCGTCGACATGAGCAGATTCGAGACAAACACGCCGAGGACGATTCCGACCAGGTATTTTTTGTTGAACACAACGAGGTGATTAAACATCTCGGACACGCGGAACTGGATATTCATATAGCCGAAGGGCGCAATGATGGCCGTAACGGCGAGGTATAGTGCGGCAATGACGGCATTCACCGCCATCGTTTTAATCTTCATGGTGTTCTCTCCCTTAGTTTTGTTATCGCGGGATGGTTACGAACCGCGCGGGTGGGTAAAAAGCCCGAAGTTCAATACTATTACAGCTTGCACGTCCGGGTCAATGGGGAATGGTGGAAAGTGCGTGTTGGACTTCATCAAATTTTAACAAAAGAATGCGCGGTGATATTGTTTTGGGTGGCTTGGTGATGAATAATTAAGTATATAACTAGTAATTGTAGGAGGAGGATGTGTGTTGCTGCCTGTTGAAAGACAACAACAGATCTTAACATGGATTGAAGAAGAGGGGGCTTTGAAAGTCTCAGAGGCAAGCCGTCGGCTGGGGGTTTCCGAAATGACGGTGTACCGGGACATCCAGCCGCTGACCGAGCAGGGCAAGATCCTGAAAACATCAAACGGACTCGCCCGGGTATCGCTCCCGACTGTGCGCGCGGACCACTGTGTGTATTGCGGCAAAGGGACGTCCAGCCGATTTGCTGTCCAGATTATCCGAGCGGATCATGGCGTGGAACAAGCGTGCTGTGCTCATTGCGGTCTGCTTCGCTACGGGGATGCCAAGGAGGATGTGGCCCAAGTGATTTGCAGGGACTACCTGGCCGATACGACGATCGGTGCACGGAGCGCTTCGTTTCTTATCGGTGCAGATGTCCGTCTTAACTGCTGTGACCCACAGGTGCTGGTTTTCGGCTCCAGAAAAGATGCAGAACGGTTCAGGGCTGGATTCGGCGGAGAACTTTACGGATTCGATGAAGCGATTCAAGCGGTCAAAGAGGAGATGGACGGTGGCGCTTGCTGCCGGGGGTAAACATCATGGAATGGAAAGAAGGGCGAAACATGAAAAAATGGATAGTGACGATGCTGATTTTACTAATGTGGCCGGCAACTGTGATGGCGCACTCCCATATGGAAACATCGGTGCCTGAAAACGGTGCGACAGTGATTGAGCCGCTTGAAGAAGTGGTCCTGACATTCAGTGCAGGCATTGAAGAAGGCAGCACATTGACGTTAACTGGAGTGGAAGGGAAGGTCGAGTTCACGGAGTTCGAGATTGAAGATAGAAAAGTAAGGGGAACGCTCGCCGAACCTTTGCCGGATGGTCAATGGACGCTTGGCTGGAATGTCATCAGTGAAGACGGTCACCCCATTGAAGGGGAAATTAACTTCGAGTCCGCTGCGGGTATTTCTGCGGAGGAAGAAGTGAACGAAGGAAGTGCAGAAGAGGAAGGGACAGGAGCGGATTCGCCAGGAGGCGAGGAACCAATGACAGAAAAGGACCGTGGGGATCAAGATAACGCCCAAGACCAGCAGGAAGAAGGGAATAACACCCTGCTAACCGTGGGGCTAATTATCGTCGTGCTCATTCTCCTTGCTCTGATCTTCATGGCGGTACGCAAGAAGAAATGATCACTTTCTTCACGGCGTTGGCGGATTTCTTCCTATATATTCTGATGGCTGTATTGGCAGGTGCGATTGTACTCAAGTTCGTACCGGCGGGCCGGAGGCCGGGCGTCAGGCTTGGGCGTCGTACAGAAGTCTTGCTCGCGATGATTATTCCGGTTCTGGGTGCGGCTCCCGTCATTCAGCTGACGTTCCTTCTCGCGCCGGAGGGGTATCGGGTCGAAGGCTTTCTGGATATCGCGACGGGGTTCCGCTCCGGACATAGCTTCCTTGTGCTTACGGCAGCAGCCTTCCTCCTCATGTTGGCGTTCAGGTTTGGAGCACCCCGATGGATTCAGGGGATTCTCCTTTTGTCGGCATTCGGGAGCATCGCATACGGCAGTCACTCTGCAACTATCGAAGAAACAGGCGGGCTCATTGCCCACGGAATTCACCTGACGGCACTTTCCGTTTGGGCGGGGGTGCTCCTTCATGTAACGGTGAAGCCCAGCAGCGCACCTGATTGGCGCGGCTTCCTGAGGTGGTTTACCCCGGTAGCCGCCGGTCTGTTGGCAGTGATGATCGGAACGGGATTCTACCTGATGCTGCTCGTGATGAAAGCCGGGGATTACGCAAGCTCTTGGATTCTTCCATATGGCCAGATGCTGCTTCTTAAGCATCTAAGCCTTATCCCGCTTCTTGCAGCAGCAGCGATCAACGGATTCATCGCTAACAAGGACCGTCCCCCTGCAGGTTGGCTCAAAGTGGAGAGCCTCATGCTGCTGCTCGTGCTCTTCTTCACGGCGGTGATGAGCAAGTTGTCGCCTCCACATGAAGTCGATTCGACATTCGGTTCGGAAGGGGCGGCACCATTTGCTGAGTGGTTATCCGGCACTCCGATTTTACCGATTGAGGCACAGTTTTCTCCGTCGCCGGAAGGGGTTCTTTTCTTGGTGATCTCGCTGCTCTTGCTCAAGATTCTATTCATCTGTAGCCGGCTGGATTTGCCGCGATGGCTACCCGCGTTATCAGGGCTCGGCTTCATTGCCACAGCTTATCTTGGACTGATGATGGTCACGTCGTTTTGAACAGTAAACCGCCCGCTCCCAGTATTAGGGGGCGGGCGGTTGTGGGTTTATTTCCCTTGTGCGTTCCGTTCAATCCGCCAGCGCTCTTCCCTCAGCGCTTTGAGGATGCCGATCGTCATCAGGATCATCACGAAGGAGAACGGCAGTGCGGCGATGATGATCGTGTTCTGGATGGCCTGGAGGCCGCCGACATACAAAAGCAGAATCGCAATCGCCGACTGGGCGACGCCCCAGATCAGCTTGACCTCGTTCGGAGGTGTCAGAGAGCCTTTTGTCGACTGCATGCCGAGGACAAATGTCGCCGAGTCTGCCGATGTGATGAAGAAAGAGGCGATCAGCAGAATTGCGATGACCGACAGGACCATGGACAGCGGCAACTGGTCAAACATGTTGAACAAAACGAGCTCGGTCGGGAAGTTGCTCAGGTCCTTGCCTGAATCATGGACAAAGGCGGCCGTCGATCCGAACGCTGCAAACCAGATCGATACGAACACCGTCGGAATGACAATCACCCCGAGCAGGAATTCACGCACCGTGCGGCCGCGCGAAATACGTGCGATGAACATGCCGACAAACGGTGCCCAGGAAATCCACCATGCCCAATAGAAGATGGTCCAACCGTCCACAAAACTCCGATTATCTTCAACGAGCGGCGCGGTCCGGAAACTCATTTCAAGCAGGTTCACGATATACAGTCCGAACGTCTCCGTGAACAGGTTCAGGATCATCAGGGTCGGGCCGACGACGATCACGATGATCAGCAACAGGACTGCGAGCACCATATTCGTATTGGACAGGTACTTGATCCCTTTGCTGAGGCCGGACCATGCGGAGAAGATAAACAGCACGGTGACAACCGTAATGATCAGGAACTGGGACATGAATCCGATTTCCAGGCCGAACAAGTGATTCAGGCCCGCGTTAATTTGGACAGCACCGAAGCCGAGAGAAGTCGCCACACCAAATGCAGTCGCGAAAACAGCGAGCACATCGACGACAACCCCCCAGGGACCGTTCATCTTATCACCAAAAATCGGCTTCAATGTTGACGAAATTAATCCGGGTTCGTCTTTGCGGAACTGGAAAAAGGCGAGTGACAACGCGGTAATGCCGTACATGGCCCAAATCGGCGCTCCCCAGTGCAGGTAAGAATACGTCAAGCCTTCCTTGAGGGCTGCGCCCGTACCGGGCTCTTTTGTTGCAGGATTGATTGCATAGTGAGACAGCGGTTCGGATGCGCCATAGAAGACGAGCCCGATTCCCATCCCTGCGGAAAACAGCATGGCCACCCACGTCGCCGTCGAAAAGTCGGGCCGGTCGGTGTCTTTGCCAAGACGGATTTTGCCGTATGGGCTGATGGCGATGATCAGTGAAAGAATAAGGAATGCGGCAAACAGCAGCAGATAATACCAGCCAAATGACGTAGAGACAAAAGACTGGATGTTGCTCGTGATCCGTTCGTACGTTTCCGGCGCGACGACGCCGAAGACAACGGTCAGCGCAATGATGGCGACAGTAATATAAAAGACATTTGAGACTTTCTTCATAATTCCCCCTGTGAATAATATGGCCTGACATACAGCTTTCCACCATACCAGACTTTCAAACCAAACGCAAAGCGGATTGTTTGAATTTTTCCTCCAGGACCCGGAAAAATCGCCTGAAATCAAAAAGCTGCCCGCTTCCCGGAAACAGGAATGCAGGCAGTCGTCTTTTATTTGTTACGGGTGATCTTTCCTTTTGCAAGTTCTTCCATTCGGTGGCGTTCCTGTTTCAGCGCCTTGAACGTACTGTACGTCATCAGGATCAGAATGATCGAAAACGGCAGCGCGGCGATGATGATGGTGTTCTGGATCGCCTGCAGCCCGCCGACGTACAGAAGAAGGGCGGCGATGCCGGATTGGGTAATGCCCCAGATCAGCTTGACCTGGTTCGGAGGCGTCAGGGAGCCGTTGGTCGACTGGATGCCGAGGACAAATGTCGCCGAATCCGCGGATGTGATAAAGAACGAAGCGATCAGAAGGATGGCGATGCCGGATAAAATGATCGACAGCGGAAGATGTTCAAACACATTAAACAGAACAAGTTCCGATGCAAGCCCGCTCAGATCCATGGCCGTATCCTGGACATGGGCAGCCGTCGTGCCGAAGGAGGCAAACCAGAAAGTGGAGAACAGCGTCGGGACGAAAATAACGACAAGCAGGAATTCGCGGATGGTGCGCCCGCGTGAGATCCGTGCGATAAACATGCCGACAAATGGCGCCCAGGAGATCCACCATGCCCAGTAGAAAATCGTCCAGCCTTCAACAAAGCTTCGGTTGTCTCCGGAAAGCGGGGCGGAGCGGAAACTCAGCTGGATCAGATTCTGGAAATGAGTGCCGAGTGTATCGGTGAAGAGGTTTAAAATCATAAGGGTCGGACCGACAATGACCACGAAAATCAGGAGAAGCACGGCAAGGACCATATTCGTGTTCGACAGGTATTTGATGCCTTTGCTGAGGCCCGTCCAAGCAGAAATCATGAACAGCACGGTCACGACGGAGATAATCGCAAACTGCGCGGCAAAGCCGACTTCCACCCCGAACAGGTGATTCAGCCCCCCGTTAATTTGTACAGCACCGAAGCCGAGGGACGAGGCGACACCGAACGCAGTTGCAAAAACAGCGAGGACGTCGACAGCGATTCCCAATGGGCCGTTCATCTTGTCGCCAAAGATCGGCTTCATTGTTGCAGAAATTAATCCGGGTTCATTTTTGCGGAATTGGAAAAAGGCGAGCGCGAGTGCGGTGAGGCCATACATAGCCCAAGGCGGGACGCCCCAGTGAAGGTAGGTCGACACCAGGCTGTCTTTAAGCGCGGCTTCCGTGCCGGGTTCTTCTGTGGGCGGATTCACCACATAATGAGTCAGCGGTTCGGCTGCCCCGTAGAAAACCAGCCCGATCCCCATGCCTGCGGAAAACAGCATCGCGACCCAAGTGACTGTCGAGAAATCAGGCCGGTCGGTATCTTTGCCGAGCCGGATCCTGCCGTACGGACTCAGCGCGATGATCAGCGAGACAAGTACGAATGCCGCCATGATCAGCAGGTAGTACCAGCCGAAATTCGTGAGGATAAAGGACTGGATGTTTTCGGTGACCGTTTCGTATTGTTCGGGCACGATAACTCCGAACAGGACGGCCATGGTAATCAGTGCGAGTGTGATGTAAAAGACGTTTGTGACTTTTTTCATGGTTCCCCCTTAAAAATTGCGTTTTGGTATGGATACAGTTACCCACCCTAACAAAACAGGAAACCGATTGCAAATAAGCTCTGGACAAAAAGAGACGCCGGGCGCTCTCCCGATTGTGTTATAGTCAAATCAAAATAATGGAACAGGGAGGAGTCAAAATGAATTTACTGCCGTTTATCAGTGTGCTGATCGGCGCCATTTTGTGGGGGACGACGGGGACGGCACAATCCTACCTTCCCGAGAGCGTCAATCCGCTGACGGTCGGCGCGCTCCGGCTTGCCGGCGGCGGATTGATCCTCCTGTTCGTTGCGGTTGTCCTGCGCCAGGTGAATTTCGGAGAGTGGCCGTGGCGGGCGACTTTGATCGCGGCTGTCGCGATGGCGCTGTTCCAGCCGTTTTTCTTCGGATCTGTCCGACTGACGGGCGTTGCGGTCGGCACGGTCACCGGCATCGGCAGTGCGCCTGTTTTTGCCGGGCTCATCGAATGGGTGGTCCTGAAGCGCAGGCCGACCAAGAGGTGGGCGATGGCCACGGTGCTAGCGGTTGCCGGATGTGCGCTCCTGCTTTTGACAGGCGACAGCCTCATGGTCAATCCTGCCGGTGTCCTGCTTGCGCTGGGGGCGGGGCTGACGTTCGCCGCTTATTCCATGACCAGCAAGATCGTGCTGGAGTTTGCGAAGCCTGCCGCGTCGGTCGGGGTCATCTTCACGATTAGTGCATTGCTCCTGTCGCCGTTTTTCTTCATTTATCCGATGGATGGCTTAAAGTCCCAGGAAGGCATTTCGGTCATCGTCTACATCGCGATCGCCGCGACCGCGGTCGCCTATCTGCTTTTTTCATCCGGCCTGAAGGAGATCCCGGCGGCCACCGCCGTCACGCTGTCGCTCGCAGAGCCGCTTACCGCGGCGATTCTCGGCGTCGCCATCGTCGGAGAGGAACTGAACTTTTTCGCCTGGATGGGCGTCGGACTGCTTTTGGCGGGACTTGTGGTCCTGACTTTCGGCAGGCGCGGTGCCGATGAGACGAAAGCGCCGTACTTCCGGAAGCGGATCCGGGAAGAGAAAGAATAAGTCATCAAAACGGGCAGCCGTCATGGACGGCCGCCCGTTTTCAGCGTTCTTCTTTTTTGTTTCCGCGGGGCTTCTGCTTTTTCGCGGCATCATTTTGTCCGATCACCCCCATGTCATCGATGCTGAGGTCATAGCCGTAGCCGAATTCCTCGCGGTTTAACGTGCTGCCGGGTTTGTTTTGTTGCTTCTTGTTTTTTCCCATGATGCACCTCCATTCCCAGAGTGCCCGAGGATAGAGCGCTTCATACACCAGGCCAGCCCGGCAATGACCGGCTCCGCTTTTCTTCCTTAAGAAAATCTTCATCTTTCCCCTTCTAATTTCTTCAGTTTTCCGCGGTACAATGAAATCAACGAGAAAGGGGCGCTCCAAATGCGGTACACAGTGCTCGTCGTCGACGATGACAAAGAGATCCGGGACGGCATCGAAATCTATCTGAAAAATGAAGGCTATGGCGTGCTGAAGGCGGGAGACGGGCGGGAAGCGCTCCGCCTGCTGGAGGACAACGAGGTGCACCTGATCATCCTCGACATCATGATGCCGGAAATGGACGGCATTCAGGCCACGTTCCGCATCCGGGATTCGCGGAACATCCCGATCATCATGCTGAGCGCGAAGTCCGAGGAGACCGACAAGATCCACGGGCTGTCGGTCGGGGCCGACGATTATGTGACGAAGCCGTTCCATCCGATGGAACTGATGGCGCGCGTGAAGTCGCAGCTCCGGAGGTACGTCCGGCTCGGCACGTATGCGGATACGGGCGGCGAAATCCGTGTGGGCGGGCTGACGCTGAATCCCGATTCCAAGGAACTGCTTGTGGACGGCGAGCCGGCAAGGCTGACGCCGACGGAATACCGGATCACCGAGCTGCTCATGCAGAACGCGGGCCGTGTGTTTTCGATCAATGACATTTATGAGCGGGTGTGGAACGAAGAGGCCTACAATGCCGACAACATCGTTGCCGTCCACATCCGGAAAATCCGCGAGAAGATCGAGGCGGATCCGAAAAATCCAAGATACTTGAAGGTGGTGTGGGGCATTGGCTACAAAATCGAAAAGTGATATTTGGCTGTCGCTGATCGCGCTGGCGATCGCGGCCGCGAGTCTCATCTATTGCTCGGGCTTTATCGGGGAGTTTTTCGACAGCCGGGGCGTGGATGCGTCAAAGACGATTGCCCGGTTGCGTGATGTGCTGAAAGGAAGTGCCCTCTGATGCCCAAGCATAAGTGGACTCAGGCCGTCTGGCTGTTTCTGGCCGCGTTTGTCCTGTTTTCCGTGATGGTGCTGATCGAGGCGGGACCGCGGATTATCGGGAAAACATACACCGAGTCGGAGGATTTCCGCGGCAGCATGGATTTCTTCTACAACCAGATCGGGCCGTATATCCTGAATCCGGTGGACCCCGAAGAAGCGAAGAAAACCATCGGGGTGACGGAAGAAGAATTGGATGATCACAGGTACCGTTACGGGAACCTGGAAGATCAGTTGGCGTCGATCAGGGACCAGTATGAGGGCCGGATCGGGGCGGCGGAAGATGCCGGGGAAAAAAAGGAACTCACGGCGGAGCGTGATGAGAAACTGGAGGACATCCGCCAGAATTTCCTGGACGATGACCATGTCGCGGAAAAGGTCCGTGCCGAGAAGGGCCGGGCAATTGACGAGTATATGAAAGCACTCGGTGAAAACCGGCCGTCATTCGAGCACCAGGTTCGTCATGTTTACTATGAGCTGACCGACACGGCAACCGGGAAAACCTATACGAACGGCAATATCCGGGAAAAGGCGGCCTACAAGCGGGAGTTCAATGAGAAAAACGGCTATCTCCGGGCTTCACAGATAACGGGGGACCTGGACTATACAGGCGAGGCCGACAGCCTGATTCCGGATGAAGTAAAAACCTTCGAAGGGACGGTGATCGTCCCGCAGTCGGTATTAAGTGATGCCGCGGATCGGGGGATGGCAGATGCGGTTTACCTGAATGATGACCAGCTTATCTGGGGGTACGCCGTCTTCAAAGCGGAACAGCGGGCGTACATGGGCGTCTGGCTGGCCGGCATCCTGGCATTGGCGCTGATGCTGACAGTGTTCCGGCTTCAGCCTTCTGTCTGGACAGGGAGCACACTGTCACTGAAACTGGAGCGGTTCCCGATTGATGGGGTGACGGCTGCTGCTGCGGTGGCGTCGCTGATCGCACTTGCGTTTGCGGAATATATGAAGGAAACCTTCATGAATTTCGTCCACCATACCGGAAGTTTCCTGTACTCGGAACTGACCGTGAACGCCGCATTCTTTATGGCGGCTCTCGGGGTGGCCGTGTTCCTGATCCTCCACGTCGTCCGCCGGTTTACGGACAGCGGGCGGATCGGGCAGGACCTGGAACGTGCTTATATCCGGAGGGCGGCGGATGATCTGCGGGCATTTTTCCTGAACAGGAAGCTCGGAACGCAGGTGCTTTTCCTGCTCATCGTCGTGTTCCTTGCCGGGCTTGGGTTCGGGGGAGTCGTTTTATCGGTGCTTTCCGGGTTCGGCGGAGAGGCGTTGGTTCTCGGCGTCATCTGGCTGTTCCTCTTCTTCACGGTCGCCTTGCCGGTGCTGCTGTTGATGGCACGGCGGACTGGCTACTTGAACCGGATCATCGATGCCACCGGCCGGATGGCGGCGGGCCGCTTCACCGAGGAGGTTCCGGTCAGGGGGACCAGTGTGTTCGCGAAGCACGCTTCAGACCTGAACCGGCTCCGGGAAGGCGTCCGGCTTTCAATGTCCGAACAGGCCCGCAGCGAGCGGCTGAAGACGGAACTCATCACCAACGTCAGCCACGACCTGCGCACCCCGCTGACATCGATCATCACCTATACGGATTTGCTGAAGAAACCGGGTTTGACGGAAGAGGAGCGCGCAGAATACGTGGATGTCCTCGACCGCAAATCGCAGCGGCTGAAAACGCTCATCGACGACTTGTTCGACGTCTCCAAAATGGCGACCGGCAACGTTGAGCTGAACCGGCAGCGGGTCGACCTCGGGGAACTCGTCCGGCAGGCGATCGCCGAACACGGTGAGGAAATCGCCGCGTCCCCGCTCGACTTCCGCATCAGCATCGCCGACGGCGCGCTCCCGGCCTCGGTCGACGGCCAAAAGTGGTGGCGCGTCATCGACAACCTCATCCAGAACGCACTCAAGTACGCGATGCCGGGCACACGGGTGTATGTCTCACTGGATGAGGCCGAAGAAGGCATCCGCTTCACCATCAAAAACGTCTCGAAATACGAACTGGGTGACAATGCGGATGAGCTGTTCGAACGCTTCAAGCGCGGAGATGCCTCCCGCCATACCGAAGGCTCCGGCCTCGGCCTCGCCATCGCCCAGTCGATCGTCGACCTGCACGGCGGCCGGATGACCATTGATTTGGACGGGGATCTGTTCAAGGTGACCGTTGAGGTGCCGCGCGCGTGAAAAAAGGATGCGTTGGAGGTGAGTGCTTCCAAAGGGGGCGTGAGTGCATCCAAAGTGGAGCCCGGCGCCTCGAAATCAGAAGTGAGTGCATCAGACGAGCGCCCATCACTTAAAATGGAGCCCCCGCAAATTGCGGGGGCTCCATTTTCGGTCGGCTGACAGGCGTTATCCGTAGATCATCATGGCTCCGATAATGAGAATTGCGAGGTCGGCGGCCATATGGATGATCCAGGAAGGCAGGATCGTGCCGTCCCGGCCGTTCACCAGCTGGAAAATCACTCCGCCTGCCCACAGACCGGCAACGGCCAGCAGCAGGATCGGCAAATCAAACCAGGGCAGGAAGATTGCGATGTGGTAAACCGCGAACAGGAGCGGCGGAATAGTGAGGCCGAGTCGCGGGTACCCCCTGAACTGCGCGGGGAGTACGCCCCGGAAAAAGAATTCCTCGAGCAGGGAGTTTCCGAACAGGATATAAAGCGCGATAAACGGATAAACCCCGCCCGTCACGCCGACGCGCCCGGCAAGATCTTCGGTGAGCGCTTCCGCATCGATCCAGCCGCTGAGCAGAAAATACGCGGAGAACAGAGCCGCCATCACGCCCGCTCCCGTCCAGAGGGCAATCCGGATCCGCCGGGAAACGGTTTGCCTGAAAGCCATGAACCGCCGCACTTCTCCACGGAAGACAAAGAGGGGGACGGCGAGGAAAAGAACAATCTTCGCGAGCGTTTTCCATCCGTATGAAACCGCGAGCCCCTGCTCGACCCAGAGCAACACGGCAATACCCGTCAGCGCAATGAACAGCCCCCGCTTCATCAAGCCCGCCTCCTTCAATGTTTTCCAATAGGACGGGATGCGGCAAAAGGAGTTGCGGAAAAGACGAAAAAGAGCTTCCGGAACGATTCCGGAAGCTCTTTTTCTTACAAAGCGGACTGAAGCAGGGCGGGAAAATCACCGGGCAGCTCCTTCAGATAGACGATGAACATAAAAAAGAGCCAGACAAGAGCGGGGATGGCGAGACTCTTGAGGGCTGCCTGCCATCCGGGGGCGGGCCGTTTCCTGAGCAGCCGGTCTGCGGCGAAGCCGAGAAGTGCCGCCGGAACGCCATAAACGAGCGCGACGAGTCCGGCCGCGGCATGCAGCACGCCGGAAATCACCGGCTCAGCGGCAGGCTTCTCCAACCGGCTTGCCAGACGCTTGGCAAGAAAGTCCGCAAGCAACGAAGCCGGCACACCGAATAAAAGAATGACCGGAAAGCTGTACATCAGATAGACCGGGACGATCAGCGTAAAGGCATTCAGGAAGCCGCCGGGCGTTGTTCCGCCGAACGGGTCCGGAACGATGAGGCCGAGCAGAACGGCAAAAACAGCGCCTGCCAAGGAAGCGGCGGTGATTTTCCTGCGGAGCGGCCCGCCAACGGCCATCATTCCGTCTCCTTGATTGTCAGGCCATCGTCGCCGAATACGGCGTGTGCCCAGGAGGCCCCATCCTTAAGCTTCACTGGCTTGGTTTGCCGGGCGCCGACCCCGGTGCCGACTGTACTGACCGTCAGGGCGACTGCCGTCGTATCTGTCCACTGCCCGGGCTGGATATCAAACCAGATGACTTCACCGTCCTCGAATTGGCTGCCGTCCGCGTTTACTACGCTTTCATCCGGCACCTTCTCGCCATTTTCGTAACGGATCAGCTGGACATGGCGGTATTGTCCGCCCGACTGCATTTCCACCGACAGGCCGCTGCCGTGGTCCGCCGCGGTTTTTTCCGCTCCGCATCCGGAGAGCAGCACCATGGCGGCGACAGAAGCTGTAAGCAACAGGTTCTTCACTGGCTTTCCCTCCTTTCTGGCCGAAGAGATCGATATTTCCATTAATAGGACGCACGGTCCGCCGGTGAGTTGCGGTTACCGGCACGTCTCCCGGGGTAAGAGAAAAAGACCAGACCCGGAAAGAAGGGTGTTTTATGTTCAGAAAAAAATGGCTCGACATCCCGACCGGCTACCGGCGGCTGCTGTTTCTCAGCCTGATGGTCATCCTCCTCGTCGGAATCGGGGTCGCCGGATTCATGCATTACGAAAGCCTGACCTTTTTTGATTCCCTCTGGATGACGATCATTTCGGTCATGACGATCGGGTACGGGGATATGTATCCGGTGACCGATGAAGGCCGGCGGTTTGCGCTGCTCATCGTGCCGCTCGGAGCGGGCATCGTGACGTACGGGCTCGGCACTGCGGCCTCTTATCTGATTGAAAAACAATTGTCGCAGAAAGTGTGGGATAAGCAGATGGACCATGAAATCGACAAATTGGAGGACCACATCCTCGTATGCGGATTTGGCCGGGTCGCCCGGCAGGTGTACCGGGAATTGCGGGATATGGAAGAAGAAATGAAGGTTCTGTACATACATGACAATGAAGATGAACTCCTGGAAGTGGTCGACCAGGGGACGCTCCGGCTCGTCGGCGACCCGACCGACAGGGACATCCTCGAGAAAGCCAGGGCGGACAAGGCACGCGGCCTGATCGCCGCACTCGACAACGATGCGGACAATGTGTTCATCACGCTGACGGCGAAGGGCATGAATGAGGACATCGAGATCGCCGCGCGTGCCGAGAAGGAAGGTTCCGAGGAAGTGCTGAAGCGCGCAGGAGCCACCCGGGTCATCAACCCGTCCAGCATCGGCGGCAGAGAGCTCGCGCTGTCCGTCGTCAGCCCGTCCGGCATCGATTTCATCAACGACCTGATGATGGCCGAAAAAAAGGAATTTGTCGTTGGCGAAGTGATCCTCGGGGACCGTTGCCCGCTTGTCGGCAAGTCGGTCGAGTCGTCGAAACTCCGGCGGGAATACGGGGTTACACTGCTTGCGATCAACCGGGAAAAAGGCGTGCTCAGCAACCCGGATCCCGACGAGCCATTCAAGGCCGGAGACAAGCTGATCGTCGCGGGCAATCAGGACAGCATCGCCTCGCTCGACGGGAAAGTGAACGGGACAACCGAATAAAGCGTCCATATCATCTTGACGGACCCAGCCGAAAGGCTCCGGATACCCGGGGTCTTTCGTCCTTTTCTGACGTTTCCGGGTTTATGGGTACATATGAATAGGAATAGTCATACCAGGATAGCAATCTACCAAATCGGAGGGGACGCGAGTTGAACGCATTTGAATTTGAACGGTATTTCGGATGGTTGCCCGAGTTGCTTCTCGGCATCGTCGTACTGATTGTCGGGTTGATCATTGCGAAAATACTGGAGAACATGACGGAGAAGGGTCTCCGGAAAGCCCGCGTCGATGAACGCACGGGCATGACGAAGGACAAGACAAAATGGACGCCGGCCCTCATCCTTTCAAAGATTGTCTTCTGGGGCATCCTTCTTCTCGCATTCATGATTTTCTTCAATATGGTGAATATGGGTCCCGTCGCCCAGCCGTTCGGTGAGATTTTCACCGGATTCGCAGGGCTGGTCAAGGGCATCATTAAAGCAGGCCTCATTCTTCTCGCCGCTTGGATCATTGCGACACTTGCAAGAAAAGGCATCCGGCTGCTTGGCGGCAAAGTCAATCTGGACAAGTGGATGCAGAAGACGGGGCAGAAAGGCACTGCCGATTCCTCCAAGTGGGTGGATACGGCGGCGAATATCATCTTCTATCTGATTCTGTTGCTGTTCCTGCCGGCAGTCCTTGACGCCCTTAACCTGAGCGGCATCGCAGGGCCGTTCACGGATCTTCTCAACGGCTTCCTCGGGTTCATCCCGAATCTTGTCGGAGCGGCGATCATCCTTGCGGTGGGCTACTTCGTTGCGAAGCTCGTCCGTGACATCCTGACGAAGTTCCTGGAAGCGGCGGGCCTGAACCGCCTGGCTGACAGGCTGCACCTCTCGGACTATGTGAAGGGCTCAAGCCTGGCGAAGGCGGCCGGCACGGTCGCGTTCATCCTGATCATGATTCCGGTCGTGATTTCAGCCTTGGAACGGCTGAACATTGAGGGGATTTCCGGACCGGCAATCGCGATGCTGAACGATGTCTTGGGGATGATTCCGAACATCGCGGTCGCTGTCCTCCTTGTCTTGGCGGGTGTTTTCCTTGCCAAATGGCTGAAAGGCGTCATCGTTACGCTGCTCGGCACCCTTGGACTGGATTCGCTGGCAGGGAAGATGGGCATGAAAGAGTCTGCCGGAGCAGGCATTTCGCTGTCGGCCATCATCGGGACGATTGTCCAGATTGTCGTCATCGTGCTGTTCGCGGCAGAGGCGCTCCAGCTGGTCGGGCTGGACTTCATGACCGGTCTCGCGACAGCGATCTTCGCCTATCTGCCGATGGTTGTTGCGGCGGTCGTCATTCTCGCAGTCGGTTTCTGGCTCGCGAACCTCGCCGAGCGCTTTGTCGGCAGCATCTTGAAGGGACCTTCGGGACAGCCGCATGTGCTTCGCTATGTCGCGAAGTATGCGATTCTCGCATTCGCTTTCTTCATGGCGCTTAGCCAGCTTGGCATTGCACCGATGATCATCAACACTGCGTTCCTTCTGATTCTGGGCGGCCTTGCGCTCGCGTTCGGCCTGGCATTCGGCCTTGGCGGACGGGAGCACGCATCCCGCTACCTGTCCAAAATGGAGATGAGCCTGCAGAGTTCGGAAGTGTCCAAGCAGGATTGGGAACAGGAAAAGCAGAAGATGAAGAAGGAAAGCGAACAGGCCAAACAACGTGCAAAGACAGCCATGGGACAAGAATCATCCGCATTCAACAAAAAACAGGGACTGTCGGGCCGGTATGATTCCGGGATTGCAGAAGCCAACTATGGCCGCCCGCTCAGTCAGGGAGAAGGAGAAGAGGATATGACAAAACACGAAGACTATCCGAACAAGCGCGACTACGATCCGCAGCGCGGCAATCGCAACGAAGGCGAACTGCCGTTGGCGGACCCGTCCGAGTCCAACTCGACAGACGTCTTCCGAGAAAACGAAGACGATAAAACCGGCAAGGGCGAACCGTCTGCATTCGAAGGTGATGAAGGCCGCGATAAAGGCTACAACGACACCGCCCCGAATGAACAATATCCGGGCGATGACCAAGACCGCCGGAAGTAATGGATCCCTGCAAGCCGCCGCCCCCTATCCGGGCGGCGGTTTTGGGTGTTTGGTGCGCACTGGATGAAGGAGGAATTCAGATGGAAACGATTGAACAGATGAAATTCGCACGGGGTTACACGCTCGGCCGGCTGTCGAAGCTGGAAGGAGCGGACTGGGACAGAGTGCACCCCGGCTTCAGCAACAACATCCGCTGGAACGCCGGCCACATTTTCGTCTCGCTCGAGAATTTCGCGAAGATGATCGCCCCTGACTATGAAATCGAGCAACCGGAATGGGCCGGTCTCTTCAACACGGGGACCAGCCCGGTAAATTGGGACGAAGAAGGTCCTTCCAAGGAAGAGATTTTGTCCGCGCTGAAGGTTCAGACCGACCGCATCGCCGGGGCGCTCGGCGAAAAGCTTGATGCCCGGCTCGGCCGCCCGCTCGAGATTGCCGGCCACGAGATGGACACCGGAGAAAAACTCCTGCAGTTTGCCGTCTGGCACGAAGGCATCCACGCCGGCATCCTGAACGCCATGGCGCATTTGGCAAAGGCGTAAGAGAAAATATCAAAAGCCGCTTCCGGCACGGGAGCGGCTTTTATGATGGTGCGGGGGGAATCGGGACATTCGCGCAGGGTACCGAGACACTCGCATAAATCGCGCCTCTTTCCGCCAACTCACTCCCCGCCGCCTTTCCGCCGCATCCACAACATCACGAGTGCGCCGGAGACGCCAATCACGGCGATGATGATGACCATCATCCACCGGAAGGAAAGCGCGGGCAGGACGACGTTCAGGAACAGGACAGCGGCGATCAGCAAGATGACCGCCACGGGGATCAATTTGGAATTCTGGTTGTTGTTCAATCACATACACCTGCTTTTCCGCGGCCTTGCCGCGGATTTTCTTATTCAGCGAGGCCGTTCTGGTAGGCGTACACCGCGGCCTGCGTGCGGTCGTCGACGCCAAGCTTCGAGAGGATGTTGGAGACATGCGTCTTGACGGTCTTGAGGGCGATAAACAGCTCGTCGGAAATGTCCTGGTTCGTTTTGCCTTTTGCAATCAGAAGCAATATCTCCATCTCGCGGGCGGTGAGTTCGTCATGCGGCGCGCGCGCCGTACCGCGCATGCGCTGCATCATCTTCGTCGTCACCTCGGGCTCGAGCACCGTCCGTCCGCCGAGCGTGTCGCGGATCGCGTCGGCGATGCGCGACGCTTTGGAAGTCTTCAGAATGTAGCTGGACGCCCCGGCCTCAAGCGCCGGGTACACCTTGTCGTCATCGAGGAAGCTGGTGACGACCATGATCTTCGCCTCCGGCCACTCCTTCATGATGGCGGCCGTCGCCTCCGCACCGTTCATCTCCGGCATCACCATGTCCATCAGGATGATGTCCGGCCGCAGCCGGAGCGCGAGATCGACCGCCTCGCGCCCGTTCGTAGCCTCGCCGACCACTTCCATGTCGGGCTGGACCTGAAGGTAAGCGGACACGCCGATCCGCACCATTTCATGGTCATCCGCAAGCAGTACCCGGATCATTTCGTTTCCTCCATTTCTTCCGGTTGTCCGTCCGCCTTTTCCTCTGTGTGGGGAAGAGGGGCGGTTTCCGCTTTTGTTTCCGGCTGGCCATCTTCTTCGGGACGCGTCACCGGGAGTTTCACTTCGACGATCGTTCCCTGCGACGGCACCGAGACAATCTTGCATGTGCCGCCGATCTCCACGGCGCGTTCGCGCACATTGCGCAGACCGTAGGATCCGCTTTTGCCGTCGCCATCCCGGAAACCGACGCCGTTGTCCTGCACACGGAAAATCGCGAGGCCGTCCCGCTCGACGAACAGCACATCGAGCTCGGTCGCCTTGGCGTGGCGGAGCGTGTTCGACAGCGTTTCCTGGGCAATCCGGAACAGATGGTCCTCGGCGCCCTTGGAAAGGGGGACGTCCTCGATTCGGCCGCGGATCGTGAAGTGGACCTTTTCATCCAATTCGTGAAGGAGGCCGCGGAGCCCTTCCGACAGTGTCTTGTCGTTGAGCGGGGCCGGGCGGAGATGGAGGAGCAGTGCCCGCATTTCGACTTGCGCCTGCTGGACGGTTTTCTCGACCTGTCCGAGCGTCCGTGATGCCGAACCGGTCTCGGCGCGTTCCTTTTCCGCCATCGCGGACAACAGCATCGAGGCGGCGAACAATTGCTGGGAGACGGAGTCGTGCAGCTCGCGGGCAAGCCGCTGGCGTTCCTGCACGAGCCGCTCCTGGACCATCTGCTCCTGGTTTTCCGCCCGCGTGTCGGAAATCTCCTTGAGCCGATCGCGCTGGGTGGTGAGGAGGCTTTCCACTTCACCGACCGCGCGCTCGGTGGGGCGGGGGAGCTTTCGCGGCTTTTTGGCGGGCACCGTCTCAAGCAGGCCGTACAGACGCTGTTCGACCGCGCGGATGTTCGAACGGACAAGCCCCGACGCCCAGAAAGCGATCAGCCAGCCGGCGGCAAACGAACCGGCCGCAATCCAAACGGCAGCCGGCAGGCCGTAACGTTCTTCTTTGATCAGGAACCACCAGTCTTTGTCGGGCACGCCGAGCAGAAGGAAGAGGATGCCCGCTGACACGGCAAGAAACAGGAGGGACAGGGCGGCACCACGTGTGAGCACATGCCTCATTTCCGCATCACCTCCACGTCCCCGAACCAGGTAGCGACCGTGATGATCAATTCGGACGCCGGGCGTTCTTCCGTACCGTAGCCATCCTTCATATGAAGCTGTTCATTGAACAGGCGGTTCTGGTGACGGCCGAACAGCCGGGAGTCGCCGAGAAGCGTCGTGTAATGCACGCGGACCGGAATCTCATAAGGCACGTCGACGCGGACCTTGCCGATGCCCTGCCGGATGGAGATGAGCGATGTCCCCTTGGGAAGAACCGTCTCCGTCACGTCGACGTGAAGATCGCCGAACAGCCCCTGGATGTGGACGTCTTCCCACTCATAGGCGCTGAACGGGGTAGACTGGACGGAAAACAGCCGGTTTTTCAGGATGCCGTTTGGTGTCTCGGTGCGCGTTTCGCGGAGCGGCCGGGTGATTTCCTCTGCCGGCACGCCTTTCCAGAGGCTCAGGAAAATGTAGACGAGCACGCCGAATACGAGCAGCCGCAGGCTCCAGAGGGACAGCACCGCGATTCCGAGAAAGAATACGCCCGTCCAGAGAAGCCATTTGTTGCGGTGCCGGAAACCGAAATAGGCCAGCGCGCCGCCGATGAGGACAAAGATGATGCTGCCGTCCTGGAAAAACGCAGCTTCGACAAACACAAGCAGCACAAACGCAACGAGGGTAAAACGGATCTGATCGGACGAAACATGCATGGCGCGGACCTCCTTCCGGGCGAATTAAGGACCAAGCGGAGCGGGCAGCCGCCCGTCCCGCTAATCTTAGACTAATGTTAAGGGAAGGGGGATCTCCCCCTTCCCATCTTACAAAATCTTGGCGCCGATGTCCCCGTCAAACGGTCTCCTGATCGGCTTCTTTGGTGTTTTCGGCCTGTTCGATGATGGCAAGCGCATCCAGCCGTCGCTCCATCGTGTCATGGCCGTGTTCTTTCTCGATCTTTCCTCCGAGCTGTTCGACGTATGCCTTCATTTCGGAGTAAGGGGCAATCCCGCTGCTTTCGTCCTGAATGACTTGGTCCATGCGGCGGTGGGCACGCGTGACATTTTCCTTGCTCATCAGCTGGAGCTGGCGCACTTTCATGTCCTTGATTTTATGCTTCATCTCTTCGTACTTGCGCTCAAGACCGATCAGTTCGGCATCTGTTTCGGCAAGCGTGCGGTCAAGTTCATTGACGCGGTTGCCGTAGGCACGGATTTCGTCACGGGCAAAGCCGACCAGATCTTCCACGCCCGATTTCTCGGCAAGTTCCAGCTGGCCGCGGCGCTTTTTCAGCATGGCTGCCGCTTCATTCCGTTCCTTTTCCAGTTCTTCTTTCAGCTTCGCCTGCCGGTCCAGCAGGCGGCCTGTCGCTTCTGTCTGCTTTTCAGCCTGGCGCAGGTATTCATTCAGAAGGGAGACGGGGTTCTTTTCTTCCTTTTTGTCCAGCAGCTCATGAAGGTCGGCCTGGACGGTGTACTTGATGCGGTTGAACAGTGAGTTCATAGCGATTCCTCCTTGTGGGGGTCTTATTTCGTGATGTTGTTCCACTCGCGTTCGAAGTTGGCGAACGGGTCGCTGTCGGTTCCGGACAGCACCGCTGCACGGGCATTCCACTTTTGGTACACATACCAGAGCACCGCAACCGCAAGCAGACCGATAAATGCCGGGATATTGCCGATGGCAGTCAAGAGGCCGATGATGCCGACCGCTGCCCAGCAAAAGCGCGCGAAGCCGGATGCGCTCCGCTTGTAGTAGTGGTAGCCGGCATACATGATGGCGGCCGAGATGGCGAGACCGATGATCGCGCCGAGATTGGCAAGGACGGTGATCCCTGCGACGATTCCGATGGTGATCAGCAGAAATTTCTTCAAGTTTTCCGCCTCCTTTCGTTGTTAACCTTATTGTAGGCAGAGACACGTTTTTTCCGAACGGGCTGCGTGTTGATTTCCACCTAGGTCCAGAGGCTGATTTCCGCCGGGACCGGATTGTACATCCGGCCGTCGAATGATATGGACGTTGAGAGCGTTTTCATGATACGATTCTTTCAAGAATAGTCTTTCTATTTCGATAAAAGGGGGAGAGAGAATGAGAGAAGTTGTGATCGTGGAAGGGGTCCGCACGGCGGTCGGCCGCCGCAAGGGGGCGCTTTCCGGCATCCGTGCGGATGAACTGGCGGCGGCCGTATTGGATGAACTCGTGAAGCGCGCGGGTGTCGGAAAGGAACAAGTGGAAGATGTCATCCTCGGCTGCGTGACGCAATCGGGGGAACAGGGCGGCAACATCGCCAGGACGTCAGCACTAATTGCCGGATTCCCGATCGAGGTGCCGGGCGTTACAATCGACCGCCAGTGCGGATCGAGCCAGCAGGCCGTCCACTTCGGCGCGCAGGCGATTGCCGCGGGAGACATGGACATCGTCATCGCGGGCGGCGTGGAAAGCATGACGCGCGAGCCGATGTTCTCGAACGTCGGGGACGCGGAGCCGAGCGAAAAACTCACGTCGCATTACGAAATCATCAACCAGGGCCTGTCCGCTGAACGCATCGCCGAAAAATGGGGCATGAGCCGGCGGGAGCTGGATGAATACAGCGCAAAAAGCCATGAGCTCGCGTTTGAGGCGATCAGGGAAGGCCGGTTCAGGGACGAGATCGTTCCTGTGGAAACGGCGGACGGAAACCTATTTGACACGGATGAGGGCCCGCGTGAAGGGTCGACGCCGGACGTGCTCGGCGGCCTCAAGACGGTATTCAAGGAAGATGGCGTCATCACGGCCGGCAACGCCAGCCAGATGAGCGACGGCGCATCAGCGGTGCTGCTGATGTCCCGCGAAAAGGCGGACCGGCTCGGACTCAAGCCGAAGGCCCGCATCATCGCGCGTTCCGTTGTCGGCTCGGATCCGACATTGATGCTGACGGGGCCGATCGCCGCAACGGAGAAAGTGTTGGAGAAAGCCGGCCTCTCGATCGGTGAGGTGGACACCTATGAAGTGAATGAAGCATTCGCGCCGGTTCCGCTTGCATGGCTCAAAGAAACCGGAGCGGACCCGGAGAAGCTGAACGTGGACGGAGGCGCCATCGCGCTCGGCCACCCGCTTGGAGCGACGGGAACGAAACTGCTCGTCACACTCATGAACCGTCTCGAGCGGACCGGCGGACGATACGGGCTGCTCGCGATCTGCGAAGGCATGGGCATGGCCAACGCCACGGTGATTGAACGATTGGATGAAGAATGACGGAATGCTTTGAATGAGCGTTCAGTCAGAATAGGGGGATTCAGGATGGACATGAACAACGTAAAGGCGATCATCACCGGCGGGGCATCAGGCCTCGGTGGCGCGACCGCGAAACGAATCATTGAAGCCGGCGGCAAAGTCGCCATCTTCGATGTGAATGAAGAAAAAGGCGCGGCATACGCGGCCGAGCTTGGGGAAGGCAGTGCCTTCTTTTATCAGACGGACGTCGCCGACGGGGAAGTCGTGGCCGCAAACGTGGCAGCCGCAAAACAGGCAATGGGCGGACTCAACACGGTCGTCAACTGTGCCGGCATCGGCACGCCCGGCAAACTGATCGGCAGGAAAGGCGTCCACCCGCTTGAGCAGTTCGAGCAGGTGATCCGCGTCAACCTGACCGGAACATTCAACGTCATCCGCCTCGCCGCGGACGCCATGACGGACAACGAGCCCGGACAAGACGGGGAACGGGGTGTCATCATCAACACTGCCTCCGTCGCCGCATTCGAAGGCCAGATCGGCCAGGTCGCCTACAGTGCATCCAAAGGCGGCGTCGCCGGCATGACACTCCCGATCGCCCGCGAACTTGCTGCATACGGCATCCGCGTCATGACGATCGCCCCTGGCCTCATCAATACGCCGATGTTCGACGGCCTGCCGGACAACGCCCGCACCGCTCTCGAACAGATGGTGCCGTTCCCGAAACGCCTCGGCCAGCCGGAAGAATACGCCCGGCTCGTCGAATCGATCGTCACAAACCGCATGCTGAACGGCACCGTCATCCGCCTGGACGGCGCCATCCGGATGCAGCCGAAGTAAGAGGAGTGGAGGGAGCGGACGCTAACTGCGGGGATTCGAACGCGAAATGGTGAGTTGCGGCCGCGAATCCAATCCAACTGAAATGAACGAAGGGAGTGGTCGCCATGCCGCGTTATCGATGGGAGACGGAAGAACATGACCTGTTCCGGGAGTCACTCCGGAAGTTTCTCGAAAAAGAAGCTGTGCCGCATTATGAACAATGGGAACAGGACCGCCTGATTCCGAAGTCGTTCTGGAAAAAACTTGGGGAGCTCGGGTTCCTCTGCCCGCAAGTGGATGAAAAGTACGGAGGGCTCGGCCTGGATTTCAGTTTCGGTGTCGTGATTGAAGAGGAGATGGAGCGTGTCGGAGCCGGGCTCACCGGTGTCGGGCTGCACAATGATATCGTCGTGCCGTACATCGAAGCGTACGGGACCGATGAACAGAAAAAACGCTACTTGCCGGGCTGTGTGACTGGAGACTCCATCACCTCGATCGCCATGACCGAACCCGGGACCGGTTCGGACCTTGCCAACATCATGACGACCGCCATCAAAGACGGGGACCATTACGTCGTGAACGGCCAGAAGACGTTCATCACGAATGGGATCAATACGAACCTGGCACTGGTCGCGGTGAAGACCGACCCGAAGGCGGAGCCGAAACATCGCGGCGTGAGCTTGCTCCTCATCGAAGAAGGGACTCCGGGCTTCACGAAAGGCCGGAAGCTCGACAAGGTCGGCATGTATTCACAGGACACGGCGGAGCTTTATTTTGAGGACTGCCGAGTTCCGGTTTCGAACCTGCTCGGTGAGGAAGGCAAGGGATTCCGTTACATGATGGAAAAGCTGCAGCAGGAGCGGCTCACCGTGGCGATCGGCGCACAGACCGCGATGGAAGACATGCTCGAAAGTACGATCGGCTATGTCAAATCCCGCGAGGCGTTCGGCCGGCCGGTCGCCGCGTTCCAGAACACACAGTTCAAGCTGGCGGAGCTCGCGACGGAAGCCGAACTCGGAAAGGCGTTCCTCGAGTCGCTGATCGCCGACCATCTCGACGGCAAAGACATCGTGACGAAGGTGTCGATGGCGAAATACTGGATCACCGAAACCGCGCGCAAGGCCGCTGCCGAATGCATGCAGCTCCACGGGGGCTACGGCTATATGGAAGAATACAAGATCGCCCGCTGGTACCGCGACATCCCGGTCATGTCGATCTACGCCGGCACAAACGAAATCATGAAAATGATCATCGCGAAAAACATGGGGCTGTCGGGAGGAAAAAAGACATGACCGGCAAGAGCGAAATCTGCGATCACACTGCTGTCCGCCCTCCAGGAGGCGGATTCCTCGAAGGCATAAAGGTGCTGGACGTCACATATTATCTGCCGGGACCCTATTCGAGTTACCGCCTCGCCGAGATGGGCGCCGACGTCACGAAGGTCGAGCCGCCCGGAGGGGAACCTGCCCGCCGCTTTGCCGGAGGGCTGATTCATGACAAAAAGAACGCCGGAAAGACCATCGTCGAGCTGGATCTGAAGTCGGAAGGGGGCCGCACGCGGATGAACGCATTGGTCAGGGAGACGGATGTCCTGATTGAATCGTTCCGTCCCGGCACATTGGAGCGCCTCGGCTTCGGCGCGGACAAGCTGTCCGCGCTTAATCCGGGACTCATCTATTGCTCAATGACCGGCTACGGCCTGGAAGGCCCATACGCCAAGGCCGGCAGCCACGACCTGAATTACCTGGCGCTGTCCGGCGTGCTGTCACAGCTCACGGATGAAAACGGCCGGCCGGTCCAGCCGAAAAACACGCTGGCCGACTTTGCCGGCGGGCACTTCGTCGCCGAAGCCGTCCTCGCCGCACTTGTCCGGAAGATGAAAACCGGGGAAGGCGCCCGCCTCGACGTCTCGATCACCGATGGGCTCACCCATTGGCAAAGTGTCCATCAGGCATTTGAACAAGCCGGCCTGTCCGACCGCGGAGTGCCGGACCTCGACGGCTCACGCGCCCGCTATGCCATCTACCCGACCGCCGACGGCCGATACGTCGCGCTCGGCGCGCTCGAAGACAAGTTCTGGCACGCCTTCTGCGACTTTGCCGGCCATCCGGATTGGAAGGACCGGGACGATCACCACGAAGAAGTCGCCCGCTACTTCCAGGCGGAACCTCTCAGCCACTGGCTCGACGTCTCCCTCCGGACCGACTTCTGCCTGACGCCGGTTCTCCGTCCGGGCGAACTGGACAATCATCCGCACTGGAAAAAAAGCTGACCCGGCGTCGGTAACACTTACAGCCGGCCAGCCGCCATACATGCCATGCCGCCTCATCCGCAACCAGACCATCACCATCGCCAAACTACCATACAAGAGGAGATGGATGTTAAATGATGAAAACGCCGCTGATCCTAAAGACGTTCGTAGATCGCGCGGAGCGCTATTTCCCGGACAAGGAGATCATCTCGAAGACCGCCACACAGACGCACCGTATCCCGTACCGCGAATTCGCGAAACGCACCCGGAAGCTCGCATCACTCCTCACCGCACTCGGCATGGAGCGGGGGACGAAGGTCGGCTCGTTCGCATGGAACACGCACCGGCACCTGGAAGCCTACTTCGGCGTGCCTTGCGCCGGCGCAATCTTGCACATGATCAACATCCGCCTGTCGCCTGAGCATATCGTCTATGTCATCAACCATGCGGAAGACGAGATTCTGCTTGTCGACGACGACTTGTTCCCGCTGATTGAAAAGCTCGCGCCGCAGCTGAAAACGGTCAGGCACATCGTCGTCATGTCGGATTCGGACAAGCTTGCGGACACCGCTCCGGAAAACGTCCATTCCTATGAAGCACTCATGGCAAAAGCGGCGGACGACTTCGAGTTCCCGGATGACCTCGACGAAAACACGCCTGCCGGGATGTGCTATACAAGCGCGACGACCGGCAATCCGAAGGGCGTCGTCTACACGCACCGAGGACTCGTCCTGCACAGCTATGCGCTCGGGCTGGTTGACGGCATGGGGATTTCGGAGCGGGACATCGCGCTGTCGGTCGTCCCGATGTTCCACGCGAATGCTTGGGGCATGCCGTTCGCCGGTGTTTTCTTCGGCACCACACAGGTGCTTCCGGGACCGGGCGGATTCAACCCCGATGTCCTCCTTGACCTGATTGAACAGGAAAAAGTGACCCTCACCGCGGGCGTGCCGACCATCTGGCTTGGGGTTCTAAAGGCGCTCGAGAAGAAACCGCGCGACATCAGCTCACTTCGCGCCATTGTCTGCGGCGGCTCCGCTTCTCCGAAAGGGCTGATCAAGGCATTTGAGGAAAAGTACGGCATCCCGTTCATCGTCGGCTACGGCATGACCGAGACGTCACCGCTCGTCAGCTTGTCGAATTACACCGCTTCTGTGGCAGAACTGCCCGCAGAAGAAAGGCTCGATCTCCGTGCCTCGCAGGGCATGACCATCGCAGGCATCGACACCCGTGTGGTCAATGAACACGGCGAAGTGCCGTGGGACGGAAAGACGATGGGCGAACTGACCGTCCGCGGTCCGTGGATCGCGGACGAATACTACAAGGACGAGCGCACGAAGGAAGCATTCCGGGACGGCTGGCTCTATACCGGCGACATTGCCGTCATGACGCCGGAAGGTTATATCAAAATCACAGACCGGACCAAGGACCTGATCAAGTCGGGCGGTGAATGGATTTCCTCAGTCGACCTCGAGAACGCGCTCATGACCCACGAAGCCGTCTTCGAAGCCGCCGTCATCGCCGTCCCGCATGAAAAGTGGCTCGAGCGCCCGCTTGCGTGCGTTGTCCTGAAAGATGGCATCGACCGGACCGATGAGAAAAAGCAGGAACTCCTCGACTATCTCGAAGGCGAATTCGCCAAATGGTGGGTTCCGGACAACGTCGTTTTTGTCGATGAAATCCCGAAAACCTCCGTCGGAAAGTTCCTCAAGGCGAAACTGCGCGAGCAGATGGGGCAGACGGTGTAAAGATTAATCGATGTTATCAAGGATTCTGCGCCGTATTTCTTGAATGGAGATATCAGTGAAAGCGATGTATTGGCGGAACTACATCAACCAAAATAAGAAAACCGGTCCTCTGCGTGCAACATTGCAGGGGACCGGTTTTCTTTATTGATTAGCGCCCAATATAGTCTTGTTTTGAACACTTGCTTCTGTTCCGGAAAGAGCACTAGTTTCTTCCAACGACATATTGGCCGTTTCAGGAGCCCACATTATTGAGATGACTGTACCGAAAAGCAGAATGGCCGAGCCGAAAAGCATCGACGGGCCAATTCCAATTGTCGCAATGCCAATCGGCAACAGATAGGTTCCGATAGCAGCGCCGATCCGGCTGGCACCGCTCGCAAAACCCATCGCTGTTCCGCGAATTTCTGTCGGAAACAATTCAGGCGGATAAACGGACTGCAGAACACTTTGGACCGAGTATGCCAAAGCATACACACCAAAACAAATAATAACGAATAAGCTATTGCCCTCAGGAAACAGTCCCAACAGTGTAAGTGGAATAATAGTGATAGCAAACGGAATGATCATCAATTTTCTGCGGCCAACCCTGTTAACCAAGAAACAACCGATAACCGCTCCGAAGAGGACCAGCGCATTTAAGATGAGTTCCCCAGTTAGAGGGTCCTCGATGTTTAAACCTTCTAGTACGACCGGAACAAAGCTAAATATCGCGAAGTATGGGGCGACCTGACAAGCCCAAAAAATTGAAGCGAACGCAAGGCGCTGACGGTATCCTTTCTGGAAAATCATTGAGTATGATGTAGGTTTGTTGATTTCGTTTCTTATGGTCTCGGGATCCAAGTCTTCACCCAGGTACTTTTTAACAACTTCTCTTGCCTCGTCAATTTTGCCTTTGTTGATAAGCCATTTAGGGGATTCAGGAATTCCCAGCCTGAGCAGGAAGATAATGATGGCCGGAATAGCGCTGGAAAGCAACATCCATCTCCAAGCGGATTCACCAATGTCTGCAAGAACAATACTGACAAGTACAGCTCCAATATAACCCACATAGAAAGAGGTCAAAACAGTTGCTAACATCGGTCCCCTGTTTCTTTTATTTGTATATTCTGCAACAAGAGGGGAGGCCAGAGCATAGTCGGCACCGATTGCAACACCTAATAAAAATCTGAGCAACACAAGTTGGCTGACGTCTTGTACGAAAAATTGGCAAACTGAAAGTATGACAAAGGCAGCCAGATCGAAAATCATTAATTTCTGACGACCTATTTTATCTGTAATATATCCGAATACTACAGCCCCTGCTAATATTCCGACCAAAATGGAACTTGCCAGCAGGCCATGATCGTACGGAGAAAGCTGGAACTCAAAATTCATAGCGAGCAACACCGGGCCGATAATCCCCAAGATGTATCCATCCAGAAAATATCCTCCCGAAGCAATCAGTGTAACTTTCCATTGCATCCAGTCTGTCCTAGATAACTTCATTCTGAATTCTCCTCCCTTCAGTTGAAAACGCATTCATAGAATGAACGTGTTTTATTTTATATTAAATTTCGATGAATGTAAATAGTTGAAATATTTATTGCGCAACTTTAAATAGTCATGATAAGATAATTCAGAACTTATTCATAAAATGAACATGTTTTCTGAAAGGGTGGGAATAATGAAAGACGTAATTATTACCGGTGGAGGTCTTGCAGGGATGTCGGCCGCATGGGAATTAAGGGATAAAAATATACTTTTGTTAGAATCTGAACAGCGTTTCGGAGGTCGTGTGGCTTCTGAAAGAAGGGGGAAGTACTGGCTTAATTGGGGAGGACATGTGTATAGTGGTGCAAATTCGGCAACTGACCGCCTGCTTCGGTCGGTGGGGGTAGAGGCTTCGTCGGTACCCGGTGCGGTGACCGGTCTTGCAATGAACGGAAAAGTCTTGCTGGACGGCAGAGTGGAAACTTATCCGTTTCGCATGCCGATGTCTTGGAAATCAAGGCTTGCCATTTTAAAAGCTGGGGCAAAAGTCAGGTTAGCTGTCATGAAGTATGGGAAAGTAGTCTCTCCCAGGCCAGGTGAGGACTTTAGGCAGCATCAGGAAAGAATCTACAATTATAAAAACGACAGGACGTTCACTGACTATGTAGGGCAACTTCCCGAAGATGCTGATGCGATTTTCCGGCCAACAGTCAGCCGTTCGGCTGGTGATCCGGAAGAAGTATCTGCAGGTGCTGGGATCGGTTACTTCCACTTGGTATGGGATAAAGGAGAAGGGCTTTCCAGAAATATTCATGGGGGGCCCTCCACACTGATTAACACAATTGCAGAATCTCTTGGAGACAAAGTGCAAAGTGGTGCAACGGTTGAATCCGTGATTCAACAACCTAATTCCGTGCTCGTTACATACAGGCAAAACGGAAAGCTCTTCAAAGAGGAAGCCCGGTACGCGATTCTCGCAACGCCTGCCCCGGTTACAAAAAAAGTCGCAGCAAATATTGACCCTGAGATCGCCGAAGCTCTGGGAAAGATTAAATATGGACCTTATGTAAGTGCGGCTTTCTTGACTGACGAAAACCAACCGGAAATTTGGGATGACGCATATGCGATTGCTACGCCTAAACGATCATTCAATGTTTTCTTTAACATGTCCAATTTGGTGCGTTCGTGGGAGGAACAACGTGGCAAAGGAAGCAGTATAATGACATTTTCACCGGCAACATTAGCCAGAAAGCTTATCGACAAAAGTGATGATGAAATCATTGAAACGTATTTGAGAGATATTGAAGAGATCTTCCCGGGTTTCCGTCAAAAAGTCGTTGAAGCCCAAGTGAGAAAATTCCCGCTCGGCTTGGCTTATTGTTTTCCGGGACGGGCAAAGCTGCAAAAAGCGCTTACGAAACCTGCAGGCCGTCTGTTTCTTGCAGGAGATTATTTAGGTACCTTATATACAGAAACAGCGATAAAGACAGGTTACGAAGCCGCAAGAGAAATTTTGCGTAAACTTTAAATAATACTCCGGCCCGAGGCTCTCTTTGGAGATCTCGGGCCGGAGTATTATTCAATGCTCGTTCACTGTCGTGCTTTCGTTTAGAAAATGAAGGGTCAGCTCTCGCACATATTTTCCGCCTTGTTCCGCGAGTTCTACTGGTGAGGAAGGGACGCGATTATTGATTAATGAGACCAGCATCCCTTTCCATGTCAGAATAGTAATCGATAACAAAGAGTCAATCTGAGTTTGTGAAATGTTCCGGTCCTTCACCGCATCATAAAGGAGAGAGTGGTTTCTTGAAAATAAATCGTTTTCCAACACAATAAATCGCAATTGTTCAGGAAGGCGGTTAAGCTCGTTTTCATAGATTGTGTAATAACGGTTAATCAGCTCATTTGGATTTGTCCCCAGGTCGGAGAGGAAGATGATGTTGAATATGTCCGGCTTTAAAAACGAGTGCTTGTAGAAACAATCCCATGCCAAGAAATATTTCTCCAAGCTATCTTCGGCTTTGCTCATATAGTCAGCCAAGTCTTCGTTATACCCTTCCATCAGACGCATGGACGCAAAAAAGACGAGATGAGAAAATTCATCAAAGTAGTTATAAATTGTTGATCCGGTGAAGCCGGCCAGGTCGGCCACCTTTCTGACAGTAATATTTTTGGTGCCTTCTTTGCGTATGACTTCTTCTGTCGCCTCGATAAAGTAATTGTACATTCTTCTCGTCTGGAGTTCACTACGGCTCACAAACACTCCCCCCTATCAAATGCTGGCTGCAATGAATGTTCTAATTGTATGGTTATATTTTGGGCGCCCGAGGCGCTTATCAACAGTCTTTCTTATACTAGTTCTAAAAGTTCCTCATTCTTTACATTAAACATAGGTGTTCTTCGAACAATCTTTTCTCTATCTTATACAAAAGGTATGAAGATTAAAAGGTATTCAAAAACTCACCTCTTCACCAAGTTATTCAGGGATTAATATTCGTGAGTTTTAATGCAACATGAGTGGTTCATCTTCCTAGATGAACCACTCATGCTTGTAGAGCCCGGCGAGTAAGTTGATGGTACTTAGCGCAGGCAAGGTGTTTACCGTCGGCAAGTTCCTCAAGGCGAAACTGCGCGAGCAGATGGGGCAGACGGTGTAAAGGGCAACGGGAAGGCGCATGGAGTCCGGAAGTTTGCAGAAGCAGAGGAGCGGCGGAAGCGTCAAGGACATCAACGCCCGGCCTGCCTTTTTCCGCTGAACCGCTAAGCTCACACCGCTTGATCATAAAACCGCACCATACAAAAGCCGGCGGGGAACAGGTCCATCCTGTTCCCCGCCGGCTTTATTTTATTTCGATAATCCATCATGGATGTTCTCAATATTGTACCGGAGAAAGTCGAGGTAGGTTCCGCCTTCCGATCCGGGCTTGCCGAGTTCGTCCGAGTACAGTTCATGCACAATCGGAACACCGGTCTCCTTTGAAACGGTCTCCATCGGGCGGCGGTCGACGTTCGATTCCACGAACAGAGCCGGTACCTCCCGTTCGCGGATCAGGTTCACAAGCGACTTGATCTGTGCGGGGGAGCCGTTTTCTTCCGTGTCGATTGCCCAGATGTAGCCTTCCTCCAGGCCGTATGAGTTCGCCAAGTACTGGTAGGCGCGCTCGCTCGTCACGAGAATGCGGTTTTCTTCCGGAATGTCGGCGATTTTGTCTTTGTATTCCTGGTCAATGCCGCGGAGCTGGTCCAGCAGTTTTTCCGCGTTCCCCTCATATTCATCCTTGTGTGCCGGGTCCGCTTTCACGAAGGCATCCCGGGCGTTCTCGACCATTTGGATGCCGACGGTCGGGTCGAGAAAGGCGTGCGGATTGATTTCGCCTTCCTGGCCTTTGTTGTCGGATAGATAAAGCGGCTCTACGCCTTCCATGAGTTCAAACACTTTCGACCCGTCTGCCCCGGTCGTATCGAGAAGGCGGAAAAACCAGCCTTCCTTGCCGCCTTCAAGGTTCAGTCCATTATAGAAGATCACATCCGCGTCCGCGGTTTTCTTCACATCTTCAGGAAGCGGTTCGTATTCATGAGGGGCGGTTCCGATTGGCACCATGCTATGGACGGAAACACGGTCGCCGCCGACTTCGTTCACGATGTCGTGGAGGATCGAGAAGGTCACGACGGCATGCAGTTTGTCTTTGCTGCCGTCCGCTGGATCCTTGGCGGGTGGGCCGGCACTATCTTTGCTGCCGCATGCACCGAGTGTGAATGCCGCCATAAGCAAAAGGACAAGCACCGCCCAATTCGATTTCTTCAATTGAAAATCTCCTTTCTTCTGGAACTCAATCATTTATTCAGCGGGAGAGGGTTCCCTTCCAGTTCTCCGGCATGCCGGAAATCAGTCGCCGGTGTATGCCGCTTTGCGGTTCCTCGAGGTGCGGACGCTCCTCCAGAGCAGTCCCTGCTTCGGCGAGAAAAACAGGGCGAGGAGGAAGAGGGCGGTCGCGGCAAGCACGATCACGGCTCCCGAGGACAGGTTGTAATTAAAACTGATATACAGCCCGATCAATGAGGAAAGTGCGCCGAACAGGGCCGACAGCCCGATCATGACGGGCAGCCGATCGGTGAGCAGGTATGCGGTCGACGCCGGCGTGATGAGCATCGCGACCACGAGAATGATGCCGACGGTCCGGAGTGAGGCGACCGTGACGAGAGTGAGCAGCACCATGACCGCGTAGTGGATAAGCCGGTTCGGCAGGCCGAAAGCCGCGGCGAGTGTCGGGTCGAACGTCGTGACGAGCAGCTCCTTATAAAACATGGTGACCGTGATCAGGACGATCACACCGATGGCGAGCGTTGTCCACATGTCGGCGGAGCGCACCGCCAACACATTCCCGAACAAGATGCTTGTCAGATCGACGCTGCTTGCCGCTTTTGCCATGAGTATGATCCCGAGGGCGAAAAAAGCGGAGAAGATGATGCCGATTGCCGAATCGTTCTTGATGCGGCTTTTTTCGCTGACGAAGCCGATGCCGACCGACGTCAGCACACCCGCGACAACCGCTCCGTAGAAGTAGTTGACCCCGAGCATATAGGAAATTGCGACGCCCGGCAGGACGGCGTGGGAGATGGCGTCGCCCATGAGCGACATGCCGCGCAGCACGATAAAGCAGCCGATGACCCCGCAGATGATGCCGACTATCACCGAAGTGAACATCGCCTTCTGGAGGAATCCGTAGTCAAGGACATCTGCAAGAAAGCCGCTCATCGGCTTTCACCCCCGGCAATGAGGCTGCCGAATGCGCCGTACGCCTGACCGAGGTGTTCCGGGCGGAGTACTTCCTTTGCAGGACCGTACGCCACCACCTCCCCGTTCAGCAGCAGGAGATCATCAAAGTAGGCCACTGCCTTCGACAAATCGTGGTGGACGACATAGATGCTTTTGCCGGCGTCCCGCAATTCCTTGAGCAGGCCGATGATGACGTCTTCGCTCGCTGCGTCAACACCGACAAACGGTTCGTCTAGGAACAGATGATCCGCGTGCTGGAGCAGGGCGCGGGCGAGGAACACCCGCTGCTGCTGTCCGCCTGACAGCCGGCCGATCTGCCGGGTTGCATATTCCTCCATGCCGACTTTCCGGAGGCTTTGGAGCGCTTCTTCTTTTTCCGGACGGCCCGGTCTTCGGATCAGGCCGAGCGAAGGGTAAGAACCGAGCAACACGGTGTCCCGCACGTTAATCGGAAAGTCCCAGTCGATCGAGCTTCTCTGAGGAACATATGCAATCCGGTGCCGCATCTTTTTCAGTGGCTTTCCATCGAACCGGACCGTACCGCGGTCGATGGCCAACAAGCCGAGCACCGCTTTCATGAGCGTTGATTTCCCTGCGCCGTTCGGGCCGATGATGCCGGTCAGGCGGCCGGACGGTGCCGAAAAATGCACGTCCCGGAGCACTTCTTTGCCGTCATACGAAACGCGCAAATCGTTTACAGCAAGCGCCATATTGATATCATCACCTTTGCTTTAATTAAAAAAGTTTCCCGTGTGCAACTTTTTGTTTTATTCTATCCCTGCTGGCGGCAAAAGTAAACTGTTTCGGTAGTTGAAAGAGAGTTAGCGGCAAAAGAAACCGCCCGCATGAGCCGTGGTATAATCAGGAAATAAGAACAGGGGGGATATTCATGCCGGCTGACATTTCGGGCAAGAGCGCGGTGTCGCGCGCGCTGACCGTCTACAACGATGGTTTCGCGCTGGTCAAGGAAACGAGGAAGCTGCCGGAGTTTCCGGCTGACGGGGTGCTGCGCTATCTGGACGTCGCACAGCGGATCGAGACCGAGTCCATTCTTGCGGAAGGGCTCGCTATCCGGGAGATGAATTATGAATACGACCTTGTGGACAAGAATAAATTATTGGAGAAGTATATCGGGAAAGAGCTCACGATCATCGCCACGGAATCCGGCAAACGCTCGCGTTACCGCCTGTTGAGCGTCGCGAACGGGTTGGTCGTGGAGGATCTGGAGACGGGCGAGATCGTCCTTGATCCGAAAGGGCAGGTCCGCCTGCCGGAGCTGCCGGGCGGGCTGATTTTGACGCCGGCGCTTGTCTGGCATGCGAAGCCGCCCGCATCAGAGGTGGTCCGCGTCAGCTACCTGACAAAGGGGATGTCGTGGGAGACGGACTATGTCATCTCGCTGCCTGCGGAATCAGGCGCGGAAGAAGGGTTCAGCCTGACCGGCTGGATGACGCTCCGGAATGAGTCGGGGATGACGTACGAGGATGCGGTGCTCCGGGTGCTTGCCGGTGAGGTTCACCGGGCGGAAGAGTCGGAACCGTATCTGGTTTACAGCGCTATCCCGGAGCACAGCATGCCGGAACCCGAATCATTCGCCGATTACCACCTTTATACCATCCCGGGCACCATAACGATCAAGGACCGCCAGCAAAAACAGGTCCGGCTAATCGGAGCGGAGAAAGCCAAAGGACGCACCATTTACGAAGCGGGACCGTATGACCGCAATCCGGCCATTTTCTTTGAGTTCGACAACACCGGAAAAGCCGGCCTCGGTTTCCCGCTGCCGCAGGGGACGGTGAAGTTCTACCGGAACAACCCGGCAGACGGCACGGCGGAATTCGTGGGAGAAGACCGGATCGGGCACACCGCCAAGGGCGAGCGGGTCCGCCTCCGGCTCCGCAGCGCATTCGACATCACCGTGGATTCCGGGCGCACGTCCTCAGGGAAAGAGGGCCGTTACGACTTTGAATCCTACATGTACAACATCCGGAACGCGAAGGACGTCCCGGTCACGGTCATCGTCCGGCACCCGGTCCATGATCGCCACTGGGATATCGCCGAGTCGGATCTTCCGGCGGAGCGGAAATTCAGCGACGTCCTGCTCCCGGTTACGGTGCCGGCAAATTCCGGGAAGACCGTCCATTTCACACTCCGGATCGACCGGTCGATCACCATTGCCGGGGAAGAGGAATAACAGGGAACCTTCCATGGCCCGCTGCGTCTTTATGAACTCCGGAAGCGCGTCCCACGCCGCCTGCAGGCCGTCCGGCCAAAGCGGCGCACGGCCCGTCTTCCCAAAAACAGGGATGTCTAGTAAACTGTCTAAAGGCTGAAATTTGGAGGAACCCGATGGAGAATTGGATCACGGACGTCATGGAGCAGTTCGGATATGCCGGTGTGTTTGTGCTGATCATGCTGGAGAATGTGTTCCCGCCGATTCCGTCCGAGGTGATCCTGACGTTCGGCGGGTTCATGACGACGGCCAGTTCGCTCACGAAAATCGGGGTGATCGCGGCTGCGACGGCAGGTTCCGTCGCGGGCGCCGTCATTCTGTACGGCATCGGGCTGCTGCTCGGTGTGGAGCGGCTCGGGAAGATTGTGGACCGCTGGGGAAAGGTGCTCCGCCTGACCCGGGACGACATCCATCAGGCGGATGCGTGGTTCGATAAATATGGGCCGTGGACGGTGTTTTTCTGCCGGCTCGTGCCGCTGATCCGGAGCCTGATCTCGCTCCCGGCGGGCATGTCGAACATGAATTTCCTTCTGTTTCTCCTCCTGACGACTCTCGGCAGCCTGATCTGGAACACCGTCCTCGTGTCGCTTGGAGCCGCTGTCGGGGACAACTGGGAAAGAATTGTAGGGTATATGGATATTTATTCTAATGTTGCATATGCGATCATCACTGTGCTGGGGATCGCGGCAATAATCTGGTACATCAACTTCAGAAGAAAGCGGGCTTAATGAAATATGGATTGGTTTGACCTGTTAAAAGCAATCATTTTAGGCTTCGTCGAAGGGATGACGGAGTTTGCGCCGGTCTCCTCGACCGGCCATCTGATCATCGTCGACGACATGTGGCTGAAGACGGAAGAATTCCTCGGAAAGTACCCGGCGAACACGTTCAAGATCGTCATCCAGCTCGGGTCGATCCTGGCCGTCGTCTTTGTATTCTGGAAGCGCCTGTTCAGCCTGATCGGGCTGTACCAGGTGGAAACGCGCGAAGGCGGAAGCACGCGGTTCAACCTGATGCACGTCATCATCGGCATGCTGCCGGCCGTCGTGCTCGGCTTCGCATTCAAGGACTTTATCGACGACCACCTGTTCAGTGTGGAGACCGTCATCTGGGCGCTTGTCGCCGGAGCGATCCTGATGATCGCGGCCGACAAATTCGGCCCGAAAACGCCGCGCGTCACGTCGCTTGACCAGCTGACGTACAAACAGGCCTTCTCGATCGGCCTCGTCCAGTGCCTCTCGCTCTGGCCGGGCTTCTCGCGCTCCGGCGCGACCATTTCCGGCGGTGTCCTGTTCGGCCTCAGCCACAAAACGGCCGCCGACTTCACCTTCATCATGGCCGTCCCGATCATGGCCGGCGCGAGCCTCGTCTCCGTCGTGAAAAACATGGACATGATGTCGATGGACTACCTGTCCTTCTACATCGTCGGCTTCGTGAGCGCGTTCGTCTTCGCCCTCCTGTCGATCAAATTTTTCCTCAAACTCATCGACCGCATCAAACTCACCCCATTCGCCATCTACCGCCTCGTCATCGCCGCGGTGCTGGCATGGATCGTGTGGATGTAAGTTGAAAGTGAAAACCCCGCTGCTGCGGGGTTTTTTTGTGGGCGGGGGCGTATTGAGACATTCAGGCGGTGTATTGAGACATTCAGGCGGTGTATTGAGACATTCATAGGCGGTATCGAGACATTCATAGGCAGTATTGAGACATTCATAGGCGGTATCGAGACATTCATAGGCAGTATCGGGACATTCAGGCGGTGTATTGAGACATTCGCAAGGGGTATCGGGACATTCACCTCTCAAAGAGATCAAGTTGGCGATAGTCGATCTCGTAATAAGTCGACCGGGCGTTCCCCTTTCTCGTGAGCGGGAGCCGATTCAGCACCCGCACCCCGGTTCTCCTTGAGCACTGAAATATTATGCAGAATTGCTTTACTGTAATGGTATTGCTGCGCAGCAGAAACCAGGTCATCAAGGTTTTTATATACGGATCCTTGATACGCAGTCCACACGGGCGGCACGACCACGTCATCTCGGAGATTTTATCAAGTAGATAGCCGCAATCGCACCTGGGGCCCCAGTCAACCCTCTCCGGATCAATTCCATATTTCCTGAACAGGGGATAGGGAATATACGGAGAAAGGCTTGACCGGATCGTGTTGGCGAGAATCTCTACTTCTTGCAAACTCATGACAGGTATGAATTGCAATGACTTTGCAATGAAGCCGCGCAATTCGCGGAGCTTGATGACTGGCAGCCCCTTAGGAATGGTTTCGATGATCGGATTGGTCGTGAAGACAACGGAGCCGCCGATCGGTACGGAAAATCCCCGCATCCTAAGCCAAGTTTCCAAACTTGCCCGCTGGTCCTCGAATTGGGCGGCAGGGCAGTCCATGGAAAGGATGATCTTACCGTCCTCTACTTTCTCAAGTTGCGCAGGATTTTGGACAAAGCGCAACCGGCCTGCGATTTGTTTGGTTTCGAAAATCAGAATGACTGCAGGTGTCAGGACGAGAGCATCCAACTGAATGGTTACACCCGGAATAATCTCCAAAGTGGTATCAGACAATACCACACAGTCGTTCGGCAACCCAGATGAACGGAGCACTTCCAATACCCGTTCCTCGCCCGCCAGCCCGGCTTTCCGGTTTTTCTGCTGGTGCTCCAATTCGTTTCGTTTGATCTCCCAATCGGGAAGCACTTCCAGCAAGCGCTCGTGTGCAAATACGTTCCAGTAAGTCGCCCCTTTTTTCGTGATTTCCCCCACCGTCCCTCTCATTTTCTTCCACCGTACCACGGAATTTCCAAGCCCGAAAGAAGGGCGGAAACCGCTATGCGGCGCGGGTTTGGCCGTTGTTCAATTTTGCTTGGCCAAACGGAACCAAGATTCAATTTTTCCTATACAAAATGAGTATTTGGCCCCATCCGCTATTTATTTCGAACTACGGAATGACTCGCGGTTTCCGTCCATCGAATCACCCCGCGGCCCCTCCGTTCGGCACTTCTTTTCCCAACGATCCGACAGCGTTCTGTATCCAAATAACTGAATATTTAAACAGGTATTGAGCAACTCCTCAATCATTGCTATTCTTGCGGTGAACAGACTTGAAGGGGTGTGGGGACGGATGAAGAAGTGGGTTGGCGTGACGGCGGCGATCGCCATGGCGGCAGGGATTGCCCTGCCTGCAGCACCGGGGGAGGCGCTGGCGAAGGAAGAGTCGCATCATGAGTTTTCGATCAAAGGATTCACCGATTATGCGGAGCTGACGAAAAAGCTGCAGCAGATCGAGCAGACGAGCAAGGGACTGGTGTCGGTTGACGTGGCGGGCCAGTCAAACCAGGGCCGCGATATCTACACGGCACGGGTCGGTACCGGGGATAAGGTCGTCCTCATCCAAAGCGAGATCCACGGCAACGAAAAGACCGGGACCGATGCGATCCTGAGTCTCCTGAAGACAGTGTCGGGCAGTTCGCCTTATGCCGGGCAGCTCCGTGAAGAGATCACGTTCGTCTTCATGCCGATGATGAACCCGGATGCATCCGTCGGGGACAAGCGCCGCAATACGATGACGTGGGCGGATGTGGTCGAAGACTTTCCTCAGCTCAGCGGTGCACAGCCGTCGTGGAACTATCTGGACCGCGGCATCAGCCAGAGCTACGATTACGGAAAAAACCCGGGCTTCGACGTGAACCGTGACTTCAACCCGGACCTCGATTACGTCCCGCAGCCGGAAGACTTCCCGGGAAGCTCGTCCGACCCGGGCTGGTTCATCACACCGGAATCCCAGACGTCCCGTGACGTTTACAAATCGCTCGTCGGGGAGTTCGGCAAAGTCGACGTTTTCATCGACCTTCACCACCAGGGCATCTACTACGTCGAGGGCACGTCCGATGAAGTGACGCTGTCGCTGTCGGCGCAGTTTGTACCGGATCCGTCGAGTCCTGACGGCGCGGACTACGCCGGGTACGCGGACACATATAATTATGATTTTTCGCGACAGCTGAACGTGGCTGCCTATGATGCACTACAAGCCAAGGGCGATTCAATCTTCAACAACATCACGCTCTATTCGCAGGGGCTCGACCTGCCGGGCACGGCGCTCGGTTCGTATGCGCTGAACGGCAGCGGCACCGTCCTGTTTGAAGTGACCGGCCAGACCCAGTCGTTCGGACAGAAAAAACGCGGCCAGCTTGTGAAGGCGGTGGAGACCGGGCTTCTCGGCATCGTGAACGCCGTTGCTGACGGCTCCGTCCATGACCTGAATCCGGAAGATTACGAGGAGATCCCGCTGACCGCTTATCGTCCGGCGGACTAAAATCAGAGAAGAGGGCCCGGCAGCCGCCGGGCTTCTTTTTCAATCAAACGGCCAATGAGAGAGGATAAAAGACCCATCTTTTCTTCCCCGAAAGGTTCGTAAAGACCCGGCGGACAAGCCCGGAAACCCGCCTAACGCCATATGGAAGCGGTTACTTTTGGCGTGTACGATAGAATCAGATAGTCGAAGGGAGTGGGGAAGATGAAGAAAACGATGATATCCCTGGTTGCCGCGGGGGCGCTCGTTCTGAGTGCGGCGCCATTGCAGGCGGGCGCGGTAGGGAACGGACCGAACTACGGGGGAAATGAGACGATCAACACGTCGATTCTCCATACGTACAGCGAGCTGGCGTCGTTCCTGCAGACGCAGGAGGCCAAGCAGAAGGACATGGAGCTTGAGGTGATCGGCCAGTCGGTCAAAGGGCGCGATCTGTATCTCGTGAAGTACATGAAGAATCCGGAAAACCCGACGATCCTGTTCCTGACGCAGCAGCACGGCAACGAGCAGCTGACGACGGAAGGCGCGATTGAGTTCATCAAGCATCTCGGGACGGGCAAGATGAAGGGCGTGACGGACAACGTCAACATCCTGATCGTGCCGATGCTGAATCCGGACGGGGCGATGGGGGATGTCGACTTTTCGCTGGATGACTATGTCGCTTCCGGGGACCGCCACCTGACGCGCTACAACGCGCTCGGCGTCGACCTGAACCGCGACCACGTCACGAAGATCCAGCCGGAAACACAGGCACTGCATTTTAATGTCATGCAGAAGTATGACATCGATTATATGATTGACCTGCACCACCAGGGCGCGGACCGCGTGATTAACGGGGATGAGCTCGTGTCCGGCTCGATCCTGTATCCGACAACGCCGAATGTGGATCCTGAAGTTCTCGAAGGCTCGAAAAAGCTCGGCGCGGTCGTTTATGATGCCATCAATCCGAAGGGCTGGGGCACGCTGGGCAAGTATCCGGGCGGATCGGCCGAAACGATTTCCCGTAACGGCATTGCGGTCGAATACGGCATTTCCACGCTTCTCTTTGAAATGCGCGGCATGTCCGATCATGCATACGAAGACTACGTCCTCGGCCAAAAGAGCAACGGCTACCTGATCAAGCAGACGATCACGACACTGGAGTCGACCGTCAAGGCGATTGGAGACGGCTCGATTGACTCGAAAGACACGTCGTTCTGGGACACGCTTCCTGAACAGACAAGCCGCCAGTCCGAAGAAGACGAGTGATAACTGGAAGCTCCTGCCCCGGGCAGGGGCTTTATTTCTTTGCGGATATTCAGGCGCGGTGGGAGTGTTAAGGAAACCTCTCTGAGTGTTAAGAAAAGCGCCGCGAGTGTGAAGCAGATCTTCGACCTTCCAGTCCAGGCCGGATCTCCCCCGGGCCCTCAGATTGCAAAGGTTCCCCCAATTCTCCCAATTAGAACATATTGAAACCGCCTTCATTTCTTTCCCGGTCCGCGATATACTGACCAAAGCGTAATTTTCCGAACGCTAAAATGACTGAATATTAATTGTCATCTAAGAAAGGAGAAAACATGGAAGCGAACAAGAAAAAAGGGTTCGTCCAAAAATTCCTCGATATGATCGAAACGGTCGGGAACAAGCTGCCCCATCCGGTCACGCTGTTCGCCGGGCTGGCACTTCTTGTGCTGGTCCTTTCAGCGATCGTCTCGTCCTTCGGCATCTCGGTAGAGCACCCGGGCAAAGAAGGGGAGATCATCGAGGTCAAGAACCTTCTCAATAAAGAGGGAATCCACTACATATTCACGAGCATGACCGATAACTTCATCGGTTTTGCGCCGCTCGGCGTCGTCCTCCTCACGATGCTCGGCATCGGGGTCGCGGAACATTCCGGCCTCATCTCCGCGCTCCTGCGCGGCTTCGTCATGTCGGTGCCGAAGCGTCTGATCACGCTCGGCCTGGTGTTCGCGGGGGTCATGTCGTCCGTCGCATCCGATGCGGGCTATGTCGTCCTGCCGCCGCTCGGCGCGGTCATCTTCGCCGCGCTCGGCCGGCACCCGCTGGCGGGCCTTGCCGCCGCATTTGCCGGGGTATCCGGA
Source organism: Bhargavaea beijingensis (assembly GCF_900101985.1). Classification (GTDB taxonomy): domain Bacteria; phylum Bacillota; class Bacilli; order Bacillales_A; family Planococcaceae; genus Bhargavaea; species Bhargavaea beijingensis. The sequence continues at coordinate 141,573 of NZ_FNAR01000002.1, forward strand.
GGGTTCAGCGCGAACCTGCTTTTGTCGGGCACGGACGCGCTGCTCGGTGAGCTGACGATCCTCGGCGCAGCCATCATGGACCCGGCGTACGCCGACGGCATGAATATTGCCATGAACTACTACTTCATCATCATCTCTGTCTTTGTCCTGACATTCGTCGGGGCATGGGTCACGGAGAAAATCGTCGAGCCGCGTCTCGGCGAATATAAGGGCGAGTTCCGCGAAAGCATGGACAAGCTCACGGCTGTTGAGAAAAAGGGCCTTGTGTGGGCAACTGTTTCCCTTCTCGTCGCAGCGGCACTGATGGCACTGCTCGTCCTGATTCCGGGCGCGCCTCTCCGCGGGGATGAAGGGGATATGCCGATCATTCGCTCGCCGTTCATGAGCTCGCTCGTTCCGATCATCGCCATTCTGTTCTTTATCCCGGGCGTGGTCTACGGAGTGGTCACCAAAGCGATCCGCAGCGACAAAGACGTCGCCGAAATGATGGGCAAGACGATGGCGACGATGGGAATGTTCATCGTCCTCAGCTTTACCGCCGCCCAGTTCGTCGCTTACTTCTCCGAGTCGGGTATGGGTCTCGTCCTCGGCGTCTACGGCGCAGAATTCCTGCAGAGCATCAAGCTGGAAGGCATTCCGCTCGTCCTGCTGTTTATCGCGATTGCCGCGTTCATCAACCTGTTCATCGGCTCCGCTTCGGCAAAGTGGGCCATGATGGCACCGATCTTCGTGCCGATCATGATGCAGCTCGGCTACTCGCCGGAGCTCACGCAGATGGCGTACCGCGTCGCGGACTCCTCGACCAACATCATCTCGCCGCTCATGACGTACTTTGCCATCATCATCGCATTCGCACAAAAGTACGATAAGAAAATGGGGATCGGGACACTCGTCTCCACGATGTTCCCTTACTCCATGGCGTTCCTGATCGTCTGGTCGGCCGTCCTCATCATCTGGATGGTCCTCGGCCTTCCGCTCGGTCCGGACGCACCGATCTACTACAACGGAAACTGATCATAAGAAGAACCCCCTCGCTTCGGCGAGGGGGTTTTGCTGTGTTGGGGATGAGCAAGAAAGGCGCCACGAGTGTTAAGCAAACCTCACCCAGCCCCCAGTTTCCTCCCGATCCGGTCACCCGCTTCCATCACCTTCTCCGACAGATAAGCAAGCCGTTCGTTCTCCAGCCCGTAGTCGAGGAAGCCGATTGAGACGGCGCCGATCACCTCGCCGAGCCCGTCCTTGACGGCGACGGCGACGGAAGCGGTGCCTGGGGTGCGTTCGCCGTGGCTTTCGGCAAAGCCGGCATCGCGGATTTGCTGAAGTTTGATGTAGAAGTCGTCCCGCTTTTCTTCAGGAATGAGGGTTTCGACGATCCGCCTGACGCGGTCTTCCGGCATGGCCGCCAGGATCGCCTTATTGGCCGCTCCGATATGGAGAGGGATCCGGATGCCGAGCGGGTCATTGATGCGGATCGGGTTTTCCTCGCTGTCGATGCGCTCCATGACAATCGCCTCATTGCCGGACGGCCGGCTCAGATAAACGCTTTCCTTGACTTCCCGTGACAGCCGCTCGAGCTCGGGGCGGATTTTCGTGACGTAGTCCATCGAATCATAGAGCCGCAGGCCGTATTCCATCCACACCGGACCGAGGCGGTACAGTTTGGTTTGCTCGTCCTGCTCCACCATACGCTGCCGGGCCATTCCCTGAAGAATCCGGTGCATCGTGCTGAGCGCAAGCCCGCTTTGGGCGGACAGCTCGGAAATGCTCATCTCCCCCTGATCAGCGTCTGATAAAAGCGCCGCTATTTTCATCGATCGTTCAAGTGCCTGCATGGGTAGGTGATCCCTCACTTTTCCGCCAAGCGGAAATTTCAAAATATATTGACAGTATAGCATGCATTGACTATATTGAGAACAATAAGTTTCCAATCAATGAAATTGCTTTCCGTTTATCGGAAAAAGGAGGGCCTGATCATGTCTTATCTTTCATCGATGTATCAACCGATGCAACGGGTCATCGTCAAGCGGCCGCAAGAAGCGTTCAAGAGCCAGGAGCACCTTGATGAACACTGGCGGACATTCAACTACGTGAGCGTTCCGGATTATGCGGAAGCGCTCCGTGAATATGAAACGTTCCTCGGAATACTGGAAAAGCACGTTCCGCAGATTGACTATCTGCCGGAGGCGGAGGAGACGGGGCTCGACTCCCTCTACGCGCATGACCCGGTCAAGTTCACGCCGGCGGGGGCCATCATCCTGAAGTCCGGAAAATCGCTCCGGCAGCCGGAAGCGCCCGTCTACAAACGGTTCCTGGAGGAAAAAGGCATACCGGTCATCGGCGAGCTCGAAGGAGACGCAGTTTCCGACGGCGGGGATATCGTCTGGGTCGATGACCGGACGATTGCAGTCGGCAGGGGCTACCGGACGAATGATGAAGCGATCCGACAACTGCGGGAAATCACAGCGCCTTTCGTTGATGATTTCATCGAAGTCCAGCTTCCGCATGACCGCGGGGAGGCGGAGTGCCTGCACCTGATGTCTTTCCTCAGCATTGTCGACAAGGACCTGGCCGTCGTTTATTCGCCGCTCATGCCGGTGTTCCTCCGCCAGCGTCTGGTCGAAAACGGGGTCCGGCTGATCGAAGTTCCGCAGGACGAGTACGACAAGATCGGCTGCAACGTACTGGCGCTTGCCCCGCGCATCGTGGTGATTCCGGCGGGCAATCCCGTGACGAAAGCGGGCCTGGAGGAAGCCGGTGCCACGGTTTATGAATACAAAGGAGACGAGATTTCCTACAAGGGGACCGGCGGGCCGACTTGCCTGACCTGTCCGGTCGTGAGACGGCCATGACGCTGATCCATGAAAAAAAGTCATCCAGCAAGGGGGAACAGCCGATGGGACGCCGATGGGATACACCGGAAGCGCGCCGCGCGCTTTTTTGCGAGCTTGTGAGCTGGGACAGCAGGACACTGTCGGAGGGGGAGCGGCTGTTTGCGCAGCGGCTTGAGACCAAACTCCGCGACATGCCCTATTTTTCGCAGCACCCGGACCGGGTCGGGCTTCATGACGCCGGCCTCGGCCGCCATGCGGTGACCGCGCTGTACAGGCACCCGGATGCCGACGAGACGGTCGTTCTCATCAGTCACTTCGACACGGTCCAGACCGACGAATATGGAAGCCTTCAGGCGCTGTCCACGCTGCCGGAAGAACTGACAGCGAAGCTTCATGAGTGGAAGCACACGCTGCACAAGGAAGCGCGTGCCGACCTGGAATCGGGCGAGTACCTGTTCGGCCGCGGCACGATGGACATGAAGGCGGGGCTCACCGCACATCTCGCGCTGGTCGAACAGGCCATCGGCGAAAAGTGGCCGGTGAACCTGCTGCTCCTCACCGTACCGGATGAAGAAGTCAATTCCGCGGGAATGAGGGCGGCGGTGGATGTCCTGACCGATCTTGAAAGGAAACACGGCCTCTCCTACAGCCTGTTCCTGAACGGCGAGCCGTCTTTTACACAGGAACCGGGGGACACGAAGGAATACATCTATTCAGGCACGATCGGCAAAATCATGCCGGCTGCGCTGTTCTACGGCAAGGAAACCCACGTCGGGGAACCGCTCCAGGGACTGACCGCGAACTACATCGCTTCCTATCTGACGCAACAGATGGAATTCAGCGCCCTATTCGAGGAAACGGCTTACGGGGAAAAAACGCCGCTTCCGGTGTCGCTTTACCAGCGGGACCTGAAAGATCAGTATTCCACCCAGACACCGTACCGCGCTGCCGCACTCTACAATGTTTTCCTGTATAAACGCACGGCGGCGGATGTCATGGAAAGGTTCGAGCAGACCGCAAGAGACGCGGCGTCCGCGTGCAACACAGCCTACCGCGAGCTGTGCCGACGCAACGGCGTGGGCGGGATCGGCGAGGTCAGTGTCTGCCGGTACGAGCAGCTTGTCGCCCATGCCGATGAAAAACTCGGGGCGGATGCCGTCCGGAAACTCAAGGAGGACGCGATCGCCAAGGCCGGCAGCGACGAGCGGGAGCAGAGCTTCGCGGTGGCGGACCGGCTCATGATCGAGTGCCAGGAACTGGCGCCGGCAATTGTCCTGCTGTACGCGCCGCCTTATTACCCGGCGGTCAACTCGACGGAAGACCCGCTCGTCAGACAGGCGGTCACGCTCATGCAGGAAACCGCACGCACGCTAGGAAGCGAACTGGGCCAGGTCCACTACTTCAACGGCATCTGCGATCTGAGCTATGTCAACTACACGGACGATGGCGACGGCTGGCAGGCCTACGAGCGGAACACACCCGTATGGGGAGACACATACAGCATCCCGTTCGAAGGCATGAAGCAGCTGCAGGCTCCCGTGCTGAATATCGGTCCGCTTGGCCGCGATGCCCATCAGCGCACCGAACGGCTCCATATCGACAGCGCCTTCCGGAGGCTCCCGATCATGCTGGAGACGCTCATCCGAGAACTGTTTATTAATAAGAAATAAAATCGCATCCAGAAAGGAAAATCCTCCATGTCCCAATTCCAGAACGTCATCGTCAAGGCACCCGCAACAAGTTATGTCAACGGCCTGACCACGTCCGACCTCGGCACGCCCGACTATGAAAAAGTGGTCGCACAGCACCATGCATACGTGGAAGCGCTGAAAACCTGCGGTGTTGAAGTCACCGAGCTGCCGGCGGATGAACAGTATCCGGACTCCGTTTTTGTCGAGGATCCGGCTGTTCTTACAAAGGAATTTGCCGTCATCGCCAACCCGGGTGCCGACTCCCGCAACGGGGAAAAAGAGGCGATCGGGGAAGCACTGAAAAACTTCTACAATAAGTTCTACCACATTGAAGCCCCGGGTTATCTGGACGGGGGAGATGTCCTCCAGGCGGACAACCGGTTCTACATCGGTTTGTCGGAGCGGACAAACGAAGAAGGGGCCCGCCAGCTCAAGGAGATTCTGGAGAAGGAAGGCTACGAAGCCGATATCCTGCAGCTCAAGGAATTTTTCCACCTGAAGACGGGCATCGCCTATCTCGGCAACAACCATTTGATCGTCGCCGGTGAATTCGTCGGCCATCCGGCCTTCGGGGACTACAACCAGATCGTCATCAGCAAAGAAGACGAGTACTCCGCGAACTGCATCCGTGTGAACGATTACGTCCTCATCCCCGCCGGTTACCCGGAGACCAAACGCAAAATCGAGGAAGCCGGCTATCAGACAATCGAACTCGACATGAGTGAAATCCGGAAGCAGGACGGCGGCCTGAGCTGTTTATCGCTCCGGTTCTGAAACCATGCATCAGGAAAAGCCCGCACACCAAGGGGGATGCGGGCTTCCCTTAAACAATCAAGAAACTGAAAATTGGTTCTATTGACCATTTATGTAAGCGCGTTCAGGGAAATTAAAACCAGGCGGTTCATCGGAAGGGGACGGGCCGCCGGTCAGGGGGATAACATGAACGATCCAAGCAATCTCATGATGCCGCAGGAACTGAATCGGTCAATGAAAAGCCGGCATCTGCTCATGCTGAGTCTCGGCGGGGTGATCGGGACCGGGCTGTTCCTGAACGCCGGTTATACGATCAACCAGGCGGGACCGGGCGGAGCCATTCTCGGCTACCTTGTCGGCGGCCTGATTCTCTACATGGTCATGACGTGCCTCGGGGAACTCGCGACCCATATGCCGGTCACCGGTTCTTTCCAGACATACGCCACGAAATTCATCAGCCCGTCGGCCGGATTCTCGCTCGGCTGGATGTACTTTGTCGGGTCCGCGGCAACCGCGGGCGTGGAGTTCACCGCAGCGGGCATCCTGATGCAGCACTGGTTCCCGGATGTGCCGGTCTGGATCTGGTGCGCGGCCTTCATGCTGCTCCTGTTCGGGCTGAACGCGCTGTCGACACGGGGCTTCGCGGAAGCGGAGTTCTGGTTTGCCGGCATCAAGGTGCTCGCGGTGATCGCCTTCATCGTCATCGGGGTGCTGGCCATCTCCGGAGCGGTCCCGCTCGCCGACCGCCCGGCGCCGGGACTCGGCAATCTCGCGCCGGCCGGCTTGTTCCCGGCGGGGATTGCCATCGTCTTTGTGACGATGATGAACGTCATTTTCTCCTACCAGGGATCGGAACTGGTAGGGGTCGCGGCAGGGGAAACGGAAAACCCGGAGAAAAACATCCCGCGGGCAATCCGCACGATCCTCGTCCGCATCATCCTGTTTTACATTGCGTCGATCATCATCTTGTCCTCCATCTTTCCGGCGTCCGAACTCGGCCTTCTGGAAAGCCCATTTGTCACACTCATGACGATTGCCGGGGTGCCGTTTGCGGCGGACATCATGAACTTCATCATCCTGACGGCCATCCTGTCCGTCGGCAACTCCTGCCTCTACGCTTCGACACGCCTTCTCTGGTCGATGGCAGGGGAAGGGATGGCACCGGCGACGTTCCGCAAGCTGACCAAGCGGAAAGTCCCGCTGAACGCACTGCTCTTCACGATGGTCTTCTCGCTCCTGTCGCTCCTGACGAGCTTCATGGAAGCCGACGCCGTCTTTGTCCTCCTCATGTCGGTCGCCGGCATTTCCGTGACCATCTCCTGGATGGGCATCGCCGCCAGCCAGTTCATGTTCCGGAGAAAATACGTGCGGGACGGCGGCCGCATCGAAGACCTGAAGTTCAAAGCGCCGCTTTACCCGATCCTGCCGCTGTTCTGCATCGCCTTCTGCCTGCTGATCCTGGGCTTCCTGTTCGTCGACCCGACACAGCGCATCGGCCTCCTCTACGGCGTCGGCTTCTTTATCGCCTGCATGGTGTTCTACAAGATGAAGGAACTGCGCGCGAAGAAAGTCATGGCGGAAGCACCGGCGGCAGAATGAGGACGCTGTGCCTGTGTGTTTCTTAACACGCACTCTTCATCGCCCTAAAATCGAATTTTAATGGAAGTCATGACACGATAAAAAAGCAAACGGCACGGACTCTGGTCTTACCTGGGGTCCGTGCCGTTTGCTGTATTCAGGCCTTTTTTACAAATTCAGATTTCAGTTGCATGGCACCAAATCCATCGATCCTGCAATCAATATTGTGGTCACCATCAACGATACGGATCCCTTTTACTTTCGTACCGATTTTGAGGACTGATGAACTGCCCTTCACTTTTAAATCTTTAATGACGGTCACCGTATCTCCGTCTTTCAAACTATTGCCGTGGACGTCTTTTACAACGTTTTCCTCACTTTTTTGTTCATCTTCAAGTGTCCACTCATTTGCACATTCAGGACATACGAATACATCGCGGTCCTCGTAAGTATACTCCGACTGGCATTTGGGGCAATTCGGCAAAACAGCCATGATCGCTTATCCTCCTTAACCTTAGATGAAAATTAATATAAATGTCTGCAGCACCAACTACAACATTCTATAGGATTAGCCAGAAATAGCAAATTAGACCCACAAAGAAAAGGGTTCCGCCATCCCCTCCCGGCGGAACCCTTTTCTCATACTTCTATGACCTCTCCCGCTGCCGCGAGCCGCGCGCTCCCGCCGAATGCTTCCTGGGCGGCGGATAAAATCAGCTGCACGTCGCCGTCCTGGGGCAGGTGGGTCAGAAGCAGCCGCTTCACACCCGCGAGACGCGCAAGCTCGCCGGCCTCGCTGCCCGCCATATGCCCCGGCGACTTGCCCTTGTATTCCTCATACAGATTCGCTTCGCTCACAAGAAGGTCCGCACCCGATGCAAACTCCGCGAGCGGCTCGTGGAACTCGGTGTCCGCAGTGAACACGGCCGTTTTGCCATCCGCCTCAAACCGCGCCGCCAGGCAATACACCGGATGCACCGTCTCGGCGAACGTCACCGAAAACGGCCCGATTTCATACGTTTCACCCGGCGACACCGCATGCCCCTCGGCGACTTCCTTATATGTCAGCCTCCCGAAGCCGTCCGCATCGCGGTCATGCCCGTAAAACGTCAGCTTCCGGAGCGGGCGCCCCGTATAGTACGCGATCAGATGATGATACTGCAGGCTCCCGACATCCGCCACATGATCCGCATGATAATGGCTGATCACGACCGCATTGATCTCATCGAGCGTGATGTACCGCTGCACCTGCGCCAGTACCCCGCTCCCGCAGTCGAACAGCACCCGGAACCCCTCATGCTCGATCAGGAACGCCGACGTCGCCGACTCCGCCTTCGGATAGCCGCCCCAGATCCCGACAGGAATCACGTTCATCCAAAACCCCTCCTCAGAAAACTCGTTATCAACAGTGTACCACCGGAGCGCCCGGTGAACCCTTTTGGTGAGAAATGCCGTGCGCCGCACGCCCTCTGCGACCTGCAGGCTTTGAGCCCTTCCGCCCTTGACGCCTTAATCCGCCGCCATCATAGTAATAGGTAGAAAGTGAAGGAGGCGGACGGCATGGCAGAACGGATCCTGATTGTGGAGGACGAGGAAAACATCGCGCGGGTGCTGCAGCTCGAGCTGGAGTTTGAGGGCTACGAGGCTGGGGTGGCACACGCGGGAGATGAGGGGCTGATCAAGTTCCGCGATGGCGGATGGGATCTTGTGCTGCTCGATCTGATGCTTCCCGGGCTGTCCGGGCTGGATGTGCTCCGCCGCATCCGGGCGAGCGATACGGCCGTTCCGGTCATCCTCCTCACGGCGAAGAGTGATGTGGAAGACAAAGTGGCGGGACTTGATCTCGGAGCGAACGATTACGTCACGAAGCCGTTCGAGATCGAAGAACTTCTCGCGCGCATCCGGGCGACGCTGCGCGTGGCGAAAGCGTTGTCAGCACCGAAAGAGGAAACGCCTGAGCATATCCATTCATTCGCAGGGCTCTCCATTAATGAAGAAACACGCGACGTGACCCGTGACGGGCGCGCCATCGAGCTGACCCCGCGGGAGTATGATCTGCTGCTGTATTTCCTGAAGCATCCGAACCGCGTGTTCGAGCGCGAGCAGCTGCTGGATGCGGTATGGGGATTTGATTATTACGGCGACACGAACGTCGTCGACGTGTATGTCCGTTACGTGCGCAAGAAGATCGGTGACGGGCTCATCCATACGGTCCGCGGAGTCGGCTATGTGCTGAAGGAAGCACCGAAATGAAGCTGAAAACGAGGATTCACGTATTCACGACACTTCTCATGTTCTTCATTCTCGCCGGGCTCAGCATCGGCATTTATTTCCTGTTCGAGAAAATGACATACGAACGGCAGGCGGGTCAGCTGATGGCAAGGGGGGAGAAGCTGACCGCCGAGCTGAATGAAATCGCTCCGGCAGATGCGAACATGGTCATCCGGGCCTACATGCCGCCGGACGGCGCGCTGCACATCATCGGGGCGGACGGGCGGGTGATCCGCAAAGTGGAGAGTGACAGCCGGCTGCGCAATTTCACGGCTGAACCGTCCGGCAACGGCCCGTACACCATCACCGACATAAAAGGCGTGCCCGCCGTGACGGTGGCCATGCCATTTATCAGCACAGGCGGGGAAGTGGCCGAACTCCGCATCACCCAGCTTGCGGACGACATTGCGCACGAGCTGTCCTTGCTCCGGCTGATTCTCACCGGGCTCACCGCCGCCGCGATGATACCGGTCATCGTATCGAGCGTCGCGCTGGGCCGCATCGTCACCCGGCCGATCAACGTGCTCACCGGCACGATGCGCGAAAACCGGGAAAAGGGCGCCTATGAGAAGATCGATGAAGGCCATGGACGGGACGAACTGCATGAGATGGCGCTTGCCTACAACGACATGATGGACCAACTGGGACGGAACTACGAAAAGCAGGAGCGCTTCGTTTCCGATGCCTCCCATGAGCTGAAAACGCCGATCACTGTCATCGAAAGCTACGCGCGCCTGCTGAAGCGGCGCGGATTCGATGACCGGAACGTCGCGGATGAGGCCGTCGGCGCCATTTTGTCGCAGGCCGTCCGCATGAAAGAGCTGACCGCACAGCTCCTGGACCTTGCCCGGTCCGACCGGGCAGCCGCTTATTCGTTTAAACAGGCGGATATCCGGGACATTGCCGAAGAAACCGTCCGCCCGATGCGGCAGGCATACGGCAGGGAGTTTGTGGTCGAAGGACCGGAGAAACTCCTTGCCGACACCGACCCGGACAAACTTCGCCAACTGCTGTTCATCCTTTTGGATAACGCACGGAAATACAGTGACGGCGATGTGAGGCTCGCATTGGAAAAAACAGACGGCCGCGTCGAACTCTCTGTCGCCGACCACGGCCCGGGCATCCCCGAAGCGGACCTGCCGCACCTGTTCGACCGCTTTTACCGCGTCAACAGTGACCGGAACCGAAAAACCGGAGGCACCGGCCTCGGACTCGCACTCGCCAAGGAAATCGCGGACGGGCTCGGGGCAGAACTGACTGTGGAAAGCGTCATCGGCGTCGGCACGGTATTCAGGATCTGTTTTGCTTCAAGCCGTCCTAAAAGGCACCACGCCGTGACGGAATAACCATCCGGTTCTCACCGTTTTTTAATGTTTGCTTTGTATAATAGGCGAAAAGGAGGGGGGTCGTTCATCATGGAAAAACGGAAATGGCTATGGCCCTCGGCGATCGGAGCGGCGGCTTTGATTGTGATCATTGTGGCTGTCATGGCGCTTCGCGGTGGCGGGGAGGCGATGGCGGCGGCTGACGCCGAAGACAAGCTGAAACAGATGTACGGAGGCGAAGTCCGGGAAATCGTGCAGGACGGCGACGTCTACCGTGTCACGCTCGAGCGCATCGACGGCGTGTTCGAAGCGGTCGTCGACAGCGATGACGGCGCGATCATCTCGCTGGAAAAGACCAAGAGCGTCGACCCGATCCCGGAAGCGGACATGAAAGAGAAAATCACGGAGCAGTATGGCTCGGAGCCGTCATCCATCGTATTTAAAGATCACGTCTACAACGCCACCATCGAAGATGAGACAAGTCTGACAGAAGCAGAATACGATGCCGTCACCGGTGAGCAGATAAAAGAAAAGGTAACGGAAAAAGAATCCTCGGAAACGCCTCCCGACAAAGAGGAACCGTTAAAGCCTTCCGTCCGGCTCACCTCAAAGGAAGCGGCATCGATTGTCCTGAAAGAGTTCCCGGGTGAACTGGATGATGTCGAATTTGAGGAAAGCAGTGACGGCGGCTACTATCTCGTCCAGGTGGAAACTCCTGACGACCGGGAAGTCGAAGTCCAGATCCACGCCATTTCCGGCGACATCCTGACATGGATCTGGGATGACTGAGCGTGCATCTGCCTCAACAGAAGAAACGCAAGGGCCGGGCGATCCCCGGCCCTTCTCTTATGGAATTTCCAAGACGGTTTCGTCATTCGGCCGTCTGATTTCATCATTCGGGAGGAAAGTTTCGTCATTTGCTTAATGAATGATGAAACCTGGACGCCGAATGACGAGACTAAGGCGATGAATGACGAAACCAACGTATTAAATGACGAAACCTATGCTTTCTCCACTCTCACCAAACTCTAATCTTCTCCTCACTGTCCCTTAATCAGAAAGGGATAGAATAAAGACAATAAGAAAACGAGGAGGAAACAAACATGAAAAAACGTTGGGTAATCGCACCGGTCGCAGCAGGAATTCTGGCAATTGGAGGCATGGCCGCATTCGCGGAAGACACCGGGAAACTTGTCCAGGCCGACACGGCTGAAGCGAAAGTGAAACAGGCGGCATCCGGATGGATCTCCGCAGATGAGGCAAAATCGATCGCACTTGAAGCGGCTGGCGGCGGGGAAGTCCGCGAGATGGAACTGGACCGCGATGACCGTGAGTATGAATTTGAAATTCTCGGCGAATCCGGCGAAGTGGATGTTAAAATCGATGCAAAATCCGGCAAGGTGCTGGAGACGGAGCAAGACGATCAGGACGATGACCGGGACGACCAGGATGACGATCACCAGGCGGCACCCGACAACCTGATTTCCGAGGAAGAAGCGATCCGGATCGCGAAAGACAAGACCGGTTCGGCTGCTGAAGTCACTGAAGCAGAGCTCGACGAAGAAGACGGCCGCTGGCACTATGAGCTGGAACTTCGCGACGACCGCCACGAGTATGATGTCGACGTAGACGCAGAAAGCGGAGACGTTATCGACTTTGAAAAAGACGAAAACTAAGTTTCACAGAAAGACCGCTTCCCAATCGGGACAGCGGTCTTTTTTTACAGGAAAAATATTTTATATTAAGGGAAATCTTTGAAGGAATTCAATCGCGCTAGGTCGAATAGAGTAGGTCAAACCGGGAAGATTGCCCTACCGACTGAATCAGCGGACGTGCGTATCACCGGTCTATCAAAATAAGTACTTGATGGAAAGGAAGCGTACGCATGAACCCGCTCAACCGTAAGAAAACAGAAGGCAGCCGGATCAGAAAGACATCCGCAGTTGCAGGAATTGCCGCAGCCCTAGTATTTAGCACAATCCCGTTCGGAGGGCCGAACCGGACGTTTGCGGAGCAGTCTGAAGGCGCACTTCAGCTGGAGGCTGCCGTACATGACATGGACACGCACTACAGCCTTGATCTGCACCTTACAGGAAACGCGGATGAACAGGAAGGATCCGCCCAGGCCGTTGCCTTTTATTCCCCCTTCCTCTCGGAAAAATGGTCAGCGACCGGAGCGGTGAACACGGCGATCCGGCCGTCCGCAGTCACAATCTCTCAGCTGCCGGCACTTAAAGAAGGGCTGGACCCGATTGCTGAGAAAGCCCGGGAGATCACCGGGAAACTGACTGCGAAGCTTTCCGAGGAAGTTGTGTCGGAAGACCCGGAAACCGGTGAAACAGAAACCGTGACAGTTTCCGACCTGATTGCAATAGCAGGACTTCCTGAGGTCGAGACAGCCGCCGCTTCTCTTGCAGATCCAAGCGGACTTGCGTCTCTGCCGGTGTATGAGAAAGAGATACCGGTTTCGGCTTACGGAGAAGCGTTCCTTGCCGATTTCTCGGAAGGACTGGACCAACACTTGGAAACAAAGATTGAGAGTGTCGTCTGGGATTCCGTTGAAGGGGTCCGGGCGAATGTGGAAGCGCTCGAACTGATTATGAAGGAACAGTCGGAAGCGGCAGATGCCCCTCAGTCGGAAACCGGTCAGCTGATCGATGAAATCAACGCCGAAATCATTGAGCCCGGCAAAGAACAACTGGAGACGTTGATTGAACAAGCCCATGCTGCCATCCAAGGGGAAGACTCCGAGTGGACAGGCGTCCTGGACGAGCTGCGCAAAGTGGACTCCATCGAGGCCGGGACGACCATGCGGGTGGAAAAGCCTGTTGGGGCCGATAATCCGGTGACCATCCAGGCCGGACTGACAAGCACCTCCCCGGGCCAAGATGAATTGGCGTTTCTGGAAGCAAAGGCCGAAGCGGACTTTGGGGAAAAAGGGGACCCTGTCAAACTCCCTAAAGGGCCGGCTAATATTTACTTGTTCGCAGGGGAACCGTTCGCTTTTGGCGAGGGACTGGCCGGGGCGACGGTATTCGCCAGGACTCAGTCCGGTAAAGACCACCTCGGCTCTGCCGTCGTAGAGCCGCCAATTTTTTATTTTGCAGACGAAATAGAGATCGAGAATAATGGTTTCTTTGGAATGGAACTGCAGCGCCCTCTGATTCAAGGGGAAGTCATTGAGTTTTACCAGAGAACGGAAGACGGGCAGACAAGTGAGTCCGTATTTGTCGAAGTCCTTCCGGCTCCGGGCGATGACGAATGGGAACCGACACTCGAGATGCCTGTGGTCGATGATATCTACGATATCGACTATGTCATCACGGGAACAGCGGATCCGGGGAATCTGGTCGCCGCTGTTGATCTGGGGATGGAAGAGGTGATCGGTTTTGCTGACGTGGAAGAAGACGGATCATTCTGGATGGAGTTGGAAGAGCCTCTGGAGGCGGGAACCGAAGTCGGCTTTATCCAAGTGAATGAAGAAGAATACAGTGACCTTGCCATCAAAACGGTTCTGAAGGCGGAAATGTCACTGGACCCTCCGACAGTGGACCCGCTGGATGACGATGATCTCAGCATCACCGGTGCTGCCGGCGCCGGCAACGTTGTCCTGGCAGGAATCGGAGAAGAGCTGATCGGAATTGCGGAAGTGGAAGAAGACGGCCGATTTGACATTGAACTTGCCGAACCTCTTGAAGCAGGAACAGTCGTGGAACTGTACCAGCTTTCCGAAGACGGCCAGTATAGTGACACGGTATCGGTAACAGTCCAGAAAGCCGGGGATGCAGTCGTTCAAAAGCCGACGGTCAACGCGATCACCGATAAAGACCGGGCAGTGACGGGCAAAGGCCTTCCGGGCCATACCGTCATCGGTTATTCGGACAATGAGGAAATCGGCAAAGCGGAAGTCGGCAAAGACGGCACATTCAGCATTGGGCTGGAAAACCCGTTTTCTGCAGGCACCGTGCTGGAATTCCGGCAGGCTGATGAGGATGGGAAGCTGAGCGAACCGGTCCAAGTGACCGTTGGGAAAGCCGAATCCGGCACAGCCTCGGACAGCAAAGGGAATTCAGAAACCGAGTCCGGATCCAAGGGGACGAACGGAAGCAGTTCCGGACAGAAGCTTCCGAAAACCGCGACAGCAACCGGCGCTATGGGACTTGCCGGAGGCGGCGTGCTCCTGGCCGGCCTTCTGATGAGGCGTTTTGCAAGAAAGGCCAGAAGCAGCCAATAATGCTGCGGGTGAACAATTCCTTCGAAGGGAGGAGAAGCGCATGAAATGGATCAGCAACATCTTGATTATCATCGGAGCGGCAGCGCTCGTGTTTGCGGGCTGGTCCTATTTCAGCCACTCGAAAGCGCAGGAACAGTCGCTCTTGGAAGCCCAGGAACGGCTGGAAAAAGGCCAAAGCGGCACAGATCCGGATGCAGGCCCAGAGGATTTCAAAGCCGCATATGGAGACGCGATTGGTCTGCTGCAAGTGCCGAAGCTCGGCAAGGAATTGCCGATCGTCGAAGGCACCGACCCGGACGCCCTGATGAAAGGTGTGGGGCACTTGACGGAATCGGTGTTCCCGGGACAAAACGAGCAGATTTTGCTTGCCGGCCATCGCGACACGGTGTTCAAGAGATTCGCGGAACTCTCGATCGGCGACACGTTCAACGTCCAATTGCCGTACGGTGAGTTCGAGTACGAGATCCGGGACACGGAAATCGTGGATGCCGAAGATACCTCCGTGATCCGCAGCATGGGCGAGGAAGTCCTCGTTGTCTCGACATGCTACCCGTTCGATGCACTGGGCTCAGCTCCTGAACGGTTCGTCTTTTACGCGTACCCCGTGAACTGACTGGAAACACTAACCCTCCATCTTCTTTTGTTCTTTTGATGGAGGGTTATTTGCTGCAAAAAAAGATCCGCCGACAACCGGGCGGATCAAAAGACCTGCATCTCTAAAAGGGGGAAATAGAGAAGTGGGGCTGATCATAGGATACCCGGTCCGCCGGATCTTAATCCCGGAACGTGAAATTTTCTTTAATGCCCCGCCCTTCCCTTCTTATTTCTCAAAAAAATACCCGCCGACATCGCCGGCGGGCCAGGACCTGCATTCTCTAAAAGGGGGAAATAGAGAAGTGGGGTTGCTAATAGGTTACCCGCCTTTCGGGGAGTTATTCATGTTTTTCCAAAAAACTCTCGGAGTTTCCGGTAAACTGGTGGAAAAGGGGGTCTTCGTAATGGCGTTCACAGTGTTTATGGTGGAGGATGACGAGGCGATTTTCCGGTCGCTGTCCGAAAAGCTCGGGCAGTGGGGGCTGTCGGTCACGGGCCCTGACGATTTTCACCGGGTGATGGAAGCGTTCCGGGCGGCCGGTCCCCATCTGGTGATTCTCGACATCGGACTGCCGGCGTTTGACGGATACCACTGGTGCCGCGAGATCCGTGCGGAGTCGAACGTGCCAATCGTCTTTTTGTCGTCGCGCGACCATCCGATGGACCAGGTGATGGCAATGTCGATGGGCGCAGACGACTTTATCCGTAAACCCTTCCATTCAGATGTCCTTTTGGCGAAGCTCCAGGCCATTCTGCGGCGCACATATGCCTACGCCGACGAAAAGCCGGACGTTGCGGAATGGAACGGAGCGGTGCTTGACCTAAAGCGGGGCATCATCCGCTCCGGCGGCAAGGAGGTCGAGCTGACGAAAAACGAATTCTTCATCCTCGCTGTTCTCGTCGAATCGCGAAACGAAATCCTTTCCCGTGACGAACTGATCCGCAAACTCTGGGACGACGAGCGTTTCGTGAACGACAACACCCTCACGGTTAACATCAACCGGTTGCGGAACAAGCTTGAAGAAATCGGGCTCGGGGATAAGATTGTGACGAAAAAGGGACTGGGGTATGTGGCGGTGGAGAACGGTTCGCCTGACTGAACACTCAGTCAAACCGGTTATCACCCATTTCCCCAAAGATATCGCTCGTTTTTATCCGGATATCGAACACTTTTGAAAAGATATCAACCACTCCCGCCCAGAAGGAGGCAAGTTCAACATGCTCATCCCCTATCTAAAATCTCGTCTCCCATGGATCCTTTTCTTCCTCGGCGCTCTCCTTCTCGGGGACCTGATCATCATCATCGATGACGGGATCGAGATCGAAGCGGCCTCCGTCCTGTATATGAACGTCCTTTTAGCCGCGGCATTCGCTCTCTTCGTCCTCTGGCGGTGGCGGCAGGAGACGGCGTTCCTTCGGAAAGCATCGAGCCTGACAGATCAATTGCTCCGGGATTGGGAGGAGCTGTTGCCTGAGCCTCCATCCGATCTTGACCAAATAACGGCGGAACTACTCACCGCAGCTTCCCGTTCTCATCGGGAGGAGCTGGCGAAGGTGGCTGATGCACAGTATCTGGAGACGGATTACCTGGCAGCGTGGGTGCATGAGGCGAAGGCGCCGCTGACGGCGATCAAGCTGATTGTGGATGAACACCGGGGCAATCCGGCCATGCGCAGGCTTGAGGCGGAGTGGCTCCGGCTTCATCTGCTGATCGACCGGCAGTTGTATATCTCGCGCATGCCGACGCTCGCGGCCGACTTTCTTCCCGGGACGGCAAGCGTGCGCTCGCTCAACGCGCCCGAGATCCGCGAACTCGCCGCCTGGTGCATGGAAAAGGACGTAGCGGTCGAACTGGAAGGAGAGGACTACCTCGTTCGCACCGACGAAAAATGGGCGCGGTTCATCATCCGGCAGATCCTGACGAACGCCGTGAAATACAGCCCGGCCGGCGCCACAATCACCATCACAGCCGATCGGTCTTCCAAGGGGAATGTCCGGGTCCGAATCAAAGACGAAGGGCCCGGCATCCCTGCACACGACCTGCCGCGGATCTTCGAAAAAAGCTTCACGGGCAGCACCGGCCGCATCCACAATGCCGCCACGGGTCTCGGCCTGTATCTCGCAAATACGGTAGCCGCAAGGCTGGGCATCCACCTGTCCGCCGTTTCGAAACAAGGACAGGGCACCGTCCTCACGCTGACCTTCCCGAAAGATAATGAGTTTGATCGGATCATGGGTGGCTAAATCTTCACACTTTTCCCTGAAGCGGCAGCCGGACAGATTCCATCATGACCCCTGACGTGATTCTCGCGAGGAAGAGGATCGTTTCCAGCCGGATGCCGTTCCCCTTGAAAGACAGGCACCCACTCCAGTCAGCGAATCAGGGGCCTTCATCTGTATATCAGCTTTGAGCATCCGGGAAATCCCGGATTTTTTTTCGGTGAAAACCAATAGTGCACTTGAATATCAGGTCTTTTGGCGTGCGTCTTAATGCTTAGAGGAAGAAAAGCAAATAGTCAAATGGTTAGATTAAAAATATTCAGACTATATGTATACTAAACCGAAAGAGAGCACTCATCTTTAGTTAGTTAGTAACCTTTACTAACTAATGTGAATGCGCTTTCTCTTGAAACCATTTGATGAAGGGGCGAGATATGTGAAGAGGCTTTGGTATGGGATGATGTCCATCTTATTGGTGCTGTCCGTGCTGCCACAGGTTGTTCTGGGAGAAAACCAGGATGGACACGATGTGGAACTGTGGAATGCGGTGAAGCCGCTGGATACAACGGTCACGTTCCTCAATACAGGGGCCCACCCGGATGACGAGCGCAGTGATTTCCTCGCATATTTGTCGAGAGGGCTTGGGGTGAAGACGGCCAGCCTGATCGCCAACCGCGGGGAGGGCGGGCAGAATGCCATCGGAAATGAACTGGGGAACGGTCTCGGTATCATCCGTTCCAACGAAATGATTGAAGCGGCAAAAGTCAACGGGGTTAAAGCCTACCACCTGAGCGATACCACGTCGGATGCCATCTATGACTTTGGATTCTCAAAATCTCCGGAGGAAACACTGGAGAAATGGGGAGAGGAAGTCACTTATTCCCGTCTCATTGAGTTCATCCGCACCTACCAGCCGGATGTGGTGATGCCTTCCTTCCTGAACGTGGACAGCCAGCATGGACACCACCGCGCGATCAATGTCCTGTCTGTGAAGGCATTTGAGGATGCGGCCGATCCTGCAGTCTTCCCCGAGCAAATCAAGAACGGACTGGAACCTTGGCAAATCAAAAAGCTGTACCTCCCGGTTTCCCGGGATGAAGCGACCGTATCCATTGAGATCGGTGACTACGATCCGGTTTACGGGATGAGTTATCCACAGTTAGGTGAAGCGTCACGCTATCTGCATAAGAGTCAGGGCATGGGACGTGATATTCCTGTGGAGCCTCGCCAGGTTCACTTGAAACTTGCGGAGTCTGCTGTGCCGGAGAATTCGGATAAGCTGTTCGAAGGTATCCCTTATGATTTTGCAGCATGGGCGGATAAAGTCTCTGACAAAGAACTCAGCGAATCTCTCGGTTCTCTTCAGCAAAAATTGGACCGGATCGTTGAACTTTATCCAGACCGCGGAGCCATCCTACCAGATTCTCAGAAGGCACTGCGTGATGTAAGGGAACTGGCCGGGAAAGTGGCTGCTTCCAAGCTGGATCAGGACGTCAAGAATGACCTTCTTCATAAACTGGAGCTGAAAGAGGAGCAACTTCTCGAAGTAAGCCGGGTGGCTTCCGAATTGTCGGTGGACATTTCAATCGGCTCTTACGTGCTGACCCAGGGTGAGCAGACGGAAGTGGAAGTGACAGTCACGAATGAAGGAAACCAAAAACTTCATCATATCGAAGCAGCCCTTCTGACCCCGGAGAACTGGAAACATGAAAAAGCTGTTAAGCTCAAGCATCTGAAACCGGGTGAATCCAAGACAGCCAGCTTCACTGTAAAAGTGCCGGATGATGCGGAGTACTTTGAGCCTTATGCCGAAGCTTCTATCCAAGCGCAGCTTTCATTCAAGGAAAATGGAGTGGACACGACATTTGGCAGCGACCTTGATAACACGGTCAGTGTCTTGCCTGAACTGGGCGTGACGCCGGATCCGGCCAATATTACGGTGAACACGGCTGATGTGCAGGAAACGATTCCGGTCAGCGTGAAAGTGAAAAACTACGCTGACGCTTCTCAGGAAGCAACGGTTTCTCTGAACCTTCCCGCAGGGTGGAGCAGTGAGCCGGCAATGGCAGAAGTGAATCTGGAAAAGCGATTTGACGAAAGAAGCGTTTCCTTCAATCTGATTCCGCCATCTGAGGTGGAGGAAGGCGACTTTACAATCAGGGCCATAGCCAAAGCGAATGGGAAAACCCATCACACAACTGTCCAGGAGATCAAGTACGAGCACGTCAACGACTCGTATTACTTGTATCCTTCCTCCATTAACGGCGTTGCATTTGAACTCCTGAAGCCGGAGAATCTGAAGGTCGGATACATCGACAGCGGTTTTGATTCGATCGCCGATTCGTTCATCAATGCCGGTTTCGACATCACCAAGCTGACGCCCGAAGACCTGGCTTCAGCAGATCTTTCACAATATGACACAATCGTGACGGGTATCCGCGCGACACTCGGCAGGGAGGACCTGCTCGCAAATAACGATCGGATCAAAGAGTACGTGCATAATGGCGGGCACTTCGTTATGCAATATGTGACCGCTTCCGATCCTTGGGATGCAGAGCTGACAGCCCCTTACCGACTGAAAATCGGAACCCCGTCCATCCGCTGGCGCGTGACAGACGAGAATGCAGACGTGACGGTGACCAAGCCGGATCACCCGCTATTCAATTATCCGAACAAAATTGCGGACAGTGATTGGGACAACTGGGTACAGGAACGCGGACTGTATTTCCCGATGGAATGGGATGAGCGGTACGAGACATTCGTGTCGATGGCCGACCCGGGAGAGGATCCATTCACGAGCGGAATCCTCATGGCTGAGTACGGAGAAGGGACCTATCTGTACACGAACCTGGTATTCTATCGTCAGATCGGAGCCCAGGTTCCGGGTGGATATCGTATTTTTGCTAACCTGATCAGTTACGGAGCCGATCGATAAAATGGTTCGCCTTAAACATAGACTGCATAGACCGTATTTACGGTCTATGCTTTTTTAGGAAGAAAATCAAAAAAGTTCATTGAAAGCGGTTTACAATTACAGAATCATTGATTACAATGTTTTCAGACAAGTTAGTAAGTTAAGTTAACAAACTAACCATTTAGGGGCAGTGCCATGCAATATGTGAATGACGAATCAAATATCAACCGCAATGCACGGCAGGTGCTCAGGTGTGTCTTGGAAACAGAACCGACGACCCGGACGGCGATTGCAAAAAAGCTGTCTCTCAGTAAGCCAACCGTATCCGCGGCCATCACCAGGCTCATTGATGAAGGCTGGGTCACCGAGACAGGCAGCGGGGAGGCCTCCGCTAGCGGAGGGCGCAAACCGGTCAACTTGATGTTCAACCCGAAAAAGGCACGCTGTATCGGGATTGATATCGGAGGCACAAAGGTGGCTGTCGGCATCACCGACTTGAAAGGGGAGCTTGAAAGTTACCGGACCTTTCCTACCCAACAATACTTGAACGAGGATTTCTTTCCTGCAATCCGGAGAATGACCGAAGATATGATGATGGAGCTGTCTCTGGAAAAAGAAGAAATCCTGGGCATCGGTGCCGGTATCCCAGGAGTGACCAACGTACAAACCGGTATCGTGGAAGAAGCACCGGCTTTGAAATGGAGAGATTATCCGGTTCGTGAAAAGCTGGAAGAAGTGTTTCCTTACCCCGTGTACGTTGACAATGACGTGAATATCGGAGTGCTTGGGGAGCACTGGACGGGACGGGGCAAAGGCAAGCAAAACCTGATCTATATTGCCATAGGGACGGGGATCGGCAGCGGAATCATTTTGAACGGCCAGCTGTTCCGGGGAAGCCACTACAGTGCGGGGGAGCTCGGTTATATGGTGACAGACAGGAATCTTGCAAAAACGTATCGTCCTTCCTATGAAGGCTATGGATTCCTTGAAAGCGTTGCGGGCGGAACATCTGTCGGCACGGCATTGTCTGAGCGCCTTGATAGAGAAGTGACAGCTGCAGAAGCGTTCAATTTGTACCGATCAGGAGACAGAGATGCCGCCGAAATCCTTGGGAATGTACTGGAACAACTCGGGATTGCAGTGGCAAATTACGTATCGCTGCTGAATCCGGAGATGATTATTTTAGGAGGTGGTCTGTCACAGTCTTTCGATGTGATCCAGCCGATTGTCTCAGACAATGTAAAGCGGTACGCACCGAAAGAATGTGAAATCGTCAAGACGGCATTCGGTCAAGAAGCTGGCGTAATCGGCGCGGTTGCTCTGTTGCTGAAAGAGCACGAGGGACTGTACAACATTTGAAAAAGGGGGCAGTTTGAATGGGGAAATGGATGAAGAGAAGTTGGTTGCTCGTTATGGCGGCACTGTTTGCACTTGCTTTGGCAGGATGTATGGCCGGTTCCGGCGGAGGAGAGGAAGAGGATGCTTCCGGAACCCCATCGGATGATGCGGGCGGCGAAGCCGACAAGTCGGAAGACCTTGAGGAAAAGGTTGTTATTTACTCTCCACACGGCAGTGATATTTTGGGGGACTTCAAACAACGTTTTGAAGAAGAATATGGCATAAAGATGGAGTTCCTGGACATGGGCTCCCAGGAAATTCTTGACCGGATCCGCTCCGAGAAAAACAATACACAGGCTGACGTCTGGTGGGGCGCGCCTCAAGTGAACTTCGATCAGGCAAAGGACGAAGGGCTGCTTGCTGAATATAAGCCGTCCTACGCGGATGCGCTGGATGACATGTATTATGACGAAGACTGGATGTGGACCGGCACATCGATGACGCCTGAAGTCATCATGTACAACAACAAGGAAATCTCCGAAGAAGAAGCGCCGAAAGACTGGGATGACCTGATTGATCCGAAATGGCAGGATGAGCTGATCATCCGCTATCCGCTCGCATCCGGCACGATGCGAACCATCTATTCGGCCATGATCTACCGGACATACAAAGACACGGAAGATACGAAGGAAGGCTACGAATGGCTTGAGAAGCTGGACAACAACACGAAAGAATACTCGGCCAACCCAGAACTGATGTACAACCAGCTCGCAAAAGGCGTCGGCTCCCTGACCGTCTGGAATATGCCGGATGCCGTCATGCTTGCGGAAGAAAAGGGTTATCCGTTCGGCTATGTCCTGCCGGCAAGCGGAACACCGGTCCTGACCGAAGGTATTGCGATCGTCAAGGATGCGCCTCATCCGAAAGCGGCAGAAGCGTTCTATGAGTTCGTCAACACACCGGAAGCAGCAAAGCTGCTCGCGGAAAAATACTACCGCATTCCAACGCGGGATGATGTGACCGACCTTCCGGAATGGATCACTGAAGCTGAAGATGATATCAAGCCGATGGACATTGATTGGGCACTGTTCCAGGAAAAATCCGATGAGTGGATGGACCATTGGGATAATCAGATCAAGAACGCAGAAAAAGAAACTGGCGAGTAACCTGCAGGCGGCATGGGCTCCATATAGCGTTTACTTTTGACGTTGGACTATCGCAGGGAGCAATGCCTGCGATAGTCCAGTGTTTTTACAGGGAAGGGAGTGGTTGCTGTGTCAACCGTTCATTTATCAGCGATTACCAAGCAGTTCGGCAAAGTCACGGCGGTGGAGGATCTGGACCTCCTGATCAAAGAGGGGGAATTCTTTACTTTTCTCGGGCCGAGCGGCTGCGGCAAAACAACGACACTCCGTATGGTTGCCGGGTTCTATTACCCGACCAAAGGGGTGGTGAAGTTTAACGACCGGGTCATGACAACCGTCCCGCCTGAAAAACGGAATACCGGCATGGTGTTCCAGAACTATGCACTGTTCCCGCATATGACAGTTTTCGAGAATGTCGCATTCGGCCTGAAAGTCCGGAAAATGAGCAAAGAAGAGACGAAAAAACGGGTGGAAGATGTATTGCGCAAAGTTCGGCTTGACCAGTATGCCGAACGTCAGGTAAGCCAGCTTTCAGGAGGCCAGCAACAACGGGTGGCTTTGGCGCGTGCGCTCGTCATCGAGCCGGATATCCTGCTGCTGGATGAGCCGCTCAGTAACCTGGATGCTCGGCTTCGGGATGAAATGCGCGCGGAAATTCTCCGGCTGCAGAAAGAATATAAAATTACGACGATCTACGTCACGCATGACCAGGTTGAGGCCCTGACGATGAGCGATCGGATTGCTGTCTTCAACTCCGGCAAATGCCAGCAGGTCGGCACGCCGACTGAAATCTACAATGAACCGGTCAACGACTTTGTCGCTGAATTTATCGGTGAGACGAATCTGCTGGGTGTCAGCGAAGCCGGCTTGGGAGAAAACCACCGGTTATACCATGTGGATGCGCTGGGCAGTAAGGTGAAGGTAAACAACACTTCCTTGAATGTTGCCGGGTATACCGAAAATGATGAACTGCGGTTATCGGTCAGGCCGGAGGCGATAGAGGTCTCCGCCCAGCCGGTCGCGGGGGAAAATGTTTTTCCCGGCAAGGTGAAATTGGTCCAATTCACCGGGGCGGCTGTACATACCTATGTAGAGATGAACGATCGGCTGACACTTGTCGGAACCGCTCTTAACCAGGGGCCAAGCACTTATCTGAAGGAAGGTGCGGAAGTCTATGTCCGCCTTCCGGAAGACCAGATCCGGATTGTGCCGAAAGCGGGGGTGTGATTCATGGAAAATTGGAATCCGCACGCCTTTTGGAAGGGAGGACACCATCATGCTGAATGCTGAAAAAAGAAGGACTCTGGTGCTTCTCATCCCGGTTGTCCTCATTCTCACCGGCTATGTGCTTTATCCGACATTAAGGACTGCCTATGAGAGTTTCCTGCATAACGGCGTTCCTTCCTTCCAGAACTATGAAGACTTCTTCGGTTCAAAGGCAAAGGCCAACCTGCAAGCGCTATGGAATTCGGTCTGGATATCCCTGCTATCGGTTTTGTTCAGCGCGCTGATCGGTGTTCCGCTTGCCTATATCTTCAATCGCTATGAATTTCCGGGCCGCCGGTTTTTCTCCAACATTGCGATCATGCCGATCGTTCTGCCATCCCTTGTTGGGGTGATGGCGTTCATGTTCCTTTACGGTGAGGCAGGCCTCATACCGAATGCGATCAAAGACCTGCTGAATCTCTCAGAAGTGCCGTTCAAGATCGGCGGGATATCAGGCATCCTGATTGTCCATGCCTATACGATGTATCCGTACTTCTACATGACGACGGCATCCGCGTTATCCAACTTGGATCTCTCACTTGAGGAAGCGGCTTCCAACCTTGGCGCGAACCGTTTCAAGGTGTTCTGGCAGGTCACTTTCCCGCTTCTGACTCCAGGGTTCGTGGCGGCATCGCTCCTGGTCTTCATGGTCTCAATGGCCAGCTTCAGCGCGCCGTTCCTGCTTGCAGGGGGCTTCCGGGTGCTGAGCCTCCAGATCTACTTCTCAAAAATCAATGGCGATCTGGAGATGGCGGCCACTCAGTCTGTTATTTTGTCAATCGTGTCGATTGCGTTCCTCCTGTTTATGCGCTGGTATCAAGGCAGGAAGGACTACAGGATGGCATCCAAGGGAATTGGTGCCCATCGCAGTGAAGTCAACAATCCGATGCTCAAGTGGACCATGGTCACGCTCGGTGTCTTCGCCGTGATTATCCTGCTTCTGCCGCATGCAACACTGCTCATCCTGTCGCTCGTTCCTGAAGGGACCTGGACCTGGCAGACGTACCCGGCTGTATTCAATCTGGAAAACTATAAAATGCTGTTTGACACACCATACATCTGGGAGCCTGTGCGCAACAGCCTGATCATGGCAGTTATCGCCTGTTTCGGTGTGTTTGTCTTTGGGATCTTCACGTCCTATGCGCTTGTGAAGCGGAACTTCATCGGGAAGAACCTTTTAGACATACTGGTCATGATCCCTTGGGCGCTCCCGGCAACGGTGATCGGGATGAATCTGATTCTGGCGTTTAACTCACCAAACCCGTTCTCGTTCGGACAGATCCTGGTCGGGACGTTCTGGATTTTACCACTCGCCTACTTTATCCGTTTTCTGCCGCTTGTTGTCCGCTCAACCAACGCGGTGCTGGAACAACTGGATGACTCCATTGAGGAAGCGGCTCAGAATCTGGGGGCCAAGTGGTTTTATACATTCCGGAAAGTTGTCATTCCGATCATCATGCCTGGTGTACTGAGCGGTACGTTGCTTGCCTTTGTCCAGGCGGTCGGGGAGTTCCCGACATCCGTCCTTCTCTACACAATCGGAAATCGGCCGATTTCAATTGAAATCATGAACCAGCTCCGCATGTTCAACATCGGGCAGGCCGCTGCATATGGCATGATCCAAGTCGCGCTGATTGCAGTCGTCATGTTCATCTCCAGCAGGTTCCTTGGGGTCAAAGCAGAAAAGTCTCTCGGTTAATAAAATGAATTCGAGGTGCCAGCAATATGAGTGCTTGGAAAAAAGAATTTGTTGTGGCGGACGGAGACGTTTTCCCCGGAAAAACATATGTGGACGTTCTTCTCCGCCCTGTGTTCAATGACCAACGTGATTACCTATTTGACGCGATGTTTGAGGTCCACGCTGCCCACACCCAGATGCTCGCCGAACAGAAGATTTTGGCCGAATCGGAGGCCGGCAAGATTCTGAACGCCATCCGGGAAGTCTGGAAGATGGACCGGGCTGAACTCAAATATTCCGCGGAGCATGAAGACCTGTTTTTCCTCGTGGAGTCGGAGATCGGCGAACTGATCGGTGAGGAACTGGCGGGGAAGATGCATATCGCAAAAAGCCGGAACGATATGGGCGAGGCGATGTACCGGATTGTTCTCCGCAAGTATTTGGCTGAGACGGTCGAACAGGCAGAGGCATTGGCGGAAGCGCTGCTCGCGCAGGCGGAGGAACATGTGGAGTCCGTCATGCCGGCGCACACGCACACACAGCCCGCCCAGCCGACGACGTTCGGGCATTATCTGGTCGCGATTTACGACAATCTGATCCGGGACATCGAACGGCTGAAGCACGCCCGCCATACCGTGAACCAGTCCCCGATGGGCGCGGCCGCGATTACGACAACGGGCTTCCCGATCAGCCGGGAGCGGATGGTGGAGCTGCTCGGATTTGAGGGGATGATCGAGAACTCGTATGATGCCATCGGTACGGGGGATTATCTGATCGAAGCCGCCCAGAGCCTGGTGAGCCTCATGACGAACATGGGCCGCTGGATCCAGGAATTCCTCCGCATGGCGTCCAAGGAAGTCGGCCTGCTTCGGGTGGCGGATGCGTACGTGCAAATCTCGAGCATCATGCCGCAAAAGCGGAACCCGGTGTCGATGGAGCACTCCCGCGCGCTCGCTTCAAGTGCCGCTTCGGAAGGCCTCGCGGTCATCCATATGATCCACAACACGCCGTACGGCGACATCAACGACACCGAGGATGACCTCCAGCCGCATCTCTATGCAGGATTCGAAAAAGCCAACCGTGTTCTCCGGCTGATGCACGCGGTCGTGACCACGCTCACGTTCAACAAAGACCGTGCCCTCCGGCAGGCAAGAGAGAATATGATCACCATCACCGAATTGGCGGACGTGCTCGCCAGAGACTACGGTGTGTCGTTCCGCCGGGCCCATCACAAGGCGAGCCTCATCGCCCGCGAAGCCGACCGACAGGAAAAGGAACTGTACGAAATCCCGCTTGAAACAGTCAATGGCTGGCTCGGCGATGTCCAACTCACCGCCGAGGACTGGAATGCCATCGCCGACCCCGTCGCCTTCGTCGAACGCCGCCGCATCACCGGCGGACCGGCACCGGATGTGGTGCGGGGAATGATTGCAAAACGGAAAAAGTGAAGCGATGCCGCGGCATCGCTTTTTCTGGTAGGGGCGGCGCGCAGGGGCTTGCTTAACACTCGCCCAATGCCCGGTGGCAGGAAGTCGAATTGACGTGTATACACAGGAAGACTATACTTTTTAACAGAAACAGCCAAGTCTCCGACGGATCCCGCATCCGTCTTTTTTCAGTAGAACAAAAGGAGTCCTCATCATGAAAACCCTCTATAACCGGGTGTTCGGCCAGTATTGGAACCCCGTCATGACGCTGGTGGTCGCCGGCATCTTCAGCGCGGCCTACTTCGGGCTCACCGGTACGGTGTGGGCAGTGACGGGTGAGTTTACAAGGCTCGGCGGCCATGTCGTCGAATTTTTCGGAGGCGATGTCTCGGGCTGGGCTTATTTTGACCTTGTCCACCTGGAAGGCTCGTCGTTCGCCCGCTCCGACGGCTGGATCGTCTGGGGGATGCTGATCGGCGCGCTTATCACCGTCCTTCTCGCCAACAACTTCAAGATCCGCAAACCTCAACAAAAACGGCGCTACGTTCAGGGCCTGATCGGCGGCGCGATCGCCGGGTTCGGCGCGCGCCTCGCGATGGGCTGCAACCTTGCCGCATTCTTTACCGGCGTCCCGCAGTTCTCGTTTCACTCTTGGATTTTCATTGTCGCAACCGGTATCGGCACCTTTATGGGCGTAAAAGTTGCCAAGACCAAATGGTGGAAAGGCAAGCCGAAGCTCATGAAAGGCGGTCCCGCACCCGTCCCGAAGCGGGAAAAACGGATTGTCCAGCCATATGTCGGCGGTCTGATTGCCCTGCTTTACGCAGCACTGATCGTCTGGTTCTTCGTGACCGGACGTCCGCTCCTCGGCACCGCCGCTATCTTTGGCGCCATCTTCGGCATCCTGATCGAGCGCGGCCAGATCTGCTTTACATCGGCATTCCGCGACCTGTGGCTTACCGGCCGCACACTCATGGCGAAAGCGATTGTCATCGCCATGGCCGTCAGCTCGTTGCTGACCATCCTCATCATCGCGAACACCGGCATGACGCCAATCACCCAGGTCGCTTCCATCGGCACGTTCGTCGGCGGCTTCCTGTTCGGCCTCGGCATCGTGCTTGCCAGCAGTTGTGAGACCGGCATGATGTACCGCCTCATGGAAGGCCAGGTGCTGTACCTGTTTGTCTTCGCCGGCAATCTCATCGGCGTCACCGCGCTCGCCTTTGCCTGGGACCACCTCGGCGTTTACAACGTGCTTGTGGCCGGAGGCGAGAAACTGAACCTCATTCCGGCAATGGGACCGGGCTGGGCGATCATCGCCACGCTCACCATGCTCGCCGGATGCTACCTGTTCATCGTCATCTATTCAAAACACAAACGCGGCACACTCATCCTGCCGAAAGGGGAAAAACAAATTGTCAGCTGATTTCACACTCGACCTGCGCGGCGAATCCTGCCCGTACCCGGTCATCTACACACTTGATGCATTAAAGGACATGCAGAAAGGCCAGATTCTCCACGTCGTCACCGACTGCCCCGGCTCGTTCCGCAACGTCCCGGAAGAAGTCGTCAGCGCCGGCTACAAACTGGCGAAAGAACCCGAAAAAGCGGGACAGGAATACCTGTTTTATATTGAAGCATGAAAAAAGGGACGCCGCGATGGCGTCCCTTTTCTTCGTATTTAACACATCACGGCAAGTTAATCTGCCAAGACACGCCGAACCGATCATTGATCCAGCCGAATTTCCGGCTGAAGCCGTGGTTGCCGAGTGCCATCAATTCCTGGCCGCCTTCTGCAAGCCTGCTGTACAGATGGTCGATTTCCTCCTCGGTGTCGGCGTCCACATAAACGGAAAACGATGGAGTGAAGTCGAACTGGTGGCGGATGCTGCTGTCGATACATTTGAATTCGCGGCCGTTCAGTGTGAATGTCGCGAGCATGACGGTTCCTTCCTCGCCGCCCGGCATGTCGGGGCCGTAGCGGACGATGTTTGTGATCTCGGAGTTCTTGAAAAGCGAGGTGTAGAAGTTCATCGCTTCTTCCGCGTCTTTGTTCTGGAACATGAGGAACGGGGTGATGGTGGTCATGGCGCATCTCCTTTTCAAATGATTTTCCGGGGCTTCTCTTGAAAGGATACCATGAATGTCCCGATACCCTGCGTGAAAGTCTCAATTCCTCCGATGAATGTCGCGATTCTCACGCACGCCACCCACGACCTTACAAAATCGTCACTTACGGCTCCGCTATTGTCACCCATTTCAAACGACCGCAGTCGTCTCTGCGCGCTATGATAAACTCAATAAATCGGGCGGGATAACACCAGCAATCCCGCCGCCGGGAGGAATCATCATGGTGACAGATACCAACCAGATACAAGCCCGAACGGTGCTCCAAGCACATCAGGTCCGCAAGTCGTTCGGCTCGAAACTGAATTCAACCGAAGTGCTGAAGGGGATTAATCTTCAGGTTCGGGAAGGGGAGTTTGTCGGGATCATGGGGCCGTCGGGCGCGGGGAAGACGACGCTTCTGAATGTGCTTGCGACGATTGACCGGCCGACCTCGGGAACGATCATGATTGACGGTCAGGAGACATCCAAGATGAAGGATGCGCAACTGTCAACGTTCCGCCGTGACAAACTCGGCTTCATCTTCCAGGATTACAATCTGCTGGAT
The DNA here is from genome assembly GCF_900101985.1 of Bhargavaea beijingensis. Classification (GTDB taxonomy): domain Bacteria; phylum Bacillota; class Bacilli; order Bacillales_A; family Planococcaceae; genus Bhargavaea; species Bhargavaea beijingensis. The sequence goes on from NZ_FNAR01000002.1 coordinate 171,512, forward strand.
ACGCTCACAGTCAAGGAAAACATCCTGCTTCCTGCATCGCTCGGCGGACTCTCGAAAAAAGCCGCAGAGGAGCAGTTCAACGACATCGCGGGCATTCTTGGCATCAAGGAGCACGGCCACAAATACCCGCATGAAATCTCCGGCGGGCAGAAACAGCGGACATCCGCCGCGCGTGCCCTCGTCAACCAGCCGTCCATGGTGTTCGCCGATGAGCCAACCGGGGCGCTCGACTCCAAGTCGGCCGCGGCGCTACTCGGGACACTTGAAGACGTCAACAAATCCCGCGGCGTGACCATCATGATGGTCACGCACGATGCGGTCGCTTCCAGCTACTGCAACCGCGTCATTTTCCTGAAGGACGGGGCGATGTATTCCGAGCTATACCGGGGCGACAAGCAGCGCCAGGCGTTTTTCCAGGATATCCTGAACGTGCAGGCTGTGCTCGGGGGTGACCGCGTTGACGCTCGCTGACCTCGTCCTCCGCAGTATGCGGAAGAACCTGAAGCACTATTATCTGTATTTCTTTGCCTTGATTTTCGGCGTGACCCTGTTCTTCATCTTCTCGACGCTCCAGCATGACCATGCGGTGATGGAAGAGACGGCGCTGTCCGCCAAGATGGCGTCAGGGTTCCAGGCTGCGACGGTTCTGCTGTTTGCAATCCTGCTGATCTTTGTGACGTATGCCAACGACTTGTTCCTGAAAAGAAGGAGCCGGGAAATCGGTTTGTATCAATTGGTCGGCCTGACGAAAGCCGGTGTCACTCGGCTGCTGATCATCGAGAATGCGCTTCTCGGCGCAGGTGCATTGGTTATCGGCATCGGAGCAGGTCTTCTCGTCTCCAGGCTCTTTCTCCTCTTGCTCATGAAGCTTGTCGGCTATAGCGGCTTTGTCAATCTGACGTTTTCCCCCCAGGCCTTCGTTGAAACAGTTGTTGTGTTTGCCGTTTTAATCGTCATCACGTCATTCCGGATGTTTTGGAAAGTGAGAAAATCGAATCTGATTGATCTGTTCAATGATGAGAGGAAAGATGAACATCCGAAACATCCGAAACCGCTCCGCTCCGGTTTTCTTGGCCTTCTCGGTCTTGCGATGATCATCACGGGTTACTGGTTCGCCAACTCATCGTACATGCTGAATATGTTCCTCATGCTGAATATGCTGCTTGTCTTGGCCCTTGTCATTACCGGCACGTATCTCGTGTTCCGAGTGACGATCGGCTGGTTTCTGACGCTCATCCGCCGCAGAAAAAACGGTCACATCGGCCTCCCGGGGGCACTGTCCATTGCTCCATTGATGCACCGGATGAAGGCCAATGCCAAGTCGCTTACCGTGATCACCACCTTGTCAGCGATGACGCTCGCGATGATCGGATTTGCCTACTCGCTCTACTACTCGACGGAGCAGGAAACGCGCGCCGTCATCCCGCATGATTTCATGTTCGATGAAATGGAACAGGGTGCAGCGCTCCCGCCGGAGGAAGCGGCAGAGCAATTCAGTGCCGAGCTTGACAAAGCCGGCATCGGGTATGAATCTGCACCGCTCACCTACATCACAACAGTCGGTTCGTTCAGCGGAGACAACCTGCCGGACATCCTCGGGCTCGAAGGCCGGACGCTCGAAGCGCTCCTCTTCGATGCCGGCCAGCTCCGCGCATCCGGCTTGGATGTACGGGAACCGCAGAAGGGCGAGGCTGTTCTTCATGACTCTTCCATCAGCTGGGTCATGAAAGACAGCTCATTCCCGTTCACCGCAACACTTGCCGCCGGTGAAGAAAAAGCCGAGCTTAACGTTGAACAGCTCGGAGAGGGAGATGTGGCAAGTGGCTGGCCGGGTGTCCTCACCCAACTGGTCGTGGATGGGGACACTTACAGCCGGCTGGCAGCCGCTGCTCCCCCTGAAGCCCTGCATACCGTTGTCGCTTTCAACCTCACCGACAAGGATGACCTGAAGGAAGCATCGGAACTTTTTAGGCAGTTTGAGCCGGGTGATTTTAAGGCCGATTACTTTGCCTCTTACGAAGATGCCATCGCCTCCAACGGCATCATCATTTTTATCACCGGCTTCCTCGGTCTTGCATTCCTTGTCTCTACCGGCAGCATCCTGTACTTCAAACAGATGGGTGAAGCGGAACAGGAGAAGAGAAGCTACACAACCCTTCGCCAGCTTGGCTTTAAAACGGGTGAGATCATGAAGGGCATCCGCAGAAAGCAGACGTTCGTCTTCGGTATCCCGCTCCTGATCGGGATCGCCCATTCGATTTTCGCCATCAAATCCGTCTCCATCTTCTTCATGACGACGGATATCAAGCTGCCGGTCGCCATCGCCATGACTGCCTATGCGCTGATCTACTTGGTGTTTGCATTTCTTACCATCGGATACTACAGAAAAATGGTGCGCGCCGCATTATAACTAAAACACCTTTTCCGACTCGGAAAAGGTGTTTTCGACATTTCCCGGGAAATAAAGTCGGAAATTGTCGTGATTTTTGTGTCTTTACACCTGTAAACTAGAGGGGTAAGATGAAGCTAACTATCATCCGGGAGGCATGCAACATGGGCAAAGGAATGGTTCTGGGAACGATGATTCACGGAGCGGGGGAGCGGCGGACGGATTGGCGGCATCCGGCGATTCCGGCTGATGCGAGTGTCGACTTTGATTTCTACAAAGACCAGGCACTTGTGTCGGAACGCGGGAAATTCGATTTCGTCTTTGTGGCGGATGCGATGTACATCACGCCGCAGTCCGCTCCACACTACCTGAACCGGTTTGAGCCGCTCACCATTTTGTCTGCGCTTGCGGCGGTCACTTCAAGAATCGGGCTTGTCGCCACCCTTTCAACTACGTATAGCGAGCCATACGCCGCTGCCCGGCAATTGTCCTCGCTCGACATGCTGAGCGGCGGGCGCGCAGGATGGAATGCCGTCACATCCGGACTCGGCGGAACCGCATTGAATTTCGGACACCGCCGGGACATGCACCCGGAGCACAATATTCGCTACCGGATGGCCGCCGAATTTACGGAAGTGGTCCGGAAGCTGTGGGATTCATGGGAGGACGATGCATTTGTCCGGGACAAGGTGAGCGGTGAATTCTTCGATCCGGAAAAGATGCATGAGGCGGACCATGACGGCGAGTTCTTCTCGGTAAAGGGCGCGCTCAATATCGCCCGGTCGCCGCAGGGCCAGCCTGTTATTTTCCAGGCCGGCAAGTCGGAGGATGGGCGCCGGTTCGCGGCGGAAACGGCGGATGTCGTATTCGCCATCGACGGGGAGATCGGCGCGGCCCGCGAATACTACGCCGATATGAAAAAGCGGGCTGCAAGTGCCGGCCGGAATCCGGACGAGCTGCTCGTCATCCAGGGCATCAGCCCGATTGTCGCGGAGACCGAGGAAAAAGCGTTCCGCATCCGCGAAGAACTCACCGCCACCGTCTCGCTCGAGGAGGCGCTCGCGGACCTCGGCCGCCACTTCGACCATCATGACTTCAGCCAATACGACCCGGACGCGCCGTTTCCGGATCTGAATGGCCTGGGCGCGAACGGATTCCAGAGCGATACCGAGCGCATCATCCTTGGGGCCCGCCGCGACGGCCTCACCCTGAGGGAAGCGGCGATGCGTGAAGCCGCTCCGAGAACGCCGTTCATCGGCACCCCGGAACAGGTCGCCGAGCGGATCGGAGAATGGTACCGGAGCGGTGCCGCAGACGGCTTTATGCTGATCGCCAATCTTCCGGGCCTTCTCGAGAGCTTCGTGGACGGTGTCGTCCCAATCCTCACGGAGCGCGGCCTGTTCAGGGGAGAGTACGAGAACATGACCTTACGTGATCATCTTGGATTACCGTTCAGGGAAAACCGCCATGCACGGCTCAAGGAGGCAAGCCTCGTCTGAGGAAGCGCGGTGAAAACTCGCCGCCTTTTTGCTATAATGAACTCAACCTCATATGAATATGCCCCCTAGGGTTCCGCGGCGCCGAGCGCGCCGGACTGGTCCGAGAGGGGGCACACGGCGAAGTTTGCCGTGCCACGGAAGGACAAAAGCCTGGGAGATGCTGTCGGATCAGCATGCTCCCGGGCTTTTTTGGTTGGAGTGGGTGCTGAACCGGCGGGATGAGGAAACCGCAAGAGGAGGAAGCCACATGAAAGAATGGGGAAAAATCATCATCGCGGCCGTCTTTGAAGTCGGCTGGGTGATCGGGCTCAAACACGCGGACAGCGCTTTGGAATGGCTCGCCACCGCGGCGGCCATCTGGGCAAGTTTCCACTTGCTCATCGTCGCCGGGCGCACGCTTCCGGTCGGCACCGCCTATGTCGTCTTTGTCGGGCTCGGCGCGGTCGGCACCGTCATCGCCGAAATCATCCTGCTCGGCGTGCCGGTCAATCCGGCCAAGCTGATCCTGATCGCCGTCCTGCTAGCCGGAGTGGTCGGGCTGAAAGCTGTCACGGATCAAGGAGGGAAAAAAGAATGGCATGGCTCTCACTGATCGCCGCCGGCCTGTGTGAAACAGCCGGCGTCATGACCATCAGCCGCCTCAACCAGCAACGCGACGCCCGGTCGTTCCTGCTGCTGCTGGGCGCATTCGGCGCAAGCTTCATTTTGCTCGCCTACGCCATGGCATTCATCCCGATGTCAACGGCCTACGCCATCTGGACCGGCATCGGTGCATCCGGCGGCGCACTTGCCGGTATGTGGCTTTACGGAGAGTCGAAAGACTGGCGCCGGGTGCTGTTCATCCTGATGATCCTTGGGGCTGCGGTCGGGCTGAAACTGGTGGAATGAGGGCAGCAGAATCGTAACGGCTAGAGAAGGTTCTTCCATTTTATTTCCTCCTTCAAGTATAATGGAAGTTAAAAAAGGGGGCGGAGGCATGGAGGCAGCCAGTCCGATCGATGAGAAGGCCATGACCCGCGAGGAAAAGTTGCTGTACCTATATGTCGGTGGAAAAGCGGATGTGTACGAGAAAAAATGGGAAAAAGGCCGATTTTCCTGGAACTGGGCGGCTTTCATCTTCGGACTCTTATGGCTCGGATATCGGAAAATGTACGTCCCGCTCCTCGTCATCCTTGGCCTTTTCCTGCTGTTTGATGCGGCGGCCTATCTGATGGGGGACTTTGAGGCGAGCTGGGATTTCGGCATCGGATTCGTGGTTTCCGCAGTTTTGGGAATTGGCGGCAACCAGCTTTACCGACAGGACGCTGAACGGAAAATCCGGAAAATACAGACCAGTCACCGGCCGGAGCATGTGGAAACGGCTGTGATGAAAAAGGGCGGAGCCGGCTTCGTCAGCCTTTTGCTCGGTTTCCTGCTTTTGTTGGCGTACGGATTGATCACGGGGGCGCTTTCGGTTTTCATGGAATGGATGTATCTCTGAGTTGAGGGCTGCCATGGAGGGGAAACCCGTGGAATAACCGAACCCACTTGCGGAGCGACTCTCGTCTGGTATAGTAGAAACCGCGTGTGGCTGACACGTTTCGACGATTTTCATAGCCTTTCGTCCTATTTAGGTTTGAAACACAATATGTTAGGCTATATGAGCGTTAACAACACTATATATTGTAGTCACGATGGGTTGGTACCGATCGCGGTTTAATAGGGAATCCGGAAAAGCCGGAGCTGTCCCCGCAACTGTGAGCGCCGACGACCGCCAAAAAAGCCACTGCAGCGATGCTGCGGGAAGGCCGGCGGGAGAGAGAAGCGCGAGCCAGTAGACCTGCCTTCCCATCGCAAGCGACACTTTCTTCGGGGGTTGAGAGGTGGAAGCGAACGGGCGCCGGCCTTTCATATTTTTCATTCATCCATTTATTCATCCCCGGCCCCGATCTTCCATTACCCACACGCCAAAAAGCGGAAGCCCCGCCGAAGACTATTCTTCGGATGGGGCTTTTGCGCGTCTGCCGGAAGGGAGTGCTTGGAAAGCCGGATGAGGGCCGCTTCCCCCACTCAGGGGGACAGCGGATGCACCCAAAGTCACTTTCAACGCACTCATGTTCCTTTACGAACCACTCGCGCTCCACTTGAACGCACTCATATCCCCGCACCCATCAAAAGGAGGAATTCCCATGGTCACCACCAAACCGACAGATCAGCTCGACATCCTCACCATGCTTGAACAGGAATTCACGTCAGAAAAAGTCGCCCCGCTCCGCCGCGCGGCTGAAGGTTATAACGGCCCGTCCCTCACGCAGCACCTGATCCGGGAGGCGCTCGGCCGCGTGGATGAATCGGAAACGTACTGGACCGATGTGGCGGCGCGCGTGCTGCTAACCCAACTGTACCGCGACCAGCAGGAGCGCCGCGGCACCAAAGACGTTTATGGGGATTTTGCGCGCCATGTCCGCACGCAGGTCGAAGCCGGCCTCTACACATCTGCGCTCACCGAACAATACACCGACCGCGAACTGGAGGAAATCGGCACATTCCTCGAGCCGTCGCGCGACCTTCTGTTCACGTACACCGGCCTGAAGACGCTGACCGACCGCTACGTGGCGACGGATTTCAATAAACAACCGGTCGAGCTGCCGCAGGAGCGCTGGCTCGTGATCGCCATGACCCTGATGAGAAACGAAACCGAAGACCGCCTAGGGAAAGTCAGCGAAGCGTACTGGGCACTTTCGAACCTTTATATGACGGTCGCGACGCCGACACTCGCGAACGCCGGGAAACCGCACGGCCAGCTGTCGTCATGCTTTATCGACACCGTCGATGATTCGCTTCAGGGGATTTACGACTCGAACACCGACATTGCGAACCTGTCCAAATACGGCGGCGGAATCGGCGTCTACATGGGGAAGGTCCGCTCCCGCGGGGCCGCAATCCGCGGATTCAAGGGCGCGTCATCCGGCGTGCTTCCGTGGATCAAACAGTTGAACAACACCGCGGTATCCGTCGATCAGCTCGGCCAGCGCCAAGGCGCGGTCGCCGTCTACCTTGATGTTTGGCACAAGGATATCCTGACGTTCCTCGATCTCAAACTGAACAATGGCGACGAGCGCCTGCGCGCCCATGACATCTTCACCGGTGTCTGCCTGCCGGACCTTTTCATGGAGCAGGTCGAGGCGCGCGGCGACTGGCACTTGTTCGACCCGCACGAAGTGCGCGCCATCATGGGATGGTCGCTTGAGGACTTTTACGATGAATCATTCGGGGCCGGCTCGTTCCGCGAGCGGTATGCCGAATGCGTCGCCCACCCGGATATCCATTCCGAAAAGGTGCCGGCAATCGACATCATGAAGCGCATCATGCGCAGCCAGCTCGAGACCGGCGTACCGTTCATGTTTTACCGCGACGAGGTCAACCGGATGAACCCGAACAAGCATGAGGGCCTCATCTATTCGTCCAATCTGTGCTCGGAAATCGCCCAGAACATGAGCGCGACAAGTGCCTCGCAGGAAGTGCTGGAAGACGGTGTCATCGTCAGCCGCCGCACCCCGGGCGACTTCGTCGTCTGCAACCTGTCTTCCGTCAACCTCGGGAAAGCCGTTCCGGCTGGCGTCCTCGGCAGGCTGATCGACATTCAGGTGCGCATGCTCGATAACGTCATCGATCTAAACCAGATTCCTGTCCTGCAGGCGCAAGTGACGAACCAGCGCTACCGCGGCATCGGTCTCGGCACATTCGGCTGGCACCACCTGCTGGCGCAGAAAAACATCCAGTGGGAGTCGGAAGAGGCCGTCGAATTCGCAGACAAGCTGTATGAGGATATCGCCTACTACACGATCCGCGCGTCCGCGAAGCTGGCCGGGGAGAAGGGCGGGTATCCGCTTTTCTCCGGATCGGACTGGCAGACCGGCGCATATTTCGAACGCCGCGGATATAAAGGTGACCGATGGGAGGCACTCCGGGAGAAAGTCGGACAAAGCGGCGTCCGCAACGGCTATATGATGGCGGTCGCCCCGAACTCCTCGACCTCCGTCATCGCGGGTTCCACCGCTTCAATCGATCCGGTCTTCAAGCCGTTTTATCACGAGGAAAAGAAGGACTATAAGCTGCCGGTCGTGGCACCGGACCTTGACCACCGGACTTACGACGTCTACCGTCGCTCTGCCTACATCGTCGACCAGCGCTGGAGCGTCCGGCAAAACGCCGCCCGCCAGCGCCACATCGACCAGTCGATTTCGTTTAACCTGTACGTCCCGAACACCATCCGCGCCAGCGTGCTGCTGAATCTCCATCTCCAGGCATGGAAATCGGGCCTGAAGACGACCTATTACACCCGCTCCACCGCGAGCGACATTGAAGAGTGCGAGTGGTGCCAGTCGTAAGGGACGGGGTCTTCGGGCGAGTGTTGAGAAAACCATGCTGAGTATTAAGCAAATCCGCCCACTGCCAGAGGAGGGAGATCGATGAGATTTCTGATCGCCTACGCCACTTATAGCGGCAACACGAAAGAAGCGGCTGAGCTGATCGCAGACTTTCTTGAAAAAGCCGGACATGCCGTCGAATTCCACTGGATCGGCGGGGAGCCCGTCCCGGACGTTTCGGAGCATGATGCGCTAATATTAGGCTCATTTACCTGGGCGGAAGGCAGCGTTCCCGAGGAAGTGAAGGATTTTATCCTGGATGTCGGCCATAAGCCGCCCAACACCTTCATCTTCGGGACCGGCGATACCCAGTTCGGGGGTGACGCGCTGTTCTGCAGGGCCGCCGTCAAATTGGCCCGGTTTTACGAGTCCCCGCTGCCGCCGCTCAAGATTGAACAGAGTCCCCGAGGCGGGCAGCAGGAAGCTGTCCGGGTATGGACGTCCCAAGTGGCGGAGCGGGCAGGCCGGGAATCAGGTATCCTACTGAACGCTCGCTCGGCCCAACATCGTTGCACATCAGAAAGGAGCCACCAATCATGACTACACAATCCACCGGACTGCTGACCCGCGTGAAGGTGCTGGACCCGGTCAAGCCGAACCGGGCGACGGCGATCTTCGGCGGGGAGGCAAGCGGCATTCTGAACTGGAATGACCTGAAGTATCCGCATTTTTATAAGCTCCGCCAGCGGATCCGGTCTTTGTTCTGGACGGCCAATGAGGTCGACATGACACAAGACGTGAAGCAGTTTCCGAACCTCTCCCAAAATGAACAGGAGGCGTTCCTGAAAATCATCGGCCTTTTGGCGACGCTTGATGGGCCGCAGACGGACGTTGCGGCAAAGCTTGCGCATTATGTGACGGATCCTTCGGTCAAATCCCTTTTCGCAACGATCGCTGACCAGGAAAGCGAGCACAACCACAGCTACGCGTATGTGTTGAGCTCGGTCACGACGTTCGACAACCAGGTCCGTTCTTTTGAGACCGGCCGCCACGACCCGGTCCTCCTGAAGCGGAACGAGCGGATCGCCGAAGTCTACAATGATTTCGCGACCGAACCGACCACCGAAAATGCGCTCAAGGCGATGGTGTACACGACGCTTCTGGAAGGCCTGTTCTTTTACTCCGGTTTCGCGTTCTTCTATAATCTCGCCCGCAACGGGAAGATGGTCGGCACGTCGACGATGATCAGCTACATCAACCGAGACGAGCTTGAGCACGGGAAGGCGATGAGTGATGTGTTCCGGGCGGCGATGGGGGAGAATCCGGAACTGAACACGCCGGAATTCGCGGATTGGATCTATGACGCCTACCGCCATTCGGTCGGGCAGGAAACCTTGTGGAGCCGCTATGTGCTGGACGGCGTGGACGGCATCGATCCGGAAGAGATGGAAGGCTACATTAAATACAGGGCCAATAAAATGCTCCGGATGCTCGGCCTGTCGGAGTTGTATCCGGAACACACGGACAATCCGATGAAATGGATCCGCGCCTATGTCGACAGTTTTGACGATACAAAAACGGATTTTTTCGAGCAGACTTCCCGGCAGTACACGAAAACAAGCGACCTGAACGGGTTCGACGACCTGTAATCCCTTTTTATCAGTCCAAATTCCTGCAGAAAAAATGCAATTTCCTCCTATAAGTATGGACATTTTACATCATCAATTTGTTATAATTGCGTCAATGATAATTTGTTCAAGGGGGAGAACTGCATGGCGGCTAACGTGATGGAAGACAAAGAAGCCAAACCACAAAAAACATTTGAGGAAAGGCTCCGCGCGGTGAATGAAGTCTTTGAAAAGAAGCGGAAAAAGGGAGCGGTCGCCCGTGAATTCGGCGTCCATCCGAACACGCTGAAAAACTGGCTTGATGCCTATGAGGAATCCGGTGAGGAGGGCCTCATCCCGAAAAAACGCGGCCGCCAGCCGAAATCCCCGGGCATCGATCCGAACCGTCGCCTCCGCGAGCTGGAGCGCGAAGTGCGCCGGCTGCGCGAGGAAAATGAGATCCTGAAGAAATTCACGTCGATGGTCGACGTGAAGAAGACCGAGCGTTTTGATGCCATCCATGAAATGAAGGATGAACACAAGGTCCGCCGGCTCTGCATGACGCTCGACGTGTCGGAAAGCGGGTATTACAACTACGTGAACCGGCCGGAAAACAAGCTATCCGAGCGCGACCGTGAAGACATCGCCCTGATGCGCCACCTGATGGAGCAGGAAGATGTACTGGATCCGGACTGGATTTTGCTTGAGCTGAGAAAAGCCGGACGCACGATCAACCGCCGGCGCCTTCTCCGCCTTCTCGACCAGATTGACGAAGTCGAGGTGGTGGAGGTCGAAGAAGACGACCATTCCGAGGAAAAGGAAGCCGTCGCGGCCAAATAATACGGACCCAAACCGCCGGAATCCAAGTTCCGGCGGTTTTTCACCATGATCGAAAGGGGATGCGGGGAATGAGGAAAGTATTTATCACAAGAAAGTTGCCGGAAGAGGCGGTCAAAGGGCTGCGGGAAGCATTCGAAGTGGACATGTGGGAGAGCGAGGACGAGGTTCCGCCGAAAAAAGTGCTCATCGAGAAGGCGAAGACGGCCCACGCGCTCTGGACGAATGTGGCCGATACCGTCGACCGGGACGTGATTGAAGCAGGGGAAACGCTCCAGGTCATCGCAAACCTTGCCGTCGGCTATAACAATGTCGACATGGATGCGGCCAAGGAACACGGAATCTTCGTGACGAACACGCCCGGCGTCCTGACGGAGACGACCGCGGACCTGGCGTTCACGCTCATGCTCGCAGCGGCGAGGCAAACCGGCCAGGCGGAGCGCTTCCTGCGCGAGGGCAAGTGGACGTCCTGGTCGCCGATGGGCTTCACCGGCATGGACATTTTCGGTGCCACACTGGGCATCGTCGGCATGGGCCGCATCGGTGAAGGCGTCGCGCGCCGCGCCGCCGGCTTCGACATGGACGTGCTCTACCACAACCGTACGCGCAAGCCGGAGGCCGAGTCGATGTTCGGCTTCCGGTACGCGGAGTTGGATGCCTTGCTTGGGCAGTCCGACTTCGTCGTCATCCTCACCCCGCTCACCGACGAAACCCGCGGCATGATCGGCGAACGCGAGCTCGGCCTCATGAAGGAAACCGCCGTCCTCGTCAACGCCGCACGCGGCGGCATCGTCGACGAAGATGCCTTATATGATGCCCTGAAAAACGGCGGCATCTGGGCTGCCGGACTCGACGTCTTCGAAGGGGAACCGATCGGATCCGACCACAAGCTCCTCGCCTTGCCGAACGTGACTGCACTCCCGCATATTGGCAGCGCCAGCGTCAAAACCCGCCTCGCCATGATGCGCATGAACGCGGAAGACATTGAAGCGGTGCTGTCGGGCCGCGCCCCTGAAAACCGGGTGGTGTAAAGATGCAGAAACTCCTGGTGGCCGGGCTGGTCACACTGGCCGGCGTGCTTCTGAAGCCGAGGAAGGTACAGTCAGGCCGAATCAGATAAAAGAGGAGAGACACCATGGTCCAAACCAGACACATGATCGGCATTCTCGCAGTCACCCTCCTGCTCGCGGCGGCCATTCTCCTGGCCGCGCAACACCACTTCACCAAACAGGAGATCAGCGCCCTGACCGAAGGCTGCCTGGACAATGGGGGAACGGTTGACCTTACGATCTATAGCACGATAACCAATTCGTATGAGTTTGCCTGTGTGAAGCCCCGGCGTTAATGACTTGTCAGCCACGGAATCGGGTATCCTATAAGAGTCAAGACAAATAGAAATGAAAGCGGGGCGGATTTCATGAAAGAATGCATCACACCTTATCTCACATTCTATGGCCGGGCAAAGGAAGCGGCCGTGTTTTATTCGGACTTGTTCGGAATGGAGAATCTCGGCATCCAAACCTACGGCGAAGCCGACTTCCCCACACCCGAAGGCGCCGAGGAATTTGTCATCCATTGCCACCTGAAGCGCGGCAGCTTCCAGCTTATGCTCGCCGACTCCACCGAGCCGCAGCCGGAAGTTCCCGTCCGCAGCATCTCCCTCGTTATCGACTGCGACTCCGAAGAGGAACTCCGCCGCCTCTACAACGCGCTCCTCGACGAAGGCCGCCGGATCATGGAACTCCAGGAAACGTTCTGGGGCGCGATCTACGCGAAAGTCGAGGACCGGTTCGGATTTACTTGGGATTTGAATTATTCAAAGGACCAGGAGTAAAAGCTGATGTGTCTGGGAGATGACAAACCGGCTGGCGATGCGGCCGCAGAGATTGCGGCTAATATGGAAGGACCCCGCTCACTTCCCGGATGGGAGATGGCGGGGTTTTTGTATGGGAATGCGAATGGCGAGTCTTCGTGCGGGAATGACGAAACTTTGAATGGGAATGAGGAAATTGGAACGGCGAATGCGGAAACTGCATCCAAGGCAAATGCCGAAACCTCGCCGCTGAATGATGAAACTGGCGCAGTGAATGAAGAAACTAAATGCGTGAATGATGAAACCAAAGCTGTGAATGCCGAAACCACCATGTGAGCCGGTGCCAATTGTGACTTTGTTAACCCGGCAAAATCTCATTTTGATACACTTCCCAGATCATATTTCCAATTTGGCATCAAGAAATGCCCCAATTTGTGATCTCTCCGAGCTGAGTATCTTGCTGATTCCCGGCGTGATAGGGTTTTACAAAGGGGGGATTGAATTGGGGGTACGGCCATATCCATTATAATTGCTGATGTTGGAATGCATGCAGAGGAGATTATATCCGGGCCATCGGGAACTGGAGAGGATTGGCGATCAGATCAGGAGGCTGGAAGCAGGATTCAGCGGGGAACAAAAGGTTGATCAATATCTGGAAGGGTTACGGCTGCCGAGGGAATGGTGGGTTCTCCGGGATATCCGTCTCAGGATGAATAAGTCGCATGTCGCGCAGTTTGACACATTGATGGTGACGGATCGCGGAATCGGCATCATTGAATCAAAGCTGTTCAAGGGGACACTTCGCTATCAGGAGAACCCCCGCAGGCTGGAACGCATCGAGGAAGACGGCTCGATTCTCACGTTCGACTGCCCGATCATCCAGCTTGAAAATCAAAAGGAGGCTCTGATCGAATGGCTTCGCCAAAGAGAACTGATGACGAGTGTCAAAGGCGTGGTGGCCTTTGCCTCCCGCAACACGTGGCTCGGCTTGCCTGAACATGCCCCGTTCGTCTCGGTAAAGGAATTGCCCTACATCATGCGGCGGGACTTCGGGACAACTGCCGCAACCGGCGGCACCCCTGCTCATATGATTGTGAACCGGATCCTTGCAGAGCAGTTGGGTCCTGAGTGGGTGCGGGCCGATCGGCGATATGATATCCATCCTGATGACTATAAAAGAGGTCTCTTATGCGAAACCTGCCATAACATTTTGGGGTGGAAGACCAGAAGAACCCTGGACTGTCCGCAATGCGGACAACCAACGGGCAATCCGTATCGGGACGCCTTGCTGGACTGCTTCTTGCTGATCAACCCCGTCATCACAACCCGGGACTACTGCAATTTTACTGGGATCCCCTCGGTATCGACCGGACATCGGCATCTGAGCAGTTTTGAGCTGGACGTACTCGGAAGCACCTGCAAACAGGCTTTCCGGTTTGATCCGAAGAGGCATCTGGCAGGAAAATCACTGATTCAGAAACGGAGCCGCTGACGGTTTCGTCATTCGTCCGTCCGGTTTCGTCATTCGTTAAGCCAGTTTCGTCATTCGTCCGAACAGTTTCGTCATTCATGTCCAGGAGGAGGATGAATGACGAAACCACTGCCGCGAATGACGAAACCGCAACCCCGAATGACGAAACCACAACCCCGAATGACGAAACCATCATCACCACCGCCACTCCAGCCCCACATCAAAATCCCCGCTCCAGCAAAAGCCGGAGCGGGGGAAATCTATCACCCACCCTTCGCCGCAAGCGCCCGCTCGAATTCCTCCCGGATCTTCCGGAGCAGCGGTTCTTCCGTCAGCAGCCGATAGCCTGCCGCGGCAAGGGCTTTGGCGCCGCGGATGAGGGCTTCGTCGCCCATAGGGGAGGCGGCGGCTTCGCGGAATTCGAACGTGTGGCCGATCAGGTCGTCCGGCCCGATCTTGATGTGCGGGTGGGCGGTCGGGACCGCGTAGCTGATGTTGCCGGCATCGGTGGAGCCCTTGCCGGAGCGTGTTTCATGGACGACATGCTCGCCGACCGCTGACAGTTCCTGCCCGATCGCCTCATCAAGCACGCGGTTCAAGACAAAGTCGCGGACTTCGTTCTGGAAACGCTCGATCTTGACCGTGGCACCGGTCGAGAGGGCTGCACCTTCCGCGACGGCGCGGACTTTCGCGGTAACTTCTTCGGTCCGGGCCCAGGTTTCCGCGCGGATAAAGAAGCGGGCGGAGGCATAGTCCGGGATGATGTTCGGTGCGTCGCCGCCGTGTGTGATGATGCCATGGATCCGGACATCTGCAGGCAACTGCTGGCGGAGTGCGCTGATGCCGTTGAACAGGCCGATGACGGCGTCCAGCGCGTTGATGCCTTTTTCCGGGGAGCCGGAGGCATGCGCGGAGCGGCCGTAAAAATGGAAATCAAGCGGATCGACGGCAAGCGTTTCGCCGGTCGGGGATGTCTTGGCGCCCGGATGGATCATCATGGCGACGTCGACATCCTCCAGGAAGCCGTGGCGGACAAAGCTTCCTTTCGCGCTGCCGTTCGGGCCGCCTTCTTCGGCCGGCGTGCCCAAAACGACGACCCGTCCTCCGGTTTCATCCAGACGTTCCCCGAGGGCAATTGCCGCGGCAACACTCGTTGTCCCGATGATGTTGTGCCCGCAGGCATGTCCCAGTCCCGGGAGCGCATCATATTCCGCCAGGTAAGCAACGGACGGGCCTTTTTTTCCGCTGTCTTTCACGGCGTGGAACGCCGTTTCATGGCCGGCGACATCCTTCGTAACGGTGAAACCGGCTTCCTCAAGCAGTGCGGACAGCCGGCCGCTCGCATACACTTCCTCATTCCCGATCTCGGGCCGGGCATGGATATCATGGCTTACCCCGATATAACGCTCGCGGTTCTCATCGATCGTCTCCCAAACTTTCCCTCTCACATCCTGAACAATGGTCATTCCGGTTTCCTCCCCTAAATCACTTTTTCAGATCTTCAAATGCCTTGTCGAGTTCTTCCTGGGTGAGTTCGACGAGGATGGATCCGTCGTTCGTGTCTTCCTTGACGGCCTCGGCGATGTCTTTTTCCTGATAAAGCTCTGCGATGCGCTTGTACGTTTCATTGTCTTTGTCCTCGGCGCGTGCCGCGATGATGTTGACGTACGGGTGGACGTTTTCGTCGGTTTCATCTTCCACGAAGATCGCATCTTCTGCAGGGGAGAAGCCGGCCTGTCCGGCTACGCCGTTGTTGATGACCGAAGCGGCGACGTCAGGCAGGACGCGCGGCGTCTGCTGGGCGTTCATCGGAAGAATCTCAAGGTTCAGCTTGTTTTCCGCAATCTTGGACGGGTCGCCGAACATGCCGAAGTCGTCTGCCAGGGTGATCAGACCGGCACTCTCAAGAAGAAGGAGCGCGCGTGCCTGGTTGGACGGGTCATCCGGGATGGCGATCTTGTCGCCTTCCTCCAGTTCGGCAATGTCGGAGATCTTCTCGGCATACAGGCCCATCGGAGCGAACATCGTGGAACCGATCGGGATGATGTCATGGCCGCTTTCCGTGACGTACTGGCCGAGGAACGCAATGTGCTGGAAGGCGTTCAGGTGGATGTCCTTCTGGGCGAGGGCGTTGTTCGGAAGCGTGTAGTCGGCGAACTCGACCAGTTCGATCTCGATGCCTTCTTTTGCCGCCTTTTCCTTCAGGAGCGGCCACTGCGCGCCGTCCGCGCCGTTGACGCCGATCTTCACTTTGACCGTTTCCCCGTCTGTTTCTTCTCCGCTTGCGCCGCCGCATGCCGCAAGGGCGAGGGAGGCGATGAGGGCAATAGCCAGAACCCCAATTTTCTTCATCGTCATTCTCCTTTTATCAATCGTTTTTTAATCTGTCGTATGATTCATCAAGCTGCTCCCGGCTGAGATTAATCAGGATCGAGCCGCCGTTCGTGTCTTCTTTAACTGCCTGTTCAATGTCCTCTTCCTGATAAAGTTCGGCGATGCGCCGGTAGGCTTCGTTGTCTTTGTCCTCGGCGCGAGCCGCGATGGTGTTGATGTAAGGGATGATGTTTTCATCGTTTTCATCTTCCAGGAAAATCGAGTCTTCGACAGGGGAGAGGCCCGCCTGCCCGGCAATGCCGTTATTGATCACGGAGGCCGTGACATCCGGAAGCGCGCGTGGCGTCTGCTGTGGTGTCATCGGGATGATGTCGAGGCCGAGCTTGTTTTCTTTGATCTTCGTCGGGTCATCGAACAATCCGAAATCATCCGAAAGGGTCAGGAGCCCCGCGCTTTCCAAGAGGCGAAGCGCGCGTGCCTGGCTGACCGCGTCATCCGGAATGGCGATTTTATCGCCTTTTTTCAGTTCGGAGACATCCTTGATCTTATCGGAAAACAGGCCCATCGGCGCGAACATCGTAGAGCCGATCGGGACAAGCTCATTGCCGCTTTCCCTGGAATACTGGGCAAGAAAGGCGATCGTCTGGAAGGCGTTCAGCTCGATGTCCTTCTGGGCGAGGGCGTTGTTCGGAAGCGTGTAATCGGCGAACTCGACCAACTCGATCTCGATGCCTTCTTTCGCCGCCTTTTCCTTCAGGATCGGCCACTGCGCGCCATCTGCGCCGTTCACGCCGATCCGTACTTTGACGGTTTCACCGTCCGTGCTTTTTCCGCTTGCGCCGCCGCATGCCGCGAGGCCGAGGGAAGCAATCAGGGCGATTGCCACAATCCAGAACTTTTTCATAGCAGCAGATCTCCTTCTTTGGGGGATAAGTGCGGAGCGGCTTTGATCACCGCCGCATGATTTTCCTTGAAACCGTGTTCCCGAGCCACTGCGCCAGTTGGACCAGAACGATCAGGATCAGCACGGTGACGATCATGACGCTGGCGTCAAATCGCTGGTAACCGTAAGTCATCGCGATATGGCCGAGGCCTCCGCCGCCGACCGTTCCGGCAACGGCCGAGAAGTCGATCAGGGTGACCGTCACGAACGTCAGGCCGAGGACGAGCGGACCGAGCGCTTCCGGAATGAGGACCGTAAAGATGATCCGCATCGGGCTTGCGCCCATCGCCTGGGCCGCTTCGATGACGCCGGGATCGATGCTGACGAGGTTGTTCTCGACGACCCGTGCAATCGTGAAGCTGGCTACGATCGTCATCGGGAAGATGGCGGCAGCCGTTCCGATCGTCGTGCCGACCACAAGCCGTGTCAGCTGCGAGATGGCGACGAGGAAGATGATGAACGGCACCGGCCGGATGATGTTGATGATGAGGTTCAATAGATTAAAGACGAACTTATTCTCCAGAATATTGTTCTGGCGGGTCACAAACAGGAGAAGCCCCATAATGATTCCAAGGATCGACCCAAAGATGAGTGTGGCAATGACCATCGTGATCGTCTGGCCCGTCGCCTCGACGATCCGCGGCCAGAAGGATGTCCAATCAACGTTCAATTTCCTGCACCTCCCCGATGTCAGTCAGTGTGGCAATTTCCTTGATGGCGTTTTGGACGGCCGCGGGAGCGCCGAGGAATGAGACAATCAGATTCCCGAACAGCCGCTCCTCCAGCTCCCGGACGGAACCGTACACGATGTTGAAGGTGATGCCGTGCTTGGCCGTCACCGTCGAAAGCACCGGTTCGTTCGCAACCGGCCCCTTGAACTGGAGCCGGTACAGCTTGCCGCCTCCCGATTCCCGCCATTCGGCGAGGACATTCGGGGAAGGGAGGTCCTGCTGGACGGAGCGGATGAACCGCCTCGTCGTCCCGTGCTGCGGGTCCGTGAACACTTCGAACACGCCGCCCGACTCGATCACTTCACCGTTTTCCATGACGGCGACCTTCGTGCAGACCGACTGGATCACTTCCATCTCATGGGTGATCAGGAGGATCGTGATCCCGAATTCCCGGTTGACCTGTTTCAGGAGCCGCAGCACATCAGCCGTCGTATCCGGGTCCAGCGCGGAAGTCGCCTCGTCACAGATCAGGATGTCCGGGTTGGTCGCGAGCGCCCGGGCAATCCCGACGCGCTGCTTCTGCCCGCCCGACAGCTGATCCGGATAATCCTTCGCTTTGTCCGCCAGCCCGACAAAACGGAGAAGCTCCTCGACACGCTTGTTGATCTCATGCCTCGGAGTGCCGGCAAGCTTCAGCGGATACGCAATGTTTCCGGCCACCGTCCGCGAATTGAACAGGTTGAAGTTCTGGAAGATCATCCCGATGTTCCGCCGCTGCTTCCTCAGCTCTTTGGCGGAGAGGGAGGTCACATTGACGCCCTGGATTTCGATCGAGCCCTCACTCGGCCGCTCCAGCAAGTTCACCAGCCGCAGCAACGTGCTTTTACCGGCACCGCTAAAGCCGATTATTCCGTAGATGTCGCCCTGCTCGACTGTCAGCGACACATCCTTTACCGCGTGAACCTCACGCTTTCCAAGCCGGAACGTCTTGGACACTTGTTTAAATTCAATCATCCGGCGAACCTCCCGTTGTCAAAATAAAAAAATCTTCTTAATCTCACAAAGAGAAAAAGAAGACCTGTCAGGGCCATCTTTTTCTCATCTTCCAGATGCAACTGCATCTGCAGGAATTAGCACGGTGCCGCCAACAATTGGGGTCCGCTGCCGAGACGTCCTAGGGCCTGTCCCTCGGTCTCTCTGGATAAGAAAAGATGTACATATTCGATTAGTGCAACAATTGGAACTAACTCTACTTCGAACCGACAGGGAAGTCAACGACTTTTAAAAAGTATTTCTATTCTGATTAATAGTCAGTCGCCATGGAAGCGCTTGCTAACTGTTGAGGCGCATGGAAAGTGAGGAGGATAAAAAAAGTCGGGGACTCCGGGCTAAGGGAAACTGTTCAATAGCCGGTTTCGTCATTCGACGGTTTGGTTTCGTCATTCGTCCGTTCAGTTTCGGCATTGGACCGGAAAGTTTCGTCATTCCCCTCAATATGGCGGCCGAATGACGAAACTGGAGACCCGAATGACGAAACTTCTTCATCGAATGACGAAACTGAGCTCCGGCACTTAGTTGCCGGAGCTCAAAATCAATCAGTCCATCCGTCGTTTCCGGTAAACCACCACAGTCGCTGCAACAGACACCAACGCCCATACGGTCAGGATAAGAAAAGATTCCCCGACGAACGATCCGCTTTCCAACCCGGACCAGATCTTCATCAGAAGTTCGTTTGGAAGATAATCCAGCACGGTCAAAATCGTTTCATTCGTAATCATCGACTTGAACATCGACGACATTCCGAAAATCAGCATGACAGGCATGCCGATGATGCTCGTTTCCATGACGGTACGGGACAGCAATCCGAGAAGTGTGCCGATCGCGAGGAACAAGACGAGCGCGATGACAATGCTCAAAGCAAACAGCGGGAGGGAAGGGACCTTAAACTCAGCGAGCCAGATGCAGCCAGTCACGACCGCCACGGTCATGATCCCGCTCAGCAGGCTTTTTCCAACAAACACTTCCGTCACGCTTGCCGGAGACAGCAGCAGTCCGCGCAACGTATTCTTTTCCTTTTCCTCCGCAACCATCGCCGCCTGCACGAAGGCACCGGCGATGACCAGGGCGAAGACGATCGGGAAGGCGATCATTTCAGCACTGTCCTCGCCGATTCGCCCGAGCCAGGCGGCGAAGAAGAGGGGCAGCGCCAGTGTAAACAGCACGTACGAGTTGCGCTGCAGGTCTTTCCAGTCTTTGACGAAAATCGCATTGACACGCTTTATCGAAAATGAGGTCATTATAGGTTCCTCCCGGTCAGTTGTACGAACAGGTCGCCGAGTGTCGGTTCATTCGAGTGGATCGTCAGCAGGTTTCCGCTGGCCATGTAGCCGGCAATTGCGGCAGCGCCGGATTCATCCGGCTCGACGGTGACAGTCGTTTTGTCTTTCAATAAAAGCGAAATCGTCGGGCTGCCGGACATTGTCCGCAGGTTTTGGGGCGTATCGAACAGCTTGATTTCTCCGTCATGGAGGAAGGCGACACGGTCGCACAGCGCTTCCGCTTCATCCATGTCATGAGTGGTGAGGAAGATGGTCGTCCCTTCCCGGTTCAGCTCCCGCAAGCCTTCATGAATCTGCTTCGTCGTCGTCGGATCAAGTGCCGAAGTCGGCTCATCCAGAAACAGGAGCGCCGGCTTGTGAAGGATGGCCCGGGCCAGTGTGACACGCTGCTTCATTCCCTTGGAAAGCTTTTTGACGGGGGTCCGCTCCTCGCCGAGAAGATTCACCATTGCCAGCACTTCACGGATACGCTCTTTTCTGACTCCGTACAAATCCGCATAGAGTGCGAGATTGTCCTGCACCGTCAGCCGGTCATACAGGCCGCTGTTATCGGTGAGGATGCCGATCTTCTTCATGCGCGCAGGGTCTTTTAACAGGTGGGCCGGCTCCCCGAACACCCGGACATCTCCTGCCGTCGCGGCGAGCTGGGCCGTCAGGATCTTGATTGTCGTCGTCTTGCCCGATCCGCTCGGTCCGAGGAATCCGATCGTCTCGCCCTTGCGGACACAGAAATCCACATTTTTCAGCGCGGGTTTATCTCCGAATGATTTGACGAGGTTGTTGACCTCAATGATCTGTTCCATCATGTTCGCTCCTTTTCTGCCGTTCGTTTTCTTGACCCCACTTTACCGCGCCGTTTAAAAGAACGCAGTAAGATCAAGGCGAAAGGAGCCCGAGACATGGTGAATGGAGTCTATTGCCGATGAACGGAGCGCTAATATTAGTGCTGACAGAATGGTCAGATGCCGAGGAACGTTTTCAGCTCAGCATACTTGCCCCTGGAGAGGGGAACGGTGCTTTTATTGGGATCCTCCAGAATCAGGCTGTAGCTGTTGCGTGTCCATGTGATCACTTCGCGCACACGCTGGAGGTTCACGATATACGACCGGTGGCAGCGGAAAAACCCGAACGGCTGCAGGCGCGTTTCGAGGTCCGCCATCTTGATGGCACACGGGAACGTTTCGCCCTGGACATGCAGCTGCGAGAGGCCTTCCACACTTTCAACGAATACGATCTCCGTCGGATCAAACAATATCAGCTTGTCATGGACTTTTGCCGGAATCTTGTTGAACTGGAGCTGGGGAACGGGAATGTCGTCTTCATGTACAGGCTCCGTTTTTTCTTCAGAAACAGGCTCCTCTGCAAGTTCGAACAGTTTCAGTCCGCCTGCATTGAGCCGGTAAACGGTATTGCCCAGTGTCACCGCATTCTCCAAATTGCTCGTCGTCATAAGCACTGCGCCGCCACCCGCCGTGAATTCCGAGAGCACCCGCTGAAGGATGATCCGGCTCTCCACATCCAGATTCTGCTCCGGCTCCTGTAAAACCACCAATTCCGGTTGATGGATGAGCGCCCGTGCCAACTGCACACGTCGTTTTTCCGAATATGTCAGTTTTGAAATCCTCGTCCGGCCGCATTCCTCCAGCCCCAGTCTCCTGAGCAAATCCTCAACCGGAGACCCGGCACCATGAAGATTGCGGAACAGCCGGAGCTGCTCGTCCGGCGTCAGCCGATCATATAAGGCATCATCCAGCAGCATCAAACCAACCCGCGAGGCCAGGTCCCGGAAATGCCGTCCGACCGGCTCTCCGGCAAACCGAACCTCCCCGTGGGAAGCGGGAGCCATCCCCGTCACCATCCCGATCAGCTGCACCCCTGCCTCATGCTCGCACTGCACAGCCGTTACCGCACCCGGCTTCACACTCAAATCAAAACGGGGAAAAACGACCTGATTCCCCGCCATCTTCTCCACCTGACGAAACTCCAAAATCCCCAAGATGCCAGCCTCCTGATGTCTGAGTCTTCTTATTACTATCAGTTTAGAGAAAAGAGGGAGTGCGGGCAATCCTGGCAAGTATCTTTGCTGAGATTAATAGTAACCGTCATAAAAAGGAGCCTCCGGTTATCCGGAAGCTCAAAATGATCATCGACTTGTCTGTTCGAGTTGGTAAGTATTTAAGATTGCCCGGTGGAGTATTTCGGCTCCATTGATCAGGGCTTCCTGATTAAAGGTCATCGCAGGGTGGTGTAATCCTGGACCGAGATCACATCCGAGTCCGACCATCGTGGCCTTTAAAGAGGGTTTGTTAACGGAATAATAATGAAAATCGTCGCCTCCTGGTGTAAGGAGTGGCTCATCAACCTGTTGTTCTCCCAAAACGTCTGCTATGGACTGCCGCATGATACCAACTGCCTCCTGGTGGTTTTCAGCCGCAACTATTCCATGAGTGTGGGTGATGTTAATCTCTGTCTTGTAGAAGCTTTGAAGTGAGGAGAGTATCTCTTCAACCTTTCGGGTAAGTTCTTCCATCAACTGGTTATTCTGAGCTCTTAAATCTAACGAAAATGTTGCATTACCCGGAACAATATTCACATTCTTTCCGCCTGCTTGGAACTGTGTCATTTTCACAGAGTGGGGAATGCGGGGATCCAAGTGGATTTGGCGAATCATGTTTACAATCTGGACGCCTACTTCGATGGAATTGATATTTAGATGCGGTCTTGCTCCATGTGCATCATGTCCTTTGATTTCTCCCACAATCATTTTGGTTGCACCGTGCACAATGACTGGAGTTGCTCTTCCAAGACTCGTTTCTTGTCCGGGTCGAAGGTGAATTCCAAATAAGTAGTCAACATCATCGATGACTCCCTGTTCAATCATCTTCAATGCTCCGGACCCTTTTTCTTCCGCCGGTTGGAAAATCAATTTTACAGCGACTTTGTCTGCCAACTCCGGTTGCTCTCTCAGTTTCCACAACACACCCAAAACCATAGCCATATGGGCATCATGACCGCAAGAATGGTTCGGCTGGAACTTCCCGTCCACTTCCTGCCATAGGGCATCCATATCTGCTCTTACCGCTACTACCGGCAACCCTTTTTCGAAGTCCCCGAACTTCCCGATAACTCCAGTGCAATCTTCGAACGTCGTTACCTCGCAGTCGTTCTCTTCTAATATATCTCTAATATACTTCGTGGTTTCCACTTCTTCCCAACTTATTTCGGGATGCCTGTGAAGGTACTCAAACGTTTCCTCTACCTGCTTTTTAATCGAAGTCATAATCGTCATTTTTTCTCTCGCCGTCCTTTATAAAATATTTGAACATGCTAGCGGGAATATCTGACTGGTCAACTTGTTTTACGATTTCAGTCAGTACGGAATTTACGATTGATAATATTACGGGGCCTTTCCTCAGCAAAGAGGCATCAGACAGGTTAATCGAGATCACATGATCAGCGAACTCTATTGCGGGTGATACTCGTGAGTCGGTGATCAAGATTACGGACAGCCCCTTTTTCTTCGCCTCTTCCGCAAACCGGATTGTATCCATCGCATATCGATAAAAAGAAAATACAACTACACAGGAATTTTTGGGGGTGATATCGAGCAGTCTCGCATCGATATCCGGGCGATACAAATAGGCATTTCCGGTTATGTAGTTTAAGTTGAAGAAAAGCCAATAGGCAAAAGCCTGCGATTGATAATAGCCGACGACTATCACACGCTCGCTCTGACTCATCATTGCTGCAATGGATGATAGGCTATCTGGATCCATGTTCTCAAGGTTAGATTGAAGTATGTGTATATCGTCCTTTACATTTTGAGCAAAAGGATTCATCTCGTAGGGTTCTTTTTCCGGTAGGGGTGCTCCTTGATGAAAGTGCATCATTTCTTTTCGTACTTCCTCTTGAAGCTGACTGAACCCCTCGTAGCCGATAGAACGGCAAAACCGGATGATCATGGTTTCACTGACACCGATAATTTTTCCGATTTTCTTCGCAGGATGGATCGCAAATGTAATAGGATCATGCAGCAAACATTCCGCTACCTTTTTCAATCCTTTACTGAGATCCGAAAAGACAAGTTCGGTTTCCGTGACATACTTTGGCGTCATTTCATCACCTTTTTAAAGTTTTCGCAACATTTTGTATTGAAATGAATTATACACTTCATTATAATTCTTAACAAGTGATAATATTCTAATGATTTTGGATATTATCAGCGAAAACTAAAGGGGTGGAAAGTGTGAAGGGTAAATCGAAAATTGTCGGGCTGCTGCTGCTTATGCTGGTCTTGTTTCTCGCAGCTTGTAATGGAGATTCCGAACCGGAAGTCGAGGGCTCGGAACAAGGGAGTGGAGGGGAAGTCAAGACCGGGGGAACTTTGGAAGTGGCATATCCTACACAACCGCAGACATTAGATCCGCATGGAACTACTGCTGAAGCAACTAGGGATGCGGCAAAAGTGATTTACGAGGGCCTCGTTACCATTAACGAAAATTATGAGGTCATTCCGCAGTTGGCTGATTCATTTGAGGTAAGTGACGATAATAAAAAAGTTACTTTCAAATTGCGAGAGGGTGTCCTATTCCACAATGGAGAAGAAATGACCTCTGCTGATGTCGTTGCATCGATGCAGAAGTGGGCAAAGAGCAAACCGGAACTTGGAGAACATGAATGGGTGGCAGCCGATGACTACACGGTGGAACTCAATCTGTCTAATCCCTCTTCTCTGATCATGCACTTCTTGGCTGATGTTGGTAATCTTGCGGCAATCATGCCTAAGGAAGTAGCAGAATCTGCAGATGCGACCGGAGCAAAAGAATATATCGGAACTGGTCCATTCCAATTCGTTGAATGGAAGCAAGACGAAGTCATCCAGTTCAAGAAGTTTGAAGACTACGTAGCAGATGAAGATGCCACGGATGGTCTTGGTGGCAAAAAGGAAGCGTTTGTCGATTCGATCAATTGGAGGTTCGTACCAGATGCTTCTACTCGTGTAAATGGTCTGATGAGCGGTCAATATCACTTCGCGCACATGCTGAGCTACGACTCGATTCCTCAGGTGGAAGGCAATCCGCAAGTTGAAGTGGATGTATGGCCATATGGAATTGAAGGGCTTGTCTTTAATAAAAAAGAAGGGCTGTTCACGGATGTAAAGGCTCGCCAGGCCGTTAACTATGCACTGGACATGGAAGTCATTATGAGCTCTGCGTTCACAGGAGAGGATTACTATGACTTGGATCCAAGTCTATTCCTTGAAAGCCAAGTTGACTGGTACACAGATACAGGTAAGGAAAACTACAACCAAAAGGATGTAGACAAAGCGAAACAATTACTCGAAGAATCAGGTTATAACGGAGAAGAAATTGTGATTCTCACGAGCCGTGACTATGAACACCATTACAACGCAGCGGTTGCAACTCAGCAACAATTAGAGGAAATCGGAATGAATGTAAAGCTGGATGTTTATGACTGGCCGACTCTTCTGGAACGCCGCAATGATCCGTCCGCCTACAATATTTTCTATACAGGGTTCTCGACAACGTTCACCCCTCATCAGTTTGTATTCCTTGATTCCGCAACAGAATGGCCGGGCTGGACAAATAACCCTGATATCGACCGTTTGCTGGATGAAATTAACGTTGCTGCTTCCCAAGACGAAGCAAAAGAACTTTATGCACAACTGCAACAGCTAATGTGGGAAGATCTGCCGATCATCAACACGGGGACAAACTCACGTGTATCCGGCTATTCCAAGGACCTGAGCGGTTATACCAACCTGTCCGGTCCAAACTTCTGGAACGTGTCCATCAACCAATAAGTTCTGTTCATCTCCCCTATATGACTATATAGGGGAATGATGATTTTACTTGATTCCAACTCAGAAGAGGGGAGTAACTTTGAAGGCATATATACTCAAACGTCTGCTATCGATGATTCCGGTTCTCCTCATCGTCGCGATCTTTGTATTTTTCCTGATTCATATGATACCCGGTGACCCAGCTGCAGTGATGTTAGGTCCTGAGGCCACACCTGAAGAAGTGGAGAGCCTTAAAGAAGAACTGGGGTTGAACCTTCCGATTTATCAACAGTTTTTCGAATGGTCTCTTCATGCTCTACAAGGAGATCTCGGTAACTCACTTTATATGAACCAGCCTGTTCTTGATGCCTTCATCGGTCATTTGGGCCCCACGTTATCACTTGCATTGCTTGCTCAAGGGGTGTCCATTTTTCTGGCAATCCCGATTGGTGTTCTGGCGGCAAGAAAACGGGGCACTGGCGTCGACCGGACCTTTATGATTATCGCCATGCTCGGAATGTCCATCCCCAGTTTCCTGCTTGCATTATTGCTGATGCTAGTATTCGGCGTTCAGCTGAATTGGTTGCCAGTTGCAGGATACTCGTCACTGGGTGAAGGACTGTGGGAGCATTTAAAGTATCTGATTCTGCCGGCAATCTCACTCGGTACGATACAGGCGGCAGTCATTGCCAGGATGACCCGGTCTTCTATGATCGACATTTTGAGCATGAATTTTATCAAAACAGCCAAAGCAAAAGGGCTCAAACAAAAAGTGGTGATCTACAAGCATGCCTTTAGAAATGCGTTGATTCCGATTCTGACCATTTTGGGAGAAACATTTGGTGCATTGATTACCGGAGCGGTTGTGACTGAAACCGTGTTCAACCTGCCGGGAATTGGTCAACTGGTGATCAACGCGATTACCAGAAGAGACTATGCGGTCATCCAAGGAACGATTCTGTTGATCGCGGTCACTTATCTTTTCTTGAACCTGATCATTGACCTGCTCTATGGCCTTGTCGATCCGCGGGTCCGACTAAACCGTAAATAGATAGGAGGGGTTGGCATTGGAAGTAGCAAAGCCTATCCAACAAAATCGACTTGCTGCACTTGAAAAAGACATAAAAAAGGAACGGCGCCAGTTGGCTGTTAAACGCTTCTTTTCAAATAAAACTGTTTTGGCCGGTTCCATCATGCTGATTTTTCTGACACTGTTTGCATTTATCGGGCCACTGATCAGCCAGTTTACCCCTCTGCAGATTGACCCTGCCAATCGTTTGGCAAAGCCTTCTTCCGAGCATTGGTTTGGAACAGATAACTTTGGAAGAGACTTATTCAGCCGGGTGGCACATGGAGCACAAGTCTCTATGGGGGTGGGTCTCTCCGTAGCCGTTTTGACAGCAGTGATCGGTATGGTGATCGGCCTCTATGCTGCGTATTACTCGACGCTTGACCATATTCTGATGCGCGTCAGTGACGCACTGATGGCATTCCCGGATATTCTGCTGGCAATCGCCATCATGGCTGTTTTGGGGCCACAGCCAGTCAATGTAGTGATTGCAGTGACACTCGCAAAAATTCCGGTGGTCGCAAGGATTGTCCGTTCGTCGGCTTTAGTCATCAAGGAACAGACTTATATTGAAGCGATGAGGGCGCAAGGGGCAAGTTCCTGGAGGATCATTTGGAGGCATATCCTTCCCAATACGGTGTCGCCTTTGATTGTGCAGGTAACGTACGTCTTTGCCATTGCAATTATTCTTGAGGCGGCACTCAGTTTCCTTGGAGCAGGTGTTCCGGCTCCAGATCCAAGCTGGGGAAATATCCTGTATGACGGCAAAATCGTAATCTATAACGCATGGTGGATGACTGTATTCCCGGGTGCCTTTATTGTGATGGCTGTATTGGCACTGAATCTCTTCGGCGACGGGCTTCGTGATCTGTTGGATCCTCATTCTAATAAAGCATTGAAGGAGTAAGGAACATAAGCGTTCAAACCATTCAAGACAGGGGGGATGAGTGATGGAGGATTGCCCATTGCTGGAAGTGAAGGAGTTGAGGACCCGCTTTTCTTCTGAAAAGGGAACAATCACAGCCGTGGATGGGGTGACGTTCAGGGTGGATCATGGTGAAACCTTAGGAGTCGTCGGGGAGTCCGGATGCGGAAAGAGTGTGACAGCTGAATCAATCATGCGATTATTGAACGAAAAATCGACGAGATACGATGGAGAGATAAATTTCAAAGGCCGGAACTTGCTGTCACTGCCTGAGAAAAAAATGCTAGACATCCGAGGAAATGAAATATCGATGATTTTCCAGGATGCCATGACGTCACTAAATCCCGTCTTTACGATTGGTGATCAGATAGCGGAGTCTATTATTGTCCACCAAAATCTCGGAAAAAGAGAAGCAATGGAGAAGGCAGTGGAAATGCTTCGTCTGACGGGCATCCCTTCTCCGGAAAAAAGAGTACACGAATACCCTCACGAAATATCCGGCGGTATGCGTCAGCGTGTCATGATTGCAATGGCGCTTTCCTGCAAGCCTAGCCTGCTCATCGCCGACGAGCCGACGACAGCCCTGGATGTAACGATACAGGCTCAGATATTGGAAGTGATCAATGACCTCAAAGAGGAACTGAACATGGGAGTGATGATGATTACCCACGATTTGGGGGTCGTTGCTGAAGTTTGCACCCGTGTAGCCGTGATGTACCTTGGACAGGTGATCGAAGAGTCCGATGTCGATACGCTGTTCGACAGCCCACGGCATCCGTATACAAGGGGACTGCTAAAATCCATTCCGACAATAACGGGAGATCGATCGCAAAAACTGCACACGATTCAGGGGGTTGTTCCTGCACTTGATAATATCCCGAAAGGCTGCCGGTTTGCACCAAGGTGTCCGTATGCGACAGACCAATGCATCAGCGAATCACCATTACTTGAAGCCCTTGAGAACGGGCAGAAGATCAGGTGCTGGCATCACGAAGAAATTATGAAACGGGAGGGCGTGACTGATGTTATTACAACAGCAACTTGATGGAGATAAACCAGAGCAAAAAGACTCGTGCGCCCCCTTGCTGCAGGTAAGGAACCTTAAGAAGTATTTTCCGATTACTTCTCCATTCGGACGTTTAAAAGGACATGTAAAAGCAGTTGAAAGTGTGAATTTTGATTTGTACGAGAAGGGGACACTGGGTCTCGTTGGAGAGTCCGGATGCGGAAAAAGCACAACCGGCCGATCCATTCTCAGATTGATTGAGCCGACAGAGGGCTCCGTGAATTATAGGGGGAAAGAACTTCTTCAGCTGAATCAGAGTGAATTCAAAGGGTTCCGCAAAGACATGCAGATGGTTTTTCAAGATCCACATTCTTCTCTTAACCCTAAGAAGAGAATCGGTGAATTGATTGAGGAACCAATGGAAATTCATAAAATCGGAACAAAAGCCGAACGAATGGAGCGGGCCATGGATCTCCTTAAACGGACCGGCATCCGCGAAGACCAGTACTTTCGGTTCCCGCATGAATTTTCGGGGGGTCAACGCCAACGGATCGGCATTGCCAGAGCTCTGGCGGTAGACCCCTCCATCATCGTTTTGGATGAACCTGTCTCGGCCCTGGATGTGTCAATCCAGTCCCAGGTGCTGAACCTTCTGGAAGAGATACAGGACGAATTCAAACTGGCTTATCTGTTTATCTCCCATGACCTCAGCGTTGTCCGGCATACCGCCGATGAAATCGGTGTCATGTACCTTGGACACATGGTTGAGAAGGCGCCGACAGATGATTTGTTTGCAAATCCATTACATCCGTATACAAAAGCCTTGTTATCGGCAATACCCATCCCGGACAGGAAACAGAGGAGAGAACGAATCATCATCAAGGGAGACGTTCCGTCACCGATTGATCCTCCTACGGGGTGTGTATTCCACACGAGGTGTCCGTTTGTCATGGACCAATGCAAGACCATTAAGCCAGAGATGCTGCAGCAATCTGACGGTCATCAGGTTGCTTGCCATCTATATAATTAAAGGGGATGAGCCGGATGAAAATTGAAAAAATCGTATTGAGACGTATGCAACTGGAACTGAAGGAACCTTTCCAGACAAGTTTTGGTACACAGAAAGAACGAGAATTTTTTATTGTAGAAGCCTATAGCAAAGATCATGTAGGCTATGGGGAATGCGTGGTCAATTCCCGCCCGCTCTATAGTGAGGAAACCGTTAAGACGGCATGGCATATTGCGGAAGACTTCTTGATTCCGGCGCTATACAGCAAGGGAGAGATCAATCACCCGGATGAAGTCAGTGAAATCTTCAAGCCGTTTCGAAGGAACAATATGGCGAAGTCTGCAATTGAAGGTGCAGTTTGGGATCTGTATGCAAAAGAAAACAACATCTCTCTTGCTGAAGCCCTTGGCGGTACCAAAAAACAGATTGAGGTTGGCATCAGCATAGGTATTCAGGAATCTCCAGAGAAACTTATTGAAACAGTCGAGAAGTATCGCTCAGAAGGATACAAACGAATGAAAATCAAAATCAAGCCTGGAACCGACATCGAAATGTTAAGCGAAGTCCGGAAAAAGTACCCGAATATCGCCATGATGGCTGATGGAAACTCCGCCTATACACTGGATGATGTTGAGCTCCTTAAAGAACTGGACGCTTTGAACCTCACCATGATCGAGCAGCCGCTGGCACACGACGATATTATTGATCACGCTACACTACAAGCACAAATCAAGACACCGGTCTGCCTGGATGAAAGCATCCACTCTCTGGAAGATGCAAAAAAGGCAATTAAATTGGGTAGCTGTAAAATCATTAATATTAAAATTGGGCGGGTTGGCGGCCTGACAGAAGCAAAGAAGATCCATGATTATTGTGCTGAACAGAACATTCCGGTCTGGTGCGGAGGAATGCTGGAGTCGGGAATTGGTCGCGCGCACAACATTGCGATTACGACACTTTCCAATTTTACTTTGCCTGGAGATACAGCAGCGTCGTCAAGGTATTGGGCGGAAGACATCATTAATCCTGAAGTTGTGGTAACGGACGGAGTAATTATTGTTCCTGATCAGCCGGGCATCGGCTATGAGCCGGTGGTAGAGCTATTAGACAAATACACTTTGGAACTCAAAGAATATGAGAACGAGGCTTTGACAGTTTAAGTGATTGTTCCGTGTAGCATTGGCGCAGTGATAATGGGAGCTCTGGGCCAATGAGAGCTTTGATTCGTGCTAAGATTAGGCTTTATGAAGGGTAATGTTAAGTGGAAGCGGGGCTGCCTGGTGGGCAGCCCCGCTTCATTTTGGAGTAAAACTCCGCGTTGGTTTCGTCATTCATCCGTTCAATCTCGTCATTGGACGGAAAAGTCTCGTCATTGGCGAGGAAAGTTTCGTCATTCGCCCCTGATAAGAGGGCGAATGACGAAACTGAGCCCGTGAATGACGAAACCGGAGGACGGAATGATGAAACTGAGCCCGTGAATGACGAAACTGGTGCAGCGAATGGCGAAATCGGAAGGCATCATAAAAACAGGGCCGCCTCGGTGGCAGCCCTGTTCCCATCCGCACGTCAGTGATTTTTCACCGGGTGCTTGTACACATGCTCCGTGTAGTCGGTGATGATGCCGTCCACGCCGAGGTCGAACAGGCGGAGGGCCTGCTCCTGTGAGCGGGAAGTGTACGGGTAGATCTTCATGTCGGCATCATGGACGTCAGCCACCATTTCGTGCGTGACGATGTTCATGTTCGGGTTAAAGTAGTCGGCGTATGTGGCGAACTCCGCCAACTGCTCGTCCGTCACATTTGCCCAGCTTGCCCCGGCGAGCACGCCGTGAGGGACGTTCGGCAGGAGCTCTTTGGACGTCTGCATCGACTGATGGTTGAATGACTGGATGATGATTTTTTCGTTGTTCGGATTGTGCAGGTTGCGCTCGATCAGCGCTTCCGCGACTTTCTCTTCAATTCCCGGATACAGTTCCGGCGCCTTCAGCTCGATCAGGATGCCGACCTTGCCGCGGAATGCATCAAGGATTTCTTCGAATGTCGGGACCTTTTCACCGGCAAACTCCGGGCCGAACCAGCTGCCCGCATCCAGCTGGCGGATTTCATCGAAAGTCAGGCTGCCCACTGCGCCAGTGCCGTCTGTCGTACGGTCGACGGTCGTGTCATGGATAGCGACGAGCTCGCCGTCTTTTGTCATCTGGACATCGATCTCGATATAGTCCGCTTTCATCTCAAAGCCTTTGTGGAACGCCGCCATCGTGTTTTCCGGCGCATGTCCGGACGCCCCCCGGTGTGCCACATTGATCATTTTCTGCTGTTCCTGCTTGGAAATGACGCTGTTCAGCTCGACGGGCTCAGCCGCCCCTGCAGTTCCTGCAAATGAACTCATCGCAATGCCGGCCCCTGCCAAAATCGTTACCATCCGCTTCATCCAACCACTCCTTGTCCGTTTGTCGTCTCCAGTATAAGAATTGAATGTGAAGCAGAGATGAATAGACTATTAATAAGTGTTGAGATTCTATTAACGATCTTCATAGAAGATCAGCAATCAGCCCCCGGAACCATCCGGCAGGGGGCTGATTTCTTATGTAATTGCGGCACTACCGGGCGCTCACCCCGGCCGGAGCGGCGCGTGTTTGTTTTCCACTCTCCGTCAAGAGTGCCCATCCGCGCAGGACAGGGCGGTGCCGCGGCCCTGTGATGGATACAGGATATGCAGGAGAAAGCCGATGTATACATACACCGTTAATCAACAGTCCGTTCTTACAGGTGCCGGTCCGCTTTTATTCACACGCCCAGCCCACATTCCCAACTGTGCATACGATGCATGTGATTCCTCAAAAAGGAGAGATCGTGTGGATCCGAGATTGGCGCAGCTTCTTCAAATGACGAGTTTGTACGGGACGTTGGCGAAGTTTTATGAACACAGCGACCCGGAAAAACATATTTATTTCTACAAGAAGCACATCCAGTATGAGATGCAACTCGTACAGACGTATTGGGCTCTGCATGGCCAGCCGGAGACGCATGCCTGGGATGACCATTATCACGCGTAACCCAAAGGAGCCGCCCCGGCTCCTTTTGCCGTTTCCGCTAACTTTTGATTAACGGACGCCAGCGGAGAAGAACGGGAGCGGTGCTGCATATACTGGCTCAAAGGGAGGGGAAGCGATGTGGACTGCCTTCTGGTCGGCCCGGCTGCGGCCCTTTTTGACGCGGTACTTGCCGCTGGTGCTGTACTTTGCCGGGCTGCTGTTTTTGCTGGGGGTCATCTTCCGCAATGTGCTGGCGTTCGGGGGCGTCCGGGAGTTTACCGAAGCGGAGCTGGAGAAGCTCAGTTTGTTCAAGCTGGCGCTGGTCGCGATCGGGGATTCGCCTGAGCTCCAGAAAATCTCGGTCAGCGTGTGCCTGATTTTGCTGTGGGTGCTGTTTTTTGTCGTCGTCCGGCTTGGCATGAAAAACCTGCAGCGACTGAAGGTCATGAATTTCGAGCTGGAAGCGGAAAGCCCGGAAAAGAAGATCGAAGTGCTGAAAGGGGAAGTGGAAGATTCGATCCACCCCGCGAAACTGATGAAATTCTTTTCGGGGCACGAGGTGTATGACTTTGTGTTCGAAGTGCTGCTCGAGGAAAGCTTTCAGCCCGCGGACCGGATGCGCCCGATCGGCGAGGTCTATGAATCTCTTCTTTCCGGCTACCTGGAGCAGACGGCCGATCAATACCGGAAGCATTATGGACACAGCTTTGACTATGAAATCATCACCGGCGCGGAGACGGGATCGCTCTCCAAGCCGATCAAACTCCTCGTGAACAAAGCGCGCCACTCGGCAGAATCGGTTTTCGTCAACCGCGAGGCGGACATCTGGCCGAAAAAGAACACGTTCGTCCACCGGCATGTGTTCGAAGAGCAGGAATACTTCACCATCCTTACGAGCTACGCCTATGCATTCCGGACGAGTGACGACTTCCTGTTTTCTGTGCTGCACAACATTCTGATCAGCAACATCGACCGCGCCCTCCACGTTATCACCCTTTCACAACATCTGTTAGAGGAAGGAGATTCACAATGAGAAATCGCCGGATCAACAAAGCGTTCATGGAAGCAGCTTCCCTGCGGGCGCAGCAGCAGATGAAGTCACATCTGGACCGCCTGAAGGAAGAGGGGCCCGCCCGCACTTGCCGAATCGACCCGAGGATCGCAGAGAAAACCCGTCTGTCGGACAATGATGGAGCGGTGCTGGACATCAAAAAGAGAATCAGGAAAATCGACTGACGGGCATGCGCTGTGAAGGTGCATGCTTTTTCATTTGCAACGGCGATTCCGGTCCGATATATTGAGTGATAATCACAAACTATTCCGAAAAGGGGTGTTCGCATGAATAAAAGATTCCCGATCGGCCAATTGAAGGTGCCTGATCAGGTCACATTAAACGACGTGCAGGGCTGGCTCAACCAGATCAAAACGTACACGCCCCGGCTGAGGGAGACGGTCGATTCCTTGAGCGAAAAAGAGCTGGGCCGGCAATACCGGGAAGGCAGCTGGAACGTCCGCCAGCTCGTCCACCACATCGCCGACTCCCAGCTGAACATGTACCAGCGGCTGCGGCTCGCGCTGACAGACAACAGCCCGACCGTTCCCGGATTCGACCAGGACAAGTGGGCGGTTCTGCCGGATACCGGGCTTCCGGTGGAACCTTCCGTCAAAATGCTGGAAGGGATCAATGAGCGCATTGTCGCACTTGGCCGGAGCATCACCGAAGATCAGCTGAAGCGGTCATTTATCCATGAGGAAAACGGTGAAATCCCGGTTGCAACAAAGCTCGCAAAGCTATCATGGCACGAGGAGCATCATTTGGAGCATATCAAACTGGCCTTGTCAGATTCGGGTCAATAATTAATGAAGAAACGCCTGATTTCCCAATGGGAGATCAGGCGTTTTATCTTGGTTCATTGGAAAAAATCCGAATGCTTGCCTCTTCCGGCAGGCTTAAGCAGGATCTGCTGACCGTCCGCCATGTCTACATCGAATTTCCCGCCGATCAGAAGAGTGGGGTTGTTCATTACAACAAGGTTTGAAACCATCTCTTTTTCTGCGCGCAGCGTTTTGAAATGCTCGATCAGCGGCTGGTCGTCCGTGTGGATTTCTACATATTTCGGAGAATACCGGATTTTGCCCGAAGCCTGTTGTTCCCATTTTCCATGAGCCAGCTGACTAAACGTCACCCATTCCATTTCAACCCCCCGTCCTGTCGATTGGTCCCTATTCGGTCCTATTCCCGTAAACTCCGTGTCCCGAAACCTAAGATCAAAAAAGTGTTGACGGGCAATTCTGTTTTCTGTACGATTTGTATACAAAGAATGTATACAAATCCGGCGAGAAGAAGGTGCCCCATGCGAAACACTGCCCAGGAATTCGCCTATTGCGAAATCAAAAAACGGATCATCGACGGGAAACTGGTCCCGGCGCAGCCGGTGGTGGAGGAAGAGATTTCGGCAAGGCTGGAAATCAGCCGTACGCCTCTTCGGGCGGCCCTGCAGCGTCTGGAACACGAGAAGCTGGTTGAGCGGCTGGAAAACGGCCGCCTCAGGATTGCTGATATTTCCGCCAAGGAAGTCAAAGAACTCTTTACCGTACGCTGCAAGCTGGAGGAAATAGCCGTTTTTGAGGCGACAGCACACGCCACGGAAGAAGATCTGGCGGAACTTGCCGGTCTCGCGGACAAGATCCGGGCCGCTCTGGAGTCGGGCAACCTGGACGACATCCTGGAATACGGCTCCCGGTTCCACACAGCCATCTACCGGCTGAGCCGGAACGAGACGGTCACCGATTTTCTTTCACTGATCAATGACCGGATCCGCCGCTACCGCCGTCTGGTTCCGAACCACAGGCTGGAGAGGGCGATTGCGGAAGGGGAAGAGCATGACCAAATTGTCCGCTGCATGGCCGAACGCGATGCGGAAGGCGCGGGGACGGCGATGAAGCAGCACATTGAAAACAGCCTGAAAACCGCCCTTGAAGCCGTCGAGCAATATGAGCGGAACAAACAAGAAGTCTGGTAAGCCAGAAGGAGGCAGTGACGATGACAATGAAGAAACGCTTTAATACCGAAGCGATCCATGCCGAACAGTGCCCGGACGAACAGTCCGGAGCGGTGTCCCAGTCCATCATTCCGGCGGTCGCCTACTGTTTCGACGACGCGGAATCCGCGGTCGAAGTCGTTTCGGGCCTGAAAGACGCCACGTATTACGGGCGTTACGGAAACCCGACCACCCGGACACTCGAGAAAAAAGTCGCCCGGCTTGAACGGGCGGAAGACGCACTCGGCGTCAGCAGCGGCATGGCGGCCATCTCCATTGCCCTCATGGCGAACCTCCGGAGCGGCGACCACGTCGTCGTCACCAAGGACGTGTACGGCGGCACACACAAATTCCTCTCCAACATCGCAACACGCTATGGGATTGAATACGACTTTGTCGACTGCACGGATGCCGGGACAATCGAACAGGCCATCCGGCCGAACACGCGGGTCCTTTACATCGAGACACCGTCCAACCCGACCCTGACACTGATCGACATCCGGGAAGTGGCCGCGGTCGCCAAGCGGCACGGGCTGAAAACGATCGTAGACAACACCTTCATGACCCCTTATCTTCAAAAGCCGATCGAACTCGGGGCGGACATTGTCGTCCACAGCGCGACCAAGTACCTGAACGGCCACGGCGACGTCATCGCCGGCATCATCTGCGGCACCAAAGCGGACATCGAATTCATGAAAAACAACATCATGGGAGACCTCGGCCAGAACCTGAACGCCTGGGAAGCCTTCCTGATTCTCCGCGGCATCAAAACCCTCGGCATCCGCATGGAACAGCACTGCCGAAACGCCCAGGCCGTCGCGGAATACCTAGAACAGCACCCGATGGTCAAACGCGTCTACTACCCGGGCCTCCCGTCCCACCCGCAGCACGGCCTGGCAAAAAAACAAATGAACAACACAGGCGGCATCATTGCCTTCGAGTTGAAAGGTGACGTTTGTACCGGGAAAAACTTCATCAGCGCACTGGACATCGCCATGATCTCCTTTAGCCTCGGCGACCCCGAAACCCTCGTCCAGCACCCCGCCTCGATGACCCACTCCTCCATCCCGGAAGACCAGTTGCATGAATTCGGCCTCTCCCAAGGCCTCATCCGGTTATCGGTCGGACTGGAAGATGTGGAAGACATCATCGAAGATTTGGAACAGGCGCTGGCAACGGTACAGGGGGCAGTGGTGGGAAGGTGAATACTTGATGGGAAGAGCCGTTGATTGCGGCTCTTTTTTGGTGGGGTGAGGGAGGGCATCGGGGCTGGGCGCGAGTGAGTGCTTTCAAACTGCGGGCGAGTGCTTCGACATCGGTGGAGAGTGCGTCCAAATTTATCGTGAGTGCTTCCAAACCATGGGCGAGTGCTTCGAAAATCGGACGAGCGGTCCAGGTTTCTCCTGGAGGTGAGTGCTTCGAAATTTGCAGCGAGCGCTTCCAAATTCATCGAGAGTGCTTCCAAATCCCGCGCGGGTGCTTCGGATGATCGGATGGGTGGTCCAGGGTGCCCCTGGAGATGAGTGCTTCGAAATTGACGCCAAGTGCGTCCAAATTCATCGCGAATGCTTCCAAATCCCGCGCGAGTGCTTCGAAGATCAGGCAAGTGGCCAAGGTTTCTCCCTCTGGAGGTGAGTGCTTCGAAATTTGCAGCGAGTGCGTCCAAACTTATCGCGAGTGCTTCAGAACCATGGGTGAGTGCTTCGAAAATCGAACGAGTAGTCCAGGGTGCCCCTGGAGATGAGTGCTTCAAAATTGACGCCGAGTGCGTCCAAATTCATCGCGAGTGCTTCGAAACCATGGGCGAGTGCTTCGAATGATCAGGCGAGTGGCCAAGGTCTCCCCCCTGGAGGTGAGTGCTTCGAAATTTGCAACGAGCGCGTCCAAACTCATGGCGGGCCCTTCGAACCGCTTTTCCAGTGCAACGAAATTTCCCGCGGCCACACTCAACTCAGTGACGAATCCGCCCAATTGTGTCCACCTTAAATCAGCAAAATCAAAATTCACCCCTACATCCCCCTGCGAATTTCAAAATTGGCATCACTTTTTGCTTCCTTTTCTAATTTTGCCGAGTTGTGTATCAAGCACATTCCAAGAGTGGTATTTTCTTGGATAGGGGGTGTTGACCATGGGGCCACGAAAGTATCCGGTGGAACTTCTCCGGCTCAAGCGGCTGCACGTGCGGATGTATGCCCATGACCCGGAGCGGGGATACGTAGCGGAACTGATCAGCCGGGCGGAGGCGGGCTACAAGGGAGAGACAACTGTGGTTAATTACCTGCGCGGACTCAGGCTGCCGGGCAAATCGATGCTCCTAAGGAATATTCGGCTACAGATCAGGGAGGAGTATGTCGCGCAATTTGATACGCTGCTGATTACAGAGCGGGGGATATGGATCATCGAAGCGAAAATGATCCGCGGGTCGCTCCAGTTGCTTACGAATCCGAGTAGAATGGAGCGCACCGATGAATCCGGTGCTGTTCTGACGATGGACTGCCCGATTCTCCAGCTGGAAAATCAGAAGACCGGGCTGGGGGAGTGGCTGGAGGAGAGGGGCTTGTTCCTGCCGATCCGCGGTGTGGTCGCATTCGCCACCCGCAACACATGGACCGGCCTTCCGGAAAACGCTCCGATCGTCTCGGTGAAAGAACTCAAGTCTATGCTGATAAAATCGGTCAACCGGTCACCTCCGCCGGACCCGAGCTTTAGTTCCCTGAATGAAGTCGTGAACCGTCTGGTCGCGGAAGAGTTGGGGCCAGACATGAGATCATTCGAAGAAATGGGGATTAAGCACGGCCCGTTGAAAGAGGGAACCATTTGCGAGAACTGTTTTGCTTCCCTGGAAAGGAAGGGGGAGAGAAAATTCCTATGCCCCCTATGCAAAGCGCAGGTTGAAGGGAACCCCGTCACGCGTGCGCTCCGCGATTATTTCCTAGTCTTCAAGCCATGGATCACAAACCGAGAATTCTGCAAGTTTGCCGGCCTCCGGTGTCTTTCCACAGGCAATCGGTACTTGATGCAGCATGAACTGGACCGCGGACTGAGATCGGTTCATCACTTCGATGCAAGAAAACATTTGGAGGGAATGGAGCTAAGGAAAGTGAAACGCGATTCACTTTAGTGTTTTCGGAATTAATTATTGTTAAATGTAGGATTTTGTTTTACAAATTCGGGTAATTAATCTATAAATCTTTTTTTTGAAGGAGGGAGGGACCATGGAAAAAAAGGAACGGACCCCAGAAGTAATGATGTTTTCCTATGAACTCTTGCGGCTTTACAGCGACCGGATCCGATGCCGTGACAAAGAAATGCAGTCAAAAATAACCGATGACATTACACTATTAAAACAGGCATTAAAGGAATCGGTGGCTTGAAAAGTCGGAACTACCGAAAAAGGCATGCGCTAAGACGGCGCATGCCTTTTTACAATTTGTCCGCGTTCAAGTGAGTGCTTCCAAACATAACACGAGTGCTTCGAATCCCCATCCGAGTGCACGCAAATCGCCTGCGAGTGCATCGAAAGGGTTTCCCATACCCTAAGCAGAATAAGAGAACAAACAGTAGAGGGACTGCCGCCGGGCAGTCCCTCTTTAAAAGGAAGGTGATTCCGGTGAATATCCTCATCGCCATCGATTCATTCAAGGGCAGTCTCACTTCGGTCGAGGCGGGCGAGGCGGCTGCAGCCGGCATCCGAGCGGCCAGTCCGGACGCCGAAATCGAGGTCGTCCCGCTCGCGGACGGCGGGGAAGGCACCGTGGACGCGCTCGTCCGGGCAACGGGCGGCCAATCCATCCGCACCCAAGTGACCGGCCCGCTCGGCAATCCGGTCGACGCCGAATATGGAATCTTGGGCGACGGAACAACCGCCGTCATCGAAATCGCCGAAGCATGCGGCCTGCCGCTCGTCCCTGAATCTAAGCGCAATCCGCTTACAACCACCAGTTACGGTGTCGGCGAACTGATTCTGGATGCCGTATCGCACGGCGCTGATTCGCTCATTGTCGGCCTCGGCGGCAGCGCAACGAACGATGCGGGGGTCGGTATGCTGCTGGCGCTTAGCTGCCGCTTTCTGGATGAGACTGGGGAAGAAGTGCCGCGGGGCGGGGCGGCGCTCGGCGCCATCCGTTCTGTAGACGTCTCCGGCCTGCCCCCTGCCATTAAGCATTTCGACATCCAGGTCGCCTGCGACGTAAACAATCCGCTATACGGTGAGCAGGGGGCCGCTCATATTTACGGTCCGCAAAAAGGCGCAACACCAGAGATGGTGACGAAATTGGACGGGGGGCTACGCAACTTCGCGGAAGTGGTGAAGGCGGGGCTCGGAAAAGACGTCCAGGCCATTCCCGGAGCAGGAGCTGCCGGCGGTCTCGGTGCCGCCTTTGTCGGGTTTCTGAACGCCGGACTCCGGAGCGGGATTGAACTGGTCCTGGACGCGATCGGGCTGGAGGAAAAGGTCAGGCAAGCCGACTATGTCATCACAGGAGAAGGCCGAATGGACGCCCAGTCTTCCATGGGCAAGGCGGCGATGGGAGTCGCGGCACTGGCGAACAAACACGGCGTTCCGGTCATTGCACTTGCCGGCAGTGTCACAAAAGATGCGGCTCGGCTGAACGACAAAGGATTGACCGCCTATTTCTCGATTCTCCAAGAGCCGATTTCCCTTGAAGAAGCGATCCGCCCGGAAATCGCCCGCCGGAATATGGAGACCGCAGCGGAGCAGGTGTTCCGGCTGATCAGAGCGGTGAAACCAAGGGAATGAAAAAAGCGCCAAACTTGGCGCGCCGACCTACCACTACTCGGCTTCCGCTCCGGCGGAAGCCCTCCTTTTGAAGATTTGGAGGCACTCAGCGTCATTTTGGAAGCACTCACTCCCGATTTGGAAGCACTCAATACCGGCGATAAAGCACTCGCCATATCTCGTTGCCTCCGCTCCTTTTCCTCCTCCGCCAGCAACTCTTCAAAAAACGCCCCATACCTCTCCCTCGCATCCGCCGGGAAGCGAGCGCTCAGTCGGCCCAATTCGCCGCATTGCGTTTCGGCAGTGTCCAGGACAATCAGGCTTTCCAGCGGCTCGGCCAGCACGATGAAACGGGAGGGGAGACCGATACTTCCCCTCAGCCGCAGTGTTTCCCCTTTGATGTAGGGTTCGCAATCGCCCGGGATGGCAAAGTGGCTGATGCCGCCGAGAAAGCCGCTGCTGTAGAACACACAAATGTCCCGGAACGTTTCCGGAAGCCGGATGCCCAATGTCTTTTCGATGTCATCCAATTGCGTTTTTGCCGTTCCCTCGGCAGGGAAGTATGTGGTGTACCGCTGCTTAAGCGGAATTATCTGAATGCACCTACCCCGTCATCTGGTGATGAATAAAATGCCATGAATCATAGGGTAACGATCATCATATAACCTAAAGGGGGATTGCTCAGACAGTTCGCTGCCGGGTGACCCGGGATGAAGGGGCTTTCTTAACACTCAACCAGCCGCGAATCCGTTTGAGAACCACGCCATCGGTGGTATAATAATGTCGATAAGAGTCGAACCCGCCAAAAAGCCACCCGGGGGCAACCGGATGGCCCAGCGGATGCGGTGCAGGGGAACTCTGCCCGAAATATGGATCAAGCAAAAAATGACCTCACCATCGAGCGGCTATTCTCAAACGGGGGGGTCATTTTTTCTGTGCTGATTCCATAATAGTAGCGACAAGCGCCGCAAATGCGACAGCAAACATAAGTGCCTCATGAATAGACACAAGCCTCACCCCCTTTCGGCTGGGAGTGGGCAGATCACCCTTGCATGCCGCACCGCTGTCCTATAATTATACCATTTGCCGATCAAAAACTTACTAGGCAAAGAGTAGGGAATACTATTCTATATAAAGGAATAAAGTAGCATTTTTGTATAAACGTTGTCTCTGAATTCGAGAATGAAGATGCTGATTGCCCTATAGGGGAGCGCATGCCGCCTTGATGGTCAACTATGGACAGATTTCAAAAAGAAGGTGCCCGCTGCGGGGCACCTTCTTTTCAATTATTATAGTAGTCATATCATAAGTATAATAAACGAAGTCGGTCCTCTGCCATCCTTATTCATTCAACGCAAGAATGTTCCATCCATTCCTGCTTGACCGGATGCCTCGCCGCCATATTGCTGCTCAAGCTCTCCCCTAGATCAACTCGGCTGTTTGGACAACCCGATCTGGGTCACGCCGCTCAGGATCGTCAGGACGGGGCTGAGCAGGCAAAACAGGGCGAATGGCACGTAGTCCAAGGTCGGGACACCCAGCACGCCGGCGATGAACACACCGGCGACTCCCCACGGGACAAGCGGGTTGATCACCGTGCCGGTGTCCTCGAGCGCCCGGGATAACGTCTTTTTGTTGTAACCAAGCTTGGTGTATTGCCCTTCAAACGCTTTACCTGTGATGAGGATGGACAAGTACTGCTCGCCGACAAAGAAATTCAGGCCGATTGCCGTGAGGGCTGTTGCGGAAACGAGGCGCACCGCGCTTGTCAGCAGCGCTTCGACTGCCTGCAAAATCGTCGGGATGATCCCCAGCAAAAACAGCAGCCCGCCCATGCCGAGCGCCAGCAACACCAGCGAGATGGAGAACATCATGCTTTCGATACCGCCGCCGGAAAGCACGGCATTCAATTCCTCCACATCGCTGTCCATGACAAATCCGGAAAACAGAATGTCGGCCATTCCCGGAAACGTGATGGACCGGTCCTGGATAAAGGCGATCACCACACTGCTGACAATCCCGGCAGACAAAGTCGGAATCCCCGACACTTTCATCATCGCAAGAACGGCGACAATGACAAACGGGATGAACGCAGCCCAGCCAATATGGCTGTACTCTTTAAGTGCCTGCAGAAACGTTTCGATGTCTTTCGTGTTTTGTCCTCTTTCCGGCGAAAGCACCACAAACACGATGGCCGTGATGATAAACGCCGGAACAGTGGTCCACATCATGTTCTTGATATGTTCAAACAGGGGGACGCCGACGGTTTCGGAAGCGAGGTTGGTCGTTTCCGAAAGCGGGGACATTTTATCTCCCAGAAAAGCTCCGGAAACAATGGCGCCCGCCGTCACCGCCAAAGAGGCATCCAGCGCGGTCGCCATGCCGATAAACGCCACGCCGATCGTCGCTGCGGTCGTGAACGCGCTGCCGATCCCGATTCCCACAATCGACGTCACGACGAAAACAGAGAAATACAGCGGCAAATCCGAGAACAAGTGAAAGCCGTAATACATGAGGCTCGGAATCGTCCCGCTCGCCATCCAGCTGCTGATCAGCATGCCGATAAAGAAAAAGATGTAGACGGCACCCAGGCCCGACGATGCCCCCTGAATCAATCCCTTTTCGAGTTCATTAACGGGAAGGCCCTTGATCTTTCCGTACAGCATCAGGAAAATGATCGCAAAAATGATGGGAAGATGCGGGACCATGCCAAGCGCGATGATCCCGACGCTGATGGATGCGAAAATCACCAGCAACACCAAAACTGCTTCCCAAACCGGTAACCTTAACTTTGCCGACTGCAACATGGTTCTCTCCCCCTTTTTAAAAAAACGCACAAAAAAAGCCCTTCTCCAAATAGGGACGAAGAGGCTTCGCGGTACCACCCTAATTGACAAGAAAAGCTTGCCCACTCTAATCATCTGTCTCAAGCATGCAGATGTAATTCACTTGGGGTCCGCTCGGATTTGCACCAACCATCCGATCTCTTTTTGCTGCGGGAAGCCGAAGCTACTGCGTCTGCTGACAGATTGTCGTTATTTGCCGTGCTGAAGTGTAAGTCTAATTTACGGATGATCCGGCGATTTGTCAACAAGCGGCCTGAAAAGGGAACGGAGCCGGCCGGGGAAATAGCCCCGGTAAGACCGGTGTCCCGGGAATAAGGGCGGTGCCCAATCCCCTACAAATGGCACTGTCATAAACGATTCGGAATTGTTAAAATTAAAAACAACATCATGAACCGGCTTCGATTTGAATCTCTAAAGGGGAGGGGAAGAGATGAAGCATTACGTTCGCGTGATTCCTCACACGGTGGTTCAGCAGGAAGAGTCCGTCAAAGAAGTGCCGAAGGGTGTGGAACTGATCCAGGCGCCGAAAATCTGGGACGAGACCAAAGGCAAGGGGATCAAAGTCGCTGTTTTGGATACGGGCTGTGACGTCAATCACCCTGATCTGAAGGAACGGATTATCGGC
Organism: Bhargavaea beijingensis; assembly: GCF_900101985.1. Taxonomy (GTDB): domain Bacteria; phylum Bacillota; class Bacilli; order Bacillales_A; family Planococcaceae; genus Bhargavaea; species Bhargavaea beijingensis. The sequence continues at coordinate 215,860 of NZ_FNAR01000002.1, forward strand.
GGCCGCAATTTCACAGATGACGACAAAAGCAACCCCGAGATTTATGAGGATTACAACGGGCACGGCACGCATGTGGCCGGCACGATCGCCGCGCAGGAAAACGATGCGGGTGTCGTCGGGGTCGCCCCGGAAGCCGACCTCCTCATCGTGAAGGTCCTGAACCGGAACGGGTCCGGCCAGTACGAGTGGATCATCAAAGGCATCCACTATGCGATCGACCAGGGCGCCGATATCATTTCCATGTCCCTCGGCGGCCCCGTTGATGTCCCCGAGCTTTACAAAGCCGTCAAAGCGGCGGTCGGGGAAAACATCCTCGTCGTCTGCGCGGCGGGCAACGAAGGCGACGGCGATGACTCGACGGACGAATTCGCCTATCCCGGCTGCTACAACGAAGTCATCAGTGTCGGGGCGATCAACCTCGAGCGCGACCCGTCCGAATTCACGAATTCCCATAACGAAGTGGATTGCGTGGCCCCCGGCGAGGAAATCCTCTCCACCCATCTGAACGGAAAATACGCCACGCTCAGCGGCACATCGATGGCCGCCCCTCACGTCTCCGGAGCACTGGCGCTGATCAAAGTGTACGCCACCCAGCAATTCGGAAGAAAGCTGTCGGAACCGGAGCTGTATGCCCAACTGATCAAACGGACCGTTCCGCTCGGCAACTCGCCGAAGCTGGAAGGAAACGGCCTCGTCTATCTGACCGTTCCGGAGCACCTGGCACAAATCTTCACCGAAAAAGTAAAAGCCGCTGTCATGAGTGCGACATGATCAAAGAACCCAGCATTTCGGAAGCGCGGATTGCCGCCCGGACCACCTATATCAACCGCGTGCTGAATGAACCGTATTATGACTCGGAGAAGGATAAAGAAGTGCGGTCCGTCTACTACAGCCAAGTGGATTTCGGGGAAGGAAACCTTCCGGAACACATCCATCCTCTGCTCGCCGGCACGCACAGCCGCCCGCTAAAGTATGCACCGCATCAATACGTCTATCCGTGGGTGGACCTGCAGGAAAACTTCAAGCTGAAAAGCCTGTACTCCGGCACGAGCCTCGATCCGCTCAAGACCATCGAAGAAGACCTGATGCTCCTGCAGACGGAGGACGCCGGCAGCAAGAAACCCGTCTTCAACACGGAACATGTCGTGCCCCAATCCTGGTTCGGTGAAAAAGAGCCGATGAGAGGGGACCTCCATCACCTGTTCGCCTGCGAACCCGCATGCAACAGCATGAGAAGCAACTACCCATACCATGATTTCGAGTCGTACATCCCTGAATTCCGGGCAGAAAAAATCCGGAGCGGCTGCGGAATGGCCGAAGACGGCAAATTCGAACCCGAATATGGGAAGGGGATTGTGGCGCGGGCCGTATTTTATTTTGCGGTGAGATATAAAGACGTGCTGAGGAAAATGGACCTGGAGCTGTTGCTGGCATGGCACCAGGAACACCCCGTGAACGTCTACGAAAAACACCGAAACGCCGCCATCCAGGAACTCCAGGGAAACCGCAACCCGTTTATCGACTATCCGGAGCGGGCGCGGGAGATGCTTGGCAGATGAAGAAAAGCCGCCTGAATCGGGCGGCTTTTTGGTTTCTATTGGGGGCGTTCCCGAGAGTGAGTACTTCCAAAACGGGGACGAGTGCTTCGAACGGGAGCCCCAGTGCTTCCAAATCCTTCGTGAGTGCATCAAAACTTCGCCCCAGTGGCTCGAATGATAGTTCCAGCACACTTAATTGCGGAAGGCCACGGCCTTCCTGCCGGATGAATCGTCCCCCTGAGATTCCGCCAATCAGGGGTGAGTGGTTACCTATGGACAGTGAGTGGTTACCCCGGATAGCTCATTTCCCGATGGGAGGACATTCAGACTTGGGATTGATTTCTGCGGCTGATCAATCGCCGGCTGAATCCGGCGTTCCCTTAGAAGGTTTTTGCCTTTGGGGGGAGGCGAGTGCTTCGAACGAGAGCCCAGTGCTTCCAAATCCTCCGCGAGTGCTTCGAAACTTCGCCCAAGTGGCTCGAATGATAGTAATTGCGTAAGGCCGCGGCCTACCTTCTGATGAATGGCCCTCCACTGAGATCCGGCCAATCGGAGGTGAGTGGTTACCAACGGACGGTGAGTGGTTACCCCGGATGGCTCATTTCCCGATGGGGGCCATTCAGACTTAGGATTGATTACGCACCATGATGACGACATCATTTAACCTGCCTATTTGATCCCAATCGACAGCAAGTACTTGAAAAAGAAAAGCACCAATTGCGGACGCTTTTCTTTCAGTCTTTATAATGAACCATGTCGTACGGGTAGTAGGGGACGTCTTTCAGGTTGCTATCATCCAGCCCCAAGATCTTCGCAACTGCACCACTCTCATAGCTCCAATAACCATTGTAAATGTCATCTTGATGCTTATGACTGTCATGCCACTCGGTGTCCTCGTGCCCAGGATACCAATGGTTTTCAAGGTATGCCTTAATCATCTGAATTTGCTCTTGTTTATCGTTTAAACGAGTGATGCTGATTAATTTTTGATAAGGGTCTTCTTGCAGCAAATAATCGGACAATATCTGTGGAGACGAAACCTTTGATGACAACAAGTAATCAATCAGCGAATCTTTCAAGTCGTGTTCTCTAATCAGTTTTTCTAATTGCTCGAAGTATTTTTGATCAATATCCAACATGATTCCAATAGAGAGAATCCAAAGCATCTCCAGATAATGGCCTTTCCATGCCTTCTGCATTGACTCAATAACATCTGGAACAAAATCCTTGATTTCCTTGAGATCCCTTCCGCCTGAATACATGGCATTTAATTTATTGAAATGAAATAACCTTATTGCTCTAAGTCCGTTTTGTGCTCCTTTATCGTGTATCCCACGCTCTTCAATAACGGAGTTCAATAACTCTTTGAACTCTAAGATTGATTCATCTTCAAATTTAATATATTTATCAAAGTACTGTTCATCTCTTAAAGGATCTCTAACCATTTAACCACTCCTATTTTGCCGAGGTTCCTTCCACGCTCATTGATCAGCTGCTCCGCCAAACCCTCAAACTCAACGATTGCGGAATGATATTGTTCGATATAGTCCTTGAAATAATCCTTGTCTTTCAGGTGGTCTCTCATCAGCATCGATCCCCTTCACTAGCTTACGATACCAACAGTTTACCATTTGGAGATGAGGGCATCAGTGCTGTCTGGGATGTGAGCGGTGACAGGGTCTTTAAAGGGGAAGGGTTTGAAAAAGAAAAGCGCCCATTGCGGACGCTTTTCTTTTAGCCTTTATAGTGAACCATGTCATACGGGTAGTAGGGGACGTCTTTCAGGCTGCTGTCATCCACCCCGAGAATTTTAGAAACTGCGCCGCTTTCAAAGCTCCAGTAGCCGCTATAGATCGGATCCGGATGTTTGTGCGTGTCATGCCAGCCAGAATCTGAATGGCCATTGTACCAGTACTTTTCAAGGTATTTTCTCAAATTCTCCACTTTATTTTCAGCATTAATGACATCTACCAGCTTAGCATAAGGGGTCTTAAACTTAAGATGGCCCTCAAACGTTTCACTACCGTGCAGCTTACCTTGAATCAAAAAATCAAGAAGTCCGTCCTGCAATTCATAACTTCTTACCAATCCCACAAGCCGATGGTGCTTTTTCTAATCGCTTTGAAGAATGGACCCATGGATCACCCATTTGTTTTCCGGATTTTGTCTGTTTAAGTCTTGAGCGATTGTATTTCGCCTCAGCAACAATGAATTTTGGCGGAGGACCGGCATCTTCGTATACTCCATCTATACCTTTAGTAATACTCTGGTCTAACTTCGTAACTCGATCTCTGCTAATTCTATTGTATCCCTGACTCTCATAATGCACATCCATCATCTTCATCTCGCCGTAGTTGCCTTTTTGTTTATTAGTTCGGAGTTTAACATCTCCGGATTCGACGGATTTGATGATGGAGCGCTGCTGAATCTGCGCAACTTCAGGGGCGGTGAAGTGGCGTTTTCCTTTGAGCGCCGTATTGTTGGCGTCGGTTTTGAACCACTTGCCGACGGGGGATTCCTTTCCTTAAAACCATCCTAAACAAATTACCAATAGGTTAACAACAGAAGACGCCCAAAGCGGACGCCTTCTGTTTAATCGTTATAGTGGACCATGTCATACGGGTAATAGGGGACATTCTTCAGGCTGCTGTCATCCAACCCCAATATCTTTACAATAGCCCCGCTTTCAAAACTCCAGTAGCCACTGTAGATATCATCCCTATGTTTATGGGAATCATACCAGCCTGCATCACGATGTCCTTTGTACCAGTACTTTTCAAGATAGGTTTTCATCTTTTCAATCTGGTTCGTTTCTCCATCTGTTTGAATCACTTCAACCAAATTAGCGTAGGGATCCTCAAACAATAGGTTTTCTTTAATGGTTCTGGTGCGTTCTTTCTTGCCTTGAATCAGGAATTCAATCAGACTGTCGTGCAAGTCATACTTTCTGACCAAGCGTTCCAATCGGGCAAATTGTTCATCTTCTATATTGAGCATCACGCCGATTGAGAGCATCCAAAGCATTTTTACATAGTGTCCCCCATCCCAGGAATGTTCGATTGAATCGATCACTTCGTGAAAAAAATCACGTATTTCCGCGATAGAGCAACCTGCTGAGTACATGGCACGTAATTTGTTGAATTTATAATTGGTTAAAGAAATGAATCCGTTCCGAACACCCGGGTCCTCGGCTCCCCTTTGTTCGATTACTATAGAAATCCCATGTTTAAATTTTTTTATTTTCCTGTCTTCCTCAGCCAAGTACTTATCAAAGTAGGATTGGTCTTTGAATTGATCTCTAATCATCATCTAGTCCCCCTTAATAAATCCCCTGTTATCTAGAAATTTCTCAATGATTTCTCCATTAGCTTTAATTCTGATTAATTTACTTTGTACATTATTAGGATTCATAAGTTTTTCATACGCAACTTCTTCAGCTTTTATTTTTCCAATTGCATCCTCTAAACGTTCATCTATCCAGTCGTTGTTCATTTGCCTATGGTGTTTTGTATGTTGTAGCTGTGCTGAATTATATTTAGCTTCGGCTATAATGTACTTCGGTGGTGGTGACGAATTTTCATAAACTCCATCAATTCCTTTAGCAATAGGCTGATCTAACTTCGTTACTCGACCTTCACTAATCCTGGCATATCCCTGACTCTCATAATGCACATCCATCTTCATCTCGCCGTAGTTACCTTTTTGTTGATTGTTTTTCAATTTGGTTTTTCCGGATTCTACAGATTTTATAGCATTCCGCTGCTGGATTTGTGCAACTTCAGTGGCGGTGTAGTGGCGTTTTCCTTTGAACGCGACATCGTTGGTGTCAGCTTTGAACCACTTGCCGATTGGGGTTTCTTTCACCAGTTTAAATCCAAGCTTCCCGGCTTTTACGCCTTTGCCCATCGGCGTCATGCCGAAGATGGCGATGCCTTTTTGCAGGAGGGAGGAGTCCTTGTCGGTGATGGTTTTTAAATCGTCGAACAACATAGTGTCAGCAAACTCTTTTGCAGCGTTGAGGAATCCGTTTTCGCTTTTTGCTTCAGGCTTTTTGGTGCTGTTTCCGATTGCCGCGCTAGGAGCGGTCATCAGCGATTCAGGCGGAAGACCTTCCAGGGTCGAGAATCCGAGTTGAGCAATCCACTGTTCCATTGCCTGGAGTTGGTCTGACACGGGCATCAGCCGGTTTGTCTGTGTGGCGTCGAATTCATTCAGATCACTGACGGTCTGATTCTTTTCCCGGCGTGCATCCAGTACGCCCTCCTGTACCTGACTGTCATCCAAGTGGGGGAGGCTGACGATATCGGCAACCTGGTCCATAATGGCATTGGTCTCATCCGTCAGGTTACTGGAAATCCGGGCAATCTGATTTAGCCCATTCTCTACTTCACTCTAGGTAGTAACTCATAGAAGTGTAGACGAAGAGAAGGCACCCGATGTGGATGCCTTCTTGTTACTTCTTATAATGGACCATATCATACGGGTAATAGGGGACATCTTTCAGGCTGCTGTCGTCGAGCTTGAGGATTTTTGCCACCGCTCCGCTTTCAAAACTCCAGTATCCACTGTATATTGGATCTCGGTGTTTATGAGAGTCATACCACCCGGAATCGCTATGGCCGGTGTACCAGTACTTTTCCAGATAAAGCTTCAATTTTTTTAACTGCTCCTCTTTGTCCGGGTTGTCTATTACATCAGCCAATTTGGCGTAAGGGCGATTGTAAAGAAGTTCACCACTAAGATTTTTTTTGTCACCTTGCTCTTTCCCTTTAATCAGAAATTCCAAAAGACCGTCTTGCACATTGTATTTCCTCACGAGTCCAACCAGTCTGTCAAACTGGTCGTTTGCTACATCTAACATGACTCCAATGGATAACATGCGGAGCATCTCTTCATAGTTTTCTCCATTCCATGACTTCTCCAATACTCCAATGACATCAAGGAAAAAGTCTCGGACCTCATTTATAGGGTGACTTGAGGAATAAAGTGCCTCTAACTTTGATAAGTAATAACCGGTCAATATGATGTATCCGACACGCACTCCATCATCATGTTCGCCTCGTTGCTGTATGACCATCTTTATTGCTTTAGAATACTTTTCAATCCTGGCAGTTTCATCTTGAATAAATTTTTCGAAATAAAGGTCGTCTTTTAAAAAGTCCCTTGCCATTATGATTCTCCTTACAATCCTAATCGATTACTTTCTCGATTACTTCTCCACCCGGTTTTATACGAAGCAATTTCTTTTGGATGTTATCAGGATTATACAGCCTTTCAAATGCTATCTCATCAGCCTTTTCTAAGCCGACTGCATTCTTTAGACGACGTGCCTCAAATACCCAATTATCACTCATCTGTTGATTTCCCTTTTCGGGTCCTTAATAGTAGCTTTGCCAAGTCTCGAGGTATTATATTTTGCCTCTGCAATAATAAACTTTGGCGGAGGAGTTGAATTTTCGTAGACACCATCAATGCCTTTAGCAATAGGCTGATCTAACTTCGTTACTCGACCTTCACTAATCCTGGTATACCCCTGACTCTCATAATGTACATCCATCTTCATCTCGCCGTAGTTGCCTTTTTGTTGATTGTTTTTCAATTTGGTTTTTCCGGATTCTACAGATTTTATAGCATTCCGCTGCTGGATTTGTGCAACTTCAGTGGCGGTGAAGTGGCGTTTTCCTTTGAGCGCCGCATTATTAGCGTCAGCTTTGAACCACTTGCCGACTGGGGTTTCCTTCACCAGTTTAAATCCAAGCTTCCCGGCTTTTACGCCTTTGCCCATCGGCGTCATGCCGAAGATGGCGATGCCTTTTTGCAGGAGAGAGGAGTCCTTGTCTGTAATGGTTTCCAGATCGTCGAGTAGTGCAAAATCCGCTAAGTCTTTTGCGACCTTGAGGAATCCGTTCTCGCTGTCTGCTTCGGGTTTTCCGGTGCTGTTTCCGATTGTCGCGCTAGGAGCGGTCATCAGTGATTCAGGAGGAAGTCCTTCCAGGTTTGAGAAGCCGAGGTTCCTTCATTCTCCATCACCTTCTTCTGCGGATTGCACAGCAAAAATCAATTACCAATAGTTTACCATTGGGGGTTGGCCGAGGGACTGCGACGTTTAGCCCGTTTTTGCTAGAGGGTGGAAGGAGGATGGACGCTGTCTTATAGGTAAGAACTCACAGAAGAGCAGACGGAGAGAAGGCACCCGATGTGGATGCCTTCTTGTTACTTCTTATAGTGGACCATGTCATACGGGTAGTAGGGTACACCCTTCAAACTCTCGTCATTCAGCCCCAAGATCTTCGCAACCGCACCGCTCTCATAGCTCCAATAACCTGTATAGATGGCATCCCAATGTTTATGGCTATCATGCCATCCGGTGTCTTCGTGGCCATCATACCAGTGAATCTCAAGATATTCCTTCAGCTTTTGGACCTGCTGTTTTTGATTATCCAAGTAGATCAGGTTAAAAAGATTTTGGTAAGGATCTTCGTGCAGCAATGGGCTGTTGCTTTCATTGGAAGCCAGACCTCTCGAGGACAAGAGGAAATCGATCAAAGCATCTTCCAATTCATAGGTCCTGATCAGCTCTTCTAGCCGGGCTAAATCAGAGTCATCTATTTCAAGCATGATTCCAATGGAGAGGAGCCAAAGCATTTGGATATAGTGACCGCCGCTCCATGCATTCTCCATTGTATCAATAACTTCTGGTATAAAGTCTCGTATATTTTCTAATGGAACGCCGCCTGAATACATGGCATTCAATTTATTGAAGTTGTAAGTGTTTAATGAAATAAAACCATTTTGCACACCTTCATCTTCTATCCCGCGTTCCGCAATCACGACTTTTAACAGATCTTTAAATTCGTCAATGCTCTCATTTTCGGACTCCAAATACTTTTTGAAATAGTTTTCATCTCTTAAGGAATCTCTAACCACGCAATCACTCCATTTCTTTAAAGCCATCCTTATTAAGATGTTTTATATCTGTTTTCCCCTCTTTGGATACTTTTACAAGATCCTTTCTAACGTTGTTTGGGTTAAGGAGTTTCTCCTTGTTGAGTTCTTTGGTTTTTTGTTTGCCTATTGCATTTTCAAGTCTATCTGACACCCAAATGTCATCCATCTGTCTTCTTCCATCTTTTAAATTCTTTAATCGGGATTTATTATATTTGGCTTCCGCAATTACAAATTTAGGCGGTGGGGATGAATTTTCATAAACTCCATCAATTCCTTTAGCAATAGGCTGATCTAACTTCGTAACTCGATCTCTGCTAATTCTATTGTATCCCTGACTCTCATAATGCACATCCATTTTCATCTCGCCGTAGTTGCCTTTTTGCTGGTTGTTTTTCAGTTTGGTTTTTCCGGATTCTACATATTTTATAGCATTCCGCTGCTGGATTTGTGCAACTTCAGTGGCGGTGTAGTGGCGTTTTCCTTTGAGTGCCGTATTGTTGGCGTCAGTTTTGAACCACTTGCCTACTGGGGTTTCCTTCACCAGTTTAAAACCAAGCTTCCCGGCCTTCACTCCTTTGCCCATCGGCGTCATGCCGAAGATGGCGATGCCTTTTTGCAGGAGGGAGGAGTCCTTGTCCGTGATGGTTTCCAGATCATCGAGTAGTGCAAAATCCGCTAAGTCTTTTGCAACCTTGAGGAATCCGTTCTGGCTTTCTGCTTCTGGTTTTTCGGTGCTGTTTCCGATTGCAGCATTAGGAGCAGTCATCAGTGATTCAGGAGTGATACCTTCGAGAGTGGAGGAGCCAAGGTTCCTTCCATTGTACAAAACATTCTGGGGGTTCTCCATGCCGTTCAGGCCGTTGACGCTATCCATCGTTGCGGATTGGTGTGCCAGTCCTTGCTGGAGCGGAGACCTGGCCACCACTGCGGCCCATTGCTGTGTAGGGAAATCAACGCCAGTCAATCCGCTCTGGAACAAGGATTCGATTTGAGCGATCCACTGTTCCATTGCCTGGAGTTGGTCTGATACGGGCATCAGCCGGTTTGTCTGTGTGGCGTCGAATTCATTCAGATCACTGACGGTCCGATTCTTATCTCGGCGTGCATCCAGTACGCCCTCCTGTACCTGACTGTCATCCAGGTGGGGGAGGCTGACGATATCGGCAACCTGGTCCATGACGGCATTGGTCTCATCCGTCAGGTTACTGGAGATCCGGGCAATTTGATTGAGCCCATTCTCCACTTCACTTTCAATAAAACCTTCATCTATGTAGCCGTCGGGGGCAGGCTCCAGCGCATCCGCTGCGGATTCGATGCCGGCCAATGTGCTGTGGAAGTTCTCTTTGAACAGGAGAAAGTACTCGAGAAAAGGCAGGTGGCATTCCTGATAAAATCTCCTGATGGCGTCTCCGCCCTGGCCTTTCAGTGCTTCGTTCAGTTGGACCAGTTCTCTGACGGAGTCCATAATGAGCGTCATTTCGCTCTCCAGCAGGTTCAATGTCTCCTTATTGCGCGCCAGCCCCTCCTCAAACGCGGGGGCATCCAACACCTTCAATCTCCATCACCTTCTTCTGCGGAATGCACAGCATTGATCAATTACCAATAGTTTACCATTGAGTATTGACCAAGGGACTGCGACGTTTAGCCCGTTTTTGCTAGATGGTGGAAGGAGGATGGACGCTGTCTTATAGGTAAGAACTCACAGAAGAGCAGACGGAGAGAAGGCACCCAATGTGAATGCCTTCTTGTTAATTCTTATAGTGAACCATGTCATACGGATAATAGGGGACATTCTTTAGGCTGCTGCCATCCAGCCCCAAGATCTTCGCCACGGCACCACTGTCAAAACTCCAGTAACCGTGTAGATATCATCCCGGTGTTTATGAGTATCGTACCAACCAGCATCTTCGTTGCTGTCATACCATTACTTCTCAAGATATTCTTTTAATTCCTGCATCACTAGTGCGTAAGTGCTCCATTAATTTATCGAATGCTTGTTCAATAACCCAAAATATAAAAGCAGCAACTGCTCCAAAAAGCATAGACAGGAGAAATGCGGGAATGATCACAGTATCGTACATTGTGAGTATCGCCAGCAGCACAGATATCCCTGCGCCACTGAGCAGATACACCTTTAGCTTTTTAACCTGACTGTCAACATATTGACTGACGGTCCATGACACGCCTATCCCAAAAATAAAATAGATCGGTGCAACGTAAAAAGAATATAAAATAAATAACTCGGTAAAGGCAAAATGATAGACACCTGGTTCCATCTCATCCTTCGGCGTGTATCTCAATAGGCTGATTAATGCCGTTAGGATAGGTGTAGAAACCAGGGCTGCTAGGAATTTTGACAAATAGGCCACCCCATTCTCTCTGATATCTGCGCCGTGAATTCGCCTGCTTGCGCCGCTCAATTGAACGGGTTTACCCTTCTTATTAACCCTTATAGAAGACCATGTCATACGAATAGCAGGGGGCGTCTTTCAGGCTTTTCTATTAGTTTAACTGAAATCGGTTGTTGTGAGTGGGGATTGATGGGAATTCACCGTTTGTACGTTGTTAGATTAGGGGTGGAGGTGGCAATTCATCCAAAAGGAGAAGGAAGGCCGAGGCCTTCCTTCATTAAATGTGCTGGAACCCATCATTCGAGTCACTCGGGCGAAGCTTCGAAGCACTCGCATAGGATTTGGGAGCACTGGGGGCCCCGCTCGAAGCACTCGCCCTCACCACGGCAAACCCCTTCTGAAAGGAACGCCGGCCAAGGCCGGCGATTGAACTGCCGTAGAAATCAATCCCAAGTCTGAATGGACCCCATCGGCGATGAGCAACCCGAGGTAATCACTCGCGGTCCGTAGGTAACCACTCACCCCCGATTGGCGGAATCTCAGTAGGGCGCGAAGGCGGCTTTTCATTTAGAAGGAAGGCCTCGGCCTTCCTCCATTAAGTCTGCTGGAACTATCATTCGAGCCACTGGGGCAAGGTTTCGAAGCACTGGCGGGAGATTTGGAAGCACTGGGGCTCCCTTTCGAAGCACTCGCCACCATTTTGGAAGCACTCGCCCACGCCAATGCAAAACCCTTCTGAAGGGAACGCCAGCCACGGCCGGCGATTGATCTGGCGAAGTAACCATTCACAAGGCTGCAAGGCTCCCATAGGCAATGAGCCACCCGAGGTCATCATTCATCCCAAATTGGCAGAATCTCAGTAGGGGGCGAGGCGGGAGTTCATGCCTTGTTCGTAGGGAAAGTTTCGTCATTCGTTTGCTCAGTTTCGTCATTGGGCCGTAAAGTTTCGTCATTCGCACCGGCGAGTAGCGCGAATGACGAAACCGGGGAGCGGAATGACGAAACTAAGTGTGCGAATGGCGAAACCGGAGGGGCGAATGACGAAACCGGCTGCCGCATGCTGTTTTCGTCGGATGCGTGAGCCTGCCGCTGCCAGGATGCCAGATCACCTTCTAAGACAAAAAGCCACCGGCGCCGCCGGTGGCTTTTCCTATCGCTTCATCTTTTCCATCCATACGTCGTAGCCGGCGCCGTTCAGGTGGACGCCGTCGATTGTGTATCGCTGATCAAGCTGGCCTTTATCATCCAGAAACGCCGGATGCAGATCGATCAAGTGGGCGCCACTTTCTTCGGCGACTTTCCTCAGGATCCCGTTATACTTCGCAATCTCCTCGTCACGGATCGAGTTCCCGATCAAATCATAGTTCACTGGAAGGATCGAAAATAGCGTCACCTCGGTTTTCCCATGATCGAACGCCCCGACGATTTTCCTGACATTCTTTTCGTACTCCTCCGGCCCGATGCCTTCCATGATGTCGTTGATGCCGACCAGTATGTACGCTTCCTTCGGTTCGCGCTCCGCGACTTCCTTGATGCGGTGCAGCACATTATAGGATGTGTCATCGCGGATCCCGCGGTTGATCACGGTTTCGCCGGGGAAATACTCGCCGAACTGTCCGTGGTCGGTCAGGCTGTCGCCGATAAATGCCTTGTCGACCGGGGCATCGGCCGGCGCCGCCTCGAACACGGATTTCTGGTTCAGGTAATAGTCGTTGAACGGCTGGTCGGAAGTGAGCGCACGCCATTGCGTTTTAAGAAACCGCTCGCCGCCGTTCATCTGGATATAAAACGCTGCCGCCCCGACCAGCAGCACATTCAGTGCAATCGAAACAATAAGTGCGGCCTTCATAATCTTCATGATGTCATCTCCCTGCTGAGTCAATAATGGCTTTTTACCCGATTTGGCCGGCCGGGAATCAGGGTAGAGAATAATAAATTCAGAGTGGAAGGAATGAGGCACATGGGCAAGAACCAGCACGTTGTCCCGGTGAACGGCGGATGGGCAGTGAAAGCGGAAGGGGAATCGGAGCCGTCCCACACCGTTGGCACCCAGCAGGAAGCGTTTGAAATCGGCCGGAACATCGCGAAAAAAGAACGCTCCGAACTTCTGATCCACGGTGAAGACGGGAAAATCCGGGAAAGGAACACCTACGGAAAAGACCCGCATCCGCCAAGAGGATAAGGAACGAACCGGCAGGTAACCACTCACAGCCGAAAGGTCATCACTCATAACCGAAACCGGCCGCCGTTGTCTCCATTGGGAGAACAGCGGCGTTTTTTAGTTCAAAGAATTTCGTCGCTTCAATTAAAAAGGGACCCCGGCCACAGTACCGGAGTCACATGATTGCTGTCTTTTTTCACACTGAAGCTTCGCACTGATACTGGACCAGGCCCACTTCATTTGCATAGAGCGCAGCTTGTGTACGATCGCTGAGGTCCAACTTCGCGAGAATTTGGCTCATATGCTTTTTTACAGTGTTTTCGGTTATGAATAGTTTTTTGGCTATTTGCTTATTGGAATAACCTTTCCCCAAAATCCGCAATACTTCTTTTTCTTTCGAAGTTAATAGCTTCAACCGCTTACTGTGCGGGTGAGGCTTATGTTGACTATGCAGAATCATATCCATAATAGCGGGGTCGTAATACTTTCCGCCCCGATAAATGGTTTGTAAGGCATAAACGAATTCTTCAGGATACGCACCAAGGGAAATATATCCTTCTACTTTTGTATCCATGGTTAAGGGTGACAGGAACGGGACTGTCTCATTTAGAGGAATAAGAACGGCGAATTTGCAAGTCACCCCCAATTCTCTCACCTCAGCAATCAAATCAAATCCATTTTCTTTTCCCAACTGAATATGGACAATCACCAAGTCCGGTTTTTTCTTTTGAATGAGGTCCAATGCTTCTTGTTTGTTTTTCGCTTCTCCTTTTATATCCATCCGTTCTTGCAGGGATAGGATGGAACGAAGACCTTTCCTGACAAGAGTCTGATCATCCACTAATATAATTTTCATCAATTTCGTCCCCTTTACTCAGATAGATGAACGCCGGATGCAAGCGACAGGTAACGCATTTAAGGAAGAAAAAAATTAACTCTAAGATGAGTGAAGCACTCTATTTGATCTGGAGACTGTAAACGCTGCGGCAAGAAGTGCAGGGGCAAATAGACTATGTATGAATATATTAGCAAAAAGTGGTATAGATGGAATGGTCCAAATGTACCATAACCATTCGCCGTCAGAGGGGGTCAAAACTACCCGATAGAGGGGCGAGCAATCAGAATCCACTCTATATACTAGCAATAGTTCCATTCGTTGAATTTTGGAAACTCTGAGGGAGGAGGTTGGCGCGCTTCAAAAGTCATTTGAAAATGGAAGTTCGATGCGAATTACACAGTCATGGTGCGCCTCCGAGGGGAGAACAGCGGCGGCTTTTTTGGTAATGCCTCAAACTGTTACATAAGTCCTCGTTGAAGGAAAACGGTTAATCAAAATTTATTTCCGGTTTGGGTCATAATCCCTCTTAAGCTTTCATAAATATAGGTATGTAGGGCTTGTTTTGCTCTATCATCAAGTATTTTGCGAGTTGAACAACTACAGATAGCGAAAGGAGGAGGGGTCATGTCGAGACTCAAGGGGCTATCGGCTGTGCTGGCTGTGCTTTTAGTCCTGCAGCTGATGGTTCCGGTTTTCGGAAACGCACAGTCGGATGATGCCGGCCGGATCAAGATCGAGAAAACCTCCCAAACCGCGGAGTCGGTCCAATGGCAAGTGACCGTGAATGCGTCCGGCGCCGAACATGACGGCATCCGGGCGAAGATCACCTTCGGCGCAGGCCTGACACCGGCAGCAGTCGCCGGGATCCCGGCCGATCAGGTGTCCGACACGGGCGACGGCTACTCGGTCCAGCTGCCCGCGGGCAGCGGCGCCTCAGCCATCAAGGTAACGGCGAGCGTCACCGACTCCATCCCTGACTTCCATGAGATCAAAGCCGTCGCCGACTACCCGGATGGGACATTCCAGGCAGCCGACCGAGCCGCAACGATCAAACCTGAGGTCAAGGAAGAGGACAAGCCGGCTGAAAAGCAGGACACCAAAGCCGAGGAGACGGTAACAAAGGAAAACACCGAGCCGGCTGCGCAGTCCGAAAAAGAAGCGGAGCAACCGGCCGAAGAAACGAAGTCCCCTGCAAAGGAAGCCGCTCCGGCTGAGCAACCTGAGGAACAACCGGCCGGAAACGAAACCGCTCCTGAGCCATCTGCAGATCTTGAAGAGGCGGACCAAGCAGAAACACCGCCTAAAGAAGCAGAACCGAAAAAAGACGACTCCGCCCCTGAAAAAGCACCGGCAGGCAAGACAGAGTCGGACGTTATAGAAAAAGAAACCGTCTTTGGCACTGCGGCGCCGGTTGCCGTGGAGGCGGAAGTGATGGCGTCGTTGAATGTGCCTTCTCCGTATTACGCCCTTGATCCGAATGCCATAGTCGTCCCGACCACTCTGGAAGGGGTTTCGACCAACTCACATACGATGCCGCTTCTGATGTGGGTAAACGGCAACACGGTTTACGTGGCGGTCAGATCCACGCATGAACTTAACTATATGGAATTGGCAGGGGTCAAAACGACCGATTCCAACAAGCATGCGTCCATGCAATCAATTTTTATCGGTGGTGCAGAGAAAAAACCTGATGCAGGTATCCAAGGAAATACCAAAGATGCGCGGTGGACCGTATACAAGTTTAATAAGGATGCTCTTAATCTACTCGACAACGCCACCCATAAATTCTTCGTCGATGGAATCGGTAACGGCCATGACGTAGGCGGGCAACTGGTCGTCACCATCCCCAACACCACGGTAACCGGCAACAAAGTCTGGGTCGGCGGAACCGAGCGGCCTGCCATCACGCTGCAGCTGATCGCCCAAGCGCTAGGTGAGACAAAGCGGACCCTCGGAACAAAGGTCGTCAACGGGACGGAAACTCCGGCCTGGACGCATACATGGACATATGTCCCTAAGTACAATCCGGTCGGCAGTCCCTACACCTACACCCTAGACGAAGCATCCGTCCCGCCCAACTACACGAAAACGCTCGACGGCCTGACCGTGACGAACACGTACAATCCCGAGCAGCTGAAGATCAACGTCAACAAAGTCTGGATCGGGCCGGAGGACGGACCGGTCACCGTTCGGCTGATCGCCGACGGCAGGGACACCGGAAAAACCGTGACGCTTGATCGGGAGAAAAGCTGGGCGGGTTCGTTCACGGTGAACCGGTTGGATGACAAAACCGGCAAGCCGATCAGCTACACCGTAAAGGAAGTGCCGGTGCCCGGGTATTCCACTCAACTGACCGGATCCGTCAAAGACGGGTTCACGTTTACGAACACGCACGACGGGACGGTCGACATCAAGGTAAATAAAGTATGGATCGGCCCGGCGGCGGAGTCGGTGACGGTCAGCCTTCTGGCGGACGGCACGCCGACCGGGAAGACGCTCATTCTTAATGAAGGAAATGACTGGCGCGGCGCGTTCTCCGGCCTCCGGAAGTATGATGCGAAAACCGGAGCGGAGATCGCCTATAGCGTGGAAGAAGTCCGGGTACCGGACTATTCCCCGAAAGTGACCGGCTCACCGGAAACCGGCTTCACCCTCACCAATACGAATGACGCCACGACAAGCGTCGATGTCCGCAAAGAATGGGTCGGGCCTGAAGCCGGACCGGTCACGATCGAGCTTCTGGCGGACGGCGAGGCAACCGGGGAAACAGTCGTCCTGAGCGGGGAAAACAATTGGTCCGGCGCGTTCCGTGACCTCCGGATGTACGATGCCGAGACCGGTGAGGCGATCCGCTATACCGTGACGGAGTCCGAAGTGCCGGAGCGGTACGAAGTGTCCTACAGCACCGGTGAAAATGGCGAGTTCATCGTCACGAACACCGCGATCAGCGGCTCGCTCACCGTCACCAAGGTCGATGAGGCCGGTGACCCGCTCGCCGGAGCCGAATTCGAGCTCCGGAACCAGGACGGAACCGTCATCGGCACCGGAACGAGCGGGGCGGACGGCAAGATCATCTTTGAAAACCTCGACTGGGGCAACTATTTGCTTGTCGAAACGAAAGCGCCGGAAGGCTACCGGCTCCTGACGAAACCGATTGAGATCAAAATCGGCGCAGACCGATTGGATATCAAAGAGACGGTCGAAAACACCCCGACGGACTGGGAGCTTCCTGCCACCGGCGGCTTCGGCACCATTCCGTTCTACATGGCGGGCGTCATGATGATGGCAGCGGCGGTGTTCACGCTGCGGAAGAAAAAAGAGAATGTACGAGTGAGAGGAGAATGGAAATGAAACAACGAAAAAAATCGCTCCGACTCTGGTCGGCGCTGCTGCTGTTCATGGCGCTGCTGATTCCCCAGATGGCGTTTGCCTACACGACAACGGGGTCTGCGGACAACCCGAGCCTCACCATCCACAAATTCGAGCAAGAGCCGGGAACGGGTGCCGGTGATGAAGGGGACGGGAATCCCGGGCAAAATGCTGAGGGCACGCCTGTCGAAGGTGTCGAATTCACCCTGACCCAGACGCACAGTTATAATCCTGAAACCGATACATGGACAGAAAAGAGCGGCGCTGAAATCAAAGGCACGACAGGCGCTGACGGAACCGTCACCTTCACGAAGGCGAACGGCCTCGAGCTCGGCCGCTATGGAGTGAAGGAAACAAACGGCCCTGATCATATCGTCCTGAACACAGAAATCTTCTACGTCGACATCCCGATGACGAACAAGGAAGGGAATGCGCTCAACTACAACGTCCACATCTACCCGAAAAACGAAACGATCCGTTCCGGTGTAGAACTGAAGAAGGTGGATGAGAACGGGAAACCGCTGGCAGGCGTCACATTCAAGCTCTTTAATGAAGACGGTTCTCCGGCCGTGGACAACGAAAACAATGAAGTTCCCGCACTTACCACCGATAACAACGGCCTGATCAGCGTCTCGGGCCTGGCAGCAGGCAAGTACTATTTCCAGGAAACCGCCGTTCCGGATGGCTACGCGCTGAACACCACAAAAGTCGCGTTTGCCGTGAAGAAAGTCGGCGAAAAACAAGAAATCAAAGTGGTCTGGGACAACGTCGCCCGGTTTGCGGAAAATGGCACCGTCACCAACTACGTGATCCCGACGGTCGACAAGGACGCCAACGGCGAGAAGGAGCTCGACTTCGACCGCGACAAGGTGTACAGCTACAACATCACCATCAATACCCCTAAAGATATCGATCTGTACAAAGCGCTCGTCGTCACGGATGAACTCGACAGACGCCTGACGTATGCCGGTAACTGGAAAGTGACCGGAGCGCCTGAGGGTAGCTTCACGTTCACCCAGGACGGCCAGACACTCAAGTGGACTGCAGATCCGAAACAGCTGACCGGAGGCGGCAAAATCACCATCACCTTCGACGCAAAGATCAAGCCGGACGCCATCGCAGAAGACGGCATCCCGAACACCGTCAAGCTCGACTTCGACAACAGCTTTGGCTGGTCCACCATCGACGGGCCGGCAAAACCAGAAGAACCGGAAACACCGCCGGTCGTCACACCGACACAGGGTAACCTGAACGTGATCAAGATTGATGCGGCAGACGGCAAGAAACTGAAGGGAGCGGAATTCAAACTCACTTCCGATAAAGAAGGCAAAAACATCATCGATACTTCTGCGATGGGCGATGTCGTCAAGTGGAACGGAAACACTTACAACGGGCCGCTTGAGACCTTAAAGACACGTGCAGACGGAACGTTCGACATCACGGGACTCACGCCGGGCACTTACTATCTCCACGAGACAAAGGCACCGACGTACACGGATGGCGAAGGCAACCTGAAGTCCTATCGCCTCCTGACAACAGCGATCGAAATTAAGATAGTGGACGATGAGACAGCAAAAGCTGAGGTCAAAAACTCCAAGTCCGCCTGGGTCCTCCCGACAACCGGCGGTCTCGGAACCACACTCTTCACAGGGGTCGGCCTCATGCTCATGATGAGCGCATCCGTGCTCTTCATGCGCCGGCGCCAAACAGATACGACGAAAGACTAATAAAGAAGGGGAGAATTCACTTCTCCCCTGTTTGTTTTTATTGAAGGCCGGTCCACGGGTGGACGGGTGTTCAATGGAAATGAGCGTACGGGGATGGGGGAGCCGCATGAAGAGAAAGATGGTGCTGATCGTGATATTCCTGATCGGGCTGGGGGTGTTTGCCTATCCGATCGTCTCCAACCTGTTTTCCACGCAAGTCCACCAGTCCGTCATCCGCGAGTACGACAAGACGGTCAAAGGCATGACTGCGGAGAAGATCCGGCTGGAAAAGGAAAAGGCGGACCGGCACAACGAGGAACTGGCCGGAATGGATCACGAGTTCATCGATCCGTTTGCCGAAGGGGCAGGGTCCGGGGAAGAAGAAGAAAGCCGCAGCTACTACGATGCGCTGAACATCGGGCCGGCGATCGGATCGGTGGAGATTCCGAAAATCGATGCCGATCTGCCCATCTACCATGGCACGAGCGAGGAAGTGCTGTCACAGGGGGCCGGCCATCTCGAGCAATCGTCGCTTCCGACCGGCAAGCCCGGCACCCACAGTGTCCTCACGGCACACCGCGGGCTGCCGACCGCCAAGATGTTCCGCCATCTGGACAAGATGGAAGTCGGCGATACGTTTTACGTGAAGGTGCTCGATGACACGATGGCCTATGAAGTGCAGCATATCGAGGCGGTCCTTCCCGATGAAACCGGCTGGCTGCAGATGAAGGAAGGGGAAGAACTGGTCACGCTCCTGACGTGCGACCCGTATATGATCAACACCCACCGGCTGCTCGTCACCGGCAAGCGCGTTCCGTTTGAACCGGAAGACGAGGCAACGATCGCGGCGGAGGAAGAAAAGCGGCAGTGGGTTCCGTACGCACTTGCCGCGCTCGTTCTCGGCTTCATCATCTATCTGGTCAGAAAGAAGGTGGCGAAACGTGAAGAAGTATAAGGGGATCATCTTGCTGTTCGCTGCAGGGCTTGTGATCATGGCCTACCCGCACATCGCCCAGCTCGTCAACCGCGAACTGCAGCACCGCCAGGCGGAGGATTTCAGGACCGTCCTGGACGGCATGTCGGATTCGGACATCACCGAACTGATGAAGCGCGCACGGCGTTATAATGAAGACATCCATGAAGACCTCGACGGACTGCGCGACCCGTGGGGGGACCAGCAGGCCCTGATGGTTTCCTATAACGAAACGATGGGATTCGGAGACGAAGATGCATTCGGAGCACTTGAAATCCCGAAGCTCAATCTCCATACCCCGATTTACCTGGGCTCATCGGAAGCCGTGCTCAGCAAAGGGATCGGCCAGGTCGAAGGCTCCTCGCTGCCGCTCGGCGGCACGAGCACCCACACGGTCCTCGCCGGCCACCGCGGCATGTGGACCAAAACGATGTTCCGCCACCTCGACCAGCTCCGGCCCGGCGACCTCTTCTACGTCCATACGATCGACGGCAAACTCACCTACCGGGTCACTTCCCAGCAAGTGATCTACCCAGACGAAACCGACTCCCTCGAAATCCAGGAAGGCAAAGACCTCGCCACTCTCCTTACCTGCCACCCGTACCCGCAAAACTACCAGCGGCTGCTGGTGCATGCGGAGCGGGAGCGGTAAGGGAGGCGGGGGCGGGGGCGGAGGCGGAGGTAACCACTCATGGCGGCGGGGTAACCACTGGAGAGTGAATGGACATACCTAATTAGGATAAAGCCTAGGGAATTACAGGAAGATCTGCCTGAGCTGAGCGTGGGGTAATTGATTGCAAATAATTTAGCATCGGAACATCAAAAAAGCAGCTCTCTGTCAGAACAGAAAAGCTGCAGTTATTTGCCGTAGTATGAAGAGGATTCTGCCGTATGCGCATTCGGGTGACTTGGAAGCGCTCGTATTGCGTGGTAACCACTCACCCGTCGCAGGTAACCACTCACTGGAAAATCCGAGATTCATAGGTTTGCGGCGGTTTGACATCGGCCCGGAACCTCTTTATCATGACATTGCCACGAAGTCACGGTCACAGTGCCAGCCCGGATCCTCAAATAAGGTTCGGGGGCGCTCGAGAAGATAATTTGGAAGTTCGACTGAAGGAGTGAGTCTGATGGCTCAGAGCCAGCATGTGATTCCAATGGATGGAAAATGGGCGATCCAAGGTGAAGGCGAGCCGGAGCCGTTCTGTTTTGTGCAGACACAGGAAGAGGCGGTCAAAATCGCGGAGGACATCGCCATGCGTGAGGAATCGGAGATGCTGATCCATGATGAGGACGGCCAGGTTCTGGAGCGGAATAGATATGAGAAGGATACATTTGAGGAGGAATAGGGCTGTCAGGCGACAGCCCTTTTTTACTTTCTTGCGGTTTTCCGCGGCTTGGAGAACTTTTTCACTGCAAGCATCAGGAGGAACAGGAAGATGAAAATGACAATGTAGGAGGCGATCAGTGCCATGGCTGCGCTCACGGCGCCGTCCGCGAACATCTCCGAGAAATAAGAGGGGTTGTTCAGCACTTTGGTGATGCTTTTCAAGACAAAAATGGCTGCCGCCGCAATGAGTGCTTCCCTGAGTGTTTCTTTGATCATCTGCTTGCACCTGCTTTCGTATGGATAAAACTATTAAACACCATTTTTCCGAGGGATGGAAGACAGTCAGGTCATCACTCGCGTGCCGGGGGCAACCACTCACGCCCGAACTGCCAAATTTCAATTTTGGATAAATGCTCATCCTTTTGCCTGCAAGGGTTTCCTGTTTTTTTAGCCTCTGAATATTGGATTTTAAGGCGGAATTCGCTTTCAAAATTGAAAAATGCCGGTTCGTCAACCTGGCGCTTTGCCTGTTATGGTGATTCCGAAAGGGGGAATCACCATAAAAGTCATCCGCCGTTATCCGATTTACTTGTATGCGCTGGAGCGCGCTGTTGAGCGGGTCAAGATGCCGGAGCTGAATGAGGTGAGGGAGGAGCTGTACCGCCAGCAGGCGGGCTATTTCGGGGAGATTGCGTCGGACAAGTACGTGCGCCGGACGCGGATTCCGGGAGTGGTGTTCACCGATGTCCAGATTGAAGCGGCACCGGGCGAGTTCGTCCAGATCGACACGTTTATCCTGACACAGCGGGCGATCTGGCTGATCGAGGCAAAGAAATACAAGGGCGTGCTCCGGTATCTGCAAGCGCCTAAACGGATCGAGCGGACGGAGCGGGACGGGTCCGTAACCGCTTTTCCGTGCCCGGCCGTGCAGCTTGAAAGCCAGATCCATGCGCTGAAGGGGTGGCTTGGTGCGCGGGGAATCGACCTGCGGGTCTTTGGCACGGTCGCATTCGCTTCGACGAACCGGTGGGAAGGGCTGCCGGCGGAATCTCCGATCATCCTAGTCAGGGAGATTCCGGCTTACCTGGAAAGGGCGTACAGGGAACTCGACGACTGTCTGACTGCCGAGGCATTCGTGCAACTCGCCGCAAAACTCGGTCTCCAGGAGAACCTGCTCGCCTGGGAACCCGTCTGCAAGCGGCTCGGCATCAACCCGAACCGCTTGAAACGAGGGTTTCTCTGCCCGGTCTGCCACGACCCGCTCACCCGCGCCACCGAGCGCACCGGCCACTGCAAAAACTGCAACCGCGACCATAAGAAGGACTACGGCCAACTGATCCTCCACTGGCTCCTGCTGATCCACCCGACGCTCAACAACGCCCAATTTCGGGCATTCGCCAAATTAAAGACAAAACAAGCCGCCAGCCGAATCCTCAACCGGCATGAACTGCGCATTATCGGCGCTTCCACCGGGACCGCCTACACACTGAACCCCTATACCGATCTGGATGGACTGGAAATCAGGAAGGGAAAGCCGCGTAGGGAGACCGTGGAAGAGGTAACCACTCACTCCCGGTAGGTAACTACTCGCCCCGCCGCCGCCATGATTCGCCGGCTGCCATCCCTTTGGAAGCACTCGCGTCCCCGTTCGAAGCACTCCCCGCCGTTTTGGAAGCACTCGGGCACCCGGTTTCAAGAACAGGATGCCACACCCGCTAGCTGAGCCCCCGCACTGTGGAGGTAATCACTTGCTATCGGTAGGTAACCACTCACCCCGCCGCCGTCATCACTCACTGACTATCTGTCTTCAGGTATAACAGGTCACTCTATTGGCCAAGCTCTCTATATACAAGTATAGGGGAGGGGTCATGGTGGGACAGAACTTGTTGGAGATCACGGAGGCGCAGTTTTATTTTTTGGCGGTGGAGTGGATGGAGACGTACCGTTCCAAGCCGGTTGACAGGGAAGGGGCTCTCCGGGAGCGGTTCCAGAGCATGACGACTTCCGAACTGATCAAGCTGTATGGAAGTGCGGGGCCAGAATTGGTGAAGAATGCGGTCCGGGAAGAGCTTGGCCAACGAAACATCCATCTTTCAGAGTAGGCTTCCGGCCGCACCGGGGGTCTTTTTCTTTGCGGGGGAACCTCCCGCTCACCGGTCCCGTCCAATCAGTGACAACCTGTGCACTGCCAATTTTTTCACATTACATAGAGCCTTTTTCCTTCACATCGATTATAATGTTAACAATGTTTACACTTTACTATCAGAAAGACAGGGGAATGAGATATGGAAGAAAAGAAAAGACGGCGCCGGAAAAAACAGAAGCGCCGGATCTGGCCTTGGATTGTCGGGCCGATTGTTCTGATTCTGGCTGTGGTCGGTGTGTATGCGGCGGTGGTATATAAAGACTTCAAGGATACGCTGGATACGGTGCATGAGCCGATTGACCGTGAGGCGTCGGATAAGCGTGAGAAGCCGGTAAGCCTGAGTGATCAGGAGCCGTTTTCTGTACTCGTTCTTGGTGTCGATGAGCGGGAAGGGGACCGCGGCCGCTCCGATACGATGATCGTCCTCACTGTGAATCCGCAGGATAAGACGACGAAGATGGTCAGCATCCCGCGGGATACATACACGGAGATCGTCGGCAAGGGCACGAAGGACAAGCTGAACCATGCCTACGCATTCGGCGGCATCGAGATGGCGATGGACAGCATGGAGAACCTGCTCGATATCCCGATCGACTATGTGGTCCAAGTGAATATGGAAAGCTTCAAGGACATTGTTGACGCGGTCGGCGGCGTCACCGTGCAAAACAACCTCGCATTCTCATCCGGCCAGTACACCTTCCCGGAAGGCCAGGTTGAACTGAACGGGGAAGAGGCGCTTGCCTACGTTCGTATGCGGAAGCAGGATCCGAACGGCGACTTCGGCCGTCAGGACCGCCAGAAAGATGTCATCATGGGCGTCATCAAGAAAGGCGCTTCCGCCAACAGCCTCCTGAACTATCAGAGCATCTTCGGAGCGGTCGGCAAGAACATCCGCACGAACATGACGATGGATGAAATGCTCGGCCTGCAGGATTACCGCGGCGCCATCGGCCAGGTGGATCAGCTGTATGTGGAAAAAGGCCAGGGGCAGACGATCAATGGCGTCTGGTACTACATGATGAATGACGAAGAACTCAATGCGATTTCGTCTGAATTGAAACAGCATCTGGAAATCAAATAAACCAATGGACCGGCCCCACTATAGGGGGCCGGTCCGGTTTTTGGAAGGAGGGAGCGAATATGTCCAATACCCCGATTCCGGGAGACAGCCCCGAGCCAAAAACTCCCGATCGTCGCAAACGGAAACTGGCCATCGATCCATTCATCATCTTGCTGTTCGCCCTGATCATGCTCCAGACGTTCGGCATGTTCAGTTCGTCTTTCCTGATCAGTACAGTAATGCTCGGCGGGCTATTGTTTTTTGCTGAAGCCGATGGCGGAGGAAGCACCGGACCGGCCATTTGTTGCCCGGGCGGAAGTGCCGCTGATCCTGCTGTTTGCCTGGGGATATATCAGCACACTGATCGTGGCTGATCCGGAGTTTTCGCTGCAATATTATCTGAAGATCCTCTTCCCGACAGCGGCGATTTTGTTGGGTGTGCTTTACGCCCGCCGTCCGAAGCTGTTGCTGACCGCCGTTATGGCAATCCTCGCCGCAGCGGGCACAGCACATGCGCTGTACACGCTCGTCGGTTGGGCATTCGGTGACCGGACGGTAGAGGCTGGGCGCTGGCTGGCTGTGGAAGTCGGATCAATTGTGATGGATCAACGATATCTGGGACCGCGCCTAACCGGCCTGACGCACAATCCAAATACGCTCGGCATCTGGGTGTTCTTCGCCCTGCTGGCGCTGCTTTATCTGAAGCGGGAGCGGATCATCAGAACCTGGCTGTTTGTTCCTGTATTAAT
The DNA here is from genome assembly GCF_900101985.1 of Bhargavaea beijingensis. Taxonomy (GTDB): domain Bacteria; phylum Bacillota; class Bacilli; order Bacillales_A; family Planococcaceae; genus Bhargavaea; species Bhargavaea beijingensis. The sequence continues at coordinate 241,029 of NZ_FNAR01000002.1, forward strand.
CCTGAATGCCGGAGTGTTACTCCTCACGGAGTCCAGAGGGTCGATGGTCGCGCTTGCCGCATCCGTCGTGTTTTATGTGGCAGTCACGAAAGGTGTTCCGCAAAAGCTAAAGCTTTCAAAAAAAGGATTGCTGATTTCCATCATCCCGCTAGGAGCTTTGTTGCTTGTCGGATGGTCGGCTGCGGAGCGGGTGTCAACCAGGATAGGCAGCGGACTGAACGGGCGGGAGATGGCATGGTCATACATTTTCCAGGTTGCACAGGAACACCCTGTGATTGGAACAGGTTTTGGAATGTCGGGCACAGTCCTGAAAGAGGCGGGCATCGGAATCGGACCGCATAGTTTCTATCTGAAGTTGCTTGCGGAAACCGGCTTTGTCGGACTCCATCTGTTTTTCTTGTTCCTCGGCATGATAGCTGTGCTTATCGTGTGGCGACTGAGGAGCAGGGTAGAGCCTGCGGCTGTGCTGTTCATAGCCGCATTCCTTGTTGCCCTGCTGACGCACCAAATGGTCGAGGATCAGTTGTTCCGGGTTCATCCGATCCACTATCTGTTCGTCTTCTTGACCGCCCTCCTCATCAGGGGGTTCGACACCAGAAAAACAGCAGAATGATTTTCTAAAAAAGAAGCTGCCGCCCGACAAAAGGGTGACAGCTTCTTTTGCATATCAAGATGCAATAAAGTACTCTTTCAGACTCTTAGCCCAAGCCTCTACACCTTTATCGGTCGGCTCATACTCATCATCCACATAGTCGAGAATCTCTTCAGAGTCCACGCCCGGCCACTGATTCCAGTGATCGATGAATGGGATGTCCTTTGCCTCTACAAACTCCCGAAGAGCATTGATTTGGGTCATGTAGTAATTGGGCTGATGAATCGGCTGGGGCGGTGTGATAAAGAAGGTGGCGTCTTTGACTTCCTCAACAACTCGGCCTCGCAATTCAAGGGCATCTTCCTGTTCGTCTTCAATGGTGACAAGTCCATTGTTATAAAGCGTAAACGGCTCGTAGATGACGAGGTCATAGCCTTTGCCCCAGTCAATTTCTCCGACCTCTTTGCTCAGGAAGGTGTCAGACGTTCCTCCGAATGTTTGGACATCGGTTTCAATCCAATCTCCGTACGCATCATCCAATGCATCCGCCAATTGGTTGGCGGGTGCTTCGAAGGAGCTGCTTCCGACGGCGAGCAACTGGACCGGCTCGCCGGCATCGAGACGGCTCATCAGCATCTCAACCGTGCTTTCCGGCAGGTTGGCTGTCAGACTTGAGAGTTCCTCCCCTGACGGAGCCGCCACTTTCTCTGCGGGTTTTTCGTTTTCAGGATCCGCAGCCTGGTCACCAGTTTTCTTTGCCGGCTGCTCTTGCTTGATCGGCCGGTTTGCCGGTTCGGCGGCCGCTTCTTCAACTTTTGCATTCCAGGACAGGTAGCTGACTGCGAGAACTAAGACACAGGCAACCAGCACCAGCACGGTGGCAGGTCCTTTCTTCATAAAAGCTGGATCCTCCTTTCGCCAATTTGTTAACAGAATGTAAAAATGCATGATTTCTCTCTCATTTTAGCAGATAGATGAAATTATTGTCACAATTTGTGGGGAGAGCGTGATATACTGAGGAAGTTATAGACAATTATTGAAAGAAAGATAAAGGGGCACAAGTGAGAATGGAAGAAACCATCAGTCTTCAGGACTTGTTTAAGACGCTGCGCAAGCGGCTCTGGCTGATTGTCATGAGCACGGTCATTGCAGCCACCATTGCCGGAGTCATCAGTTTCCTTGTGATGACGCCGATCTATCAGGCATCCACGCAGATTTTGGTCAATCAGACGGAGCGTCAATCCGAAGCGTTCACTGCGCAGGATATCCAGACCAACCTCCAATTAATTAATACATACAACGTCGTCATCAAAAGTCCGGCGATCCTGAACAAAGTGATCGAGGAACTCGGGCTGGATGAGACTGCCGGCTCACTGAACGAGAAAGTTACTGTCAACAGCGAACAGAACTCTCAAGTGGTGACGGTGACCATACAGGATCCGAACCAGAAACAGGCGGTCGAGATTGCGAACACAATTGCCACTGTTTTCGAACAGGAGATCCCACAGCTGATGAACGTGGATAACGTCAACATCTTGTCACCTGCCGTCATGCCGGCCAATCCGTCTCCGGTGAAACCGGATCCGATGCTTAACATGGCAATCGGAGCGGTTATCGGCCTTATGATTGGCATCGGCATTGCATTCCTATTGGAATATCTGGATACGACAGTGAAGACGGAAGATGACATCGAGGAACTGACAGGGCTGCCGGTGATCGGCATGATCAGTCCGATTCCGGATTCCGATGTAAACGTGGCAAATGTTGTCCGGACGAGGAGAAGGAGGGGTTAATCGATGGCAAGAAGAAAACAATCATCCAAAAAGCAATTGGAGCAGCGCGCGCGTAAACTCGTTGTCTCGGCGAACCCCCGGTCGGTCGTTTCCGAACAGTTCCGCACGCTCCGTTCAAACATCACGTTTTCTGCAGTCGACAAGGAACTAAAAACTATTTTGGTGACGTCTGCACTCCCGGGCGATGGGAAGTCGACGGTATCCGCGAACCTCGCCACTCTTTTTGCGCAGGACGGCAAGCGGGTGCTGTTCATTGACGCGGACATGCGAAAGCCGACCGTCCAATACACGTTTAGCCTGACCAATGCGGCCGGCCTGTCCAGTGTCCTTACCCAGCAGAGACTGGCGGGCGAGGTTATCAGGGAATCGGAGATCTCCCCGAACCTTCACATCCTCACAAGCGGGCCCATCCCTCCGAACCCGGCGGAACTGCTTGGCTCGCGGTCGATGACCGTTCTCATGAACGAGATGGCCCAGCAATACGATCTGATCGTTTTTGATGCGCCGCCGGTCCTCTCAGTGACGGATGCACAAATCCTGGCGAACAAAGTGGACGGAACACTTCTCGTCGTGAACACAGGCATTACAGAGAAAGAAAACGTAAAGAAAGCAAAGGAACTGCTGGGGAATGCTCAGGCCCGCATCCTCGGCGCAGTAATGAATAACTTCGAGATGGATAAAGATCAAAACTATTACCAGTATTACGGAACAGAAGAGTAAGAGGCCTGCCTCTTACTCTTTTGAACGTTCAGGAAAGGAAGTAAGCCCTATGATCGATATGCATACACATATTCTGTTCGGTGTTGACGATGGACCTGAAGAACTATCCGGATCTATGAAGATGCTACGCCAGGCGGCCGAAGAAGGCATTACCGAAATCATCGCAACTTCCCATGCGTGTCATCCGCAATTTCATGTTGACGCCAATCGTGTCTATAATGGCGTCGATCAGCTGCGTGAAGCGGCTGGAAAGGAAGGCCTGGGTATCCGGCTGCATGCGGGCCACGAGATCCGGCTGAACGCCAACCTTCCTGAACGCCTCGATGCCGGTGAGATTTTGACGCTTGCCGGCTCCAAGTTCGTCATGCTGGAGCTCCCGAGCCAGGGCGTTCCGGACTATACAGTCGGCATTATCCAAGATTTGATGAACCGCGGCCTCATCCCGGTTATCGCCCACCCGGAACGCAACAAAGCGATTGTCGAAAAACCGCAGCGCCTGTACCGACTTGTCAACCATGGTGCTCTCGCACAGGTAACGGCGGGTGCAGTGTGCGGCACATTCGGCTCGCGAATTAAAGATGCCGCACTCACGCTGATTGATTCCCACCTTGTCCATTTCTATGGATCGGACGCTCATAACACTGACAAACGAGGATTCCATTTTGATGAGGGACTCTCCTATCTGGAAAAAAAGGGCCGTGCTGACATGGTCGACATCATGCTGGAGAACAACGCGCGGATTTTGGAGAAGCGCGACCCGGTATTATTGGAACCGGAAGACCCGAAAGGCAAAAAAAAGTGGTTTATCTTCGGATAACGTGTAAATATATGGTTGTTTTATGTTCCAATTATATGCAAGTGGTAGTATAATAGTCACCGCTGGAATATTCTTGTGGATGTCAGAAAGGAGTTAGGTGTGTGACTCATCCAAAACGTCTAATGCTGTTAGGGTTCATCGACTCCTGCATTGTCTTTTTTTCAATTTATATCAGCTTCCTCATCCTGAATCCGAATATGAATGTGGTTCAGTCCAAGACGCTGCTGATCAGCGCACTAACCATCTTTATTGCCCATCATCTGACCGCCGCTTTCTATGGTCTTTACAAAAAAGCTTGGGCGTACGCTTCGGTCGGAGAATTGAAAGCAATTTTTAAGGCGGTAACCATTTCGATTGCGGCCATTGCGGTTGTTCAGTTTATTGGACTCGGCCAGGTTTATGTACGGGCACTTGCAATCACTTGGATGCTACATATGCTTCTGATCGGCGGTTCCCGTTTTATGTGGAGAGTATACCGCGATTCCATTACGAAACGCTTGAAGCTCGGCGGAAGACGCACGATGGTCGTCGGCGCCGGACAGGCCGGTACAATGGTCGTTCGTCAGATGAAGCAGAATCCTCAGAACGGCTTGATGCCAGTCCTGTTTGTTGATGATGACAAGACGAAGCAACACCTAGACATTTACGGGGTAAACGTTGCCGGCGGGGCAAAAGACATCCCCCGTCTCGTCAAAGCGCACAACATAGAGAACATCATCATCGCGATTCCATCCATGTCCAAGGCGGAGATGGCGGAGCTCACCAAAGTCTGTGTCGAGACAGGCGCCAGAACTCAAACGATTCCACGGATTGAAGACGTTATGACCGGCAAGGTTTCTGTCAATGACATCCGTGATGTAAAAATTGAAGATCTACTCGGGCGTGAAGAAGTGGCACTGGATATGAAAGCCATCGCGGACAAGCTCGAGAACAAAACGATTCTTGTCACGGGGGCAGGCGGATCCATCGGCTCTGAAATCTGTAGGCAGGTTATGAAGTTCAAGCCGGAAAAATTGCTGCTTCTTGGCCATGGCGAGAACTCAATCTATCTGATTGACCGCGAACTTCGTGGACTTAAGCAGTCCACAACTGAAATTGTTCCGATTATCGCAGATGTACAAGACCGGGAACGTATCTTTGATACAGTCGCCGAACACGCACCAGACGTGATCTATCACGCCGCGGCGCACAAACACGTTCCACTTATGGAAGCAAACCCATTTGAAGCTGTTAAAAACAACATCTTTGGTACGAAAAATGTGGCAGAAGCTGCAGATACATTCGGAGTGGGCCACTTCGTCCTTGTCTCAACAGACAAAGCAGTCAACCCACCGAATGTCATGGGCGCAACTAAGCGCTTTGCCGAGATGGTCGTCCAAAACTTAGCCAAGAACAGCAAAACGAAATTTGCAGCTGTCCGGTTCGGTAACGTTTTGGGTTCCCGGGGCTCTGTGGTCCCGCTCTTCAAAAAGCAGATTGCTGCAGGAGGACCAGTCACGGTTACAGACGAGCGTATGACCCGATACTTTATGACAATCCCGGAAGCATCCCGGCTTGTTATTCAGGCCGGCTCACTCGCCAATGGGGGAGAGGTATTCGTTCTGGATATGGGAGATCCCGTTAAGATTGTCGACCTTGCCAAGAACCTCATCAACCTTTCAGGCTATGAGGTCGAAGATATCGGTATCACCTACTCAGGCATGCGACCGGGAGAGAAACTCTACGAGGAACTACTGGATCCATCTGAAATCCAGAGAGAACAGATCTTCCCGAAAATTCATATCGGACGCGCTACGCCAATTGGCAGTTCGGAACAACAATACATTCTGGACAAACTGCTTGACATGAAAGAGGACGAACTGAAGAACACCTTGGTTTCCTTGGCTAATCGAAAAATTCCTGAATCACCTATTAAGGAATTTACTACAGCTTAATAATAACTTGTTACATTTTATATACAGAGCGGTGTGATTAGCAAAAACATCGCACCGCACTGTTCATTATTAAGTGAACAGAAATGGGAGAGAGGGAACTGATATGAGCAGAACGGATAATAAAGTAATTCCATTCTCACCTCCTGATATTACTCAAGAGGAAATTGCTGAAGTTATAAAGGCACTAGAATCAGGATGGATTACAACGGGTCCGAGAACAAAAGAATTTGAACGCAAAATCGCTGAGTATGTAGGCGTTAATCGCGCAGTTTGCCTTAATTCAGCAACTGCAGCTATGGAAATGACATTACGTATCTTGGGGGTTGGGCCCGGGGATGAAGTCATTACAACGGCTTATACTTATACTGCTTCTGCATCAGTAGTTTCGCATGTAGGTGCAAAGTTAATACTGGTAGATACAGCAAAAGACTCTTATGAGATGGATTACAACAAACTCAGAGAAGCTATTACGGAGAAAACAAAGGTTATTATTCCTGTGGATATCGCAGGGAGAATGTGTGACTACGCAGCGATTTACCGTGCGGTTGAAGACAAAAAAGAAATATATCAAGCGAAAAACGATATACAAAAACAATTTGATCGCGTCATTGTAATGGCTGATGCAGCTCATGCACTAGGAGCTGAAAGAAGTGGAAAAAAGTGCGGACAAGTTGCAGACTTCACTTGCTACTCGTTTCACGCGGTGAAAAACTTGACGACCGCAGAAGGTGGAGCTGTTGTTTGGCGAAATGATCGGGGACTCGATGACGATTGGATTTATCAACAATATATGTTGTATAGCTTACATGGTCAATCAAAGGACGCCTTGGCAAAAACGCAAAAGGGAGCATGGGAATACGACATTATCTTCCCGGCTTATAAGTGTAATATGACCGATATCACAGCAGCGATTGGACTAGTTCAACTTCGAAGGTATGATGACTTGCTCAAGAAGAGAGAAGAATTGATTGAGCGGTACAATGAGGGGCTTTTAGAAATCAAAATCGATTCCCTGCTCCATTACAGTGACAACTATACATCTTCAGGCCACCTTTACTTTGTAAGGGTGCCAGGGATTAAAGAGAAACAGCGAAATGAAATCATTGTTCAAATGGCTGAAGCTGGAATCTCGTGCAATGTTCACTATAAGCCACTTCCGATGTTAACTGCATATCAAAGATTAGGCTTTGACATTGATGAATACCCAAACGCATTCCGACAATATGAAAATGAGATAACATTACCGTTAAACACTTTAATGACTACTAGTGACGTTGACTATGTTACCCAGAAATTTAAAGCAATAATTAATGCTTTGTGAGGTGCATAGTTAATGTATAAGTCTGTTATAAAACGAATTCTAGACATAGTAGTTGCAATTGTAGCGTTACCATTTTTCTTGATTGTATTAGCTGTGATTGGTGCACTGATATACCTCCAAGATAAGGGGCCGATATTTTATAATGCTCAGAGATTGGGGCGCAACGGTAAAGTTTTTAAAATGTACAAGTTTCGTTCTATGAAGGTAAACGCTCCTGATTTGAGGAATGAAGATGGATCCACTTTCAATGCAGAAGATGATCCAAGACTAACTAAGATTGGTAAGTTCATAAGGAAGACTAGTTTGGATGAAACTCCCCAACTTTTAAATGTTTTGAAGGGGGATATGAGCATTATAGGACCTAGACCAGACTTGCCGGAACACCTTAAGTTGTACGAAGGGGACGAGTCGAGAAAGTTAGAGGTTCGACCAGGACTTACAGGATATAATCAAGCTTATTTCCGCAATACAATTCCTTGGAAGCAACGTATTAAAAACGATATTTATTATATAGATCATCTGAGTTTTCTATTCGATGTCCGTATTTTTATTAGAACTGTCTTCTCTATTCTTAAAAGAGAATCTGTTTTTATTGAAACCTCCGAAGAGGAGAAAAAATAACTGGGAAGAGGTTTATCTTTTGGAGTCGCCTTATAAAATTCAGAAGCTTGACTGGGATACATCCTTTTTTGGAATTAGTTGTGCAAAAGTAATTCTAAGCGAGCCAGTTCAAAAAAGTGACTGGAAACAAATAAAGCATGAAATCAACAACTATGATTTTGTTTCTATTGTCAATGAAAATTCCGAGCCATTAAATGCTCAGTACATAGGACAAGAAACAAATGCGTTTCTATCGGATGTTAATATTCAATTTGAGAAAAAAACAGCATTTGAGCAGCCGTCAAAGGAATCTAATAGTATAGTGATTTCTTCCATGATGGAAGAAAATGATGAAATACTTAAACTTTCGGATTTCGGATTTTCGAAGTTCGTAGAAGATCCAGGCCTTAGGAGCAGGGGGGGAGATCAAGTCTATTATGAATGGCTTCGTAATGCCTTTAATCGTCAAGATAAGTTTTTTGCAGTAGATTATGATGAGAAAAAGTCAGTAAACGGTTATTTGCTCTACTCAATTAATAATAGGAAATGTGTCATTGAGTTAATTGCAGTTTCACGAGATAAAGGAGCAAAGGGCGTTGGGACAAGGCTTTTTAAAGCTTTGGAAAATTGGTTGTTAAACAAAGGGATTGAGGTAATAAAAGTTGGAACACAACTAAGGAATATTGGCGCTATAAACTTCTATCAAAAGATGGGATGTAAACAGGTGGCTAGCCATCAAATTTATCATAATTGGAATATCAATCCTTGAATATAAAAGGAGTTATTAAATCGTGAAAGTGCTCTATATCGCCACATCATTTCCAGAGCCGCAAAAAGGAGCTACAATCTATACGGATTTGGCAGAGGCACTTCATGGAGCTGGGCATGAGATAACGGTTGTTGTTTCGGAACAGAAAAGGAACAAAGAAAAAACAGAACTCGGTAATGAACGAGGGTTTGAAGTTTTAAGAGTTGTAACAGGAAACTATTATGATGTCAGCCTTATTGAAAAAGGAATCACTTCCTTAAGGATGCCTTTAGTTATGAAGAAAGAAATGAAGCGGCATCTCCAGAATAGAAAATTTGACTTCATCCTATTTGAATCTCCTCCAGTTACAAATGCTAGTTTAGTTGCCTGGGCTAAGCGACATTTCAACTGCCCTGCGTATTTAATGTTAAAGGATATTTTCCCCCAAAATGCGGCGGATTTAGGGATTATGAAAAAAAGCAGTCCTATATATACTTTTTTCTCGAAAAAGGAGAAAGCATTATACCGTACGGCGGATTGGATAGGGGTTATGTCGGAAGCCAATCGGAACTTCATACTTGCGAATAATGAATCAATAGATCCAAAAAAAGTTGAAATCTTTCCCAATACGAAAAAAGTACAAGATATCATGGTTGCTGAAACAAATCTTGTAATGAGAGAAAAGTTGGGAATACCTAAACAAGCAACTGTATTTCTTTTCGGAGGAAATATGGGAAGACCTCAATACATTGAACTATTATGTGAAGCGGTTAAAGAATGTAAGGAAGAACAAGATATATTTTTCTTATTCATAGGCCGGGGGACGGATCGATATAGGTTAGATAATGTGATTAAGGAACATGAAATAAAAAATGCCTTATTACTTGAAAATTTACCAAGGGATAAGTTCGAGCAAATCACAAGAGAAATTGATGTTGGCCTTATTATATTAGATTCTCGGTTCACCATACCAAATTACCCATCGAGAATTCTATCCTATATGGAATATGGCAAGCCCGTCTTGGCTGCAACTGATCGTGTTACTGATATTAAAGAGTTAATTGAGGACGCCAATTGCGGTGAATGGGTATGGTCAGGTGACAGTAAGGCTTTTATAGAAAGTATTAGAAAAATGTCAGCAAATGAAAGTTTAAGTTCCCAAGGTCAAAACGGACGTAAATACCTGGAACAAAGTTTTACTGTTGAGCGATCAGTTAAAATTCTTGAAAAGCACTTTAATTAAGAATAGAGGTTAATTATGTTTAGAGATAAGACATTATTGATAACAGGTGGGACTGGTTCATTTGGTCATGCTGTAATGAAGAGATTCTTACATACTGATATAAAAGAAATCCGTATCTTCTCGCGGGATGAGAAGAAGCAGGATGACATGCGCAAGCAATATAAAAACGAAAAGCTCAAATTCTATATTGGGGACGTCCGGGACCTTGCTAGTGTGAAAAATGCAATGCATGGGGTAGATTATGTTTTTCATGCTGCTGCATTAAAGCAAGTTCCTTCGTGTGAATTCTTTCCGATGGAAGCTGTTAAAACGAATGTGATTGGAACAGATAATGTATTAACAGGTTCAATCGAGAGTGGTGTCAAAAAGGTTATTTGTCTTTCTACTGATAAAGCAGCCTATCCTATAAATGCAATGGGAATATCCAAAGCGATGATGGAGAAGGTTTTTGTCGCGAAGGCAAATACTATCAGTCCAGAAAGGACACTTATCTGCGGGACACGGTATGGAAATGTTATGGCATCAAGGGGATCAGTTATTCCGCTGTTTATCGAACAGATAAAGAATGGCCAACCTATTACTGTAACCGATCCTCATATGACCCGTTTTCTGATGAGTTTGGAAGAGGCGGTAGAACTAGTGGTGTTTGCATTTCAAAATGCAGAGGCCGGGGACATCATGGTTCAGAAATCACCGGCATCTACTATTGGAGACCTGGCACAAGCAATTAAGGAACTATTCAACGCTGAGAATGAAATAAAAATTATTGGAACCCGACATGGTGAAAAGCTTTACGAGACTCTTCTGACAAGGGAAGAGCATGTAGTAGCAGAAGATCTAGGGGGCTTCTTCCGCGTACCTGCTGATAAACGTGACTTGAACTACGATAAGTACTTTGTCGAAGGGGATAGGGAATTATCTACAGAAGAAGAATACAACTCGCATAATACGAAACGCTTATTGATTGAAGAAGTCAAAGAGCGGTTACTTACACTTGATTATGTACAAAAAGAACTGGAGGAGTGGGGACACTGATGAGAGTTCTAATTACAGGAGCTAATGGATTTATCGGTCGAAACTTAATTGCAGAACTTGAACATAGAGGTGATTATACACTTCTTCCATTTACACGAGATAACAATCTAGAGGATCTTGAAAAATTTTCTAAAGAAGCTGATTTTGTCTTTCATTTGGCGGGGGTGAATCGCCCAAAGCACGAAGATGAATTTATGGAAGGTAATTATCAATTTACTTCAACATTATTAGATCTTTTAGCAAGGAATAAAAATGCTTGTCCCGTCATGATTACTTCATCCATTCAAGCAGATAAACAAAATGCCTATGGGAAAAGTAAAAAGGCAGGAGAGGATTTAGTTTTTGCGCATGAGGCAAAAACAGGGGCAAAGGCACTGGTTTATAGACTCCCAAATGTATTCGGAAAGTGGTGCAAGCCTAACTATAATAGCGCAGTAGCCACGTTTTGCCACAATATTTCTAGAGATATACCTATTAGAGTTAATGATCCTTCGACTATGCTGAACCTTGTTTATATTGACGACTTGGTTACAGAAATGATTAATGCACTTGAAGGGGAGGAAAACAGGGTCGGGGATTATTGTGAAGTACCTATATCACATGAAGCCCAACTAGGTGAGATTGTAGAATTATTGCAGTCATTTAAGCATAGCAGGGAAGAACTTACTATCCCTAACATGTCGGATGGATTTATTAAAAAGCTATACAGTACATATTTGAGTTATCTGCCAGAAGACCAATTTAGTTATCCGTTAAAGATGAATATCGACCATCGTGGATCCTTTACTGAATTTATTAAAACAGCGGATCGTGGGCAGGTTTCAATCAATATCGCGAAGCCTGGTATTACAAAAGGAAACCATTGGCATCATACAAAAAACGAAAAGTTTTTAGTTGTTAGCGGTACCGGAGTAATCCGACTCAGGAAGGTAGGTTCATCTGAAATAATCGAGTGCAACGTTAGTGGAGATAAGCTAGAGGTTTTAGATATTCCGGTAGGTTATACTCACAATATCGAAAATACAGGAAATACCGATATGGTAACAGTAATGTGGGTTAATGAAATTTTCAATCCTGAGCAACCTGATACAATGGTTTTGGAGGTTTAATTATGAAAAAATTGAAAGTAATGACAGTGGTCGGAACTCGACCTGAAATTATCCGGCTTTCGGCTGTGATAAATCGACTTGAAAGCTCTGAAGCTATTGAACATATATTAGTACATACGGGCCAAAATTATGATTATGAATTAAATGAAGTGTTCTTTAATGATTTTAATTTAAGGAAACCAGATTATTTTTTAGAAGCTGCAACAGGAACAGCTGTTGAAACAATAGGGAATGTATTAAAAAAGATTGATCATGTTTTGGAGGAAAATAAGCCAGATGCATTCCTTATATTAGGGGATACAAATAGTTGTCTTTCGGCAATTGCTGCCAAAAGAAAGCATGTTCCTATCTTCCATATGGAAGCTGGCAATAGGTGTTTTGACCAACGAGTACCTGAAGAGACAAATAGAAAAATTGTAGATCATATTGCAGATATTAACTTAACTTATAGTGATATTGCACGTGAATACCTTCTTAATGAAGGAATTCCTGCTGACCGCATCATTAAAACTGGTAGCCCTATGTTTGAAGTACTAAAATCGCGAGAAGAGCAAATTGAAAAATCCGGTATTCTTAAACAACTCAACTTAGAAAAGGAAAAATATTATGTAGTCTCTGCACACCGCGAAGAGAACATTAACTCTGAAAAAAACTTTTATAACCTAATAGGAAGTTTGAACAAACTTTCAGAAAATCATGGACTACCAATTATTGTGAGTTCTCATCCTAGAACATTAAAAATGATTAATGATAAAGGTATTGAATTTAATCCACTAGTGAAACTAATGAAACCATTAGGGTTTAATGACTACATAAAACTTCAAAGAAATTCGAAAGCAGTCCTAAGTGATAGTGGTACTATAAGTGAGGAAGCATCAATTCTTGGCTTTAGGGCGTTAAATATTAGAGAAGCTCACGAGAGGCCAGAAGCAATGGAAGAAGCCTCAGTTATGATGGTAGGATTAAATTATGAAAGAATAGTGCAAGGATTAAAAGTGCTTGAATCACAAAAAGAAGAAACGCTTTATAAAGTAAACGATTATAGTATGCCTAATGTATCAGAAAAAGTCCTAAGAATAATTTTGTCATACACTGACTATGTAAACCGGGTGGTATGGAGCAAATAAAATGAATATCAAATATGTAATTTCGAAGATTCTCAAAAAGTTACAAATTCCTAGTGTTCATAAATCTATTCTACATACCACAACAAGATTAGGTTCTCGCACAGAGATTTCTCAAAGTCGTTTAGGTAAATACACATACATAGGTAGTGATTGTCAAATAATACACGCGGAACTAGGTAATTTTTGTTCTATAGCTGATAATTGTATTATTGGTGGAGCAAGCCACCCGTTAAATTGGGTGTCTACATCACCGGTATTTCATAAAGGAAAAAATATATTACGAAAAAATTTTTCAGAACATGATTTTAATGTTTATAAAAAAACTGTAATTGGCCATGACGTATGGATAGGAAGTAATAGTTTAATTAAAAGTGGTGTATCTATTGGATCTGGCTCAGTTATAGGAATGGGTTCCGTAGTTACAAAAGACATAGGAGAATATGAAATATGGGCAGGAAATCCTGCAAAGCTAATTAGAAAAAGATTCGATGAGGAGACCATATCCATTCTACTAAAGTCCGAGTGGTGGAAAGAAGATGAAAAAACGCTGTCAACAAAGGCAGTTTATTTTAATGAAACCCAAAAGTTTGTAGAGGAGACTACAAAAAGTTATGAAGATCGTACATCTTTGTTTAAGTAGTTTTTATATTGATGAATTTGGATACCAAGAGAATCTTATTCCAAAATACAACAAAAAAGACGGTCATGAAGTAACAATCATCGCTTCCACTTTTACATATAACAAAACAAATGGTGAGCCAAGTACAGTTGATGTTGGAGAATATATAAATAATGATGGTGTTAAAGTAATTAGAGTTGATTACAAATATAACTTTTGGGGTTTTTTTAACGATAAAATAAAAATATTTGATGGAACATATCAATTATTAGAAAGAGAAAATCCGGATATTATTTTTTGTCATGGAATTCAATTTTTAGATCTCTATAATGTAACTAAATATGTGGAAAAACATCCGAATTGTAAATTAATAGCTGATACTCATGCTACAGAGGCAAACAGCGGAAAAAATTTTATATCGAGAGAGCTTTTACATAAAATAATTTATAAGAGAGCCATTCAAAAATCGTTAAAAAACATTGAAAAAATTTATGCCATTGCTCCTGGTTGTAAATATTTCGCTGAAGAGATGTACAGCATTCCCAGTTCAAAAATCGAATATCTCTTTCTAGGAGCAGATACTGATGAAATAAATTTCGAAAATCAGAACAAAATTAGAAATAAAATCAGGAATGACTTAAATATTGCAGCGGAAGATTTTGTGGTTATAACTGGAGGTAAAATAACTAAGAGAAAAAATATCGATGCTTTATTATCAGCGATTAAAAAAATAGATAAGGATAATATAAAGGTTATTATTTTTGGGGCAATCAACACTAACATTAAAGAAAAACTCTTACAAAAAATTCACCAAGATAAAAGAGTAAGCTTTATAGGATGGATAGATAGTAAAGATGTTTATAACTATTATTTAGCTTCTGATTTAGCTGTTTTTCCAGGATCAAAATCTGCTCTATGGGAACAAGCTATATGCTGTGGTTTACCTTTAATATGCAAAGAATGGAGTGGCATGAAATATGTCGATGTAGGTGGTAATTGTATTTTTTGGGATAATGATATCGAAGAATTAAGAATGAACATCGAAAGTTTAATGGAAGATACGAAGAAATATGAAAGTATGAGATCTATCGCTTTAACTAAAGGTTATGAGACATTTTCATATGAAATAATATCCAGAAAAGCATTAAGCTAAATTAAGGGGCTTTGCAATGATTTCATATGAGAAAATGGATAAAAAAATAAGTTTTGTTTTGGTTTTTTTATTGTGCATATTGTTGGTAAACTATACCTTTAAGGATTTATTTAATATAGTTAATCCAATGATTAGAGGTTTAATTAGTTTATTTTTCATGAGTATAGTGGGTATTCTATATTTAGCAAATCTTAGTCTAGTACTTAAAAGAATAGGGAACTATTTCTTGTTAACATACATTTTCTTTATTACTATCTTTTTAATGAATCTGTTGATTTTTCCTGAAATAAAACAATATTTGCCCGAAACCCTATTTTGGTTTTTTATAATTTGCCTCCCAACCGCTTTGTACTATCTAGCAATTCAAGATAAAAAGATTTTCTTAGAAATGCTTTTAAAATCAGCTTATTTACAATTGTTAATTGGTCTGTTTTTTATAGTGAGTTTCTTTATTAGAGGCACAGGTAATGTTTATGACATGGTATTTTCATACCATATATCTATACCAGTAATTTTACTTTTATATAAGTTTTTTAGAGAACGTTCAGTACTAGACTTGATCTTAGTGGTTCTTGGTGTGCTTTCTATATTAATGATAGGTTCTAGAGGCCCCTTGCTGTCTATAATTGTGTTTATTCTTTTATCTATTTTATTTCAGACTTATGGGAGAAGAAAAGAAGGAAAATCAATTTTGTTCTCTTTATTAATTGGTGTCCTAATTTCGTTTGGTTTATTATATTTGGACAAAATAATAATAATGCTAGAGAGAATTTTTACTTCGCTTGGTGTGGATAGTAGGACTTTGAGAATTTTTACAAATGATAATATTGATTTTTCAACTGGTAGGGGGCCTATTTATGACGCTACGAAGGAAAAAATACTCGAAAATCCTCTATGGGGACATGGAATTTTGGGTGATCGAGAATTCTTAAATGGTACGTATCCTCATAATCTTTTTTTAGAGTTATTGGCTCAATTTGGTATAATTTTGGGATCTATATTAATTATTATATTTTTTGTATACACTTTCTTGAGCTTCATTAATAAATATAAAGCAGAAAGAGATCTAGCCTTGTTATTCTTCAGCATTGGAGTAGTTCAATTATTTGTTTCAAATACTTTCTGGATGTCATATAACTTTTGGTTATTTCTAGCAGTCTGTATTTCGAGTGTACATTTACCTAAAAGGTATAAAGAAAGGGAGAGTTATTAATGAATATTGTTAAAAAGCTAGAAAATAAAGAAGCGACACTTGGAGTTATCGGATTAGGGTATGTAGGTTTACCGCTAGCAGTTGAAAAAGCTAGGGCAGGCTATAAAACATTGGGTTTTGACATTCAAGAGTCCAAAGTAAAAATGGTTAATAATGGTGAAAACTATATTGGTGATGTAGTAAATGAAGATCTTAAATCACTCGTAGAATCTGGACTTTTACTTGCAACGTCTGATTTTGCAAAAGTGGCTCAAGCTGATTGTGTGTGTATTTGTGTTCCTACTCCACTAGATGAATACCAACAACCTGATATTAGCTATGTTGAAGCATCAGCAAAAAGTATTGTCCCTTATATGCATAAAGATATGTTAATAGTTCTTGAGTCTACAACTTATCCTGGTACAACTGAAGAATTATTAAAGCCCATATTGGAAAGCAGTGGGATGAAATGTGGTGAAGATTTTTATCTGGCTTTTTCACCAGAAAGGGTTGATCCAGGAAATTTAGTATACAACACCAAGAATACCCCGAAAGTAGTTGGAGGAATCACAGAGGCATGTACAGAGGTTGCAGCTGCATTATATGAAAGTATACTAGCTGCACCGGTACATCGAGTATCATCGCCCGCAGTAGCAGAAATGGAGAAGATTCTGGAGAACACATACAGAAATGTGAATATAGGTTTAGTAAACGAACTTTCGCTTCTAAGTCATAAGATGGGAATAAATTTTTGGGAAGTTGTTGATGCAGCAAAAACAAAGCCATATGGATTCCAAGCATTTTATCCAGGCCCGGGGTTAGGTGGTCATTGTATACCTCTTGATCCTTACTACCTGTCCTGGAAAGCGCGTGAATATGGTTTTCATACTTCGATGATTGAAGCATCGATGATGATCAATGATAAGATGCCAGAGTATTGCGCTGAGCGTGTAGCAAAGATTTTAAACAGATATAAACAATCATTAAATGGTTCAAAGATATTGGTGTTGGGTGTGGCCTATAAACAAGATATTGATGATTACAGGGAAAGTCCCGCCATCGATGTTATAGATGAGCTAGAACAACAAGGGGCCGAAGTAAGGTTCTTCGACCCTTATGTGTCGAACTATAATTATAAAGGGAAGTCCAAAAATGGTGAAAATGAATTAACAACTGAATTGCTGAGAAATGTTGATCTTGTGGTGATAACAACAGCACATTCGAATGTCGATTATAACTTTGTTCAGAAAAACTCTAAATATATTTTCGATACAAAAAACGCTTTAAAACATATCAATAATAGAGAAAATATTGAATTATTATAAAGAGGTGAGAAAAGTGGAATTTACTTATAGTTCGTACGAGCATTTAATAGAATTATTAAAGTCAAAAGGATACTTCTTTTCCGACTACTTCAATTATAAAGAAATAGAAAGACCTGTGATATTTCGTCATGATGTAGATTTTAATCTATATAAAGCTTTGAAAATTGCTGAGTTAGAAAAAAAACATGAGATTAAGTCCACTTACTTTATTTTGATTTCCTCTTCATTTTATAATGTTTATACCAAAGAGTCATTTGACATTATTAAACAAATAAAAATGCTAGGACATGATATTGGTCTTCATTTCGATGAAAAAAAATACGATGTGCATAATTATGAAGAGTTGAACAGATACGTACAAAAAGAAAAATATCTCTTAGAAAATTTAATAGATGAAGAGGTAAGCGTGGTTTCAATGCATAGACCTTCACGATTTATTTTAGAAAATGATATAAATTTTCCAAATATATTAAATACATATTCTAATACTTTCTTCAACGAATTTAAATATACATCTGATTCAAGGATGTCTTGGAGAGAAGATATTCTAAGTATAGTCGAAGAAAATCATGAAGATAGGTTACACGTCTTAACTCATCCTTTTTGGTATTCCAACAAGAAAGAGAATATAAAGGAAAAATTAATGGATTTTATAAATAATGCAAATAAAGAACGATATCTTCAATTAAGTGACAATTTCAAGGATATACAAGAATTTATTAAAGATAGGGATTTAAACTAATGTTCAATGCTAGGGAAGTTATAATCTTTCTGGAAAGGAAGAATATCTCCTATATATTCCAGGGCAATATAGACTTTATTGTAAAAGGATTTTCATCAATAAATAAGCCTGCTATAAATACAATCAGTTGGATTAAGGATGTAAATAAATTTAACAATCCTAGCCCGGTATTTGAAGAGATTTTATTGGTAACTAATTTTGGTGATAATCAAATAATAAAAGATTATAATGTTATTTTTTGTGAAAATCCTAAAGCTACCTTTTTTGAAATTTTAGATAACTTTTTTCTTAAATCAACAAGAAGAAACGGTTATATAAGCCCCCATGCCGTTGTTAGTTCTCAAAGTATTGGCGAAGGCACGGTTATTGGACATAATGTCTATATAGATAAGGATGTCAATATAGGAAAAGGGGTTTCTATTGGAAATAATGTTTCCATAGAAGGAAAGGTAATAATCGGAGACTATTCAATCATAAATTCAGGATCAGTAATAGGGAAAGAAGGTTTTGGTTTCTATAAAGATAGTAACGATAATAATAAAAGGGTTCCGCATTTCGGTGGTGTGCAAATAGGAAAAAATGTTGAAATAGGAGCAAATACGTGCATTGATAGAGGGACTATAGATAATACAATCATTGAAGATAACGTTAAGGTGGGGAATTTGTGTCAAATTTCTCATAATGTAATTGTGAAATCAAATTCTTTGGTTGCTTCAGGAACTATAATCACGGGTAGTACAAAAATCGGTAAAGAAGTTTATATTGGGCCCGGTACTGTGGTAAGAAACCAAATCGAAGTTGGAAATAAAAGTTTTGTTGGAATGGGAGCGGTCGTGGTCAAAGATGTGAATCCTAACACCACAGTTTTTGGTGTTCCGGCGCGAGAGAAATGAATTAAATAAGGATGGTAAAATGAATTATTTTGTGCATGAAAGTTCTTATATTGACGAGAATGTAAGCATCGGTAAACAGACCAAAGTCTGGCATTTTAGCCATGTGCAAACTGGCGTAACAATTGGGGACGAATGTTCGCTAGGCCAAAATGTATATATTGGCAGTAACGTAAGGATTGGAAACGGAGTGAAAATTCAAAATAATGTTTCTGTATATGAGGGTGTTGAATTAGAGGATTATGTTTTTTGTGGTCCCTCGATGGTTTTTACAAATGATCTTACGCCACGTAGTAAGTACCCCAAAGGAACATCTGCATATAAAAGAACTTTGGTAAAATATGGTGCTTCTATTGGGGCAAATGCAACCATTGTTTGTGGAAATACTGTCGGTAGGTGGGCAATGATTGCTTCCGGTGCAGTCGTTACCAAAGATGTACCTGATTACGCGATAATGGCTGGCATCCCTGCAAGACAAATAGGTTGGGTATGTGAGTGTGGTATGCCGTTAAAAGAAAGTTATACCTGCTCATATTGTGATCGTTCTTATAAGAAAATTAGTAATGAGTTACATGAAAAGTGAGCATTAGGGGGATAAAGAATGGAATTTCGAGATTTGAAATTGCAGTATCAAAAAAACAAAGAAGCTCTTGATGAAGCAATACTAGATGTCCTTACAAGCGGACAATATATTGGTGGTAAATATGTTAAGGACTTAGAAGTGCAGTTAGCTGAATATATTGGGGTAAAACACTGTATAACTTGTGCTAATGGAACTGATGCGCTATCTCTAGTCCTAATGGCATGGGATATCAAAGAGGGCGATGCTGTATTTGTTCCGGATTTCACTTTTTTTGCGACTGGTGAAGTAGTATCTTATAACGGTGCTACTCCGGTTTTTGTTGACGTTGATGAACGGACTTTCAATCTTGACCCTAACAAACTGTTAATTGCGGTTGAACGAGTAAAGAGAGAAGGAAAATTAACCCCAAAAGTAGTTATTCCAGTTGATTTATTTGGCCTTCCAGCTGATTATGAAGCAATTGGAAAAGTCGCTAAAGAACATAACTTGCTCGTATTAGAAGACGGAGCTCAAGGTTTCGGTGGTCATATTAATGGACAAATGGCTTGTAGCTTTGGAAACGCTGCTACAACATCATTTTTCCCTGCAAAGCCTTTAGGTTGCTATGGAGACGGCGGAGCAATTTTTACGAATAACGACCAGACTGCTGATATTCTGCGGTCTCTAAAAACACATGGTAAAGGAGAAAGTAAATATGATAATGTACGAATAGGCGTTAACTCTCGATTAGATGCTATTCAAGCAGCAATCCTACAAGTTAAATTAAAGACATTTAAAGAACAAGAATTAGAATCAGTTAATCGAGCTTTTAAGTTATATAATGAACGTCTAATTAACGTTGTTGAAACGCCATATATTCCAAAAGGTTTTTACTCAAGTTTCGCCCAATATACAATTAAATTAAAATCGATTGACCAACGAAATGCATTACAAAAGCATCTTCGCTTAAATGATATTCCTAGTATGGTTTACTACAACAAGCCGATGCACTTACAGGATGCATTCAAAAACCTTAAGTATGACGATGACGACTTTGTAGTTACCAACAATCTTTGCGATACTGTTCTCTCTCTCCCGATGCACCCTTATTTAACTGAAAATGATATTGAAACAGTCAGTAATATCATTGTTAATTACTTGAATTAAGGAGCCTATATTTCATGAATTTTGCTATTGTTGGTTGTGGATTCATTGCAAGAAAACATGCATTAGCAATCTCTAATATTCCTGATGCAAAATTGGTAGCTGTTTGTGACAAATTAGTTGATGCTATGACTTTTTATCAGGAAGAATACGGAGCGATGGGCTATAGTAATCTTAATACAATGCTCGAAAGAGAAGAAATAGATGTTGTGTGCGTTTGCACTCCAAGCGGTTTGCATGCCCCAATCGCGGTTCAAGTAGCGTCAGCGAAAAAACATCTAATTATAGAAAAGCCCATAGCAATGACAATAGAGGATTCTCAACAGATAATAAATACATGTAATTTTAATAACGTAAAGCTTGCAGTTGTACATCCGAATAGGTTTAGAACTGTAGTGCGTGAATTAAAAAAGATTCTAGATCTAGGTTTATTAGGAAAAATTAGCCATGCAAGCTGTGTGGTCAATTGGAATCGGAATCAAGAATATTACGACCAGTCACCTTGGCGCGGCACTAAAAATTATGATGGCGGTGTCTTAATGAACCAAGCTATACATAATTTAGATTTATTGCTATGGTACATGGGTAAGCCAAAAAGAGTATTCAGTATGAATGCAACTCGTCTTCGTAATATTGAAGCAGAGGATGTATCAATGGGAATAATCGAATTTCACTCCGGAGTTCTCGCTTCTGTTGAAGCGTCAACTACTGTCTATCCTAGTAACTATGAAGAATCAATCACCATATTTGGTGAAAAGGGCACTGTTAAAATTGGCGGAACCAATGCTCTTTATTTTGAGCATATTGTCTTAGAGAACTACGATGTTGAGGAAGTAAATAAACTTAGGACCAAAGTGGAAAATGACCCTTGGGGTAAGCCAGGGCATCAGTGGATCATTGAAGATATGATTAAATCAATTCTGGAAAATCGGGAGCCTGCTATTACAGGTGAAGAGGGTAAAAATGCTTTGGAATTAGTACTATCACTATACAGGTCAGCAAACGAAAACAGACCAATATCATATTAATTGAATATGATATTGGCCTGTTTTATTTTAGATAAAAAGCGTGAGGCCAAATGAAGAAAAAATTTATTATAGATGTGGGTTTAAATATTGTATCAGCTGCATTTCCCTTATTTGTTCTTCAATTAATCGCGTTACCTCTTGTAGCAAGCAAGTTTGGATCGGAGCAATATGGTATTGTAATTGCATTAATAAGTGCTCTTACTCTTATTTCTTTTCCAATGGGAAATGTTTTAAACAATACTCGATTACTGAAGAATGAAAAATATAAAGATAATGAAATAAATGGTGATTTTAATATTCTACTTTTGGTTGGTGGAGGATTATCCTTTATAGCAATAGTAATTGTTACGCACTTTATTGATCCTTCTCCAAGTTTTGTTACATATTTGCTATTAAGTGTTATGGCAATACTAACCTTATTAAAGGATTATTTAGTAGTAGGTTTTCGATTAGAACTAAAATATAAAAGTATTTTAATTAGCAATATATATCTTGGTCTAGGATATTTTATAGGAACAGTTTTATTTGCACTCACAAATATATGGCAACTTATATATTTAAGTGGGTTAGTACTAAATACAATTTTTTTGCTAAAAAATCTCTCCTTACACAAGGAACCAATATTAAAAACTAAATTTATGAAAGATACTTTTAGCACTGCCGCTATGTTGTATGTTTCATCTTTGATGAAGAATATTACTATTCATGCTGATAAATTATTACTATTACCATTTTTAGGTCCTACCTCTGTTGCTGTTTACTATTCGTCTACAATTTTAGGGAAAACTATCTCAATGGTTGTTAGTCCATTAAACTCTGTAATATTAAGTTACTTAGTAAAAAAAAATACTATAAAGATAACTGATATACTCAAAATAATAATAGGAATTACTATAACTGGTTCGGTTGGTTATTTTATTACAATTGGTGTTAGTCCGTACTTTTTCAGCATTTTTTACTCTAATTGGGCTGAGGAATCGCTTCGAATAGTGTTTATTACTACGGGAGCAATAGTAATACAAATGATGTCTTCAGTAATACAACCATTCAATCTAAGATTTAATGAACCAAAATGGCAAGTATATATAAATGGTCTATATTTGTTGATTTACCTTCCTACTACAATTTCATTAGTTAAAGGTTATGGATTATTAGGTTTTAGTTGGGGAGTCTTAGCAGTAGCCATATTTGGTTTGATACTGCAAGTCAGTGTTTTGATGATTAATATTAAGAGCGCTCATGCTTCTAAGAATGTTAATTGAATTGAGAGTGCGGTTGCCGATCCATATCTATATTGGAGATAATTAGCTCTTTTCAATACTCAATACTGAAAGAGGTTAGGAGGAAACGTCCGCTTCCCTTACCCCTTTAGTTTATTTGATATCATTCTATTGTTTGCAAACTTGATGTTTGTTAACTTCAACTTGTATTGGAGAGGATAAAAAGTCAGGCAGCGGTTTTAATTCCTTAAACTTTAGTAATTCATTCTTATTCAAACCTCAACGCCCGACTCGGCTGCAACCTAGCCGCTTTAATTGCGGGATAAACCCCACATACAATGCCAATCAGGATAGAAGATACAAGTGCAAGCTGTACAATCCACACCGGCAGAACAAGTGGGAAGAGTGTTATGGCAATATTCCACCAAGTGACAAATCCATATCCAAGCAACAGACCGATAATACCTCCAACCAAGCAGAGCAGGATCGTCTCAAAGAGGAACTGGAACAAGACCTCTATGGTGGATGCACCCAGTGCTTTACGGATTCCAATCTCTCGAGTTCGTTCCCGGACTGACAAGACCATAACGTTCATGATCCCAGCGCCGCTGATAACAAGCGCAGTGGCTGTAATTCCAATCAGCATAACCTGCAGGATTCTGGTGACTGTGTCAATGGCCTCCAGCATCTCGGTTTGCTTAACGGTGCTGAAGTCGGTTTCCGGATGATTAATTTTCACAGCTCCGTGCACGTCTTTTTCCGCCTGGTCCAAATTGTCGATGGAGTCCGCTTTGACATAGATGCTCGTCAGGTTCTTGATACTGGTTACCTCGAGTGCGGTCTGGACCGGCATGATGATGCTGTTATCGGAGGTCATGCCGAGTGTGGCTTCGGATTCCAGCACACCGACTACGGTGAAGGTTTCTCCCTGGATGGTGACTTCCTTTCCGACCAAGCTTTCTTCATCAGCCGGCGCTTCTGCTGCACTCACAGAGGAGCCGGTCAGCCTGTTCAACAGTTTCTGCCACCAGGCTTTCTTCGGTTTTGCCTGCTGTGCTGAGTTTGTTTCGGGCAGCTCCCGTTTTTGATTCAACAGGGATGCGTGGATTCCGCTCCCCAGCACGACCACTCTGTTTTTTTTTGCTTCTTCTTCCTCTGTAAAGAACCGACCTTCTTTTAGGGTCGTATGGAACATTTCCTGATATGAACTGCTCGTGCCCACCAGCATGCCTTCCACGCTGGTGGGTTCTTCATTATCCTTGGTGTATTGAATGCGGCCGACCGTTTCCAGCATGGGGGTGACGGATTCGACGGATTCCAGCTTGCGGATCTCTTCGGCATCGGTGTTTGTCAGTGTGCTGGGCAGGCTGGAGACGCCGTTCAGGAAGTTATGGGCCCCGTGTAAACGATAAACTGAAAGTGACCAATTTCGCAAAATAGAATAGAGCCACTTTCCAACCAGATCAACCCCTTCTGTATACTGAAAACAGCAGACAGAAGGCGGGGATGGGAAGTGAAGAAAATGGAACTGTATTACAAGATGAAAGACCTAGAGGGAAAGGGGTTTTCACAGAGACAGATTTCTAAAAAGCTGGGAGTCGGAAGGAATACCGTTAGGCTATACCTGGGCATGTCTTCAAAGCAGTTCATCGAGTATATCCATTCGCTCGAGACGCGGCCAAAGAAGCTGGATCCCTACCGGGAGCTCATTCTCGGATGGCTCCGGGAACACCCAGACCTTACCGGCGCCCAAGTCCACGATTGGCTGATTGAGCAGATGGAGCTGAAAGATTTAACCCAGGCAACGGTCCGAAGCTATGTGAAGGATATACGGGAGCGTTATGGGATTCCAAAGGTGAAGAACCAGCGGGTCTACGCAGCGGTGCCCGAGTTTCGGCCGGGCCATCAGGCACAAGTGGATTTTCGGACAGTTGAAGGTACATACGGTGGACGGGAAGGAAAGAAAGCTGTTTTGCATCGTCTTCATCCTCTCCCACTCCCGTTTTAAATACGCGGAGTGGCTGGACCGACCATTCAAGACAGTCGATATGATCAGGGCCCACGAGAATGCCTTCCATTATTTTGGTGGAATGCCGGAAGAGATGGTCTACGACCAGGATGCCATCCTTGCGGTCAGTGAGAATGCGGGCGACCTCATCCTGACATCAGAATTCGCCAGATACCGGGAACACTGTAGTTTTATTGTGCATCTGTGCCGGCGGAGTGATCCGGAGTCAAAAGGCAGGGTCGAGCAGGCCGTGAAGTACGTGAAGAACAACTTTGCCAAGAACCGACTGTTCGAGGATTTGACAGCCTGGAATGAATCGACACTCCGGTGGCTTGCACGTACGGGAAACCATAATGTCCACCACAATACGAAAAAGAGACCCGCCGAAGTGCACGCCCTCGAAAAGCCGCACTTACGGAAGATCCCTTCTGAGTTTCCAATCGGAAACCTAACTGACACCAGTATAACAAGGACCATCCATAAGGACAATGTCATCCGCTTCTCCGGCAACCGGTATTCGGTGCCTGCCGGCACATATCGGAGCGATGGAAAAAATGTCGCCTACGTCGAGGAGAGGGCAGGGACACTCCTGATCCGATTAAAGCCGGAGGCGCCACCAATCGCTACACACCGGATCCCTGAAGAAAAAGGGCTCGTTGTCAGCGACGAAAACCATCGGAAACGAGATGTATCCAAGAGCACAATCCTCGCCGCCAGAATAACGGAAGCCTTTACGGACAAGGAACTGATCGACTGGTATCTCGATGAGTTAAGGAAGAAGTATCCGCGTTATCTTTCAGCGCAGTTCGAACGGATGGAAGACGCCATCCGCGCACACTTGCCTTATGTGGACGAGGCACTTGAGAAGGCAAGACTATTGAACTTGGTAAGCGCAAATGATTTCCGTGATATCGCTTCTTCCTTGGCAAGGGACTCAGAGGAGAAAAAGAACAGGAAGAGCGAAGGATCGGTCTCCGCCTACGAGCATCTTCGGGTTGCCGAACGCACCGAAGATTACTATGCAAGCGTATTGGGAGGGAATGGCCATGACCAGTCCAGCTACTGATTTACAGGAAAAATGCAAGTCGCTCCGTCTTGCAGAAACGGCAAAGGAGCTGCCAGAGCTCCTACGGAGCGCAGAATCAGAAAACTGGACCTATCATGAATTCATTCACCAAGTCCTTTCTCATGAGCTGGGCGCCCGTGAGAAGAAGAATATCGAGCGATTCATGAAGTGGGCCAATTTCCCGTACCATCGGACGCTTGCGGAGTATGATCTCGGCGAACAGAGTGCAATCGGGGAACGGCAGTTCAAGCTCCTGAAGGAGCTTGCATGGATCGACCACCACTTCACGCTCATCCTCATGGGACCACCTGGAGCCGGCAAGACCCATCTTGCGGTCGGTCTGGGCATCCATGCGATTGAAGACGGCCACCAGGTGGCCTTCGTCTCGATGGCAGAGTTGGTACATATCCTCAAGACCCGTGAATATGCGAGCAAGTCCCGAACGAGATACAAGCGGATCATCGACTCAGAGCTCGTCATCATCGACGACGTCATGTATATGTCCATCGATCCCAAGGAAGCCAACCTGTTCTTCCAGTTCATTTATGAACGGTATGACCATACGACTTTTATCCTTACGTCGAACAAAGGGCCGAATGAATGGGGCCGCTTCCTGGGCGATCAGACGCTCACCGCCGCCATTCTTGACCGCCTGCTTCACCGCAGCGAGGTCATCTCGTTTAGCGAGCACGATGACAGCCTCCGGATGAAGCATCGAAAAACCTTATTCTCCGGTCCGATGGCTCCGTCCTAATCTTCGAAAGTGGTAATATCCTAATTTGCGAAAATGGCACTTTTCTACTTGACGGTTACACCCCGCCGCCGTCCTTCAGCACGCGCCCGGGCATGACCATGATCTGTTCCGCCCCGAGACCGCCCATCTGTTTCATTACCGTATCCTTGACGCCCAGAGAAATAGCGGAAAGGGCGATGACGGCAAACACCCCGATGACCACGCCAAAAATCGACAGCAACACCCGGAACTTATTGCTCCAGATCCCGAGGAGCGCCATCTTAAAGGCTTTGAACAGTCGCATAAGCCTGCTCCTCCTTTATCCGTCCGCCTTTTAAATGCAGGATCCGCTCCGCCCGTTTCGCCACTTCAGGATCGTGGGTAATCAGGATGATCGTCACCCCGCGCTGATGCAGTTCATCGAAGATTTCCAGGATCGACTCTGTCGTCTTCTCATCCAGGCTCCCCGTCGGCTCATCTGCCAGAAGCAGGGAAGGTTCGTTCACAATTGCACGCGCAATCGCCACGCGCTGCTTCTGGCCGCCGGAAAGCTGATGCGGCTTCGCTTTCAGCTTTACTTCCAGCCCCACCATGGCGAGCGCTCTTTTGACCCGCGCCCGCTTTTTGGACTGCCACTTTCGCTTATACGAGAGGGGGAGGAGTACATTCTGATACACCGACAAATTCGGGATCAGCTGATAATTCTGGAACACAAACCCGATTTCCTCATTCCGCAGCAACATTAGCTTGCCGCTCCTCATCCGATGGACCTTCTTATCCCGAAATATGTATTCACCATCATCTGGCCGTTCCAGTGTCCCGAGGATATTCATCAGCGTACTCTTCCCCGTCCCCGAAGCCCCCATAACCGCCACATACTCACCTTCATCTAGCTGAAAATCCAGCCCCTCCAAAACCGACTCCTTACCCGCAGCCGACCGGTAGGACTTCCTGATGTTCGATAACCGGATCATCCGATATCCTCCCATTCTAAACCGTGCTGACTCATTACATGTACCTTCTATCTTTAACACGAAACCTACAATGAAGAGTATGAATGAAAAGGAATGAGTAGAGTTGGAGGGAATTGGCGGCAGTGATGATGCGAAAGGCATATTTGGCCGGGTGGGAAGTGAGCGAATCAGAGCAACACTGATGGTTACAGGGCAGAAGTGAGTGATGACCCAGCACGGGTGAATGGTTACCTTGATACCTTGAATGAACGGCCTTTTGTTTCGACTCATTTCGACATCCGGGCTCTCGATATGTCGGATAGTATCTTGAGTTAAGGGTTGTTAATAATGGGATGGATTGGTAATATAATCACACGCAAGATAACCGGTTCATAGAACATAATGCCTGATCGATTGGTTTTCATTTCGTTTAGGTACATAGTCGTGTGGGGGTCCGGTTGGGCCGGGTCTATTGGGGGAGGGGCTGTCCGGATGCATAAGCCGGTGTAGCCGGAAGGTAGCCATGCCATTTCCCGCCGGGTCTTCTGCTTTATCCGTTCCAAGGAGTCTAAGCATAGGGGAAAATCGGCTCTGATTAATGATCCAGGGGGCTTAGAAATGAAGAGGTCGTTGAGTTTTCTGCTGGGCCTGTTCGGACAGCGACGCTCCAGGTGGGACAGGGAAATGATGAGACTCCGACGGCTTGCTTATGAGGATGAGCTCACCGAAGTCGGGAATCTGCGGGCTTTCCGGGAATAAATAGCCCGCCGGATTGGCTTGGGCAAGCCATTTGGAATCCTTTATTTAGATCTCGACCAGTTCAAAATGGTAAATGATCAATACGGCTATCAGGCGGGTAACCGGGTACTTCGGGAAGTGGCGGTTGTACTTAGGGGCGCGGCATCTTCCTCTTCGCATGTTTTCCGCCTGAGCGGGGATGAGTTTGCATTGATTGTTTCTGCAACGAGTGAGACAAGCATGGCCTTGTTGAAGCATCGTAGGGAGAATGACAACGCCAAACGGGTCCGGATCGGATCGATTGCTGTAAGCGCATCGATGAGCACCGCCCGATTCCCTGTAGGTGGCCGGAAAACTACCGAGTTGATTGACGCGGCAGACCGCCGGATGTATGCCGACAATGCCCAGAGGAAATAGGGGCAGACCTATTCAATGGCGGGCGATAGCTGTTAAGGTGTCGTTAGACCATAAAAGGGGAGTGATACCTCACGGAAGTGAGTGATTACCAAGCCGGACGGATGGGGAATGTGTTAACGTTATCACTGAAAAGAATTTAAGCGGATTGGAATTTGTTTATGAATGACGAAAGATCAAACGTCTTAACTGTTTCAACTATTTTTACCTTGCTGTGGGCCGCTCTCATTGTCATCGCCACATGCACGAGCGACCCGCGAGCCTTTTTATATGAACGCGAAGTAAGCTTTCATCTTGAATCCGAGCCCAACTTGTATGATCTTCTTATCCTAAGTGATATCCATTTTGAAAGTGACTTCTATTTGCTTCAAAAGATCGGGCACTTTTTATCATTTGGGGTCTTGTATGGTTTGCTTGTAACTTGGATCAAACGACCGGGTCTGGTTTTTGTTCTGTGTGGAATATTTGCTTTGTTTACAGAGGTCCTTCAACTGTTCTTCGGACGCAGCGGCCGGCTTTTTGACGTTGGCATCGATCTCATGGGGGTCATCTTAGCTTATCAACTCTGTAAGTATGTAAATCGACAAAGGACATGAACGTTTGTTTTGATGGTCGGTTGCCCTGTATGAGTGGTTACCTAATACAGATGAGTGATTTCCAAACGACCCGGCCGGGGAGCTGCATATCCCCGGCCGGCTTATTTATATTCCCCTTCCGCTTTCCCTTCAATGAACCATTTCTCTTTGCCTTCAGCACTCCAGAGAGCCCAGCCCGATACGAATAGGCCCATTAAAAGAATTCGGACGACGTCAAATAATCTGACGAAAGACTTTCGACCCTATAAACTGGATGCATTCGACAAGACTCGACAGCATAATCACTATGTAGTCAGTATTTGTCTCGAATCCGAACTTGTTTGCTGAAGCGGAAGATGGTAAAATATCCTTACAAAACGTTCGTTTGTAGTCTTTTATAACTAGTTTAGTTTTTGATTTTTCAGGACAGGTTTCTCGAATTGACGATGTTTGGCCTGATTGATGTTCTGTCTTTTGGAGGGGGAATGACCGTGATGAAACCCATTCAAGTTCAAAGCGAAAATGGAAAGTCGGTGGAGCATTACGAAATTGTGGACACAGGTTGGCGTGAGGACGGCCTGCTTGCAGTAATCTTGGGCGCTGAAGAACCGGCCCTGCTGGAAAGCGACCATGCCTTGGAGTTCGCCCGAATAGTCGCAAGGCGCAGACGCCACAGCATTCTGGCAACTGCCGAACCAGTGGAAGCAGGAACCGGACAATACCCGTACCAGCGGACTTACTGCTTTAGCTGACCATAAAAAGTAGCTGATTATAAATCTCACAAAGCCTGTCACAGCGCAAACTGTGACAGGCTTATTTTCGTTGAGCTCAGTGAGTGTTTACCTGGCGGAGGGGGCGTCCGGAGTTTTCAGGTAATAAGGGTCTTTCGGGTGCACAATCCGACGTCATCACTCACCCGGTGTACCGGGATTTCAGCAAACGCCAGTCGCAACCATCCGCCTACGTTATGAATAATTACCTACACAGGATGAGTGGTTACCTGTTGTAGGCGAGTAAATACCAAACGAGCCGGCCGGGGACTGTAAGTCCCGGCCGGCTTATTTCTTTGCCTCCTTAAGTGCTTTCCCCTCAATGAACCATTCCTCGATAAACAACAGTTCCTCCTCTTTGCTCAGGAGGCCCCGGGCTTTGCCCAGATTGCCTTTCTGGAGTTTCCAGATGTAATTGTGGTCCCGATCGGCTTCGCTGAAGTCGCCTTTCTCCCATTTCGCGATAATCTGGAGCAGCTGGTTTTTCACTTCGGGTGAGCGAATCTTTTTTGAGCCGGAAACGATCGAGTCGATTTCGCTGATGTTGCCCGTTGTCATCGGGATGGCTCCCCATTTGTCGGTGGCCATGATTTTCTGGTGGGTCATCTGGTGCATGGTGTCCAGGATCTTCTCTTCGGGGGAATGGCCGTTGATGCCCGTCCGGTCCAGCCCGTCAATCTCCTTCAACACTTCGGTTTCCTCGAAGCTCTCCACAAATTCATCTTGCGTCAGCACTTCCTCCGGCTTGTAGTGGGCAAAACGGGTCTGGTAAATGACCAGACCGGCGACAGCCAGGAGTGCCAGCGCGACAATCAGGATGCCTTTCTTCCTCATCCAATCCCTCCGATCGGTTGTGAATCTGCCAGCTGATTACTGGAAGTATACGACTGTGAATTTGTAAAGTCTGTCGAAGCTTCGCCTGTGACAGGCTTTTTTTATTGGCCGGAGGAATGGGTGACTATCCGGCGTGGTCCGGTTTGCAGTGGGGGGAGACGTTAAAGGCGATCCGCCGCCCAAACTGGAGAGCTCCAGGGGTTTTACTTTTCCGCACCATCGAACGCTCCAGTGCTTTTATTCAAACCAAATAAATGCCCTTAACGATGCCAACAATCGTTAAGGGCATTCCTATTGTTCCTGCGCCACACAAGCATCTTGTTTTAATTCAAGTATCTTTCGCGTGAGGATCGCATCCTGCTTGTTCTGTCTTTTTTCATCGATGATCTCTGAAAGGACCTGGAGCTCTTTTTCGGTAACCAAAGGGTTGATGACAATAGTCTCAATGTCATCATCCAGGCCGCTCAGGTTGAGGGTGTCCGTAATGATGAGGTCAGGCTTAGGGGAGTTCGCTCCGAAGAGCTGGTCCACTTGGTAAACCTGACGGATATTGGCTTTTCCGAGAAAGCAGATGGCCAGGTGGTTGTAGGTGTAGTTGCTTAATGTGAAACGGGACGTGAAAAAAAGGATATCCAATTCGTGGTTTTGCTGCAATAAGTGTCTTTTCAGAAGAGCGCTTAGCGAAATGATTCCTGAATAATGGATTTTCAGGCCGGATTGTTGCATCCAGTCTTCGCACAATTGACAGGTGAAGTGAAAGAGCGCCTCGGATTGGATGACGGATGGGGTCATAAGCGTCTTAGTCGGCAGGTAGTCAACTTCAGGAACCAAGCTCCGCAGGTCGGCAATCCGGTAAATGTTGAAAATCTCTATCAGGAACGTATGCTCAACGTCCAAATCCAACCGTGTATTAAGGAAGTCGATAAACAATCTGAGACCGGTCTGGTCCGCTGGAGGGTTCAGCCACTTCTCCCGGATTTCATCGGGCTGTTCTGTGCATCGGAATTCATTGAAAATAATGCCCAGGTACAAGTAGATGCGGTCCAGGGGGGAGATGTCCAATTGGAACAGATATTCCAGCTCATCGAAAAACGGGGCCAACCCTTTGTAATGGGGGCTGTCTTGAATCTGGGTCCATTTGGAAAAAGGCAACTCATCCGGGAGATACCCCTGTCCGGATCGCTGCCTGCAAATATCGAAAATTTCATAGAATACATTGAAACCATAATTGGAAAGTAACAGTTTCCCGTGTTTTTTCAGTGATGCTTGAATCTCTCTGCTCTTCTTTTCCGGAGGGGGAATCGCATAGTAACCATTGGCCTCTGTTTCCGTATAACGCATTTCCAATAACAGAAGGCGCTTAAATCCTTCATTCCCGATGATGCGATAAGGTCCCTGATGAAGCATCAGCCCAAAAGGACGGATGAATTCTTCTGTTTTTGTAAGCAGTTCCGCAGCAGACTTTGGGCTCATATACAACTTGCTGCAAACTTCTTCCAAAGTGTAACTGCGGGATGAGAGAAGGAGATGAATCATCTCGAATAACTGATCGTTTTCATCATGCTCAAAGGTGTTGGCAAGCGTCTCTCCTACAGGCCGGTGCATTTTGAGGCCCGATCCCCTTCGGGTGATCACCGACCAGCCATCAGGCAGCATTTTCTTAAGGACAGCCAGCTCAGAATGGATCGTCCTGTAGGAACAATGACACTGATTTCCCAGTTCCTTTAACGTGATCCAATCCGTAGCATCCTCCAGTGCGCGCAAAATCTCATACTGTCTTTTGGTGATAGAGAGTTTATTCACTGCGCATGCCCTCCCCAGCCTCTTTTCCCCATATTACTCCAAGATTATCCCGCGCTTGCTTGAAAGTAAAGACCAATACTAAGGTTTCAATTGCAATGGAAAAAAAGATTAGCTTAGAGCCAAGAGAGATTGGTATATTTATGATGCGTAAGGTACTATTGATCTAGTTTGTTTTTTGTATTAAAAGGATTTTTAAGTTCGATTGAGTCTATGGAACCATTTTGGGTGTCTGACTCACTTTATTAGGGATTACGACAAAAAAGATATTAGGGGGATAAGGCGTGAGAAAGAGGTTATCCATGATTGCGCTGATCATCTTATTGGTCGGCCAAACATTATTGGGTTCGGCGGCGTACGCAACTGTAGAAATTCAACCGGATGCTGCCCACGAAGTCTTGGGGGAGGAACCGGCAACCGCTGAAGAGGGTGGAACTGGAACAGAGGCGGACAGTCCGCAGGAGAATGTGGAAGCTCCTCCCGCCGGCGGTGAGCAAGAGGACCCGCCAAGCCAGGAGGCACCTGGAGAAACAAGCACCAAGCCTGCTGAGCCTGAGCAGGAAAACACCGGCAGTGAGGATACAGGCACCGGTAAAGTAGATGAAGAGTCTTCTCAACCAAAGAAAGATTCTACTCCGAAAGCTTCAGAAACTCCGGAAACTCCAGAAACTGAGGATGATGCAACCGGGGAAGAAGCCGAACAGGATGTCATGGAAATCAATTCGGATCTGGACATGGTCGTGGATCCGAGTGTCATCAGCCAGATTCTCTTCACCCTGAACGGCAAACCCGTGAGCGGCTCTGCAGACGTCAAAGATGGCGATACGGCAACCCTCCGCTTCGAGATCAAACTGGACAGCGACCACAACTACGGAAAAGGCTCAACGCTGACCTATGAACTCCCTTCCGTTTTTTCCGGGATGAACCTCTCCGGAAAGCTTGGCGACATCGGGACGTTCAGTGCTGATGGCAACCAAGTGACGATCACGTTCAATGAAGAAATCCGTGACGGTCTGGGCAATGCCCTGCCTGTCGAAGATGCCTTTTTTGAAGTAGGGGCTACGTTGTCTGCCGTCGACAATCAGTGGACGGAAGAAATCCAACTCCCTGGCAATGACACCATTACGCTGAACTTCCTGCCAAAGGGCGGCTCGTTTATCGAGAAAAAGGGAACAGCGGACAATGGCGGCAAGAACAGTGATTCGATCGATTGGGAAGTCAAAGTGAATACGAACCTCGGCGACTCATCCGACCAAATCAGCTTCAAAGACACGTTGACAGACGGTCATCAGGTTGTCCCTGAGTCGGTGAAGGTCTTTAAACTGAATGTGCATCCGGATGGAAGCCAAACTGTCGGTGAAGCCGTAAGTGTGCAGCCGGACTTCACGGAGACCGGCATGACGTTCAACTTGCCGAATACACCGAAACAGGCGTACCAGATCATGTACAAAACAGAAATCACCGATCCGGGAGATGAGGCAAGAAAAGCATTTGCCAACACGGCGGATGCCAATGGCAAGACAGTGACGGAATCGGTCAATGTCCAGTACGGCACGCCACTCGCCAAGTCCGGCAGTGTCAACAAGGCGGATCAATCTGCCACGTGGAAGATTCAATACAACATGAACAATCGCCCAATCACCAATCCGGAGCTGACCGACAGCTGGACGACTACCGGCGGAGGGGGCGAAGGTGCCCATGAATTTGTCGACGGCAGCCTGGTTGTCTACGAAGCCGACGGCAAAACAATTGTGGATGCCTCCCGCTACACCGTCACGCTCAACGACGATCGCCGCGGGTTCTCATTGAAGTTCAAAAAACCAATCCGTGAAGGGTATATCATCGAGTACAAGACAAAGCCAGAAAACCACTTTATTACGGATACGGTGACGGTTAAAAACACGGTCACACGTGTGGACAACGACAAGAAAGCAGACGCTTCCGTCAGCTTCGGAAAAAAGGATTACATCCTGAATAAAGGGAACAAAGGACCCAACTACGCCGATAAGACGATCGAGTGGTGGATCCAGGCCAACCAGTCAGGGTACACCCTGAAGGAAGGCACTGTATTCGAAGACCGTTTTGCGGGTGAAAACCTGACACTGATTGAAGAGTCATTGGTGGTCAAAGTCGGCGGTAAAATGCTCGAAAAGGGCACCGACTACACGCTCAATAACCTCGGCAAGAAAGGGTTTGACATCAAACTCCTGAAAGAGGTCAACGGCGTGGTGGATATCGCCTACACGACCGAGTATGACATCAAAGACATCGGTGCCAACAACCGCACCTACAAAAACGTCATCACAATCACCGATAGTGGCCTGCCGGGCGACCCGACGGCAGACAGTACGGTAAACATCAGGCAGGAACAAAAGGACAGCGGGTATAAAACCGGGTTGTATGATTATGAAACGAAGACTTTCCACTGGGAAGTCGTCATGAACTATAACCTCAACGACCTGAAAAATGCAGTGTTTGAAGATACGCTTCCGGAATCGCAGGAAGTGGGAGAGATTTATGTTCAGCCAGTAAATGTACTGCCTAATGGTCAATTGGAGCTGGCAGGGGGCGCTGTTCTGATGGAGAATAAATCAGATGCTCCTCACAAAATTAAGCTGTCTCTTGGCGACATTGACCAGGCTTACCATGTTTCCTACACAAGTAAAGACAAAGACGGCGTCTATCCGGAAACAGCCGGGGATGTGAAAATTACGAACAAGGCATCCCTTTCAAGTGATGCAGGTCCTCATGGTGAATGGAGCAAGACCGTCACCGTGAAGCATACGGAGAAAGTCATCGAGAAAACCGGAAAGGGTCTCTCCAATACAGAGCGGATTGCCTGGAATTTCAAGTTGAACTACAGCCAGTCGAAGCTCAGTGATGTTGTCATCACGGACACCGTCGGCAAAGATGCAGACGGTCAGCCGGATCAGCTGTATCTGGAAGACACGTTCAAAGTTTCCGAAATGAAGATGACCGGCCGGCATGCGAATGGCGAGCCGAAAATGGAAAAAGTGGAAGTTGATCCGAGCCGATATACGCTGTCGGTGAACATCAAAGCCGGAACCTTCACGCTGAAATTCAACGAAACGATTGAAGAAGCCTACCTGATCGAGTATGAAACGATCTTCCTGGGCAAGCCGGGTTCTGACGTGAAAAATGAAGTCAACGTCTCTTACTTCGGTACGGAAGCAACCAGCGGAAGCGACAAGAGCACCATCAAAGATTATTGGTACAACAGTGGCGGAAGCACGGTGAAAGTTCCGTTCAAAGTGATCAAGACGGACAAAGAGACGAAAGAACCGATCGAAGGCGTCACGTTCACGCTTTATAACCAGAACCATCCATCCCGCCCGCTCATCTCGGGCAGCACGGATGAAAATGGAATCTGGGACATCGGAATCAAGCTTGCCGGCGGCAAGTATGTGTTAAAAGAGACCAAGCCTGCGCCAGGCTATGCCAACCCGGCGGATCTTGAATTCACCCTTCATGTCGATTCAGTTGAGTCCAAGGGAGAACACAAAGGATACCAGCTTGTCTCCGTAGTAAACGAAAAGCTGAACCACTCGTTCAAGGTCCGTAAAGTGGACCAGAACCAGCAGCCGCTCGAAGGTGCAGTGTTCGAGCTGCAGACAGCGGACGGCACCACGGTGGAAGGCTACGAGCGCCTGATTTCGGACAAAGACGGATGGGTCGCGGTTCATGAAAGCATCGAGCCGGGCGACTACCAGCTCGTCGAAATCGAAGCACCGAAAGGCTATGTACTCCTGGAAAAGCCGGTCAAATTTACGATCGATGATCAGCAGACCGCACAAAAAGTGCTTGAGCCGATCAAAAACGAAGTCGCCCCGGGCGCAACATTGAAGAAATATCATCAGAACCCTGAGGGCAAGCTTGACCAAAAACGCCCATTACAAGGAGCGGAATTCCATCTATTTAAGAAAGATGGAGAAAGCCTTCAGCGGGTGAATGATGATGAAGGCAACGCAGTCGTTTATGTGACGGATGAAACCGGTGAGTTCTATGCCGACAACCTGCAGAAAGGCGAATATGCCTTCATTGAAGTGAAGGCGCCTGAAGGCTACGCACTGGACGAAACACCGATTCCATTCAAGTTGCCTGCCGAAAACGGCCAGCCGATCATCCTTGAAGTCGGCAACCAGCTGCTTGTCCCGCTTAAAGTGGAAAAGACAGACGCTGAAACCGGCAACCCGATTCCGGGCGTCGAATTCGGAATCTATGATCGCCAAGACCTTGAGAAACCGCTTCTCACCGGTACAACAGATGAGTCCGGTCTCTGGATCATTGAAACTTTGCCGGAAGGCGACTACACGCTGAAAGAACTCAAGCCTGCAGATGGCTATGCGGATCATGAGGATATCGAATTCACGCTTGCCGAAGGCGATGTCGAGGCCGGATTCAAGTTCATCAGCGTGACGAACAAGAAACTGGTCCATACGTTCAAAGTACAGAAAGTGGATCAGCTGGGTAATCCGCTTGCCGGGGTCGCTTTTGAACTCCAGACTGAGAACGGCGAGACAGTGGAAGGCTACGAGCGTCTGGTGTCGGATGAAGACGGCTGGATCATCCTGGATGAGAACATCAAGCCAGGCAATTATCAGCTTGTCGAAACCGAAGCCCTGAAAGGCTACCAGTCACTTGCAGAACCAATCACTTTCACGATTGACGACCAGCAGACTGCGCAAAAAGTGCTCGATCCAATCGTGAACGAAGTGATTCCAGGCGCGTTCCTTGAAAAATACCACGCGAACGCAAATGGTGAATTAGACCGTGACCGCCCGCTGGAGGGTGCACAGTTTAACCTGTACAAGCAGGACAGCGAAGGTAACTTCCAGCTGATGAAAGATGCAGAAGGTCAGGCGGTTGTTTACGAAACGGATGAAAAGGGAGAGCTCTTCACGGGAAGCCTGGAAAAAGGCATCTATCAGTTCGTTGAAGCCGAGGCGCCTGAGGGCTATCTCCTGGACAAGACACCAATCGGATTCAGCATTCCATCAAAAGACGGAAAACCATTCACACTTGAATTCGGCAACCAGCTGCTCGTCCCGCTGAAAGTGGAAAAGACAGACGCTGAAACCGGCAACCCGATTCCGGGTGTTGAATTCGGAATCTATGATCGCGAAGACTTGGACAAGCCGCTTCTCAC
Organism: Bhargavaea beijingensis; assembly: GCF_900101985.1. GTDB lineage: Bacteria > Bacillota > Bacilli > Bacillales_A > Planococcaceae > Bhargavaea > Bhargavaea beijingensis. The sequence continues at coordinate 279,021 of NZ_FNAR01000002.1, forward strand.
CGGCAAGACCGACGAGTCCGGTCTCTGGATCATTGAGACTCTTCCGGAAGGCGACTACACGCTGAGAGAACTCAAGCCGGCGGATGGTTATGCGGATCATGAGGATATCGAATTCACCCTTGCCGAAGGCGCTGTCGAGGCAGAAGGGGATCACGCCGGATTCAAGTTCATCAGCGTGACGAATAAGAAATTGGTCCATACGTTCAAAGTGCAAAAAGTGGATCAGTTGGGCAAGCCGCTTCCAGGAGTCGCTTTCGAACTCCAGACTGAAAATGGCGAGACTGTAGAAGGCTACGAACGTCTTGTGTCGGATGAAGACGGCTGGATCATCGTGGATGAGAACATCAAGCCAGGCAACTACCAGCTTGTCGAGATTGAGACACTGAAAGGCTACCAGCCACTTGAACAACCGATTCCATTCACGATCGACGACCAGCAAACCGAACAGAAAGTGCTCGATCCTATCGTGAACGAAGTCATTCCGGGCGCGTACCTTAAGAAATTCCATAAGGATAGCGAAGGCAAACTGGACCGTGATCGCCCGCTGGAGGGTGCACACTTCAACCTGTACAAGCAGGACGGTGAAGGTAACTTCCAGTTGGTGAAAGACGACAAGGGCGAAGCGGTTGTCTACGTAACGGATGAAACGGGAGAGCTCTTCACTGGCGGCCTGGAGAAGGGCACCTACCAGTTCGTCGAAGCTGAAGCGCCAGAGGGTTACCACCTGGACAAGACACCGATCGGATTCAGCATTCCATCGAAAGACGGTAAACCGTTCACTCTGGAATTCGGCAATCAGCTGCTCGTCCCGCTTAAAGTGGAAAAGACAGATGCTGAAACCGGCAACCCGATTCCGGGCGTTGAATTCGGGATCTTTGATCGCCAAGACCTTGAGAAGCCGCTTCTCACAGGTACAACCGATAAATCCGGTCTCTGGATCATTGAGACTCTTCCGGAAGGCGACTACACGCTGAAAGAACTCAAGCCTGCGGATGGCTATGCGGATCATGAAGATATCGAATTCACGCTTGCCGAAGGCGATGTCGAGGCAGAAGGGGATCACGCCGGATTCAAGTTCATCAGCGTGACGAACGAAAAGCTCATCCGCACATTTAAAGTGCAAAAAGTAGATCAATCCGGAAATCCGCTTGCCGGTGCAGTCTTCGAACTTCAGACAACAGACGGCAAAGCAGTGGAAGGCTACGAACAGCTTGTGTCGGGCGAAGATGGTTGGATCGATGTGAAGGACAATCTCACACCAGGGGATTACCGACTCGTGGAAGTCGAAGCGCCGAAAGGGTATGAACGGCTTGCAGAGCCGGTCACCTTCACCATCGACGACCAGCAGATCGCACAAAAAGTGCTCGACCCAATCGTGAATGAGCTCATTCCAGGCGCATTCCTAGAGAAGTACCATGCGGACAATGAAGGCAACCTGGACCGTGACCGCCCGCTGGAGGGTGCCCACTTCAACCTGTACAAGCAGGACGATGAAGGCAACTTCCAGCTGGTGAAAGACGACAAAGGCGAAGCGGTTGTCTACGTAACGGATGAAAAGGGAGAACTCTTCTCAGGAAACCTGGAAGCCGGCACCTATCAGTTCGTAGAAGCCAAAGCACCTGAAGGATACCGGTTGGATGAGACACCGATCGTATTCACCATTCCTTCAGAAGATGGCAAACCTGTGATCCTGGAATTCGGCAATCAGCTGTTGCCAGTTCTTCCGCCGGTTAATCCTGAAGAACCGGAAGAGCCGGGCAAACCAGGTGATTCGAGCAAACCGGGTGAACCGAATGAATCGGGAACCTCCGGGACAGACCATAATGAAGACAACAATAAGCCGAATACTGGCGATAAGCTGCCACAGACCGGAGAAGAACAGTTCCTGTATCTGTTCCTCATCGGGGCGCTTCTCGCAGCTGCCGGGGGATGGACACTGTTCAGCTCCCGCCGGAAAAAAGCTTGATTGTACTTGAACCATTTTTCTCACCGCGTTCCCTCTGGGAACCGGTGTTTTTTGACAAAGAGGGTGTAAATCATGAAGAAGGCACTCGGAGCCATACTGCTCTTGGCGGGAATCGGCTTGATGCTGTACCCGTTCCTCATCGAACGTCAGCAGGCCAAAGGAACCGAATCGCTGGAACAGGCGCTCGCACTGATCGACACCGGCGAGCCTGCCAACTTGGATGAGCTCCCTGTCAGCCAAAAGGATTTGGAAGGTACCTTCAGCCTGGAAATCCCTTCAATCGGACTGGAGCAGTATATCCTTCCCGAGACAACAGAAGAAAACCTGAACCTGGCCCTGACCCAGATCAAGCCTGGTCAAGTGCCCGGACAGGGTAACTTCACCATCGCCGGACACAGAGGCTGGCGGGACGGCAGGCACTTCAGCAACCTGTCGGAGGTCGCGATCGGGGAGCAAGTCATGCTCCATGCGGATGGCCAAACATTCGTTTATGAAATCACCGAATCCGCAGTGATCCCTCCTACAGCAGTGGAAGTGCTGGATGATCAACCGGATGTGGATGAACTGACCCTCATTACCTGCACGGTTTCCGGCAAGGACCGGCTTGCGGTGAAGGGGAAGTTAGTCGACTCTCCGTAAAGCGGGTGTGCCTCCCGGCGAGGTCTGTTTGTGTCACAACGCAAGGGCATCTAGTGGGGGCGGAGAGCGCGGGTTCCCATAGGTGATTTGACCTCCGGAGCGGATTGCTCCGGAGGTTATTTGAGTTCTGAATCGTGCAGTTGGGAAGGCGGCCATTGGGCGCTCAGCGGGGTAACCATTCGCCTGGGATTGGTCATCACTCAGTGGGCGATTGGCGGTGGCTAGAAATCATGTTGAATATTCTATAAAATAGGAGGGTTAATCAGAAGAACAGAAACCTTTCCAGGAGAGAGACCCAATGAAAATGAAATCGAACGAACTCGATTTGGCGTATGTTTTGAACAATGGAGAGAATCTCGAAAATCTTGAAGAGAATTGGCAGGATGATTTGGTACTGAAACCGATGGAAGGTTCCGGGGGTCCGACGCCCTTCACCGGGCTTGCCTACGAATTGGGAGAGGACGGTCAAACCGTTCTGTATTATGGAACGTATGAAGACGGACTGCCACACGGCATCTCCGTTTTCATTCACCCCAACGGGCAAATCAAAAATAAGGCTACGATCTTCCACGGCACGGGCCACGGCTGGTCCCGGCAATGGAATCAGCAGGGCCGCCTCGTCTTTCTCGGAGAGTACATCCATGGTGTCTCCGTCCGGTTCCGCGAATGGGATGAGGCGGGCAATTTGAAGGATGAGAAAACCGGACCTAGTGAAACTGAACGAGCCATCATTGAGCAAAGGATGCTCGCGGCCAAGAAGAACTGGCCGGATGAGGCGGATGGGTTGAGCTATGATTTTCTTGAAAGCAAAGGCTGGCCGGCTAAATAGGGACCACACTCAAGAGAGGCATTCGCGGAGTCCTCACAGCCTGGACGAAGGAGGATGGAATAAGAACGTGAGTGGTTACCAACAGCAGGCGGGTGGTTCCTAACCCCGCCCATCGACTTTGTCCGTCCGTTTTTGGATGTGCGAGATTTCATCTGGGTAATAGAAGAAGCGAAGCACCCCACTGCTGCCCACTGGCGGAAGTGGGGTGAGTTGTTTTGGTAAAGGGTTGTTCTACTCCAAATGGATCAATTGCATTCAGTGAGGATCCGCATTCTTCTCTCAGTCTATGGAATCGAGTGCATGATTGGAATCCTGATAATGCCTTTCAACATTTCTGGTCGGCTTCATTATTCGTGAGTTTCCCAAGTGATTACCTGGATAGGGAGGCCGTTTGTTTGGCTACCAGTAAGTAAAATGTCATTGTAACAATATTCATTTTTATGTATAATTATATTTACAAACGAATAATCACTCATTGCTGTATAAGGAGTTCTGAACACTGAAGCAAACTCAATGCTTCTGCATCAGTCATTCTGTGTAATTAAAACTATCAAAATATTCATTGCATTTAACTGATCAATTCTGTATAGTCTTATTCAATTACGAATACTTATCTGTTAATCCATCGCAGGAGGTGCCGCATGTCCATCTTTTCCATCAATCCGGATAGGCAATTTGAAATCATCGATTCGAGTGAAGAGGATTTGATTGTGACGAACCGGGACGGGGTGATTGTCCAGGCGTCACGGATCAGCGGGCGGCATTACGGGGTGACGCCGGAGTCGCTGCTGGGGCAGTCGGTGTATGACCTGGAGCGGCAGAAGGTATTTGTACCGGCGATCACGCCGCTCGTCTTGAAAGAAAAGAAAAAAGTGGTGCTTGTGCAGGAAACGCCGAACGGGACCCGCGAGCTGATCCTCGGTTTTCCGCTGTTTGACGAGGCGGGTGAGGTCGAGTATGTCATTAGTTATTCGTGCGAGTGGTCAGAGCTGGTCGTCATCCAGGGCTACCTGAGCGAGCTGGAGGCGGAGATGGCCCGGATGAAGGAGGAGCTGACCCTGCTTCGGCGGGAGGCTGCGGTTCCGGAAGGGCTGGTGCTCGCATCGAGGCCGACTGCGGAAGCGTTCGCGAGAGGGCTGGAAGCGGCGGAGCTGGATGTGCCGATTCTCCTGTACGGCGAGCACGGGACCGGCAAGGCGACGCTTGCGCGTGAGATTCACGGGAATAGCGGCCGCAGTGAAGGGGCGTTTTTGACGCTTGATTGCCGGACGGTCCCCGAAGCGCTGTTTGAGCGGGAGCTGGCAGGTGAGGCGGACGAAAAGATCGGGATGCTGCAGGTTGCGGAAGGCGGCACCTTGTATCTTGAAGGCATCGACCGGCTGTCGCCGCATCTCCAGAACCGGCTGGCCGGCTGGCTGAAAGAAAAGCGGTATCCGTCGCCGGAAGGGGTGGACGTTCCGTTCGACGTGCGGATCATCGCCTCCGCGGAAGGCGAGTTGTCCGATGCGGTACAGGACGGGACGTTTAGCCGGGAGCTGTTTTATCTGATTCACCTTGTGCCGATCGAGCTCCGGCCGCTCATGGAACGGAAAGAAGATCTGGCGGCGCTGATTCCCCGGTTGCTGGATGAATTCTGCGAGCGCCACGGGAAGCCGCGGGAGCTGTCCCAGCCGCTGTTCGATTACTTGATGGAATGTCCGTGGCCGGGGAATATCGATGAACTGCGCAATGTGATGGAGCGGCTGGTCATCGGGAGCAGGGAGCCGGTGCTCGGCGTGGACGATTTGCCGATGGAGTACCGGGTGGCCGCCGGAAGCTCACTTTCCGATATCGGGGTGGACGGACGGCCGTTGCCGCTGATATTGGAAAGCGTTGAAAAGCGCGTGCTGAAGCTGGCGAAGCAGCGCTACAAGACGACGACCGAGATGGCCAAGCAACTCGGCATCAGCCAGCCGTCGGTTGTCCGGAAACTGAAGAAGTATGAAGAAGATTGAGCGGGCGACGGCTTCTGGTGCGGAGGCAAGGTAACCACTCGCCGGCGGATAAAGTGAGTGCTTCGGGATCGTGGGCGAGTGCTTCGAAACTCCTCGCGAGTGCTTCGAAGTTTGGGACGAGTGCATCCAAACTCTTCCCGAGTGCATGCTTATTTGGAAGCTGAAGAAGTGCGAAGAGGATTAAGCGGGTGCCGGCTTCTGGTGCGGAGGCAAGGTAACCACTCGGGACGCCGGGGTAACCACTCGCCGGCGGATGAAGTGAGTGCTTCGAAATCGTGGTCGAGTGCTTCGAAACTCCTCGCGAGTGCTTCGAAGTTTGGGACGAGTGCATCCAAACTCATCCGAGTGCATCGCTTATTTGGAAGTTGAAGAAGTACAAAGAAGATTAAGCGGGCGACGGCTTCTGGTGTGGAGGCTAGGTAACCACTCGGGACGCCGGGGTAACCACTCGCCGGGTTGGCGGGGAAAGACAGATGAAGGGATGAATGCATCATGACGAAGCAACTGGAAACGACAACACAACAGACACAGCCGGAGTGGACCGAAATGGTCGCGAACATCGGCAATTTCCTTGCCCCGAGCATGGCGAAGGACCATCCGAACTTGCCGGTGGTGAAGGCGGAAGGATGCTATTACTATGGCACCGACGGCAAGAAGTACTTGGACTTTACGTCCGGGATCGCGGTGGAGAATGTGGGGCACCGGCATCCGAAGGTCGTGCAGGCGATCAAGGACAGCGCGGACCATCTTGTCCACGGGCCGTCCGGTGTGATCATCTATGAGTCCATCCTGAAGCTGGCGCATGAACTCCAGCAAGTGCTTCCTCCGAAGCTCGATAACTTCTTTTTCGCGAACAGCGGGACGGAGGCGATCGAGGGGGCATTGAAGCTTGCGAAGCATGTGACGAAGCGCCCGTATGCGGTGTCGTTCACCGGCTGTTTCCATGGCCGGTCGATCGGCGCGCTCAGTGTAACGACATCGAAAAGCAAATACCGCAAACACCAGCAGCCGTCCTGGCTGACGTATCAGCTGCCGTATGCCCTGCCGGAAGATCTGCCGGAAGGGGCGGACCCGGACGTGTTCTTCCCGGAAAAGCTCGAAAAGGATGCCCGCCGGCTGTTCAGCCATCAGGTGGACCCGTCGGAGGTGGCGTGCATGATCATCGAGCCGGTCATGGGCGAGGGCGGCTATATCATCCCTCCGAAGGCGTGGCTGCGGAAGATCCGCGAGATCTGTGACCGGCACGGGATTTTGCTGATCTTCGACGAGGTCCAGACCGGATTCGGCCGGACGGGTGAGTGGTTCGCGGCGCAGACGTTCGGCGTGACGCCGGACATCATGGCGATCGCGAAGGGAATCGCGGCGGGGCTGCCATTGAGCGCGACCGTCGCATCCAAAGAACTGATGGACCAGTGGCCGCTCGGCTCGCACGGCACGACGTTCGGCGGAAACCCGATCGCCTGCTCCGCGGCGCTCGCATCGCTCGAAGTAATGAAAGAAGAGCGGTTGCTTGAGAACACCCGGGAGGTCGGGGTGTATGCGATGGAGCGTCTTCGGGAGATGCAGGAACGTTATCCGGTGATCCGCGATGTCCGCGGGCTCGGGCTCATGATCGGGATCGAACTCTGTGATCCCAAGACGGACGAGCCGGACGGAGCGGCCGTCATGGACGTGCTGGACCGCTGCCTGGAAAAGGGCGTCCTGTTTTATCTGTGCGGCAACTCCGGCGAAGTCATCCGGATGATCCCGCCGCTTACGGTGACAAAAGAACAAATCGATGACGGGCTCAGGGTGCTTGAAGAAGCGCTCCGGGAACGCGGAAACTGACACGGGAAAAGGGGGAGAAATGATGACTGTCATCAAGGGGGAGCAAGTGGTTTCAAAAGGGGCCGCCTGGAAGTTTCTGATTCCGTCATTGATCGGGGTGCTATTGTTCCTCGTGCCGATCAAGTGGAACGGGGAAATCACGATCGGAATCGGGGTCATGGCATCCGGCCTATTGGGCTGGGGGAACGAGTGGATTCCGGCGTTTCTTCTCGGGATGCTCGGATTCACCGCGGCGATGACGCTCGTTGCGGTACTGGCCAAGCCGGCGTTCGTGATGGACCGGCCGTTTCTGCGAAACCTGTTCGTCGTCGGGCCGTTCGGGGTCATTACACGGCTGTTCGGATTTGCCGTCGGGGTCATGGCATACTTTGAAGTCGGCCCGGCGTTTATTTCTTCCCGTGCGACAGGGGGCGTCGTCCTGTTCGACCTGGCGCCGGTGCTGCTTACGTGGTTCCTGTTCGCGGGTGTGATGCTGCCGCTATTGGTCGAGTTTGGACTGATGGAGTTTTTCGGGGCGCTATTGACGCGGTTCATGCGACCGATCTTCACATTGCCGGGCCGCTCCTCGATTGACACACTCGCCTCATGGATGGGCGCAGCGCCGGTCGGAGTCGTCATCACGATGAAACAGTATGACGAAGGGAACTACACGGGCCGGGAAGCGGCAGTGATCGCAACGACGTTCTCAATCGCATCCGTTGCGTTTTCCCTGGTCGTCGCCAAAGTGATCGGACTCGGCCACCTGTTTATCCCGTTTTACCTGACCATCAGCGTCGCCAGCATCGCCGCCGCCATCATCATGCCGCGCATCCCGCCACTCTCGCGGAAAGCCGACACCTACTATGACGGCAGCGCGCGGCAGGAAAACGACGAAATGATCCCTGACGGCGAAACCGCTGTGAGCTGGGGCTGGAAACTCGCTCTTGCGAAAGCCGAAAAAACAAAAAGCGCAAAAGGCCTCGTCAAAGAAGGCGTCGGCACCGTCCTCGACATCTGGCTCGGGCTCATCCCGCTCGTCATGAGCCTCGGCGCCCTCGCACTGATCGTCGCGGAATACACTCCGATCTTCAAATGGATCTCGTACCCGCTCGTCCCGGTCCTGACGTGGATGGGACTGCCTGAAGCAGCCGAAGCCGCACCGACCATGCTCGTCGGCTTCGCCGACATGTTCCTCCCATCCGTCATCGGCAGCGGCATCGAAAGCGAGCTCACCAGGTTCGTCGTCGGCACCCTGTCCCTGACACAGCTGATCTACATGTCGGAAATCGGGATCCTCATCCTGCGCTCCAACATCCCGGTCAGTTTTCTGGAACTCGTCGTCATCTTTATCCAGCGCACGGTGATTACGTTGCCGATCATTGTGCTGATTGCGCATTTGTTTGTGTTTTGAATAGTGGAGATGGAGAAAAAGCAGCCGAGGGCTGCTTTTTCAAATTCGGGGGATACCCACGGGTGGCTGATGAGTGGTTACCTCTCGGGAGTGAGTGGTTACCTCGATTGAGTGGTATGTTACTGCTTGGTGCTGGATCTCCATATGCATAGCCTCTTTTAGTACCTTGACGTCCGTACGGGCTAACTAGGAGTCGTCTGATATTATAAGGATTTTACCTAACTTTTCTGTTAGTATATTATTAACACTAAACTGCCAAATGAAGGCAGATATGGAGGGTGATTTATGCCTACTAAGCTCAGCCTAATGAAAAACCCTGATCCCTTTGTAATGGATAAAGACACTGTAAAAAAGGCGGTTGCTGATTTCCTTTTAAGCAAAGGTTTTAATTGCGATGCACTTTTAAAAGAGAAGCAACCAGGCGTAGATGTTAAAGCAGTAAAAGGGGGTATTAATGTATTTGTAGAATCGAAAGGATCGCAGAAGATTGGCGCTGAACCTAATGAAGTATTTGATAACAGCCAGATTGTCACACATCTCGCTATGCAGATTCATACCTTGATGAGGTATGCGCAACAAAACAAAGGGGATCACAATGTCTTCGTACTGGCTAATCCAGACATCAGTCGCATCCGAAAGGAGTATTTGCGGGTAGGGCGCATGGTTGAACAGCTTGGATTCATATGCATGTGGGTTCAAGAAGATCAGACGGTCAAAGTAGAAGGATCTGAAAAAAATAAACTGATGCGGATCTTCTCGCCTGACAAGCGTCAGGTAGAGGTTTTGTTTGATCAAGAAGAAAGTGAACGATTTATCAAGTTCTTGAGGAATGAGTATTCACTTGGCGAGTCATCCGCAAAAGACGCTGTCGGGCGCATAAATGGCATGTTAAATAGAGGAATATACAATGGAGAAAATGAATTTTCTCCTGAGATGGAAGCGGCAATTATAAGAGAATATCCTAAGTCCAAAGTAGATTATATCCTTGCTCTCAAACGGTTTATTAGTTTTCAGCAGAAGAGGAGAGTGGAAATTAAGGGAGGGTGGTAAGGAAGAATGAACGGCTGAATGAGAGGAAATTACCATCTATGTATTCGATTGGAGTAATGCGGAGAATCATACGGATTTCGGGCATTCTTTCAACTTTTACTGGTGATTGTCACACTTTGAGAAGAATGCATTGAACAGTAACTGTATTAATTTGAAGAAGCAAATTAAAACGACCGCATTGATTTATGAGGACTATAACTATTTACTGAAACACTTGCTGAGAGAATCGCCCCTATGCAGCCAACGCCGCATAGGGGCGATTCACATTTTCACTCAAACCCATCCATTCACTGAAACCTTCTCCCCCAAGGACGTAATCAGTTCCTTCTGCCCGTTCAAATTTTGAGAGAGAAAATTAATTTCACTATCAGTGAAATTAATCATTGACTTTACTTTCATTGTGAAATAATACTCAGTCTAATAGGGGTTGAAAATTCCGACTAAAAAATCAAAAGGGGAATGTTTGATGAAAAAGAAGGTAGGGGGACTTCTGTTTTTGGTGGTTATGTTGTTTTTGAGTGCGTGTCAATCCTCGCAGACGATTCCGGAGGGGGAAGCGAGAGTTTACAAGTGGAGGATGGTCACTCACCAGATTCCGGGCACAGCAAGATATGAAGGAACGGTTGTCCCGTTCGTCAAAGCGGTGGATGAGATTACAGGGGGGCGACTGGTCATTGAACCGTTCGGTGCCAATGTCCTTTTTCCGAATGACGAGACGTTCGATATGGTGAAGAACGGCGTTGTAGAACTGGCGGCTATTTACACAGGGTTCTGGACAGGAAAGGACCCGGTGTTCGCACTTGGAGGAGGCACCATTCCCGGAGACCCGATTGCGAGTTTCGATGAACACTTCTATCGTTCCGATCGGCTTCAGCCGATCATTGACCAGGCTTATGAGAAGCACGGCATCAAAAACTTGGGTGCTTTTGACTATGCCCCGGAAGAAATTCTCATCTCCAAGGTGCCTATCCGGTCTCTCGAGGATTTCAAAGGGAAAAACATCCGGGCTGCAGGCGTTGCGAGCTTATACTATGGAAAGCTCGGTGCCTCTGCCATTTCGTTGTCAGCGCCGGAAATCTATACGGGTCTGCAACTCGGCACGGTTGACGCGGCAGAATTCAATGACTATCTCGTCAATGGAGAAATGGGGCTGGATGAAGTCACGAAGTATGTGGTAGATCCGGCACTGCATGTTGGCCCGAGTACGGACAAAGAATTGATTGTCAACCCGAAGGCATGGGATGAATTGCCGGATGACTTGAAGGCTGCGCTGTATGTCGCCCGTGACAAAGTGCGGTACGAATCGGCGATTGCCTACGGGGTGGAAAGTCGGAAGGCCATGAAAGAGTGGGAGGAAAACTCGGATATCGAGTTCATTCAGCTTCCCGAAGAAGATGTCGAGGAAATGCGCCGTCTCGGTTTTGAACTGCTTAATGATTATAAGGAAAAAAGTGATCTGAGCAGGGAGTATGTTGAAGAGTATGCGGAGGTTCTGGCGGAGTTGGGATACACGGAAGAAGCGAAGATCTTGGGCTATGGGGAATAAGGCGGTGATCGGATGAACGGAATAGTAAGAGGCATCGAGACTTTATCAGCGTTTATGGGAAAACTGGCCGGGTTCTTGATGATCCCGTTGACATTGGTCATCGTCTACACCGTCATTCTGCGGAGATTCTTCTCAAATGCCCCTGATTGGGGATTTGAAGTTCCGATTTTCCTGTTCGGGATGATGATTTTGCTTTCAGGAGCAGATACGTTGCGGATCAAGGGGCATATTGCTGTCGATATCATCCAAAAGTATGTATCTGAGCAATGGAGGCGGATTTTGATCACGTTCGGGCTTTTGATTGTCCTGTTTGTAAGCGCATTCTTGGTGTTCAAAGGGTTGGATGCGGCGATTGAATCGACGAAAATCATGGAACGGTCCTCTCATCAGAGTTCATTTAACCCTCAAATCTGGTGGTTTAAATGGTTTATCCCCATCGGGGGCCTGCTGCTCTGGCTTCAGGCGTGGGTGGAGATCTATAAAGTCTGGCGCGGAGGGGATGCAAGATGTTGATCATTTTCGAATACGCGCCGATTGCCATGTTCGTTCTGCTGCTATTGCTTTTGTTCCTTGGTGTTCCGATTTCTTTTGCCTTGGCTTCAACCGGAATCTTGTTTGCACTGATGATGTGGGGAATCGACAGTACGGCACTGCTTACCAGTGCCACATGGGGAATCATGAACAATTTCACGCTCATTGCTATTCCGCTGTTCATCCTCATGTCCGTGCTGCTTGAGAAGACGAATATTATTTCAGAGCTTTTTGACGCTGTGTATAAATGGTCTGGAGGTTTGCGCGGCGGGCTTGCCATCACAGCCATCGTCGTCGGAGCCGTCATTGGTGCCATCTCCGGCGTCGTGGCGGCCGGTGTAATCGGGCTCGGCCTGATCGCGCTTCCTCAGATGATGCGATACAGATACAACGAGACACTGAGCCTCGGGTCGATCATGGCCGGCGGAACACTCGGCCAGCTGATTCCTCCGAGTCTGAACATGGTCGTTTACGGTGCCATCACAGGTGTTTCGGTATCCAGTTTGTTCGCAGGCGGTCTCAGTTCCGGAATTCTGCTGATCCTGCTGTTTATTGCGTATATTCTTTTTCAGGCCTACCGGAAAGACGAGGTGGCACCGGCTCTTGCCAAAGAGGACCGCGCGACAACCGAGGAAAAGTTTGCTTCGCTGAGATCCATCCTCTTGCCGATGCTCCTTATCATCCTCGTGCTCGGTTCCATTTTCACAGGGGCAGCAACTCCGACCGAAGGAGCGGCAGTAGGCGTGCTGGGAACGGTCATCATTGGTGTCATCTCCAGGCGGCTGAACTGGACGAAGATGAAAGAATCCATCTATGAATCCATGAAGATGACGGGGATGGTCGGCTGGATTCTGATTGGTGCAGCAGTGTTCAGCGCGGTCTTCTCCGGAGTAGGGGGCAATCAATTTGTTTCCGAGATGGCAGCCAATGCACCAGGGGGCAAATGGGGGATTCTCTTCTTCGCTCTGGCTTTTATCATCATGCTTGGGATGTTCCTGGAAACAATGGCGCTTATCATGCTCGCCACACCGATCATCACACCGGTCGTCGTCAATGCCGGATTCGATCCGCTCTGGTGGGCAATTATTTTCATGGTCGTTCTGCAAATGGCATTCCTGACGCCACCGTTCGGATTTGCCATCTTCTACCTGAAGAGTGCGGTTGGCGAGAAAGTCAGCATCGGCAAAATCTATCGGGCAACCGTGCCGTTCATCATTATTCAGTTGATTGCGGCCATTCTGCTGATCGCATTCCCGCAGCTGGCAACATGGCTGCCTGAATTACTAAGTAAATAATTTAAATGGAGGTTTTGGATATGAATGAATTCAAGGGAGTCTATCCGGTGCTTGTTACACCCATGAACGAGGATGAAAGCATTAACTGGGAAGGCTTTGCAGAGAACATCGAGTATTACATCGGTGAGGGGGTTGATGGCCTTGCCATCAACGGCAGTACAGGAGAGTTTGTCAGTTTGACGAAGGAAGAGCGGTTTAAGGCAGTTGAAGTTGCAGTCAAGCAAGTGAATGGTCGCCTGCCGCTGATTGTCGGTACAGCGGCTGAAACAACGGCTGATGCGATTGAATACACCCGCCAGGCTGAAGAAGCGGGTGCGGACGGTGCATTGCTGATCAACTCTTACTATGCCCATCCGAAAGAAGAAGAAATCTACGAACATTTCAGGGCAGTTGCTGAAGCAGTCTCCTTCCCGGTCATGATTTACAACAATCCGTTTACGAGTGGGGTGGACATCTCTGTTGAAACCATTCTTCAGGTCGGAAGAGAGGTGAGCAACATTACTCATATTAAAGAATCAAGCGGGGAAATCCGGAAAGTCCGGGATATTTCACGGGAGGGCAAAGGGTTCATCAAGACGTTCTGCGGAGCGGACGATATGGTGCTGGAATCCTTCTTAGTTGGAGCGGTCGGCTGGATTTCCGTGGCCGGCAACATCGCTCCCCGAACAGCCAAAGAGTTATTCGACGCCTTTGAAGCGGGGAATCTGGACAGGGCATGGGAAGTCTATGACCGATTGTTGCCGCTCTGTAACTTCCTTGAGGGTTCGGGCAAATATGTACAAGTCGCAAAGCGCGCCATGGAACTTAAGGGACTTGCCGGAGGACCGCCACGTAAACCGCGGCAAGGTCTCACCAGCGAGGAAGAAGAAACACTGATGAAGCGCATGCAGGAGCTTGGTGAACTAACGGTTACTCAATAAGAAGTGGAATCCCGGAGTGTACATGCACTCCGGGATTTGCATGAGGACAAAATTCAGAAACGTGATGATAGAATAGTTTTAAAAGAAGTACTATGAATCGGGAGTGAGGAGTCATGGATAACCAGATCGGGGAAGAATTCAAGCGGCTTCGCAAAGAAAGAAAAATGACTTTGCGGGAACTAAGTGACCGAAGCGGATTATCGGTGAGCTTCCTGTCGCAAGTCGAACGCGGAATCAGCACCATCACGTTTACCTCCCTCCGCCCGCAAAATCGCCGAAGCCCTCGGTGTAAGTGTCAATTTCTTCTTTGAACCCGAGAAAGACTCTCCCATTAAAAAGAGAACACTGAAGAAAAGCGCTGACCAACCGAACTTTACGTACACGAGTCTGATGGGAGATCTTGACCAACCCCAATTCACCCCCGCCAGAATTGAACTAAAGGCAGGCGAATCCCATACCGCCCCCTATTCCCACCAAGGTGAGGAGTTTGTCTATGTGCTGGAGGGGGAGCTGAAAGTGATGCTTGAAGGGCACGAAGAAACCCTGTATCCGCATGAATCCCTTCACATCGACTCGACGAAAGAGCACACGTGGTATAACGAGACGGACAAGCCGGTAGTGTTGCTGGTGGTGAGTACGAATGGGGATCATTGAGGTTGAGTTGAACTGCTAAAGAAGTAAGCCGCGGAGCTGGAGTCTCCGCAGCTTGCTTTTTTAATTGTTGAGGAGGACTTTATACCTACGAACTAGTGGTACCTCTGTTTTAGACAACCCAGCTGAATGATGATAATCATTTGAAAACTAGTCACCCCGTACCCAATCAGTCACCGGTAAATGACCGGTGGTGTGCTTTCCTTCAGTTCGGCAATCACTTCTTCGGTGACTTCCAGGAACCGCTTGCCCGCTTCCTGTTTGGCGCCGTTTTTTAGGGTCACCAAGTTTAGCTTTGAACTGACGGTCGGGCTGTCGATCCGCGCCAGCGGGGGGAGGTCGAGGCCATGGATGTGGAGCAGGAGGGCGGGGACGAAAGCGACGCCCAGGCCTTTTTTGACCATTTCAAGCATTGGAAGGGTTTCGGCCCCCCAATAGAGGATGGATGGTTCGAACCCCTGCTCGCTGCATTCCTCTAAGATATAGTCTGCGATTCCGAGTCCGATTGACGTATAAGGCATGAGGAAATCGTCGTGCCGCAAGTCGTCCAGGGTGACCTTGTCCCTGTCGCTGAGCGGGTGGCCGGGCGGAAGGGCTGCATAGACCGGACCGGTCAGAAGGGCGGTCAGGTTCAGGTCAGCTTTGTCGAATGTATTGCCGATCAGCCCGATGTCCATCCGGTGCTGCCTGAGCTGGTCTAGGATATAGGCGGTGTTCCCTTCCATCACCCGTACCGTAATTTGATAATCCTGCTCCTGCAGCCGTTTTACGACTTCCGGGATGATGGTCAGGTTAGCTATAGTCGAGCAGCCGACGGTCACTTCTCCTCGTATGCCCAATCCCCGCTCCCTCATCTCTGTCCGAAGGGAATCCGCCGAAAAGAGAAGCTCTTTGCTGCGCTTGTAGAAGTATTGGCCGGTCTCGTTCAAAAACAGGCGGTTTCCTTGTCTTGTGAACAGTGGGGTCCCAAGTTCTTCTTCCAGCTTTCGGATCGCGATGCTGAGGGGCGGTTGGGTCATATTCAGCGATGCTGCTGCTCTGGAAACCGAACCTTCCTCGACAACGCGGATAAAATAACGAACTTTTTCCAAGTCCATCATCCAGCCCCCCCTTCCATATACAAAATGTATAGCCACTAGTTTAATTATATATTTTACATGTTATCCAAGCTCCTATAATATTAAGAAAAATTGTTCAAGTCAAATTAATAAGGGGCGTTCAGGATGAATGTGAAAACGGTTGCGATTTTGGGAGCGGGCAACGGGGGCATTACCGCAGCGGGGGATTTGGCAGGCAGGGGCTTTGATGTCAGGTTGTATGAAACGCCTTCATTCGCCGCTAATCTGGAAGGGATTTTAGAAAAAGGCGGCGTCCTTCTAAAGACACCTGAGGGAGAGTCGTTCCATCCGATTCCTGTCGTGACGACCAATCTGGAAGAGGCGGTAACCGGAGCGGAGGTCGTCATGCTGACGGTTCCGGGGTTTGCGATTGAGTCGTTCGCCGAACTGCTGGCCCCGTTATTGACCGGGGAGCAGGTTGTGTTTCTGAATGGGGCGGCAGCGATGGGCTGTGTCCGATTCGTCAAACGCGCACGGGAAATGGGGATTGATACCCCTTTGAAGATCGCCGAGACGAACTCTCTTACATACGGAACCCGGGCATTTCCTGAGGAAGCAATCGCAGAGATGTCACTCCGGGTTAAAAAGCTCTTCTTTTCTGCTTATCCGGCAGAGGACACAGGCGCGTTGCTCGATATCTGTGCCCAACTGTATGACTGCTTGGTCCCTGCGGACAATATCTGGCAGACCACGTTGGAGAACGGGAACCCGGAAGTCCACCCCGGTCCAAGCCTATTGAATGCCGGACGGATCGACTTTTCGGGGGGAGAGTTCTGGCTTTACCGTGAAGGCATCACAGAGCATACGGTAAACGTGCTCCGCGCCATCGAACAGGAGCGGCTGGCCCTCGGAAAAGCGTTCGGGCTCCGGGTTGAAGGCGCAGTGGAAGCCAGGTACAACCGGGGCTACTTTGATAATGACCAGGAAGACTTGCAGACACTCTTTAACAAAAGTGAAGTGTTCACACAGATCAAAGGTCCTGTCAGTGTCCAAGGCCGGTACTTTACTGAGGACATTTCGAGCGGCCTGGTGCTGTGGTCGGATCTCGGTAAGGCGGCAGGCGTCCCGACTCCGAATATCGATGCTGTCATCACATTAGGCGGAACGTTGCTGAAACGCAATTTCTACGAAGAAGGGCTCACGCTTAAAAAGCTCGGGTTTGACGGACTCACAGTCAACGAGATGATTTCGGCGGTTTAAGAGAGGGGAGTGGGGAATGATGCGTACAAAACGCAGACCGACCATTTGGGAAGCGGTTTCCTGTTTGCTCGTGATGGGGGTTGTCATTGGCGTAGGGTTTGGTGTCTTTGGCATCGGCATCCAGATTTTGCTTTTGGTTTCTGCGGCCTATGCGGCGTTTATCGGCTGGAGGGTGGGGCTCAGCTGGGATGAGATGGAGCGGGGAATTGCTGTCCGGCTCGGCAATGTGATGCCTGCGGTCTTCATACTCTTTGCAGTCGGGATTGTCATCGGCAGCTGGATTTTCGCGGGAACCGTGCCGATGCTGATCTACTTTGGCCTGAAGGTCATCAATCCAGCGTATTTCCTGGTGACCGCGTTCATCATTGTAGCGGTCGTCTCAACGGCTACCGGGACAGCATGGGGGTCGACAGCCACGGCAGGCGTTGCGCTGATGGGGGTTGCAGCCCAGCTTGATATCCCGCTCGGCATGGCGGCCGGGGCCGTGATTGCCGGCGGAGTATTCGGTGATAAAATGTCCCCTTTGTCGGACACGACCAATCTGGCGCCGCTTGTGTGTCGTGTGAACTTGTTTGACCATATCCGTCATATGTTCTACACGACGATTCCGGCGTCACTCGTGGGGATCATCGTCTATCTGGTGGTGGGAATGAAGTTGTACGGCGGACAAGAGGCCGATGCATCAGCAGTGCAGGCTATTTTGGTCCAGCTGGACAGTATCTTTGATTGGAATCTCTTCATGTGTCTGCCGTTCATCATCATCATCTGGGGAGCACTGAAACGGAAACCGACCGTACCGATCATGCTGCTTTCGGCAGTTGTGGCGGTCATCGTCGGAGTGTTTTCGAACGGATTCAGCCTTGTGGACGGCATGCAGTCCATGGTGAATGGGTTTACATTGTCGATGGTCCAGGCGTCAGGCTTCGATCCGGCAACCATTTCTGATACGGTGACCAACCTACTCGTCCGCGGCGGCATTTTCTCCATGACCACGATTGCCGTCACCATCATATGCGGCTATACGTTCGCCGGTATTATGGAGGTGTCCGGTTGCCTCGATGTGATTCTTGAGGCGTTCTTGGGCAAGGTCGAAAAAACGTGGCAACTGATCGGCGCAACCATTGCGGGCAGCCTTGCACTCGTATTCACTGCCGGTGTCGCATCCATATCGATCATCATGATCGGCACCCTGTTCAAGGATGCGTATACAAAGATGGGGCTCAGCAGGTTGAACCTATCCAGGACATTGGAAGACTCGGGCACGATGATTTTGCCATTTGTGCCTTGGGGCGTCTCCGGAATCTTCTATCTTGAAGTGCTCGGTGTCGGGCCGGGCGACTACTGGATGTGGGCGATCTCCTGCTACTTGTGCATTGTCTTTGCCATGCTGCTGGCATTCACCGGAATCGGCATCAAAAAAGCGGGTGCAGAAGAGCAGACGGGGCTGGAAGAGAACCCAGGGGGATCCGTGAACCTCGCCGTTCAAAAGTCGGTCTGACCTTTGCCTGCATGATAAATCCGGCACCGCGCATCATTCGCGGTGCTTGATGATGAGGAGGAATGCAAGGTGACCATGAGCCTCGTCTTCCACTCAATTGGCGTCATCACCTTAATGATCGGAATCGGAGTGATTCTGAGCAGGACGTTTAACTTTAATGAAGACACGAGGAATGCTTTCATCAGCTTGATCACGAATGTCGGCATGCCCTGTATCATCCTGTCGAGCATTTTTCAGGTGGACATTGAAGGGGAACTGTTCGGGAAAATCATTTTCGTATTTCTGGTATCGATCGCGATCAACCTGGCGGGCATCGGGCTGGGTTATCTGTTCGCCATCCTTTTTCATAAAAAGTTGGACCGGGCAAGGGAATTGGCCATTTTGTCGGGTCTCGGCAATACCGGTTTTATCGGCATACCGTTGTGTGCAGTGCTGCTTGGGCCTGAAGGGGCGCTGTACGCAGCCATGTTTGATGCGGGTGTCGATTTCACCATCTGGACGGTCGGTGCCTTATTGCTGCAGAAGGAAAAGCAGGTTGGCCTCGGCATGCTCCGGACGATGCTGAACGTTCCGATCTTGAGCATCGTCATCGGGCTGACCCTCGCTTTCTTTAATCTCCGGCCGCCTTTTCTGCTCACAGATCTGTTCGACCGGCTCGCGGCCATTGCCGCGCCGCTCGCCATGTTTTACATCGGCATCATGATCATGAGTCTGTTTCAACAGCGGTCTGCCGGCCGGCTTGCCGGATCCCGGAATACGCTCTGGTTGCCGGTGACCGTCAAGCTTGTGTTGTTGCCTGTGTTTGCCGTCTTGATCGGTATCGGATTATCCGTGGACCGCTTGGTTTTACAGACACTGCTCATACAGTCTGCCATGCCCACGTTGACCCTTTCGTCGATTTTGTTTGCCAAGTATTCAGCGGACGAAGAGATGGGGGCGTTTGTAACCATTTGCTCGACGGCCGCTGCGCTACTGACCATTCCGGGCATGATTTACCTGATGAATCTCTGGCTGGCTGGGGGATGATCGCCCCCTTGCTGTTTTATTCTCAAACATGCAGACCGGCATTCAAGCCCATGAATTCAATCACCCCTGTGCAGCCGGAAGGCCGCACAGGGGTGATTTCTATTCTGAGTTCAATTCACTGGGATCTTTTCTGAAGCCGACGTAATCATCGCCTCCTGCTCGTTACGGCTTTTGGAGATCGCGATGCCGATGACGAAGCCGATGGCTCCGGTCACGATCCAGCCTGCGCCGTTCTGGAAGAGGGGGATGAAGCCGAAGACGTTGTTGATGGCTTCGGGTGCGACGTTGGCGTCTTTGAGGGCGTCCAGGATGGCGATGAATCCGACGCCGACCATCGTGCTGACGTAGACGGAGCGGCGGCCTTTGAACCAGTTGTTCATGAAGATCAGGGCGATCAGGGCGATGGCCAGCGGGTAGAGCAGCAGCAAAATCGGAGAAGCGAGTTCCAGGATTTTTGTTAATCCGAAGTTGGTGATGGTCAGGCCGACTGCGGCGAAGATGAGCAGCCACTTTTTATAAGACACCGAAGGCACGATTCGTTCAAAGTACTCGGCCACCGCTGACAGGCAGGCCACGTTCGTCGTGATGCCTGTGAGAAAGATGACGGTGCCGATGATGAAGATGCCGACTTGTCCGAAGAGGGCGACCGCGCTTTGCGCCAGCACTTCGCCGCCGTTTTCCTTGGCTCCGATCTGATCCAGGCTGGTCGCCCCGATCCATGCCATGGACACTTGCAGGATGACCAGGCCGATGACGGTGATGAGTCCCGCCTTGATGAACACCCTGGTCACTTCCTTGTTGGATCGTATGCCAAGCGCGGCGATTGACTTGATGAAGATCCCGCCGAAGACAAAGGCGGCCAGGACGTCCATTGTATAGTAGCCCTGTGTAAACCCTTTCAGAAATGCGCCGCTTGCGGTCGCATAATCCCCGGTCGGTGTTCCGAATCCGCCCATCGGGGTGATGATGGATTTGACGATCAAGAGTAGTAGCAAAATACCGAAAATTGGTGTGATGATTTTCCCGAGACGGTCGACAAACTTGGTGGTGTTCCAAGAAAGAATGACGGTCAGCACAATGAACACGAGCGAGAATCCGAACAGGATCAGCCCGGCGTTCACTGTATCCGGAAGCAGCGGGAAAATGGAGATTTCATATACGACGGAAGTGGTCCGCGGAATGACATAAATCGGTCCCAATGTCAGGAACAGAAGGACGGAGAAAATCACTGCAAAGACGGGGTGGACCCGCTCTGCCAATTTCTCCACCGTCCCGCCGCCACGTGTCAGCCCTATGATGGCCAGCAGCACCAGCCCTACACCTGTCAGTAAGAAACCGCCCATGGCGATCCAGGTGTTCGTGCCTGCCTGCTGGCCAACCATAGGGGCAAAGATGACATTGCCGGCGCCGAGAAACATGGCAAACAGCATGAAACCGATGGCGATGATTTGGCCTGTTTTCACTTGTTGCATCTTTATTCCCCCCATAGTTGTCAGTTTACATGATTAAAACCGATCAGCGTTTTGCTTTTTTTGTCATTCTGCCGAGCAGGAAAGCGCCGGCGCCGAGTCCGATCATCGTGTTCGTTTTCTTATTGAATGTCTGTTTCACAATGAGGTTCAGGTTCTGCGGGCGTTCCGCAAGGCGGCGCATAAAGTAGCCGTACCAATCGATGCCGAACGGGACGTAGGTGCAGAAGTTGTAGCCTTCTCTTGTAAGCTGCAGTTGCATGTCTTTCCGGAATCCGTAGAGCATCTGGAATTCGAACTTGTCATTCGAGATGCCGTGTTCTTTCACGAATTTTTTTACGTGATTGATGACGTGATGGTCATGGGTGGCGATTGACGTGAACGCGCCGTTCAGCAAGTGGTATTCAATCAGCTTGATATAGTTCGCGTCGATGTCCTCTTTTGTCTGGTACGCCAAGTTTTCGGGTTCTTTGTATGCGCCTTTTACAATGCGGAGACGATAGTTCTTGTATTTCTGGATGTCCTCCTCCGCGCGGAAAAAGTACGCCTGGATGACGGTCCCGATGTTGTCGTAATCCTTATGTAGTTCCTCCAGAATATCGAATGACGGCTGCAGGTGGGCGTGGTCTTCCATATCGAAGTTGACGAAGATGCTGTGCTGATGGGCAACGGAGACGATTTCACGCAAATTCTCCAGGCAGAAGTCATAGTCGACGTCGAGCCCGAGCTGTGTCGGCTTCAGCGAAATGTGCGCATCCAGCTCATGTTCATGAATGGCTTCGATCACGGCGAGAATTTGTGTTTTTGCCTGCAGGGCTTCGTTTTTATCGAAGACGAACTCACCCAGGTTATCGATGGTGGCGGAAATTCCGCTTGCATTCAGTTTGCGGATGCTTTGCACCATTTCCTCTACGGTTGTGCCGGCGACGACCGATTGCGCGCCGAGCTTGAGTCCCCATCGTTTGGCGGCGCCGTTCAGCATTCTGTTCTGGGATAGCATCATAAAGAAATCTTTTGTTACGTTCATTTTAATGACCTCCGATTCGTTTGTCCGATTATTTTAATAAAAATCCTTCGCTGAATGGATCGGTTTCATCCAATGAGAACTGGTGCATGCCTGTCATCCAGGCGGAGCCGGTGATTTTCGGAATGATGGCCTCAAAGTCGCCGACGTTGGTTTTTCCGACGATCTCTCCTTTGAATTGGGAGCCGATGATGCTTTCCTGGATAATCTCCTCATTCTCCTCCAGGTCCAGCGTGGCCAGTTTGGCGCAGGTGCCCGTTCCGCAAGGGGAGCGGTCCACTTGTCCGTCTCCGAAGATGACCGTGTTCCGGTAATGGTTGCTGCTTTGCTTCAGACTGAATTCCACCAGATCCACTGTGTTGATCTCCGGGATTTCCGGGTGCATGATCTTCAACTTCTCATTGGCAGCCTGGCGGATGGCCATTCCAAGCTCTGTCAGCTTGTCCTGTTCATCAATGGTCAATTGCAGACCGAACCGGCTTGCGTCGACGATGGAGAAGAAACTTCCGCCGAACGCGATGTCCATCGGAATGTCTCCGAACGGCTCCGTCGAGACGCTTACGTTTCTCAGATAGACAAACGACGGTACGTTGATGAAAGAGACTTCTTTCACCTTGCCGTTTTCATAGCGTACCTCGCACGTCACGGTTCCGGACGGCGTATCGAGCAGGAGCCTGTCCTTTTTTTCGATCAGCCCCTGGTCGATGGCAATTGTGACAGTGGCAATCGTACCGTGCCCGCACATGTTCAAGTAACCGCCGCTGTCCATGAAGATGACCCCGAGATCGCACGACTCTTCGCACGGCTCCGTTAAAATCGCACCGAACATATTCAGATGGCCTCTCGGCTCATGCATCAGCAATTTCCGGACCGAGTCCAGATGGTCCTGCATATATTGTTTTTTCTGCATCATCGTGCGGCCCGGGATTTCGGGAAGGCCATCCACCACGATGCGGGCAGCTTCTCCCATTGTGTGAGCGTCAATTGTTCGGATAAAATCCTGAGCGACTACCATGGTAAATCCTCCTTCATGAAAATCTTCCTTCAGAAATCCTTATGCAAGAAGCATGCCAACTTTAAAAACGCGCTAAGGACGCCTTTCTGGAAATGCTGTATGTACAGTGAATTTACAATAGTGTAAACTGTAAACGCTATCAGATAAGGAGTGAACACCATGGCCGAGCAAGTGCTCTCACGTGAACGGTTTTATTTGGAGGCGGTTTTGGAGACGAGCAATGACGCCGTTTCCATCATTAACGCGGATGGTGTAGTCGAGTTCTGGAATGAACACGCGGAAACGCTGTACGGCATTCCGTCCGGGCAGATCGTCGGCAAAAAGATGAATGCATTTTTTAAAAAGGAAGATTTGAAGATCCTTGAGCTATTAAAGACGCACGAGTACGTGCTCAACATTTATCATCAGCCCCGTCCCGACAAACACATCATGATCAGCGCTTCCCCCATCTTTGACGAAGAAGGCAACCTGCTGGGTGCGCTGTCGATCGACCAGGATATCTCGAATATCGTGGAACTCAATGAGAAGTTGACGCTTACGACTTCGGAGCTTCAAAAAATCAAACACCAATACAACGAACAAAACCTGCACGACCCGCTATCCGTCATCAAAGGCAGCAGCGCCGCACTGCAAGCGGTGAAAGCCCTCGCCCTGAAAGTGGCGAAGACGGATGCGACGGTCCTGATCCAGGGGGAGAGCGGCGTCGGAAAGGAATTGTTCGCCCAGGGCATCCATGAAGCGAGCAACCGCAAGGACAAGCCGTTCATCGCCGTGAACTGCGGTGCCATCCCAGAGGCCCTGTTCGAAAGTGAGTTTTTCGGCTATGAAAAAGGGTCCTTCACGGGAGCCGACAAAAACGGCAAAGCCGGTAAAGTGGAAATGGCCTCGACCGGCACCCTGTTCCTCGACGAAATCGGAACACTCCCGTTGGACATGCAAGTGAAGCTGCTGAGGATCCTTCAGGAACGGGAAGTCTACCGCATCGGCGGACATTCCCCGATCGACGTGGACATCCGGATTATCGCCGCCACGAACAGCGACCTGGAAAAACTGGTGCAGCTCGGCCAATTCCGCGAAGACCTCTACTACCGTTTGAATGTCGTGACGCTCAACATCCCTCCATTAAGGGAGCGGGCGGAGGACATTCCCGCGCTCATGGACACCTTTATCCGTGAATTCAGTTACCAATACGACAAGGAGCCCCACGAATTCACGGAGGGCGCAATGGCCGCCTGCGCCCATTACGGCTGGCCCGGCAACATCCGGGAACTGCGCAACTTGGCGGAACGGGTCGTTATCTTCAACGACTCGCCCACAGTCGGGCTATCCGACCTGCAACTCCTCATGCCGCACCTGACGGAACAAACCAGACAGCCGAAACTCTCGCTTGAAAAAGACCAGCTGGAGAAAACCCGCATCACCGAAGCCCTGCAAGAAACCTACGGCAACAAAACCGCCGCCGCCAAAAAGCTCGGCATCTCCAGAGTGAGTTTGTATAAAAAGATCAAGCAGTACGGGATTGAATAAGAGTTGGAGGGGGGAGCGGTTACCTCTGCGTGATGAGTGATTACCAAACAGGCAGGTATGCCCCGATAACCGAATGCCCATCACATGAATAAGATGAGGGGAGGTTTATGGAAGGGGGGAATGAAGATGGTTAATTACGGTCAATGGCCGGGCGGTGATTCTGAGGTGAATTGGCATGTGGGACCGGATTTTACGGTTCCGTATGCTGGCGAATCATTTGAACAGGGCTACGAATCGATCGATGATGAACATCCGGCTCTTATTGGCCAGGAGCCATACAGGAATCAGATGGGACCGTACGCCGTTCCGTCATTTCCATGGCAGCAGGGGGCAGGCGGCGGACACTGGCAACCCTATGGGCAATATCCTCAAATGATGCCGCCCTATTGTATGCGCTGCGGCTCCCCGTGGATGGGGCCGGGCTACGGATACTGATTGAACAGCGAAAACGAAACCCGCCCGGATGCCAGGTGGGTTTCGTTTTTGTGACTTTGATGGGTGTTAAATGCGATGCACCGGTCTGCAATCCCTCGGAGATGTGCGGAATCGGAAGGGGCTGCTCAGACGCCGCTTCACGTGATTCTCTCATCCTCGAGATTCCTCCACAGGTGATGCGCTTCCCGGGCGATGTGCTCCAGCAGATCAGGCGGGGACGTGGTCACGGCCGCACACTGTTTGACCAGATCGTCCAACTCCAACTTAAACTCCTCTAAGCTTTTGGCTTCCTTAATGATCATATTCTTGAATTGCGTCAGGACCGGCAAGGTTTCATTTCTCGGGGTCCGGATCATGGTCTGCAGGGCATTCGCCTGCAACAGCAGACGCTCAAACTTCTGCATCATCTCCGTCACCCTGAAATTCAGCTCGTAATTTGATAGATCCAGGTAATGGCGGATATAGCCCAGGTGATCGGCCATTTGCCTCAGCCAAAAGACGCATTCATGGATGATGGCATCCGACGGGGAAATCTGGGTGCCGCTCTCGATCAGTTTATACACCCTCTGGGACTCCTCGGATTCCCTGACCATATGATCCAAGAGGGAAACAGGCGTGGAGATAATGACCTCACAGTGCAAGGATTTATCCATCGTGTAGGCAAGCAGACTATGGAATTCCTTCGTCGCATGGCGGGCCTCGTCAATCAGCTTGCCGACATCGCCCTGTTTCTTGACCGCCTTTTCATACACCTTCCCCAGACGCTCGATATTGTTCAGATTCGCACGGGCCAGCTCTGTCTCGTAATGGCTGATTTCCCTATCGAAAAACCTGCCGTGGTCATAATCATTCTGTATCCAAAACGCGATAATCCCGTACGCATCCCGTTCATAACGGTCCGTATACCCCAAATTCCCGACTCCTTCCTTCCCGGTTATGGCATAGCCTGATGAATTGTATTCGTTTGGCGGGGGGCTTATGTACGGCCGGTTCTCATAGCCCGGAATAAAGGATTAATAGAAAGGGTAATCTACCTCTATAACACAAATGAGGTGATCCGATGAAACAAGAAGAAATGGAAACGCTCCGGGAGCTGATCAAAGACGTCGACACTGCGATGCTGACGACCGTATCCGACGAAGGGCTCGTCTCCCGCCCGATGAAAACACAGGAAGTCGAATTCGACGGCGACCTCTGGTTCTTTACGAAGAAGGAAACCGACAAATACAAAGAAATCCTCCACAACAAAGACGTCAACGTCGCCTACGCCGGCAAATCCTATGTCTCCGTCCGGGGACGGGCCGAAATCGTCGAGGACATGGCCAAGAAAAAGGAGCTCTGGAGCAAAGCCTACGAGAAGATCATGCAGACCACCTACGACGACCCCGACGTCATCCTGATCAAGGTAAAAGCCGAAGCCGCCGAATACTGGGAAAGCGGCAGCCTGATCAAGAACATCGCGTTCATGTACAAGCGGATGACGGGGAAGGATGCGGAGTCAGCGGAGATTAATGAGACGTTGGAATTGGATAAGTGAA
>NZ_FNAR01000018.1 GCF_900101985.1 Bhargavaea beijingensis
AGTGCCGAAGCGGCCTGAACAGCTGCGACAGGCATAAGACGAACGGCGACGCGGGTCCTGACCCGCATAGCTGGACGGCTTATGACCCGAGCAGTTGGCCGCTGAGGCCGGACCATGGCACGTGAAAAGATTTCGGTACTATACAATGTCTCGTTTATCCGGTTTTGAGCGAACAAGCTCAAGGTCCAGTGATGAAGGCGAAGAGGTCACACCCGTTCCCATCCCGAACACGGAAGTTAAGCTCTTCAGCGCCGATGGTAGTCGGGGGCTTCCCCCTGCAAGAGTAGGACGTCGCTGGGCACAAAGCCGTCTCCTGATGGAGGCGGTTTTTTTGTGCGGAAAAATGGGGCATATTCTATTCCGCCGAGTGTTAAGAAAGGACGCCTGAGTGTTAAGAAAAGCCCCTTGAGTGTTAAGCAAACCCGCACGAGTGTTAAGACGCAGCGCCCCAACCATAATCCCTCTCTCCCGCCGGAAAATCCTCCGCTGCTCGATGTTCCTGCTCCGCTGTTTTTGCAAAACACTACAATTTACCGGCTTTATCCTTTAAACTTGGGAAAGCAAAGGCTACAGAAGATGGAGTGACCAGATCATGAATCATACAATCGATGTCCAGTCACAGGCAGAGACCGCCAGGCTGGCCGAGAAATTGGCTTCTTTGCTTGAAGGCGGAGAGGTGATTACGCTGGAAGGGGACCTCGGGGCGGGGAAGACGACCTTTACCCAAGCGCTGGCAAAAGGGCTTGGCATCAAACGGACTGTCAGCAGCCCGACGTTCACCATCCTGAAGCAGTACGAAGGCCGGCTGCCGCTGAACCATTTCGATGTGTACCGGCTGGCGGACAGCGGGGAGGACCTTGGCTGGGATGAACTTTTTTACGGGAACGCGGTCAGCGTCGTGGAATGGGCACAGTATATCGAAGAAGAACTGCCCGAGGAGCGGCTGGACATTCAAATCCGGCGACTTGATGAGGAAGGCCGGCGGTTTTCGTTTGTCCCGCACGGCCTCCGTTATGAATCGGTGATGAAGGAGCTTATGCGATGATCTGGCTTGGATTGGATACGGCGAATGCGCCCTTGTCGGTTGCCCTCGTCAGGGACGGGGAGCTGCTTGCGGAATTGAATTCGGCCATGGGGCTGAACCATTCGGAAGGTGCGATGCCTGCCGTGGAGCAACTGCTGAAGAGAGCCGGCCTCCGCCCGGCTGATATCGATGCCATTGCGGTTTCTGAAGGGCCCGGTTCTTATACGGGTGTCCGGATTGGCGTGACAATCGCAAAGACCCTTGCATGGACGCTGGACAAGCCGCTTGTCGGTGTATCGAGCTTGCGTGTGCTCGCCTCGAACATTTTCACTTATGGTGTCACGATCTGTCCCCTGATTGATGCAAGGAGGGGCAATGTATATGCCGGGCTTTACCGGAGAAGACATGAAGACGGCACGCTCGACTGCCTTCTGGAAGACCGTCACATGGCGTTGTCCGATCTTCTCGGCCAACTAAAGAAAGAAGGCAATCCGGTCGTCTTCGTAGGTGAAGGTGCCAGAAAAAATGAAGAGGCTTTGAAACAAGCGCTCGGGGAGCTCGGCAGGCGCGCGCACTTTACCCAAGACATCCCGAGGGCTTCCCTGCTCATCACTGAAGCCCAGAAGGCGGAGCCTGAAGCCGTTCATGCCTTTGCTCCCGAATACCGCCGAATCACCGAGGCCGAGGCCAACTGGCAGAAGGCGAACAGGGAGGCCGGGGAGAAATGAGCGGCAGCACCTCACCGGTCATCGGTTTCCGGCAAATGCAGATCATGGATGTGCCGGCGGTCTACCGGGTGGAGACGGATGCGTTCAGCTCGCCATGGACCATGGAAGCATTCGAGCAGGAAATGTTGCAGAATGAGTATGCGTATTACCTGCTTGCCCTGGACGGTGAGGAGATTGTCGGGTATTGCGGCGCCTGGCTGATCCTCGATGAATGCCATATCACCAACGTCGCTGTGCTGACGGCTTACCGGGGACACGGGATCGGCGAGGCTCTGATGCGGGAAGTGATGAGGCGCACAGCCGGCAAAGGCGCACGCGTGATGACGCTTGAAGTGCGGGTATCCAATGATCCGGCACTCGGGCTCTACCGCAAACTGGGCTTTAAAGAGGGCGGCATCCGCCGCAGGTATTATACGGACAATGGCGAAGATGCCCTTGTCATGTGGACGGAGCTGAATGAAGATGAATGATATCCATATTCTCGGCATCGAGACGAGTTGTGACGAGACGGCGGCATCGGTCGTGAAAAACGGCCGCGAGATCCTTTCGAATGTCGTCGCATCGCAAATCGAGAGCCAGAAACGGTTCGGCGGCGTCGTGCCGGAAGTGGCGTCCCGTCTCCATGTCGAGCAGATTACACTCGTGATTGAAGAAGCGATGGAGCAGGCGGGCCTCCGGCCGGAAGATCTGGATGCGGTTGCCGTGACGGAAGGGCCGGGGCTTGTCGGAGCGCTTCTGATCGGTGTCAATGCCGCAAAGGCGTTTGCGTTTGCACATGGGCTGCCGCTTATCGGGGTCCATCATATCGCCGGCCATGTGTATGCCAACCGGCTGGACGGCGGGATGGAGTTTCCCCTTGTGGCCCTGATCATTTCCGGCGGGCATACAGAACTGGTTTATATGGAGCGTGATGGCCAATTCGAGCTGATCGGCGAAACGCGGGATGACGCAGCGGGAGAGGCGTACGACAAAGTCGCCCGCGTGCTTGGCCTGCCTTATCCGGGCGGCCCGCATATCGACCGGCTTGCGCATGAAGCGGAAGTTGCCGTCGAGTTCCCGCGTGCGCGTCTTGAGGAAGGTTCGTATGACTTCAGCTTCAGCGGGCTCAAGTCGGCGGTCATCAACCACGTCCACAATGCCCGGCAGAAGGGGCAGGAGGTCGGCACCGCAAGTGTGGCTGCCGGCTTCCAGGAAAGCGTCATCGACGTCGTCGTCGAGAAGACGGTCCGCGCAGCCAAAGAAAAAGGCGTTCGCCAGGTTATTGCGGCTGGCGGCGTATCGGCCAACAAGGGGCTTCGCGCAGCACTGGGGGAGGCATTGGAGAAACAAGGGATCCGTTTTTCCGTCCCGCCGCTTCATTTGTGCACGGATAATGCCGCGATGATTGCGGCTGCCGGCACCTCGATGTTCGAGGCCGGCATCCGGAGCGACATGTCGTTGAACGGCCGGCCGGGGATGGAATTGCTGTCCTGGTCGGCGGAATAAATCAAGAGAAATGGAGAGTCCGGTCTGCCGGACTCTCCTTCTTTTCGCCAGAAAGCGTCAGGTTCTGTCAAGAGGGAACATTTGTACTTATGCACATTTGTTGATAACTTGTTGATAAGTGTGTGATTTCCCTGTTAGTTATCCGCTGTTATTCACAGTTCGGTGTGTAAAACTCCGAAAAAAGCTGTGGACGAAGTGGGTAACTCTGTGAATATCCCGATATACCGGCATTTTCGCTGTTTATAAATCTGTGGAAATTCCAAGAGATCTGTTGGAAATAATAACTGCCGCAGAAAAGGATCTGCGGCAGTGCCTACGGATAGGCTGAGTTTATGCTTCGTCCAGTTCCATCTGCAGTTCCAGCCAGCGTTCCATGCACGCTTCATGCATGACAGATGCCCTGTCGAGCTGTTCCTGGATTTCCTGAAGCTTCACATGGTCGTCTGCATGTTCAGGTTGGTTCAGCTCTTCTTCCAGGCGCTTGGTCTCCGCTTCAAGCGCCGCCATTTCTTCCTCGGCCTCGGCAAGTGCACGGCGGATGCGGCGTTCTTCGCGCTGCGCTTCCCGGTCCAGCGGAGCATTGGCCTTTTTGGCCGGAGCGGCAGGGCGGACCGCCTGCTGTTCGTTGGCGATTTCCGCCAGCAGCTCTTCCTGTTCCCGCTTTTTCTCGACATAGTAATCGTAATCTCCGAGGAACTCTTCTGCGCCTTCGGGAGACAGCTCGATCACCTTTGTCGCGATCCGGTTGATGAAATACCGGTCGTGGGAGACGAAGAGGAGCGTACCCGGATAGTCGAGCAGCGCGTTCTCGAGAACTTCCTTGCTGTCAAGATCCAGGTGGTTCGTCGGCTCGTCGAGGACGAGCGTGTTGGATTTCTCGAGCACCAGCTTTGCGAGCGCCAGGCGCGCCTTCTCACCGCCTGAAAGCGTGCTGACAGGCTTTGTCACGTCGTCTCCGGTAAAGAGGAAGCGGCCGAGCAGGGTGCGGATATCCTTTTCGTTCATGGTCGGCCAGTCGTTCCAGATTTCCTCGAGGACAGTGCCGTTCCCGGTGAGCTCCGCCTGTTCCTGGTCGTAGAAGCCGAATTCGACATTCGTGCCGAGGCCGATCGTTCCGGCAAGCTTCGGGAGCCGGCCGGTCAGCGTTTTCAGCAATGTGGATTTGCCGACGCCGTTCGGGCCGATAAAGGCGATGCGGTCTTCCCGGTAGACCCGGAAATCAAGCTGCCTGGAGACGGGTTCCTCCCGGTAGCCGATCGCGAGGTCACGGACGGCCATGACATCATTGCCGCTTTTCCTGCCGATATGGAAAGTGAACGCAGCTGACTTTTCGTCACCCTCAGGTGCGTCCATCCAGTCGGTTTTCTCAAGCACTTTCCTCCGGCTCTGCGCCATCTTCGTCGTGGACGCCCGGGCGATGTTTTTCTGGATGAACGCCTCGAGTTTCGCTTTTTCGTCCATCTGCTTCTCATACATCTTCCGGTCGCGCTCATAGTTTTTGGCTTTCTGCTCGAGGTAGGCGCTGTAATTGCCGATGTACTTCGCCACTTTCCGCCGGGAGACCTCGTAGACGATCGTCACGACCTGGTCGAGGAAATAGCGGTCGTGGGAGACGATGAGAATCGCCCCTTCATAGCCCTGCAGATATTTCTCGAGCCAGCTGAGC
The DNA here is from genome assembly GCF_900101985.1 of Bhargavaea beijingensis. Lineage (GTDB taxonomy): Bacteria > Bacillota > Bacilli > Bacillales_A > Planococcaceae > Bhargavaea > Bhargavaea beijingensis. The sequence continues at coordinate 4,904 of NZ_FNAR01000018.1, forward strand.
GTTTCGATGTCCAGGTGGTTGGTCGGCTCATCGAGGATGAGGAGGCCGGGCTTCGACAGCAGGAGCCGGGCGAGCGCGAGCCGTGTCCGCTGGCCGCCGGAAAGGGTCCGGATCGGTTTGTTGTAGTCTTCCGTATAAAACCGCATGCCGTGAAGGACGGAGCGGGTCTCGGATTCGTACTGGTAGCCGCCGGTTTCAGCGAAGCGGTGCTGCAGCGCGTCGTAGGCATCCATCACTTTCTTGTACTCGGTTTCGTCGCCGTAGACGGACGGGTCGGCCATTTTCTGCTCGAGCGAGCGGAGTTCCCTTTCCATGGCGAAAAGCGGTTCGAACACGGTCATCATTTCTTCCCAGATCGTGCGCTCCGAATCAAGCCCGCTATGCTGGTCAAGATAGCCGATCCGCACGTCTTTCGGGATGATGATGTCGCCCTCGTCGCGGCCCATCTCGCCGGTGATGATCTTAAGCAGCGTCGATTTGCCGGCGCCGTTTCGGCCGACGAGCGCCACACGGTCTCTGTGCTGCACTTCCAATTTAACGCCGGAGAGGATTTCCTCCCCGGCGAATGATTTCGTCACGTTGTTCACTTGAAGGACGATCATAGTCTACACCCCTATTCTTCTACAGTTTACTGGATAGGGGGCAGCCCGCGCAACGGCGCGACTTTACAGGAATCACGGGCTCAGGTAAGATGGTAACGGCTCACGCACGGACGGTTTTGATGGAGGCTATCATGAAAGATGAAATTCAACGGGTCCCGCAGGCGACCTCAAAGCGTCTGCCGCTGTACTACCGATTTATCCAGAAGCTTGCCAACGAAGGGAAGGAGCGCGTCTCTTCCCAGGAACTGAGCGAGGCGATGAAGATCGACTCCGCCACGATCCGGAGGGATTTCTCCTATTTCGGAGCGCTCGGGAAGAAGGGCTACGGCTACGATGTCCGCCGGCTGCTGGAATTCTTCCGGAAGACGCTCGATCAGGATGAGGCGGTCAATATCGCGCTTGTAGGCGTCGGAAGCCTCGGCAATGCATTTCTGAAATATAATTTCGAGAAAAACCATAACACCCGGATTGTGGTGGCATTCGATCCCAATGCGGACGAGGAAGGGACGATGTCAAACGGCATCCCGATCTTCCTGCCCGAGCGGCTGGAGGAAAAGCTGCCGGGCTTCGGCGTCCAGATGGCTGTCCTTACCGTCCCGGCACGCGCCGCACAGGACATGACCGACCGCCTGGCAGCGCTCGGCGTCAAAGGCATCCTGAACTTCGCCCCGGTACGCCTGAACGTTCCCGACGGAATCCGTGTCCACTCGATCGATCTGTCTGTCGAGATGCAGGCGCTTATCTACGCCATCCGGAACGACGAAAAGAATTCACAAACATCCGTTTGATTAATTGGAGTTTGGTGTCATTTTGGTGTAGAATTGAACTATTAACAAGGGAGGTGCCGTCATGTCACCAGGTCCATTGAGTCTGATCATCATCGCCATCGTCGCACTCATCATCTTCGGGCCGAAAAAGCTTCCTGAGTTCGGCAAAGCGATCGGTTCGTCGCTCCGTGAATTCAAGAATGCCACGAAAGGCCTTGTGGACGACGACGACGACAGCACGAAGAAAGCTGCCGACCAGAAAGACGCCAAGTGATGGCGCCCCGTTAGGACGTTATCGTTATGAATGAAAAGCAACTTTCGATTATTGAGCATATAGAAGAATTGAGAAAACGGCTGATGATCATCGTCGTTTTCTTCTTGTTTGCGGTGGTGGCAGGATTTTTCCTGGCTCCTCCGGTCATCCAGTTCCTGCAGAGCAGCGATGAGGCGGAACAGTTCACGCTGAATGCTTTCAACGTGGCCGACCCGATGATCATTTATCTGAAGGTGATCGTCTTCGTCGGGTTCGTTCTCGTCTCGCCGGTGATCCTGTATCAGCTCTGGGCGTTTATCGCGCCGGGGCTGTCGCCGACGGAGCGGCGGGTGACCCTCAGCTACATCCCGTACGCCTTTCTCCTGTTTCTTGCCGGGATCAGCTTTTCGTACTTTATCCTGTTCCCGTACGTCATTTCATTTATGACAAGTCTGTCGGATACTTTGGCGATCCAGCAGACGATCGGAATCAACGAATACTTTAATTTCCTGTTCCAGATCACGGTGCCGTTCGGGATCGTCTTCCAACTGCCGGTCGTGCTTTTGTTCCTGTCACGGCTCGGCATCCTGAATCCGGAGGTTCTCGTGAAGTTCAGGAAGTACAGTTATTTTGTTCTCTTTGTACTCGCGGCCTTTATCACGCCGCCCGACCTGTTCTCGCACCTGTTCACAACGGTGCCGCTCATCATCCTGTACGAGATCAGCGTCAGCATTTCCCGTGTCGGCTACCGGAAGTTCCTGAAGGCCGAGGAAAAGCGCCTGGAGGAAGAAAGGGAAGCGGAGCGGGAACGCATCCTCAAAGAACAGCAAGAACGCCTCAATGCGGACTGACCGCATGAGGCGTTTTTTGTGTGAGGGGAGGCCAAGCGGTACGCCGGACCCGATCCTCCGGTCATTTCGAGGACTCCCAAAATAAAAGCCGCATTCCCCGCGCGGGAATGCGGCTTTGCACTCACTGCATATTTGCTATGCGCTCCATCTGGTCGATAAACTCCTGGATCTTGTCGATGTTCAGCTGGACCGCCATGACGAATCCATTCAGAAGCATATGCGCGATGATCGATGTGATCAGACGCTTTGTCACATGGTAAAGGAATGCGAAGATGAATCCGGATGCGGCATACAGAAGAATGTGCGTAAAGTCCAAATGCACCGCCGCAAATACCAGCGAGCTTACCGCAGCCGCAACAAAGAAGTTCGTCCGGTCGACGAGTCCGCCAAATATGATCCGGCGGAAGATGAATTCCTCCAGAATCGGGGCGAACAGCACGACTGCGACAATGGCGACGGGTGCCATGTCGGCAACCGACACGAGGGCCGCCGTGTTGTCGGAGCCGGGCTCGATGCCGAGCGCCTGCTCGATCATCCCGGCGGCACCCTGGCCGAACAGCACCATGAAGAATCCCGCAATCCCGAGGACGATGGCCACCCACAGAGGGGACCGCTTGCCTTTGGGCGTCTTGAAATAGTGCTTGTCCCTGCCGGAGAGGAGCAGTGCCGCAATGGTCGTGATGCCAAATGCGATGAACATCCACCAGCCGGAAGCGGCAAGATAGGCCTCCTGAGGGGTACGGCCGTCAGATACGAACGGAATCACGAGCGGCAATCCGACTACGGCGGACAGCTGGGCGATGATGTAGATGATGAAAATCCATAAGGAAGTATGTGATTTTTTCACGTGGAGAATCCTTTCCTGAAGCTTATCCTTCTCTCCCGATTGTAGAGGGTATGAAGGGAAAGTTCAAAGCGGAAACTTTTAGACTTTCCGCTTGCAAAATGGAAGGGGATTCATTATGATAAGAATTGTGTTAGCACTCCCCAACATTGAGTGCTAACAAACGACAAATAACGACATCAGATTGAGGAGGGTGTTTCACGTGTTGAAACCACTGGGCGATCGAATCATCATCGAATTGATCGAAGCTGAAGAAACGACTTCGAGCGGAATCGTACTTCCTGACTCCGCGAAGGAAAAGCCTCAGGAAGGCAAGGTCATCGCAGTCGGCACCGGCCGTTACCTCGACAACGGCACGAAAGTCGGGCTTGAAGTTAAAGAAGGCGACCGGATCATCTTCTCAAAATATGCCGGCACTGAAGTGAAATACGAAGGGGAAGAGTACCTCATTCTCCGTGAAAACGACGTATTGGCCATCCTCGGCTGAGCCGGGCTTGGATGAAACTCTTTAATAAACGAGAATTATTTCAGGAGGGACTTATCTGATGGCAAAAGAAATCAAGTTCAACGAAGATGCACGCAGCCTGATGCTCAAGGGCGTCGACAAACTGGCTGACGCAGTTAAAGTCACACTCGGGCCTAAAGGCCGCAACGTAGTACTCGAAAAAAAATTCGGCTCGCCGCTGATCACAAACGACGGCGTGACGATCGCAAAAGAGATCGAACTCGAAGATCCGTATGAAAACATGGGCGCGAAGCTCGTTTCCGAAGTGGCTTCGAAAACGAACGACATCGCAGGTGACGGTACGACGACGGCTACGGTCCTCGCTCAGGCGATGATCCGCGAAGGCCTCAAAAACGTCACGGCGGGCGCGAACCCGGTCGGCATCCGCAAGGGGATCGAAAAAGCGGTTGAGACGGCGGTTGCAGAACTCAAGAACATCTCGACTGAAATCGAAGGCAAGGATTCGATCGCACAAGTTGCAGCGATCTCTTCCGGCGACGATGAAGTCGGCGAACTGATTGCTGAAGCGATGGAGCGTGTCGGCAACGACGGCGTCATCACAATCGAAGAATCCAAAGGCTTCACGACCGAACTCGATGTCGTGGAAGGAATGCAGTTCGACCGCGGATACGCATCCCCTTACATGATCTCCGACTCCGACAAGATGGAAGCGGTTCTCGAGAACCCGTACATCCTGATCACGGACAAGAAAATCTCGAACATCCAGGAAATCCTGCCTGTGCTCGAGCAGGTTGTCCAGCAGGGCAAGCCTCTTCTTCTCATCTCCGAAGACGTGGAAGGCGAAGCGCTTGCGACACTCGTCGTCAACAAGCTCCGCGGCACGTTCAACGCAGTTGCAGTCAAGGCGCCTGGCTTCGGCGACCGCCGCAAGGCAATGCTCGAAGACATCGCGATCCTTACCGGCGGCCAGGTGATCACGGAAGACCTCGGCCTCGACCTGAAGTCGGCTGACGTGACCCAGCTCGGCCGCGCAGCGAAAGTCGTCGTCACAAAAGACAACACGACCATCGTTGAAGGCGCAGGAGAGGCTGCGAACATCGAAGCGCGCGTCAACCAGATCCGTGCGCAACTGGAAGAAACCACTTCCGAGTTCGACAAGGAAAAACTCCAGGAGCGCCTTGCGAAGCTCGCAGGCGGCGTAGCGGTCATCAAGGTCGGTGCTGCAACAGAAACCGAACTGAAAGAACGCAAACTCCGCATCGAAGACGCCCTGAACGCGACACGCGCAGCGGTCGAAGAAGGCATCGTCTCCGGCGGCGGTACGGCACTCGTCAACGTCTACAACAAAGTGGGCGAGCTCCAGGAAGGCGTTGAAGGCGACGTGGCAACAGGCGTCAAGATCGTTCTCCGCGCACTTGAAGAGCCGGTACGCCAGATCGCAACGAACGCAGGCCTCGAAGGCTCCATCGTCGTTGACCGCCTGAAGCGTGAAGAAGTCGGCATCGGCTTCAACGCTGCAGACGGCACATGGGTCAACATGACCGAAGCCGGCATCGTCGACCCGACGAAGGTGACGCGTTCCGCACTCCAGAACGCTGCATCCGTCGCAGCCCTCTTCCTCACAACGGAAGCAGTCGTCGCAGACATCCCGGAACCTGCAGCAGCAGGCGGCGGTATGCCTGACATGGGCGGCATGGGCGGCATGATGTAATAACCATTTTTAAAAACAAAGCGCCAACTCCGGTTTTACAGGAGTTGGCGCTTTTTGCAACTCGTGATATTCACAACAGAGGGTGAGGACCTGATAGATATGTTAATGAAAGCATTGGAAGAGGGGCAAAGCATGAATTCAAATGTTTATATAGAAAGTCTATAAAATTTCATTACGGATGCGTGCTTAGGACCTTTCGGTAGCAGGACATCTATGAATGGTTTCCATGGCGTTGATCTTTGGAATCCCGGGCTAGCTGGTCCGTCTGTCCGGCCACAACTATGCTAGTAATATGAAAAGAGGCCAACCAGGAGGTTGACCTCTTTTTGTATGATCTTTTATATCTTAATATCGATCTTCGCATTTTCCTTCAGCTTATCAACCTGCTGGACAAGTTGTTGCTGCTGTTTTTGCTGTTGAAGGGATTGTTCGATTTGCGGTTTCATTTCTTCTAGCTTTGGTACTTCTTGATTCGCAGCCTTGCCTTGCTCCGCGAATTGATCATAGGTTTGTTTGATTTCTTCATCGGTGATGTCACCTGCCGGCAATTCTTTCTCAACGTACTGTTGAAGTTGAATGTCTTCGGCTATTTGAGCCTTAAGTGATTTCATGTTCATGCCGGATTGTTCAAGGGCCGCTTCAAATTCTTTTTCTGTCTTGAATTGGGCTTTCACTTCGTCCAGCCGCTTGTTGATATCGTCCTTTGATGCCTCATAGCCTTTTTTATCCGCCTCTTGCAGGAGAAGTGTTTGTCCGACCAAGCTTTCGATCGTTTGGTTTTTTATTTGCTCTGCCGCTTCTTTAGAAGTGGGGTCTTGTCCCATTTGCTGCATCTGTCCCTGGGAAGCTGCCAAAGCGCTATTGTATTGGTTTCCTAGAATGTTTTGATCGTTCACTGTGGCAACGGTTTTCTTTTCATCGACCTGCTGTGCTTCCAATTTCTTTTGCATGTCTTCCATTTGTTCCTGCTGCGCGGTTTCATCTGTTTTCGTTTGATCTTCATTTTTAGCTTGATCGTTTTCTTCATTTCCTCCGCATGCCGCCAGAACTACAGCCAAAAAGCTGGTCATTAATATAGTGGTGAATTTTCTCATGAATAACGATCCCCTTCCATTAGAGAAGTTTCTCATCTAGTCGCATTATAAAGTAACGCTTACGAAAAAAAAGGCTTTTAGGCGATTCTTAATTCAATTGTAAAAGGATTGAAATCCACATTACAGTCAGGGGCCTGTTTATGGAAACCATCCGTTTTCTTAAAAAACGATGGAAGATTCCGTTAGTTCATTATATATTTACTTATAGAAGGTGAGCAGGAGAAGTATGGAGTCTCACGTAGCCGAAGTTATACGCAACCGGCTGACAGAGTATGATACACGGCCGGGAGTTCCTGCACTCCTTGCCAATCAGATGATAATGGCGTCTATAGTCAAACAAATGACAGATACCCCGAGGAGACCATATGGACACGAAGAGAATGATTGAATTGCTGGAGCGGCATCAATATCAGGAGGCCATACCCCTTTTTGCGCAAGCGTTCCAAGACCTTGAATCCATCAGACTGTCAACCATCCGAACATTCCTTGACCAGCCCGAGGAAACGATCGCTGAGCTTCTGGTGATCATGGACACTGCACTGATGGGGCAGTGGGGCAGAATCGCTGCACGTTACAGTTACCGGAAGCTGAAGACGCCGAATGCGCTCATCTGGTATTGCCAGGAGTTAATCGATGAACACGAACTGGTCGAAGCGGAAACTCTTTTGAAAAAGCTGGAGACGAGTGACCTGCCCGGCAAAACTGCGGAAAAACTGTATTCCACGATGGCAGGCCTGCTGGTCCGGATGCGACGATTCAATGAGGCGGCTCACTACTTGGAGAAATACGCCGAACTGACATCGGAGCCCATCTCGATCGAGCGGGCTTTTTATCATCTCCATCGGGGGGACTGGACGGAGGCCGTTCAGCTTCTGGAAGAAGGGAAACAGGACAAGAAAAACGGGAATATGGCCTATGTCATCCTTGCGCAGCATTACAGTGTGCGGGGGGATTTGGAGCAGGCCGATCGGGTCGTTGAAGAAGGCCTGAACACGTATCCGGGCTTCCCGAAGCTGCTGGCGGAAAAAGTCAGGATTCTTTACGCCCGGGAGGAATGGTCCCCGATGAGGGAGATCATCAACATGCTCAATGAGATCTCGCCCTATCACGATTACCGCAATCTTTTCGGATATTACGAAGCCGTCAGTCTGTATGAAGAACGCAAGTGGGGAGAACTTGAACAGCTTCTCGCTATCCGTCCGGAGATCCGGAAACAATCGCCTTTCAAGAAGTTCAGCCGCCATAAAGCCCACGCTTCAAAAAAGCTGGCTTACCGGCAAGTTGTCCAGCACTTTAACTACTGTCTGCCGGCCAGTGCCGAAATGCTCCTCAGTATGTTCTCCACTGAAATCAGCCAGGACGAAATTGCCGAAGCCGTTTTTGAAACGAACGGTTCAAGTGTCTCCAAAGTCATCCGGTTTTTCAGGAAGAAAGGGTTCCACAGTGTCCTTTTCCATGGAAGTGAAGAACGCTTTAAGAAACTGATTGATTCCGGGGCAGGTGTTTTGATCACCATTGACTATCCGGTTGAATCCCATGTCCAGCTCCTCACCGGATATGACGATCATCTTGAAGTATTTACCGTGCAGGATCCGAATTTCCGCGAGTTGCTGGCTGTGGGTTATGACGAGCTGGACAAGGAATTCGGAAACAACCATGCGTTGTCATTGGCGGTTGTGCCTGCAGGGGAAAAAAACAAGCTCGATTTTCTGGGCGGAAAGGAGCACGAAATTGCCGGCAGGATGCTGCTTCTTACAGAAAACTGTGACCAGCCGCTGCGGCCTGAAGACACTGAATGGATCATAGCGCATCGGGAAAATCCGATTGTTGCGATCTACAGCGTCAAATACCTTTCGGGCATGATTGATGAAAACACGCTGGACGGCATGATTCAAGTTGTCCATCAAGCGGTCCCAGATCCTGTTTACCGGAGTCTGATCATTGCACTGGCCTTTGTCCAGGCCAATAAGGAAGAGATGGCGGGAAAAGCGCTGGACGGTTTGGCAGGCGTCTCGCAAAATCCGACCTACTGGTATCTGCAGGGGAGAGTCAGTGCTGATCAAGGGGAGTTTCAACAAGCTGCCGTGGAGTTCCGCAGGGCGGCCGAACTGGAACCGACGGATTACACGCTCTGGTCCTATCAGGCCATCTCCGTTTCCCATGCCGGCGATTTTCCTGAAGGGCTGCGGCTTTCCGGGATTGCCCTTGATATGAACGGGGATGATGACTTTGTACTGGTCAATCACGGCTTGATCCTGTTTGATGCAGGACGGCATGAGGAAGCCAGGCGGTATTTGGCTAAAGCCCTCCGGAATAAAAAAGAAAGCGCCCATATCTGGTATGAAAGAGCCAATTGCGATATCCGGCTTGAGAGGTTCCATCAAGCCGAAAGAGGTTTCAACGTTGCCATTTCCCTGAAGCCGGACTACCCTGAACCTTACCGGGAACTCGCTCGGATGTATGAAGTACATGAAGGTGCGGAAGCCGCCGAAGCAGTCCTCAGAAAAGGCCTGGCAGCAACAGGAGATTCGTATCTTCTGCTCATGGAATTGGGGGAGCTTGGCGAACGTTCAAAGAAGATTGAACTGGCCCGGTGTTGTTATACGAAAGCATCGGAAATGGACCCTGAAGAGCCGCAGGCTTGGATGGGCCTGGCATCGCTCGGAATGGAAGAAGGAAACCTCAATGAATTCTTTGTGACCATGAACAGGCTGAAGGAACGTTTCGGCGAACGTCCCGACTTCTTGATTAATGGAGGAAAGTTGATCTGGGAAGCTGCGGGACAGTCGGAGGATCAGGAGAAATACATGGAGCAGGGGCTATCTTTCATGGAAAAAGGCATCCGGATGGCCGGAACGAATCTTGGAGAGGCGCTTGAAATCTATGGCGATCTGATTCAGAACTCCCCTTATTGCAGGAGGGGGATCCGGTTCCTTGAAGGCCAGTTGAGCGGGAAAGAGGACAATCGCCTGTATCTTCTCTATGCAGGCATCCTCCATGGGGAAAGGGGCAATTACGGAAAGGCGACGAACGACCTGAACAAGGCACTGAAACTCAAAGAGGACACCCTGACCCTGTACAGTCTCGGGGACATCCATTTCAGGATGGAAGATTATGAACAGGCAACCGGCTACTTTAAGCGGGCTCTCGAGATTGAACCTGCCTGCGAGCAGGCCTTGCTGGGCATGGCCTCCGTTGCCAGCCAGTCGGAAAACCGGCAAGAAGAGCTTCATTATTTATTGGAAGCGTTCCATGTCAATCCCTATTCCATTCCGATGGAAGCGACCGCCGAACTGATGGATCACGAACAGCTTAAACAGTTCCTGGATCAGATTCAAAACCTGAATAGGAAAAAGTTCGATAAAGCCTTCCTGTATGATAGTATGGCGATCATTTACGGGAAACTCGGCCAATTGGATCAGGAAGGAAAGCATCTGGCCAAGGCATTGGAAGCTTCACCCGAAATGCCGCAACTGCTCCATCATCAGGCAAAGTTCCTGTTCAGGAAGGGAGAGCAAAAGCAGGCCCGGAAGCTTCTCATGGAGTTAATCGGAAGTCATGTCGACCAGCGGGAATTGTACGAAACGCTTATTGAATTCTACGGAAAATCCGCCCGGCTCAAAAATCAGATCGGGTCACTGAAGCTTTCAAAACAGGAGAAAAGCATCGCTTACATGAATAGTGCCGCCGCTTTTGAAAAAGTGGCCCTCCCGATGCTGGGCGAGCAGTCCGGCGAAGGAAAACAAGGCGTCTTCACAAAGTGGATCGGGGCTACAAAAACCACTCTGCAGTTGGGCTTCTTGATCGACCTTTATGAAACCGCCATTAAGATGGACCGGGATAATCTGGAGGCCGCCGCCTGGTTTGCAGACTTTTATATGGCGGTCTTCCTGGTCGGCGACGCCATCAAGGTCCTTGAGGATGCACTTGCCCACCGTTGGGATGACGACCTTGCCTATAAGCTTGTTTTGTTGTATATCCATGAGCAGGAGACATTCAGTGAGAAGAAGCGGGAGCGGCATCTGTCGAAGGCGCAGTCTCTATTGGATAAGCTGCAAAGCCGTTATAAAGAACCGGACTATTTATTCCAGCTTGGGTTCTCCTCGTTGCTGCAGGAAAATTACCCAAAGGCTGAAGAAGCTTTTCTTGAATGCTTAAAGCTGGATCCTGAAACCGGGAATATCCACTTTTTCCTCGGTAAAGTATATGCGGAAATGGAGCAATATCCGAAAGCGGAGCAGGAGCTGAAGCAGGCCATTGAGTTGGCTCCGGGAGACCCGGATGCATGGAATGAGCTCGGAATCGTGTATCGGCTACAGGGAAAGACCGACGAAGCACTGGAATGTGCCGATCAGGCGGTTGCCATTCAGCCGGACGATCTGTTTGTCCAATACAACCGGGCTTGTTATCTCGCGGTGCTTGGACGTTTCGAAGAGTCGTCCCGGCAGCTAAAACAGGTTTTCGAACGGGACGAAGATGGGTACTTCCAGGAGCTCTCTTCCGAAGACGAAGATCTGGAACCGTTAAAAAGTGTGTTATGACGTTCTTATCACTGGTCCTGGCGGCGCTGCTTTTCCGTCTGCCATGAATGCGGACCATTTGAGAAAGCTCCTGCCTATGCGGCAATTAGATGACTCCGGTACTGAGCCGGGGTCATCTTTTTTTAGGTTTCATTGAAATCGGCGGTTGCTGAACTCGTAAATGTACCAGCTGCTTGAGCACATCGAAGGTGTGACATCTGATCTGTCACATGGAGGACCACAAACCCCCGAACCGGGACTTTTTTCAAAAATGTCCGTCGTTCGGGGGTCCGTTCATCATCAGATACCAGGCCTTATTACTAGTTAAATCCGCCCCACTACCCATTGACGATGATAATCATTATCAGTTAAAGTGATGGTGTTCATTAGTATGAGGGGGTTTTAAGAATGGTAGTGGGTCAGAAGGAAACAGTGAAAGCACCGCTGACGGGCGCAGAATATCTGGAAAGTTTGAAAGACGGCAGAGAAGTTTGGCTTCATGGAGAAAAAGTTGATGATGTGACCACTCATCCGGCATTCCGCAACAGTGCCCGTTCTATTGCAAGGTTATATGATGCCCTGCATGATCCGAAGTACAAAGATATTTTGACGAGAGAAACCGACACCGGAAGTGGCGGATATACACAGCGCTTTTTTCAACTGGACAAAAGTCCGGCCGAATTGCTGAAAACCAGAGATGCAATCGCCGAATGGTCCAGACTTACTTATGGACAAATGGGCAGATCACCGGATTACAAAGCTTCATTTTTAGCAACCTTGGGCGCAAACCCTGAGTATTACGGGGAATATGCAGACAATGCGAGAAGATGGTACAAAGAAGCGCAAGAAAAAAACTGGTTTTTCAACCATGCGATTGTCAATCCGCCGGTTGACCGGGACAAGCCGATGGATGAAGTGAGTGATGTATTTGTTCATAAAGTGGGCGAAACGGATGAAGGGATTTTAGTCAGCGGTGCAAAGATGGTTGCAACGGGTTCGGCACTTACAAACTATAACTTTATCGCAAATAACGGGACAGTCCCGATTCCAAGTGAAGAGTTTGCGCTTGTGTTTATTGCGGATATGTCCACACCGGGCATTAAACTCATCAGCCGTCCATCGTATGAATTTAACGCGGCAGTTACAGGAAGCCCATTCGACTATCCGCTTAGCAGCCGATTTGACGAGAATGATACGGTTATTGTGTTTGATCGTGCGCTGATTCCATGGGAGAACCTCCTCATTAATGGGGATATTGAGAAGGCGAATAGCTTTTTCTCTGAAAGTGGATTCCTTCACCGCTTTACTTTTCACGGAGTGACGCGACTGGCCGTTAAACTTGATTTCATATCAGGCTTATTGATCAAAGCGTTAAAAGCAAATGGTACGGATAAATTCCGCGGAGTACAGGCAAATATCGGAGAAGTGATTGCGTATCGAAATATGTTCTGGGCGATGAGTGACGCGATGGCCTTAAATCCGAATGAAGGTGCAAAAGGCACAGTTTTGCCTAATCTTGACTATGGACTTTCCTATCGGGTATTCATGTCGGATGGCTGGCCGAGAGTGAAAGACATCATTGAAAAGATCGTAGCAGGAAGTCTGATCGTCCATCCTTCCAGTACAAACGATTTCAATCATCCGGAACTGCGTCCTTACATTGATAAATTGTATCGGGGTTCAAATAATATTGATGCAGTAGAGAAAATCAAAGTGATTAAATTGCTATGGGATGCAATAGGGACGGAATTTGGCGGCCGCCATGAATTGTACGAACGAAATTATGCAGGAAATAACGAAAGTATTCGTTTGGAGAACTTGTTTATGGCTCAAGCAACTGGACAAGCGGAAGATTTCGAGAAATTCGCCCAAGAATGTATGGACGATTACGACCTGGCGGGCTGGGTGAATCCAACTTGGATCAATCCTGGTGATGTCAGTGTCACATTAAAGAAATAAAGCATGGTATCCATTGCCGCCAACCCATGTATTGCGTAACAAAGCAGGGGAAGTCCCCGGCGCATAGGGCTCATGAGGCTTCTCAGTTGTTGTGCCAACGACTGGGAGGCTTCTTTTTTGGCGTTTCTGCTATAATCGAAGGTGAGTGGAGTCGGACTTTTCAAAACACTCGTTCCTGCAGAAGGAGGGGGACCACATGGAAATCATCTATTTCGCAGGCGGATGTCTATGGGGCGTGCTGGCTTTTATCAAAACCTTGCCTGGAGTGAAGTTTACGGAAGCGGGAAGGGCCAATGGGACAAGCCATACACTGGATGGCGAGTACGATGGGTATGCCGAGTGTGTGAAAACAGGATTTGATCCGGCGGAGGTTACCGTCAGAGAACTGATGGGGTATTTCTTTGAAATCATCGATCCGTACAGCCTGAATCGACAAGGACAGGATGTAGGGGAGAAATACAGAACAGGCGTGTACAGTGAACAGGAAAAGCATCTGAAGGAAGCAAAAGCATTCCTCGGTGAACGGAGTGATTCCGGCCGCATCGTTGTCGAAGTGCTGCCCCTGACCAACTATGTGAGAAGTGCAGAAGAACACCAGGATCGGCTGGCCAGATATCCGGGCGATTATTGCCATATCCCTGGTGAAATCTTATGCCGATATGTAAAAGAACCCCCCCGGTGACCAGAAATGGTGACCAAGGGAGCTTGAAATTAAGAAGTGAAACACAGCACGATAATCCGGTATGGAACAGTCTGGGCAGGGATGCTACGGGTTGTCGGACCGTAATGGACAATCAGATCCTGATTTCCCGGGTATCTCGAAAAAGGCTGACCGTTGGTTAAAAGGATTTGGGTGTCGGGGGACAAATTTAGTTTAAGTTCGCCATCGCTGCTCACCAATTGGTTGTCGAAGTGGTCCACTTTGATATTCTGGTCGGGTTTATCCTTCACAAAGACCATCGCCTGGTATTGAGGAGGATAGATGAGGATCACCGGCAAATCCCCATTAAAATAGCCGGTCACCCGGTCTCCCACACGGATGATTTCATGATCCACGAAATAAGTGGAGGGGGTCACCACGAAATTGACGATGGACCCCCTGCCATTTTCGACTGTGAATAATTTGTAGCAACCTCTATTAAAGCCGGGATTAAAATCACTGATCGCCGTGACCGTTCCGTGAAACGAATAGAAGTTCGTCATTCAGCGCCTCCAAGCCCCAGAAACTCACCGGCTGCATCTGCATACGGCGCCTTAGGATAGTCCCAATAAAACTGACTTGCGAGCCGGACCGGGTCACCGAAAAAGTACCGTTCGTATTGTGTTTCCCTGGTCCCGAATGAACTCATCGTCAGGTCCCAGGCCAATCGGAACACTTTGACCCGGTCTTCTGCTGACTTTGTGGCACCTTGGAGGTACTGGTCCAGATCCTTTCTGATAGGCGAGTGAAATGCGTTTTCGGTCGGCAGCGTGATCATTCCGCTGGCACCCATGATCTGAATGATTTCCGCGAAACGGGGATACAGTTTCGGGAACGTCAAACTCGCCACATTCAGCGGGATCACATTGGGCCGCATCACCCCGTACTTGTCGGGGGCGGCGCCATTTTCCGCTTTCTCCAAAAGCGCCCTCATCGTTTCCAGGCCAACCATGATCTCGGCCATTTTCTCCTGGATATGCGGATAGTCACTGATTTTGATGGTTTCAACCAGTAACTGTGCCACGCCCAAGAGGAATTCGGTTTTGACAATCTGTCTCGTGATGACCTGATGTTTGGCGAATGCATGAAAGGAACTTTGTGTGATGAATTCTTCCGCAACTTCACCATTGTTAAAATAAAATACCCGATCCCATGGAACCAGTACGTTGTCGAACGCGACAATGGTATCCATTTCCTCAAAGCGCGAACTCAAAGGGTGATCAAAACGGGACATGCCTCCCATGAAGGTGTCGCGGCAAAGGAATCTCAATCCCTCTGTATTGGAGGGAATGGAGAACGCAAACGCCTCATCTTCATTAAATAAAAATCTGCCGACACTTACAACGAGCACTTCATCGGTCAGTCCGCCCTGCGTTGCAAGCAATCGCGCCCCTTTAACAACGATACCGTCATCCTTCACGTTAACAACTTTCAACGCAATGGGCTCTTTGCTGCTTTCGATATAAATTTGGGAGCGGTTTACCTGGGGGCTGATAAACGTATGAGTAAACGACAAGTCCTTTTCTCTGGCAAGTTTATAAAACGCAGTCAGGTTTTCCGGAAAGCAGTTTTCCTTTCCTTCCAGAAAACTCGAGGAAGAAGCAAAACTCATCAGGACAGTGTTCAGGTAATCCGGGCTTCTTCCCATCATTCCGTGTGTCTGTTTGGCCCACAGTGCCGTCGCTTTCCGCTTCTTGATTAACTCTTCCAGGCTTTTTGGCTGCATATACGACAGACCGATGCGGTTGCCGGTGTCGGGCGACAGGAAGGTCATGTCATTCTGGAATTCGGGATTAAGCTGCAAATCGTACAGTGCGGCTTTTTCACGAAGAATTCCTTTAAATACAGGGTGCTCAGAAATGGGCCCTTCCACTTTCTTGCCATCAAACCAAACTTCATTATTCAGTTGATCAATCCTATGCGTGTACGTTTTGCCGTCAATTGCTCCCACACATTCACTTCCTTCGGCATTCTGATTTTATGTAGCCGGCCCATGCACATTGTTCAGCAGCAAGGAAGGGAAATCGCTTGGTTTTATGGTATGCAGGCAATCGTCACGATGATAACGGCTGCTTTTAGCATTACAAAAAGTGGAAGACAACATTAAGATTGTGAGAATTGAACTATTTGATTGTCGCTGTGTATTGTTAAACTGAATATAGGAAATCTGCCAAATGGCCGGATTGTACATAAATACACCAAGAAAAATGGGGATTTCACCATGTTGAGGATTCTGAAAATCGCCGGCGCGTTTGTCGGTGTCATCGTGGGTGCAGGGTTTGCATCCGGACAAGAAGTATTGCAGTACTTTACCAGCTTTGGGTACAAGGGGACCCTTGCCGCAGTGCTCGCAACCGCACTGTTCGCTTATCTCGGAATGGTCTTGACGAGCATCGGGAGCAAACTGAAAGCGGAATCGCACAAAACCGCGATCTACAAGATCAGCGGACGCTACCTTGGCGTCATCGTCGATGCCATTATCATCTTCACGCTATTCGGAGTCGGTGTCGTGATGATTGCCGGAGCGGGCTCCACGCTCAATCAGCAGTTCGGGCTCCCCGTATTCATGGGAAGCCTGGTCATGACGGTTCTCGTCGCACTGGCGATGATGATGAAGGTCGATAAAGTAATCGGCGTCATCGCAAGCATCACGCCGTTTCTCTTGATCTTCATCATCATCATATCGGTGTACAGCCTGAGCACCATGGACACATCGTTTGCCGCACTCAATCCGATCGCGGAAAGCCAGGAAAAGTCGTTTCCAAACTGGTTGGTCTCCGCCATCAATTACGTTTCCTTTAACATCGCAGTCGGGGCGGGGATGGCGCTGGTGACAGGCGGATCCGAAAAGAACCCGCGCATTGCAGGCATCGGCGGCCTGATCGGCGGGCTCGCCATCGGAGTCATGATCATCCTGTCCCATCTGGCGATTTTCGCCGAGATCGAAACTGTGACATCGTATGACCTTCCATTGTTGAAGATTGTGGAAGACATTTCGCCGGTTCTCGCAGTCTTCATGGCCATCGTGCTGTTCGGAATGGTATTCAACACGGCGCTCGGCATGTTCTACGGGTTTGTCGCCAGATTCTTTGAGATGGAGACGAAAAAAGCCCATATCGCCACAATCATCACATTGGTCATCGGATTTGTCCTGAGCTTCGTCGGCTTTACGACATTGGTCGCCAAGTTCTATTCCCTCATCGGCTACCTGGGCCTGTTCCTGATCGTTGCGCTGATCTATGCGCCGTTCAAGTTGAAGCGGGAAATGAAATAAACCATACAAAAAACCTCCTCAGTGACTGGGGAGGTTTTATTGATGTTAGGGCAATTTATGATCTGTCGTCTATATGTTTGCCGATTCGGCATATTCCGAAGAACGTTACAAAACACGCAAGAACCCGATTGTGAAGGAAGTCGTGATCAAGAATCGTGTCGAGCTTTATCAAAAAGGCAATCCCCTTATTAAGATGAATAAGCCCCCCCTGGCAACTGCTCGCAGTTGCCAGGGGGGCTGTTGTTGTTTCTGTTACGGGTTAGTCGACCAGAGTCCGGCATGTTTCAGCACGACACGAGGGTGAAGTTTCAGCTGTGCCACCATGAGCTCTGCAAGGTCTTCCGGCTGCATGACTTTTTCCGGGTTGCCGTCGGTCAGGTTGAGTTCGACCGCCATGTCTGTAGCAACTGTGCTCGGTGTCAGTGTAGTCACACGGATGTTTTTCTTACGGACTTCCAGCATCAGCGACTCGCTCATGCCGATGACGGCTGCTTTCGAAGCCGAATAGGCACTCGTTACCGGCGCACCTTTCTGGCCGGCTGTGGAGGAGATGTTGATGATATCGCCGGTGTTTCGCTCCAGCATTTCCGGGAGTACGGCGCGTGTGGTGTAGTAGACGCCTTTTACATTGACATCAATGATCTCGGTCCATTCCTCAGGAGCCAGGTCCATGAATCCGCCAAACTTCGAGATGCCGGCGTTGTTGACAAGAATATCAATTGGGCCGAGTTCACCACGGATCGATTCGACCGCAGCTGTAACGGACTCTAGATCCGAGATATCAGCCGCGGCAAATGCGACCTTTACATCGAATCCTTTTAATTCTTCTGCCACCTTCTGAAGATTTTCTGGTGTGCGGCCGACCAGGCCGACATGGATGCCTTCTTTTGCAAAAGCGATGGCGGTTGCACGGCCGATTCCACGGCCGGCACCTGTAATCAGTGCCACTTTATTTGAGATTGTCTGCATGATGTTGCTCCTCTCCAAGGTTAATGAGAACAACTTAAAGTGTACGTTAACGGGCGATTGTCTTGGTAGCTAAACGCTTTTATGTGTATTGGACCAAGGTAACCCTTAAGATAAAGATCCACTTAACTTCTTAGACATCGCTTTAAGAACTTTCAGTGAACATCCGGCCCGCTGCATAAAATAGGATGTATAATAGAAGAGAACAGGGACAAACTAATGAAAAAATATTGTGTATATCGAGAAAGTTAAGGTGTGCGATTTGAAATAGGCCTGTTTTTACATGTGCAACCCAACGTTCTCGCAAAAGCAAAATCCCTTAATTTCGTCCGGAAAATGAATATTTGATGTCTTTCGGCGAGACGGTGGCATATCTGTTGACTTAACCGCAGGTCTATATAATAATGAATATGTGATTAGAATAATTATAGTTAAGTAGGGCAAGTTGAAATTCGTGAGGCCTGAACGACTATAAACACATCTAAAATAGGAGGAATATAACTATGTCTCTCATCGGCAAAACAATCGAACCATTCAAAGCAAGCGCGTATCATGCGGGTACAGGCGAATTCATCGAGGTAACAGACGAAAGCATGAAGGGCAAGTGGAGCATCGTTTGCTTCTACCCGGCTGACTTCACATTCGTATGCCCGACTGAACTGAGCGACCTGCAAAAAGAGTATGCGACACTGAAAGAACTGGACACTGAAGTTTACTCTGTTTCGACGGACACTCACTTCACGCACAAAGCATGGCACGATCACTCCGAAGCGATCAGCACGCTGGAGTACATCATGATCGGTGACCCTTCCCAGAAGATTGCCCGCAGCTTCGACGTGCTGGATGAAGAAGAAGGCCTCGCACAGCGCGGCACGTTCATCATCGACCCGGATGGCGTCGTGCAGGCAGCTGAGATCAACGCTGACGGCATCGGCCGTGACGCGAGCACGCTTGTGAACAAGATCAAAGCGGCTCAATACGTCCGCAACAACCCGGGCGAAGTCTGCCCTGCAAAATGGCAGGAAGGCGAAGAAACACTGAAGCCAAGCCTTGACCTCGTAGGTAAGATTTAAGGAGAGATAATATGGCATTAGATGCACAGATCAAACAGCAGCTGGCCCAATATCTCGAACTGATGGAGGGCGACGTGGTCCTCAAGGTCAGCGCCGGATCCGACAAGGCGTCCCAGGAAATGACAGCTCTGACCGATGAACTGGCAGCGATGTCTTCCCGAATCAAAGTGGAACAGGCTGAGCTGGATCGTACGCCGAGCTTTACCGTGGATCGTCCCGGAGAAGAAACCGGCATCGTCTTTGCCGGCACGCCGCTTGGCCACGAATTCACTTCCCTCGTCCTTGCCCTTCTACAGGTAAGCGGGCGCGCGCCGAAAGTGGATGAGAAAGTGGTCAAGCAAGTGAAGAACCTCAAAGATGAGCTTCACTTCGTGTCCTACATCAGCCTGACTTGCCAGAACTGCCCTGAAGTGGTGCAGGCACTCAACACGATGAGTGTCCTGAACCCGAACATCACCCACACGATGGTGGACGGAGCGGTGTTCAAGGAAGAAGTCGAGAGCAAGAACATCATGGCTGTACCGACCGTTTACCTGAACGGCGAGCCGTTCACGAACGGACGCAAGACGATCGAAGAAATCCTTGCAGAGCTTGGAAGCACCGAAGACGCTTCCGAATTCGAGAACAAAGAGCCGTTTGATGTCCTCGTTGTCGGCGGCGGCCCTGCAGGCGCGAGCGCGGCAATCTACGCGGCGCGCAAGGGCATCCGTACGGGCATCGTTGCCGAGCGATTTGGCGGACAGATCCTGGACACGGCAGCGATCGAGAACTTCATCAGCGTGAAGCGTACCGAAGGGCCGAAACTCGCGGCGAACCTTGAAGAGCACGTCAAGGAATATAACGTCGACGTGATGAACCTTCAGCGCGCAAAACGCCTTGAGAAAAAGGAACTCATCGAGATCGAGCTGGAAAACGGTGCGGTCCTGAAAAGCAAGTCCGTGATTCTCGCGACAGGCGCGCGCTGGCGCAATATCGGCGTGCCTGGCGAAGCGGAATTCCGGAACAAAGGCGTGGCTTACTGCCCGCACTGTGACGGCCCGCTGTTCGAAGGCAAAGACGTGGCTGTCGTCGGCGGAGGCAACTCCGGAATCGAGGCGGCAATCGACCTCGCGGGCATCACAAACCATGTGACGGTCCTCGAGTTCGGTTCCGAGCTGAGAGCGGACTCCGTCCTTCAGGAACGCCTTTACAGCCTGCCGAACGTCACGGTCGTGAAAAACGCCCAGACGACGGAAATCACAGGCACGGATAAGGTGGACGGCATCACCTACATCGACCGGGAAACCGGCGAAGAAAAGCATGTTGAACTGGCGGGCGTCTTTGTCCAGATCGGCCTCGTGCCGAATACGGACTGGCTCGGCGACTCGGTCGAACGCAACAAGGCCGGCGAGATTGTGGTCGACAAGCGCGGCGCGACGAACGTTCCTGGCGTATTCGCGGCGGGAGACTGCTCGGACAGCGCGTTCAAGCAGATCATCATCTCGATGGGCGCGGGTGCCACCGCATCCCTGAGCGCGTTCGATTACATCGTCCGCAGCCAGGTCGAGACTGCAAAAGCATAAATGGAAGGGAGCAGGGGGGACCTGCTCCCTTTTTTATATACAAACCCAGATATCCCGCGGCTGCCGTCTGTCTGACGGCGCCGCGGATATTTGATTGTTAGCTTGGCGGTTTTCGGGATTTTTCGGTAGAGTCATAGAAGGTTACGGAAAAATCGAAACCATTCCAATCGATGAACGTATAGATGGTACAGAAAGGGGGGATCCCCCGTGAGTGAGGAAATCAATGAAATTCTGAAACGTCTCTCCGGCATGGAAGAAGAAATGCGGGCGATGAGACGGGAAATGCAGTCTTTAAAAGCCGGGGAAGGCGATGACCCGCCGAAAAGTGTTCCGGAAGGCCTGGATGAGGAGGAAATTCGAGAAGCGGTTCCTGAACAGGCAGTGGAACCTGCGGCGGCGGAACCATCTCCGGCAACACCGGCAGACGATGATCCTGCGCCGGAAAAACCGGAAGAAGTTCCAGAGGCCGCCGCCCATCCGCCGTCCCTGTCGGAAATGATGGCGAGCATCGGGCTCAGCAGCGCGAAGGGCTCTGAAGGTGAACCGGTTCATGCGCAGAAAGCCGAGCCGGAGCGGTCTGAAGAGCCGGCAACCGGAGAACTGGGACAACCGGAACCGCGCGAGACGCCGGAAAAGCCGGCAGGCACCTACGGCTGGCTGCGGCAACCGGGTGAAGAAAGCCGGGAGCGGCCGGACCGGGAAGAGCGCATGCCGGTTCCACCACCGCCGAAACCGGTGTTCAAGGAACAAAAGCCGTTCGACTTCGAGCGGCAGTTTGCCGTCTGGCTGCCGAGGGTGTTCATGGTCATCCTGCTGCTCGGCGTGCTCTGGGGGCTTAAAGTCAGCTTTGATATGGGCTGGATCACCGAGGGGGTCAGGGTGGTCCTCGGCTATCTGGCATCCGTGCTGCTCGGTTACCTCGGCTACCGCTCCATCCGGGACGCGCGTCGCGGTTTCGGCCTGACTCTCTGGGGCGGGACAATCGCCCTCGGAATCCTGACGACGTTCGCAGCAAACCAGTTGTACGGCTATTTGCCGCTCATACCGGCATTCCTCATCGGCATTGCCTATATTGCGGCAGGCATCTACGCTTCCATCCGGACCCGATCGGAAACGCTCACCGTATTCACCGCGATCGCGGGTTTCCTTCTTCCCTTTTTATTGGAAGGGGAAGGGGCGTCTGCGGTCATGTTCTGTTCGTATGTCCTGATTTTGTTCCTGTCTTTGTTTGTTGTATCGATTCGGAGCCGTCACCGGGTGACATTCTACGCCCTGTTCCTTCTCTTTAATGTGACGCTCTATATGTATCTGCTCCTGGACGGCGTGCGTGGCGGGCATGAGAATCTGATTGCGGCGACCGCGCTGATCCAGCACCTGGCGCTGTTGTTCTTCTATCTGAGGGGGAGCATTCCGCGGTTCCTGTTCACGGAGGTGCTGCTGTATGTCAACTTCGTGTTCGGCCTCATGTGGATCCTGCTGTTTGATGAACCGCTCCTGCAGACGGCCTACGGCGTTTTGGCGGTTCTCTACGCGGCACTGGCCGTCTATGCCTATTTGCTGAAGGATTCTGCACTCCAGGACATCCTGTCGACCATGGCCGTGGCGGCATCCGCCGTCTTTATCCTCAGCTTCCGGATGGATGAACCGGCCTTCAAGCTGATGCTCATCTTCGTGGTCGGAGCGGCCGGCATCTGGGCGGGTCTCCGATCCGGCGCGATGCGGACGCTTGCGGTGTCAGGCGGGCTGTATGCATTCGGAGCGTTGTCCGCTTTCTCGTTCGGCTGGTTCCACGAGATTTTCTCCGCGGAACATGCCGTATGGCTCATGTTTATCGGGACCCTGATGCTGGTTTACGCTGCGTTTTACCAGCATCCGCCCGCCCGGGTCAAGACCCCGCAGATCGATGCTGCACTGATCGCGGGACAAATCGTTGTCCTGGTTTATCTGTTCCGGCTGTCGGGTGCCCTTCTCCGGGATATGGATCTCGCATTCGGGCCGGAGTCGCACCTCCGGATCGGAATCCTGGGCCTGCTGGCATTCGGCAGCACATTCCTGCGGCGGAGCCCGCACGGCCGATATGTCGCCATCGCCGGAATGGCGGAGTTCTATGTGCTGGGCATCCTCCTGTTATTCCTGCCGATGACCGGCTGGCAGGGAGGCGGCTACTGGCTCAGCCTGATCGTCAGCCTGCTGTTCGCGGCAGGAGTGACCGATCTGCTCGTCAAAGCGATCCGCGGGCGGAAGGTCTCCAATAATGGGCCGGAAGTGCCTGCAATTGCGTTCCTGCTCCAGATTTTCTATTTCTTCCTGATGAACAAATGGCTCTTCTCTGGCGTCAGGGAATTTGGCTGGGAACATGAGACAGTGCTTTTCATCCATACTTTCCTCCTCTTCCTGTTCGCGTTCATTTCGATCTCAGTGGGCGGGAAACAGGATTGGAAAGCGGTTCGGATTGCAGGGTTCGTCCTGCTGGCCATCTGCTTCCTGAAACTTTTCATCGTTGACCTGGCTTCCGTTTCGGTCGTCATCCGCGCCATCCTCTTCACCGCGGTCGGCGCGGCGGGCCTCGTCTATTCGAGAACCTTGCAGAAAGAGGATGGGGAATAACGAGAATGATCCGGGGCTGTCCGGAAAGTCAGTGACGCCCCTTTGCTTCCGGAGAGATCCGGAAGTTTTTTTATTTGGCCGTAGGCCGGTTTCGTCATTCACTTCAATGGTTTCGTCATTCGCTTGCCGGGTTTCGTCATTGGAGGCGCCGGCCCGGGCGAATGCCGAAACCGGAGGGACGAATGACGAGACCAAGCCCGCGAATGCCGAAACCAAGCCCACAAATGACGAAACCGCCGAATCCTCTGCCGGCCCCACATTATCCCCGGCCAGACTGTCTAACCATCGCCACCTCGGGTATAAGATGAGGAAGAGGGAGGCATCAGTATGGAATACTTGAACGGAAAAACAGCAATCGTGACGGGAGCAAGCAGCGGGATCGGGAAGGCGATTGCCAGGCGGCTTGCTAAAGAGGGGATGAATGTCGTGCTGGCGGCGAGAAGTGCCGAAAAGCTGGCGGACGTGGAAGAGGCGATCAACAGCGGCGGGAGCGGGGAAGCAATTGCGGTCCCTACGGACATGGCCGACCAGTCAAGTGTCAGGGCACTTGTCCAACAGGCCAAAGAGGCGTACAGTGCGGTCGATATCCTCGTCAATAATGCCGGACAGATGCTTGCAGGGACGGTTCGTTCCGGAAAAACGGACGAATGGGACAGCATGATCGACGTCAACATCAAGGGCGTCCTGTACGGTGTGGATGCCGTCCTGCCGGAGATGATCCGGCGGGGGTCCGGGCATATCCTGAACATCGACTCCGTCTCGGGCCACGAAGTGACAAAGACGAGTACCGTGTACAGCGCGACCAAGTTCGCTGTCCGGGCAATCTCGATGGGACTTGAAAAGGAACTGGCCCGCACCGGCGTACGCGTGACCAACATCTCACCGGGCATGGTCGATACCCCGCTGATGGGATCCAGAAGCGTCGACCGGAAAATTCTCGATCCGGAAAACATTGCGGATGCCATTGTCTACGCACTCGCCCAGCCGGCCCACGTCAACGTGAACGAAATCACCATACGGCCGGTCTGAATGTCGATGGAAATGCAGGTCAGTGGCTGTCCGAAAGCGGATAGTCATTGCAGCATTTAGAAAACGGCACGGACGCCGGGAGACACCTGCGGGAAAAGCCGGGCCCGAGATCCGCTTCACGCGGAGCTCGAACCCCGGCCCGCGGTGAGCGACCAGAATCCGTGCCGTTTGCTATTCACTTATTTGCGCAATGCTCACACGGGAACGCTTCCCGGAGCGGGCTGATCGACTTTCGGAGTATCGGCGTCGCCGCCCGATTGGAAAATGGCGCCTTTGCGGAATGTGAGCGTCGCGATGGCAGCCACATAGACAATGCCCAGTCCGGCCAACATGTAGATCACTTGCGTATAGGAACCGGAAAATGCCTCGACGAGGAAGCCGATGGAGAGCGGTGCGACGAATCCGGCAAACTGTCCGCCGAACTGGACCATGCCAACCGCCGAACCGCCGACGGCGTCAGGCAGTTTTTTCATCGGCAGCGTGGTGACAAGCACGATGCCGGTGCCGGTAAAGATCGGCAGAAGGGATTGGTAAGCTACGAATAGAGTGATATTCGGTGCATTGAACATAAGATAAACGAACAACGTCAGCCCTGCGCCGCACAGCATTCCGAGCAGCTTTTCTCGTCCGGCAAACACTTTGTCCACCAGATAGCCGGCAAGAAGGACGAAAACGATACTGCTGGCGGCCGGGATCATCTGCAGCATGCCGAGTGACATGAGGTCAAGCCCGCGTACCTGGACCAGGTAGGTGGGAAGCCAGGAAGCCGTCCCCCAGTTGATGCAATAGACAGCAAAGGAAGCGATCAGAAGGCTCCACATCATCGGGGTGCGGAAAAGCTGGCGGACCGAGACGTTCTGGGCTCCTTCATTGACTGCGCTTTCATTCGTTGGCGAAGCGGAATCGTCTTCGTAGGGAACAAGATTGGGTTTAAGGAATTTGTAGAAGAGGATGCCCACGACGACACCGACAGCCCCAAAGATCAGAAACATTTGCCGCCATCCGATACTCACCATCATCGACGTCGCGACGATCGGCGTCACGACACCCGCAAAGGCGGCGGCTGTCATCAGGATCGACATGGAGCGGGAGCGGCTTTTCACCGGGAAGGAGTCGTTGATCATTTTGGCGCTCGCCGGGATAAATCCGCCTTCCCCGAGCCCGAATACAAAGCGGATCGCCACAAGGACAGACAGCGACCAGGCGACCGCGGTCAAACCGGTGAAAATCGACCAGGCGATAATACAGCCGACAAGGGTGTACCGGGCGCCGAACCGGTCTGCCAGCCAGCCGCCCGGCATTTGCATGATGGCATATCCGAGGAAGAAAGAACTGAGAATCAGGCCGGTGGAGGATGCGCTGAGCTGGAGGTCTTCTGACATGGGCAACACAGCGTAATTGATGAAGAACCTGTCGAGATTGGCCAGTGTATACCCGATGAACAAGATGAAAAGAATGGAGCGGCGGTTGCTTGCAATCTTTTGTTGCTGCATCTCATCCCTGCTTTCCGTTTTATTATTCTGAATAGTATCTACATCGGTTGTTCCGTGCAATAGGGGTTCTTCTACAAATTCAGCTTTTAAAATGTCTGTCTTTCTATCGGTTTGTTCGGCGGAACAACCGGTTCTGAATTATTGAACTGTTCTTTGCGTTTCCGTAAGATGGAAGGTAATACATCCGAGGAAGGAGGCGGCCGTCATGTCGGATCCGACCATTTTTGAAAACCTCAAGGTCGCTTTTGAAAATCATTTTTACAACCTGGACAATCTGGACGGCAGAATCCTGATCACGGGACGGTCGGACCTCATGGACCTTGCTGATTTGTCACGGACGCTCGTCGTCCGGTTTGTCCGGACTGACCGGACGGAAGTTCCTGTGGAAGTGGAGTTGTGCGCATCCGCGCGCGATCTAGCCGGTGAAATTCTCGAGGTGGAGGAAGCCGAGCCTGGAGTGACGCTCCGGGTGCGGTTCGACAAGCCGGTCACTGACCCTGCGAAACAGTGCGAACGGATTGGCGCCATGCTTGCAGATCTGTGGGAACGCGACATCCGGCTCACCCAGACACTGAGCTTCGACTACCCGCAAGGAGACAAGGGGTGGACCAACCGGGTGGAGGCGGAGTTCAACACCCGACTTGACGAAGAACACATGGGGTCCATCAGAGAATTTGCCGAATCAGTGATGATTGCAGCAGAGAAGATGGCCGCGATTTAGCAAGAGGGGAAGGGAGTGGGGACATTGGCGGAAGCCATCAGACAACAGGCCTATACCATTTATCCGATTATCCAGCCGGCGGATTATCCGTCTTTAAAAACGATTAACTTCTACCTGATCCAAAGGGAAGGCGGTCTTGCCCTGATTGATGCGGGAGTGGACAGTGATTCCTGTATGGGGCGCCTTGAAGACACCTTAAAACAGGCAGGTGCTGACATCCGTGACCTGGATGCCATTTTACTGACGCACCATCATGAGGACCATGCGGGACTCGTACCACGCCTTTTGGAGATCAAAGATATACCGGTTTATGCCCATCGGGACGCGGTTCCAAGACTGAAGATGGACCGGAACTTCTTGGAGATGCGGCTTGAGTTTTTCATGCGGCTTTATCGGGAAATGGGGTGTGGAGAGATGGGGGCGGAACGCTTTGCCCGGCTTGAACAGACATTGCGGAAAGCGCCGCAGCATGCACTTCAAGCTGAGATCAACGAAATTGGCGAGGGAGATCAGATATTCGGCTTCGAAGTGATCGAGACGCCCGGCCACTCGCCGGACAGCATCACCTTCCTGGATGCAGCAGGACGGACGGCATTTACGGGGGATGTGCTGATCAGCGGTTCCTCCGTCAATGCGATCATCGATCCTACGCCCAACGGCAGCCGGCTCCCATCAGTGAGCCAGCAGCGCCGGTCTCTCGAAAGGCTGGCCGGTCTTGGTGCAGACATTCTCTACACGGGTCATCATGAGCCGATCCGCATCATCACCGGACTTGTCAGCGACCGGATTTCCAGGATGGAGCGGAAATGCGAAAAGCTATTGAAGCTGATCGGGAGCGGCATTTCGGTTCCTGCCCGGATTACCGAAGCTTATTACCGTGACCTGTACAGGACACAGTTTCCGCTCGTCATGTCAGAGATCATCGGGCACCTCGACTATCTCGAGGAACAGGGAAAAGTCACAAAAACGATGAGTGATGGGGTGTGGCACTATCAAAACGCATGACAAGTAAGCCGATGGTGCTCTCATTTACGAACATCAATTCTCAATTCGAGTAATTACATACGGTATAGAGGCCATGGTGGACCTTATATGGGAGAATGTGCAGCAACAATCTGAAGGGGAGACAATCCTTTGTCCGACTCAAATTGTTTGCAAGTTTGCCGGAGGTTCATTATACTTGGTTTTGAAGTTGTTTAGAATGATTATAGAAAGAAACTCATTCTAAAAAGAGATCCCATACTACTTTTAAAACATTCAGATAAGTGGTAGTATAAGGGTAGCGAAACCACAAGGAGGTTTTCATGTTGGCGGAAGACAAAAAGAGGAATGGTTCAAACGAGCAAACCGGGCGCGAGGCGATCACGACTCGACAGGGACATCCTGTAATCGACAACCAGAACATCAAAACGCTCGGCAACCGCGGTCCTGCGATGATGGAGAACTACCACTTCATCGAGAAAATGTCTCACTTTGACCGGGAAGAGGTCCCGGAGCGCGTCGTCCATGCGCGCGGTACGGGCGCATTCGGTTACTTTGAGACATATGGCAAAGTCGGTGACGATCCGGTCGAGAAGTACACGCGCGCGAAAGTATTCCAGGGTGCGGGCAAAAAGACGCCTGTCCTCGTCCGCTTCTCCACGGTAGCAGGCGCGAAGGACACGCCTGAAACAGACCGTGATCCGCGTGGCTTTGCGGTGAAATTCTATACCGAAGACGGCAACTGGGACCTCGTCGGAAACAACCTGAAAATCTTCTTTATCCGCGATGCCATGAAGTTCCCTGACATGATCCATGCCTTCAAGGCAGACCCGGCGTCGAACGTCCCGGATCCGCGCCGCATGTTCGACTTTGTATCCCGCTCGCCTGAAGCCACACATATGATCACATTCCTGTTTTCCCCGTGGGGACGTCCCGCGACATACCGCCACATGCAGGGATCCGGCGTCAACACCTACAAGTGGGTCAACGACAAGGGCGAAGCGGTCCTCGTCAAGTACCACTGGGAGCCGAAGCAGGGCATCCGCAACCTGACGACAAAAGAAGCGATGGAAATCCAGGGGAAAAACCATTCCCATGCCACACAGGATCTTTATGAAGCAATCGAGCGCGGCGAATTCCCTGAGTGGGAGCTCTACGTGCAGATCATGGAAGATGGATACCACCCAGAGCTCGACTTCGATCCGCTTGATGACACGAAACTCTGGCCGGAGGATCAGTTCCCATGGTTGCCTGTCGGCAAAATGGTCCTGAACGAAAACCCGACAGACTTCCACTCGCAAATCGAGCAGGCCGGATTCGGTACCGGTGTCCTCGTCGACGGAATGGACTTTTCCGACGACAAGATGCTCCAGGGCCGGACGTTCTCGTACTCCGATACACAGCGTTACCGGATCGGCGCGAACTATCTCCAGCTCCCGGTCAACGCACCGAAGGCGAAAGTCCGCACCAACCAGCACCGCGGCCAGATGAGCATGCGCACGCCGGAAGAAGCGGGCGGCAACCCGCACGTCAACTACGAGCCGTCCATGATCGGCGGCCTGCAGGAAGCCGACAAGTCCGAACGTACGCCCCACAACCCTGAATATAGCGGCAAGGTCATGAGCGAGCCGATCGACCGCCCGAACAACTACGGGCAGGCCGGCGAAACCTACCGTGCGTTTGACGAGTGGGAACGGGAGGAACTCATCTCCAACCTGTCTGATGTGCTTGCAATCTGCGACAAGCGCATCCAGGATGCGATGATCCACCACTTCACACAGGCGGACGAAGACTATGGCCGCCGCGTGAAGGAAGGCATCGAAGCGAAGATGAAGGAACTTGAAGAAAAAGGTGACGACAACCGCATCCCTGGCCAGGAAGCCAGCATCAAGTCGAAATACGGCGAAGGCGGCACGACTGCCCAGAACGAAGCGGTCGATGAAGCCGCCGAAAAAGGCCACGAAGCAGACCCATACTGATTTCCTGGATAGGCTGTCCACCATTCAGGCAATGCAGCGCAACGCGATGTTCCCAGACGGGAACATCGCTTTTTAAAATGGTGTTGTTCCGGGTAGGGAAGAGAGAAGGAGGGTGCAGGATGGCATGGTTTGCGAATTTTTATGAGCCGATGATCCGGCCGCTTGAAGCGGCGGTTTTCAGGAAGATCAGGAAAGAGATAGCTGGACGGGCAGAAGGACACGTTCTGGAAGCCGGCTCGGGAACAGGGCTCGACTTTGCCCATTACATACATGCGACACACGTGGCCGCCATCGAGCCGGATGAGGAAATGGCCAAACAGTCACTGGGGAAAATCAGAGAGGCTCCTGTGCCGATCACGTTATATGCCGCTTCGGCGGAAGCCCTGCCTTTTCCGGATCATTCATTCGATGCGGTTGTCGCGACTCTCGTCTTCTGCACCATTCCTGATCCGAAACTGGCATTTCAGGAACTCGGAAGGACAGCAAAGCCTGGAGCGCGGCTCTTTTTATTCGAGCATGTGGAAATGCCGGGCCGCCGGATGGCCAACCTGCAGCGGACGATGACGCCCGCCTGGTCGAAAGTGGCCGGAGGCTGCCGCCTGGATTGCAGGTCCGTTGCCATGGCTGAACAAGCCGGATTCCGGATGATCCGATCACGGTCATTTGCCCGCGGACTGTTTGTCGTCGCTGAATTTATAAATGACTGAACATTTCATGTTGACAGACTACGTAGGTGCCGTTAAGCTTAGAGTAATCTTACTAATTGAATAAACATTGACCTTATCAAGAGCCGGGGGAGGAATCTGGTCCTACGATCCCGCAGCAACCGTTACAGATGTAACAAGGTGCTCATTCCAGCAAGCGCATGCTTGAAAGATGAGGGTGGAATAGATGAAATCGCCTCTTCCCCCTCGGGAAGGGGCGATTTGCATGTCGGGTTCAAAACCGGCGGTTGCACAAGGAAGCCGGGAATCGGCAACCTCTATTCCGACTAATCTGATTAAGGAAGTTAGTAAGGAAGGACATGAAAGGGGAGATTTCTTAATGGGGAAGAAAAAGCACATCCACTTAAATGGTTTTGTTCAAAACTCTCCGTCACCGCATTCGACGGGGCTGTGGAAGCATGAAAAAGACCTAGGGACGAAGCACAATCGGCTGAGTTACTGGACGGAAACAGCCAAAGTATTGGAACGCGGAAAATTCGATGCGGTCTTTATCGCGGACGTGCTGGGAACCTATTCGGTATACGGGGACAGCCATGAGGCCGCGGTCCGCCATGCCGTTCAATTGCCAGCCCATGACCCGCTGCTGATGATCTCAGCCATGGCCCAGGTGACCGAACACATCGGCTTTGCACCGACAGTTTCTACAACCTATGCCCACCCTTATGCATTGGCGCGACAGCTTTCAACGCTGGATCACCTGACGGAAGGCCGTCTCGGTTGGAATGTCGTCACTTCCTATCTGGAAAGCGAAGCGGTCAATCTCGGGCTGTCAGGCCGTCTCCCGAAAAATCAGCGCTACGACCGTGCGGATGAATTTTTGGAGGTGGTGTACAAACTCTGGGAGCATAGTTGGGAAGATGATGCGGTGGTTTATGACAGAGAAGGGGACACATTTGCCGATCCTTCCAGCGTTCATCCGATTCGGCATCACGGTGAATTCTTTGATGTCCCGGGAATCCATCTGACCGAACCTTCCCCTCAGCGGACACCGGTGCTGTTTCAAGCGGGGGCCTCACCGCGGGGGCGGGATTTTGCGGCCAAGCACGCAGAGGCGGTGTTCACGAAGGGACATTCCCTGCAGGCGCTGAAGGATTACTCCGCGGATTTGCGGAAACGCACTGCCGCTTTTGGCAGGAAGCCGCATGACATCCGGATTTTCCCGATGATCCTGCCGATTGTCGGTTCCACGGAGGAAGAAGCACACGCCAAATACGCGGACCTGAAAAATCATGTGAGCTATGAAGGGACCGCTGCACTTCTTTCCGGCCACACAGGGATCGACTTTTCGAAATACGATCCGGACCAGTACATCGAGGATATCGAGACGGATGCAGTGCAGGGGAATCTGGACATGTACACGAAAGACCCGGACAAGAAGTGGACGTTGCGGGAGGCGATCCTGAACCATGGCCTCGGAAACGGAACCGCCAAATTGATCGGGACTCCTGAACAGATTGCGGACCGTATCGAAGAATGGGCAACCGTGGGCGATGCAGACGGCTTTAATATCGCACAAAGCTATTCACTGGAGACATTCCGGGAGTTTGTGGATCATGTCGTTCCGGAGTTGCAGAAACGGGGGATCTACCGGACGGAATATGAGGGAAAGACGCTGCGGGAAAATCTCTTCGGCACAGATTCGCCGCGCCTTCCTGACAGCCACCCTGCAAAACAGCTTTCTGTATTGGTGAAGTAAAAGCCGGAAAGGGAAGGGGGGACGACATGGATACGGTCAAACTGTTTACTTGGATCGGCTTTGCTGTATTTCTGGTGATCATGCTGATTCTCGGTTACATCGGAACGAAGAAAACGAAAAACATCCGGGACTTCGCGATTGGAGGAGGAAATCTCGGACCCGTCGTCCTGGGGCTGTCTTTCGCTGCGACCTACCTGAGTGCCGCGACTTTCCTCGGTTATCCGGGCTGGTCACACGAGTGGGGGCTGACCAATCTTTGGCTGGCATTGGCCATGATCGGAGGGGGCGCGATCGGGGTTTTGATGGTCGCCAAAAAGATCCGCTTGCTGAATGAAGAGCAGAAATCCCTTTCCTTGCCGGATTGGCTGGGGGATTACTACAAGAGTGACCTGCTGCGGGTGGGGACCGGCCTGATTTTACTGTTCAACGTCTTCTACATTGCTGCCCAGTTTGTGGCGGGAGCCAGAATCTTTGAATACTTACTGGGGATGGATTATCGCACCGGGCTGATCCTGATCACCGTCATTGTGGTGCTGTATGTTTTCGGCGGCGGAGCGTTTGCGGATATTTACACGGATGCCGTCCAAGTGATCCTGATGGCGATTGCGGGGATTGCTATATTCATATCCGGTATCGTGATTTTTTGGAAAAACGGCATCTCGGCCACGTTTGCCGGAATCGCCGACAATCTGGCCGCACAGGATGCGAACCTGGTGGCCGTCTTTAATCCTGATTCCGCTCACTTCTATTCAATCGGCGCAGTAATCGGAGCGATCTGCATCCAATGGGCGTTTGCTTCCGCTCCACATCTCTTTAATAAAGTATTGGGACTGAAAAATGAAAAAGATTTGGGGAAAATGATTTTGACTTACGTCATCACCGCTTCGCTTTGTGTGTTGGTCCTTTTTGGAGGGTTATACAGCAGAGTGGCGCTGGGATCCGCAGATGTGGTAGCGGATTTGGCTTTGATGGAGTATGTGGCTTGGGCATTTCCGGCTATCGTAGTCGCGATGTTCGGAGTTGTGATCCTGGCTGCAGCAATGTCAACGACCGATGGGTTGTTCGTATCCATATCCACGGTGTTTGCAAACGATTTATTCCTGAAATTCCTTGTCAGGCGGGGGCATGTCCGCGTCGATGAGGAAAAGGCGGAGAAGATCGCCTTGCAGATCAGCAGGCTGACTGTTCCGGTTGTGGGGATCATTGCCCTTCTCATTGTCATGAAACCGCCTGTTTATATGGGGGACATTATGTGGATCGGCATTTCCGGTGTCGCGGCAGGGACATTGGGCCCGATACTTTATGCGGTTTACGGTAGGCGGAAGGCTTCTGCCAGGGCAGCCGAGGGCTCGATGATTATCGGGCTCGTTGCTTATCTGATCCTGTATTTCGGCGGCCTGATCCCGAGTACAATGACTGCCGGCGCAGTGGCAACCGGAATCGGGATTGCAACGATGGCCATACTGGCCAATGTCCTGGCGACAGAGAACAAAAAGATTCGGCTGGCCGACGCTGAACAAGGACGATGAGGGGGAAGAGGCATGTTTGTCAATGAAATGCTGACTGTCTGGCTTTACGGTTCTGTCATCACGTATATCATCGTCGGATTTGCATTGTGGAAATGGTATTTCAAAGAAAATCACTCAGTTGGAAAAAAAGAAAAAGGGAGAGTTTAAGATGGCGGCTACCACCAAAACAGACAGCCTGTATAAAAAGGAATACTTCGGACGAATCGCTGAACTGAAAAAATACGCGCCGGAAGCATTTGAAGCGTTCTTCAAGTTCAATGACCGGGCATTGGCGGAAGGAAAACTAACCGTAAGATTAAAAGAACTGATTGCGGTTGCCGTGGCCCACATCACCGGTTGCCCGTATTGCATCGACCTGCATGTCACCAATGCCAAAAAGAATCATTCTTCCAAGGAAGAAGTGGCGGAAGCCATCTTTGTCGCGACCGCACTAAAGGCGGGCTCCGCTCTTGCCCACGGCGTGAACGGGCTGAATGCCTACGACAACAGCGGGGACGGGGAGTTCTATAAGGCTTCCTACTTCAATCGCCTGCCGGAGTTCGCCGAGTTGGACAAAGCATCCTTTAAAACGTTCGCGGATTTTGACGGCACTGCCCTTAAAGCGGGGAAGTTGAGCGCGAAAGAAAAGGAACTGATCGCCGTTGCTGCTGCACATACCACCGGTTGCGCCTACTGCATCGACCTTCACACGAAAAACGCTAAAAAGGCCGGCGCAGGCCTTGAAGAGGTTGCCGAGGCGATTTTCGTAGCGGTTGCGCTAAAAGCGGGTTCTGCAATCGCGCATAGTGTGAATGCATTGAACGCTTACGACCATTAATCAAGAATTTCAAAGACGGTTCCGTATCCTTTTTTGTAGGATGCGGAACCGTCTCTTTTTCTTTCCGCCCCTTGAAGATACTGGCGGATTCACTTTTTGGAATAGTACGGAATTATGGTTTTCTATTGCAATCATTTAGCAGAACTGATTATACTTTAAAACAGTGAATCGCTAAAGAAACGACCCTTTGACAATTACGAAAGCGATTCCATGGATTTCCGGAAGATTGCACATCGGAATGTTTTTGTTTTTGTACAGGGTTGATGAAGCAAGCAAGGGGTAAAACACACATACATGAAAACGTGTTCAGCCGTTTTGAAAACGTTTTGATCGTTGCGGTTGTCTGGACCGCTTTACGGTCCGCGGGGGGGCGATCTCTGATCGGATGCGGACGGGTCCGGAAACCGTATCATTTTTTTGCGAAAGGTGACGAAATATGATTGAGATTAACCAGATTACAACATTGTTCCTGGCAGTGGCCCTCTACCTGTTGGGAATGGCTCTCGTTAACCGGATCGGCTTCCTGGACCGGTTCCTCATTCCGGCGCCGGTCGTCGGCGGCCTGATTTTCGCCATCCTGGCATATATTCTGCAATCGACGGGCGTTGTGGAGATTGCTTTGGATACCTCCCTGCAGTCGCTCTTCATGATCGCGTTCTTTACGACGGTCGGACTGGGCGCCAGTATGAAACTGATCAAGCTTGGCGGGAAACTGCTCATCATTTACCTGATCTTCTGCGGGATTCTTATCTTCATGCAGAATGTCATCGGTGTCTCGCTTTCCAAAGTGTTCGGTATCGACCCGCTTCTTGGAGTCATGAGCGGTGCGGTCTCGATGAGCGGCGGCCATGGCGGCGCGGCCGCTTACGGCCAGACGATCGAAGAGTTGGGCGTTTCTTCCGCAGTTACGATTGGTATGGCCGCAGCTACTCTCGGCCTGATTTTCGGTAGCTTGTCAGGCGGTCCGACGGCAAGATACCTTATTAAAAAGCATGACTTGAAGCCGGCTCAAGGGAAAGTCGAAGAGTACGTCGAAGACGAGGAAAAGCCGGTCACCGAGCGCTCGTTCATGATCCAGATCGCGCTGATCACCCTATCGATGGCGGGCGGAACCATGATTGGGGAACTGTTTTCCGAGGCGACAGGATTTGTCCTGCCGGCTTATATCGGAGCGATGTTCGTTGCCGTCATTGTCAGGAACCTTGTTGACCGAACGCTTCCCGGCACTGTCAATATGAAGGAGATCAACCTGATCGGCGAGATCTCGCTGGCGATCTTCCTATCGATGGCTCTGATGAGCATCAAGATTTGGGAAGTTGCCGGACTGGCACTGCCGCTTCTCGGAATCGTTCTTGTTCAGGTATTGTTTGTCGTCCTGTTTGCCATTTTCGTAGTCTTCCGTTTCCTCGGCAAGGACTATGATGCGGCTGTCATGATCTCCGGTATGCTCGGCCACGGGCTGGGTGCCACGCCAAACGCGATGGCGAACATGGGAGCGACCGTCAACAAGTTCGGCCCGTCCCGCACCGCATTCCTGGTTGTGCCGATTGTCGGAGGTTTCCTGCAAGATGTCATATTTAGCGCGCCGATCATCATCACGACCATCAATATGTTTGCGCCTTAAAAGATTCAATCTAAAAACCTTTCAGCCGGAGCAACTTCGGGCTGAAAGGTTTTTTGTGTCCGCATACTAACAGGCAGGGGGTGAGGAAGAGCGGAATCGCCCGATCACCAGATCGAAAAAGTTTAAAACGGATTCCGGGAAATGCCTGGTTGTCACATAACAAAAATAAACGGTGCGCTTCAGATGATCATCGTTGATCAGCCGGCAGGACAATGTTGGGGGAAGGTCTCCGGATAAATAGTTTTCGGGCAGCAGGGCGATGCCCATTTTTTGCTCGACCAGTTTCTTTGCCATTTCAAATCGTTCAATCTGGAACTGGATATCGGGTTTGACTCCGGCCGAGCTAAAAGCGGATATAATCTGATTGCGCGTCCTGAATGAAGGCATGCCAAGTACAAGCGGGAACTTGCACAAATCAGCCAGCCGGATGGACTCCCCCTGACTTAATGGGTGATCCCGCGGAAAGACGGCCACGAATCTTTCTTCATAGAGAGGAACTGCCTGAACCTGGTCATTGACCAGTTCCTGATTGGTCACCGCTGCATGCACATCATAGCGCAACAGGGCATCCAGCACCGTTTCATTATACAAAGTATCCATGACGGTGAATGTATTATTGGGGTAGGTTTCCCTATGAACCGCCATCAGGGCGGTGAACCATTTATGGGCAGATTCAATCATTCCGATCCGGATTTCTGCCCGGTCCCCATTGATGTTTTCCCGGATTTCTTCGTTCAGCATCTTCACCTGCTGGAGAATGGCGGCGGACCGTTCATACAGCAAACTGCCGGTATCCGTCAGGCGGAATTCACGGGTGGTCCGTTCCAGCAGCGGAGCACCAAGCTCCCTTTCCAGATTCTGAATCGACTTGCTGAGTGAGGGCTGCGAGATGTGCAGGGCTGCTGCCGCTTTTGAAAAGCTCCCCTGGCTGACAACTTTGATAAAGTACTCCATCTGTCTGAGATCCATTTTTCCCCTCCATCCGATTTATAGTTTGAGGTTATAGTTTTATTGAAAAGCGGTATTTGGATTTATAATTCAATCTTATTATACTGAAAACAGTTCTCGTTTTGGAGGGATGGTTAAAATGTTTAAAGAAAGCGATTTCAATATATGGTCTGGCCGGACCGACAGTGATACAAACCATGAAAGTTTCCGGTATCACCAGGTCATCCGGCCTGCATCAGAACTTAAAGACGCTCACATGCCGGTGACGCTGATCGGCTTCGAGTGTGATGAAGGGGTCAGGCGCAATAAGGGCCGGTTGGGTGCCCGAAAGGCTCCCGATGAGATCAGAAAACAACTTGCCGGCATGCCTTGGAGAGCCGGCGATCATGACCTGTTTGATGCAGGAACGGTTTCCTGTGTAGGGGAAGAGCTGGAAGCTGCCCAAACAGAACTTGGAGAACAGCTGGCGGGAATACTGGATGCAGGATCACATGCCGTCATTATGGGCGGGGGGCATGAAACGTTATACGGGCATTATCTTGGCATCCGCAAGCATGCGGGTGAAGATGCAGTGATCGGCATGGTAAACATCGACGCCCATTTCGATCTCCGCGAATATGACGAGCAGCCATCATCCGGGACGATGTTCAAACAGATTCTTGATCACGACCCCAACGCCAAGTATTTTGTCTGCGGCATCCAAGAGTATGGGAATACAACGGAACTGTTTAGCCGCGCGGAACAGTTGGGCGTCACTTATATGATGGAAGAAGAGACTGCACCGGAAACTTGCCGGAAGCCGCTTGACGAATTTATGGAAAGCTGTGACGTGGTTCTGCTCACTTTGTGCATGGATGTCATCAGCGCTGCGGATGCTCCGGGGGTCAGCGCGCCTTCCGTTTTTGGCCTGCATCCCAAAACCGTCAGGGCGTTGATCCGGTCTGTCTGCGCGCATCCCAAGACGACAAGCTTTAATCTATCCGAAGTCAATCCTGACCTTGACGAGGGAGGCCGGACAGTCCGGCTTGGCGCATCTTTTGTCAATGAAGCAGTGATGGCATTTAAGAAAGGTGAATGAATATGATTGAAATCAACCAGATCACCACTCTGTTTCTTGCAGTGCTTCTTTTCCTCATCGGAACGGCACTTGTTAACCGGATCGGATTCCTGAACCGGTTTCTCATTCCGGCGCCGGTCGTGGGCGGATTGATCTTTGCCATCTTGGCGTTTGTATTCAAATCAGCAGGGATTGTTGAGATTGTTTTGGATACGTCGCTGCAAACCCTGTTTATGGTGGCCTTTTTCACGACGGTCGGCCTCGGTGCGAGCTTCAAGCTCATCAAACTCGGGGGCAAGCTTCTGATTATTTACTGGGTTGTGTGCGGTGTGATGGCACTCATGCAAAATGTGATCGGCATCTCGTTTGCCCGTCTGTTCGGAATCGAACCGCTTTTGGGCGTCATGGCGGGAACGGTTTCAATGTCCGGCGGTCATGGCGGGGCGGCGGCATACGGCCAGACCATTGAACAGCTCGGAATCACTTCAGCCCTAACCATCGGGATGGCTGCCGCCACTCTCGGCCTGATTTTCGGAAGTCTGTCCGGTGGTCCGGTTGCCCGGTATCTGATCAACAAACACGACCTGAAGCCTGCATCGGGAAAGGTTGAAGAATACACCGGGGAGGATGAAAAGCCGATCAGGGAGCGCTCCTTTATGATCCAGATCGGGATGATCACGCTCGCGATGGCCGGCGGGACATATATCGGCGAACTCTTTACGAATGCGACGGGCTTTGTGTTGCCGTCTTATGTCGGTGCGATGTTCATGGCTGTGATCATCCGGAACCTGGCGGACCGATTCGTGCCGGGAACGATCAACATGAGGGAAATCGATTTGATCGGCAATGCCTCACTCGCCATTTTCCTGTCGATGGCACTGATGAGCATCAAGCTCTGGGAAATCGTCGGCCTTGCGCTGCCGCTGCTGGGGATCGTGCTTGTCCAAGTCACCTTTATCGTCCTGTTTTCCGTATTCGTGCTTTTCCGCCTGCTCGGCAAGGACTATGATGCGGCGGTCATGATTTCAGGATTCCTCGGACACGGACTGGGGGCAACGCCAAATGCGATGGCGAATATGTCCGCCACAGTCAGCAAGTATGGCCCTTCCCGAACGGCCTTCCTCATTGTTCCGATTGTCGGAGCTTTCCTGATTGATGTATTCTCCGCTCCGATTATCATTACCACGATTAACCTGTTGGCACCGTGATGAAGATCCCGGACTTTTCAGTTCGGGTCAGACTGTAGACAAACTGGATGACTCTTTTGTCTATTGGGGTAAATCCAATACGATCGGTAACCGGCAAATAGTCCCGTTTGGCCGAAGCGATGAGATCAGGAAAGCCGCCCGGCAGAAAAGTCTGCGGGCGGCTTCTTGTATGGACAACCCGATCTATAGGAGGTGCATCGCCGCTTCCGCTTCATGCCAGGGAACGGAATAGCCTTTGCCCCTTGCGCAGAAGACCGATGATGAGGAATAGTCGGGGTCGGCCTCTTTGTCATAGCCGATCCGCGCCTTGACTTGCTCCGGATTGTGGCAAGCTTCGTAGCCGCCGGAGCGAAGGGAAATGGCGCCTTTTCCGTTGGTGAAAGAAGCGAATATAGACGGATAGTCCATGAATGTGGAAACCGGGACACGCGCATCGATCCGCGTGGCTTCTCCGTCGGTATCCGGGTTCCCGAACTGTCCGTGCGCTTTCCGGATGTCGTTCAGTACACGGCCCATCAGTTCGGTCGCCACTTTGATCTTCACATCGTA
Organism: Bhargavaea beijingensis; assembly: GCF_900101985.1. GTDB lineage: Bacteria > Bacillota > Bacilli > Bacillales_A > Planococcaceae > Bhargavaea > Bhargavaea beijingensis. The sequence goes on from NZ_FNAR01000018.1 coordinate 44,509, forward strand.
CACCGGCTCGAGCAGGATCGTTTCCGCTTTCTCAAGGCCTTGCCGGAGGGCGCGGAGGGACGCTTCCCTGAAATCTCCGCCGGATGTGTATTCATTGTGCGCGCGTCCGGTGATCAGGGTGATTTCCAGGTCCGTGAGCGGTGATCCCGTCAGCAGGCCGCGGTGCGGTTTCCCGGTGAGCACCTGACCGACGAGGTTTTGGTAGCCTGGGGCAAGTTCATTCGGATGGCAGTCGCTCTTGAATGTAATGCCCGATCCGCATTCTGCAGGGCTGATCGCCAGATGGACTTCCGCATAGTGGCGGAGCGGTTCAAAATGACCGTAGCCCCTGACCGCGGAGCGGACCGTTTCTTTATAGAGGATCGACGGTTCTCCGAATGTGATGATCTCTCGAAATCGGTCGGAAACGACTTCTTTCAACACGTCCAACTGGATGAGGCCCATGACATGGACGCGAATCTCCCTGGCATGCTCTTCCCATGTGACGGAGAGTGAAGGATCTTCCGCGTCCAGCTGCATGAAATGGGCAAGCATATCTTTCGGATGGATGGAGTCGCCAAAATGGACGGCAGCCGACAGGGAAGGGGTGAGCGAAAAGGCGGCCCGTCCTGTTTCGGCTCCGAGCGGCTCGCCGGCCTTGATGCCGGAAAGCCCCATGACCGCCACCAGTTCGCCCGTGTTCGCCGTATCCTGGACGGTGTACTTGTGTCCGCTGTATTTCCGGATCTGCGTGACTTTCCGGGGTTCACCTGCAATCCGGACTTCATCCCGGACTGACAGGCGGCCGCCGGTCATCTTCAGGAAGGTGATTCGCTGGCCGCCTTCGTCATGGCGGATTTTATAGACCCGGGCTGCAAATGGCCCGTCCTCATCCAGGCGGTTCCCGCCGGAAAGCCGGTCCAGCCATGTGAAGAATTCGGTGACGCCGACGTCCTTTAGCGCCGAGCCGCTGCCGGCGGGGAAGATCCGCCCTGATGCCGTCATACGGCGCATGGCCCGGATCCACATTTCCTCATCGAAGCCTTCCTCGAAGTAATGTTCAAGAAGGGTTTCATCACGCTCCGCCATCCACTCGATGACATCAGGAGTCAGCCCGTCATCCAGGAGAACCGCATCTTCGGACAGGGATTTCCGGATCTCGCGCAGGGCAGCTTCCCGGTCCGCACCTTCCCGGTCGTTTTTGTTGATGAAGATGAATGTCGGGACACGGTTTTTCCGGAGCAGGTCCCATACTGTCTCGGTATGGCCCTCGACGCCATCCGCCGCACTGACCACGAGGATGGCCGCATCCATCACACGGATCGCCCGCTCCATTTCCGGGGAGAAATCGATGTGGCCCGGCGTGTCGATCAGCGTATACTCAGTCCCGTTGTGGCGGAACACGGCCTGGTCGGCGAAGACGGTGATTCCCCGGTTTTTCTCGATTCCATGGCCGTCAAGAAAGGCATCTTTGTGGTCGACCCGCCCCCGGGTACGGATTGCTTTCATATGAAAGAGCAGCTGCTCGGAGAAAGTCGTTTTTCCGGCATCCACATGGGCGAGGATGCCGATTGTTTTATACATATCCATTCCTTCTTCCTGGCCGGATTCTGCTCAATAGTATAGCAGACTCTCCTCAGGCTTGCGGTCCGCCTTCCATTCGGATGCGGAATGCATCCCCGCCTTTGACATGCCGGAGAACCGGCAGGTCGTCTCCGATTACCCGCCCGATGACATTCACTTTTTCATCCCCGGGCAGATCTCGCTTGGTGATCTGAAGCTCTCCCTCATACCGTCCGTACCGGTAATTGTCGATGGTGACGGAACCGGCAGGCCGCGCCGCCGTGTTGGCGGGTTCGACCGGCCGCTTCCCGGCATTGCCGTACAGCCGGGACTCTGCGGAGCGGATCACATCACGCGCCGCATCCTGCCGGTTTGTATGCTCCGGAACGGGCAGGGCATCGGCTGCATCCGGGAAAGCCGGTACGGCATGGATCAGGTAGACACCCTCCGCATGGCTGCTGAACTGTTCAAGCGAGCGTTCACTTAATGAGGGATCGCCGATATAGATGTGGTCCGTACACCCGCTGTTCAGGAGATCGAGATAAGCGGAAAAGGACGTGCGTTCCCTGTGGTCTTCCAGTGTGGGAAGCCCTTTGAAGAGGGGGCCCCGCCGTTCACCGTCGCCGGGAACGAATGCCATGACTTTCAGCCCTTCGCTCTTCAGCCAACGGTTTCGCTCCCGGAAATCCTCCAGACCAAGCCCGGTTTCAGGTCTCGGATAGAAATTGTGCCATGCTTCGGCCGAAGAAAGGCGGAGCCCGCAATTCTTCAGCCTTCGGAGGCTTTCCCCGGTGAGTGTGCTGGCATTCAGGACGACCGTCATCCGCTGTGAAAGGGCGGCTGTTTCTACTTCACTGATGCCATAGTCCACCCGTAGCCCGGTCACTCCCCAGTCAAGCAGGCGGTCGGCCGTCCTGAAAGTGAGGCCGAGATGGCCGAGCGAGGCAGGGGAGATGTCTGCGGTCAGTTCCATTCCATAGGTTGCGGCGAGTTTGCCAAGTGCCCGGAGCCGGCCGGCATGTTGTTCAGGGTCCTCTTCCGGAATATGCAGGGAAGTGAAGATTCCGCGGAAACCGGCCGCCCGCATCTTTCGGATGTACGCTTCCTGTTTTTCGGAATTGGTGTCGTTCAGGTACACAGAGATTCCTAACATAAACAGCTTCCTTTCTATATGGAACTCAAGAAAACAAAAGCAGGGGGAGAGGCCCGATGGCGGACGTTCTCCCCCTGCTTCTATGGGTGGATCGGATCAGAAGCCTTCGTCCATTTCCTTCCTGAAGCCGAAGAAATACGTGAAGATGAATCCGGCTGTATAGGTGATGACAAGTCCGAAGAAATACATCAGGTACTTGTTTTCCACGATCAGCGGAATGAGGGACAGCCCCGACACCCCGATGCCGCTCGCCGCCGTATGCATGATTGCCTGGTAAGCGCCACCGACGGCAGCACCCATGCAGGCAGTGATGAACGGCCGGCCGAGCGGGAGCGTCACCCCGTACAAGAGCGGTTCCCCGATGCCGAGGAAGCCTGCCGGAAGGCCGCCCTTGATGACGTTCTTCAGGCGCTGGTTCCGGGACTTCACGAAGATGGCGATTGATGCGCCGACCTGGCCGGCACCTGCCATTGCCAGGATCGGGAGCAGGGACGTCGCATTCATGGAGTTGATCAGCTCCATATGGATCGGAGTGAGTCCGTGGTGAAGGCCAAGCATGACGAGCGGCAGGAAGAATCCGGCGAGCAGTCCGCCCGCAACGGGACCGCCGACTTCCAGAATGGCGTGGATGCCCCTTGTGATGCCGTCAGACAAGACGCCTGCGACCGGCATGACCGCCACGATCGTCAGCAGCCCGACGGATAAAACCGTAAGGAGCGGCGTAACGATGATGTCCACGGCGTTCGGGATGAACCGTCTATAAAAGCGCTCAAAGACGACCATCAGCCAGGCGGCGAACATGGCGCCAAACAGACCGCCGCGGCCGGGAAGCAAGTTTTCGCCGAACAGGACAATATCCGCGAGTCCGGGATGAATGGTGATGATTCCCGCAATCGCCCCGAGCACCGGCGTTCCCCCGAATTCTTTTGCGGTGTTCCAGCCGACGACAATCGCCAGGTAACCGAAGATGCTTCCGCCGAGGAGCGTGAGGATCTGAATCCAGGTTTCAGTTTCTTCTACTCCTGTGTTCTTCGCAAAACCGGCAATCCCGTTGATGATCCCGGAAGCGACCAGCCCGGGAATGAGGGGGATGAAGATGCTTCCGATTTTTCTGAGCAAGTTTTTGACAGGCGTGTTATTTTTCTTTTTCAGTTCCGCCTTTTTCAGGCTGACCGCATCATCTTCACCGGCATCTACGGTTTCTCCCATCCGTATGCCGGTCATTTTCGTGATGTGGTCGGACACTTTGTTCACGGTGCCCGGGCCGACGACGACCTGAAGCGTTTCGTCCTCGATGACCCCCATGACGCCGTCCACACTTTTCAGTGCCTGGATATCAGCCTTGCTGTCATCTTTCAGATCCAGCCGGACACGGGTCATACAGTGGGTGAAGGAACGGATGTTGCCGCCGCCGCCGATATGGTCCAGGATCCCCCTTGCGAGCTTTTCTTCTTTTTTCATCATTTCCCCTCCAGATCATCTCTGAGTTTCTCTGATAAACCCCTTCGCTTCTTTCAAGCGCGCATTCGCTTCCTCGAGCGGACAGCCGAGAAGAAGCATCACGATGGCCGGCTTGACCTGTTCACCGGCTTTTTCGTAGGCTTCCTCCGCCGTTTCAAAGTCCACGCCGGCTGCTTCCATGATGATCTGTTTGGCGCGCCTGACCAGCTTTTCATTGGTCGGCTGCACGTCGACCATCAGGTTGCCGTAGACTTTACCGATTCCTGTCATGGCGATGGTGGAAATCATGTTCAGCACCAGCTTCTGGGCAGTTCCGGCTTTCAGGCGGGTCGAGCCGGTGATGACTTCCGGCCCGGTCACGACTTCGATGGCCACGTCGGCGATGCGTCCGATTTCGGAGCCTTCGTTGTTGCTGAGGGCCACGGTTTTCGCACCCGATTCCTTTGCCCGGCCAAGCACCCCGATGACGTAAGGGGTGCGGCCGCTTGCGGCGATTCCGACGACGACATCATCCGGGCCGACAGACAGGGAAGCGATGTCATCGGCGCCCTGTTCCGCATCGTCCTCGGCTCCTTCGATCGCCGTCGTGATCGCTTGTTCACCGCCTGCGATCAGACCGCGGACCATGCCGGGTTCCACGCCGAATGTCGGCGGGCATTCGGACGCATCGAGAATGCCGAGCCTGCCGCTTGTGCCGGCACCGGCATAAATCAGGCGGCCGCCTTTTTGAAAGGCTTGGATCACAAGTCTGACAGCGTTTTCAATTGAACCGATCTCTTTCCGGATGGCTTCCGGAATCCCGGCATCCTCTTCGACCATGAGCAGCAGGCGCTCCCTGACCGGCAGCGTATCGATGTTCATGCTCTTCGGATTCCTTGCCTCTGTCGTGAGTTTTTCCAGCATGTCTTCACCTACTGTTATGAAATTATGTTTCATGAATTCATTCTATTAAAAAGAAATTAATTGTCAATATGTAGAATATTTTTTCTTTGGATGTCAAAAAAATCCCGGCAGGAAAAGCCTGATGGCCAATGCCTAGCCGGTGATTATCTGCGGAGGCGGAGGACTTCGTTCCGGGCCTCATGATACTGATCGATGACGGATTCGCCGATTGCGTGAAAAAGGCTGAGGTAAAGGGCGTCGATGAGGGTCAGCTGGGTCATCCTTGAGGAGATGCTGCCGATCCGGTGGTCCTGTTCTACGACCGGGGTGCACAGCCGGATATCCGCTTCCCTGTAGAGCGGAGATTTGTCCAGGTTGGTGATGGCGATGACCGTGGCCCCTTTGGATTTTGCGAAGCGCGCAAGCTCCAGCACGTCTTTGGTTTTTCCGGAGTTGCTGATCGCAAAAAACACGGAATGCTTGTCCAGGTAGGGGATCGCCGACAGCATGAAGTGGAAGTCATGATGGCTCTGGCATGGATATCCGAGCTTTGTGAATTTATAATAGGCGTCTGTTGCGGCCGTAGCCGATCCGCCCACGCCGTAGAACAGGAGCCGGTCCGCGTCCTTCAGAACACTGACGGCTTTTTCGAATTCCTTGCGGTCGAGGGAGGAGGGGATCGCCTCGATGGCCGACTTGTTGACGTGGGTGACTTTCCGGAACAGATCGTACGGCGCGTCCTGATGATGGAGAATATCGAAATCCGTCAGATTCATGCCGGTAAGCGTCAGGTCCTTGACGAGTTCCAGCTTAAAGGACTTGAAGCTGCCGATGCCGATCGATTTGCAGAAGCGGACGACACTCGATTCGCTGACGCCGCTGTTTTTGGACAGATCCCGAGTCGTCATGTTGGGCACCAGGTCGGGATGCTTCAGGATGTATTCCCCGATGGCCCGTTCGGCGCCGGACAGGCTCGGGAGGCTTTGTTCAATGCGGTTAAGTAGTGAACTCATGGTCGGTACCTTCCTTGTTCTGGACTGGCCCGCCGGCCGGATATCGCGGGCGGGCGTGATTGCGTCCAGTATATCAGACAGCGGGCGACCCGCCTCTGTTAAAATGAATGAGGAAGCGGAGAGCCCCCATGTTCGCGTGCGAATCCCAAAAGTTTGCGTACGAAAAAAGGGGTGCCTCCCGTGTTCGCGTACGAATCCCGGAAGTTTGCGTACGAAAAAAGGGGTGCCTCCCGTGTTTGCGTACGAATCCCGGAAGTTTGTGTACGAAAAAAGGGGTGCCT
>NZ_FNAR01000021.1 GCF_900101985.1 Bhargavaea beijingensis
CTCCGGGACCATTTCATCAAGTGAGATCATTTCCAGTTGATCGCGATTGGTTCCATTCGATTTCGACAGCATATTCATCACCCGTTTTGTAGTCTGTTCATTCGATTATATAAACAGGTACGGTTTGCCTCAATAAGCCATATGGCGGATTGAAGCGGAGGGCCCGAGACACCTGCGGGAAAAGCGTTAGCCGAAGACCCCGCAGAGCGAAGCTCGAGGAGGCTAAGGCAACGCCCGCGGTAAGCGAGGGCCCGCAGCGGAAATCCGGAGGATTTTATGGAAAAGAAAAAACTGCAGACAACGGAGTAATATACTCACTTTGTCTACAGTCTGAAGCAACCTTTACGGTTGCTTTTTTAATTAACAAGGGTTTTACGCTTGATATACTATTGAAATCAAGCCTTTTATGCTTTTCGGGTTGGTAAATACTAGGCTTAGATTCGGAATTCGTTGCAAATGAAACATTATATTATTATTGTGATCAGTAGTCAGAAGAAATGAAATAGATTGACGCTTATGCCCCCATAAGCTACCCTTTTTCTAAAACGTCGTTCAAACAAAAGGGGGAAACATCATGAATGCTAGCAAGGGGTTTCTTACACCGCCTTCCATCGTCTATCTGCAGGGGGCGTTTCAGCAGATCGGCAAGCAGGCGCTGAACTTAAAGGGGAGCAAGGCGCTGATCAGCAGCGATGCCATCATGGACAAGCTCGGGTATGTAGATGAGTGCCGGAAGCTGCTTCAAGATGACGGAATTGAAAGCGCTATCTATATTGGGGTGGCATCAGAACCGACCGATGAGTTTGTAGCCGAGGCGCTGTACATTTTCGGGGAGGAGCGCTGCGACCTGATTATCTCGCTGGGGGGCGGGAGCTGCATCGATACGGCGAAGGCGGTGTCGATCTTGGCGACGAACGGGGGCTATATCGGGGACTACATGGGCGGCCGGAAGCTGGCTGATCAGCGTCCGGTGTCACATATCGCCATTCCGACAACAGCCGGGACCGGAGCGGAAGCGACGGACGTCACCGTGATCACCAACTCCACGACACAGGTGAAGATGATGATCAAGCAGCCCGCGTTCATGCCGGACGCCGCGATTGTCGACCCAATGCTGACACTGTCCACGCCGGATAAAGTAACCGCCGCGACAGGTGTCGACGCGCTCAGCCACGCAGTCGAGGCATACATCTCCAGGAAGGCGCACCCGATGACGGACATGCTGGCTCTCTCCGCCATCCGGCTGATTGCGGCCAATCTCCAGCGGGCTTACGACAATGTATAAGATCTTGAAGCGAAAGAAGCGATGTCGCTGGCGGCACTGCAGGCGGGCATGGCCTTCTCGAACGCTTCCGTCTGCCTGGTCCACGGCATGTCCCGGCCGATCGGCGGTCCCGCACGGCTTCTCCAATGCGATGCTGCTGCCGGCAGTCCTGGAATACAGCAAAGATGCCTGCGTGGAACGGCTGGCGGATATCGGCCGGATCTTCTCTCCGGATGAAGAGATGACCGATGAAGAGGCCGCAGAACGGACCGTTCAAGCAGTGAAGGAACTCTGCCATTCCCTGAACATCCCGAACCTGAAGGAATGGGGCATCGATGAACAGGAATTCATGAACGCCAGAGAAAAAAAGGCCAAAGACGCCCTGGACAGCGGCAGCCCGGCGAACAACCCGAAGGTGCCGACGAGTGAGGAGATTATGGGGCTTTATCAAGTCTGTTATGACTATCTAACGCAGGGGAAAGTGGGCCAAAAGGTGTGGAAAATCGAGTAGCAACGGTGAATCATAATCAATTCACGCTGAATTCTTACGAGCAGGTCCGAAATCCAACCAACGATGGAGGAATCACTCCAAAACAACATGACCCCAACTTTTTCAGCGAACTATCTAGATAAGAGTAAAAAGTATTTGAAAGCCGATTGTTTTTATTGTTTACTACTATAAGTAATTAAATTTTCATCAAATTCAAAAAAGTCGTTGACAGGTATTTGGTTATCTGCGATAGTATTAATCAACTGAGGGATGCGCTTTCATTTTTGGGAAAATAAAATGAAAGCGCGTCTTGCATTTTATCATTAAAGGACATTAAAGGATTTTTCCTTTAAGAGGAGGGGGTGAGGAGTTGAATGTGAAGATTGGGTTTATTGGAAACGATATTTTGTTGCCAACTTTAAATAAAGTGGCAAAGTCTTTAAATGATGTGAAGCTTAGTTATTATTTCTACAACGATGATCAAGAAGCCATAGACAAAGTTAAAGAGGCAGAAAGCAGAGAAGATATTCTGTTATTTGGAGGACCAGTCCCTTATTTTAGAGTGAAAAATTCTTATCAGAGTTCTCTCCCGATGATCTACCTCTCTTATGATGGATCTGCATTTTACAAAGGATTGATGCAGGTTGCCTTTATGGGTGGATGTCATTTGGAACGAATAAGTATTGATGGTATTCAAGAGGCAGCTGTTAGGGATATTTATAAAGAATTAGGCTTATCAAGTCAGGCGATTCATTGTTATGGCAATCCAAGTGAGGAACAAAAAAAACTACGTGAGTTTCACGAAAAGCTTTATAACAAAGGCGTTTCCACTTGCGCAGTCACTTCCGTAAAATCCGTTCATGAGTACTTGGTAATGAATGATATCCCATCAGTCCTTATTTTAGCCACGGAATCTTCAATTAAGGTTGGCATACAGCATTCTGTGCTTGAAAGCCGCTCGCACTACTTTAAGAAATCTCAAATTGCTGTGGGGCATATTCGTTTTTTTGACGAGGTAGACCTATCCGGGTATAGGAGACAACAATTGCATTTGGAGAGGCATCAAAAATTGTTGGAGTATGCCAAGCTGCTAAGTGCGGACTTATTTGCACTTAGTGAAGGGGAATTTGTCTTTTACACCACGAGGGGGATGATCGAGAAAAGGAATATTGATTTTATTGAACGGCTGTATAGAGAGATGGACACTAGCCACGAAAACAGAGTCATCCATGTGGGGCTGGGGTTTGGTACATCTGCTCAGGTGGCAGGTGACCGTGCCAGAAAGTCGCTCGCCTATTCTGCGACTAAGAGAGGCAATCAGTGTTACCTGATACAAGATGAGGAACAAGTAGTCAATATACTTAGTAATCAACAAAAAGAATACCGGACAAGTGATCGGAATGTCTTTGAACTTGCAAAAAAATATGAGGTATCGGCAATGGTCATTCGCCGTGTACTCGAGGCAATGCAGGCGCTCGGGAAGAACCGCCTTACCGCTGAAGAATTGTCAAAGGAACTCAACCAGACCATCAGGAACAGTCGGAGAACTTTGAATGAATTTGTTGAGAAGGGTCTTGCAGTCCAAGCGGGAGAGGAGCATTTTGGGGGCAAAGGAAGGCCTAAGTTTGTGTATCAATTATTAATGAACGAAGTGGGGGAAGAGAATTATGAAGAAAATAAAGTTGGTCAATAACACGGTTAGAGGCACTGGACATCATGCTGATCTGCTGAATTTCTTACAAAAGGACAGCATTGAACCAATCACCCGATTTCATAAAAGCTACGAGGGTTATAACGAGACACCGCTCGTAAGGCTGGAAGAATTGTCCAAGGTTATAGGTGTGAAAGATATTTATGTAAAAGACGAGTCGAAACGTTTTGGGTTAAATGCATTTAAAGTGTTGGGAGGTCTTTATGCAATAGGCCGATATCTTAGTGAAAAAGCCGATATTCCTTTAGAAGAACTCACATTCGAAAGGTTGAATTCAAAAGAACTAAAGAAAAAAGTGGGAAATGTGGTATTTGCCTCAGCCACTGACGGGAATCACGGACGGGGGGTTGCCTGGGCGGCAAAAAAGCTGGGATTTCATGCTGTGATTTACATGCCAAAGGGCTCTTCCTTACGAAGATTAAAGCATATTACCGACACTGGGGCGGAGGGGTTCATCACAGAGTGGAATTATGATGATACCGTCCGATACGTGGCAGAGCAAGCTGAAAAGAATAACTGGGTGGTCGTGCAGGACACTGCATGGGAGGGATATGAAAAGATTCCAGAATGGATCATGCAAGGGTATTCCATGATCGGCGCGGAGTTAGAAGAGCAATTGAAGGAACAAAGACCGACACATCTTTTCCTCCAGGCTGGCGTTGGGTCGTTTGCAGCGGCAGTGTTAGGATATATGGCTCTACTGTATGGAGAGGAATTGCCTAAAACGTATATTGTGGAGCCGGATGTGGCCGATTGCTATTACCAGTCATTTAAGGCTAATAGCAGCCATGCAGTGAACGTCGGAGGGGCCATGCAGACAATCATGGCTGGACTTGCTTGCGGAGAACCGAATGAAACAGCTTGGAACATAATTTCGGAGTATGCTCATGGTGGTTTCTCGTGTGACGACTGGATTGCAGAATTGGGAATGCGGGTGTTGGGGAACCCGTTGGGCGAAGACGACCGGGTAATATCGGGGGAATCGGGAGCAGCTCCAGTGGGGCTCGTGTATGATCTCATGACTGCGGAGGATTCCATTGGAATCGCTAAAGAAATTGGGTTGGATGAAAAGTCTGTGATTCTTGTAATTAGTACGGAAGGCGATACAGATCCAAATCACTACCGAAAAGTGGTTTGGGGTCATATAACTAGCGAAGTGGGGGTTGGACAAATATGACGAACCAGCACAAGCAAGAGCTGCTTCTTAAGATGTGCCAAACTTTAATCCAGAATAAGAGCTATTCCGGAGAAGAAGGTGGTGTAGCAGAAGCAGTAAAAGAAATGTTTCAGTCTCTCGGATACGATGATGTAAAAACTGATGAATATGGAAATGTAATCGGCAGGATCATTGGTGAAAAGCCAGGGCCGGTTGTGCTATTTGACGGTCATATCGATACGGTGCCTGTTAATCAAGAAAACTGGACAGTTCCTCCTTTTGAAGGACTAGTGAAAGATGGAAAGTTATATGGCCGTGGAGCAACAGATATGAAAGGAGCCGTTGCTTGTGCAATCGCAGCAGGAGCATCATTTGCTGAAGCAAATGGGAGAGCATTTGCAGGGGAAATTGCCGTTTCATGCAGCGTGCATGAAGAATGTTTTGAGGGAGTGGCCACCAGAAAAGTCAGTGAAGCAATAAAGCCTGATGTTGTGATCATAGGAGAAGCATCTGGTCTCACCATAAAACATGGGCAGAGGGGCCGTGCGGAAATCGTAGTTGAGACATTTGGTAAGCCTGCTCATTCTTCGAATCCTGATGAGGGGATCAATGCGGTTAATCAGATGATGAAATTAACAGGGAAAATTAGTGAACTCCCAAAGCCCACCCATTCTGTTCTTGGAGAAGGAATCTTGGAGCTTACGGATATCAAATCAGCTCCGTATCCTGGAGCTTCGGTTGTTCCTCACTATTGCAAAGTCACATATGACCGAAGAACATTGGTGAATGAAACGAAAGAAAGCATTTTAGCCCCGATTCAGCAGATAATTGATGAATTTTCTGCAAAGGATCCGAACTTTAAAGCAAAAGTCTCATTTGCTACGGGGGAAGCGAAATGTTATACCGGGAATTTGATAAAGGCTGAGCGCTACTTCCCAGCTTGGTTGCTGGATCCTGAGGATCCCTTGATTCAAGCGTTGCGTGATAGCCTAAAATCAAAAGGGTTTTCAGAAAATCTCTCTCATTATGCTTTCTGTACCAATGGAAGCCATTTTGCCGGAGAGGCTGGTATTAAGACAATCGGATTTGGACCATCAATTGAGACTCTAGCTCATACAGACGACGAGTATATCGAACTAGAAGCGCTATATAGTGCCTTTGAGGGATATATTGCGATATTCGAAACCCTATGCTTGCAAGAAATTGCGACACTGAAAGGTGGACAACTTTATGTATGATCTCCTACTTAAGAACGCAAAAATTATTGATGGAACGGGCTCACCATGGTATTACGGGGACATTGCAATTGGAGGTGGACAGATAAAGAAAATTGGAAAGCTCGATGTAGCCGCAAATCGAACCATTGATGTGGGAAAGAAGGTAGTAAGTCCAGGATTTATTGATATGCATACTCACTCTGACTTGGTGATCTTGGATCGCCCTATGATTGAAGAGAAAATACGTCAGGGAATCACAACAGACCTGTTAGGGCAGGATGGCATTGCTGCAGCTCCGTTACCAGTTGAATACTTAACAGACTGGCAGAATAATCTGGCCGGTCTTGATGGAACACCACCAATCCAATGGAACTTCACTACAATAGCAGAGTATTTGGAGCAAATTGAATTAAAACAGCCAAGCTATAATCTCGCGACACTTGCACCGCATGGAAATATTCGAATGGAAGTCATGGGACTTGCTAACCGTCCTGCAACAGACGAAGAGATTTCCCAAATGCAAGAGGTTCTGCGCCGATCTTTGGATGAGGGAGCGGTTGGTCTTTCTACAGGCCTCATCTATCCTCCCTGCTGTTTCGCAGAAATGAAAGAATTGGAGGCGCTCTGTCAAGTAATTGCAGAATATGGTGCCCCTTTGGTTATTCATCAGCGTAGTGAAGGTGATGAAATTCTTGAGTCGATGGATGAACTTATTACAATGATGAAACGTTGCGGTGCTCATCTCCATTTCTCACACTTAAAGAACTGTGGAAAAGATAACTGGTACAAGACCCCGGATGTCCTGAGAAAAATTGATGAGGCTAGAAATGAGGGGTTGGAGGTAACGTTTGACCAATATCCTTATACAGCGGGAAGCACGATGCTAAGTGCTATTCTCCCTCCGTGGGCACATGATGGCGGATCGGAAGCCATGCTAGAACGCCTGCAAGACCGCGCCCTTAGAGACCGGATGGTAGCGGAGATGGAAACTGCAGGAAAGGGTTGGGACAGTATGTCTAAATGGGCAGGCTGGGATGGAATTGTCATTACTTCTGTAGCTTCTACTAACAGGCAGTCCTGTGTCGGCAAAACAATTAGAGAAATTGCTATGGAAGAGGGAAGGAAGGATTATGCGTATGTAGCGCTCGATCTAATTTTGAGTGAGCGAAACGCTGTTGGGATGATTGATTTTGTAATGAATGAAGAATCTGTAAAACAAATCTTGGCACACCCGGCTGGTACAATCGGCAGTGATGGTCTTCTCGGCGGTGAACCCCACCCGAGAGCCTATGGATCCTTCCCGCGTGTTCTAGGTAAGTATGTAAGAGAGGAGAACATCACCAGCCTGGAAGAGATGATTCGTCGGATGACCTCCCAACCTGCTCGGATCATCGGTCTTCAAGATCGGGGAATTGTCAGAGAGGGGTTAAGGGCGGACCTAGTTGTCTTTAATCCGGAGACGGTTTCTGATCGGGCAACATACGATAATCCTAAACAATTTAATGAAGGTATCTTGTTTGTTATTGTAGGAGGCCATGTTGTGATAGATGGGCCAAAAGCGATAGACCAAGGTTCAGGAGAGGTTATCCGACGAGCATACAATAAAGATAGAGAATCTATTCTGGAGCAAATCCAATAAGGACACCCAAAATGGAGGAGATCTGAGTGGGGACGAATATGGTGGTTATTTCCGTAGTTGTAGTCTACCTTGCGGTCATGGTCCTAATTGGTTATTTAGCATCCAGAAAGATACAAAACAACGAAGATTTCTTAGTAGCTGGCCGGAAAATGGGACCATGGTTGCTTGCTGGAAGTCTTGCTGCCACAGAAGTAGGTGGAGGCTCAACAATGGGTGTTGTGGAAAAAGCTTATGGAGATTGGGGCTTCTCAGCATTTTGGTATGTTAGTGCTATGGCAGTATCATTTATCGTTCTTGCCTTCATCGCTCCTATGCTTCGCAGAGCGATGGTTAAGACGGTACCGGAGTATTTTACGAAGCGCTATGGGAAGAAAAATGGATTGGTTACAGCGATTATCATGATGTTGCCGATGGTGGGTCTGACAGCAGTTCAGATTATCGCTTCGTCTACGATTCTTTCAGTAATGACGGGTTGGGATTATACCCTATCTGCTTTCATCGTCACTGCAGTCGTAGCTGTATACAGTGTAATGGGCGGGATGTACAGTGTAGTCTATACAGATGTTGTACAATGGCTGCTCATCTTGGTTGGTATGGCATTAATCATCCCATTTGCACTGGATGCAGGCGGTGGCTTTACAGCGTTGACTGCCGATGTCCCTGAAGCCAAATGGAGCATGACTGACGGTACTGGAATAGGGACAATTACTGCACTGGTGATTATGTATATCGCTTCATTTACTGTCGGCCAGGAAGCCGTCCAGCGCTACTATTCTGCAAAAGATGAGAAGGCGGCGCGAAACGCTTCAATTATTACCTCGATTGTTTATGCGATCTTTGCTTTTATTCCGGCATTCATTGGGATCCTTATGTACGGCATGGTGCAAAATGGTCTCATTGACGGTAGCGTTATGGCTGAACAGGGTGCTAACTACGCATTACCTTTAATGGCAGTGGAAGTCCTCCCATCTTTTGTCGTTGGAATGCTATTTGCAGCTTTAATATCGGCCACAATGTCTAGTGCATCTAGTAACTTGCTTGCGGCAGGGTCCATCTTTACCAATGACATCTACAGCCAATACTTCAATAAGAATGCTGATGATAAACAACTACTTAAAATGATCCGTTGGACAATGTTCATCGTGTGTGGACTAAGTCTGATCATAGCTGTAGCTAACTTCACAGATATCATTACACTGCTTGTCTTCTCGTTCACCTTACGAGCAGGGGGTGCGTTTATCCCTTATGTAGTGGGACATTTTTGGGAGCGTGCAACAGCTGCTGGTAGTATGGCCTCGTTGATATTAGGCAGTATTACTGTTGCTCTAGCCGAAAATGGTATTGTGGGCTTCGGCGGATTGGATCCTATTTTTCCGGCATTGGCGGTCAGCATCATTACATTCTTTGGGGTGTCACTGTTAACTAAAAATAAGCCATCAGAAATGATAGATGGTGAAGAGGCGGACATCCCAGAAGCGCGATTGTCAAAGACATTCGAATGAATTGAAAGCGGTTTCAGGTAGTTTGATATTGATCTGGGAACAAAAAAGCAGCTATCCCCGGCTGCTTTTTCTCATTCTCCAATAATTCCACGGTTTCCCGGAAGACGTGAGCTTTAGTTCAGGTTCTTGCAGATCACCAAGTACCGCATGCTTCTCGCACTGCGTAATCGTCCCGGGTGTCCGGCGATCATAAACTCACTGATCAGATATCCAGCCTAAGATGCCGGCTGTCGGTGAGAAAAATAGTGATCCTTACGAGCGGATATTGGCTCATCTGGACAAACATAATACAAAAACTCATATGTGGCGTTTCCGCTTTAACATGAAGACCGGAAAGACGACCGAGCAATGCATTGATGACGAAGTGACTGAGTTCCCAGTGGTCAATAACCACTATGTGGGCTATCAGTACCGCTACAGCTACAACACCCTTTTCGAGAAAGGAAACTGGCTGTTCATCGGTATCAAGAAATATGATTTACTGACCGGAAACGCAACCCGCTATGAATATGGAGAAGGACGGTATGGAGATGAACCGCAGATTGCCCTAAGACCAAACCCGAAGGCGGAAGATGATGGTTATGTGATTACGATGGTGCTCGACATGAAGAATAATCAGTCCGAAGTTCTGATTTTGGGCGCTGCGGAAATTGAGCGCGGACCCATTGCCCGAATCATTCTTCCTCATGTTGTACAAACCGGAACACATGCATGTTGGGTAGAGGGAGAGCGTCTTTACCGAGAAAATCCGGTTAGATGACAAAGGAGGGGATGACAATGAGCCAGCTTATGCTCGTGCCCGGACTAAATAATACCCGAGATATTTGGAGCTAAGTTGAAGCCGGGCTTCCGGAATGTTTGAGCATTCTCTCTGTTGATGTACCGGACGTTGATTCTTTGGGTATCATTGCTGACCGACTCCTTGAAAAGGTTGATCAACCGTCGTATCTATGCGGGTTTTCGTTCGGTGGGTATGTCGTACTGGAGATGTATCGGAAGGCGCCTGAACTTGTGAAAGGCCTTATACTGATGGGTTCCACTACCGAAGCAGACACGACGGCGCAATTCGAAGGACGGAAAAATTCCATCGGCCGCGCCCGAAGAGGAGAATACTTCGACATGGTTGAAGCAAACGCTTCACTTACCTTTTCACCCGCCGGGTTGGAAGACACACAGTTGATGGAGAAGAGAAAGAAAATTGTCCGGGATTATGGGCCGGAGCGATTTATCAGCCATGTTACGGCTGCCATGCACCGTCAGGATTATACGGAACTGCTCTCTCATGCAAATCTCCCTGTTCTTATTGTGGCAGGCGGAGAGGACCGGCTGTTTTCTCCGGAGCGGCTGAAGGAACTGGCCGGCCGAATCCCGGGTGCAGACTTCGAAATTATTGAAAAAACTGGACACATGATGCCAATGGAACAGCCGCAACAGATTGTCCAAGTTTTGGGGCAGTGGATTCAAAATCAAGAAGGAAAGAAGGGGTGAACCGTGGAAAAACTGGTGATTACACTAGCGCCAAACGGTGGTCTTCATATGAAAGGAAACAACCCGAATATCCCGCTGACAACCGATGAAATTGCCGAAGACGTCTCAAAGGCTTGCGAGGCAGGTGCTTCCATCCTGCATCTTCATGTCCGGGGAAATGATGGCACACCGACCGCAGAATTGGATGTTCTCAAAGAAGCCGTCCAAAAGATTCAAGAGAAGTGTGACATTCTGATCGGATTGACGACTGCCTCCAAGCTGAATGGCACCGAAGAAGAACGTCTTGGCATTTGTCGGCTATCTCCCCAGCTTGCCTCGCTTAATGTGGGTTCTCTAAATTTTGGAGAGGTGGCTTTCATTAACACGCCTGAATATTTAAGGAAAGCAGCGAAGACGATGCAGGAAGCGAAAATCAAGCCCGAGCTGGAAGTGTTTGATCTGGGGATGATGGAAAATGCCAAAAAACTGATTGCAGAAGGACTCATCTCCCCGCCCTATCACTTCCAATTCATCCTTGGTGCTCCAGGGGGAGCGCCTGCAACACCGAGAGCACTGCTCAGCTATATTGATCATCTTCCCGAGAACTCCACTTGGGGTGTAATCGCACTTCAAAACCAATTGCTTCTCCATACAATGGCCATCGGAATGGGCGGACATGTAAGGGTCGGCATGGAAGATTCCATTCATTACAAGCCGGGTGAATTGGCCGAATCCAACGCTCAGCTTGTCAGCCGCCTTGTACAAATTGCCAAAGAACTTGGACGCGAAGTTGCCACTCCTGATGAAACGGAAGAAATTTACCAGCTCCCGCGTCGCCGTATCAAATCCAATACAGCTATTAAAAGCTAAGCGTGAAAGGCAGGCTGCAATCGCCTGCTTTTTCGTCTGTTTTCCTCCTCATGTTAGGCGTAATGGGAAGTGTGGTAAAATGATGACGATTGATATAGTGGACTCGAATGGCGCCGCAAAGATCAGGAGGGAGTTCGTGAATTCACTCGCATATGCTATTTTAGGGATCTTATCCAGGATGAATGCATCAGGAAATGAAATTGGAAAAAACTTGAACTGCTTTGGGCGGCGAACCTTAGTCAAATCTATCCTTTGCTCTCCAAGTTGGAAAAAAAGGGATACGTTCAGCACGGAGTGATCGAACAGCAAGGTAAGCCAAACAAAAAGGAGTACTACATTACAGACAATGGCCGTTCCAAGTTAAAAGAGTGGATAGAAGACGAAAAACCTTCGGAGCCTATTTTCAGAGATGAATTCATCATCAAGATTTATTCATCATGGCTGTCAGGACCCGAAACTACGATTACACTTCTCAAGGAACGGCAACACTTCACTGAAGAACTGGAAAAACTCAAAAATGATCAGGATGCCGATTTTACTGACTACCAAAAAGGCTATTCAAGCAGATACTATTTGTTGTCAAGAAGGCTTGCCATTATTAACATTGAACTGGAATGGACAGACCGTCTGCTTAAGAGTCTGCTGGCGCAGATGACCGGATCTGCCAACAAATAAAATCATGATACCCTTGTTTGCCGCGAGTGTGATGTGGTGGACGAGGGTATTGCTTTGTCGGCTTTCAGAAAATGTCACTCTTGACGATCAGCTTGATAAGCAGGATTCGACATCAATCGAATCGAAGAAAAGGAAAGATAATTTTGTATGCAACGTGGAGGGGAGGGGGCATCGTGGCCATCGGTCTTGTGTATCATTCCATCGCGGTTATCACGATGATGATCATGATCGGCGCTCAATTGACGCGGACGTTCCATTTTAATGAAGACACAAGGAATGTGTTCATCAGCCTGATAGTAAATGTGGGAATGCCCTGCATTATCTTATCGAGTATTTTTCAGGTGGAGATTGACGGGAGCCTGCTGAAGAAAATTTTGTTTGTGTGTCCTTTCGGTATTTGTTAATGTGGCGGGAATTGGAATTGGCTACCTGTTTGCCGTGCTATTCCACAAGAAAGTCAACCGGACAAAAGAACTTGCGCTGTTGTCGGGTCTCGGCAATACCGGGTTTATCGGCATTCCGCTGTGCGCCGTCCTGCTCGGTCCGGAGGGCGCCCTGTATGCGGCGATGTTCGATGCGGGTGTGGATGTGACGCTCTGGACGCTCGGCGCCTTTATGCTCCAGAAGGACCGGCGGATCGGCCTCGGGATGCTCAGGACCATGATCAACACACCAATCATCGCCATCGTGGCAGGGCTGGGAATGGCCGCTGCCCGGTTCCGGCCGCCCGAAGTGCTGGTCGACCTGATTGACCGGCTGGCCGCCATCGCCGCTCCGCTCGCCATGTTCTACATCGGCATCCTCGTCATGACCCTCTTCAGAAAAAGGGCGGAAGGCAGTCTCGGACAGAAAAAGGCCACCCTCTGGTTGCCCGTCTCCGTCAAGCTGATCATTCTTCCGGTGTTTGCAGCGATGCTTGGCAAAGGGCTGGCGCTGGACGCGACCATGCTGCAGACGGTCATGATCCAATCGATGATGCCGACGCTGACGCTCGCTTCCATGCTCTTCGCCAAGTACTCGGCAGACGAGGAGATGGGCGCCATCACGACCGTCTGCTCGACACTCGTGGCTTTGCTGACAATTCCACTCATGATTTACGCACTGAATGCGTGGGTGGTTGGAGGATGACAGACTGCCTCGGGAGGAGCTGGGGGAGCGCATGGACAAAGGCTGCAGGTTATTATAGTAGGAATAAGAAATGCTGGGTTCTTGAAGCTGGCGAAGCTTCCGATGCTTTTGCCGCGCTTACTGTCAATCGGATAGGATTTCTGATAGTAGATAACAACTTGGATATAATACAAATCAAAAGAAAAGCAGCCACCCCGGCTGCTTTTCCTCATTCCTCAATAATTCAACTGTTTCCCGGAAGGCGTGATCTTCATTTCGGGTTCTCCTAGATCCCCAAGTTCCGCATGCTCCTCGTACTGCGTCACCGTCCGGGTATCCGGCGAGAAGATGGACAGAATCAGGGAGATCAGGAGTCCGCCGATCATGAAGCCGCCGAACAGGTACGGGGCGGCGCCGAACCGGTCGCCCATGGTGGCCCAGAGCATCGGGCCGAAGCCGACGATGGCGGCGGCGACCTGGTAGCCGAGCGAGAGTCCGGTGTAGCGGACGTTGGCCGGGAACAGTTCGGAGAAGAACGTTCCCTGTGTGGCGAAGATCGATGCCCATACGACGCCGAGCAGGAGGATCTGCATCGTGAAGAACCAGCCGGTGCCTGCAGGGACTGCCAGGAAGTACGGGATGGCAAGTGCAATCATGGCGACAAGGCCTGCGATGTAGATGGTTCTGCGGCCGATAAAGTCGGAGATGTAGCCGACGATCGGGATCGTGATGATCATCGTGGCGCAGCTGAGTGTCAGGGCAAGAAGGGCCTGGTCACGGGAATACCCGACGTAGGTTGTCGCGTAGACGAGGATGAATGACATCAGGAAGACATTGAAGAATCCGTCGCCGAGTTTCAGGCCGATCACACGGAACAGGTCCTTTTTGTTGTTGCGGAACAGGTCGGCCACCGGAATCTTTGCGATCTGTCCGGATTCTTTTTTCTTCTGGAATTCCGGTGTTTCTTCAATGGTGCTCCGGATCCAGATGGCGAGTACAATCAGGACGGCACTAAAGAGGAACGGAATCCGCCATCCCCAGGCCATGAATTGCGCTTCCGTGGTAAACGCACTAATGGCCGTGAAGCTGAATGTTCCGAGGACGAGACCGATCGGTACGCCCAGCTGCGGGATGGAGCCGAACAGGCCGCGGAGCCCTTTGCGCGCCGATTCTGTTGCGAGAAGAACGGCGCCGCCCCATTCTCCGCCGAGAGCGATGCCCTGGATAAGGCGCAGGAGGACAAGGAGGGCGGGTGCGAGCACACCGACCTGGGCATAGGTGGGGAGGAGTCCAATTAAGAAGGAGCTGCCGCCCATCCCGATCAGGGTCAGCATCAGTGAAGCTTTTCGCCCGATCCTGTCCCCGATGTGGCCGAAGATGATACTGCCGATCGGCCGCGCCGCATAGCCCGCCCCGAATGTCGCGAAGGCAATCAGGATGGAGATGGCCGGGTCATGGTTGGGGAAGAACAGGGTCGAGAACACGAGGGCGGTCGCGGTCCCGTACAAATAGAAGTCGTACCATTCAATGACAGAACCCGAGAGGCTGGCCAGCAGGACTTTTCCTTTTTTCATATGGATGCCTTCTTCCTATATATAGTGTAATTCTCAAGCGAGGACGGATTGGCGGATCAGGTGCTTCTGAATTTTTCCGACGGCCGTTCTCGGGAAGTCTTGAACCACATCGATGGTGTCCGGCACTTTGAAATTGGCGAGACGTTCCCGGCAGTAGTCCAGCAGTTCTTCGGAAGTGGCGCACGCGCCGTCGTGCAGGATGACAAACGCCTTGATGGCTTCGTCTTTGATCGGGTCCGGCACGCCGACGACGGCAGCTTCATAGACTGCTTCGTGATCGGTCAGAACACTTTCCACTTCGCCGGCCGCGACGTTCTCGCCGGAGCGCTTGATCATATCCTTCAGGCGGTCGACAAAGTAGAAGCGGCCGTCTTCCCCGAGCCGGGCGTTGTCGCCGGTCAACAACCAGCCGTTCTGGACGGTGGCGGCAGTGGCTTCGGGATTCTTGAAATAGCCTTTCATGATGGTCCGTCCAGGGACACCTTTCACTGCAATCTGTCCGGTTTGTCCAGCAGGAACCTCGTTGCCTTCCTCGTCGATCAGCTTCACTTCATATCCTAGAGTCGGACGCCCGATGCTCAGGTTGTTGGGCGTTCCGTGCGGCTGATTCATCAGCGGGATCCCGACGGTTTCGGTCATGCCGTACAGCTGATACAGGAGGGTGTTGAACTGATCCTCGAACTGGTCGAGCTCCTGCTGTCCGACCGACTGGGCAAACAAGATGAGGCGGAGCGGGTTGTCCCGGTCCGCCGGGTCGTACTCCTTGGAGAGAATCATGCGGATCGGAGCGGCGAAGAGGGAACCGACTGTCCCGCCGAGCGCCTTGGCCTGCTTGAAGTAGCGGGAAGCGCTGAACTTCTCGGTGAGCGCAATGCTTCCGCCCGCCATCAGTGCCGGCATGCAGGTGTAGTACTGCGCGTTGCCGTGGAACATGGGGAGCACAGTGAATGTCCGGTCGTCCGGCGTGAGCCCGATTGTCTTGGACATCAGCTCACCGGTGAAAATGTAATTCGCATTCGTCACCTGGACGCCTTTTGGCTTGGACGTCGTGCCGGAAGTGTAAAGCATGCCGACAACGTCTTCTGCGTGGACTTCGGGAAATTCTAAGCTGAGCTGTCTGCCTTCTTCAACAAGCTGATCGAAAGAATGGGTGCCTTCGTGGCCGTTGGAGCGTGTCAGTATGGTATGCCGGATATTCGGGATCTCGTCTTTGATGTTTGTGAACTTCTCCAGGTATTCTTCTTCGGTGATGAGCAAAACCGAATCCGAGTGGTTGATCAGATAGTTCATCTCGTCTGCGGTTGAGAGGATATTGGTCGGCACCATGACGGCCCCAAGCTTTGCCGCTGCAAACCAGATTGTCAGGAACTCCGTGTTGTTCGGCAGGTGGACGGTGAAATGGTCTCCCTTTTGGATACCGAGCTTGAGGAGCGAGCGGCTGAACGCGAGTACTTCCTCGTGAAACTCACTGTATGTCTTGCGCGTCTGGTTGCCCTTCGCGTCTTCGAATGCGATGAACTCTTTGTTCCCGTACTGCTCCGCCTTTTCCTTCAGAAGCGTGCTGAGCGTCCGGTTTCCGATGATATCCATGATGTGCCCTCCTTCATTAAAGCGCTTACAACTTTCATAGACCGCGGTCTTGGACTATAGTCTATAATATAAGCAATAGATGAATGATCTGTCAATAATATTTTGAATAATTACTATATAAGACTTGAAAGGAGAGCGACATGACCATCACAAACCGGCAAACCCAGGCAGAACAGACCAGGCAGCGCCTGTTCGACACCGCACTTGAACTGTTCAAGAAGAAAGGCTTCGACAACGTCAGCGTCGATGAAATCGTCAAGCAGAGCAACAGCTCCAAAGGCGCTTTCTACGGCCACTTCAAATCCAAATACGGCATCTTCATCGAGAAATTTAAAGAGATCGACTCCTTCTACGAAGAATTCGTCGGGACGATTCCGGAAGAGGCTACTTTTAAGGGAAAAATCCTCCTCCTGTTTGAAGGGCAAATGGACTACCTCGCAAACATCCTCGGCAAAGACCTGATGAGAACCGTCTACATCAGCGGTCTCAACGACACCGATGAAAACTTCTTCGCCAACTCCGAACGGAGCCTGTACCGCATTGTGAGGGGAATGATCAACGAAGCGATCGAGCGGGGAGAACTGCAGGGGGCCGTCGACATCCAGCAGCTCACCTGGCAGATCACCCGCTGCATGCGCGGGACGCTTTATGACTGGCATGCATTCGGGGAGGCGTTTGATCTTCAGAAGGAGAGCAGGATGTATATCGAGGTGTTTATGGATGGGGTGATGGGGAGATACGGGGTCAACGAGTGATTACCTAAGTCACCCGAGTGTTTACCGGGGCTCCGACTCCCATATAACTCCATACAAAAAGGACGAACCCGCCAAAGGTTCGTCCTTTTCCGTTTCATTTATTTTTCGATCAGAATGGTCCCCAGTCCATCCAGACACCGATGACCAGGAAGATGATCGCGAGAACAGACCAGATCAGCAACAGAGGTGCAACAAACTTGGCCCATTTCGTCCAAGGCACGCCGGCAACAGCGAGGCAGGCCATCAGTACGCCGGATGTCGGGGTGATGACATTGGTGAAGCCATCCCCCATCTTATAAGCCTGGACAGCGATTTGGCGAGGGACATCCATAATATCGGCAAGCGGTGTCATGATCGGCATGACGATGACGGCCTGTCCGCTGCCCGATGTGACGAGGAAGTTAAACAAGGCATTTGCAATGAACATGACGACGGCTCCGGTCGCGCTTGTAAACGGACTCATCATGGCAGCCATGCCTTCAACGATCGTATCGAGAATCTTTCCGTTCTCAAGGATGACGACGATAGAACGGGCCATCCCGATAATCAGTGCGCCATACACGAGCCCTTTCGCGCCGTTAAAGAATTCAGCGACCAGTCGGTTTGGCGTGATGCGGTCGATGAAAGCCGTTCCCACAGCAATTATCAGGAAGATGGCGGCCATTTCGTTCAAGCCCCACTGATGCCGGAAAACACCATAGACATAAATTCCGATCCCAATGACGAGCCAGAGCAGGACCAGTTTGTGGACGCCGGTCATTTCGACGTTCGTATCAGCCTGCCCATTTTCAACTTTTGGGAAGGGGTTATCGCTCAAGACACCCTTGGAAGGATCTTTTTGGATTTTTTTCGCGTACCAGAATATGTAAAGAATCGTAGCTAATACGACGGTGGCAAAGATGACAACCCTGTAGCCGACTCCTGAGAAGATTGGGAGTTCGGCAATCTGCTGGGCAGTCCCGACTGTCAGCGGATCAAGGAATGCGGTGGCGAATCCGGAATAGGCGCCGAGATAGATAATGGATACCCCGACAATTGCGTCAAATTTCATGGAGCGGGCAAGGATGATGCCGATTGGGATAAAGGCGATGACTGCATTGACGACGATGCCCAGTGCTCCGAAAACTGAGAAAAGCACCATGACTCCCGCAATCAGAATGAGTTCCTTATTTTTCGTTTTCTCGATGGTTTTCAGGATCAGTGCATCAATTGCTCCGGTTGCTTCAATGACTGCGAACGATCCGCCGATGATCAAAACCAAGAAAATCAGTGGCGCAGCCGCAATCATCCCTTCTTGTATCGCAAGAAAGACATCCATGAGGTTGGCGGGTTCCGAATGGATTTGTGAGTAACTGCCCGGAACGACAACTGTGTTGTCTTTCGTTTCTACTCTTTCGTATTCTCCTGCAGGGACCACCCAAGTCATGATGGCTGCCAGCGCCAGGATGACGAATAGGATGATATAAGCATCCGGTAATGCTGCAAATCTCTTTTTCACGAAATCACTCCCTTTTGTGTCCAATGTTCTGAAATTTTGTTGACTAATGAAAATAATAAACCTTATAATTTATTTTGACAATAATAAATTATTAAATTCATAGGAGGCCTAAGATGCCTTATCGTGAAAGAACGGAGCAACACTATGATTCATTAACACTCGGTTTGAAAAAAGTTGGGGAGGCCCTGCTTGCAAACCCGATTCTTTTTGCCACACGGTCTGCCAAACAGATTGCAGAAGTATTGGGTGTAAGTGAGACGATGATTGTCCGCTTTTCTAAGGCCATCGGCTTTGATGGATTTGGAGAATTACAGAAAGATATTCAGCAGACTCTATTGGCCGGGCCTGTTGTGACAGATGAAAATCCGGGAGATCACGAAAACCCATTTGGCCAAGTCATGAGCAGTGATGTGCGGAATATCCAAAAAGCGGCCGCGGAAATGGATGCAGCCGTTGCGGGCCGATTTGTCGATATCCTTGCTGAATCCGAAACCGTCCAGGTAGTCGGGTATTACCAGTCGTTCCCGTTCGCTCACTGGTTTGCTTTCTTATTGAACACCTTGACCGGGACAGCTTCCTTGTACCGACCCGAGACTGATATCGGGATCATTAAGCAAGGCAGCGACCATTGTGTCGTGATTTTCTCGTACTACCGCTATGCCATGGGCACGATCCGGCTGGCGGAAGAGGCAAGGAATAACGGGAACCTGGTGCTGGTGATTACAGATTCTTCTCATTCACCGGTTGTTCGGTACGCTGACCACACGCTGGTGCTACCGGGAGCGGAAAGATCGGTTTTGGAAAAAGGGCCTGTCACGTTTTCGGTGATGAACACCTTGCTGCTCCACATTGCCAAAACGCTCGGGAAATTGGATTTCATCAATCCTGCAAACCAATATTATGTGAAATAAGAGAGGGGACCTTCGTGATGAAAGATCTAAAAGATAAAGTGTTGCACACGTTTCAACATTTTCATGCGCATCCTGAACTGAGCTGGGAGGAGACGGAAACGACCAAGACAGTTGCCGGATTGCTGGCGGAAACCGGATGCCGGGTCCGGACATTCGAAGATTGCACAGGCGTGATCGGGGATATCGGGAATTTCTCGGATGGGAATCCGATCATTGCCTTGCGGGCAGACATGGACGCCCTGTATCAGGAAGTTCAAGGCGAGATGAGGGCCAACCACTCCTGCGGCCATGATGCTCATATGACGATGGTTCTCGGAACCTTATGGAATCTCTGCAAGCAACCCGGACTTCTCGAGAAAATCGGTGTCCGCTTTATTTTTCAACCGGCTGAAGAAGTGGGGACCGGTGCCTTGAAATTGGTGGAACAGGGGGTCGTAGATGACGTGGACTACTACTACGGAATCCATCTCCGCCCTCACCAGGAAACCCCTGACGGCAAAGCCGCTCCGGCGATCGTGCACGGGGCAACCGGGGCCATCGCCTTTGAAATCAGAGGAGATGACGCGCACGGGGCACGGCCGCATCTGACACATAATGCAGTGGAGATTGGCACCTATCTGGTCAATGCTTTCCACACCATTCATCTGGACCCGAATGTCCCGCATACTGCAAAAGTCACCAGGTTTCTGGCGGGAGGCCGGAACATCAACATTATCCCGGGCAATGCCTCTATCGCACTGGATATTCGTGCGCAGACGAACGACGCCATGGAGCAGCTCCGCACCCGGATACTGGAAATGATCCAATCCGCACGGGACCTGTTCCATGTCGAGATCAAGATTACAGATGACTTCGGCATTGCAGCGGCGGAAGTGCATCCGGAAGCAGAGGAAGTGGCCCGGCAGGCCATTGTCCGCACCATCGGAGAAAACAACCTGACCGAACCGATCGTCACACCGGGAGGAGACGACTTTCACTTTTACACAATCAACCGTCCGCATTTGAAAGCCACGATGGTTGGGCTGGGTTGCGGGCTGGCGCCGGGCCTTCATCACCCGGACATGACGTTCAACCCGGAGGCCATGATGAATGGGATTGAAATCCTGAGCGAGATTGTAGCAATTCATGCGGAGCGGGCGAAATAGTCTTAAAAAGCAGCCGGAGGAGCGTTTTCTTCGGCTGCTTTCATAGTTTTCAGACAAGAATTATCCGAAACTATTCATCCCACCCCCAATAACCATTATGATAGATGCAATAAGACCTGAACCGATTGACCTATAAAGGAGCCTTCCCATGTTCTCCAATGTCTCCATGCAAACGAAAATACTCGGACTGGTCACCGGTCTGATCCTTCTCGTCTCCCTTCTTCTGACCGTTTTTTACGCCGTCATGGAATACCAGCGGATCGAACAGGAGACGGGGGAGAAGGGGCTGAGGATGGCACAGGTGGTGGCGAAGATGCCGTCGGTGCGCAATGCGTTCGACGACGCGAATCCTGAGGTGATCCTGCAGCCGATCGCGACGGAGGTGCGGATTTTGTCCGGGGCGGAGTATGTCGTCATCGGGAACACGGAAAGCATCCGGTATGCGCATCCGGATCCGGACAAGATCGGGAAGAAGATGGTCGGGGGAGACAATGACCGGGCGCTGGTTGGCGGAGAGTCGTACATCTCGGAGGCGGTCGGCAGCCTTGGCCCGGCTGTCCGGGGAAAGGCGCCGATCCTGGATTACGATGACCGTATCGTCGGGGTCGTTTCCGTGGGCTACATGGTCGAAGATACTCGCTCCATCATCCGCGAGCGGCTCGGCAAGATCATCGCGCTTGCCCTGCTCATCATCGTCATCGGTATGATCGGCGGCATCCGCCTGGCCGACAGCATCCGGAAGGACACGATGGGGCTGGAGCCGGCGGAAATTGCATCCCTTTACACCGAGCGGACGGCCATTTTGTCTTCCGTTCACGAGGGGATCATCGCGGTGGACAAAGCGGGAGAAATCACGATGCTGAATGACTCCGCGCGGCGGTTGCTCGGGCTTTCGGAAAAGCAGGATATTCACCGGCTGGATGAGGTCAATCCGAACCCGGACGCCCGGCGATTCCTCCGGCCGGACGCCCGCCTGGCGAATGAGGAAGCGGTCATCAACGACCGTCATGTGATCGTGAATGCGTTGCCGGTCGAGCGGGACGGCCAGCCAGCGGGCGCCGTCTTTAGTTTCCGGGACAAGACCGAGCTGAAAGAACTTGTCGATACGCTGTCTGAGGTGCGGGAGTACTCGGAATACCTGAGGGCCCAGACCCATGAATACACGAACAAGCTTTATGTCCTCTCGGGGCTCATGCAGCTCGGGAAGTACAACGAAGCGATCGAGCTGATCTCGGACGAGCTCGACACGGCCCGCAGCCAGAACCGGATTTTGTTCACGCAAATCCAGGACCCGACCGTGCAGGCGATCCTCATGGGCAAAATCGGGAAGGCGTCAGAAAACAAGATCCGGTTCACCATCGATGACAACAGCGGCCTCGGCCCGCTCCCCGGACACATCGGCATCGCCCAGATTGTCACCATCCTCGGAAACCTCCTCGACAACGCCATGGAAGAAGTGCGGGATGCAGACCGCAAGGAAGTCACGTTTTTTGCGACGGACATCGGCCGGGAGATTCTCTTTGAAGTCGCGGACAGCGGAGGCGGCCTGCCGGAAAAGAATCCGGACCGGTTATACGAGCAGGGGTTCTCCACAAAAGCAGCCGACGGAAGAGGCTACGGCCTTTCGCTTGTGCGTGGGGCGGTGGACGAACTCGGCGGCTATATCGAAGCGCATAACAGCCAGGAAGGCGGAGCGGTGTTTACCGTGTTTATACCAAAACAGACAGGAGGGGTTGGATGATTCGCGTGCTGATTGTGGAAGATGATTTCAGGATTGCCGGCATCCATGAAGGGTTCCTCAAGGAGATTCCGGAGGTGGTGGTGGTCGGGAACGTGTTGTCGGGCAGCGACGCAGTGAAGGCCGTGCAGGCAGAGAAAGTCGACCTGGTGCTGCTTGACGTTTACCTGCCTGACATCACGGGTGTCGAACTGATTCCGAAGCTGCGGATGATCCGCCCGGAACTCGACTTCATCATCATCTCGGCCGCGGTCGAGCACGATGTCGTCAGCCGGCTCCTCAACCAGGGCGTCACCGACTACATCATCAAGCCGGTGAAAAAGGAGCGGTTTATCGAGGCGGTTGCGCGTTTTAAGATGAAGACCAAGCGAATCGGCGACGCCGGGGACTTTGACCAGGCGTTGCTTGACCGGATGCTCGGTGTGCCGGCGGAGGCGGTTCGGACGTCGCAGGCCCAGACTCCGAAAGGCATCGATCCCCTCACGCTGGACAAGGTCCGGAATACCTTGAAGCCGCTTGAAGCCGGCATCACCGCGGAAGAAATGGGCGAACAGATCGGCGCTTCCCGCACGACCGCCCGCCGCTATCTCGAATACCTCATCTCCGAAAATGAAGCCATCGCCGACCTGGAATACGGTGCGGTAGGAAGGCCGGAACGGAAATACTTCATGAACAGGAACAACTGAACGTCGCCCGGGAGCGGCGTTTTTTTGATGAGTGATCACCGCGTGCGAATGGTTACACCCCTTTCCGTGAACACAATGAACAAAACGCCCAATAATTTGCAAACGTTTACAGTGCGTAATTGGGCTACTAAACTGAAAACTGAGTTATTGAAGAAGTTCGTATAAACGAAGGGGGAACCACCATTGAAGAAATTACTACTGCCCGCCGCACTGGGCTTGTCCATGATGCTGGCCGCATGCGGCAGTGATGACGGCGCATCAGGGAACGCCGAATCCGGCGGCGGTGAGTTCAAGCCGACCGAATCGATCGAAATCGTCGCGCCTGCAGGCGCGGGCGGCGGCTGGGACACGACCGCCCGTATGGCGGCGAAAGTCCTTCAGGAAGAAGAGATCATCGACGGCAAAATCGGCGTCACGAACAAAGAAGGCGGCGGCGGTGCCGTAGGCTGGTCGTACATCGCCAACTATGAAGGTAATCCGCACAAATTGTTTGTGACATCGCCTCCGATGATCTTCATCCCGCTAAACGGCCAGTCCGAATATGACCATGAAGACTTCACGCCGATTGCGAATGTCATCGCCGACTATGCGGCTTTCGCGGTGCGCGAAGACGCAAAGTGGCAGGACCTGAACGAACTGTTTGAAGACATGAAAAAAGATCCGGCAAGCATCACGGTTGTCGGCACGTCGTCCCCTGGCTCGATGGACCACATGCAGTTCGTCCAGATCGCCAAAGCCGCAGGCGTTGACATAACGAAGATCAAGTATGTGTCCGCACAGGATGCGGGCGGAATGACACAGCTCCTGAACGGCAGCGTGGATGTCTACTCCACGGGTGTTGCCGAAACGGTCGAGCAGGTCAAGGCAGGCAAGGTCCGCGTCCTCGGCGTGACTTCCGAAGAGCGCCTGGAAGGCGAAGTCCTCGAAGACTTCCCGACTGCCAAAGAACAGGGCATCGATGAGACATTCATCAACTGGAGAGGCTTCTTCGGCCCTGCAGACTTGGAACCTGCTGCCGTCGAGTACTACGAAGAGAAGTTCAAGGAACTCAGTGATTCCGAAGCATTCGCGGAAATCCGCGAACAATTCGGCTGGAACGAAATGTACCTCGACAGCGAAGAGTATAAAGCATTCCTCGACGAGCAGCGTGAAGACATCCAGGTGCTTCTTGACGAGCTTGGCCTTGCGAAGTAAGCAGGCCGTCCGACGAACCATTCCGGAATGGCCGGCTCCGCCTGTCTTCCAATAAGATTTCTGAACCCCCGGCTTCTGCAAAGAGGCGGGGGGTTCCCGCCATCTTGGGCGCGAAAAATGACGAACCATCAATACAGCAACACAGGAGATGTTCCCATGCTTAAAACGTTGAATCAGAAAGTCAGCCTGATCCTTATCGCGATCGCTGCGCTGTATCTGTTCGGTGCGTTCCGCATCCCGAGCTATCCGTATGCCATCGTCGATGCCGACGTCCTGCCGAAAACGCTCGGCGTGCTGCTGATTGTCCTGTCCATTTTCCTGTTCTTCGCAAAAGATTCCGA
Organism: Bhargavaea beijingensis; assembly: GCF_900101985.1. Classification (GTDB taxonomy): domain Bacteria; phylum Bacillota; class Bacilli; order Bacillales_A; family Planococcaceae; genus Bhargavaea; species Bhargavaea beijingensis. The sequence goes on from NZ_FNAR01000021.1 coordinate 24,531, forward strand.
AACGGAAGAACAGAAAAAGCGGCGCGACATCCCGAAAAGAGAAATCGGCATGCTCCTCGGCGTCGCCGGATTGATCCTGGCATACATCCTGCTTCTTGAAGTGATCGGCTTTGTCCTTACGACAGCGCTGTTCATTTTCTTCTGTTCGTTTTTCCTCGGGTACCGGAACCACGTCGCGAACGGCATCACGGCGGTCGTGTTCCCGCTCGTCCTTTACTTTATGTTCACGGAACTGCTAAGCATCACGCTGCCTAGCGGGATCCTGCCGTTCTGATTAGGAGGTTACTATGGGTTCTTTAGATGGAATCATCACAGGCTTTCAGACTGCGTTCAGTCTTGAAGCCATCCTGTTCGTGATCATCGGTGTCTTTGTAGGAACGATTATCGGGATGCTTCCGGGGCTTGGCCCGATCAGCGCCATCGCTGTCATGATCCCGATGACATTCGGAATGGATCCGGCGACGGCGCTCATCATGATGGCGGGCGTTTACTATGGCGCCATCTTCGGAGGTTCCACCTCGTCGATTCTCCTGAATGCGCCGGGCGTTTCGGGTGCGGTTGCAACGTCATTCGACGGCTATCCGATGGCCCAGCAAGGCAAGGCCGGGAAAGCGCTCGCCATCGCGGCGATTGCTTCATTCACCGGCGGTACGGTGTCGGTAGTCCTGCTGATGCTTCTGGCCCCGGCACTGTCGAGCGTGGCGGTCTCGTTCGGACCGGCCGCTTACTTTGCCCTGATGCTCCTCGGCCTTACCGCCATTGCCAGCCTGTCCGAAGGCTCGACGATCAAAGCGCTGATTTCGGCTGTTGCCGGCTTCATGGTTGTCACGATCGGCATCGATGCCCAGACAGGCACGCAACGTTTTACATTCGGCAACATGAACCTGCTTGAGGGCCTCGACTTCCTCGTCATTGCGCTCGGTCTGTTTGCGATTGCGGAAGTGTGCTCGCTCGTTTTGAACCGGAAAGACAAGTCGGTCAAGGACACGCACAACATCGGCAGCCTAAAGCTCGATAAACAGGATCTGAAAGATATGAGCGGACCGATGACGCGCCACTCGTTCCTCGGATTTATCCTCGGGGTCCTTCCGGGAGCAGGGGCGACGATCGCATCGTTTATCTCGTACATCTTTGAAAAGCGGCTCTCGAAAAACCCGGATGAGTTCGGTAAAGGCTCCGTCAAGGGCTTGGCCGCTCCGGAAACGGCAAACAACGCCGCGACGAGCGGTGCCTTTGTCCCGCTCCTGAGCCTCGGGATCCCGGGTTCCGGAACGACCGCCGTCATGCTCGGCGCGTTCCTCGTCCTTGGCGTCCAGCCGGGCCCGATGCTCATGACCGACCGGCCGGAAATCTTCTGGGGCGTCATCGCATCGATGTACATCGGGAACATCTTCCTATTGATCATCAACCTGCCGCTCATCCCGTACTTTGCGAAGATCCTCAAGATCCCGCGCCCGCTGCTGATTTCACTTGTCATTGTCTTCAGTATGATCGGGGTGTATGCGATCAGCTTCAACACGTTCGACCTGTACATGCTGTTGCTGTTCGGGGTCATCGGGTTCCTGATGAGGCTCTTCTCGTTTCCGGCACCGCCGTTCATCCTGGCATTTATCCTCGGCGGCATGCTCGAGCAGTCGCTGCGCCAGGCGATGACCATCTCGAACGGCAGCCTGTCGATTTTCTTGGATGACAAGATCGCACTCGGCCTGCTGATCCTCGCTTTGCTGTCATTTGTCTTCCCGCTCCTCAAGCAGCTTCGCAAAAACAAAGAGAAAGCAGCGGAAGCGTGACCGCATGATTGAACAGAAGGGCGGCATTGCTGCTCACCATCGGGCTGATGATCCTGCTTGGCGGGATTAATCAGCCCGTTTTTTGTGCGGATTTGGCGGGGGACAGCAGATGACACCATGCTGACACTGATGTTTCTGTTTGGGCTGGCGGAAATCGTCGAGGAAGTCCTGGAGGTCAATAGGTCATTACGGAAATCCTGATTAAACTGAGCAAAGGTGGACCGGCCGCGATCATCGCGGAACTCCCAGTTTGTTCATGATTGGCGTGCTCCATCAAAATGCCACCATGTAATCACAAATTAAAGAAAAGGAGCTATCTGGCCACTTTTCTTTTATCTATGTATTATTTCACTTTGTCCTTATTAACTGCTGAAGGGAAATAATCTTCGTAATCATTTGATTCCTTTTCTCGGGTAATCAAGAAAGGTACCAATGGTCGAAGACCGCCTAGAGAAGTAGACTCTTTAGGCGGTTTTTGTATTTGAAGTATGGAGAGTTACCCCGGAAGGCGAATGGTTACCTGCATTGATGATTACAGTATTTGGAAATGATATAGTTGAAGGAGTACTTCACACGTCTTCTCGGGAGGGAGCCGGATGTGCAAAATTACCAACGGCACAGCAGTTAAATTCAATTCAACGACATTCTCTGATGTTGCTTGTAAAGAAAGTGATGTCGAAGAGTTGTTGCGCAAGAATATCTACATGATATGCGATGAAGAGGAGTCCATGCTGATTGTCGGCAAGCAAGTCCGGAACGCTCAGCGCGGCATCAGTGATCTCACGGCGAATTGCCTGTTTTTCGAATGGATGAAAATCTGTTCTTTTTCAATCAAATTCAAAAGTTAACGCAACAGAGAGCAAATCATTACACATTTGACTACAGTGGATTAACTTTGGCAAGGGACGAATGAGTAAAAGCGTAAAGGGGCAAGCGTGATCAATACAACATACCAACGGATTGATGATAAAACCAGGGACCTATGTCGCCACCGCCGACGAGGGCGACGGATATGTTGCCATCATGTCCGGACCGGTTGGCAACAGTGATATTGTCGACAATGAAATCTTCTCCGGCCGGTTCCAGTTTACCGTCCAAGATGGCCAATACCTGAAACTATCGGATGCAACAATTGAACAATAGTAAAAGAATAAAAAGTGGATTCCAGCGTTTTCGACGCTGGAATCTGCTTTTTTATATGCTCGGAAATATCATCAGTACTCCAAAAATGAGCAAATGATAACTTTTATTCAATAGTAATTATGAAGCAGCAGCAAACCATTATTACTTCGCAAGACAGCAGATATTCCGTTATAAGACAGAATAACAAGAGTGAATCAATAAGAAATTACTCCGGCACGAAAAACTATATCAAAGTAAGTAACTAAAATATTAATAATATTCTGTATTGCCATTCAACTTTCCCTCTGCAATAATCGCCTTAACTTATTAATCTAAGATAACCGTTACCGTATAACGATAAATGGTCATGGTTATTCAAATGGAGGGGAAGGCATGAAGGAACTACAGCTACCGCTGGTGCGGCTGACTCCTGAGCAAGAAGCGTTCCGGCATGAGGTCAGGAGTTTTCTGGACGAGGAGCGGAAGAAGGGGACGTTTGCGACGCATGCGGATTCATGGCTGAGCGGGTACAGCGCTGAATTTTCCAAAATGCTTGGGAAGCGCGGGTGGATCGGAATGACCTGGCCAAAAGAATATGGGGGCAGTGAGCGCTCGGCGATTGACCGGTATATCCTCACTGAAGAATTGCTTGCGGCTGGTGCACCTGTTGCGTCCCACTGGTTTGCAGACAGACAGTCAGGGCCACTACTTCTCAATCTTGGGACTGAGGAACAGAAGGATTTCTTCCTTCCGAAGATCACCAAAGGAGAGTGCTTCTTCTCAATCGGTTTGTCTGAACCGAACTCTGGGTCTGACCTGGCTTCACTGAAAACTAGAGCCGAAAAGGTGGAGGGCGGATGGGTCGTCAACGGGATGAAGACATGGACGTCCGGTGCGCACCATTCCCACTACATGATCACGCTCTGCAGGACTTCGCCGCAGGACGAGAAGCGCCGGCATGACGGGATGAGTCAGCTGATTATCGACCTGTCCGCGGAAGGGGTCAGCATCCGTCCGATCCAGTTCCTTACAGGTGAGCATCACTTTAACGAAGTGTTTCTTGAAAACGTTTTCGTCCCGGATAACCGGGTCATCGGCGAGGTCGGTAATGGCTGGAAGCAGGGCATGCTGGAGCTTGCCTATGAGCGGAGCGGCCCGGAACGGATCCTCAGCACATTCCCGCTCCTGCAGGAGGCACAGCGCCTCCTGACCGAGCAACAAGATCAAAAGGGCCTGGCCGAAGTGGCCAAGCTAAATGCAAGACTCTGGTCGCTCCGGAACATGTCGATCGGGGTTGCCCAAATGCTGGAGGGAGGCAAGGACGTCGCACTGGCGGCTTCGCTTGTGAAGGACCTGGGCACCTTGTTCGAACAATCTGTTGCGGAAGCGGTTCGTCTGCTGTTGCCGATGCGGCCGTCCGTCACGGCGGAGCGTCTGCTTGACCGGCTGATGGCGGAATCAGTCTTGCACGGACCGGGCTTCACCATCCGCGGAGGTACAACGGAGATTCTGAGGGGAATTGTTGCGAAGGGAGTGGCATCAGCATGAGTGAAATGCTGGAATTCATTGCAGACTCGGCAAAAAAGATCTTTAGAGACCAGGTGACGAAAGAACTCAACGAGTCGGTGGAGTCCGGAGCGTTTCCGGAAGAACTATGGCAGGTGCTTGCAGAGTCCGGAATGCTATCAATCGGGGTACCGGAAGCACTGGGAGGCGTAGGTGGAGACGTGGAGGATGCGCTGGCTGTCCTTCATCTGGCAGGCAAGCATGCCGTGCCGGCTCCACTGCTTGAAACGTTAGGGGCTGTATGGACACTGGCAGAATTCGGGGAAGAGGCAGAACCTCTACCGATGTCCTTTGTAATCGGCGACTTCCTGATCGAAGAAGGGACTCCGCTTAAGCTTGAGCACGTGCCATGGGGAAGAGTGGCTTCCAAGGTGATCGTGGCTGGGACGATCAACGGGAAGCCAGGGATCGGACAATTCTCCACTGATGGAATACAAGTCGTGGAAAACCAAAACCTCGCGGGCGAGCCGCTCGATCAATTGGTGATTAATGACCCGGATATCGAACTTCTCAGCGAGGGTGAACAGGCAAAGCAGGCGACGGCACGATTGCTTGAAATCGGGGCAGCCGGACGATCTGCCATGATGGCAGGGGCTATTGAACATGTTCTCAACCTTTGTGTCTTCTACGCAAAGGAACGGCAGCAATTTGGCAGGCCGCTTACACGGTTCCAGGCCATCCAGCATCATATCGCGGCAATTGCAGGCGAAGCAGCAGCTGTGCTCGGTGCACTTAGCGGCAGTAATGATGCTTTAAGCAGAGGTACCGGCAGCGATGAGATAGCAATGGCCAAGATCCGCATTTCTGAGGCTGCCGGCACGGTCTCCTCGAGGGCACACCAGCTGCATGCGGCAATCGGAATGACGTATGAACATGAACTTCACCTGTCCACACGCCGTCTCTGGACGTGGCGTGAAGAATACGGAAACGAGACTTACTGGGCCAACGTGCTGGCTGAACGTTACCTGACGAAGGAAGAGTCACTGTGGGAATCCATTACTAAAACAAAGCGAGGGAATGTCCATGCCGGATCTGTTGTTTGACCACCAAAATGGAATTGCAAGCATCACACTTAACCGACCTAAGGCCCTGAACGCGTTCAGCGGAGAAATGCTCGACCTTTGGATCGAAGCACTGGAGGAAGTGAGGGACTCGGACGAAATCCGTGTTCTCATCGTCCAGGGTGCAGGCAAGGGGTTCTGTTCCGGGGGCGACATCAAGGAAATGATCGCCGGACAGGGATTCTACAAATCCGATAAAGATCAGATATCTTCCGGACTTAAGCGCAAGAATTCCCTCTGGAAGAAAGTGCAGCGGATTCCGCTTCTGCTTGAAGAGATCGACAAACCGGTGATCGCCAAGATTCATGGCCCGGCTTTCGGCGCGGGTCTGGACATGGCGCTGATGTGTGATATCCGGATTGCGGGTGAGTCGGCGACACTTTCCGAGAGCTATGTGAAAGTGGGACTGGTTCCCGGCGACGGTGGAGCTTATTTCCTTCCTAAACTGGCAGGACTGGACATGGCCCTTCATATGCTCTGGACGGGCGAGGCCATCACCGCACAGGAAGCAAAAGAGCGTGGAATTGTCTCCTTTGTTGTGAGTGACGAAGAACTGAACAGCTACACCCAAGCCTATGCCGAGCGCCTGGCAGCAGGACCACAGCAGGCCATCCAGCTAATCAAGCGTGCCGTCTATGCAAATCGTGATATGTCGCTCCGTTCGTCCCTTGATTTCATCTCCTCGAAGATGGGGCTGATCATGGAAGAGGCCGATTTCAAGGAAGGTGTACAGGCAGTAATTGAAAAGCGGAAACCAGTATTCAATGCGAAAGACGAGGAGGTCAGAGCATGAAGATGAGAAAGTGGTTGGGGCTGGTTATTGCCGCCTGCCTGATCTTATTTGTAAGCGCTTGCAATTCATTTGGTGCTGAAGGAGAAAGCAGTTCATCAAAAGTGACGTTCACAACTGGCACCACGACCGGCGTCTATTATCCGCTGGGCGCTCTGCTGGCGACGCATTGGACAAATGATGCAGAGATTCAGGTCACTTCCCAAGGTTCCAATGGATCCGTGGAAAACCTCAAGCTGATGCAAAAGGATCAGGCGGACATGGCGTTTTCGACAGTGAACATTATCTGGGAGGCATATAACGGTAAAAACAGCTTTGAAGGAGATGCCTACGACGATATCCGGATTATGGCGAACCTCTATCCGAACGTGAGCCATATTATCGCCCTTGATGATTCAGGAATCGAATCCGTCGAGGACATCTCTGGCAAATCTTTTGTGTTGGGAGCGGCAGGATCCGCCACTGAACTGGAGTCCAAGCTGATTCTTGAATCCCACGGTGTAGATATCGGAAAGGTCAATGAGAACTACGTCGGGTTCACCGAAGCCGTAGACCTAATGCGCAACAAGCAGGCGCAGGCCGTAAATATCTATACGGGCGTTCCGGCCTCCGCTGCGACCGAACTGATTTCTACCGTCGATTCGAAAGTACTGAATATGACGGATGAGGGCATTGCCAATATGACTTCCGATGACTATCCGTGGAACTTCGAGTATGTGATCGAGAAAGGAACCTACGATGGGCAGGAAGATGAGATCCGGACGGTTGGACAGTTCAGTTCCATCGCCGTAGATGCCAACCTCGATGAAGAAACTGTGTACGAAATGACGAAATCCCTTTGGGAGAACCTCGACAAGCTCGCTGAAGGTCACTCGGTCGTGAAACAGTTCAAGCCGGAAGATGCCGTACAAGGAACAGCTGATGTACCGCTCCATCCAGGTGCTGAACGGTACTACAAAGAAATTGGAGTCCTTAAATAGGAGAGGTGACATCCATGAACAATGAGCAAACTGCAGTCGTCGATCTGGAGGATGGCGGAGGACAGAGAAACTTCCTGGGGATGTGGGCAAAGGTCTTACTGGTTCTTGCGGTCATCTGGACATTCTTCCAATTGTACATGAGCAGTTATGGTGTCATGGATGCCATCAAGTTCAGGGCTTGGCATCTGCTGTTCCTGCTCCTGTTCAGTTTCCTTCTCTATCCGGCGAGAAAAGGCATGAAAAGAAAAAAGCCTGCTGTTACGGACCTGGTGCTGATTGGGCTTGCCATTTCAGTATTTGCTTATTTCCTTATTACTTATGACACTTTCATCCGTGACCGTTTCGGAGTAAACACAACGCTGGATTATGTCGCTGGAGGCATCGCGATGCTGCTTCTATTTGAGGCAGCCAGAAGAGTGGTGGGCAATGGGCTGACAATCATTGCAGGGATTTTCCTGTTGTATAACTTCTTCGGCGGTTTTATTCCGGGTATATTCGGACACACCGGATTTACAGTCGAACGGGTGATCAACGTGATGTTCTGGGGCGGCCAGGGCATCTTCGGAACTGCACTCGGTGTCTCGGCCACTTACATCTTCGTCTTTGTCATGTTCGGGGCTTTCCTGAAAAACAGCGGATTCTCCGACTTCATCAATGATTTAGCCTTAACCATTGCGGGACGGTCCTCGGGTGGACCGGCAAAGGTTGCAGTTTTTGCAAGCGGACTGATGGGAATGATGAGCGGCTCTGCGGTCGGTAACGTGGTGACTACCGGTACCGTCACGATTCCGCTCATGAAAAAGACCGGCTACTCAAAGAGCTTTGCCGGAGCAGTTGAGGCGGTCGCCTCTACCGGCGGCCTTCTGGCTCCGCCAATCATGGGAGCTGCGGGCTTCATCATGGCTGAATTCCTCGGCGTTCCGTATACGACCGTCATGCTGGCTGCCATCATCCCGGCAATATTGTATTACGCGTTTCTGTTCATGTCTGTCCACTTCGAAGCTAAAAGGCTTGGCCTGTCTGGGATTGCAAAAGAGAATATCCCAAATGCGGTGAAAGTGTTGAAGGAAGGCGGACACCTGCTGATTCCGCTGGTTGTGTTGCTGGCGACTCTCATGACTGGAGTTACCCCTTTGTTCGCTGCCATATGGGCACTTGTTTCCACTGTGCTGGCAAGCTGGCTCAGAAAATCTACCCGGATGAATCTCAGGCTCATCCTCCAGTCGATCGAAGAAGGGGCCAGAGGGGCGGTGAATGTCGGGATTGCCTGTGCGATTGTAGGGATTGTCATTGGTACCATTACACTGACGAGTGTCGGACTGACACTAGGCAATAACGTGATTGCGATTGCAGGAGGGAGCGTCTTGTTCGCTGCCCTTCTGACGATGGTCATCAGCGTGTTCCTCGGCATGGGGGTACCAGCCACTGCGGCTTATATTATCGTCGCAATGATTTCTGTGCCAATTCTGGTCAATATGGGGGTGCCCGCTCTGGCTGCCCACATGTTCGCTTTTTACTATGCGGCTCTTTCTGGAATCACTCCGCCTGTTGCGCTGGCCTCTTATGCGGCTGCCGGGATTGCGGGGGAAGATCCAACCAAAGTATCTGTGGCATCGCTTCGCTTGGCTGCGGTAGCGTTTATCTTGCCGTTTTTCTTCCTATTCAATCCGGTGCTGTTGTTTGATGGACATTCCTACGGGGCTTCCATGATGGCTGGTGCCATGGCATTAATCGGCGGAATCGCTTTGGCATCAGCCGTTTCCGGCCGGGTCGTTGCAAAGATGGGATGGTTTTCAAGGGTGCTTGTGGGAGCTGGCGGCCTGATGATGATCGATGCGGGAACATTAACAGACCTGATCGGCATCGCTTTGATCACTGTAGGTATGTTCGGTCAGCTGAAAGTGCTTAAAGAACAAAAAGTCATAAGTCCGATCAAAGTCAACAATGGGGAGGGTGTATGATGCAACCGTTGGATGATATACGAGTATTGGATGTATCCCGTGTGTATGCGGCTCCGGCAGGTGCGATGACTCTTGGAGACCTGGGAGCGGATGTGATTCGCGTTGAACCGCCGGGCGGATCAGACAGCATGAGAGACTGGGGGCCTTTCGTCGAAGGGGAAAGCACCTATTATATGAGTGCAAACCGCAACAAGCGGTCTGTGACGATTAATCTGAAAGACCCCGAGGGGAAAAGGCTGTTTCTGGACTTGGTGAAGACAGCAGACGTGGTGATCGAGAACTTCAAAACCGGAACGATGGAAAATCTTGGAGTCGGTTATGAGACGCTGAAAGAGGAAAATCCGGGAATTATCCTTTGCTCGGTGACCGGCTTTGGCCATACCGGACCTCTCAGCCGGAATCCGGGATTTGACCCGGTTATCCAGGCGATGAGCGGTCTGATTGATGTAACCGGTCACCCGGACAAGGAAGGAACGAAAGTTGGGATTCCGATTGCAGATATCATCACCTCTTCCTATGTGGTGATCGGGGTGCTTGCAGCGCTCCGGCAGCGTGAGCGGACCGGCGAAGGCCAGGCCATCGACCTATCGCTTTTGGATGTCCAAATGGCCAGCATGGCGAACGTCGGCAGTGCCTATCTGAACACCGGGATGGTATCAAAGCGGCTCGGTAACCAGCACAATAACGTGACGCCTTATCAGGTGTTCCAGACCGCAGACGATCCAATCATGATCTGTGCGGGAAATGACGGGCTGTTTGCAAAACTGGCCGATCTTCTTGGCCATCCGGAATGGGCGACTGATCCACAATACCGGACGAATGCGGATCGGAAAAAGAACGAAAAAGAAATTGTGAGTAACATACAGGAGCTGTTGTACGGGAAGAAATCAGATGAATGGCTGACCCTCCTGCAAAAAGCAGGTGTGCCTGCCGGAAGGGTGAACACCATTTCCCAGGCGCTGGAGCAGGAGCAGGTGGTGGCGCGTGGCGGGGTAGAGTCCGTAAAACATCCAAAAGCAGGAGAAATCAAGCTCTTGGCAAGCCCCCTAAGATTCAGTAATCTGGGGATAGAAACCCGGCTGCCGCCGCCTGGGCTCGGAGAGCATAACGAGGAAGTGTTCGGCGAATTGTACCAATGCGCGACAGATGAGTACAAGGCGGTGGGACAGGGGAAAGGGTAAGAAAAGCAGGTTGATTGGAGAGCGTGCAATATGGAAAATTTAAAAGATCAAGAGAAAATGAATGCCCATTATTCGATGTCTTCCGTACATCGGGTTATCCAGGTATTGCGTGCTTTTAAAGGTGGTGATAAGCAACTGTCACTGACCGATATCCATAAACGGACAGGGATCGGCATTTCCAGCTTGCAGCGGATGCTTTGGACGCTTGTGTATGAAGGTTTCCTAGTGAAAGAAGAAGATACCAAGATGTATTCGTTGGGGCTGGAACTCTTCTTCCTCGGCCGGCTTGTCGAGCAGAGCGATGCGTTCCTATCCATAGCAATCCCCATAATGGAAAGGCTAAATGAAGAGACGAGTGAAAATGTATCGATCAGTATCATTGAAAATGGTGAGCGAAAGTGTCTTCATAATCTGCCAAGCCGTCACGAACTTTCGGCTCTTACGTTCATCGGACACACCTCTCCACTCTACGCAGGGGCTTCTGCAAAAGCCCTGCTCGCTTTTCAGAGTGATGATTACGTCAGGGACTACCTGGATAGAATCCAGTTTGTCCCCATCACGGACATCACGGTGAATTCCAAGGAACAGCTTCAACAAGATCTCACCCAGATACGGAAGAAAGGATATGCCATCACCTACGGGGAACGGGTGAAGGGCGCCATGTCCATCTGCGCTCCCATCATGATGGATGACGTCGCCTTCGCTGTTTTTACACTCACAATTCCCCGGGCACGTGAAGAAGATTACGATATTGATGAGCTAATAAAGAAAGTTATCGGCGCCGCAAGGGAAATTGAGGCACGTATGAAGAAATAAGTAAGGGCTTGGAGGGTATTCTTCCAGGCCTTTTCTTGAATCCTTATTAACATTAATGGTTGTGATAGGCAATTATCAGATTTGTCCAGAAGGGGTGCTGGATATGATATCGCAACAGATCAGTTACCGTAACTCGACTGTTTCGCACTCTACTACGGTGCGTTTTTTGTTTGCTCTCTACATATTTAATAGGGTTTCAAAAATGATTAAAAAGAAATAGTGCAATCGCCCCGATTTCAGGAAAGCGCTTTCCGATTCAAGTACTTCTGTATGATAGGCATGTTTTGGCATCTCCGATAAACTTGTTAGAAAGTACTGATAATTTAACGGGAGAGAAGGGGAGAGCATGCTGAAAGTAACGAAGAAAGCCGGGGTGGCGGCAGTGCTGGCGGGAACGATGGCTCTCGGTACCGTCTTTGCAGTGCCAGTCGAGGCAGGCGGGGGAGCGGAGAACAAGCAGTGGGACCGGCCGGGGCCGATGTCGCCTGTTTTGCATCCGGGTTCCGTGAAGGGGGCCGGTATGGTACAGGCTCCGCTGGATTCGATTGATGGGGCAATCGAGAAGAGCATCGCGGACCGGACTTTCCCGGGAGCCGTAGTTTTGGTGGCGAGGAACGGCCATGTCGTGAAGCATGAGGCTTATGGGCATTCGGCGCTTTACACGGATGACCGGTTCACGGAGATGGACGAGCCTGTCGCGATGACGGAGGAGACGATTTTCGACCTGGCCTCCATCAGCAAGATCTTCACGACGACCGCTGCAATGAAGCTGTATGAGCAGGGTCTTTTCTCGCTGGATGATCCGGTTGCCGATTACATCCCGGAGTTTGCCGACAACGGTAAGGAGGATGTGACGATCCGCCAGTTGATGACGCATACGTCCGGATTCACGGCTTGGGTGCCTCTGTATAGCCAAGGCAAAAGCCGGGAGGACCGCCTGGATATCGCACACCGTTATCCGCTCGCCAATCCTCCTGGGACCAAGTACACGTACAGCGACCTGAACATGATCACGCTCGGTTCCCTGGTGGAGCGGCTCTACGGAAAGCGCCTGGACACGTTTATCAAGGATGAGATCACCGGGCCGCTCGGCATGAAGGATACGATGTACAATCCGCCGGCTTCCCTTAAGAACCGGATTGCCGCTACCGAATACCAGCCGGCGCTCGGCCGAGGCATCGTGTGGGGCAGTGTCCATGATGAAAATGCCTGGTCGCTGGACGGTGTGGCGGGGCATGCGGGCGTGTTCTCGACGGCGCCAGATCTCGCCAAGTTCGCGCATATGTTCCTGAACGATGGCCGGTACGGCGGCAAGCGGATCCTGAAGCCGGAAACGGTCCGCCTGCTTGAGGAAAACCAGATTCCGGGGTTCCCGGGCAATGACCACGGGCTCGGATGGGAGCTGAACCAAGGCTGGTACATGGACGCACTGGCTGATTCGGGGACTGCAGGACATACCGGCTACACCGGTACGAGCATCGCCGTCAGCAAGAAAAACCAGACGATCGCCATCCTGCTGACGAACCGGGTCCATCCTTCCAGGAACACGATTTCCCTGAACACAATCCGGCGGACAGTCGCTCGCCATGTGGCGGATGCTATTCCGGCGCCGCTTCCGAAGCATGATGAAATGTGGTTTTCCGGCTACGGGGACCAGTTGGAGCGGACGCTGGAATTCAAACTGAGTGGTGATGCCTCCGAGCTTTCATTTGATTCCTGGCACCGCCTGGAGGACGGATCGGACTTTGGCCGTGTGGAAGTCTCCGCCGACGGGGAGAGATGGACGGAACTTGCGGCACTGACCGGCAACGGAGGGGATCTGGAGCGGGTGACGGCCGAACTGCCTGAAGGCACCGGGTTTGTCCGCTTCCGCTATGACACCGACGCGTCCGTGAACGGCCGGGGCTGGTATGTCGGCAACGTGGAGGCAGACGGGGAAATTGTAGAGCCTGTCGGTGCTTCCGCCGGCTGGGCACTGAGGGATTATTAAAGGGGGAATGAAGAATGCCGAGTTTACGGAAAGCGCTGCTGCCGTTTTTGATCGCGGTGCTGATTGCGACGCCCGTTATGACGGGCATGGGCACTGTGAGTGCCGCGGAAGCATCGGACATCAACGATCTGGTGATTCTCCAGAACGTGCCGGAGATCGACCATGAAGCTGAAAATGGGGAGCTGCAATTGGATGCACTCCATGTATATCAGGACGGACATTTCAAGAAGTCGGGCGAACAGTCTTGGAGCTCTTCCAATCAGAATGTCGCAACAGTGGATGCGGCAGGGAAGGTGACGGCCACCGGTAAACCCGGAAAAGCGTTTATCCAAGTAACCGACGGAAAGTCTTCCGACCGGATCGCCATCCAGGCGAAGCCGGACCCGGAAGCAAAAGAAGGCAAGGGGAAACCGCCTGTAAAAATCTCGGTCGTGAAGGAAACGGGTGAGCGGTACAACCTCGTGGACAACGCCATCCGCCAGATGACGATGGAGGAAAAGGTCGGGCAGATGCTCATGCCGGACTTCCGCAACTGGAATGGGAAAAACGTGACCGAAATGCTTCCGGAAATCGATCGTCTCGTAAAAGACTACCACCTCGGCGGCGTGATTTTATTCCGTGAAAACGTCGTGACAACCGAACAGACGACCCGTCTTGCCGACGCCTACCAGGCGGCCTCCGAAAAGTACGGGATGTTCCTGACGATTGACCAGGAAGGCGGCATCGTGACACGTCTCCAATCGGGAACCGACATGCCGGGCAATATGGCGCTCGGGGCGACCCGTTCAAAGGAACTGGCCTATGACGCCGGACGGGTGATCGGCGAAGAGTTGGCGTCTCTCGGCATCAACTTCAACCTGGCGCCGGCGCTCGACGTCAACAATAACCCGGACAACCCGGTGATCGGCGTCCGTTCCTTTGGCGAGGACCCCAAACTTGTCGCGAATCTCGGCACCTCATATATACAGGGCCTCCAGGATACGGGAACCGCCGCGACGGCGAAGCATTTCCCGGGCCACGGAGACACGGCAGTTGATTCCCACCTCGGCCTGCCGGAAGTGCCTTATGACAAGGAGCGCTTGATGGAAGTCGAGCTTTATCCCTTCCAGCAGGCGATGGATCACGGGATCGATGCCATCCTGACGGCGCACGTCACTTTCCCGAAGATTGATGATACCACCGTCATTTCCAAAAAAGACGGCACGGAAATCCATCTTCCGGCTACGCTTTCCCACAAAGTGCTGACGGGGCTCATGAGAGAAGAAATGGGTTATGATGGCCTGATCTTCACGGATGCCCTAAACATGAAGGCGATCGCCGACCACTTCGGCCCGGTCGACACGGTCATCAAGGCGATTCAGGCAGGCACAGATATCGTGCTGATGCCGGTCGGGCTGGAGCCTGTCGCGGAAGGTGTTTATGATGCGGTCCGCTCCGGCGAAATCTCCGAAGAGCGCATCGAAGCATCCGTCCGCCGGATCCTGACACTTAAGCTGGAGCGCGGCATCCTCAAAGAAGAAAATCCGCGGCCGGTGGAAGAAAAGATCGCCAACGCCCTGAAAGTGGTCGGATCGGATGAGCACAAAGCCGTGGAACGCGCGGCGGCCGAACAATCCGTGACGCTCTTGAAAAACGAAGAGGTCCTTCCACTTGTACCAAATGCGGATGACCGGATCATCGTCGTCGGCAACACGTATATCGAAGACCTGTACAATGCGGTAAAAGAAAAGCATGCCAATACAGTGCTGATCAAAGCAAGCGCGCCGTTGACTGAAGAGCAGCTGGCCCAAGTGGGGGAGGCAAAGGCGGTCATCGCGGGCACCGTCACATCCACCGTCGCCCAGCGCTCCGTGACCAGCCCGCAGATGCGGTTGGTCAACCAGCTGATCACGGAAACCGAAACACCGGTGATCGGTGTCGGCATCCGAAATCCGTATGACATCATGGCGTATCCGGATGCGGATGCCTATCTTGCACAGTACAGCTTCCGGACTGCGAGCTTCAAAGCGACCGCATCGATCCTTTTCGGCGAAGTCGCGCCGGCCGGAACGCTGCCGGTTACGATCCCGGGTGCTGATGGCAGTGTCCTCTACGGATACGGCCACGGACTGACATACTGAGGAGGGAGAACTCATTGAAAAAACGGCTGATCGTCCTGCTGACGGCCTTGCTTGTTTTGTCCACACTGACGGTCGCCTTCGCCGACCATGACAAAGGCAACGGCAAATCGCAGGACCACAACAAGCATCGCAAAGGGCATGAAATTTCTCTCGGGGTGGACGTGCTGCTGGACGAACAAAAGCACTTAATTGAAGGCAAGCGCGTCGGACTCATCACGAACCCGACCGGCGTCGACAAGGACCTGAACAGCATCGTCGACCTGCTGCACAATGACCCGGACGTCGAGCTGACGGCACTTTATGGGCCTGAACACGGTGTCCGGGGCGACGCGCAGGCGGGCCAATACGTCGAGTACTACATCGACGACGTCACCGGCCTTCCGGTCTACAGCCTTTACGGCAAGACACGCAAGCCAACACCGGAAATGCTCGAGAACGTAGATGTGCTTGTGTTTGACATCCAGGACGTCGGAACGCGCTTTTACACGTACATCTACACGATGGCGCTCGCGATGGAAGCGGCAGAGGAACAGGGCATCCCGTTTATCGTGCTCGACCGCCCGAGCCCGCTCGGCGGGGAAAAAGTCGAGGGGCCGGTGCTTGATCCGCAATTTGCTTCCTTTGTTGGACAGTATGCCATCCCGCTCCGCCACGGCATGACTGTCGGCGAATTGGCGAAACTGTTTAATGCCGAATTCGGCATCGGCGCGGACCTGACTGTCGTGGAAATGAAGAAATGGAAGCGCAAATCCTACTTTGACGAAACAGGACTTCCGTTCGTCCTGCCGTCCCCGAACATGCCGACATTGGATACGGCGATCGCCTATCCGGGCACCGCGCTCATTGAAGGGACGAATGTCTCCGAAGGCAGGGGCACGACCAAACCGTTTGAACTCATCGGCGCCCCGTTCATCAACAGCACCGAACTCGCGGCCGAACTGAACGCACTGGCACTCCCGGGCGTCACGTTCCGCGCGGCTTCGTTCACACCGATGTTCTCCAAGCACTCCGGCAAGCTGTCCCACGGCATTCAGGTCCACATCACGGACCGTGACGACTACAAGCCGGTCGAAACCGGACTCCACATCGTCAAAACGATCCACGACCTGTATCCGGAAGACGTTACGCTCACCAACTTCTTCGACAACCTGATCGGAAACGGCTGGATCCGCGAAGGCATCGAAAACGGCATGACCGTTGAAGAAATGAAAGCGGAGTGGGAAGAGGAGCTGGAGGCGTTCAAGAAGGTGCGGAAGAATTACCTCCTGTATTGAAGAGAGCTGTAAAAAGCGACAAAGAAAAAGGGATTGGCGCGCCGGCGCCAATCCCTTTTTTTGATTCCGATTCCTATGAACTCATCCCCATCAGCGAAGAAATCCGGCCGGCTGCCGCAATGACGCTTTCCGTGAACTGTTCCAACTGTTCGTCGGTGGTCTGGGATTCCAGCGTCTCGATGCTGACGGCGGCGATGAGACGGCTTTCGAAGTCGAAGATGGGGGCGCAGACGGCGATGGTGCCTTCGGTTTTTTCCCCTCTGCTGATGGCGGCACCGGAACGGCGGATGGCCTGAAGCTGCTGCTTCAGCAGGTTGCGTTCAACTGGATCAGGTATTACGCGCTCAAGGAGCGGTCCGGTGTCAGCCGGCGGGCTGAAAGCAAGGAAGATTTTGTTGGCGGCGCCGATCGGCATCGGGATGCGTTCGCCGATGCTGTCAATGATGCGGACATTCCGGGGGCTGTCGATCCGGTCTACGATGATCGAAGAGCCGTCCCTCGGGGCGTTCAGGTAAACGGTTTCCCGGACTTCCTGCGCCAGGGCTTCAAGGATGGGCCTCGACACCGCTCGGATATCCAGTTTTTCGTATTTTTTCAGGCCGAGTTCCATCCATTTGTCGCCCAGTTCGTAGTGTTTCGTCTGCGGATGCTGAGTGACGAGGCCGTGTGTCTCAAGAGATTGGAGGAGACGATACACGGTACTGATGGGCAGGCCGGTCTTGTCGGCCAGTTCAGCCACGAGCCACTGGTCTTTTTCCGGTCCGGATATGGTCCCGATCAGCTGCATCGCGCGGTCAATCGACTGAATCATTGAACTTCTCCCCCTGTCTGTCCCCATTGTATCAAAAATCCATGACGAATCGGGCCGAATCGTCGGACCGTTCAGAAGAAAAAGAGATTGACAATACTAAAGTGCAGAAATAGAATGTAAGCAAACGGTTTCACAATGCAGAATGTATTCCACAATGCGGAATAATAAAAGGGGATTTATTGAAAGCGATTTCGTATTGCGCGCGGACATAGAAAGGGTTGAGGGAAAATGGATCGTTTTACGGCTTGGATTGCGGAGATTTCGAACTTCATTTGGGGGATTCCGCTCATGATCATCTTGATCGGGGGCGGACTGTTTCTGACGGTGCGCCTCGGGTTTTTCCAGTTCAGGTACTTGCCGCATATTATCGGGCAGACGTTCGGCAAGATGTTCTCGAAAAGTGAGGGGCAGGGGACACTGACGCCTTTCCAGGCGACGACGAGTGCGCTCGCTTCCACGATGGGTGCAGCCAATATCGTCGGTGTGCCGGTCGCGATTGCGCTCGGAGGGCCGGGAGCGATTTTCTGGATGTGGCTCGTGGCGCTGATCGGGATGGGGACGAAGTTCTCGGAAGTCGTGCTCGGGATGCATTACCGGGAGAAAAACCAGAAAGGCGAGTATGTCGGCGGCCCGATGTATTACATCAAAAAGGGGCTCGGCTGGAAAAAGGTCGCTGCGTTTATCGCGCTCGCACTCATGATCGAGATTGTGGCGAGCACGATGGTCCAGTCCAACTCGATTGCCCAGACGATGAGCGGATCGTTCGGCCTGCCGCCGTTTGCGACGGGGCTGATTGTTGCTTTCATCGTCATTTTGGTCACGTACGGCGGGATCAAAACGATCGGAAAAGTGACGGAAAAGCTGATTCCGTTCATGGTCGTGGTCTACCTTGTCTCGGCGCTGGCCGTCCTGTTCGTGAACTTCAAGGAAGTGCCGCAGGCGTTCGCCATGATTTTTGAATATGCATTCCGTCCGCTCTCGGCTGCAGGCGGGTTTGCCGGAGCCGGCGTAGCCGCTGCGATCCGTTGGGGGCTGGCCCGGGGGCTGTACTCGAACGAGGCGGGGATGGGGACGGCGCCGATCGCGCATTCCGCCGCCATTACGAGCCATCCTGTCAAGCAGGGGTTCTGGGGTGTGTTTGAGGTGATTGTCGATACACTGGTCGTCTGCACGATCACCGCATTGGTCATCCTGACGTCCGGTGTATGGAAAACGATCGGCCCGGATGAGGCGTCGACGATGGTGACGGAAGCGTTCACCCCGATTTACGGGTCGTCCATTGCGGGGATGATTGTTTCCGCGACATTGTTCCTGTTTGTCATCACAACAGTCGTTGTCATCATCTTTTACGGGGAGAAGCAGGCTGAATTCCTGTTCGGCACTTCTTTCTCCAAATGGATGCGCTTCGTTTACATTGTGGCCATCATGGTCGGAGCGGTCGGCGGGCTGCAGTTTATCTGGCAGTTCCTGGACCTGCTGCTGGCACTGGTTGTCATTCCGAACG
The DNA here is from genome assembly GCF_900101985.1 of Bhargavaea beijingensis. Taxonomy (GTDB): domain Bacteria; phylum Bacillota; class Bacilli; order Bacillales_A; family Planococcaceae; genus Bhargavaea; species Bhargavaea beijingensis. The sequence goes on from NZ_FNAR01000021.1 coordinate 43,497, forward strand.
TGATTGCCGTCCTGTTCCTGAGCGGAAAGGTCAAAGAGCTTACAGCGGATTATTTTGCCAATCACTATCCCGTTGAGAAACAGGCCAAGAAAAAAGGAGGAAACGCCCATGTACGAACAGCTTCGGAAGATGGAAATCGCTGAGCAGGCAGAGTGGATCACACGCCATCTGGTCGGCCTGAACAGCATCAATGGTACGGTCGGTGAGGTCAGGATCGTCAGGGAAATCCATCAGATCCTCAGTACCTTCCCTTATTTCCGTGAACATCCCGATCATCTGTATCTCCAGAAGATTGAAGGGGATCCGCTCGGACGCCAAAATGTGTTCGCCTTCGTGGAAGGGACGGGACATTCGGATTCAACGGTTCTCTACCACGCCCATATCGATACGGTGGCTGTCGAGGACTTTGGCCCGTTAAAGGAGCATGCGTTTTCACCTGATGCGCTCGAGGCGTTTTTCACGGAATACGAAGCCGACCCGGAAGTCCGGGAAGAAGCGCAGTCCGGCGACTGGATGTTCGGCCGCGGTTCGGTTGACATGAAAAGCGGAGCGGCCGTTCACATCGCCAACATCCTGTACTTTTCTGAGCATCGGGAGGAACTTGACGGAAACGTCCTTCTGCTTTGCAACGGAGACGAGGAAAGTGAACACCGCGGCATTGTCGGCGCGCTGTCGGAACTGAACCGCCTGAAGCATGAACGCAACCTCGACTTTGTCTCGGCGATCAACACCGACTTTATCACGCCGCTATACGACGGGGACCCGCACCGGTACATCTATACGGGCGCGGCCGGAAAGATTCTGCCTTGCTTCCATATTTACGGACGGGAGGTGCATGTCGGGGACACGCTTTCCGGCATCGATCCGAACTTTATCGCGGCGAAGCTGACCGAGCGGATCCACAACCGGTACCGCCTCGCGGAGAATATCCCGAATGAACTCGTTTTGCCGCCGACGTGCCTCCAGCAGCGGGATACAAAAGAACTGTACACCGTCCAGACTGCCATCAGCAGCCATCTGTACTTCAACTACTTTATCTATGAAGAAACACCGGCCCGGATTTTGGAGAAGCTGATGGATGAAGCCTCAGCGGCATGCCGGGAAGCCGAGACGTATATGAAGGAACAGTTCGACGAGTACTTGGGCGTGACCGGACTGCCGGCGCGCAACCTCTCCTGGTCGGTCGATGTCACCACATACGAGGACTATGTGGACTACCTCGGGAAATGCGGGGTGGATGTCCGCGCCGTGATCGCCAAAGCGCTTGAAGATGCGGAAGGAGAAGCGGGAGACCTGCGGGACCTCAGCTTTTCCATCGTCAGCGCGCTCCAGGCGGCCGACCCGGAAAAGAAAGCCCGTGTGATTCTGTTCTTTGCGCCGCCGTTCTTGCCTCACAACTACCTGAAAGCCGACCAGGAACGCGATATGCAGATCCAGGCATCGGTCGAAGGCGTGCTCCGGGAAATGGGCGAAACCACCGGCGAACAGTTCGCTCTTAGAAAGTTCTTCCCATATCTCGCGGACGGCAGCTTCCTGTCGCTCCACGAAACCGAAGATGAGCTGGCGCCGCTGGTCGGAAACTTGCCGGAATGGGGCAATCTGTACACCATCCCGTTCGGCTCCATCCAAAAGCTCGACATCCCGTCCATCAACATGGGCGTGTACGGCAAAGACGGCCACAAATGGACGGAACGCGTCTACAAGCCTTACTCTTTCGGCATCCTGCCGGAACTCATCCGGAAAACGACGGTCAGCCTGCTGAAGCAGGGAGCGGAAAAGCGGATGCTGGAGATGGCCTGAAAAATCAAATAGACAGGGAAAGGGATTGGAGCACCGGCTCCGATCCCTTTTTCTGATGTCTTCATTTATCATGTACGGAACCTGACTGCAGGGCGATTCGGTGTGTAAGGTAGCCGAGCCCCCCAGCATCCTGCAGCCCGCCTCAAGCCCGCCTGCAAGCCTTGTCGCGTAAACGTGCCCGAGCGTCACAAATAAATGATGATCGAATGCTCTTCGGCCATCCGTAAGCGCGACAGCCGGCGAGGGGAAGTACGTTCGGAAGAGAATATGAAAAACCCTTGAACCTTCCAATGGAAGCGTTCAAGGGTTCATAGGAGAAGCGGTTATTAAAGTGCAGAGTAGTGGCGCTTGTACTCACGCTTGAACTTGCCCCAGTAGCTGTCGTTCACGCTGCTGACTGTGATGCCCTGCGAGGAGCTGGCGTGGATGAACTTGCCGTTGCCCAGGTAGAAGCCCATGTGAGAAACGTTGTTCGCTCCGCCGTAAGTGCCGCGGAAGAAGACGAAATCGCCAGGCTGTGGGCTGCTGATCTTGAAGGAACGGTCATAGTAGCCTGCAGCCGACGTACGGGAGTGGCTGACGCCCGCTTGCTTGAGAACATAGTAGATGAAACCGCTGCAGTCGAATCCGGCTGTTGTTGTGCCGCCCCACTTGTAAGGAATGCCCTTCAGGCCTTGTGCAATGGAGACAAAGTTGGAAAGGGACGCCGATGCGTTAGCTTCATTTTTTGGAGCCGATGCATGTTCGACCTTTGAAGAAGACGACGAGCCGGATACTTTATTGTTGGTTTTAACAGGAGTTCCGCTTACCTTCAGCTTTTGCCCCGCATAAATGATGGTCGAACGCAGGCCGTTCAGATCCATCAGCTTACGGTAAGACATTCCGTGCTTATTGGCGATCTTCGAGAGCGTGTCTCCGCTTTTCACCACATAAGTGGACGAATTGGCCGATGGCTTTGCAGTTGATGTGTTTTTGTTCGTTGTCGTGTTCTTCGAAGGAGCGGAAGAAGGTGCGCTTGCTTTTCCGCTGACTTTCAGAACCTGTCCGACTAGAATCAGGTCACTGCGCAGACCGTTGAGAGATTTGATCTTGGAAACGCTTGTGCCGTGGACAGCCGCAATCTTGCCCAGCGTATCGCCGCGCTTGACGGTGTAGCTGGAGGCCGAAGATTGGCTGGCCGGCTTGGAAGCCGCCTGGCTGGAAGATGGCTTTTGGGCTGTTGTCGAACCTGTCAGCTCAAGCACCTGGCCAGGGAAGATGACATCGCTGCTGAGATTGTTGTAGTTTTTGAGGGATGCAACGCTGACGTTGTTTTGAAGAGAAATTTTCCAGAGGGTGTCCCCGGACTTAACTTGATAAGTATCGGAAGAGGCTTCAGCATCTCCAGTGGCGATAAACGTGGCAAGCGCTGCAGTTGTTAAAGCCGAAAATACGATTTTTTTCAACGTTATTTCCCCCTGAGTTAGAATAGTTTTATATGTCACAGACTTTTACGCTAAATTTAATGGTGTTTAGGAAATTCTATCTAGTTTAATAATCTATTGCTCATTTTAGCAGAGTCATAGGGGTTAATAGATTACAGTTAGATTACAAATTGCTTCATGTTTGTAATAATTGCTACGGAATTTTACAGCCAAATTAATAAATAGGCGCATTCAAATGAAAAAGCTCGATAATTGAACGCCGTCCAACCCTTAGAAACGAACTTACAATCTGTTCATTCCGGACATGAAAAAGCTCCCTTCAATTGGAGCGGAGAATCAGGATTCTCTGTCCAAAATGAAGGGAGATCAGTTCAGGAAAAAGGGAGGAGTTATTTAAGCAGGCTGGCCATCTTCTTCTGGGAAGCCGGTCCGAAGTATCCGTCCGCCGTGAGTCCGTGCTTTTTCTGGAAGGCGATCGCCGCGGAGCGGGAGCCTTGCCCAAAGATGCCGTCAACGTCCAGTTTGAACCCGGCTTTGTTCATGTCACGCTGCCAGTTCCTGACGGCTGTGCCGGTTGACCCGAGCGATAGCGTTTTGCCGTAGATCATGCCGTTTGACGGGGAAGGG